>CBDFGH010000004.1:0-24331 GCA_965247145.1 Rickettsiales bacterium
CGCATGATGGAAGCCGCGCGGCACTTGCTGTGTTTTCGCTCTCGCAAGCAGTGTGCTTTCGCTGATCTGCGTTTTGCATTTCGCTACGGTTTCACGCGTCGTGGCGCATATGCGGGCAAGGATGTCAGGTGTGCTCATGAAGCGCCTCGCGCTTGGGCAAGTTCTTGGCTGCGCTGCGCCATGTCGGAAAGCAGTTGCGCAGCGCGCCCGGAATCGATGGCCTCAGTGGCCAGCACTACCCCGGTAGCGACGTCGTCCGCAACCCCTGCCACCACCAAAGCAGCGGCGGCGTTGAGCAATACGCTTTGGCGGTACATGCCCAATGCACCTTTTAATACACGCAGCAATGCACGCGCATTCTGTTCCGGCGTGCCGCCTTGCAGATTGTCGGGCGAGAGGAGATCGGCAGGCTGGGCCAGCGGGTCTTCGGGGTAGAGGTGATGCTGTTCAAGCGGCCATACGAGACCGCTTTCCACCACATGTATGTCGAACAGGCGAATCCCCGTCTGCGTCACTTCGGCGACCCGGCTTGGTGCCTCCAGGCTCAGTTCGTCCGAGCCGTCTCCGCCATGCACAACCCAAGCGAATTCGCAGCCCAGCGATTGCAATGCCTGTGCCACCGGCTCGACCAGATCGGCGCTGTAAACGCCTAGTAACTGCCGTGTCACACCCGCCGGATTGCACAGCGGACCGAGCAGGTTGAACAAGGTGCGCATGCCCAGTTCCTGCCGCACTTCACCCAGATGACGGAGGGCAGGGTGATAGATCGGGGCCATTAAAAAGACAAGATTGTATTCGGCCAGCAGTATTTCGCTGTCCGCAGGTGTCAGATTCCATTCGACGCCGAGATGGCGCAGCACATCCGCCGAGCCGGAGCGCGAGGACACCGCTCGGTTGCCGTGTTTGGCCACTGGAACGCCGCAGGCGGCAACGACGATGGCAACGGCGGTGGAAATATTGAGGCTGCCCTTGCCGTCCCCGCCCGTGCCGCAGTTGTCGATTGTCCCGGCAGGCGCATGCATTCGCATCATTCGCGCGCGCATCGCATCCGCCGCTCCGGCAATTTCTTCTACCGTCTCGCCTTTCATGCGCATGGCTGTAAGAAAAGCTGCGGCCTGGGCGGGTGTCGCACCTTCATGCAGTATGATCTGCGTTGCGCGGGCAGCTTCGGCGCGCGTCAGATCCTCTCGCGCCACCACACGATGCAACAGCATAAGCAGCGGCAATCCCTCAACCACGACAATCCTCAAGAAAATTGCGCAGCATCGCGTGCCCATGTTCGGAGGCGATGGATTCGGGATGGAACTGCACGCCATGCACCTTCTGGCTTTCGTGACGCAGACCCATGATCAGTCCATCGCGTGTTTCGGCGGTGATGCGCAAACAAGAAGGTAAACTGTCGCGTTCGACGATCAGAGAATGGTAGCGCGTGGCCTCGAAAGGCGAAGGCAGGTTTGCGAAGACGCTCTCGCCCTTATGGATCATCGGGCTGGTTTTGCCGTGCACAGGCTGCGGCGCGCGGATGACTTTGCCACCATATGCCTGCCCGATGGCCTGGTGGCCCAGGCATACGCCGAGCACCGGAAGCTTGCCATCATTCACTTTCAGAAACGGCAGGCAGACACCTGCATGATCGGGGTCGGAGGGGCCAGGGGAAATCACCACGCCGTCTACGCCGGAATCCAATATCTCATGAATGCTCAGCGCGTCATTGCGCACCACCCGCACCTCGGCGCGCAACTGCTGCAGGTAATGCACCAGATTGTAGGTGAAGCTGTCGTAATTATCGATGAGCAGAATTTTCATGGGCACCTCAGGCGAAACGGGGGGCGAGGGCGGCGGCGCGCATCAGGGCCTGGGCTTTGTTCCAGCTTTCCTGGAATTCGGATTCTGGGTCGCTGTCCGCCACCACGCCGCCACCTGCTTGCACATAGAGCCGTCCGTCCTTTATCAGACCGGTGCGCAGGGCGATGCAGGTATCCATGTCGCCATTGGCTCCGAAATAGCCAACGCAACCTGCGTAGAATCCGCGTTTCTCGGTTTCCAATTCGTCGATGATTTCCATGGCGCGGATTTTCGGTGCGCCGCTGGTGGTGCCTGCCGGAAAACCCGCCACCAATGCGTCCACCGCGTCGAAACGTGCCGCATCCAGCGTGCCTTCGACGTTCGATACGATGTGCATGACATGGGAATACCGTTCGACGATCATCCGTTCCGTCACGCGCACCGAGCCGGGGGTTGCCACGCGGCCCACATCGTTTCGGCCCAGATCGAGCAACATGAGATGTTCGGCCAGTTCCTTCGGGTCGCCCAGCAGATCCTGTTTCAGCGTTTCGTCTTCCGCTGTGTTTTCCCCACGTCTGCGTGTGCCGGCAATGGGACGGATGGTGACCGTACCGTCTTTCAATCGCACCAGAATTTCCGGGCTGGAACCCACCAGACTCATTTCCCCGAATTGAAGGAAAAACAGGAAAGGCGAAGGATTGAGATGGCGCAACGCACGGTACAGCGCGAAAGGCGATTGCGTGTAGGGCGCGGAGAAACGTTGTGACGGCACTACCTGGAAAATATCTCCAGCGCGGATGTAGTTTCGCGCTTTCTCGACCATCGCATGGTAGTGCTCCCGGCTGGTGTGGGGGGTGAATTCCAGCGTTTCTTCCGCTTCGGCAGAAACGGCCTTGCGCGCCAGCGGCTCGCTCAGCTTGCGGCGTGTGGCACTCAGGCGGGCTTGCGCCTCGTCGTACGCCGTGCGCGCATCCCTCTCCGGCGCGGGCCATACGGGAGCGATGAGGTAGGTGATGGATTTCACCGCATCCACCACCACATGCATGCGCGGGCGCATGAAGCAGGCGTCGGGGATGTGGAGATTATCCTGATTCGCTTCCGGCAGGCGTTCCATCAGCCGTACCGTGTCGTATCCCATATAACCGATCAGGCCCGCACTCATCGGCGGCAGGCCTTCGGGTAGATCGATGCGGTTGGCGCGGATGAGGGATTTGAGCGAAGCCAGCGCGCCGCCTTCGCAGGGCGCGAAATCGGCATCCGCGAAGCTGCCCGCCATGTTCATCTCCGCCGCATTTCCATGCGCGCGCCAGATGAGATCCGGCTCCAGCCCGATCACCGAATACCGCCCGCGCGACTCGCCGCCTTGCACGGATTCGAGCAGGAAGCACGGTTTACCCGGCTCTATCAGTTTTAAAACCATGGCGACGGGCGAATCGGTGTCGTCCACCTCGGCGCTCCACAATACCTGAGGCAGATTTTGGTCGTAGATGGCGGCGAAGGATTCGAAATTCTGCTGCATGCGGTTATTCTTGCGACGCTTGCGGTTTCATCAGCGCATCCAGCCTGGCTTGATTGACCGTGACCTTATGCTTGGTGCGCAGATATTGGATGTAAAGCTTGTAGGCATCGCCTCCCACCTCGCCATTTAAGGCATCGCGTGTTTTCAGCAAATCGGCGGTAGCGTCCTTGGTATCCTGCTGCAATTGCTGCGGCACCGTATGCACATGATTCAATGTGGCAAACGCCACGTCGCCGGTGTCGAGCACAAAGCTCCGGGTGTGCTGACCTTCTCGAAGGGTGAATAAGGACTCGATCATTTCGGGCGGCAGAGCGACGCTGTTTTTGGCAGGATCGCGCAGCGTGGGTTTCGCATCCCGCCGTATGCCTTCGACCGATGCGGCAAATGCGCCACCGGCCCGCGCTTTGTCCTCCGCGCCGTCGGTCATCGCCGCAATGTCGTCCGCCATTTTCTGGATGAGTTTGGCGCGATTATCCTTTTCCCACATCAAGGCGAGCTTGCCCCGCGACTCCTCGAAACTTCGGGGCTTGGAGGGGAGGATGTTGGTCACGCCCGCCACCAGGCTACGCCCATCTGGAAGAGTAAGCGCGGAAGTCGTATCCTGACCTTTGAGGGCAAAAACTTTTTCGAGTAAGCCGGGCAGATTGGGCAGCCCGGCTTGCGGTTCACCGTTCGGTTTCAGTCCTGCTGCGTCCACCGGTCCCACGCGTACGATTTTTGCATCTGCAGCTTTCGCCGCACTTTCGAAATCCGCACCACTGGAAAGCGCGCTTTCCAATTGATCGATCTGACGAAACAGTGCGTCCTCCGATTGTTGCTGCTGCAGCTTTTTATCCAGCGTGGGTTTGGCTTCTTCGTAAGAAGGAATTTCCATCGGGTGAATGGCGCGCACGCGTAATAGGTGCCAGCCGAAGGAACTTTGTACCGGCATATTTGCTTCGTTCACTTTCGCCGTGAAAATGGTCTGGCGCAGAGCGGGCACGGTTTTGTCCTGTGTAAGTCTTCCCAGATCGGTCACGCCTTTATTGAAAATACCAGGATCTTTGGCCGCTTTTTCCCAGCTCGCCCCACTCCGAATCATTCGATAAGCGGCATCTGCCGATTCTTTGTCATTGAACAGCAACTGATCGACCTCACGCGATTCCGGTCGGGCCATACTGGCCTTCTGTTCTTCATAAGCAGCATGCAATGCGGCTTCGTTCACTTCCGCGCCCGTTTTTTTAGGGTCGAAATAGATAAGGCCGATGGTGCGATATTCCGGAGCCTGGAAATCCACTTCATGCATTTTAAGAAAGTCACGTAATTGTGCTTCTGTCGGCACCAGAGCGGCGGGTTTCAGCGATTGCGTAAAAATCCATACCTGCGCGTCCCGCAATTCTTTGCGCAGCAGATGCATGGCTTGGAAAAGCATCGGGTGCAGTAATTTTTGGCCGAATAAAGCGAAACCCAATTGTTGGCTCGCTTCGTTGGTTCGCATGGCGGAAACATAGCTTTTCTCCGTCATACCCATACTGTGGATGACTTGTTCGAAGCGTTTACGATCGAACGTACCGTCTTCGCCCGCGAAAGTAGCGTTTTTCTTGGTGATGTCGGCGATGGATTTTTCGCTTACATACAGGCCTTCTTCCGCGGCTTCGATCATCAGCAATCGGTCGTTGATCAAACCATCCAGCACCTGGCGGGGCAGACCCATCTTCATGAGATCTTCGTCTGTCAGGCCTTTGGCCATGGGCGAGCGGCGATATTGTTCGCGCGTGCGGTCGTACATGGCGCGGAAATCGGTATCGGTGATCGTTTCCGATCCCGCTTTGGCGAGTTCCTGACGTGAAGGCCGCTGCATCACCATATCCGCCACGCCCCAGAAGACGAAGCTGGCGGCGAGAAGCAGCAAAAGCAGCAGCTTGAATTGTTGACCGAGAAAACGGGCGAAGCGCTGCAGCATAGGAGGCGGGTCCTGAAAAGAATTGGCCACGGATTGACAGCGGCGCGGGTTTCTGGGCTTGCTGTTTCCTATTGCATTCCCCCGCGCGACGCAATCGCTTCTCGCGCGCCGCCGTGGGGGTACAAGGTAAGGATAGACGCATGCTCATTGTGGGTAACTGGAAAATGCACGGGCTGCGTGCGGAAAGCCACGCTTTGTGCCAGGCGATCAGCGCGGGCATGAAGGATCTGCACGGCGTGGAAGTGGTGCTGTGCCCGCCCGCCACCCTGCTTGCCGAACTAAGCGCGGAATATGGCGTGCTGAAACTCGGCGCGCAGAAAGGCATCCATTTCGGTGGGCAGGATTGCCACGCCGCCAAACAAGGCGCGCATACGGGTGATATATCGGCGGAAATGCTGGTTAATGCCGGGGCGAAATGGACCATCGTCGGCCATTCGGAACGCCGCGCGGCGTATGGCGAGACGGATGTGCAGATCGCGGCCAAGACTGCAGCCGCGCTGAAGGAAGCGTTACACCCGATTTTGTGCGTGGGCGAAACTTTGGGCGTGCGTGAATCCGGCCAGCAGGAAGTTTTGGTGGCCTCCCAACTGGCCGCAGGCCTGCAGCCGGGGCTGGATGTGGTGGCCTATGAGCCGGTCTGGGCCATCGGCACCGGCAAGGTCGCCTCGATTGCGGACATCACCGCGATGCATGCGCGCATGCATGCCGAAGGCGGGCGTAAATTGCGGGTGCTCTACGGCGGTTCCGTGAAGGCGGAAAATGCCGAGGAGATACTTGCAACCCCCGGGGTGGATGGTGTACTGGTCGGCGGCGCCAGCCTGAAGGCCGAGGAATTCCTCGCCATTCTGCGCGCGGCCGCCAAAATATCCCAGCAGCGCTCCGCTGCTTAAATCACTTATCCTCCAGCGTTTTACCGTAGGGTCTTCCGCATGTATACCGTGCTTCTCGTCATCCATGTGCTCATCACGCTCGCGCTGATCGGCATCATTCTCTTCCAGCGCAGCAGCACGGACGGCCTGGGCCTTTCCGGCGGCGGCAACAGCGTGATGAGCGGCCGGGCGCAGGCCAATCTGCTCACCCGCACCACCTCGATTCTCGCGGGCGCTTTCCTCTTTTCCAGCCTCGCGCTGGGCTACCTTGTGAAGCATGATCGCGGCGGATTCACCACCGAACTCGAGGCCAAGCAAGCCGCCGAAGCCCCGGCCACCGACCCGGCGGGCAAAGCCGCCGCCGACAAGGGCCTGGTCGGCATGAAGCCCGCCAATCCTTCGCATGCAGGCGCAGCCCCCGGCACCGTTCCGGCGCTGGACGGCAAGGCCGCCACACCTTCCGCCGCCAAGGAAGTGACCCCCGCCAGCCCACGCGTGCCCACGGGAGAGTAATCCATGCCCGCCTCCAAAGACCCCAAATATGTCTTTATCACCGGGGGCGTGGTTTCCTCGCTCGGCAAAGGTCTGGCATCGGCGGCGCTGGGCGCGGTGCTGCAGGCGCGCGGGTTCAAGGTGCGCCTGCGCAAGCTCGATCCCTATCTCAACGTCGACCCCGGCACGATGAATCCGAACCAGCACGGCGAAGTGTTCGTGACCGAAGATGGCGCGGAGACCGATCTCGATCTCGGACATTACGAGCGCTTCACGGGGGTGGACGCCCATAAAGGCGACAACATTACCGCCGGGCAGATCTATACGCGCCTGCTCGCCAAAGAGCGCAAGGGCGAATATCTCGGCGGTACCGTGCAGGTCATCCCGCATGTGACGGACCTCATCAAAGAATTCATCACCGCGAAGGACAAGCGGGACGGCGAGGATTTCGTGCTCTGCGAAATCGGCGGCACGGTGGGGGATATCGAAGGCCTGCCCTTCTTCGAAGCCATCCGCCAGGTGGGATATGAGTTGGGCCGCGAACGCGTGCTGTTCATGCATGTGACGCTGGTGCCCTATATCGCCGCCGCCAAGGAATTGAAGACCAAACCCACGCAGCACAGCGTGAAGGAATTACGCAGCATCGGCATCCAGCCGGATATTCTGCTGTGCCGCGCCGAAAAAGACATTCCGCAATCCGACCGTAAGAAGATCGCGCTGTTCTGCAACCTGCGCGAGGAAAACGTCATCCAGGCGCCGGATCTCAAATCCATCTACCAGGCCCCCGTGCGCTACAGCGCCGAAGGGCTGGACCGCCAGGTGCTGAATCATTTCGGCTACACCGACATGGCCGCCCAAGCCCCCGATCTCGGTGCGTGGGAACGCATCATGGCGCGTTACGAGAAGCCCAGCGGTGAGGTGAATGTCGCCATCGTCGGGAAATATATGGGCACGGGGGATGCATACAAATCCCTCAACGAAGCGCTCACCCATGCGGGCATCGCCAACGACGTGAAGGTGAATGTGCGCTGGATCGACGCGCATGGTTTCGAGAAGAAAGACGTGCCGAAACAGCTGGAAACAGCAGATGCCATTCTGGTGCCCGGCGGCTTTGGCAGCCGTGGTGTGGAAGGCAAGCTCTCCGCCATCCGCTATGCGCGCGAGAACAAGATTCCCTATCTCGGCATCTGCTTCGGCATGCAGCTCGCCACCATTGAAATCGCGCGCAATCTGGTGGGCATGCAGCTCGCCACCTCCAGCGAATTCGGCGGCGAAGACGTCAGCGCCGAACCCACGCCGGACATGCCGCACGGCCCGCTCGTCGGCATCATGACCGAATGGGCGAAGGAAGACGGCAAGGAAAAGCGCAGCAAAGCGGGAAATTTGGGTGGCACCATGCGCCTGGGCGCCTACCCCTGCGCCATTGCCAAAGGATCGCTGGCCGAAAAAGTCTATGGCGCAACCGAGATTTCGGAACGCCACCGCCACCGCTATGAGGTGAATACCGCCTATATTCCCCAATTGGAAAAAGTCGGCGCACGTTTCAGCGGCATGAGCCCGGATGGCAAACTGCCCGAAATCATCGAATTCAAGGGCCATCCCTGGTTCCTCGCCGTACAATTCCACCCCGAACTCAAAAGCCGCCCCTTCGCCCCGCACCCATTATTCGCGGATTACGTGCGGGCCGCGGCGGTAAAGGCGAAAACGGCGAAGAAAGCGGCTTAAACCGCCCTTCCAAGATACCTTTGCTGACGTCTGTGCATGCACTTTGCTTCATAGCTATTGGTGATTAACCGGCTACAGTTATGGAAATTTTGAGAAGCTTCATCATAAGCTGCTTGCAAGGCGTCAGTAAGCTCATCAAATGTTTTTAACTGGCCATGCTTCGGTTCAGAATGGTTTTGTGCATCTTTCTTGCGTTGGATAGGGAGTACAATTTCAAGGCGGTCTTGGGTTTTTTTTAGAATTATTTCCAGTCCTTTTTCTATTTCCATATAGCGCTGCCGCATTTCACCTTCGTTAGAGCTACCCATACAATGCTGCACCCTTTTACTGAGTTGTTTTATCGAAGACGCGAAATCCTGCTCACAGAGTAGCTTTGACTCAACAAATTCTTCTATGCCCATTCCGCAGCTTTGTTCGGTGTTAAGCATGGCAATGTCCAAAACGTAATTTGCCTTTGCACACACAAGAAGGTTGTTGAGCAATCTACTAATGGCAAAGCGTTGCTTATCCAATCCTTTTAGGGTGTGTGAATAGCTTTCAACGAGTCTATCAATTTCCTCATTGGCAAGATGGTGCTGACTGCTTAGTCTCACGATATGCGACAACAAAGGGTATGAAACGTCAGATAGCGGACCCTTAGATTGCTTAATTCCGATTAGAAATCCTTCATTCGCAAGCTCAGGATACATTTGATCGAAGATCTCTCCGGTTTTAAACGTGTATGCGTTGTTCGGAATAACCGGAATCCTGCTGTCTTCTTTACGTGACGGACTATGAGCAGGATAAGCTGCGAGTGAAAGCAATGCTGTATTTTCAAGTTCACGCATGATGTTCTGTATTTTCCTAGACCAAGCTATCACAACAGAAGGATAGCTGGTCGCATGAGGCGCATTGGAAAGGTATCCATGCATGAGATCGATGTTTGCTTCAAACTCTGCGCCACGCATGGGCACAATGTTCTCTGTTCCAGCAGCGCTCGCCTCTTTCTCTGCGAAATACAAAGCGCTGGTTTGGCTGTCATATGCGGTTTTGTAAGCAAGGCGATGCGCGCTGAGGGTCTTCAAGCATATTCGCCGTATGTCCCGCACAAACGTAGTATTGGGGTTCAGGTGTGTGACTTGGTTATGTGACATGATGCGGTGCTTGGCTTCGGATGTGGAAGGAGCTAGACCTAGCGCATCCATGTAACAAGATGATGACAATCGTAAAATTATGTCAACTAAATCCGTAGCTCTTGGCAACCTTATCTTTAATAACGAATCTCCCATAACCCTCATCGCCGGGCCCTGCCAGCTTGAATCCCGCGGCCATGCCTTCAAAATGGCCACTGCGCTGAAGGAAATCTGTGAGCGGTTGAAGATTGGGTTGGTGTATAAGTCTTCGTATGACAAGGCGAATCGTACTTCCACTAAAGGCAAGCGCGGTGCGGGGCTGGCGGCTTCTATCCCCATCTTTGCCGAGTTGCGCGAGCAGTTGCAGATTCCGTTGTTGACGGATGTTCATGAGCGCGAGCATTGCGCCGAGATCGCGCCGGTGGTGGATATTCTGCAGATTCCAGCCTTCCTCTGCCGCCAGACGGATCTGCTCGAAGCCGCCGCCGAAACGGGCAAGATCGTGAACGTGAAGAAAGGCCAGTTCCTCGCGCCGTGGGACATGAAGAATGTGGCGGACAAACTCACCTCCTTCGGTACGGACAAAGTGCTGCTGACCGAGCGCGGCGCAAGCTTCGGCTACAACACACTGGTGGTGGATATGCGCAGCCTGCCCATCATGGCCGAACAGACCGGTTGCCCGATCATCATGGATTGCACCCATGCGGTGCAGCAGCCGGGCGGGCAGGGCACCACCAGTGGCGGCCAGCGCGAATTCGTGCCCACCATCGCCCGCGCGGCGGTGGCGGTGGGCGTGGCGGGCCTCTTCATGGAAACCCACGAAGACCCGGACAATGCGCCATCCGACGGCCCCAACATGGTGCCGCTGGACCAGATGGAAGAATTGCTCAAACGCCTGATGGCGATCGACGCGCTGGTGAAGAGTTTCTAAGTCGCTTCATACACTAGTACACTCCACACCACCCGATTTCACACTCCGCACTGGATGCGGAGTGCTGCTCCGGCTTCTCTTCGGCACTCCGCATCCAATGCGGAGTGTGAGGGGTTTGTGCGCGCGGCGGAAGAATATCGGAATTGCAAAGCCGTCTTCGGCACGTTAGATACCACCGCAACCACTGAATTCCGAACTCCGAACTCTGACCACTGGATTCCCCCATGACCGACATTCAATCCATCCACGCCCGTGAAATTATCGACAGCCGGGGCAACCCGACGGTGGAGGTGGATGTGATCCTCGAGAGCGGCGCGTTCGGCCGCGCGGCGGTGCCTTCGGGCGCTTCCACCGGCACGCTCGAGGCGCTGGAGTTGCGGGATGGCGACATGGACCGCTACCTCGGCAAAGGCGTGCTGAAGGCGGTGGATGCGGTAAATGGCGAAATTCAAGACGCGCTGCTGGGCCAGGACGCGACGGATCAGGTGAAGATCGACGACATGCTCATCGCGCTGGATGACACCGACAACAAATCCCGCCTGGGCGCGAACGCCATGCTCGGTGTCTCCTTGGCTGTGGCGAAAGCCGCAGCGGAAGCCACTGCCATGCCGCTGTATCGCTACCTCGGCGGCGCGTTCGCGCACGTGCTGCCCACGCCAATGATGAACATCATCAATGGCGGCGCGCATGCGGACAACCCCATCGACATTCAGGAATTCATGATCCTGCCCGTGGGCGCAGACAATGTGGCCGAATCCATTCGCATGGGCTGCGAAGTGTTCCATCACCTGAAAAAGATTCTGCACGATGACGGCCTGAGCACCGCCGTGGGCGACGAGGGCGGTTTCGCGCCAAGTATCCCGAGCTCGGACAAGGCACTGGCTTACATCATGCGCGCCATCGAAAAAGCGGGCTACCATGCGGGCGAAGACATCGTGCTCGGCCTGGATGCCGCCGCCAGCGAGTTCCACAAAAAAGGCAAATACGAATTGCTGGGCGAGGGCAAATCGCTCGATGCGCAGGGCATGATCCAATATTACGAAGACCTCGTGGCGCGCTACCCGATCGTAACGATCGAAGATGGCATGGGCGAATCCGACCGCGAAGGCTGGAAAGCGCTGACCGACGCTTTGGGCGGCAAGATTCAGCTGGTGGGCGACGATCTGTTCGTCACCAACCCGCAGATCCTCTCCGAAGGCATCCGCGACGGGCTGGCCAACGCCATCCTCATCAAGGTAAACCAGATCGGCACCCTCACCGAAACGCTGCAAGCCGTGCAGATGGCGCAGCGCGCGGGCTACAACGCCGTACTTTCCCACCGCTCGGGCGAGACGGAAGACACCACCATCGCCCACATCGCGGTCGCCACCAATTGCGGCCAGATCAAAACCGGTTCGCTCTCGCGCTCCGACCGTCTGGCGAAATACAACGAACTTATCCGCATCGAAGAAGAGCTCGGGGTGGCTGCGGCCTATGCCGGTGGTTCGCCGTTCTAATCTCAACTTTTTCGTCATCCTGCGCGCAGTCGCAGGGTCTCTGAGCGCTTCCTGCACGGGATCCTGCGACTGCGCGCAGGATGACGGAGAGGAGTAACTGCGGCAAAAAGGCACTAGCGTTCTATCCACGAACATGACCGGGCCAATTTTTATTTGCACCCTGCCCAAGCATCAAGCATGCTGATCTGAAGCGATGCGGCACAGCATCCGAAGACGAACAGGGGAAGTTTCTATGGCGCAGGCAATCGCTCAATCTTATCCATATGCGGGCGCGCGCCGCCGCAGTGTGGCCAGCGGGTTCAATGCGAAGTTCCTGCTGCTCAGCGCCATCTATGCGCTTTCCTTCGTCTATATCGTCTACCATACCTTCAACGGTGACCGTGGGCTCTATGCTTTGCTCAAGGAAAACCGTAAGTTGGAAGTGATCAGCGAAGAGTTGGAGAAGGTGCGCGTGCAGCGCGGCAACCTGGAGCATGACGCCAAATTGCTGCGTTCCGAATCGCTCGATCTCGATATGCTGGACGAACAGGTGCGCACCAATCTGGGCGTGGCAGGCCAGGATGAAGTGCTGGTTTTGAACGCCGCGAAGCGCTAGGCGGAATCTCCCCAGCGTAACTTCACGCAAATACCGTCAGTTACCCACAGCTTCTTAATAAACACGCCTTGAGCCGCCGGGCCATATGCCCTATATTGTTGGCATGATCTCCGCGCTTTCCGGTTTTTATCCGTTGCCCATCCTTCCTGCGTTGCGCTTGCGCGGGGCGGGCGCTGCGCCGAGCGAGGAACTGTCGAAGGCGCTGCGCGCGAAAGAAACGACCAGTGCGCGCAATGCCACGGCACCGCTGCCGCTCGGCGTCAACCTCCCCTACGTCTCGCCCGAGAAACCCGAAGTGCAGGCGCAGCCCGATTCGGTCATCCAGAATCGTTTCAAGCGCTATACGCGCGATGACGCGACCGGGGCGCAAAGCCAGACCGAACCAACCCAAGCGCCGGGGCTATTCTCCTTCGGCCTGCCTGCCGCCGGCGGTCAAGCCGCCACGCTGGCGTCCGTCTCCCCCGTGCAAACGAAACTCGACTCGGCCTCTTTCGTGTCGCTCTACGCGTCGAACGACGCTTTCCCTGCCGCCACCGAGCAGGAACGTTTCGCGCAGCCCTACCTCCAAGCCAGCCGCGCACTGGTCAGCAGTTTTTCCTTCGGGGAAGAACTCGCATTGAATGTCGCAGCGTAGTTTCAAGATTTCCAATCGCGCATTAGCTCAAAGTTTCCCGCTCCGCACTTGATGCGGAGTGTTGCTCCGGTTGCACGTCAACACTCCGCATCAAGTGCGGAGCGGGAGAAGGTCTATTATCCGTGATAGCATGCCGCGATTCTCTATTCCCATTGCGTCCGCATGCGGGGTTCCTATACTGCGCCATTACCGCATACCATCAGCCGAGAACACTCATGCAAACCTCCGCCGCTCCCCACGCCCGCGCCATGGGCGCAGTCAATTGGGTGGGGGTGAAAACGCTGTATCAGCGCGAAGTGTGGCGCTTCATAAAAGTATGGAACCAGACCGTGCTGGCCCCGGTCATTACCACGCTCATCTTCCTGGCTATTCTCACCCTGGCGCTAAGCGGCGGCGGGGCGGAACGCAGCGAGCACGGCATTCCGTACCGCGAATTCATCGCCCCCGGCCTCATCATGATGGCCATCGTGCAGAATGCCTTCGCCAACACTTCCTCCTCGCTCATCCTCTCCAAAATCCAGGGCACGGTGATCGACATTCTCATGCCGCCTTTCAAGGGTTGGGAGCTGGCGAGCTGCCTGGCGTTGGGCGGGCTCACGCGCGGGGCGCTGGTCGGCGTTTCCGTCACCGTCGCCATGGCCTTCTTCGTGCCCATGCACCCACATAGCATTCCGCTCGCGCTGCTCTTTGTGCTGGAGGCCAGCCTGATGCTGGCGCTGCTGGGCATACTGGGCGGCATCTGGGCGCAAAGCTTCGATCAGATGGCAGCGCTGACCAACTACGTCATCACGCCGCTGTCGTTCCTCAGCGGCACCTTCTACTCCATCCAGCATCTGCCACCCTTCTGGCAGCAAGTGAGTCACCTTAACCCGTTCTTCTACATGATCGACGGGTTTCGTTATGCGATGACGGGGTATACGTACGGGAATCCGATGCTGGGGCTGGTGATATTAACGGCCGTAAACATCACCCTCGCCACCTTGGCCTGCATACTATTCACGCGCGGCACGCGAATGAAGAGCTAAAACGAAAAACCCCACCTTGTGGGTGGGGAAACTTTCGTTTTTTTGCCGGTTGCCATCCGGCTACGCTTGGCTAGAGGCGGATGTCTCCAAAAGGAGAATAGTCGCCACCAGTACGGTCTTCGATGATATCATCCGTTCCGCCAATGTGGGATACGGTCCGGCTGATATAATCGAATTCCTTGGTAGTGATACCGCGAACTTCAATATCTCGCATGATTTTCAGTCATTTTGAGATGTAGACCTCTCCGTTATACGTACTTGTCGATTCAACATTCACGTTGGTGAATATTGAATTGCTTATGCCTGTATCCGAACGGAAAAACGGAAGCAGACAGCGAATTGTTCAGCGAAGAACAATGTATCACGAAGAAACATGATAGCATTAGCATCCGATTGCGACAGTTTCATTACGATAGCTTGATCTGTCGCAAATGAAAGATTTGCCGATTATGCCGCTTCGCTCATCGGTTGCAACCGCAGTTCCTCGAACACATCTAACAGCGCATCCCGCAACGCATCCGCCATCGCTTCTGTGTGCAGCGGGCCCGGCGTAATGCGCAGGCGTTCGGTGCCACGCGGCACGGTAGGGAAGTTGATGGGTTGGACGTAGATGCCGTGGCGGTGCAGCAGCAGGTCCGAGGCTTCTTTGCAGCGCACGGGGTCGCAGACCATGACGGGGATGATGTGCGTGTCCGTCAGCATCATGGGGATGCCCGCTTCGCCCAGCTTGCGTTTGACCATAGCCACCACTTCGCGCTGTCCCTCGCGCTCTGCATTCGATGCCATCAAATGCCGGATGCTGGCGGTTGCACCGGCCGCAATGGCCGGGGGCAGGGTGGTGGTGAAGATGAAGCCGGGGGCGAAGGAGCGCAGCGCGTCGCACAATCCCGCCGAACTGGCGATGTAGCCGCCAACCAGGCCATACGCCTTGCCGAGCGTGCCCTGCACGATGTCGATGCGGTCCATCAACCCTTCGCGCTCCGCGACGCCCGCGCCGCGCGGGCCATACATGCCGACCGCATGCACTTCGTCGAGATAGGTCAATGCTTTGAATTCGGCGGCGAGATCGCAGATTTCGGCGATGCGGCCGGTATCCCCGTCCATCGAATAGACCGATTCGAAGGCGATGAGCTTGGGCCGCTCGATGTCGCAGGCCTCGATCAACTCGCGCAAATGCGCCACGTCGTTATGCCGGAACACATGCCGCTCCGCGCCCGAGGCGCGGATGCCGTGAATCATCGAAGCGTGGTTGCAGGCGTCCGAGAAGATCACGCAGTTCGGCAACAACTGCGCCAGGGTCGAAAGCGTCGAATGGTTGGCGACGTAGCCGGAGGTGAAGACGAGGGAGGCTTCTTTCTCGTGCAGTTCGGCCAGCGCATTTTCCAGTTGCACCATCAGATGATGGTTGCCCGAGATGTTGCGCGTGCCGCCCGCGCCTGCGCCCACGCGGTCGATCGCGTCTTTCATCGCATCCCGCACCACGTCCGTCTGGCCCATGCCGAGATAATCGTTACTGCACCATACGGTGACGGGTTTGCCGGTAAGGTGGCTGTGGGCGATGGGAAAGTTGCCCACTTCGCGTTCCATGTCGTGGAACACGCGGTAGCGGCCTTCGGCCTTGATTTTGTGCAAGGCGCGGTCGAAGAAAAAGTCGTAGCCGGAGGGGAGGGCCATACCAGTCTCTGAACTTATTGCGCGGGAGCGCTTCCCGATTGATGCGCATTCTGCCGCAAATCCGGCGATTTGTCATATGGTTTCGCTGCGAGCGGTTCGCAATACAGCAGCATTTTCAGGCGGTAAATCAGCGTGATGCAAAGCGCGAACAGCAGCAATGCACCCATCTGGTGTGCGCTGGCGAGCGGAATCGGTACCTGATGCAGCAGTGTCAGCACCCCGAGGGCGAATTGCAGGAACAGCGCGAAAGGCAACAGAAGCAGCGCCCGGCCCAGGAAATCCGGCCCGATGCGCCATAGTGCGATGGTCAGCGAAAGCACCGCCAGCACCACCAGATGCGCCAGCACGCGGTGATCGAACTGGATGGTGGCGATGTTCTCGAATGCATTGCGCCACAGCGGCGAAAGGTTGGCCACCGAATCCGGCACCCAATCCTCGTCCATCTTCGGATAGGTGTTGTAGATCATCCCCGCATCCCGCCCCGCAACCAAAGCGCCGAGGAAGATCTCGAGATAGACGAGAGCCGCGGTGGCGAGGGTAGCGTAATAGGCACCACGCATAAAAGACCAACTTGCAGGGCAAGGCATTTCTGCACCCGCCCCAATCTCACACTCCGCACTCGATGCGGAGTGCTGACGGGACGGAGCGGCACTCCGCATCGAGTGCGGAGTGTGAGGGGCAGTGTGTAAGTCGTCGGGCTGGGTCCCGGCTTGCGCCGGGATGATGGAGTTCGAAAGTCGCAGCACCTGCCAAAGCAGCAGTCCGAAAATCGCGAATGCCATGCAGAGATGCAGCCCCAGTTTCACCGGGCTCACCCAGGGCTGATCCTGCAACCCGCTTTTCACCATGATCCAGCCGATGGCGCCCTGCATGCCGCCCAGCGCGAAAATGCCGAGATAGCGCAGCAGCAGCGGGCGGGGCAGGCGGTGGCGCACCCCGAAATACAGCAGCGGCAGAAAGAACACGAAACCCACCAGGCGGCCCAGCAGACGGTGGATGTATTCCAGCCAGAAAATATGGCGGAATCCTTCCACGCTCATGCCGTTATTCACTTTCAGGTATTCGGGCGATGCACGGTATTTCGCGAATTCTTCGGCCCATTGCGCCTCGCCGATGGGGGGCAATAGATGCAGCGGTTTCCACTCCACCATCGACAGGCCCGATTCCGTCAGCCGCGTCAGCCCACCGACGAAGACCATCATGGCCACCATCGCCATGCAAAGGATGAGCCATGCGCGCAAGCGCTTGCGGATTGCGGGGGGGAGGGTATGGTGCGGCATGATGCGGACAAAACAGGAGGGAAGCGGGCCACTTTAGCATTCTCCCATCTCTCTGTCCCACCGCATGTCGATCCACCAATCAACGCCTCCGATATTCGTCATCCTGCGCGTAGTCGCAGGATCCCTCGCAGAACAGTCAAAGATCCTGCGACTACGCGCAGGATGACGAATTGTGCGACGGACTCCGAAAATCAACAAACCTGACAGAACAAACCATGCACCGCGACCATCCCCCCATTTCCTTCTGGCCCAGCCACACCCAGCGCTTGCTTCGCCCCTGGTTGTGGGTGGCGATTGCCGCGCTCGCGGTGGCGGGGATTTATTCGGTGCTGCTGGTGGCGGGCCGCAGCCCGGGCGTATCCGATATCGTCGGCGTGAAGGATCTGTTCGGCGTGTCGCTCGTCGTGCATGTCGATCTTTCGGTGCTGCTGTGGTTTCTGGCCATGCTTTCGGCAGCCTGGGCCTTGTGGGTGGCGGAGCGCAGCGGGCATTGGCTGCCGGAAATGGCTTTGAAATACGGCGTGTGGTGCTTTGCGGGCGCGGTGTTGTGCATGGCATTCTCGCCTTGGTTCGGCGGCGAGGTCATCAAAAGTAACTACGTGCCGATGCTGACGAATACCTTGTTCTATCTCGGCCTCAGCCTGCTTCTGGCGGGGGTGCTGCTGGCGCTGTTGGCCGTGGCGCTCGGCTATTTCCTGCCCACCGCACACGAGCAGCCCGCGCTGCCCCTGCCATGGGAAACTTTCGGCATCGGGGCCGTGGGCGGGGCGTGGATCGTGCTGGCGGCGGTGGCCGCCTTGTTCTGGAGCTTCCCGCAGCTGGACCGCAACATCGGCAACGATGTGGAGTTTTTCGAGGCGCTTTACTGGGGCCCCGGCCATATTCTGCAATTCGCCTTCGCACAGCTGGCCATGCTGTTATGGCTGCTGCTGGCAGGCGCGGTCGGCCTCACCGCCATCGAGGAAGCGCGCTGGACGCGGTGGCTGCTGGGCTTGAATGCGTTGTTGGCCGTGGCGGCGCTGCCGGTCTATCTTTTCTATCCGGTGGGTTCGGGCGAGTTCGTGGATTTCTTCACGCAACACATGCGCCATGCGGGCGGATTTGCGCCGGGGCTGCTGATGCTGGCGCTGTTGTGGCATCTGGCACGCATGAGAGGTGCCGTGTGGCGCAACGCGCTGGCCGCCGCTCTGGCAGCTTCGGTGCTCATGTTCCTGGTCGGCGGCGTACTCGGCCATCTCATCTCCGGCAGCAATGTGACGGTGCCCGCGCATTACCATGGCGCGATCGTCGGCATCACCATCGCCACCATGGGCTTTATCTACTGGCTGTTGCCACGATTGGGATATGCGGATGTGCGGGGCTGGAAATCCGCGCGCTGGCAGCCGTGGATTTACGGCGGCGGGCAATTGGTGCATGTGCTGGGCCTGGCCGTCTCCGGTGGATACGGCATGCTGCGCAAAACGCCGGGCGCTTTCGAACCCGGCATGACCAAAGCCAAGATCACCATGGGCGTGATGGGCTTGGGCGGCACGGTGGCCATCATCGGCGGGCTGCTTTTCGTCATCGTCTGCATCCGCGCCATGCGGCGGAAACCCGAAGCGGCCTATCCGGCGGCGGCTTAAGCGGGATTTAATCTGCATGTCATAAACACAGCATGAGAATCTCGCCCGCGCCGCATTGCCAATCTGGTGCAGATGTGGAATAATCCACTCAATTCAACCTCCTCCGATGAGATCGATCGTTATGAAATTCGCCAAACATCTTTCCGCCTGTTTCGCCATTTTGCTGCTGGTTTCGGCCTGCGATTCGCAAAACCCGAACGGGACGCTCAACAAAACCAACACCGGCACCGTGCTCGGTGGCGTGGGCGGTGCGCTGCTCGGCTCGCAATTCGGCAAGGGCACCGGCAAGCTGGTCGGCGTCGGGGTCGGCACCTTGCTGGGCGCAGCGCTGGGCAATCAGGTCGGCGCTTCGCTCGATCGCGCAGACATGCAATATTACAACCAGACCTCGCAACAGGCATTGGAAACCGCGCAACCCGGTCAGGCACTGCCCTGGAGCAATCCGCAATCCGGCAATTCCGGTGTAGTGACCCCGCTGAATTATTACCAGACCGCCCAAGGCCAATATTGCCGCGAATACAACCAGACCGTGACGGTCGGCGGCAAAAAGCAGAGCGCTTACGGCAAAGCCTGCCGCCAGCCGGACGGCAGCTGGAAGATCGTGGAATAGACAGTCTTTCGAATTTCTGGCTTAAGGGCTCCCATCGGGAGCCCTTTTGCTATGCATCGATTCATCAAGGAATTTATTATCTTTGGCCTGAAGCAGGCTTGGGCCTGCCTGTTCGGTGGCGTCATTCTCGCGGCCATTCTGCTCAGTAAATTTCTGTGGAATCCTGCCTGGCCATTGGCGCGGTATGATGCGTTGTTTCTGTTTGCGCTGGCCGTGCAGATTTTCTTCCTCGCATTCCGTCTGGAAAACCGGCGCGAGGCGCTGGTCATTTTCCTGTTCCATCTGGTGAGTACCTGCATGGAGTTGTATAAAACCAAGGTTGGCTCCTGGGTCTATCCCGAAGCGAACCTCATCCGCATCGGCGGGGTGCCGTTGTTCACGGGGTTCATGTATTCCTGCGTGGGCAGCTATATGGCGCGGGTGATGCACACCCTCGATCTGCGTTTCACGCATTACCCCAGCCTGGGGCGTACGGCGCTGGTCGCGGCGTTGATCTACATCAATTTCTTCACGCATCATTTCCTGTGGGATTTTCGCTGGCTGTTGATGCTGGCGGTGGGTGCGGTGTGGGCACGGTCATGGCTGTATTACAAACCGGCGGATACGTATTATCGCATGCCGGTATTGGTCGGGTTCGCGCTGGTCGCCTTCTTCATCTGGATCGCGGAGAATGTGGGTACCTTCGGGCGTATCTGGATGTATCCCAATCAACAAATCTGGGAGCCGGTGGGCTTCGCCAAGCTGGTCTCCTGGTTCCTGCTGATGATCGTCAGCTGCGTGTTGGTCACCCTCATCAACCGCCCGCGGGAATACGGGCAGGATTAGGGCAGATTAGCCACACTGTGCTTTTTCTGCATGCGCCGAAGCGCTCCGGGCTTGCCCTCGCCCCATACTCGGCTACAAGAAAGCATCGCCCGACCCAATGAATGAGGAAGCTATGGACGCCCAGGAAAAAGACAGCCCCATCCCCACCGGCACCCTGATGAAGGGCAAGCGCGGCCTGATCATGGGCGTGGCCAATGACAAATCTCTCGCCTGGGGCATCAGCCAGTTTCTGCATGCGCAGGGCGCGGAACTCGCTTTCACCTATCTGGGGGATGCGCTGGAAAAGCGCGTGCGTCCGCTGGCGGATTCGCTGGGTTCGAAGATCATCCTGCCCTGCGATGCGGGCAAGGAAGAAAGCATTGATGCCTTGTTCGAAAATCTTGGCAAGGAATGGGACAATCTCGATTTCGTCGTCCATGCCATCGGGTTTTCGGACAAGAACGAGTTGAAAGGGAAGTATTACGATACCAGCCTCGCCAACTTCATGAATACCATGCATGTCTCGGCCTACAGCTTCACCTCCATCGCCCGCCGCGCGCAGAAGATGATGCACAATGGCGGCAGCCTGCTGACGCTCACCTATCTGGGCGCAGAGCGCGTGATGCCGAATTACAATGTGATGGGTGTGGCCAAAGCCGCACTGGAAGCCAGCGTGCAATATCTGGCGGTGGATCTGGGTGAGTTCAACATCCGCGTCAACGGCATCTCCGCCGGCCCGGTGAAAACGCTCGCCGCCAGCGGCATCGGCGATTTCCGCTATATTCTTAAATGGAACGAACTCAACGCCCCGCTGCGCCGGAACACGACCTTGGCCGATGTGGGCGGCGCTGCTGTCTACCTCACCTCCGACCTCGGCGCAGGCACCACGGGCGAAATCCTGCACGTCGATTCCGGCTACCATGTGGTGGGCATGAAGAACGTAGACGCGCCGGATATCGCGACGGTGACGGGCGGCAACGGCTAGCGCGTTATCCTGCGCGAAGTCGCAGGATCTCTGATTCTATTGGCACGGGATCCTGCGACTTCGCGCAGGATGACGAATAAAGAGCTATCCATGTCCAACAACACCTTCGGCCGTTTGTTCCGTTTCACCACCTGGGGCGAAAGCCATGGGGAGGCGATCGGGTGCGTGGTGGATGGAGCGCCTTCGCTGATTCCGCTTTCCGAAGCCGACATTCAGCCCTTCCTCGATCAACGCCGGCCCGCGCAATCGCGCCATACCACGCAGCGGAAAGAATCCGATACGGTGCGCATTCTCTCCGGCGTATTCGAAGGCATGACCACCGGCGCGCCGATTTCGCTGCTCATAGAAAACGAAGACCAGCGCAGCAAAGATTACGGCGACATCAAAGACAAATTTCGCCCCGGACACGCGGACGTGACCTACCAGATGAAATACGGCATTCGCGATTATCGCGGCGGCGGGCGCAGCAGCGCGCGCGAAACGGCGATGCGCGTGGCGGCGGGCGCGATCGCGCGCAAGATTCTGGGTGAACAGGTCACGGTGCGCGGTGCGCTGGTTTCCATGGGCGATCAGAAAATCGACCGCGCGCGATGGGATTGGGATGCCACACGCGCCAATCCGTTTTTCTGCCCGGATGCGACGGCGGCGGCGGAATGGGAAGCATATCTGGACGATGTCCGCAAAAGCGGGTCTTCTGTAGGGGCGGTGATCGAGGTGGTGGCGGAAGGCATGCCGGGGGGGCTGGGCGCGCCATTGTATGGGAAACTCGACGCCGAGATCGCTGGCGCGCTGATGAGCATCAACGCGGTGAAGGGCGTAGAGATTGGGGATGGATTCGCCGCTGCCGCCTTGCGCGGTGAGGCCAATGCGGATGAGATGCGCGAGGGCGGGGCATTCCTCTCGAATCATGCGGGCGGCATTCTGGGCGGGATTTCCACCGGCCAGCCCATCGTCGCGCGCATGGCGGTGAAGCCGACCAGTTCCATTTTAACGCCAACCCGCACGGTTGACATTGCCGGAAACAATACGGATATTCGCACCACGGGTCGGCACGATCCCTGCGTGGGCATCCGCGCGGTGCCGGTGGCCGAGGCGATGGTCGCCTGCGTGCTGGCCGACCATCTGCTGCAAGCCCGCGCCCTGCGCGGATAAATTCCTCTTCCGAAAGTTTCGCTATGCGTCGCCTTTGCCTTTGCCTGCTGCTCGTGTTCAGTGCCTGTACTGAGAAGAAAACCGCTATGGCAGTGCCCGTGGCCCATCAGCCCGCTCCGCTGAAGCCGATGCTGACCAAGCCAAGCGTGGCATTGCCCGCACCGCAAGCAACCAAGAACTGTGCGAGCCAGGAGGAAGCCGACGCGTTGAACATGCGTGTGCTGCAATCGGATCTGGTGGTCGGCAGCCTTTCTTGCAAGCTGCACAATGATTATGCCGATTTCGTGAAATCGAACAAAAAAGCGCTGGCCGATCATGCACTGGTCATGAAGCGCTATTTCGACCGCACTGGCAGCGGCACCGCCGGCATGGACCGCTTCGTGACCACATTGGCCAACGATTCTTCTAAACACAGCTTGAATAACCACGAGACTGCTTTCTGCGGACAGGCGCGCGGGTTGTTTCAAGAACTGAAAGCATTTTCCTCCACCCAGCTTTCTTCCAAACTAGCCAACACACCGGATATCGTCATCCGCCGGAACATCCCCCTATGCCCGCCTGCAACGGCGGATGTAAACCGCGCAGGTCCGAAAGCGACCACGCCGATGAAAGATGCGTTGAAGCGCTAGAACATCGTGCTGAATTCGGCGCCGCCATAGAGAGTGCCGGAGAGGTCCTGGATTTTCTTGTATCCGGCGCGGATGCCGATTTCGCTGGTCTCCGTCACGTGGATGCCGTTGATCAAAGCGCCTGCCTGCCAGGCGGTATAGGTGCTGTCGCCCTGCAATACCGCTTCCGGCCCGATGAAGAAATTGCCCCAAGGCAGGAAGCTTGGACGCCATTGGGTGTTGGCGCGCGTCCACCAATTATCCGGGCCGAAAACGTAGGCT
This sequence comes from Rickettsiales bacterium, assembly GCA_965247145.1. Classification (GTDB taxonomy): domain Bacteria; phylum Pseudomonadota; class Alphaproteobacteria; order Rickettsiales; family JAIXRX01; genus CBDFGH01. The sequence continues at coordinate 23,143 of CBDFGH010000004.1, forward strand.
GCCTGCAGGCCACTGCGAATGTCGGGGGTGTAATAAAGCGTGCCTTCGGCCTGGGTTTTCAAACCCCACTGGCCACCGCGCAGCTGGTTGCCGGGGTCGTTCGGCGAGAGGCTGGTGTGGCGGTACACGCCGCCGACATAACCCGCAACACTGCTGCCGCCCTGGAAGCTTTCGATGTAACCCAAAGCCGCTTCGCCCGCATAGGCGCGGCCCTCGATGGTGGAATTGGCCCGGCCGCCTACATAATTGTAGCCCAGCGCGTCCGTCATCACGCGCCAGACGGGGCCGCTGCCGAAATGCGTGTCGCCGATGGCGCCGATGGCGCCAAGGTTTCCGTAACGCCCGCCATGGCCCGAAACTTCGCCACCGCTGAAAACAAGATAATCGAGTGGTGTTTGGGATGTTTGTGCGTCCCTTGGCTGTGTGGCGGAAACCGAATCGTCGGGCGCATGGGCGCGGTAAGCGCTTGCCTCGTTTCGCCGCACCGGCGCGTTGACGGCGGGGGAATGCGGCACAGGCAAAGTGCCGTTATCGACAGTGACGGCACGGTATGGCGCGCGGCTGGTCGAAGCGGCTGGATGTTCCTGCGTGATGTCTGGTTGGGCTCGGTCGATCTGTGCACGGCTCGCCAGATAAGGCGGGGTCACGGCAGGCCCGCTTTCAATGGTGCGGGTGGCATGCAAGGGCATATTCACGGTTCCAAGCGTGCGCGGCTCGAGCATTTGCGTGCTGCTTGGGGCTACGCCTTCCGCCGCCTTTGCCATCGTGGTGCATGACATGGCGGCAGTGCAAAAGAACAATAGAGCGGTATAGCGCATGTGACTCATCCCAAAGATTCGAAACGGTAGCAGTTCAACGATATGGCAGGTCCATTGGTGGTGATCGAGGCTAGGCGGCAGGCGCTGCGACGCCAGCCCTCGGGGGCAAGAATGTCGCAAGCATAGTTGGCTTCCATATTCAATGGCCCGAAAGCCACCAACCGATGCGGTTCCTGGCGATTGCCCGGCAACACGATGACGGATTGTTCCGTATCATTTTCACCAGTACCGCGCAGAAGACCCAGGCGTCCATCCTTCCGCAAGCGGCGCAGCGCATTGTTCTGCTTTTCAAAGCGGCCCAGCACGAATTCTAGCGGTGTGCGCACGGATTCTTCAAGCTGCTGCACGCGCAACTCAAGATCGGATCCGTA
>CBDFGH010000005.1:0-32161 GCA_965247145.1 Rickettsiales bacterium
GGACGAGATCGAATTCCCCGACGGCAAACGCATCATCCTGCTGGCTCAGGGCCGCTTGGTGAATCTCGGCTGCGCGACCGGGCATCCCAGCCTGGTGATGAGCTTCTCCTTCACCAACCAGGTGCTGGCGCAGCTGGAATTGTGGCAGAACCACAAGGATTATCAGCATCAGGTCTACATTCTGCCGAAACGATTGGACGAGAAAGTGGCCGCCCTGCATCTGGAAAAACTCGGCGTGAAGCTGACCAAGCTGACCAAGGAACAGGCCGAATATCTCACCGTCAACGAAAACGGTCCCTACAAGCCGGATCATTACCGGTACTAGCCATGCCGCGTCTTTCTTTCTCCGCCGCCATTCCCGCGCAGGCGGGAATTCTTACCGGTTCGCGTTGGAGAGAAACGGATGCATCCTTCACGTGCGAAACGGGGATGGGAAAGATTCCCGCCTGCGCGGGAATGACGGAGTAGCAGGATGACGCTGAATCGAGATAGCGAAGTCATCATCGTCGGTGCCGGTGTCGTCGGCGTCAGTACCGCCTTTGCGCTGGCGCGAGCGGGGTTGAAAGTCACCGTAATCGACCGTGCTTCCGGCCCGGCCACCGAAACCAGTTTCGCCAATGGCGCGCAGCTGAGTTACAGCTACTCCGATTCCATCGCCGCGCCCCACAACATCGCGCAATTGATGAAATGGATTGCGCAACCGCGCAGCCCCGTGGTGCTCGACCGCACGCCGAAAACCGCCGAATTCGCCGAATGGATGCTGCGCTATCTCTGGGCCAGCCGCCCGAAAGCGGCCCGCGCCCATGGCGAAAACATGCTGCGCATCAACCTGCTGAGCCGCCGCGTGCAAAGCGAATGGCAGGCCGAACTCGGCACCCAGGCCATCGCGCCCAAAGCGGGTATTCTCTACACTTACACGAACCCGCTTGAATACCAGCGCGCCGCCGAAAAAATTCCCTTCCTCGCCGCCCACGGCGTGGCCAAGAAAACGCTGACGCGCGAAGAAACCCTCACTCTCGAACCGGCCCTGGCTTCTGGCATCGAGCGCCTCGCGGGTGCGATCCATTCGCCGGACGACGATATCGGCGACCCCTACCGCTACACCCACGAACTGGTGGATCACTGCACGCAGCGCGGTGTGCGCTTCGTGTGGGGTGCATCGGTGCGTAGTATGCAATCCGGCAAGCGCCCGCAGGTTCTTACCGAGATGGGCGATTACGAAGCGGATGCGGTCATCATCGCCGCCGCCTCCTACACACCCGCGCTTCTGCGCAGCATCGGCCTCCGCCTGCCCATGCAGCCGATGAAGGGCTACAGCCTCACTTTTTCCTCCCCCACTTTCGGCCCGCGCGCCAGTATCAGCGATGTGGCGCGCCGTCTGGTCCATACCCGTATCGGCACCGAAATCCGCATCGCCGGTTTTGCGGAATTTGCGGGGCATGATACGAGCCTGCGCCCCGAACTGATCGACCGTCTGCGGGCGGACGCGCTCGATCTCATCCCCGGATACGATATTGCAGATGAGCGCGCCTGGGCTTGCCTACGCGCCACGCCGCCGGATGGGTTGCCCGTCATCGGCCCCACCCGCGCCACTGGCATCTGGCTCAATACCGGGCATTGCATGCTGGGCTGGACCCAGGCCGCCGGCTCGGCCGAACTCCTCGCGGCGCAAATGCTGGGCCACACAACCCCCATCGACGATCGGGCCTTCCTCCATGCGCGTTTCTGATTCCGAACTGAAAATCACGCTGCCGGATGGGAGCGAAACCTTACTCGCCTACCGCGCCTGGGGCGAGCCGGATCATCCGCGCCTCGTGCTGATGGTCCACGGCCTCACGCGCAACGGGCGGGATTTCGATGCTTTGGCCGCCGAGGTGGCGAAGAACGCGTTCGTGCTCTGCCCGGACATGCCGGGCCGTGGCCGCTCGCCCGCGCTGAAGGATGCGGCGCTGTATAACTACCCCACCTATCTCGGCGGGCTGGCGCAGCTGATGGCGCTGCATCCGCGCGCGCAGATTCAGTGGGTCGGCACCTCCATGGGCGGAATCTTGGGCATGATGAGCGCGGCGGGCAACCCGGCCTGGGTGAAAGATCTGGTGCTGAACGATGTGGGCGCGCGCGTGCCCGCCGCCGGCATGCGCCGCATCGCGGCCTATGCCAGCCGCCCGCAGAATTTCGCGGACCAAGCGGCGGGCCTTGCCTATCTGCGGGCCACCTTCGGCAGTTTCGGGTTTGTATCGGACGCGGAATGGCAGGCTTTTGCGGATATTTCGCTGGTCATCGGCGGGCAGGGCGGCTTCACCCTGAATTACGACCCCGCACTCACCGCCTCCCTCGCCGAATATCTGAAGACGGATGCGGCGAAAGAAGATATCGACCTCACCGCCTTCTGGGAGAAAGTTTCCTGCCCCACCTTGCTGCTGCGCGGCGCAATGTCGGACATTCTGCCGCGCATGGTGGCCGAGGAGATGGCCCGCAAGCCGCATTGCGAACTGGTCGAAATCCCCGACACCGGCCACGCGCCAGGGCTGGTTTCGGCGGAGCAGGTGGCACTGGTAAGCGGTTGGTTGAACCAACATTGTGCCCCCTCTCCCTAGGAGGGAGAGGGTCGGGGAGAGGGTGAGTTCAAAAAATGCCGAAGCTTGCTGAAATTCACCCTCTCCCGCCGTTACACGGCTCCCTCTCCCTTCTAGGGAGAGGGAAATTCTGGCGCGTGGTAAGGATTTGACGCATAATACGCTTATGACATCCCGCATTCCCACTTCCCGCAGCACGACGGTCGCGCCCGCTGCCGTCACCGCGCCAATCCCGCGCCCGGCAGCGGTAGAAAGCCGCGAGGCGTTTCTGCCGCCGCGCCGTCCGGGGGCGAATTTCATTCCCAGCGCCGAACAGATCGGCATCCTTGTCGCCCGCGCTCAGGCCGCTTTTTCGCGCGGCATCTTCTGGGATCGCGGCTCCATCATCAACGTCCTTCTCTAGAGTATTCCATGGCCGACAAAATTGCGTTTGACTGGACCGACCCGCTGCTGATGGAATCCGCGCTGACTGAGGAGGAGCGCATGGTGCGCGACACGGCACGCAACTTCGCGCGCGGCACGCTCTTCCCCGGCATCATCGAGGCCAACCGCCACGAACATTTCGACACCAACATCCTGCGCCAGATGGGCGAACTCGGCCTGCTGGGCTCGACCATCCAGGGCTACGGCTGCGCGGGCGTGAGCCATGTGGCCTACGGGCTGGTGGCACGCGAGGTGGAATGGGTGGATAGCGGCTACCGCTCGGCGCTTTCGGTGCAATCCAGCCTGGTGATGCACCCGATCTACGCCTTCGGCAGCGAGGCGCAGAAGGACAAATACCTGCCCAAACTCGCCACCGCCGAATTCATCGGCGCCTTCGGCCTGACCGAGCCGGACCATGGCTCCGACCCCAGCGGCATGAAGACGCGGGCCACTAAGGTGGATGGCGGATGGACGTTGCACGGCGCGAAGACCTGGATCACCAACGCGCCGGTGGCGGATATTTTCGTGGTATGGGCCAAAGTGTATGGACATGCCGAAGTGGCGGACGGCACGATTCGCGGCTTCATTCTGGAGCGCGCCTTCAAAGGCCTAAGCACGCCGAAGATCGAGGGCAAGCTTTCCCTGCGCGCCAGCACCACCGGCATGATCATGATGGACGAGGTCTTCGTGCCGGAAGAAAACGAGTTGAACGTGTCGGGTTTGAAAGGACCGTTTTCCTGCCTTAATAAAGCCCGCTTCGGCATCGGCTGGGGGGCATTGGGCGCGGCGGAATTCTGCTACGAGGCGGCGCGGAACTACACGCTCGACCGCATCCAGTTCGGCAGGCCGCTGGCTGCCAACCAGTTGATCCAGAAGAAACTGGCGGATATGGCGACGGAGATTTCGCTGGGTTTCCTGGGCTGCCTGCAGGTGGGGCGGTTGATCGATGCGGGCCGCCAAGTGCCGGACATGATCTCACTCATCAAACGCAACAGCGCGGGCAAAGCCCTAGAGATCGCCCGCATCGCGCGCGACATGCATGGCGGCAACGGGATTTCCGACGAATATCACATCATGCGCCATCTGGTGAATCTGGAGAGCGTGAACACCTATGAGGGTACGCACGATATCCACGCGCTCATTCTGGGCCGTGGCATCACCGGGCTCGCGGCGTTTTAACGATTGAGGGAAAGCGTATGAAACAAGAGAAAAAGAATTCCAACCTTTACACTCTGGAAGAACTCGACGGTAAAAACAAACAACGCCTGCTCCGAGACAGATATCACGACCGTTTCACGATCGGCCGTTACGATCTTCGCAATTTCAAATTCAACAGCCCGGCCAGCTATGCGGGCTTGATTTTCGGCGCTGGAATACCAATCATCATCAGTTGCTTGGCCAATTGGCTTTTGAAATAAGCCATATGCAAAGAAAAAGCCCCGCGAGAATCTCGCAGGGCTTTTTGCTTGGGGTCTTAGGGTGGTCGCTTCGACCGAATGCAGTCTCTAGTTGATGGGGCAGACGCCGTTGACGCAGGAGGCACCCATGGAGTACCAGCTGCCGGTTTCGCTGCCGCTGTAGAGGTCGGAGGCCGAACGGCTACCGATGGAATTGCACGCGCCGAGCGACAGAAGCAGCAAAGCTGCCATGATCTTTTTCATCGTCTGTCCTTTCGCGGAATGAGTTTCGTTGTCGGGGCGGTGTATGACGGAGTGACGGGGGGATTACCAATGCAATTATTGCATGGCCGCTAGTATCAACGATGCGTAAGGGTAATAGGACGTTGTTATCGGTGCCCCGCAGCAAGAAAAGCCGTTCAAACGCTTAGGCAACTATATCCACAGAGGCGATATGGGAATCATGCACCGGATGCGGGTGTGGATTGCGCCTCGACCGTGTCATCCCGACCTTGTGCCGGAATAACGAAAGGCGTAGCGCCGCGCTAGGCTTGTGGTACCACCCGCTTATGCTGCTTCTTTCCAGCAGAAAGTTTGAGGCCGGTCACGCCGGGGGCGAGGACCATCACGGCGTTCTCATCCGTTACCGTCACATCATCCACCTTCGCCCCGCCGCCGCGGATCAGCCGCCGGGCTTCGCCGCCGGAGGTGGCAAGGCCCGCTTTGAAGAACAGCTCGAAAGCGCGCAGACCCTGGGCCAGCTCGGCAGCGGGCAGGGCGACTTCCGGCAGATTGCCTGCCGCGCCGCCGAATGCCGCCTGTGCGGTGGCATAAGCCGCCTCGGCGGCCGCCGGGCCGCGGCACAGGGCAGTGGCCGCATCGGCCAACTGCTTCTTGGCTTCGTTCAGTTCCGCGCCCTCCAGCGCCTCCAGGCGCTCGATTTCTTCCAGCGGCAGATCGGTGAAGTAATGCAGGAACTTCCCCACATCCCGGTCATCCGTATTCCGCCAGAACTGCCAGTAATCGTAGGAAGACAGCATATCCTCATTCAACCACACCGCCCCGGATTCCGTCTTGCCCATCTTGGTGCCGGAGGCGGTGGTGATGAGGGGGGTGGTGAGGCCGAAAATATCATCACAGCGAGTCCCGGTTGCTTTGAAAAGACCGGGAGTATGATTCCATTGAATGCCGCCTATCAGGCTTGTGCCTGGCGGGAGCTGACTTTGAATATAAGATGCTTCAAAAAAAGTAGCTTTATCAGAGTTTTTTTTCTCAAAGCTTTCTGGTGTATCTATTATTTCAAAAGGTATTTGAAGGTGTGATTCAGACGCTGATATGTGGCCAAAAAGACTTGTACCGGAACTGATGTTTCCCCATTGGTCCGAGCCACCAATTTGCAACCGGCAATTATAGAGTTCTTTCAACTTAACAAAATCATACGCCTGCAGAATCATATAATTGAATTCCAGAAACGTCAGCGGCTGCTCGCGTTCCAGCCGCAGCTTTACGCTGTCCATCGTCAGCATGCGGTTGATGCTGAAGTGGCGGCCGTAGTCGCGGAGGAATTCGAGGTAGTTGAGACCGCTCAGCCAATCGTCGTTGTTCACCATGATGGCGTCGGTCGGGCCGTCGCCGAACACCAGGAACTTTTCGAAGGCGCGTTTGATCGAAGCCATGTTGGCGGCGATGCCTTCGTCGGTCAGGGTCGGACGGGTTTTGTCTTTGCCGGTGGGATCGCCCACCTTGGTGGTGCCGCCGCCCATGAGCACGATGGGTTTGTGGCCCGCCTGCTGCAGGCGGCGCAGGGTCATGATGCTCATCAGATGGCCCGACATGCAGCGCTGGGACCCGGTGCAATCGAAGCCCGCATAGGCAGGGAATGGGCGTGCCGCTGGCGGCCAAGCGCGTCGAGGCCTTCGAGTTTTGTCCGTACAATCATGGATGAATCCCCGCTGGGATCCAGCGTGCGAAGTAAGTTTGAGCTGATAATTGAACTTAGTGGACATGATCGGTGCGATGCGTGAGAAAAGGAAAGAGGCTTGTCAGGGTAGGGCGGGCAGCGAAAGCTGGTCAAGTCGCAGTCATTGCGAGCGCTGCGCGGCTATCCAGCTTGTCTTTTTGCGGCGCGGCTGGATTGCTTCAGCGTTCGCTCGGGATGACGGAATGCAGGAGAGGCGTAAGACATGAGCACAGCGGCAAAGGCAAGCATCCGGGGCGACCCGTGTGGGCCATTGGGCTGATGAGCGGCACCTCGCTGGATGGGGTGGATGCGGCGTTGCTGCGGACGGACGGGGAGACGATTGCCGAAATCGGCCCGCATCTGGTCGTGCCGTATGACGACGACGCTGCGCCAGCGCCTGCGCGCCGCCACGCGCAACCAGGAAAAGATCGCGCCGCTGGAACGCGCGCTGACGCTGAAACACGTGGAAGCCGTGCAAGCTGTTGCTGGACCGGACCGAGATGCGCGCGGAAGACATCGCGGTGATCGGCTTTCACGGCCAGACCGTGCAGCATGCGCCGAAGGACGGCATCAGCTGGCAGATCGGGGACGGTTCGCTGCTGGCGGAACGCACGGGCATCGCCGTGGTGAATGATTTCCGGCGGCGGGACGTGGCGGCGGGCGGGCAGGGTGCGCCGCTGGTGCCGGTCTATCATGCGGCGTCTGTGCGACTATCCTCGAAACTTGAGCCCGCCCCGTCGCGTTTCTCAATCTCGGCGGCATTAGCAACGTGACGTATCTCGGCGGAAGACGGCGTCGATCTGCGCGTTCGATTGCGGCCCGGCGAACGGGCTGTTGAACGAATGGATGATGGAGCGTGCGGGCACGCGCGATGGATGAGGGCGGCCGCATACGGCGCGGGCGGGCAAGGTGCACAACGCGGCGTTGGAGACCTGGCTGGCGCATCCCGTATTTTGCCGCCAAACCGCCCAAATCGCTGGACAGGCACAGCTTCAACCTCGATCCGGTCTGGCATTATAATTTAGAAGACGGCGCGGCGACTTTGGCTGCCTTCGCCGCCGCTGCGGTGGAAGCCGCGCTGCGCGCATCTGCCCGAAACGCCGCGCGAATGGATATCTGTGCGGCGGCGGCGTGCACAATCCCGACGTTGGTGGATGCGCTGCGCGTGCGTTTGGGCAGCGGTGCGTTCGGTCGAACGAGGCGGGGGGATGCGCGGATTCGCTTGGAGGCGCAGGCCTTCGCCTACCTCGCCATGCGGCATCTGAGGGGCTTGGCCGACTAGCTTGCCTTCGACGACGGGGGCGTCTCGCGCGGTGGTTGGCGGCGCTTTCTATCCGCGCGCATCTTCCGGCGCTCTTTGATCTCCTCGCTCTTCGCGCCGATATAATTATCGAGCGTGTGGCCGAGTTCATCCAAATGATTGCGGTAATAATGATCCGCGCCTTGAATGATCTTGTAATCCGCCTTCGCACCCTTCTGGTTGGACAGGCGGGTGACGAGATCACTGACGGATTTCTCCGTCACCACATCGTCGGACGTGCCTTGCACGATCAGGCCGCCGGCGGGGCAGGGCGAGAGGAAGGTGAAATCATAGAGATTGGCGGGCGGCGAGACGGCGACGAAGCCTTCCAGTTCCGGGCGGCGCATCAGCAGCTGCAGCGCAATCCATGCCCCGAAGGAGAAGCCGGAAATCCAGTAGCTGGCGGCGTCTGGGTTCTGATGCTGCACCCAATCGAGCGCGGCGGCGGCGTCTGACAGCTCGCCGATGCCTTGGTCGAACGTGCCCTGGCTGCGGCCCACGCCGCGGAAATTGAAGCGCAGCACCGAGAAACCCTGGCGCACGAAGCTTTGGAAGGTGGAATAGACCACCTTATTGTTCATGGTGCCCCCGTAAACGGGATGCGGGTGCAACACCACGGCGACCGGCGCGCCGGGCTCGCCCTGATGGAGGTAACGGCCTTCGAGACGGCCACTGGGGCCGTTGAAAATGATTTCTGACATGGAGGGCGCCGAAACCTTCGTAAAAAGTGTGGGAGGGGAATAGTTGACTGATTTGGTAGGAAATCGGTAGGATGTTCCCCGTGGCATGGCCCCAATGGTTGGGGAAATGCCTTATAAAGGGCGGCCGGGTACTTTTCAATGATTAAACAATCCCCAGAGTTTTCCGCTTTGGTATGCTTCTCGGCGAGCCACCATGTTTGAGCGCATTCGGGAAGACATGGACACCGTGTTTGCGCGTGATCCTGCCGTGCGTTCTCGGCTGGAGATCGTGCTGTGCTACCCTGGGTTTCATGCCGTGCTGGTGCATCGGCTGGCGCATTATCTATGGGCAAGGGCGAAATGTCCGCTGCTCGCGCGGTTCGTATCGCATCTGGGCCGCATGCTGACGGGGATTGAGATTCATCCCGGCGCGCGCATCGGGCGGCGATTTTTCATCGATCACGGTATGGGCGTGGTGATTGGGGAAACGGCAGTGATCGAGGAGGATGTCACCCTGTATCACGGCGTGACGCTTGGCGGCGTTTCGCCGCAGGACGAGGCGAAGGGCGCGCTGCGCCATCCGCATGTGGGGCGTGGCGTGGTGGTGGGCGCCGGGGCGCAATTGCTCGGCCCCATCCATATCGGTGCCCATGCCCGCATCGGTTCGAACGCGGTGGTGGTGAAGGCGGTGCCGGAAGGCGCGATCATGGTCGGCGTTCCGGCGCATCCCGTGCAGCCACGGACAGAAACCCATGCGCCAGTTTTCGGTGCCTATGCAGTGCGCGATGTGGGCGAAAGCGAAAATGAACAAGCAAATTTAATCAAAGCCTTAATGAAACAAATTGATGCAATGCAGGAGCGGCTGGGCCATATAGAATCCACCCACCGAGATGAGGCGGCTACCGCCCAAAGCTGGAATTTCGGACCAGGCGCGTTGAACTACGATATATAATTCATCCAATTACTGAGGAGTAGCTTCTATGCTTATGGGAAGTAAAGCAAGATATGCGGTAATGGCGATGGTCGATCTCGCGCGTAGACCTGAAAGCGGGCCGGTCACGCTGGCTGAAATTGCAGAATGCCAAGAAATTTCCTTGGCTTATCTTGAGCAAATATTTCTTCGCTTGAAAAGAGCAGGATTGGTAACGCCGATACGCGGGCCAAAGGGCGGCTACCTTTTGGCGCGGCCCGCTGCACAGATTCCCGTTGGTTCCATCGTCCATGCGGTGGAGGAATCGGTAGAAATGACACGCTGCGCTGCCCATGCCCATGGCTGCATGAATGCCAAAACCCGTTGCTTGACCCATGATCTCTGGGAAGGCCTGACTCAACATATCGAGCATTATCTTAATGATGTGAGTCTGGCCGATGTATGTGGGCGCCGGATTCGTCCCAAATTCCCGCATATTTAACCGATGGATATCATGCATGGTATAAGTGTTTGATTATAAAACGAATATTTTTTCATTCTGTCGCTGAAACATGGATGCACGTAGGCTGTTACCGATGATCTATCTGGATTACAACGCGACCACGCCATTGCTGCCTGAAGCGCAAGCGGCAATGTTGTCGGTGATGGCCATGCCGTCCAATCCTTCTTCCATGCACGGGGCCGGACGAGCAGCGCGGGCAACATTGGATCAGGCACGGCGGATAGTGGCGGAGTCGGTCAGTGCGTTTCCACGAGAAATCATTTTCACCGCTTCCGGTACAGAATCGAACGCGATGGCGATGCAGGGTTTCCACGCCACTCACCGCTTCACTGCGAGCACGGAGCATAGTTCCCTGCTCGGTGCGGCGGAAGCGGTGCGGATCGGCGTGGATGCATACGGCCAATTGAATATGGACGAGCTGAATGCTTGTCTCGCTGCTTTGCCGCAAGGTGCAAAACCGCTGGTTTCCGTCATGCTGGCCAACAACGAAACAGGTGTAATGCAACCTGTACGCGATATTGCGGCGATGGTACATGCCGCAGGTGGGTGGATGCATACGGATGCGGCACAGGCTTTGGGCAAAACGCCACTCGATATGGGCCAATTGGGCGCGGATGCGATGACGCTCTGTGCGCATAAATTCGGCGGACCTGTGGGAGCGGCGGCCCTGGTGGTGCGCCAGGATATCACTCTAGCCCCGTTGCTGAAAGGCGGGGGGCAGGAAAGCCGGCGTCGCGCAGGCACGGAAAATGTTCCTGCCATAGCCGGATTCGCCGCCGCTATCCAGCATGGGCCGGTTCTTGCGCATCAACGTGGGTGGCTGGATGCGATGGAAGCACGCCTGAAAGCTGTCGCGCCGAAAATGAATGTGGCAGGCCAGCAGGTGCCCAGACTGCCCAACACCAGCTGCCTCTCCATGCCGGGGGTGAATAGCGAAGTGCAGCTGATGCATTTCGATCTGGGCGGTATCGCGCTGAGTGCGGGGGCGGCTTGCACTTCCGGGCGTACCGAGCCCAGCCATGTATTGCAAGCCATGGGCTGGAGCCGCGAAGAAGCCGGCACGGCAATCCGCCTGAGCTTGGGCTGGGATAGCCGTGAGGCGGATATCCAGCGTTTCGAATCCCTGTGGCTTGCACTCTACGCCCGTTCAGGCTGTAAGGCGGCGTGATGCTTTCCGAAGAAGAGATGACGGCACGCATTCTTTATCGCGACCATGATGTCATCGTGCTCAACAAGCCTGCGGGTGTGGCCGTGCATCGCGGCTATGGCGGCGGCGGCGCGCTGGAAGACGGGTTCGGGGCGCTGCAATTCGAGCTGGACCGCCCTCCTGCCTTGGCCCACCGCATCGACCGCGATACCACCGGTTGTTTGGTGCTGGGTCGACACCGCAAGGCTTTGCAGCGGCTGAACCAGTTATTTCGCAATCAGCGTATGGAAAAAACCTATTGGGCGCTGGTGCATGGCATGCCGCCGGGAAGTGAGGGCCATGTAGAGCAGGCGATGCGCCAGCAGGTGCAGGGCAGCGGTTGGCGCATGGTGCCTTGCCGGACGGAAGAAAAGGATGCGCAAACCGCCACCAGTGCATGGCGTCTGCTGGCGCGGGGCGAGGGGATGAGCTGGCTGGAGGTGAAGCCCCACACCGGCCGCACCCATCAGGTGCGCGTGCATTGTGCGAGCCTCGGTTGCCCGTTGGTGGGCGATCATCTCTATGGTGGTGCGGTGCGCGGGCAGGGGCCGAATTTGCAATTGCACGCCCGTGCCATTCGCATTCCCTATACGGCAGAGCGCGTGATATTTGCGGAAGCGATACCGGAACAGGCGTTTATAACGCTTTGCGAATCCATGCAGCCCTTTCAGGCAATCATATAGGCAATCACAGGATTTCGTTACATCCGGCGGGCAGTTTGCTATAGGCAATCCCTGCAGGCAATCCCTGCCCTTGAAAAAAGACCGTACCATGAAACACCGTCCGCTATCTTTCCCGATGCTTTGCTTCGCTCTTGCATTCGCGTTTCATTTCGATGCGCCTGCTTTGGCCGAAGATGCACCCGAAACCGTTGCGCAGATCGAGGATCGCGATGTTCTGGGTTATCTGGATCAAGTGATCGACTGGCAGCGAGCCGTAACCGGACCTACCCTCGCGATGGATAATGCGCGTGAGTCGCTGCTGAAAGACGCAACGAGCGATACTGCCAAAATCGTGATCAAAAGCGCTTTTGCCTTCGCACGCGCCGAAGCGGCCGCCATGCGTTCGGCCAGTGCCGCCCGCAACGAAAATGCTCTGGAATCGGACGATCGCCGTGTCCGTATTCAAAAACGCGCAGAGGAGACGGACCGCCAGATCAAATCGCTGCAAATGCAACTTTCGGTCGCGCGCCCCAAAGGTATGACCGCGCACATGGCGCAACTGCATCGCGAACAACTCACCGGTCAGTTGAAATTGCTGAATGCGCAGAAGAACCTGCTGCAGACCTTGCTGGGTATTTTCGGCGCGAGCGAAAGCACGGAAGGCACCGATGTTTTAAGCAAGGTCAATAGCCTTTCCCGAACTTTGCTGATCGAATCCGAACGTGGAAGCCCGGCCAAAGCCGTCGATACGGCCAAATCGGAAACGACACCGGATACCAGCATTTCGGAGGGCGAAGGGATTTTCGGTATCGCTTCCGCTTTGTTCGCCAACACGCGCAAACGGCAGGATCTGGATCATCTACTTGCCCAAACGCGCGACTTACATGAGTCCAATACCGCACTCATTACCAATCTGCGCGGTGCGCTGCAGGCTGCTTTGGCTGAGGGCAACCGGTTGGGTCAGGTGACATTGAGTGGCGACGCAAAGCAATTCGCCGACCACCGCCGCAATATGGATGCATTGTTATGGCACTACCGCCAGTTGGCGGATGCGGTAGTGCCGCTGGGCCAGATCGGTTACCAGCTTGAATCCGCCACTCGCGGTTTGAAGGAGTGGCGCGATCTGATCGGGCAGGATTGGGAGAAATTGTTCCAACGCCTTTTGTTCCGCCTCGGCTTGCTGGGCATATGCATTCTCATCCCTTTGCTCATCTCGGACATAGCAAGGCGTACCGCCCACCGTTATGTGCAGGATGCGCGGCGCCAGCGACAGCTGCGCATTTTTCGCCGTGTGGTGTTGGGAACGGTGCTGGTGATCGCGATTATCCTGAATTTCGTCACTGAATTTACCTCGCTCGCCACGTTCGCAGGGTTTCTCACCGCGGGCTTGGCCGTGGCATTGCAAACGGTGCTGGTGTCGCTCACCGCGCATTTTTTCTTTTTCGGTCGCTTCGGTGTGCGGGTGGGCGACCGCGTGACGGTTTCCGGCGTGACGGGAGATGTGGTGCAACTGGGTATGCTGCGGCTGTACCTCATGGAACTGAAAGGCGAGGAAGGCGAAATGCGTCCCACCGGCAAGATCGTGGCGTTCCCGAATTCCGTATTGTTCAATCCTACTGCGTTTTACAAGCAGGTCTCAGGTACGAGCTATGGATGGAAAGAATTGGTCTTTCAGCTTGATCCGGAAATAGATTACACGGCCGCCAAGAATTTGGCGCGCGCTGCGGTGGATGAAGTGTATGGCGAATACAAAGAGGCGTTGGAATTGCAGCAGAGCGTGCTCGAGCAATCGACACGCCTGTCTGTCAAGGTTCCCGCTCCGCGCGAGGAAATGCGTATTACAAGTGCCGGTATGGCGTATGTCGTGAATTATCCCGTGGTGCTTAAACGCGCCCATGAGATTCAGGAACGCATCACCGATAAATTGATGGAAAGCTTCCGCCGGGATCCAAGCTTGCGACTGGTGCTCTCGAATCCATTGCGCATCGAGGCGATAAAAGTGGATGCCTAAAGTGCCCATTCGGTGTGGTATTTAAACCGTGATGCACAAACCGCTTCTGCGAGGGAACACAAAACGGTTTTTTTGCCGTATTCGTTGCATGTCGAACAACGCAGGTCTAAGGCCCGCCATGCACCAACGCATCGGCTTTGGCCTCTTTTTTATCTTCGCTCGGTTGGCTGGGCTTTGGGCTTGTGTCCTGCGCTAAATAATCATGCAGTATACGACCGTAAGGCAAGGTGATATCTGCAATGAAATGGCTGCCACCGATGACTTTGCGTACCGGGAAATCCGCCACCGGTGCGTTTACATGCGGAATGAGATGCAGGCGGGCTGCGCCGCTCCAAGCACCGAGCACCGTCACGTCGCACATATTATAGGCCACCAGTTGGGCGATGGCGAGGCTGCCATCCACGCTGGGAATCAATTTGAGATTCACCTGCGTTTTGGTGAGCTTTTCGATGATCTTTTCCGGGCTGCGCATTTCGGCATGCAATGGGTTTGCCACCAAATCCTCGGTTTTGTAGCGCATGGTGCCCATCGCCACCCGCTCGCCCGCATAATCGAGCACCCCGGTCAGCGTATCGTGCTGCACGGTCAGGCGTGGCTGACCAAATTTTTTGGGGAAACCCCATATCTCTCGGCCACCGGTGGTGGGAGGCTCGTCATCCAGATACATCTGGCAGGTGAAATTCACCTCCTGACCCTGGTAAAGACAGGGGATGACGATGCCGCTTTCGCTGTAATCCCCGAAACCGGAGGAATCCGGCATTTTGATGAATTCGTAGGCCACGAGGTTGCCCGGCGCAGGTTCCAGCGGCTCGGGCAATGCATGGCGAATCGCTTCCGGATCGGACTCGTAAGTAACGATGAAATATTCGCGATGCATGAACCGATACGGCCCCTTGGGATAACTCGGGGCGGCGGCGGGCATGCCGGAAAGCTTGAGGATTTCATCATGTTTCATGCGGGCGCTCTCTTTCAATCATTGGCCAAAAATTATTGCTCGAAAGTGAAGGCATAGGCCTCCAGCCCGGGCGCACTCGCCTTGAAGCTGATGATACCCGAACCATAATGCGTTAGATCGGCCAGTGTATAAAGGCTATGTCGATCAACGGTGATAGTGCGCATTTCCTTACCATTCAGCGCAATGGTTGCGGTAATGGGCGCATCGCCCTGAGTACCGAGCACCAGAAACACCTTCCTTGCCTGAAAATGCAATCGCAGTTCGGCGCCTTGGGCCTGACTCGTGATTTTATCGCGAGCCAGCTGCCACGCGCCCGACAAGGTCCACGCATCTTTGGGCAGGTCGGTGGATGCGGTGTAGGTGCTGATGGCATCCGGCCGGATACCACTGCCCGAATATCGGGCCATGCGCCCGCTACCCAAATAAGTCTCAGGCGTCAGCGGCCCGGCCTTCATCGTCTTCGCTTCCTGTCCCGTTTCGGGCTTCAGGCCCAGCAGGAAGCGGATGTTGTTCTCGGTTTCGGCGTATTTGCCTTCGCCAAAATGCACGTAAACCACGCGGCCTTCCCGGTCGATCAGGTAATGGGCGGGCCAGAATTTGTTTTTGAAAGCGCGCCAGCTATCCAACTTATTATCCAGCGCCACAGGGTAGCGGATGTTGTGCTCGACCAAAGCCGCTTCCACATTTGCGCGTTTTTTCTCAAACTCGAATTCCGGCGCATGCAGGCCGATGATACTTAGGCCCTGGTCGCGGTATTTTTTGTCCCAATCCGTGAGGTAGGGCAGGGTGCGCACGCAATTGATGCAGGAATAGGTCCAGAAATCGACCAGCACCACGCGGCCTTTCAGTGAAGCCATGCTGCGCGCTTCGCCATTCAACCAGCCCTCGATACCCGCGAATTCCGGGGCGGGGTAGGGCGTGGCAAGTCCTTCCTGAAGCGCATTCGTGGCGGCGCCAGCAGCCCTCTCTTCATGTGAAAACAACCGCTGGGGATCGATGCCGGAAGCGATGAAAGCTACGGCCAGCAGGATGAGCACGCCGAAGCATTTGCGCACGGTTTCCGCATGCGAGAGCAGGAAGGATGCGCGGTTCAGAATGCGCCGCCCGAGGAGCGCGATGGCCAGCATGGGCAGGCCAGCGCCGAAAGCGAAGGAGGCGACGAGCAGGAAAGCCTGCGCGTCCGATTCCTGGCGGATGATCTGCACCAGCACGGCAGCCAGAATCGGGCCCGCGCACGGCGTCCATACCAGCCCGATCAGCAGCCCGATGAGGATACCGCTGCCGAAGCCGCCCTGCGCGCCGGAGGTAAGTGTAGTGCCCGCATTGGCGAAGCGCTGTGTGAGCAGGCTGAAGCGCTGGGAGAGGCGTTCGGAAATCAGGATCAATCCGAAGAGCCCGAGCAGGACGAGCGAACCGTATTTGATATAATCGAGATCGATATGCAGCGCATTCACCAGGCTGCGCGAAAGCATGGCGAACAGGCTGAAGGAAATGACGAAGCCGAGGATGATGCCGAAGGGCCGCTTACGCCCCCCTTCCACCGAACCGGAAAGCACCAGCGGCAATACGGGCAAAATGCAGGGCGAGGCGATCAACGCCAGCCCTTCGACGAATGACAGGCCGAGTTCAACGGGGCTTAAACTCATGCGGGGGATTTGGGAATGAATTTGAGCGCCACGCCGTTGCTGCAATAGCGCAGCCCGGTGGGTTTGGGTCCGTCATCGAACCGGTGGCCGTGATGGCCGCCGCAGCGGGCGCAGTGATATTCCGTGCGCGCGAAAATCAGCTTATGATCCGTGCTCGTTTCGAGATGGCCGGGGATGGTGTCGAAGAAGCTGGGCCAGCCGGTGCCGGAATCGAATTTGAATTTCGACGGAAACAGATCCAGATCGCAGCCGATGCAGGCGAAGACGCCCTCGCGATGCTCGTCGTTCAGCGGGCTGGTGAAGGGTCGCTCCGTTCCCTCCTCGCGCAGCACGCTATATTGCGCGGGGGTGAGTTTCTTTTTCCATTCTTCCTTACTGAACACCAGCTTTTGCACGTTACTCTGCACCACGCTTTGCGCCGCGCGGGCCAGTTTGGCGCTGCCCATGCCCATCAGGGCCAGCCCACCGAATGCCATTTTCACGAAGTCCCGTCGCGTCATCGTCGTCTCCTGTGTGTTCGGCAGATGCGCCTTTGCCGGAAAGGTAGGCGCATTCACTGGAAAAGCTAGTGGGTATCCGGTAAAGTCGCATCCCTTATTTCATTATCTTTCTACAACCTATGCCCAATCTCTATATCGATGCCGATGCCTGCCCGGTGAAAGACGAGGCCATCCGCGTGGCACAGCGCCACCATTGGCCGCTCTATATGGTGAGCAACACCGGCAGCCGCGCCGCGGTGGGACCGGGGCTGCATTCCATATTAGTAGGCCCGGAATTCGATGCGGCGGATGATTGGATCGCGGAACGCGTGGCGGTGGGGGATGTGGTGGTGACCTCGGACATCCAGCTGGCGGCGCGGTGCCTGGAGTTGAAAGCCGCCGTGCTGGGGCCCAGTGGACGGCCCTTCACCAGCGAAAGCATCGGCAGCGCGTTGGCCATGCGCGAATTAAGCGCATACCTGCGCGAGGCGGGTGAGATCAAGGGCAACAATGCAAGCTTCACCAAGCAGGATCGCTCGAATTTTTTAAACGCGTTGGAACTGCTTTTGCGGAAAGCTTAAGCCGCGCTTGTTTTGAATTTCGCGCTGCCGTCCATCGTGCGTTGTATAGGGCATTTATCCGCCACTTCGATCAGCTTGGCGCGTTGCTCCTCGGTCAGTTCCGCACCCTGCAGCGTAACGCGCTTGGTGAAGTGATCGATGCGCCCGGAACCGGTCGATTCCTTACAATGGGTAAGCGCCACTTCGACTTTCTCGAGCGGGTAATTCTGCTCCTTGGCATACCACCGTACGGTCATCGCCGTGCATTCGCCCAAGGCCGCGAGCAGCAGATCATACGGCGCGGGGCCGAGATTGCCGCCGCCTGCATCTGCAGGTTCATCGCCCGTCAGGCTGTGTTGTGAAACCTGGATGGAGACGGCATAGAGGCTTTCGCCGGTTTCGCTCACTTGGGCATGGCGCAGATTTTCCATGGTGGTTCCTTACATAATGGTGCCGGGTTTGGGCTCTTCGGGCAGGGGAATGTGTTCCAACGCATCGCCTGGAATGCGGCCGAAGTGGTCGTCGCGCCAGTCGCGCTTGACCTGTTCCAGTCGTTCTTGCGTGCTGGATACAAAATTCCAATACAGATAACACGGTTCGAAGGAAAAGCAGTGTCACTTCGGCGCCCGGCGTGAACACCACCGCTTCGCCATCTCCAGGGTTCGGTTTCCGGCCGTAAGCTACCACTCACTTATGCAGCGAAACGATAGCGCACCAGCGCCAGGCAGAAAGCGAAGATCACGGCATAGACGAAGCGGTCCATGCGCACCCGTTGCATGCCGCGGGTGGCGCGCCAATAGCCGATCATCGCCATCGCGCTTCCTGCGATCAGCGGCGTGAGGAAAAGCGCCACAAGACGAAGGCCGGGGTCGCGTATGAAAGAATGCAGCACCAACCACAGGCTAAGCGCCCCGCATAGCAGGCCCCACAGCACAAACCCAAAGGCGGCGATCCAGGCCCGGAAGGGATGCACGCCGCGCTTGGCCATCCATTGGCTGCCGGATTCGCCCATCACTTCGAACAAGACTTGAATCAATACTTCCTGAAAGAATTCCAGGAATATTTCGAAGAAGATTTCCATGCATTTTTCCTATCGCATCCCACCCGCAGCCACAAGCCTTGGCCCCATCTGCCGCATGCTCTATGTTGCGCGCAACGAATGGGGGAAGCATGCGCACTTTGGGCCTGATCGGCGGGATGAGTTGGGAATCGACCGCGATCTATTACCGCTTGTTGAACGAGGAAACGCGCCGCCGCCGGGGTGGGCTGCATTCCGCGCCGCTGCTGGTCTGGTCGTTCGATTTCGCCGAGATCGCGGCGTTGCAGAGGCAGGGCGATTGGGCGGGCGCGACCAACGAGATGATTCACGCCGCGCGCAGCCTGCGCGATGGCGGGGCGGAAGCGCTGCTCATCTGCACCAACACCATGCACAAAATGGCCGCCGAAGTGGAAGATGCAGCCGGGATGCCCGTGCTGCATATCGCGGATGCGACCGGGCGCGCCATCCGGCAATCGGGGCTGAAATGGGTGGGTCTGCTCGCCACACGTTTCACCATGGAACAGGATTTCTACGTCGGGCGCTTGCGCGACAAGCACGGCGTCGAAGCCATCGTGCCGGACGATGCGGGGCGCACGATCATCCATGACATCATTTACCAGGAACTATGCCAGGGCATCGTGCGAGAGGCATCGCGCATCGAAGCGCAGCGGGTAGTGGCGGAATTGGTGGCGCGTGGGGCGGAAGGTGTCATCCTCGGCTGCACGGAGATTTGCATGCTGCTGGGGGCAGGGGACGTGTCTGTGCCGGTGTTCGACACCACGCAATTGCATGCGCAGATGGCGGTGGATTGGGCTTTGTCAGACTAAGTTATTCTTCCTCATCCATCTCCCATTCCGCATCATCCTCCGAGATGAGGCTGCCGATCTGGGAGGGGCCGTGCGTATGCACGCGCTGCGGATCGCCGCAGACCAGCGGGTGCCAGCGCGGCAGTTTCTCGCCGAAGGCGGCGAGGCGGTAGCCGCAGGTGTGCGGCAGCCAGTTGAGTTCATAAATGTTCTGCGGCGTCGCCTTCACGCAATCCGGCACCTGCTCCTGGCGGGTTTCATAGACAGTGCAGCGGTGGCTATTGAGGCAGAGGTGGCGGCAGGCGGCGTTGGAGAGCGCAATCTCGTCCGTATCCTCATCCTGCACACGGATCTGGCAGCACAGGCCGCACCCGTCGCACAGCGATTCCCACTCCGCTTCGGTCATTTCCGTGATGGGTTTGGCGAGGAAGGCGGGTTGTGGCAAAGCGGGGATTCCCGTAGGTTGAATGCATGATCGGGAGGGCGGTTCACGCATTCTCTCGCGCCGACAGGCAAACCACAACCAGAATGCGAATATATGTTCGAGAAATTGCACGAGCGGCTGGCCGCGCTCCCCGTCGCGCCTGTGGCGGCGGATGTGGTGCAGGCGGTGAAATCCGGCATCGTCGGTGTATTAAGCTCGGATACCGGCAGCGGCAAGACGCTGGTCGCCACCACCGCGCTGGCGGATGCGAGCGAGGAGCGGGTGGTGGTTTGCGTGCCGCGCCGCTTCCTGGCGATCAATGCCGCCGAGACGGTGGCGCAACTCTCCGAGACCGTGATGGGCGAGGAGGTGGGTTTCGCCATCGGCGTGCGCGGCGGGGAATCGTCCCTGCATTCGCCCGCCACCAAGCTGCTTTTCGTGACTTACGGATATGCCCTGCGCGCGGGCCTGCTCAGCCACGGCACCACCATCGTGCTCGACGAAGTGCATGAGGCTTCGATGGATATTTCCATCGCCCGTGCCGTGCTGCATCACCGCCTGGGGCGCGGCGAGAAAGTGCGCGTGCTGGAAATGAGTGCGACGATGAACGCCCAGAAACAAGCGGCGTACTGGCAGCGCGTGAACCCCGCCAAGGTCTTCGAGGTGGATGGCGCGACCCACCCCTGCGAACGCTGGCAGGTGAGCGACGAGCGCAAAACCATCGCCGAAAGCGCCATCGATCTGCTGCAGAACCATGGCCGCCGGGGCATCGCCGTCTTCCGCCCCGGGGTGGGGGATGTGGAGCGCACGGCGGAAGATATCTATGAGGCCGCCGAGAAAGTGCTGAAGGAAGTGGCGGCGGATGCGCGCAAGAGCCTGCCGAGAAACAGCAAGAACAAAGCCATTCTCCAGGCCATTCGCACAGCCCAGAAGCCCACCGGGTTGCTCGATCTGGAAATCAGCCTGATCTACGGAGACATGGACGGCGAGGAACGCGCGCGCGCGACTTTGCCGCCCAAAGGCGACAATCCCAAAATCATCGTCGGCACGAATGTGCTGGAATCGGGCATCAACCTGCCATGGCTGGATGCGGGTATTTCCTGCGGCACGGGCAAGGAGAAGGTGGAGCGCCGCGAATCGGGGGCGACTTCCCTGGTGCTGATCGATTTGCCGCAATGGCGGCTGACCCAGCAGGAAGGGCGGATCAAGCGCTTCAAGCCCGGTATCTTCGTGCTGCATTCGCATCTGGATTGGGAAAGCCGCGAGCTGGAAACCACGCCGGAGATCGAGCGCCTTTCGCTTTCCCAGCTGGTGCTGCATTGCGCCAGCATGGGCCTGAACCCCACCAAGCTGCGCTTCGACGCGCCGGTGGAGCGCGAACGGCTGGAAGATGCACGCGACAAGCTGCAGCGCCTGGGGCTGATCGAAGATGATTGGACGCTCAGCGAGGCGGGCCGCTATGCGGTGCGTTTCCCGGTGGGGCCGGAAGGCGGGGCAATGCTGTGGCGCGCGCGCGACATGCAGATTCTCGATTCGGCCATCCCGCTCATCGCCATGGTCGAGATCGGCAGCCTGCGCGAAGACCAGCGCTACAGCCACCGCCAGGACAGCACTTCGGATTATCTGGATAGCCTGAAAGCCTACCACAACCTTGCCAAAGCGACCGAAGACTGGCAGCGCGAGCGCATTATCAGCGAGCAGAACATCAACCCCAAACGCTTCGCCGAAGCGAAAGACCTGATCGAGGAATTGCGCGCCCGCCATTCCACCACGGAGTTACTACCGCGCCATGTGGCACCGAACCTGTTGCGCGAAGTGTTGATGACCGGGCAGATCGAGCGGTTGTTTTATCGCGTGGGCAGCGGCGCCTATGCCAATCTGCTCAGCGGGCATGTCGATAATCTGGGCCGCAGCAGCAGCCTGCGCGCGGAACCGACGATTCTTTCCGGCAATCTGCGCCGCATCTTCCCGCAAAGCGGCGCGAATCCCTTCACGGTGATCGAAAACGTCACCGCATTTCCAGACGAGGTGTTTCTGGAAGTCGCCCGCAACAATCCACGCTGTTTCTCCGCCCCGCGCCCGGCCAAGAAAGACCGCGGCATGCTCAGCATCGTCGCCTTCGGTGAGCGCGAAGTGCGGGTGCGCAAGCCGAAGCAACGCCCGTCTCAATAAGGCGCGGTGGGCACCGAGAAATTCGATGTGTAACGCGCAACATTCTTTGTAATGCGCATATCGTAGAGATAGCCGTTGAGATAATAACCCGAAGGCTGTGAAGGCTCGTAGCCGATGGTCAGCGGGCGCGTGCTGGTATCGGAAGGTACGAAAGCGTTGGTCGTCGTCGCCTCTTGCACGCCATTGACAAACAGCCGATAAGTTGTTCCCGATTTGCTAACGGCGAGGTGATACCATTGGTTGGTAGTCAGGACGCTGACCCACCCCCTATAACTAGGCCCACTTCCAGAGTTATAAATGGGAGGAACGGAACCAATGAGAGGGAGGACGGATATGGCGAGGAAGCGCTACACCGCGGAGCAGATCATCGGGTATTTGCGGCAGTCTGAGGTGCTGCTTGGGCAAGGTAAGGGTATGGCAGATGTATTGCGTGCACTGGATGTGACGGGGAACACGTATTACCGGTGGCGCAAGGAATATGGGGGCTTGGGGTTGGACCAGGCTCGGCGGCTGAAAGAGCTGGAGCAGGAGAATGGGCGGTTAAAACGTGCGGTCGCGAACCTGACGCTGGATAACCTGATCCTGAAGGAAGTCTCGACGGGAAAGTTTTAACCAGTCCGGAGCGGCGACGGGAAGCTGTAATTTACGCGCAGCAAAAACTGGGGATCACCGAGCGGCAGGCATGTGCGGCCTTGGGTCAAAGCCGTTCGCTGCAGCGGCGCGAGTCACGGCGTGCGGATGATGAGGCGGCACTGACTGGGGATATCATTGCTTTAGCCAGACAGTATGGCCGTTACGGGTATAAGCGGATTACGGCGCTGTTACGCACGCAAGGCTGGATAGTCAATCACAAGCGGGTGGAACGGATCTGGCGGCAGGAGGGGCTGAAGGTTCCAGCGCGGCATAAGAAGAAGGGTCGCCTATATCTGAATGATGGCTCCTGCATCCGCCTGCGGCCATGCTGGCCGACCATATCCACCAGCGTATCTTCAACCTTGCTGGCAGCACTGCCGAATAAATCCTCGGCGTTTTTTGCCGCATTGGTGGCTTGATCGGCATAGCGTTTGAGGGCGCGGCTTGCGCCGTCCTCCCATTTATCGCTGTCCAGCAATGACTTGTTGTAAATATCCTTCAGCTTGACGCTGTAAATCTGCTCGATGAGATCGACATATTTCTGGTTGGCTTCGGTCGCACCACCCAGATCTTCAATGACCCTTGCTTTCCAGTCATCCAGTGCCTGTTTGGCAACGTCATAGGAAGGCTTGGTTTGCAGTATGCCACGGTTAATTTCTTCAATGGCACGTTTGCGCTTATCCTCAGAGTCGTCTTTGGGTGCTGATTTTGCGTCCTGTTTATTGGCATCCGCAATCTTTGCTTTTGTAGAAGCATTGAGTGCTGCCAGTGCTTCTTTTGCGGCATCGCTGTTAGTATCGTCGTACACGCCTTGCCAGTTGAAACTGGCCTGCACGCCGCCTGGTCCCGATACGGGGATGCGCGGTCTCGGCAGATAGACTTCGTGGAATGTCCAGGTGAGCGAGAAGTTATTACCCTCCAGCCCAGCCAGCTTGTAGGCAAGCTCCAGTTCAATCGCGGTGTTATTAATTGCGTCATCCACCAGTACGGTATCGGCGAAGCGCACATCAATGCTGCCGTTGACGGAAATTGTGGTTGGATCAACGCCTTCGATCAGTGCGTCATTACGGATGGTTGGCACGGCTTGCATGCCGTTGGAGTAGGTAATGCAAAGCCTCGCGTAGCCTGCCGAGAAGCAGTGATTTAATCTCATCAACTGAGACCCGAAGCGATCAGTTCCTTAACGGTGATCTGATCCGCCACGTTGCTGAAAATCGGACGCAAGCCCAGCTTATCGCCACGGTTCGGCGTAGCGGTCATGCCCAGCAGCTTGACGGCGGGGTTCACTTTCTGGGCGTGTTCAATCACGCGCAGATAGCTGTCAGCCCTTGCGTGATGCGCTTCATCAATAACCAGCGCGTCCAGCACCGGCATGGTGGCGAGGTTGCTTTCCCGCGAGAGGGTCTGCACCATGGCAAATGTCACATCACCATGCCATGTCTTGATATTGGCATTATAGACGCTGGTGCTGAGGTGCGGATTCACGCGCTTGAATTTGGTCTGGTTTTGAACCGTCAATTCATCGCGGTGCGCCAGCACACAGGCTTTGCTGATATCGTCTTTGAACAAGTCACCGAGCACCGCCGAAAGCATTATGGTTTTGCCAGCACCCGTCGGGGCAACGGCCAACGTGTTTCCATGCTCTTTCAGGGCTGCTACCGTGTTGGCGACAAGCTCTTTCTGTCTGGGTCTCAGTAACATTCTGCCACCCCCTTACTGCGCCCAGGAAGGCATATTGCCCGCTGGTTTTTGGGGTTGGCTTGGCGATGCGGCAGTAGCTGGTGCGGTGGTATAACCATCACGTCCCATCAATGCGGCATATTCCTTGTTGTCGCTGGTGACGGCGTATTTGATGACGTTTTTGTCATTGCCGTTTTGGTCTTTTTCCATGTCGACACGCGCAAGGAACTCGATCCCATCCAGATCGCCGAGGCCGTTGATGCGGCGTGCGTTCTGTGCGGCAGGCGAATTATTCTTGTTGCCAATGCCACGCGCGGAATTGAGGATGCCTTTGATTAACGAGCGGCCGATGTTTGCCCATTCTTCACCTTTTTCGCTGTGCAGCCCAATCAGGCTCCAGATTTTGCGGCGGGCATACTGGCCTTCAAGCACCACAAACTCAGCGTTCAGATAAACTGCGCCGCTGGTGGCGTTACGGGTGGCGTATCCACCAGTCCAGCCTTTTTGCTCATTGTTGTGACCACCTGGTTTGATGGTCATCCGTACTTTAACGAGAGTGCCTTTTGGCAGCGGATCAAAACTGTTCTGATCTTCTGCATTGTTGAAATCGTTCCAGCTCATAAATTATGCTCCTTGTGTTTCGGTTGTTTGGGGGATTGCGTGGGTCAGGCGTTCAGACGCAGGGCGCACTTTGCCTTTGACCTTTTCCATGAGCCGTCCGAGGTGCGGCTCCTCCATGAGTTCCAGCCGCCCTGAGCGATCTTTCGCGGGGAAGCCTTGTTCATTGAGGGTGTGGCAAATGAAGGCGCGGAAGGATGCGCCGCTCTCGGTCGGCATTTCCGCCATGGTGATCACCTGATCAACGATCCCAGGGAGTTCGAGGCCAGTTTTGCTGCCCTCAATCTGCGGCTGGTAAACACGGCGGTTAAAGTCATCCAGCTTTTCGTCGAGGATGCCGACAAACCAGATATTTTTGCCGCGCGTGTGCTGCAGGTGGGTGAGCCAGCCGATCATTTCCTGACCGTGAAGCCCGTAAGCACCGCGCGTATCTGGCTTGCCAGTTTTTTCGCTGAATGCTTGCGGTTGCCCTTTGCACCAGTTGAAGCAGAGGCGACCCGCTACCGTAATACTGTCGATAAAAATCGTTTCGTACTTATCGAGCGCAGCAGGATTGCCGTAGCGTTCGCAGACCGCAGCGTAATGTGCTGGGCTGTAAGGCTGGTCATCGCGTAAAGACGGATTAGCTCCGCCAATGAACACCGCAAAATCACGGCATTCCTGCCAAGTGCGCGGACGGATGGTGTCGCCTTGCCAGCCTTCAATCGCCAGATCGCCAGCCTCAAGATCAAAGAACAGCGTGGTTTCAGCGGGCATCGTCCACAGCAGTGACGTTTTACCGATGCCGCTTTTGCCAAAAATACAGCCTTTAATGCCCTTGGTTTCCTTCAGGCGTTCGTCGGCACTGATAATAGGGAGCGTCATTGAGCACCCCCTTTGCGAGAGAGCGCATCAAGGATATTCTCAGTACCAAGCGCACCTTTTTCACGCGCTTCACGATAAAGACGGCGAATGGCATAAAGGCGTGTGGTGAGTGCTTCGGATTCTTTATCCAATGCCTGTGCGGCAAACTCCAACTCATCAAGAGTGGCTTCCACAATTGGCTTGGTCACTTCTTCCTCAATCGCACCAAGCGCAGGGATGCGAATGAATACGGGAAGATTTTTGTAGTAGTAGCTGTCCTTGAGCAGCTTCTCTAACTTGGGCTTAAACATAGTTTTCTCCTTGGTTTCGGTTAAAATTGCTCTCTGGGTCGTTCACTTCTGCTGCCGAGCCTCGACGCCACCCAAAGAGCAAGGCGGTCGCGGTATTCCCTGGGGAGGTGTTGTATTTCCGCGAAGACTCGGCATGTTTTCTGTGCCTTCATTCGGTTACTTACCGAGGGGCTTTGAAAACTGTCGGCGGCTCAATGCAGATAGTGGTGAACGCCTTGCTCACGCAGCGTTCCACGCAGGGTGTTGATCGATCCGTAGAGCGTGGCGCGAGGCACACGGGTGATGCGTGAGAGTTCGCTCGGGTTATGTTCGCCAAGCTGAAACATCAGCACCACAAGCGGCTGGGGTAAGGACTGAACGACACGGTTCAGATCAATTGCCAGATGTATCCCACGTTCAGGATTACCTGCGGGGTCGGGAAACTCATCGTCCTCGCCATCGGTATTTTCCAGCATCGCATCAAGCGAAAGCGGTCGCAGACCGCCGCCACGTTTCTGCGCTTTGGCTTCTTCAATCAGGTCAGCGATTTTGTGGTTGAGGATGCGATCCACGAAGGTGCGCCAGCTTGCCTTCTCAGGGTCGTAAGCCTGGGTGCGGCTCAGGACATCCAGCATAAGCTCTTGCTCGATGTCTTCCACTTCCATGCCGTGTATGGCAGGATGCCTTATCAGGCTGCGTGCGTGGTAACGGACTTGGTTAATGATAAATGGGTCAATTCCTTTATAGTTATTTTTACTCATGGTTTTCGTCTCCAGTTGCGATTGACCGCCACGGGGGCGGGACAACTGGAAACCGTGAAAATTCACTGGGACTGCTGGACTTCAGGGCTGTTGCAGTGAGCCAAAAACAAAAAAAGCCCCGTTTTTACGGGGCTTCAGAGGACGAATATTTTTGAAATTATTTTTGAGTTTCTCAGTGAAATTTCACTGACGATAAAAATCAGCATAAACTCTGGACGAATTAACCTTCTGCTGTATAAATATAATAGACAAATAAATGAGCACTCAGAAGAACCACGCGTATGAAACTTTTTAGCTTAAATGATATATTCGAGAGGCGTGTGCTGAGGATAGGCTATGGCAACAGTCATGGTCAGGAAATCGTGCAAAGCCGCAGATTGTCTTGACTAAAAAACCCGTACTGGCTTTTCCCAAGTACGGGTTTTTTATAACTGAGAGCGATATAGCGGCGTACTTTAGAAAAAACGGGCTGTTTTAGGGGTGGGAAAGTCAGGATAAAGTCATGGGAAAAAGCCGCACAGACTGGGCTTTTGCGTGGCAACCGTTACCGAGTGTAGAACGGTTGTCTTTCAGTTAATGGCGGAAGGGATGAGATTCGAACTCACGATACGGTTACCCGTATACACACTTTCCAGGCGTGCGCCTTCAACCACTCGGCCACCCTTCCGCAATACCTCGAATGTCGAGGGGTTGAAGCCAAAGCGCACGCCTCACCAAGAGGCTTGCCTTCGGCAAGCAGGGCGCCTTCAACCACTCGGCCACCCTTCCGCACGCGCTGCCGATGGCTGGGCGCGGGAGCCATGTAGCTAGCCGATGGCGACAAAAAGCGCACGCATTTTCTGCAGTCTCAGCGCAATGCCGGTTTTGCCGGGGTGGAATCATTGGCCGCAGCGTCGGGGGAAGCAGCGGAAGGGGCGTGGGCATGTTTGATTTCTCTCAGCATCCAGAAAGCGAAGGTGAGTATCAGCAAAGGCATGCCAGGTAAGCCGAGCACATGTAAAACGAAACATAAAACAGGAAGAAAATACAAAGCGATGCAAAGCCAGATACGCATATTTTTCCAAGCATTCACGCGCAGAACGCCGATGACGGCCCAAGTGAGCATCAGCAAATCGTATCCCATCCAGTAAGGGCTGGCGAAAACGGCAGCGGCGGCGAATAGCGCAAAACGCAAAACGGGGCCTTGGGGCGTATCGTGCGATGTACGAAAACCACGCCAGACAAGGAACCCTGCAAACATAACGGCCACTGCTTGCGAAGCGTAACACCACGCAATCGGCACATGCATCATGCGCAGTTCGATGAACAACGTTGGCATCAAGGCGGCGATGACACGCGGCGCATGCTGCATGATCTGCGCTTGATCGGGCATGCCGTGCTGCCAATACGCAACCCATGGCCCGGTGCCATAGAGCAAAACGACGCATACGGCGGACAATAGGCACACCAAGATTGCAGCACCGATCATGCGCCATTTCCCGCGTGCCAATAATGCAATCGGCATGAGCATCATCAAGGGTGGCTTGAGTGCAAACAATCCGAGCATCGCACCCGCGTGGACGGGCCGACGATCCATGTTTTCGAACAGGCATATCGATATGCAGAGAAAGAAAATCGAGGCCTGGCCGGAAATCACTGCCAACAATAATGCCGGAGAGGCGAGAAGCAGCATGGCGTCCTCCTTGTCGCGCCGCCAAAGCCATAGTAGTGCAACCGCCTGTAAGAGCCACCAAAGGCTAAGCGCTCCACTGTAGGGAAGAAGGCCGAATGGAGCGGCGGCGAGCATGATATTCGGGGGATAGGACCAATGCTGCACGGCATAATCCGCGCCGAGGAAAGCTTGGAGCCGTGCACTGTAATCCAGCACATCGTACCACGGTGCAATCTGAGGCTGCCATGCGGTTTTGCCTGCCATCCAGAAATTCATGAAATCTCGCCCTATCACCAGCGGGGCATAATCGAAAAGATAGCCGTGCTGCCAATGCAGACGGAAAAGATACGCCACCAACAACATCAGGCATAGCAGGCTGGAAACAATCAGCAGACCACGTCTTGCCTCTGCATTGGGGCCGGAATGGAAATTGGAATGGAACATAGGATCAATGTGAAGCGACAAGGAATGCATAGCGATTTCACGCTTCGACGAAAAAACCAAGCGACATACATCAAATGCTGCGCATTCTTTACCCATGGTTAAAATCGCATGCGTTAGATTGTCTTACGGCATTGCAGGGAGGCGTGCCGTAGCAGCAAAAGGGATGGGTATGAATGTCGGTATAAGCGGTAATGGCTTCAACATCGCACTGGGCGGCTTGCAAAATGCGGCAAAGCGGTTGGACGAAAGCGCCCAGCGGGTAGCCGGTGGTCAAACGCAGACATTGGATGACATCCAAAAATTGGGCAGCCGGGATGTCGACCCCGTGCAGGAAGCCGTGCATCAAAAAATCGCGACCTATGATTTCAAGGCGAACTTAAAATCGCTGGAAGCACAGAGCAAGATGCAAGAGGAAGTCATCGACATCCTCGCCTAGCGGCTTGATCGCGCTTAAGCGGCTTCGACCGAAGTCACTTCCGGCACATAATGCTTCAGCATATTCTCGATGCCGGATTTGAGCGTGGCGCTGCTGCTGGGACAACCGGCGCAAGCGCCGTGCATCTCCAGTCGCACCACCCCGGTATCCTCGTCGAAATCATGAAAGACGATATCGCCGCCATCCTGGGCCACAGCGGGGCGCACGCGGGTTTCGATCAGTTCCTTGATCTGCTTCACCAGCTCGGATTCATCACCCGGCGCTTCGGCACTGGCGGTTTTCTCGCGTATCACCGGGCGACCTGCGACGAAATGATCCATGATCGAGGTAAGCAGATAGGGCTTCAAATCTTCCCAGGCATGGCCTTCCGCGCGGGTGACGGTGATGAAATCATGCCCCAGAAAAATGGCGGTGACGCCTTCGGTTCCGAAGAGCGTGGTGGCCAATGGAGATTCCGCCGCATTCGCCGCCGAAGTATAAAACGCCGTGCGCCCCACCGGCAGCACTTCGATGCCGGGGATGAATTTCAGTGTGGCGGGATTCGGGGTGGCTTCGGTCTGGATGAACATGACAAACATTGATAAGTGAATTGTGAGGCCATTCTAGCTTCCGGCCGCATTTTCACAATGAATTTATCGCATGGAACGCCAATGAAACCCTGGGATTCGTTTGATCTGCTCGCTGCCCAACTACGCACGGACATGCAGCGCTACCTGGATTATTACCCGGCATCGCAAGTCATCGACGGGCCGATTTTGGCTTTTTGTGCTTATTTCGATTCGGAAAACGGATCGCTAACCCCGATCATGCTGGCCCAATCCGCGCATGAGGATGGCATCGAGGTGAGCGATGTCGCGGCCTGGGCGTGGAATGGCGAATGGGCGGGCGGAGAGATCTCGGCTGCGGCCTGCGCTTTGCTGGAGGCTTACAATGTGCAGCTATGCGATGACGCGACCACGGAGGCGGAGCAGATCGAGATGCAAGAAAATTTCATCGATGCGTTGATGCATGCGTTGAAAAGCCTGAATTTCGACAATTTGAACCGGGCACTCGGCTTCCTCTATTTCGCCCAGGCGATGGACGAGGATATCGATCTCATCGACCGGACCGTGCCCGCATCCCTTCGCACATTACATTTCGCCGGGTGAAGTCAGCCCAGCGCCGCCGCGATGCGTTGTGCGGCTTTGGCGGGATCGGCTGCATCGGTGATGGGGCGGCCAATGACCAGCGTATCCGCACCCAGGCGCAATGCTTCCGCCGGGGTCAGCGTGCGTTTCTGATCGTCCGCCGCGCTGCCTTCGGGGCGGATGCCGGGGACGACGAGGTGGAAATCGAGGCCGCAGGCGGCGCGGATGACGGCGATTTCGCGGGGGCTGCAGACGATGCCGTCCGCGCCTTGTTTCAGCGTCAGTTCGGCGAGGCGCAGCACTTGCGCGGCGGTGTCGGCGGGCTGGCCGACGGCGGCGAGGTCGGACGCATCCAGGCTGGTCAGCACGGTGACGGCGATGACGAGCGGGGCGGGCTGGCCGGTTTTGGCGGCGAGGTTCCCGGCTGCGTCGCTCGCGCGCCGCAACATTTCCGGGCCGCCGGAGGCATGCACGGTCAGCATCCGCACGGGCAGGCCAGCGGTGGATTCGATGGCTTTTGCCACCGTGTTGGGGATGTCGTGAAACTTCAGATCGAGGAAGATCGGCAGGCCGTGCGCGGCCAGCCGTTCCACCCCCGCCCGCCCATGCGCCACGAAGAATTGCAGCCCGAGTTTCAGGCCGCCGACATGGGGGGCGATGGCGCGGACGAGTTTGTCCGCCTGCGCGATGTCGTCCGTATCGATGGCGCAATAGATCGGATTATGCATGGGCTTTGAACATCGCATCCAGACGGCGTTGCGATTCTTCGGGCGAGACTTCTTCCACCAATGCGCTGATCATCCATACGATGCCTTGGGGATCGACGACGCGTGCGCTGCGGTCGCCCCAGAACATGTCGGATGGCGCTTCCACAGACTTCGCCCCGGCGGCCACGGCGCGATCATGCGTGGCGTCGCAATCCTTCACATAAAGCAGCAGGGTGACAAGCGGCAGGTCGGTTGGGGCGCGCTTCACGCGCTGCAGGTGCGGCGGGTGCATGGCGGAAAACATCAGCGTGGTGTCTTCCACTTCCATATGCACATGCGCATGCTGATTGGTGGGGGCTTTCATGGCGAATTTCAGCTCGGCCCCGAATGCTTTCTCGCAGAACGCGATCATCGCATCGCCATCTTCGATGTTGAGGTAGGGGATAAGGTTTTGGCGGATGTGGGGATGGTGGGGCATGAAACGTTCCTTCAATCTCGTCATCCTGCGGGCCCGAAGGGCAGCGCAGGATCTTTGTGTTATTGCGGATAGGGATCCTGCGACTTCGCGCAGGATGACGGCGTGGGGCGGGCGGGTTTAGGCGAGTGTATAAACCGTCTCCCCAGCCACCACTGTGCGGATCGCACGGCCTTTCGTAGGGAAATGGTCGAAGGGTGAATTCTGGGATTTGGAGTGGAAGTCTTTGGGGTTGATGCTCCAGGGGCGGTCGAGGTCGATGAGGACGAGGTCGGCGCGTTTGCCTTTTTGCATGCGTCCGGCGGGGACATGGATGATGTCCGCCGGTTTGTAGGTCATGGCGGCCAGCACGTCGCGCAGGGGCATAATGCCGGTGTGGTAGAGGTGTAAGCTGAGCGGGAGCATAGTTTCCAGCCCGACGATGCCGAAGCTGGCTTGGCTGAGCGGCACGCGTTTGCTCTCGGAATCATGCGGCGCATGGTCGGTGGCGATGGCGTCGATGGTGCCGTCGCGCAGGCCTTCGATGACGGCGAGGCGGTCTTTCTCGGCGCGCAGTGGAGGGTTCATTTTGCTGAAGGTGCGGTATTCCAGCACGGCTTCGTCCGTCAGCATGAAATGGTGCGGGGCGGCTTCGGCGGTGACTTTCAGGCCTTTCGCCTTCGCGCGGCGCACCGCGTCGATCGCCTCGGCGGTGGAGATGTGGAGGACGTGATATTGCCCGCCGGTGAGTTCGGTGAGCAGGATGTCGCGCTCGACCATCACCGCTTCCGCCGCGTTGGGAATGCCG
>CBDFGH010000006.1:0-234684 GCA_965247145.1 Rickettsiales bacterium
TGAAACGCGATAACCGGATGGTCGATGCGAGCATGATGGGCAATCTGATGCGTTCGATTTCCTTCTTCGCCAATACGTCGATCCTGATTCTCTTCGGTATCGTGACCATGTTTGGCTATCGCGACAAAGCAGAAGCGCTCCTGCATGCAGTGCCCTATGCCTCCGATTCCTCGCCGTTGTTGTGGGAATTGAAGATTCTGCTGCTGATGCTGATCTTTGTGTATTCTTTCTTCAAATATAGCTGGTCGCTGCGGCAATATAACTATGCTTCGACCTATGTCGGTGCCGCACCCTTACCCTTCGAAGCACAGCATCTGCACAACGAAATCGCCAAACGGGGCGCGCGACTGATCACCAATGCCGCGAAGCATTTCAACAACGGGTTGCGCGCTTATTATTTCGGCCTGGGCGCGCTTGCCTGGTTCGTGCATCCGGTAGCATTGATGGTCACCACCGCCTGGGTGGTATTCATTATCTACCGCCGCGAGTTCCGCTCGCACACCCTGCTCTACCTCGCGCAGAATCAGTTTATCGATGCGACCCTGCGCGGACGCGAGGTTCCCACCCCCATTCCGCCGGATTCCGTCTGATGCTACCATTGATGCTGCGCTCGATACGGGCTTTTGGATTATGCGCATTTCTCTCGCTGTGGGCCGTGCCAGCCCTGGCGCTGGATGCAAACGCCTCCACGCCATCCCCTGTGGCAGCGTTCAATCCCTGCGCACAAGATAAAACGGGCTATATCCCCATCGCACAACGAAGCGCGCATACGGTGTTTTTCCGTATCAAACGCTGCGGGCAGCCGGAAAGCTACCTGTTTGGCAGTATCCACAGCGACGATGCCGCCGTCACCGGTCAAGCGGTCTCCGCATTGGCCATCATTCCCAACATCGCTGCTGCCGGTTTCGAATATCTGGAGCCAGATGATGCCGATACCCTGGTTGCGCACACGATGTTCGATCCCCGCCCCAACTTCAAGATATCCGAATCTCTCAGTGCAACTCAATGGAGTGGGCTGCGCGACCGGCTAATGAAAAAACGCGGTATGGCGGAGGCGACCATTCAACGCCTGAAGCCTTGGGCGGCAGCGGTGATGGTGCAGATACCCGATTCTCGCAAGGGCGGTCGTATTCTGGATGACATGCTGAAGAACAGAGCCCATGTGCAGAACATTCGCCTTTTCGGGCTGGAAACCATGGAAGACCAATTATCTATTTTCGACCATATGCCGGATGAACGTCAGTGGGTGATGCTCAAAGACACTCTGACCAATCTCTCTTCCGTCGATCTGACCAATGCCAAATTATTGCAAGCCTATGCGCAAGGCGATCTAGGCCAGATCGAGCGTCTGGGCAGCGAAGGCTTCGCCGAGATCAAGGACGAATCCTTGCGGCGTTATCTGCAGGAAGCGCTTATCACCAAACGCAATGCGCGGATGGCCGAACGCATGCAACTGGAAATGAACGGCGAGCCCGTGCTTACCGTGGTAGGTGCATTGCACTTGCCAGGCAAGGAAGGGATTCTGCAACGGTTGGAACGCGCGGGTTACTATCTGTTCCCGGTCGAACGTCCGGCACCCGCGCCGAGATCCGCTGTAGCCAAGCCGGAAGCGGCCCAGGGCCAGTAACCCTGTAAATCTGCCACGCTTTCGCTGCGCCATCCATCGGCTGCAGCGAACAAGGCAAGATTGCCGCTACGCGCCAAAGAGGCGCGCGTTACGACCATTACTTCGTTCGGTGTACAGGGTTTCGGATCCATGCGCAGATCGATGAGCAATGAGAGGCTGGGCGCGTTGCATTCGCTGTCCGCCGCATTATTCGCCTGCTCGATTTCCTCATGTTGCGCGGCCAATCTTTCCGCGCGTTTCGCCTCGGCGCGGGCTTGCACCGCCGCGCGCTTTGCCCATTGTTCGGGGCTCATGCCCGGGCGCGGCGGACGGGGGCGGTATTGTCGCGCAGTACGGGGGTCGAAACGCAGCAATACCGCCGCACTGCCTGTCTGCCATCGGCATGCAACCGGGGTGCAATCCTGCATGCGCGGAAAATCGTCTTTGGGCCGCACACGGTCGCCCCAGGCATGGGCGCGCATATTGCGCACGCTGCCGGTCGCCATGACCCAGCTGTGCGGCGTTTCCGCCGCCACTTGCATGCCGTCTCCCGCCACCAGGATCACCGGCTCCGGCTGGAAGAAAGCGAGCACGATGCCGAAGACGAGACAAGGCAATCCGGCCAATCGAAACCAGCCGCTGCGCCACAGCATCAGCCATAATCCGCCGAAAACGACGAGCGTGAAACCCGTGGGGGTCAAAGCCGGTGTGCTGATTTGCGCGCCCGGCAGCGAAGCCACCCATTCGGCCAGCGCAACCATCCATCCGACCCCGCAGCCCAAAGCCCACAGCACCATGTGCGGTATACCCGCCGGCAGCAGCACCAGGCACAGCACCACCAGCGGCATGATCCAGAAACTGACCAGCGGCCCAAGCAGCAGGTTGGAAAGAATGCCGTAACTGTTGAACTGACGGAACCCGTCCATCACCAGCGGCGCGGTGGCCAGAGTAGCCACCAAGGAGGTGGCCAGCGAAACGAGCAGATACATCCCCGCTTTCCGCAACCACTGCGGCAGCGCCTCGTTACCCTGCCACCGCCGGAACCACGGCGCGCTCGCTTCCGCCCCAGCCACGATGGCCAAAGTGGCGGCGAAGGAAAGCTGGAAACTGATCGAGAGCAGCATCTCCGGCTGCCACAACAGCAGCAGAAACGCCGCGAGCATGACCGAGCGAATACTCAACGCCTGCCGGTCCAGCAGCACTGCCAGCATGACCAGCGCCACCATCACATACGACCGCTCCGCCGCCACCGGTGCGCCGGAAAGCAGGAGATAGGCGAAGCTGCCGAGCAGCGCCAGAAAGGCGGCGATTTTCTTTGCCCCATGATCCCGCCACCGCGCCGGCAGCAGCCACAAAAGCAGCATGCGCGCCACCAGAAACACGATGCCCGCCGCGATGGCCAGATGCAGGCCGGAGATGGAAAGGACATGCGCCAGCCCCGCCACGCGCATGCTGTCGGCGGTGGTCTGGGGAATCGCATCCTGCTGCCCGCTGATGAGCGCGGTCGCGATCGCGCCTTCCGCCCCGCCGATGCCTTGGCGAATTTGCTCCCCCACCCGCAGCCGCAGCGCCGCGAACCAACCCCGCCAGCCACGCGCTTCTTCCGCGCGTTGGACGATGGTGATGCGGTCATTGGAAAACCCGACCCCGCCGATGCCCTGGAAAAAGAAATGCCGCGCCACATCGAACTGCCCCGGGCTTGCCGGTGGCGGAGCGGGATAGAGCGTGGCGCGCAGAATCACCCGGTCGCCGATGGCGAAATCCACCGGGCGCTTTTTGCCGGGATCGGGTTCGGTGCTGTAGCGGCGGCTGGTGATGCGCAAACGGTGCGGCACCTCGCTCAAACCGTCGATGCGCAGCGCGCCCAACGTGAGTTTCAGCGCGGCGGGCGCCACCACGATATCCTCGATCACGCCGCTCAGGGTTTGGTCTTCCAGCGTTGCGCGCAGCACCGGCGTGGCCAGATGCGGCAGCCGCCACGCCGCCACCCCACCGCCCAGCGCCACCATGCCCAGCACCAGGCTAAAAACATAGACGCCCCAGGCCGCTGGCCGCAGCCCCGACACCTCGCGCAGCTTCGCCGCGAGCCATGCCGCCATCAGTGCGAAAACACTGGCCAGCCACCATTCCAACGGCCGCGTGGGGCCGCTCAGTGCGAAAAACCAGGCAATGCCGACACCCAGCGCCACCGGAAGCCACAGCACGAAGCGCGGCCATTCCCGCGCCAGCAACGCCTGCCAAAAATCGGATATCGTCTCCCTCATCCGCCCACGATAGCAAGCAAAAGCAAAAACGCCATCTTCCGTTCGCTATTTTTACCTTCCCTCTCCCGGAAGGGCAGAGGGCGGATTTGGTTAGTGAGCAGCGCGAACTTAGCAAATCCGGGAGAGGGGTGCTTTATCCATACGATAGGCGCGCAGGCTCGCTCACCCTCTCCCGGATTTCCAAGACTCGCAGCGCTCGTCTAAGAAATCCGGCCTCTCCCTGCTAGGGAGAGGCACACGCTCGGGCACCGCGCCCTTGGCATTCTCGTACTCACCACCTATAACCAGCACAAATCCTTACTCCGAGCCATTGCATGTCCGTCGTCACCCGCTTCGCCCCCTCGCCCACCGGTTTCCTGCATATCGGCGGGGCGCGCACGGCGTTGTTCAACTGGCTCTTCGCGCGTCATCACGGCGGCCAGTTCCACCTGCGCATCGAAGACACGGACCGCGCCCGCAGCACCCAAGGCGCGATCGACGCGATCCTCGACGGCCTTAAATGGCTGGGGCTGGATTGGGACGGGTCCGAAATCTACCAATTCGCCCGCATGGACCGCCACGCCGAAGTGGCGAAGGAAATGCTGGCCCGCGGCCATGCCTATCGCTGCTACACCACCGCCGAGGAACTGGCCGAAATGCGCGCCGCCGCCGAAGCCGAAGGCCGCATGTTCCGCTATCCCGGCATCTGGCGCGAGCGCACGGACTGGCCGGAAGGCAAACCTTACGCCATCCGCCTCAAAGCCCCCCAAGGCGAAGAAGTGGTGATCGAAGACGCGGTGCAGGGCCGCGTGGCATTCCCCGCCGAGCAGATGGACGATATGGTGCTGCTGCGCTCGGACGGTACGCCGACCTATATGCTCGCCGTGGTCGTCGATGACCACGATATGGGCGTCACCCACATCATCCGCGGCGACGACCACCTCACCAACGCCGCCCGCCAGACGCTGATCTACCGCGCGATGGATTGGACGATTCCTGTCTTCGCCCATATCCCACTCATCCACGGCGCGGACGGCGCGAAGCTCTCCAAGCGCCACGGCGCATTGGGTGTGGAAGCTTACCGCGACATGGGTTTCCTGCCCGAGGCTTTGCGCAACTACCTGCTTCGCCTCGGCTGGGGCCATGGGGATGCGGAGATATTGTCCGACGCGGAAGCCATGCAGCTCTTCTCGCTCGAAGGCATCGGCCAAGCCCCCTCGCGGCTTGATCTCACCAAGCTCGAACATATGAACGGCCATTATCTGCGCGCGGTGGACGAGGCGCGATTGTTCGATCTGGTGCTGCCGCTGGCCGAGCATGTGTATGGACAGCTGGAGGAACCGCAAGCCGAGCGCCTGCGTCTTTTCCTGCCCGAACTGAAACAACGCGCCCGCACCCTGCACGAAGTGGTGGCCGAAGGGGATTTCCTGATCCAGCGCCTGCCACCGAGCGAACAGGCACAGAAAGCCCTCAAGCCCGAATCCCTGCCCCATCTGGCCGCCCTCACCAAAAAACTCGCGGGACAGACGGATTGGAGCGCCGATGCGTTGCAGGCAATATTGCAGGATTACGGCACCGAAGCGGGCATCAAAGCCGGTGCCTACCTGCCCGCCTTGCGCGCCGCCCTCACCGGAAAACATGCCAGCGCGGGCAATGTGAACGGCATCCTCGCCGTGCTGGGCCAGCAGGAATCCCTCGCCCGCCTGCATAATATTGCCTAGAAATCCTGAAAATTTTGGCTATCAAGTAAATACATTCATCCCCCGTCATCCTGCGCGAAGTCGCAGGATCTTGTGCCGGAAGCGCTCAGATATCCTGCGACTTCGCGCAGGATGACGCAGTAGAAAGAACCACCATGGCCGTCATGCCGCTCGTCATCGCCCCCGACCAACGCCTCAACACCCCTTCCGTCCCCGTGCCGGAAGTAAATGACGAAGTGCGCGAATTGTTGAACGATATGGTGGACACCATGTATTTCAGCCGCGGCATCGGCCTTGCCGCCGTGCAGGTGGGCGTGATGAGCCGCGTAGCGGTGGTGGACGTGCACTGGCGCGAGGATGACGACCACACCCCGCGCACGCCGCTGAAAATGGTGAATCCGAAAGTGGTCTGGGCCTCTGAAGAAATGGGCACCTACAAGGAAGGCTGCCTATCTTACCCGGATATGTATTCCGATGTAGCCCGCCCCGCCCGCTGCCGCGTGAGCTACCTAGACGAGACCGGCGCGCAGAAGGAGATCGAGGCGGACGGCCTGCTCGCCACATGCATCCAGCACGAAGTCGACCATACGGACGGCATCGTCTTCGTCGATCATATCTCCCGCCTGAAACGCGAGATGATCATCAAGAAACTGACCAAGCTGAAAAAAGCCGGTGTGTTCGACGAGCATGACCACGATCACGGCCATGTGCACGGCCCCAATTGCAGCCATGGCCACCACCATGACGAGATGATGTAGTCGCAATCAATCCAAGTACAGAATCAATCCAGGCTTGTGGGCGGCGGCGCGCTCTTGCGCACCACATGAATGACCCAGCCGCCCGCCGCAAACATCCCGCCCGCGATGAAGGTGAGCAACGTATCCACCATCATCCGCCCACCACTTTCCTGCATGCTGGCAGGAGACTTGATGAAGAAGACGACAAAGAGAAAGAACAACCCGGCGGCGATGAAGATGACCGCCCCGGTGTAAAGCCGGATGCGCCCTTCCTGCGTGGCGGCGAGATCGCGCATATATTGCCCGATCTTGCGGTCGCCCATCTTATCCAGCAGCCCGAGAATGAGGCCGAGCCCGATCGCGGTGCGGAGGATGGCGGGAATGGCCGCGGTGCCGAAGACCAGAATGGCAAGCAAGGCCAGCCCTGCGGCGGCCAATATGAAGACTTTCTTTTTCCCCAGCTGCATGCTTACTCCTTAGTTCGATAATCATACGATTGTTTTCACGGATGGAATCGCTTTGCAATTGATCTTCATGGGCACACCCGCTTTCGCCATGCCCACCCTGCAAGCCCTGCTCGACGCGCCGGACCACGAGGTGGTGGCGGTCTATAGCCAGCCGCCGCGCCCGGCGGGCCGCGGGCAGAAACTTACGCCCTCGCCCGTGCAGACGCTGGCGGAATCCTACGGCATTCCGGTCCACACCCCCGTCAGCCTGAAAACGCTGGAGACGCAGACTTTGTTCGCCGCCCACCGGGCGGATGCGGCGATCGTCGCCGCCTACGGCTTGCTGCTGCCGCCCGCCATTCTCAGCGCGCCGAAATATGGCTGCATCAACATCCACCCTTCGGATTTGCCCCGCTGGCGCGGTGCCGCCCCCATTCAGCGCACCCTGATGGCGGGCGATACCACCACCGCCATGTGCATCATGCAGATGGCCAGCGGTCTGGATACCGGGCCGGTGCTGAGCCGCGAACCCGTAGCGCTTTCGGCCAAGACCACCGCCGGGGAGTTGCATGGCCTGATGAGCGCACTCGGCGCGAAATGCCTGCTGCGCGTACTGCGCGAAGTGGCAGACGGCACCGCGCGGGCCGAGCCGCAGACAGAGGAAGGCGTGACCTACGCCGCGAAGATCAACAAAGCCGAGGCGCAGCTGGACTGGCGCGAACCCGCCCTCGCCCTCATGCACAAAATCCACGGCCTGAACCCCGCCCCCGGCGCATGGTTCACCCATGCAAATGAAGCGATCAAAATCTTCCGCGCCGAAGCCGCCTTCGCCCCCGCCGCCGAGCCGGGCACCATACTCGAGCCCAACCTCATCGCCTGCGGCGAAGGCGCGCTGCGGCTGATCGAGATCCAGCGGCCGGGGAAGAAAGCGATGGCGATGGAAGAAGCGCTAAGAAGCTGGAAACTCACTTCCCCTCTCCCGCCTGCGGCGAACTGAGCCGCTCACTAAAAATCCGCTTGTCATTCCCGCGAAAGCGGGAATCTTTACGCTCTGCGCTTCTCGCCCCTTATCCTTCTGCGAAAGATTCCCGCCTGCGCGGGAATGACGTCTATGCCCCGATACCGCTTCACCATCGAATATGACGGTCGCCCTTATTGCGGCTGGCAGCGGCAGATTGGCCAGCCCAGCGTACAGGCGGCGGTGGAGGCGGCTTTGTCGAAGCTTTGCGGCGGCGCGCCCGTGGCCGTGCAATGCGCGGGGCGCACGGATACGGGCGTGCATGCCACCGCGCAAGTGGCGCATGCCGATCTTCCCCGCGCTTTTCCCGCGCGCAACCTCGTACTGGGCACGAACTTTCATCTGGAAGGCGAATCTGTCGTCATCCTCACCGCCGAGGAAGTGCCGGACACTTTCCATGCCCGCTTCAGCGCCACCGGGCGGGCTTATGTGTATCGCATCGTCAACCGCGCCGCTCGCCTCAGCCTGGATGCCGGGCGCGCCTGGCACATCCCCGAACCGCTCGATGCGGCGGCCATGCACCGGGCCGCGCAATCCCTCCTCGGCACCCACGATTTCACCACCTTCCGAGCCACCGAATGCCAGGCCAAAAGCCCCATCAAAACCTTAGAACGCTTCGACATCACCACCCACCCCCTGCCCCATGGCGGCCAGGAACTCATGATCCACACCCAAAGCCGCAGCTTCCTGCACCACCAGGTAAGGAATATGGTGGGGAGTTTGCGGATGGTAGGGAACGGGAAGTGGAGGATGGAGGATTTGCTGGCGGCGCTGGAAGCGCGTGACCGGCGGAAGGGTGGCGAGACGGCAGTGTCAGATGGGCTGTATTTGGTTAATGTAAAATACTAGCAATCAGTCACATGGCTTATATTTAAACCCATACTCATGTGAAAGGTATTTAATGACATCTCCGGGTGGATTTTCATAGCCTGAATAGATCACGCTTCCAAAATTAGATAACAGCATAGCATCGCCATTTTTTAAAGCCGCCCTGATTGCCTTATGTTTAGCCTTATCCACTAACAGGATAAAAATTGCTTCTCTTTCAGCCTCTGGGTATCGCAAATCATAGATAATTACGCGTTCATGGGTCAGCTTTTTAGTAAATGTTGGGGCATCCATCAGCGTTTCTCGAGAGTTCCTAAGTCATTTTGAGCACCAATTGATAGTGTATTAATAATGGGAACATTGTTCTGCGCGCGTTGTAGATCGGGGGTTTCCTTGCTGATTATAAAACTGGCTACATTTTCATTGAGAAGCGTCAATTCTTCGGCAAATCGACCGATGTAAGACCTTCTTTGAGTATTATCGGAAGTTGCCACCTCCGAGAAATTCAACAGTGGGTTTGTTCCAGAAACTAAATCGATAATGGGCTGGATAGTCTCAGGATATGTGGGAACAGATCGCGCAGAAGAAAGCTCTGCAAAAGAATTTATATTAGAAGCAAGTTTAACAAAAAGGTCGTTGCCTAATTGCGGAGCAGGAAACACCGTGCTTTTGCCTGTAGCTTGATCTGTAATTTTAAGAAGTGCGTGATAATTAAAATCACCCATCTCAAAGCCATTTTCTTGCATGTATGTGAGAGTTTCCAACATTTCTCCTTTATTTTTAATCGG
Organism: Rickettsiales bacterium; assembly: GCA_965247145.1. Classification (GTDB taxonomy): domain Bacteria; phylum Pseudomonadota; class Alphaproteobacteria; order Rickettsiales; family JAIXRX01; genus CBDFGH01. The sequence goes on from CBDFGH010000006.1 coordinate 9,367, forward strand.
GTCTTTATCTCCAGAAAAATACAAAAACTTAGTAGTAAGGTTAGAGTCGGATTGTGTAGCTAACTCAGCTATGCGTTTGTTCAAGGCACTTAATGTCAAAGGATATTTCGCAATTCCATTGTTAATTTTAAGTAAGTTCGTTGCGTCAATTAGTGAACTTACATCTCATATTATTTGTCATTCTTGTCTCCCAAATGAATTATGTCACTAAGTGTAAATATCACGTATTTATTAAAAAATAATTAAAGTTGAATTTTTACAAACCCACAAGATTCTCCGCAAACTCTCGCGCATCGAACTCTTTCAAATCCCCCACGCCTTCCCCCACGCCCACCGCATGGATCGGCACGCCGAATTGCTGGGCGAGGGCCACGACCACGCCTGCTTTGGCGGTGCCGTCGAGTTTGGTGACCACTAAGCCGGTGACGTTGACCATTTCGCGGAAAGCCTTGGTCTGGGCCACCGCGTTCTGGCCGGTGGTGGCGTCGAGCACTTGCAGCACGCTGTGCGGCGCGCTCGGGTCGAGTTTTTTCAGCACGCGGATGATCTTTTCCAATTCCTGCATCAAATTCGCTTTGTTATGCAGCCGCCCGGCGGTGTCGATCAGCAGTACGTCAGCGCCTTCGGCCTTCGCGCGTTCCAGCGCCTGGAAGGCGACGCTCGCCGCATCCGCCTCATGCGCGCCGATGACCACTTCGCAGCCGGTGCGCCCGCCCCAGATCTGCAGTTGCTCGACCGCCGCGGCGCGGAAGGTATCCCCCGCCGCCATCATCACTCGGTAATCCATCGCCTTCAGCTGGCTCGCCATCTTGCCGATGGTGGTGGTCTTGCCGTTGCCGTTCACGCCGACGACGAGGATGACGTGCGGCTTGGCCGCATCCACCGTCAGCGGGCGGGCCACGGGTTCCAGGGGGCGGGTGATCTCGGCGGCGAGGAATTGTTTCACTTCCGCTTCCGTCACTTCCTTGTCGAAGGAAGCCTTGCGCAGCGCCGCGACGATCTCGGCGGAAACGCCGGTGCCGAGATCGGAGAGAATCAACAGTTCTTCGAATGCATCCAGTGTCGCATCGTCGAGCTTCCGCTTGATGAAGACTTCGCTCAAACCCTCGGACAACGCGCCCGCGCTTTTGCGCAGGCCCTGGCGCAACCGCCCCAGCCAACCGGAATTTTCTTGATCGGAAGACGCCGCATCTTCTCTCTCCCTAGAAAGGAAAGGTTCAGGGAGAGGGTGATTCTCAACGACCGCCGAAGCTCGTTGCAGCTCACCCTCTCCCTCCGCTTCGCGTATCCCTCTCCCTTCTGGGGAGAGGGAATCGGCGGCGGGTTCGGTGAGCTTTTTTTTGAAGAAGGAAATCATCGTCACACTTTCATCATCGTCATTTCTGCCATCATCGTCATTCCGCGCAGGGGGAATCTTTACCGGAAATTGTTCGCGCGAGAAGCGCAAAGGCGAAAGATTCCCGCCTGCGCGGGAATGACGGTTACATCGCAATGAGTTTGCCGCCCGCCACGCCTGCCACGCGCAGCGGCACCAGCGTGCCGATTTCCATCGGGGCGCTCAGGCGAATATCCGCGTAATGCGCGCTGCGGGCGAGGTCGGGTTGTTCGACCAGGCCTTCCACTTCGCGGCCGATGAAGCGGGTGAGATAGCGACCCAGCTGAATTGCGCCCGCAGCGCGCAGCCGCGCCGCGCGTTCCTTGCGCAATTCCTTCGCCACCTGCGGCATGCGCGCGGCGGGTGTGCCCGCGCGGGAGGAGTAGGGGAAGACATGGAGGTAGGCGAGATCGGCTTCTTCCACCAGGCGGTGGGTGTTGGCGAACATCTCTTCCGTCTCTGTCGGGAAACCCGCGATGATGTCTGCACCGAAGGCCACATCCGGCCGCAGATCGCGCGCGCGGGTGCAGAAATCGGTGACGTCTTTGCGCAGATGGCGGCGCTTCATGCGTTTCAGCACCATGTCATCTCCCGCCTGCAGCGAGATGTGCAGATGTGGCATCAGGCGCGGTTCTTCGGCGATCAATTTCCACAAATCCGCATCCACCTCCACCGGGTCGATGGAAGAAATGCGCAGGCGCGGCAACTCCGGCACCAGCGCCAGCAGGCGGCGCAGCATCTGGCCGAGGCTGGGCGCGCCGGGCAGGTCCTTGCCGTAATCCGTAATATCCACGCCGGTAATCACCAGTTCTTTGTAGCCCTGCTCTACCAGCAATCGCGTTTGCGCGACAATGTCGCCGAGCGGCACGGAACGGCTGTTGCCACGGCCGAAGGGGATGATGCAGAAGGTGCAGCGGTGATTACAACCGTTCTGCACCTGCACGAAGGCGCGCACGCGGCCTTCGAACCCGCCCACCAGATGCGCCGCCGTTTCGCGCACTTCCATGATGTCGTTCACGCGCACGCGCTCTTCGCCGTTTTCGCCGAAGATGGGCGCGCCGTAGGATTCCGCCTTCAGCTTCTCCTCGTTCCCCAATACGCGGGAAACCTCGGGCATCGCGGCATACATTTCCTTGTGCACCTGGGCCGAGCAGCCGGTGACGATGATGGTCGCTTCGGGGTTTTCCTTGTACGCGCGGCGGATGGCCTGCCGCGCCTGACGCTCCGCCTCGGCGGTAACGGCGCAGGTATTGAACAGAATCACCTGCCCTTCTGCACCCTGTTGCGCCGCGAGGGCATGGCTCCGCATCACTTCACTCTCGTAAGCGTTCAACCGGCAACCGAAGGTGACGACCTCGACGGTCATGATGCTTTCCCTGGTCATCCTGCGGGCCGAAGGCAGCGCAGGATCCCGTGCGAGAAGCGCTCAGAGATCCTGCGCTCCGCTGCGCGGCCGCAGGATAACGCGTGTTTGATTAGGTTCGAAGGTAATCTTCTACCCGAAACGACCCCGTGAACGCAACCGCCACCGGGCCGCCCAGCCACACATGGCCATCTGCGTCCCATTCCACCGGCAGCACGCCACCGGGCAGGTGCAGGCGGGCCTTGCGCCCGGGAATCAGCCCCCGCTCCACCGCCGCCACCAAAGTGGCGCAAGCCGCCGTGCCGCAAGCCAACGTCACCCCCGCCCCGCGTTCCCACACGCGCAACGTGATGTCCTCCGGCCCGGTGACGGTGGCGAAGCTGATATTGGCGCGCTCGGGGAAGAGCGGGTGGTGTTCCAGCGCGGGGCCGAGCGCCGCCAGATCGACCCCCGCCGCATCCTCTACGAAAAACACCGCATGCGGGTTGCCCATCGAAACCAAGGCGGCGGGCGGCAGACCGGAATGCAGCGGCAGCGAGCGCGTATCCGCCGCTTCGGCCAGCGGAATCTCCGTCCAATCCAGCTTCGGCGCGCCCATATCCACCACCACGCCCGCTCCCTCGCGCTTCCCGCGCAGCAGCCCCGCCTGGGTGCGGATCGTCACCTCCGCGCGCCCGGTTTCCTCCATCAGCAGCCATGCCACGCACCGTGTGGCATTGCCACAGGCCGAAACTTCGGAACCGTCCGCGTTGATAATGCGCATGGCAATGTCGGCCCCATCGGCATCCGGCAGCAGCCACACTGCCTGATCGAAGCCTATGCCCGTTTGGCGATGCGCCAGGCCGGGCACATGCAAGCCAAAAAGCGCTTCGGGCGCGGCGAAACGGGCGACGATGAAGTCGTTGCCAGCGCCGTGCATTTTGAGGAAGGGGTGATCGTGCATGGCGCCTAACCGAATTGGGCGCCCGAAGGCGCCCAATGTGCGTGATTCTCAGGAAATCTAGAAGGGAATCTCGTCGTCCAGATCCGCCGGGGCCGGATTGTTGCGGGTGTTGCCGCCACCGAAACCGCCGCTGCTGCTGCTTCCGCCGCCATAGCTCAAACCACCGCCGCTGCGCTGTCCGCCACCATAGCCGCCGCCCTGCTCATCGCCGCCACCGCTGCTACCTTCGCCCTTGCCGTCCAGCATGGTCAGCGTGCCGCCGAAGCCTTGGAGCACCACTTCGGTGGAGTATTTCTCGACACCGAACTGGTCGGTCCATTTGCGGGTCTGCAGCGCGCCTTCGATATAGACTTTCGAGCCTTTGCGCAGATAGTTCTTGGCGACTTTGGTGAGGTTGTCGTTGAAGATGACCACGCGGTGCCACTCGGTCTTTTCCTTGCGCTCGCCGGAATTTTTGTCTTTCCAGTTTTCCGAGGTCGCCAGGGTCAGATGGCAGATTTCCCGCCCGTCCTGCGTGCTGCGCACCTCGGGATCCTTGCCCAAGTTACCGATCAAAATCACTTTATTCACACTGCCGGCCATGCCGATCTCCACTCTGTCATCAATATGTAACTTTAATAAAGCCATCCAAACAGTTAAGTTTGCAAGGCCAATATTCAATAGCGAACCATGGCTTATTTAGCAACATTACTTCGAGCATATCATGTCCAATTCCGATGTTCCCCGTTTCTTCAATGGAAAATCCACGGAATATCGATTGTTCGATGGTTTTGCGCAAACAAGCACATTGGGAAAAGTCGTTTGGGTCATCACATTTCCTGTGGGTTCCGCCATCTTTGAAGGTCTTGCCGCTGGCCGAGCCAATGAGACGGCACGCGATGCATTCAGTTATATCCAAAGCCAACAACAAGCGATGCAAACGCAATCCCAACGCCAGCCTGCTTACGCATCCAGCCTGGACATGAATCCCGGCGCGCAGCAAGAAACACGCTTTCAAGAAGCATTGATGAGCGAAGCCGCACAGCCAACACCAGGCGCGCAGCGTTAGTTTACTCTTGCTGGAAATAATTATGGCCCAACTATGGAAATTGGCATGATATTGACTACATATCAGCCGACAACTCTGGCCATATTGCAGGAATTCGATGGACGATCCCTTTATCCGCGTGCGTGGCGCGAAAGAGCATAATCTCAAAAACGTCTCCGTGGATTTGCCGAAGAACAAGCTGGTGGTAGTCACCGGCCTGTCCGGCTCGGGGAAGTCCTCCCTCGCCTTCGATACGATCTACGCCGAAGGGCAGCGGCGGTATGTCGAGTCACTTTCGGCCTATGCGCGCCAGTTCCTGAACGTCTCGGATAAGCCGGATGTGGAGAGCATCACCGGCCTCTCCCCCGCCATCGCCATCGACCAGAAAACCACCTCGCGCAATCCACGTTCCACCGTGGGCACAGTCACGGAAATCTACGATTACCTGCGCCTGCTCTTCGCCCGCATCGGCGTGCCCTATTCGCCTACCACCGGCCTGCCCATCGAAAGCCAGACGGTGAGCCAGATGGTGGATCGCGTGCTGGAACTGCCGGAAGGCACGCGCGTCTACCTGCTCGCCCCCATCGTGCGCGGTCGCAAGGGCGAGCATACGAAGGAGATGGCGCAACTGTTGGCCAAGGGCTTCCAGCGTGTGAAGATCAACGGCGAAATGCATGATCTGGAGGAATTGCCGAAGCTGGATAAAAACAAGAAGCACGAAATCGAAGTGGTGGTGGACCGTCTGGTCATCCGCGACGATCTGGGGAACCGGTTGCCGGATTCGTTCGAGACCGCGTTGCAATTGTCGGACGGGTTGGCGGTGATTGAGATCGTCTCGCTGCCGGAAGAGTCGCAAGTCGCAAGTCGCAAGTCGCAAGGGGGCGATGCGGGTGCGGCCAACGCGAAGAAATCGGCCAAAACGAACCTTGCGACTTGCGACTTGCGACTTGCGACTAAGCCCGGCGACCAGATCACCTTCTCCTCCAAATTCGCCTGCCCCGTCTCCGGTTTCACGCTCGATGAGATCGAGCCGCGTTTGTTCTCCTTCAACTCCCCCTTCGGCGCGTGCAAGGAGTGCGACGGGCTGGGGCATGAGATGACGTTCGACGTGGAGATGGTGGTGCCGGAACCGTCGCTCTCGCTGCTGGATGGCGCAATTGCGCCCTGGTCGAATTCTTCCAGCAAATATTATCTGCAGACCTTCGAAGGCCTGGCCAACCATTACAAATTCAGCCTGCATAAGCCTTTCAATGAACTGCCCGAACGCGTGCAGCACGTCATCTTGCATGGGTCGGACGACGAGATCGTGAAGATTCAGTACCGCGAAGGCTTTCGCAACTACACCTCGAAGAAGCCGTTCGAGGGCGTGATCCCCAACCTCGCGCGCCGCTATTCCGAAACGGAAAGCGACTGGGTGCGCGATGAGCTGGCGAAATTCCACCGCGCCGTGCCCTGCCATGTCTGCCACGGCCACCGCCTGCGCGCGGAAGCGCTGAGCGTGAAAATCGGCGACCTGCATATCGGGCAGACGGTGGAAAAGACCATCGAAGATGCGGCGCGCTGGTTCGGGGAATTGGATGCGCGGCTGACCAAGAAGCAAGTGCAGATCGCCGACAAGATCCTCAAGGAAATCCGCGCCCGCCTCGGTTTCCTCAACAATGTCGGGCTGGAATACCTCACCCTCGCCCGCGAATCCGGCACGCTTTCGGGCGGCGAGGCCCAGCGCATACGCCTCGCCAGCCAGATCGGCTCTGGCCTGTCGGGCGTGCTTTACGTGCTCGACGAACCCTCCATCGGGCTCCACCAATGCGACAATGATCGCCTACTCGGCACGCTGAACCACCTCAAATCCCTGGGCAACACCGTCATCGTCGTCGAACATGACGAAGACACCATGAAGGTGGCGGATTACATCGTGGATATGGGCCCCGGCGCGGGTATTCTGGGCGGCGAAGTGGTGGCCGTGGGCACAGCGGCGGAGATCATGGCGAACCCCAACAGCGTCACCGGTCAATATATGAGCGGCGCGCGCTACATCCCCATCCCGAAGGACCGCCGCGCCATCAGCAAATTAAAGAAAATCCGCATCGAAGGCGCGAGCGGGAACAATCTGCAGAACGTCACGGCGGATTTTCCGCTGGGCACCTTCACCGCCGTCACCGGCGTATCCGGCTCCGGCAAATCCACGCTCGTCATCGAAACCCTCTACCGCGCCGTGATGCGCCGTCTGCACAATAGCCGCGACCCCATCGCCCCGCATGATCGCATCACCGGCGTGGAATACATCGACAAGGTCATCGAGATCGACCAATCGCCCATCGGCCGCACGCCGCGCTCGAACCCGGCGACTTATACGGGCGCGTTCGCCCCGATCCGCGACTGGTTCACGAGCCTGCCGGAATCGAAGGCGCGCGGTTACAAAGCGGGCCGTTTCAGCTTCAACGTGAAGGGCGGACGCTGCGAGGCCTGCGAAGGCGACGGCATGATCAAGATCGAGATGCACTTCCTGCCGGACGTGTATGTGAAATGCGATGTCTGCCACGGCAAGCGCTACAATCGCGAAACGCTCGAAGTGCAGTACAAAGGCCGCAGCATCGCGGACGTGCTGGAGATGACGATCGACGAAGCGGTGGAATTCTTCCAGACCAACCCCGGCATCCGCGAGAAATGCGTCGCGCTGCAGGAAGTGGGCCTGGGCTATATCAGCTTCGGGCAAAGCGCCACCACGCTTTCGGGCGGCGAAGCGCAGCGCATCAAGCTGGCCAAGGAACTCTCCAAACGCTCCACCGGCCGCACGCTCTACATCCTCGACGAACCGACCACCGGACTGCATGCCGAAGACATCCGCAAGCTGCTCATCGTGCTGCATCGGTTGGTGGATGCGGGGAACACCGTGGTCGTCATCGAACACAATCTCGATGTCATCAAGACGGCGGATTGTCTCATCGATATCGGTCCCGCCGGCGGGAACAAAGGCGGCCAGGTCGTCGCCACCGGCACGCCGGAAGACATCGCCGCCGCGAAATCGAGCATCACCGGCCGCTATCTCAAACCGCTGCTGAAAAACGGCACCTACGGCCCCATCGGCGGCGGCGCCAGCCGCCTGCCCGTCAGCCAGAAATCGCAAATGCTGGAAACTGGCCGCAAGATCGCCGCCGAACGCGAAGCGAAAAAACTTGCCGCCAAAGGCAAACCCAAAGCCAAATCCGCCATGAAGATGGAGAACGAGGCCAATGCGGCGAAAGTGGCCAAGGCCGATAAAGGCGTGAAAGCCGTGGCGGCCAAAGCGGCGAAACGCATCAAAAGCAAGGTAGCTTGAAATGCGGCGTTGGCTGAGTGGTTCTTTGTTGTTGTTTGCTCTCGCCGCCTGCGGCCCGGGCTACGAGACCGACGTCAAACTCACCCCGCCACCCACGCGCACGGGCCAAGCCTGCACTACAGAATGCTTCAAGACGCAGAACGACTGCACGGATGCCTGCAGCGCGGGCCAGATGCAGTGCGAGCAGCGGGCGCGGTTGCAGGATGATTTCGACTACTCGCTGTATGGCGGCTCGGGCATCGGCGGATTCGGCGGGAGGCGCGGATTCGGCACGGGCATCGGCATCGGTTACGGGGGATATGGCGGCTTGCGCGGCTACCAACTCTGCCAACCCACCGCCTGCCAGAATCGCTGCGCCCAACATATGTACGAATGTTACGCCCATTGCGGCGGCCAGGCGCTGCGCACCACGAAGTGTGTGAAGAATTGTCCGACAAATGTAAGAAAGTAGCTTATCGATTTTGGAACTTGCTGCGCACAATCGGAGATTGACGATTAAATTTGCTCGCGAAAATTTCTGTATTAGCGCTTTGGAAGTGCGCTGCGCCCAGAGGTATCGCGTTTCATTTGCCTGAGAGGTGTAGTAAGTGCACTAAAAGTTTCGTCATTCTCCATTTCTTTCAGCACGGCCTCTGCATCATCTCCGCCACCGCTCATGCGTTGAAGATATTCTTCCGCCTTTGTTGCCACTTGTTCAAAACGCTGAGGTTGATTTTCCAGTTGCTTATGTGTCATTTCGATGTCTCGCATAGCCAACGCGACACGCATCTCTCCTGCAGAGAATCGACCAGGATATGACGCATTGATGTAAGCATCGACTAAATCGATGATATCCTTGGAGGTACTACGGACAGAATAATCCGTCACTCCGCGTATATCGAGCGGATCAACGAGCAGGTGCTTATGGCTGCGTTCGTAATCGGCAAAGTTTGGATCGCCCGTTTGTTGCCTAACCGCATGGAGCACATTGGTATCGTAGACCGGATCGACATTGAAAAACCGATTGAGCTCCAAAGGCTTTTCTTTCTCCGGGGCGGTGCGCACATTTTCCATGATCGCCGCTATTCCCCGCTCCAGCACATCGCGCTCGAACTTCTCGTGCGCTTGGTAAGCGCGTTGCAATGTTTTCCCCGCCGAAGCGTCCGCGGCATGCAGAAAATGGGTTTGTTCTTCGGCCAGTAGTGAGCTTTTGAGCGTCAAGGATATCGTTTCTTTTCCTTCGGGCACGAATAGAGGATTCGCCGCATAGACGCGATGGTTGTTATGCAAGTGATTGAGTTCCCTGCGCACCAGCCCCACCGCCGCTTTCAATTCCAACGTATGCGCTGCCAATGCTTTCATAGCCGCGACATCGGCGGCGTTTTCACCATTCGAAAGCAGGGCATGAATTGCCTCCTGCACACGGCGTGTTTCCTCGCTGATCTCAACCGGGGCACCGGAAAGCACGATGGGACGTAGCTGCGTCAGCAAAGTTTCTAAAACGAAAGCATTTTCTTGCATTATCTCGAGCATTCTATCACCTTCAGTAAAAGCAACTCAGAGTTCATTTTACTGTTTTTGTATGACAAAATAGTGAAGAAGTGCCTAATTTTTGCCAGAAGAACCGCTTCAGCCTTTCGGTGCTTGAAACCGAGCGGCAAACGCATTTAACTGCGCCCCCACAGTGCTCGCGATGACTTCCTGCAGCATTAGCGTGTGATTCGGGATTGGGGCCATGTAGACGGTGCCTGTGCCTTGGAGGACGGTGACGATGAGTTCGCCGGAGAAGAGCGAGCCGAAGACGCTGCGGCTGGAGGTCTGCACGCTGAAATCCAGCGAGTCGCTGCGGGCCACCGCAAATGCGCCGTCCACCACCAGGCGGTCGCCTTTCAGTTTCACCTCCTGCACCGGCCCGGGCGCGCGGACGATGACGGTGCCCGTGCCTTTCACCGCCGTCTGGATCAAGCCCTCCCCGCCCAGCATGCCGGTGGAGAATTTATTGACCTTCACGCTGGCTTCCACCCCCATGTCGGAGGCCCAGTAAGCGCCGCGATCCAGCACGAAGGTTTCGTCCTGCAGTTCCAGCGCGAAGAATTCGTGAAAGCTGGGGTCGAGCATGATTTTGCCGGTGCCTTGGAAGACAGGTTTGAATGCGGTTTGGCCCGTGACCTTCGCCTTGATGAAACCGCCCACGCTGGGCATCGGGTTTTTCATCTCGATCGGGCCTTGGAAGTAGCGCAAAGCCCCCACCTCCGTGCGCACGGCTTCGTTGCGCAGGCCGATTTCCACGAAGGAGAGCAAGCCGTCTTTTTGGATTTTCCATTCGGGCATGGGCGGCTCCTTAGTGCGGGGTGATGAAATAGATCAGCATCCGGTCGTCGTGCGAGACGAAGCCGGTGAGCAGAAATCCGATGGCCTGCCCAATCACGGCGCATAGCAGCACCCGGCGCGGCGGCACGCCGATGAGGGCGAAAAGAATCACCAGCATGCCTTGGAACCGCAGGCCGGGCAGCAACAGCACGAATACGCCCCATAGGGTCATCTGCCGCTGGAAGCGCAGAAATTTCGTTTGTTCACGCACCTGGTTGATGCGCATGAGCCCCGCGCCCAAAGCGACATGCAGCACAGAGGCCAAACTCGCTCCGCCCAAAGCGGAGGCAAACAACATCCATGGCGCGCCGACACCGAAGGCCAGCGCCGCATAATAGAAAGTGGGCGGATGCAGCGGCAGCGCCAGCGAATGCAGAAACATCGTGCGCGCCACGTCCCAATAAGTCCACAGCATGGTCATTCTCCTCGTCTGCGTCTCAGCATAGCATCATCGTTTCCGCGCGCCGATGAGGAATTCGCGGTTGCCCGCCGGGCCGGTGATCGGGCTTTCGGTGATGCCCAGCACTTCCCAGCCCATCTCCGCGCCCAGCCAGGCCTCGATGGTGGCGCAACATTCGGCGTGCAGAGCGGGGTCACGCACCACGCCGCCCTTGCCCACTTGGCCCCGGCCCACCTCGAATTGCGGCTTGATGAGCGCGATCAGCCAGGCACCTGGTTTGGCCAGCGCCAGCGCGGCGGGCAGCACCAACCGCAGGCCGATGAAGCTGGCGTCGCAGACCACCGCATCCAACGCGTCGGGGATGAGTTCGGGGGTGAGGCGACGGGCGTTGGTCTCCTCCATCACCACCACGCGGGCATCGTTGCGCAATTTCCAATCCAGTTGCCCGTGGCCCACATCCACCGCGAAGATTTTGGCCGCGCCATGATGCAACAGCACATCCGTAAATCCTCCGGTGGAAGAACCGATGTCCGCCGCTGTGATGCCTTGGGTCGCGAAACCGAAATGCGCCAACCCATGCGAAAGTTTCATGCCCCCGCGCGACACCCAGGGGTGCTGTTTCTCCCGCATGATGATCTCGGCGTCTTCGGACAAAGTATGGCCCGGCTTGTCCAGCTTCACTTCGCCCAGATATACCCCGCCGGAGATAATGAGCGCCTGCGCCTTGCTGCGCGTATCCGCCAGCCCACGGGCGAGAAGCAATTGGTCGAGTCTGATTTTTTTGGCCATGGTTACACGATGCGAGCTTGGACGGATGGATGTCTATTCTTAAACCGCAGCAACCTGCTTGAACATGGCAATCGCCAGCCCGCGCGTTTCGGAGATATCCACGATGGGTTGAGGGTAATCTTTCGGCGGATTTTCCAGCAGCCAGGGCTCATGGATCATCTTATCGGAAAGCGCTTCAAGCTCCGGCACATAACGGCGTATATAATCGCCTTTGGCATCGAACTTCCGGCTTTGGCTGACCGGGTTGAACACGCGGAAATAGGGCTGCGCATCCGCACCGGTGCTGGCGCACCATTGCCAGTTGCCTATGTTGGAGGACAAATCGTAATCCATCAGATATTGCCCGAAATGCGCCTCCCCCACCCGCCAGTCCCCGCGCAGGTGGCGGCAGAAGAAAGTGGCGGTGATGAGTCGGGCGCGGTTGTGGATCCAGCCTAATTCCAGCAACTGCCGCTGTGCCGCATCCACCGCCGGGTATCCCGTGCGACCCTGCTTCCAGGCTTCCACCTGCGCCTCCGTGGCCGCCCATTTCAGGGTGCCGCGATATTTGGGCTGGAATTCCTGGGTGGCGGTTTCGGGGAAATGATACAGCACTTGGGCGAAGAAATCGCGCCATACCAGTTCGTTCAGCCATACCTCGCTGCCCTCGCCGCCCTTGTCCCGCGCGGCTTTCGCGGCTTCGCGGATGGAGAGAAGGCCGAAGCGCAGATAGGGCGAGAGCATGGAAACACCCGCCTCATCCGCCATCGCATTGCGCGAATCGGCATAGCGCCGCATGCCGTCCCCCGCGAAATCCGCCAGCCGGGATGCCCCTTTCTCCACACCCCATCCCGCCAGATCAACCGGGGTATAGCCGATGGATTGCAGCAGATGGGCCGCGCTTTTTTCGGGATGCAGACAGACGATACCCGCTTTGTCGAGCGCTTGCCGCGCTTTGGCAAAATCGGCGTACCGCCCTTGATCTTCCACCACCCGCTCGGCCAGGTCCGGTTTCGTCAGCTTGGCGCGCCAGGCTTTCATGTAGGGGGTGTAGATGCGGTAGGGCGTGCCGTCGCCTTTCAGCACTTCATGCGGCGCGCGCACCAGATGATCCTTCACCCGCACCAGCTCGATTGCGCCCAGATCTTCCTGCACCGCTTTGTCCCGCACGCGGGTGGCGGGCTCGAAATCCGCCGCGATCACCACCCTTGCCGCGCCCAAGGCGCGCGCGGCCTGGGGAATCAGCGTGCGCGCGCTGCCATGCAGAACCAGCAAACCGCCGCCACACTTGCGCAACTCCGCATCCAGCCGCGCCAAGGTTTCAGCCAGAAACATCAGCCGCCGGTCGTCCTTCGCCGGAAAGTCTTTCAGAATATCCGTGTCGAACACGAAGACGGGCTGCACCGCGCCCTCGCTTTTCAACGCCGCCACCAGTGTCGCATGGTCATGCAGCCGCAGATCACGGCGGAACCAGAGAAGGGTGGATATGGACATGGATTCGCCTTCTCGATGTTGTCATTCCCGCGTAGACGGATTGATAAGGCCTAACGGAAATACCCGATCAGCACTTGCTCATACACCTGCGCAAGCGCCTCGATTTCCGCCACCGGCACCTGCTCATCCACCTTGTGCGCGGTCGCGTTGCGCAGGCCGAATTCCACTACGGGGCAATGGTCTTTGATGAAACGCGCATCCGAAGTGCCACCGGTGGTGGAAAGCGCGGGCAGGATGCCCGTCACCCGCTGCACCGCATCCGTCACCACGCCGCTGAGCGCGCCGGGGGGCGTGAGGAAGGATTCGCCGCTCAGCGCGAAAGTCAGTTGCAGATTCGGGCTGATTTCCGCCGCTTTCTGCAGCAGCCAGGCCTGCTGCGCGTTGCCCGTATGCAGCGCGTTGAAGCGGATGTTCAGCCGTGCGCTGGCGGTGCTGGGGATGATATTGTGCGTGGGGTTGCCCACATCCACGCTGGTGATTTCCAGGTTGCTGGGCGGGAAAAATTCCGTGCCCTCGTCCAAACGCTCCGCTTTCAGCGCCGCGAGAAACCGCACCAGCGGCGTCACCGGATTCTCGGCCAGATCGGGGTAGGCCACATGCCCCTGCCGCCCCACCGAAGTCAGCACGCAGTTGAGGCTGCCGCGCCGCCCGATCTTCACCGTATCGCCAAACACCCGGTCGCTCGTCGGTTCGCCCACCAGGCAGGCATCCATGCGCTCGCCACGGGCCTGCATCCATTCCAGCATTTTCCGCGTGCCGAGTGTGGCCGGGCCTTCCTCGTCCAGCGTCAGCAGCAGCGAGATACTTCCCGGAAAGACCGCGCCCTTTTCGCGCAGCCGCGCCACGGCGGCGATGAAGGCGGCGATGGCGCCCTTCATGTCGCACACCCCGCGCCCGATCAGGCTTTCGCCCGCGATCTCGGCGGCGAAGGGCGGGTGGCTCCAGGCCGCCGCATCCCCCACCGGCACCACGTCCAGATGGCCGGCGAAACAAAAGTTCGGGCCGGAAGTGCCGAGGCGGGCATAGAGATTGTCGACCGGCGCGGTGCCTTCGTCGCTGAAACGCTCGGCGTGGCAGGTGAAACCCAGCTTTTCCAGCCAGCCCGAAACCAGCGCCACGCTGCCCGCCGTTTCCGGTGTAACGGAGGGACAGCGGATGAGGGCTTGGGTCAGGGCAATGGGGTCGGTGAGATGCATCAAGTCAAACTGATTACGGGATAGCATTTGTTCTAGTAGATGTCGTTGCCCTTTGTCCAACTGGGGTAGACCTCTTTTTCTTCGGAAGCTAAACGCTCAACAAAACTTGCTTTGTCGTCACCATTTAAAAGCCGTGGGTCCGGTGCGCAAGACATCCAGCGCTTGGTACGAGCCAATGGGTACAAATGAAGAACCTGTTTTTCTCGATTATAGTCTTTTTCTTCATCACGATCTGCGTACTCCTCGCGGTTCTTCCAATCTTCTCGCCGTGCACCTTCAAAATAGTCCATCGCATATGAGGTATAATCATGCTCAGGCACAACGCGGCTTATTCGGTCGTACCAGTCTTTGGCTGATGCATATTGGTTCTGGCTAAGCCACCCATCTTGGCGCATGGCTAAGGAATCCAAAGCATCGACCAAAGCATCGTCGGCTGTGGTCAAAAAATCGTTGGCGACTGTTCTTAATAGATCCGATGCTGAAGCCGCGTCGGGCATGTCGAAACGATCACAGAATAACTCCCACGTGGCATCATCGATTCCCGTTCCTTCCAGCAAAGTATTCCTTCTCGTGTGCACGGAATGCAATAAATCCTTCAAGTATTCCGCCAAAGGCTCGTTAAGTTTAACTCTGCTCCAGTGATCCAAGTCCTCAGCCACGTCGCTGGGAGACGCGCTTAGTCGATATATTTGGTCTTTTGCCGTTTTGAGCAATTGTTCTTCATCGTAATTCTTTGTGGCGTAATGCTTACGTGAGTAATCTTTGATCCGTTCAAGCAACAAAGCCTTTTCGCTTCGTTCGAAAGCAAACATTTCTTCAATTTTTGGATGTTTTATGATTACCTTGGTTGCTTCGTAAGCCTCCTGTACAGCGCTCATTCCACTCTTAGCAGTTTCCAATCCCTGCAAAAACTCCTCCTCCGTTTCAGGAAAAAAACTTGCGGTGATGTCAAACCATTGTTCCGAATGATGTACTGCTTTTTCCACCATTTCACCGAACAATGAAGGAAGTGAAACTTGCACTGGCGCAGTGCCGGGAAGCACTATGTCTTTTAAAACTTGTGGCACATTGCTACCGCTGCTGGCCGCAGCAATTCCCCCTTTCGCCAGCCAGCGCAACGCTTCTCTGCGATTCATTGAATCTCCTCCCTGCCAAGTGCACTTAATAACAAGAGATTGTGACTTTTTAATGACGCTTAATCGCCGCGCAGCAGCTCATTAATGCTTGTTTTGCTGCGCGTTTTCTCGTCCACGCGCTTCACGATGACGGCGCAATACAGGCTGGGATCGCCCGCATTCTTGCCCGGCAGGCTGCCCGGCACCACCACCGAATAAGCGGGCACGCGGCCGTAATGCACTTCGCCCGTTGCGCGATCGACGATTTTGGTGCTGGCCCCGAGATAGACCCCCATGGAAAGCACCGCCCCGCGCTCGACGATCACGCCCTCGGCCACTTCGCTGCGCGCTCCGATGAAGCAATCATCCTCGATGATGACCGGTGCGGCCTGCAGCGGCTCCAGCACGCCGCCGATGCCCACACCGCCCGAAAGATGGCAGCGCGCCCCGATCTGTGCGCAGGAACCGACCGTGGTCCAGGTATCGACCATCGTCCCCTCGCCCACATAGGCCCCCACATTCACGAAGCTCGGCATCAGCACCGTATTCGGCGCGATGAAGGCGGAGTGGCGCACCACGCTGCCCGGCACCGCGCGGATGCCCGAATCCTTGAACCGCGCCTCGTCCCAGCCCAGGAATTTGCTGGGCACCTTGTCATACCAATAGGAAAAATCCCCCGGCGCGCCCTGGGCGATCGCCGCCGCGGGCGAAGCGCCATGCGCCAGCAACTGGTTGTCGTTCAAGCGAAAGGACAGCAGCACGGCTTTCTTGATCCATTCATGCACCACCCAGCCGCTTCCCTCGGTCTTGGGCTCGGCCACACGCAACGCACCCGCATCCAGCGCCGCCAACACCTCGGCCACCGCCGCACGCACCAGCCCCTGGCTGGCAGGATTCAAAGAAGCCCGTTTTTCCCATTGTTCTTCAATGATTTTCTGTGTGTCGCTATGCATGCCCGGCTCCCGGCGATAAGAAATGTTGCCGTGTCCTAAGCCCCCCCAGCCCCGCAAGCAAGCCAAAATAATCCCACCCCTGCAGCGATTGTCATAAAAACTCAACAATTGGGGGGTAGACTGACGGTAACTCAAACGAAAGTTTTGCCTATGTGGTTTATCCTGCTTCAATTCTCGCCGCAGCTTTACAGCATGCTGAAGGGTCAGTACGACGTATACAAAGCGGACCCGGCACATTTCAAGGAGCACACGCTGGCGAAGCTTGAAAGCGTGAAGAACAACGCGCAATACCGCGCCGAGAACGTGCAGCATCGTGGCGAAACATTGGCCGAGAATCTCGGTAAGGCCGACCTAGGCGAGTTGGGCAACGCCTTGAAAAGCGGCGATCTTGGCAAAGTCGGCCAGTGGGTCAGCGGCACCGTCTCCACGCACGGCACGGAAAAGAATTACTTCTTGCAAGGCATGAGCAATGAACAATTGCTCGAGCTAGAGAAAATCGTGGGCGACCGTCGCATGAACGATCTGCTCAATCACACGCGCAAGATCGAGGCGAACGGCAAGGTGGTGGGCGAAGCGCTGCCGCTTGAGATGCTGCCCAAGGAAATGCAGGCGAAAGCCGAAAGCATCGCCGCAGGCGACGCCGAATATACCGATCTTGCCAAAGTCCGCGCGCAGCAGGCCGCGCAGGCCAGCAACGCCCAAACCGAAACCGCGGGCTACCGCTACACGCATCGCGAGATCGTGGGCAGCAGCCTGCTCGATCCGCGCACCTATTTCGGCAAGGAGAACACGTTCTTCACCAACATCGCCAAGGACGCCAAAGGACTCGCGGCCGAGTTCAAACCTCAGGCGGGCGAAGGCACCATTGCCGCAGGCAAGCGAGCGATCGGCAATGCAGACGTGGCCCATGGCACGGTGAATCTTATGGCCCGAAGCATGGTGGGCTTGAGCGTTGCTAACGTCGTCAAAGGCGTGGGCCTGGGCATCTTCGACAAAGTCACCGGCAATCAGGAAGCGGCGGACGAGCATTTTGAACTGGCCAAAGACCATGCGGGCGGCGTGGCCAAAACCGCCGTGATGAGCCGCGTGGTGGGATATGCCGCGAAAAGCGCAACCAAAGTGCTGCCGTTCCTCAGCAAGGGTTTGCTGGGTCGTTTCCCCATTATTGGTGGACTAATAACTTATTATTTTGGCCGTCAGGAAATCAGTGCTGTTGAGGATATGGTGAAAAATGGCCAAGCGACTCAGCAAATGCTTGAAAACACCAAAACCGCCGTTTCAATACAAAGTTGGGGCAACGTCCTGCCATTTGGGATTGTTGGTGAAGTAGCGCGAGACGCCTATGCGCTGTACTCCGGTTCACGCGACGGTTCAGAGAACCGTCCAAATTTCGGCATGACAGGTTCGTTTGTACAAGGGTTGGCAGGCCTTCTAGGATTTGGCAGTAGCCCTGTTGCCCATACACCAAACAACCCGCTTGCTTATTCTTCTGGTAATGCCTTTAAGGTTCCAGTTGGCAGCACAGCTACTGCAGCTGTGTCTAATGTACAAACAACATACGTTCCAACTAGTGCACCATACACGCCAGCCATGACGGGCGCAATGCGACCTGTCTTTGTTGGACATTGAACACGCAGAAAACCTGCTATTTATCGAAGGTTTCTTCGTCTGCCCTGGCAGCCTAGTCCTCTACATCCGCCTCTTCGTCCCCAAACGCCATGCCGGCGTCTTCTTCTTCGGGGGTGGCCTGCAAGATGCCCATTTTGCCGGCTTCGGCGAAGGCGTCGGTCACTTCGCCGTCCGGATTGTCCGATTTCATGCGCTCGAGTTGTTGCTCGTGTTCGATGCGTTCCAGCACCTGGCGCTTTTGCTGGCTGGAGATGAGTTCTTCGCGCAGCGCGTCGAGATCCACCGTCTTATCCGCCACTTCGCGCAGGGAAACCACCGCGTCCTTGTCGTTGTCGCGGGCGACGGTGAGCGGCATGCCGCTGCTGATCTGCTTGGCGCGCTGGGCGGCGATGGCCACCAGCTCGAAGCGGTTCGGAATGTTGAGAATGCAATCTTCGACCGTGACGCGCGCCATGATACTGCCTTTGAATATGAGTTCGGGTGCGCGGAATATACGGATTTGTGTGCGGCATGCAAGGTATTTGGTGTTTTCTGGCGGTGGCCATTGCGCCGCCTCCCCCTGATTAAGGGGGCCGGGAGAGGGTACGGTTGCCCGGAACCTCCGAAGATTCACCCTCTTCCTAATCCTCTCCTTTTCAGGGAGAGGAAACTTCATCGCGCCTCCATGCATGCCAACTCCGCGTAAAAAGCGGTTTTCTCGCGCGGGCTGGCGGCCTATAGTGGAGTTAATTCTTAGCGAAAGCCCGCCTGCATGACTGAACTTACCCCCTTCGCCCTGCCCCACGAACCGATCATGATCACCGAACCGGTGGAAGTGCCGGTGGTCCGCCGCACCACGAAGCCGGATTGGATTCGCGTGAAGGCACCAGTCAGCCGGGAATATCAGAATACGCGCGATTTGATGCGCGCCAACAAGCTGAACACGGTGTGCGAGGAAGCGGCCTGCCCCAACATCGGCGAGTGCTGGAGCAAGAAGCATGCGACGGTGATGATCCTTGGCAGCACCTGCACGCGGGCCTGCGCTTTCTGCAACATCAAAACCGGCGTGCCCGACCTGCTCGACCCGCACGAGCCGGAGAATCTGGCCAAAGCCGTGGCCGAGCTGGGCCTGCGCCACGTCGTCATCACCAGCGTGGATCGCGACGATCTGCCCGACGGCGGCGCGGCGCATTTCGCCGAATGCATCACGCGCATCCATGCCCTGGCCCCGGATATGACGGTGGAAGTGCTGACCCCCGATTTCCTGCGGAAAGACCACGCGATCAAGATCGTGACGGATGCGCGGCCGGATGTGTACAACCACAACATCGAAACCGTGCCCAGGCTCTACAAAACCATCCGCCCCGGCGCGCGTTATTTCAACTCGCTGCATCTACTGAAAACGGTGAAGGAACACGATCCCAGCATCTTCACCAAATCCGGGCTGATGGTGGGTTTGGGCGAGAGCAAGGAAGAAGTGGTGCAGGTGATGGACGATCTGCGCGCGGCGGATGTCGATTTCATCACCATCGGCCAGTACCTCCAGCCCACGCCGAAACATGCGAAGCTGGAACGCTTCGTGGAGCCGGAGGAATTTGAGTATTACAAGCGCCTGGCCAAGACCAAAGGCTTCCTGATGGTGGCAAGCTCGCCACTGACGCGCAGCAGCTATCACGCGGATGCGGACTTCGCGCAGATGCGCGCGAACCGAGAGGCGCAACTGGCGGGAAACGCCGCTCCACTTTACGCCACGGGTGCTGCCAGCCCCGTGAGCCTGTAGATCATACCAATGCAACGCACGCATTTTTACCGACCCTATCTCTGGGCAACGATTGTTGTATCGGTTCCCTGCTTGCTCAGATTGCTGCTCAGCGCGGCGAATCTGGGCGACAGGATCTTCCATGCCGTTACCTTTGCATTCATCGGGATTTCTGCTGCGTTTCTTTGGTGGTGCGGAAAAGCCAGCCGAAAGGGCGTGAAGTGGCGGGTAGCGCTTATGCCGATCTTTTATCTGATCTCTCTACTGCTGCTGGCCCAGCCCTACTTCATGTTCATTGAAGCGGATTACGCCATTATGCATCTAGCAATGATGGGCGGACCGCTGCTTTTGTTTTTCGGATATTTGTATGTGCTGGCGGTGTTCGCCTGCACATGCATCGCCTCCCTTTTGGGCATCAGAATGGCCGAAACGAACAAAGCCGCTGTTTGAGATGACACTTGCAACCATGCCTGCGCCTTTGCGAAGGTGAAACTTCACGCTATCATCCAATTCATGCCCAGCCTCACCTCCACCGAAACCTCCCCCTACTCCCCCGCCCAGCTTTTCGCGCTGGTGGCGGATGTGGAGGCGTATCCGCAGTTTCTGCCCTGGTGCCGTGCGGCGCGGGTGCTTGCGCGAGATGCGGGGGGGGTGGAGGCGGAACTGGTGATTTCCTTTTCGGCCTTCACCGAAAGCTATGTGAGCCGGGTGAATCTCTTCCCGCCCAGCGCACCGCACGAAGGCCGCATCGGCGTGGTGATGACCAAAGGCCCGTTTGACCACCTGACCAATGATTGGCGTTTCGTCGCGCTCGCACCTGGCGAAGACGCATCGCTACCCGAAGGCGGCACACGCATCGAACTGGCGCTCGATTTCCGCTTCCGCTCGCGCCTGCTCGATTCGCTGGTCGGGGCTTTGTTCGAACGCGCCACGCTGAAAATGACCAAGGCGTTCAAGGATCGCGCCGAGGCGCTGTATGGCAGCGAAAGGTTGCCGAACTAAGGCAAGCCCATTTTTATCAAAAAAGGCCGGAGCTCGCGCCCCGGCCTTTTTTGATAAAATGCGAGTGGCAGCTATCCGGCAACGCGAGCGGGCACCTGGGGTTGAGGTTGCACGGCGGCCAGCGGGACATAAGGCTGGCCATTGATGTTTTGAATCGGACCGACATTCCCCAAATTGATATTCTGGGCCTGCATCTGTGCCTGATAAGGATTGTTCACGCCGTAGGCCTGCTGATTTCCAGTCTGAGTCGCTTTCGTTTCCTCGGCTTTTTTCTCCGCAACCGATTCCTCCTTATTTTTCATGCCCAGCATATGGAGAATCCAGCCGACCACCATTTGAATCAGGTAACCGATTCCTTCGGCTTTCAAAATACCTTCACGGCCACCATTGGGATTCATGAATTTTATGGCCGTGCTTGCAACATCGCCGACCGTCTCGCCCACATTGTCGCTGTTCACACCATCGCTTTTCATGTTGGCAGCGTCTTTGGCCAAATCTCCCGCCGTTTCGGCGCCTTTAGCTATTTTGCTATCCGGCCAAATAAATTGCGCAATGTTGGTGATCCAATCACCAATGGAAAAAAGCCCACCGTCACCTGCACTGGTATATTTCGTTTCCTTGGGCATCTCTGTACTCCATCTTCCTTTGAAATCGGCCTGTTCCGGCCTGTTATGTATCTATTCTAACAAATTCCTGTGACAGTCTGATGACGTTTTGACTAGTGCGGGATCAGGCCTTGCACGAATTTGATGATCACCGGGGTGCTGGGCATGAAGCCTTGTGGATTGAACCCAATCTGCTTGCTCACGTTATCGCCGAATGCATTCTTTGCTTTCTCTACCAAATCTGCGGCGATATCGACGCCTTGACCTGCGTTGTGGGCGGCGGACTGAATCGATTCATTCGTCTTGCGCACCGCGCCCGTTTCTTCGGAAATATTGCCCAGCATACTTCCGCCAGCCTGCACTGCTGCTTCGGCCATGAAACTGGCCACCGCGCCGTGTCCGCCCCCGACCTCTTTGAGCCCACGCGTCAGCAAGCCTTTGAACAATGTCTTGAGACTGCCGGCATTCACTTTACCGGAAATCAACATCGGCAGAAAACCTGCCGCCATCCGCTCGTATCCAGCGACTTCGTCGCCATCTTCGGAACCCAGGTTGCTTTTGTCAGCCGCATCCATCTCCAGCAGCGCGGGCGCGCTGGCCACGTAACGATTGGCCGCAAAGAGCTCGGCGATACCGGGGATGACGAAAGGAAAACCCATGGAAACAACAAAATTCCTATGAAACGGATACGAACAATATACGCCCGCAAGCCCCAAGATGCCACGCCGGGCATGTGAATCTTTTGTTACGGTGCTGGTAACGAAACATGTGCAAAGCCTGCCGCGCCATTGCTTTCGCCGCCTTCTTGGGCTACATCGCAGAAAAGATGCGCGCGCCGCCCTTTCCCTTAGCCGCGCAGACAAAAATAGAAGGATTTCGTGCACATGGCCGAAGTTTCCATCATTATCTCCGATGCATTCACCACAAGCCTGGCGGATTTTCGCGCGCGGATCGATGCGATGGACGATGAACTGATCGCGCTGCTCAAGGCACGCTGCGCCGTGGTGGCCCAGGTGGGCGAGTTGAAGAAGGCGCACTTGGATACGCGCTGCTTCATCCGCCCCGGGCGGGAATCGACCATGGTGCGCCGCATCGCGGGCGAATTCGCCGATCATCCTTTCTCGGCGGGCGCGGTGGCGGCCATCTGGCGGCTGATCATCGCCGCCTCCACTTCCATCGAACAACCCCTGCGCATCGTCGCCTATTTCCAACCCACGGCGCAGGATGCCTATTGGCTGGCACGGGAATATTTTGGGGGATTCTCGGCGGTGACCAAAGAGACCGTGCCCAGCCGTATCATCGGCCAGGTGATGGACGGGACGAGCCTGGTGGGCGTGCTGCCCGCGCTGGATGCAGGCGGCGAGGAATCCTGGTGGCGGCTGGTGCCGCGGGGGGAAGAAGCCTCTCGCCCCAGCATCTTCGCCTGTCTGCCCTATGCGAGCATGGAGCCGAACCCCCGCCCGCTGGCCTTGGCGGTGGGATATGTCGATTGCGAACCGACCGGGGACGACGTGACCTATCTGGTGGTGGAAAGCAAACACGACCTCAGCCAAAGCCGCATCCACACCCACTTCCAGCAGAGTACGCTGAATGCGCGCTGGCTGCAGGTGGTGCAGGAACCGGGCACGGACAGCCGCCTGCATCTCATCGAGTTGGAAGGCTTCATCGACCGCAGCCACCCCGTGCTCGCCGCTTTGCAGGAGCAATGCCGCGAGCAATTGCTCGGCCTCACCATCCTCGGCGCGCATGCCAAACCGATTGCGATGAGCCGTTAAAATCGTCTCTCCCCGAAGGGAGAGGCCGCATAGCTTAGTCTTGCATCGCAAGGCTTAGCCATGCGGGAGAGGGTTCTCACCCATTCCGCCGGGTTATGCCGCAACCGCACTTCACCGCTTTTCCCCCTCTCCCGGATTTGCTAGGTTCGCGTGGCTCACCAATCAAATCCGCCCTCTCCCTCGCGGGAGAGGGGAAAGAATCACCATGCTCCTTCCCACGCCGCAGCCCGGCATTCTCGACATTGCGCCCTATGTGGCGGGCAAGTCCAAAACCGGGGGCGCCACGCCGCCGATGAAGCTTTCGTCGAACGAAAACCCGCTGGGCTGCAGCCCGAAAGCTCTGGCCGCCTATCAAAACAGCGCCGATCTGCACCGATATCCCGATTCGGCACATGCCGAACTGCGTGCCGTTATCGGCGCAGTGCATGCCATTCCGCCGGAGCAGATCATCTGCGGTGCGGGGTCGGACGAGGTGATCCACTTCCTTACCCAAGCTTACGTCGGCCCGGGCGATGAGGTGCTGTTCAGCCGCCATGCCTTCCTGATGTACCCGATCAGCGCGCGGGCCGCGGGCGCGGACCCGGTGACGGCGGAGGAGCAGGAAACTGCGTGCGGATGTGGATGCACTGCTCGCCGCCCTCACGCCGCGCACGCGTATCCTGTTCCTCGCCAACCCGAACAACCCTACCGGCACTTATATCTCCGGCGCGGAAGTGCGCCGCCTGCATGCAGGCCTGCCCAAAAACGTGCTGCTGGTACTGGACGAAGCCTATGAGGAATATGTGGATGCAGCGGATTACGAGGACGGGCGGGCCTTGGTCGCCGCGAACGAAAACGTGGTGCTGCTGCGCACTTTCTCGAAAGTTTACGGTATTCCCGCGCTGCGCCTGGGCTGGGGCTATGGGCCGCCCGCCATCATCGGCGTGTTGAACCGCATTCGCGGCCCGTTCAACCTCGCCACCCCCACCATCCGCGCGGGCATCGCGGCGGTGGAGGATCAGGATTTCGTGCGCCGCTCGGTGGCGCATAATCTGCAATGGCGCGGCTGGATGAGCGAGACGCTGGCGCAGATGGGGTTGCAGGTCACGCCCTCGCAGGGCAATTTCCTACTCATGTCGCCTTCCCCGAATGCCGCGCGGCGGCGGCGAATGCGGCCTTGCTCGCAGCCAATATCATCGTGCGCGAAGTCACCGGCTACGGCCTCCCCAACCACCTCCGCATCACCATCGGCACCGAAGCCGAGAACCGTGCGGTGGTGGAATGTTTGCAGCGATTTTTGGGCTGACCCATCAATTTACTCCCTCTCCCCAGAGGGGAGAGGGCTGGGGAGAGGGTGAGTACGCAACAAACACCGGCATCCGTTGCCACGCACCCGCTCCCTCGCGCTCCGCGCTTTCCCTCTCCCTTCTAGGGAAAGGGGCTTTAGGAAAGACCCACCATGACCGATCTCCATTTCTCCCAAGTCTGCATCCTCGGCTACGGCCTCATCGGCGCGTCGCTCGCCAAGGCCATGAAGGCACGCGGGTTGGCAGATCGCATCGTCGCCTTCGACCATGACAAGACTCGCGCTGCGCGCGGGCATGGATGAAGGGCTGCTACAGGCGGAGGCGCTCACCGTGAAGCAGGCGCAAGATCTAGTCCAGGGTTCCGACCTCGTGCTCTTCGCCCTGCCCCCGCGCGCGCTGCTCGAAGTGGCGCAGCAGCTTTCCGGACAGATCGACGCGCGGGCGCTGGTGATGGATGTGGCTTCGGTGAAAGCGGCGATTCTGGAAGGCATGCAGAAAATCCTGCCGCACCCGGAACGCTACATCCCCTCCCACCCGATCGCGGGCGCTTCCACCGCCGGCCAGGGCGGCAGCCATGCGGATTTGTATGTGGGCCGCCAGGTCATTCTCACTCCGCCGGTAGGTATCGAAATTACCGACCCCGCGCTGGCGGATGCGCGCGCTTTCTGGAGCGAGATCGGTTCTTCCGTGTTGCTGATGCCGGCGGATGTGCATGACGTAATCTATGCGCATGTCTCGCACCTGCCCCAGGCCGTGGCCTTCGCTTCCGGCTCCGCCATCGCCCGCCGCCTGTCGCCCAGCGCCTTTGCGGGGGATGAGATCATGGAGCGTTTTCTGCGTTTGTCTTCCAGCCCGGCCGAACTCTGGGGCGAGATCTATGCGCTGAACGCCGCCGCCGTGGCCCAGGCCATCGAAACCTATGCCGCCTTCGCGCGTCACTTCATCAAAGAACTGGGCGAAGGCGCGCAGCAGCCAAGCGCGGACGAAGTGCCTGCTTTGCCGGAGGAAGTGGCCCGTCTTTTCGCCCGCATCCAGGCTTCCTGCCTGGTGATGACCGTACTGCAGCTGGAGCGGCAATCGAAAATGAAAATCGCCGCCTTCGCGGGTGCCGGATTCGCCGATGTGGCCGCGCCGTCGCTGTCTTCGCCGGACGAGGATTACGCGCGCATCAGCGCCGCCTGGAAACCGCTGCTGGGCATGATCGATGAATCCTGCACCACCCTGGAGGGCATGGCCACGCAGTTGCGCCTGGGGCAAAACGGTTTGCTGCTGGATACCTTACGCACCCTGCGGGCCGCTTAATAAAAAGTTAGCAATTAGAAGCACTCAAAGTCTGGTTTGACTTTTGTGACAGTTTTGTTAAGGTGAATTTAACAAGAGCCGTGCCCTATTAAGAGTTTCCTTCACCAAGAAACATCAGGCTATGACCATTAAGACGCTCGAGACCGACGCCCTGCGGATTTTCCGCGCCCATTCCAGCTTCATCCGACGTTGCATCGAGGGTTTTTCCACCTTCGCGCGCGATGACGGCAACGGGCGTATTGCCCTGGGTTTCATTCCCCACGCCCCCGAAAAATACAGCCGCCTCGGCAGCCTATATCAGATCAGCCACCAAGTGCTGATCGGCCTGTACCGCATGCACAAGGACGGCGTGCAGAGCGCGACTTTCGAGGATTGGATGCAATTGCTGGGCTTCGACGCGGCCCAGGTCTGCGCCGAGCAGGGATGGGACGGCAGCCGGGTATTGAGCGAGGCCGAAACCGCCCTGCGCCAGCAATTCAAGCGCCTGGGCACGGACCTCAACGAATTCCGCCAGACCCATTTGAAAGACATTCTCTGCTATGCCCGTCAGGAAGCCGAAACGGCCTATGGCACCGGGCAGAGTGACGCGATCGAGACCTATCAATCTGTATCGGATGCCTATTTCGGCCGCGGCCGCCGCGTGAAGTTGGATACGGCAGAACCCCTGCCCACTCCCCGCCCGCGGCACGACGAAACCACCGAACTCGCCGCGCAGAACATTCCGCTATTGAAGCGGATGCTGGGCGCCGGATTGTTCCGGAACTAGTTTTTCAACACAGTATTTGTCATCCCGGCCTTATGCCGGGATGACGTAACTAAGCTAGATGCGCTTCCACCAGCGCCTTCAGCGCCACATGCCCGTCCACATGCGCGGCGAAGGGAAAGCCGCCGTAATCGCGCGCTTCGATCATTTCCGCACTGGCCTCGGGCCCATAATAAATCGGCGTCATGCCGCAAACCTGGGCGCATTCCAGGTCTATCTCGCTATCCCCCACGAACCACACGTCCGGCCCGGGTTCGATGCCGCTTTCTTTCAGCGCCAGCAGCACCGGCTCGCGGTGCGGCTTGTCCTTCGCCGCGTCGTCCGCCCCCACCAGCACCTTGAAATGCTTGGTCCAGCCCAGGTTCGCCGCCTCCAGCCGCAAAGGCTCGCCCTTCTTGTTGCTGACGATGCCGACGAAAATGGGCAGGGTCGCGAGATATTCCACCAGCGCCTCCGCATTCAGCAGCGGCTGAATGCCCTCTTTCTGGCGGTTGCGGTAGGCTGCTTGATACATCGCGCCATAGCGCTCCCATTCCTCCCCGAAAATCGCCGGGAAAGAATCGCGCATGCTCTTGCGCACTTTCGCCTTCACTTCATCCAGGCTCCACACTGGCAGTTGCGCCGCAGCGAAAGTCTCGGCCAGCGCGGCATGGATGACGGGCCAGGTATCGACCAGGGTATTGTCCCAGTCGAACAGGATGGCGCGGGGTTTGGGGAGGTGGGGGTGGCTGTGCATCGGGCTACTCTACAATTGTCATTCCCGCGCAGGCGGGAATTTATACCAGGAATTTTGTGCGGGAACCGTCAAGGCGAAAGATCCTCGCCTGTGCGGGAATGACGGATGGGATAAGGCTAGAGTCCGTAAGCCTTCAAATCGAAATCCTTGCCGGTTTGGGCCGCTACATGCGCGAAGATGGCGCGTTGCAGTTTCTGCGTTACCGGCCCCGGCACGCCTTGGCTCACCGCCTTGCCGTCGATGCGGGTGACGGGCAGCACATTCGCCGTGGTGCTGGTGTTGAAGGCCTCCGCGGCACCCATGGCCTCTTCCAAACTGAAAGGCCGCTCGATCACTTCGATGCCGTTTTCCCGTGCCAGCCGCAGCACCACCGAACGCATGACACCGCCAAGGATGGCACGGTTCGCCGGGTGGGTAATGAGGCGGCCCTGCACATCGATGATATGGCAATTGGAATGCGAGCATTCCGTCACCATGCCCTGCTCGTTCACCAGCCACGCTTCGCGCGCGCCCTGCTTCACGCTTTCCTGCTTGGCGATGACATTGCCGAGCAGGGAGATGGATTTGATGTCCGGCCGTTTCCAGCGAATGTCCGGATGGGTAATCACGCCGATGCCGTCATGGTAATAAGCATCACCCGGCAGTTTGCATTTATAGATGCCGATGGTGAGCGAAGGCGTGATGTTGGCGGGAAAAGGATGATCGCGGCGCGCCACGCCGCGCGTGACCTGCAGATACACACCGCCGTCGCGGTATCCGTTGCGGGCGATGAGGTCGCGGATGATGAGCTTGAGCACCGGGCGGGTGGAAGGCATGGGAATGTCGATTTCCGCCACGGAACGCTCCAACCGGTCGAAATGCAGATCCTGATCGATCACGCGGCGGTTGTAGAAGGTCATATATTCGTAGATGCCATCCGCGAACTGATAGCCCCGGTCTTCCATCGGCACCACGGCCTGGATGTGCGAGACGAATTGGCCGTTGACATAGGCGGTTCTTGGCATGGGAGGAACTTCGCGGATGAAGAGTGAGCGCTGCTTTGCGGGTAAGGGAAATCGGGAGGTTTGTAAAGCCCTCTCCCTTCGGGAGAGGGTTGGGTGAGGGGAATCTTGCGAGGTAAGAGCGGTTGGCTGAAACACACAATGAATGGTCCTCGTGATTCTCCCCTCATCCTAGGCTTGCGCCGCTCCTTTTTCCCGGAGGGAGAAGGATGCTCAAAACTGCCCCAGATCGCTTGCGCCGCCGCTTAAGAACGTCCGTGGGTGATAGCCGAAATCGCGTTGGGCTTCGCTGTAGGGCAAAGTCATATCCTGGTTCATCTGGCGCAGATGTTCGCCATGCAGATCTTCCTTGCCCAGGAAGCGCCCCACCTTGTCGATCCAATCCGGCAGGAAAGGCACGTCCCACAAACGGGGGCGGCGGTTGAGCGCGGCCATGATGCGTTCGATCATCGCGCGGTATTCCAGCACCTCGCCGCCGGAAAGGTTATAGGCCTTGTCCAGCGTCTTCGGGTTGTCCATCACGTTCAGCACCGCTTCGGCCAGATCGTCCGCATGCACGGGCTGGCGGCGGCCTTTGGCGGGCGGGTCGATCAGCGCCACGCCGAAGCGGCGCGCCGCATCCGCAATCTGCATCACCGTATGATCCAACCCCACGCCGTAGATCATCGTCGGGCGGAAGATGGTCCAGCGGATGCCGTTTTGCTTGCAGGCCTTCACCGCATTGATCTCGGATTGCTCCAGGCGCTCGATCTCCTGCTGCTCGCGGCTGTGCTCGGCATAGACCTTGGCGAAGACCTTGGCCGAACCGAAGGCGATGACGCGGGTGATGGAACTGCCGGCGATGGCGGGCATGGAGGGCGGCAGCAGCCAGAGTTCGGCAGCATGGATCATCAGTTCGGGGCGATGCCCGTCGAGGCGGATTTTGCCCTGGCGCAGATCGCCCGAAACCCAATGCAGATGCGGATGGCGGAACGGCACGCGGGTCTGGTGCGTCACCGCCACCACTTCGGCCCCGCGCGAGAGTAGATGCCCGAGCAGGCAGACACCCACCTGATTGGTCGCCCCCGTCAGCAGGATTTTCTTGCCCGCCAAAGTCTGTTCCGCCACCTGTTCCTGCAGATAGCGATACAGCACCACGATGCGGCGGGCGGCGCGCACGCCGGTCGATTCCGGCAGATAAGCGGCGATGCGCACGCGCACTATTTTGAGGAACAGCCAGATCAGGCTGAAAGCCTGCAGCGCCAGTTTGGTCGGGGTGTTCGCCTGCGGGCTGTAGAGCGCGAAATAGCGCTGGAAGCTTTTGCGGCGCAGCCATTCCACGCTCATCAGCCCGGCCCGGCTGGAAGTGCGCAGATGCACCACTGGCGCGCCCGGCACGAAGAGGCGCGCGATGCCCGCACGCGCGGCGCGCTGGCAGAAATCCATATCCTCGAAATGCAGGAAGAAGGCTTCGTCCATGCCGCCCAGGCGGGTGAAGATTTCGCGCTTCATCAGCAGACAGGCCGAACCCACCGCATCCACTTCCACGGTTTGTTCCGGCGTGGGGGTGAGATGCAGATAGACGCGGTTTTCCTGCGCCTGCATCGACCATTTGTAGATCTTGCCCGCTTCCACCAACGCGTTTTGCGCGTTCATGAAGCGCATGCGGCCGCCCTTCTGCTCGCTGCCGTCCGGGTTCAGCAGCAAAGGCGCGGCGATGGCTTCGGCGCTATGGCCGCGCACGGCGCGCAGCAGTAAAGCCAGCGTGTCGTCGTTCAAAAAAGTATCCGCCTGCAGCAGGCAGACATATTCGCCGGAGGTGGAAGGCACCGCGCGGTTCACGGCCGCGGCAAAGCCGATATTGCCATGTCCACTGACCAGCCGCACCCGACCGTCCCCCGCCGCGATGGCGCGCACCGATTCCAGCGCCGTGGCGCGCTCGCCGTTATCCATGACCACGATCTCACCCAAATACGCCTGCTTCAGCACCTGGCGCAGCACCAACGGCAAAGTCGCCCCGGATTGGTGCGTGACGAGGATGACGGAGATGGGAGCGGCGGATGTGGGCAAAATGTCGGTCATGGCGTTCGATGCTCGCAGAATATCATCCCAACTTTATGCCGTGATAAACCGCACGGTACAAGGCCAGGCTGCGCAAACACGCTACTTTATGATGCTACCGTAGAGATCGTGCCACTCGGGGTTCATATTTTGGATAGCCTCGATTTTTATGGCGCGCGACCAACGCTTGATCGATTTCTCGCGCTGGATGGCGGATTCGATGCTTTCGTGGATCTCATAGTAAACTAGCATTTTGATGCCATACTTTTTGGTGAAGCCATCTGCCAAACCTTCTTTATGTTCCCAGACCCTGCGAATGAGATCGCGGGTCACGCCGACATAAAAAGTGCTGTTTCGCGCCTTGGCGAGAATATAGACGTAATAAGGCATGACACCCTTCTTTGTCATCCCGGCCTTGTGCCGGGATCCGGTGGTTGGCCCGCTCTATCAGCCCCACAGCACACCGGATCCCGGGACAAGCCCGGGATGACAGAGCATTACCGCTTCCGCTGATCGTAAAAACTCACGGGAATCAGGAATTCCAGTTCCTTGCCGCCCGGATAGTTTTCCGGCACGGCGGGGACGGGGTTAGAGCGTTTGACCATTTCGCCTAAGCCAGAATCGATCAACGCATGGCCGGAGGATTGCTCGATGCGGTAGCTGAGAATGCGGCCCTGGCGGTTGATGCGCACGCGCACGACCGCTTCGCCCTGCAACCCGCGGGCGAAGGCTTCGGGCGGATAGATTTTGTTGCGCGCCACCCACAGCGAAATCACCTGCTCATAGCGGCGCAGCAATTCCGCCTCCGCCGCGCTGCTGTTGCCCATGGGGCTGCCTTGTACCGGCTCCCCGCCGGAAGCGGCAGGGGCAGCGGAAGGCCCGGTGCCATCGCCCCATTCGCCGGGGCGGCGCACATATTTTACCGGGCCGGTGCTGGCCGCGTGCTCGATCAGGCTGTTGTCGGCATTCACGGCGGTGGCGGGTTTGGCGCGGCGTTTCCTTTCGCCGCTTTTCGCATTGTCCTCGCTCTGCAACTGCGAAAGCATCGCATCCAATGCGCGCACTTCGGCGCTGCTTGGCGTCGTGCTCGCTGGCGCATTGACGGACGAAACGGGCGCGCTGGATTCCACCGCATCTGGCCCCGCACCGCCCATGGCGGGAGGCTCACCCGCCGCATCCGCCGCCAGCAGAGTACCGTTTTCCGCGCCCAGGCGCACATTCAGCACCCGCACCGGCACGGTTTCGGGCTTGGGGTCGGGCATGAAATGGTAGGCGACGATGACGACCAGATGCAGAAACGCCGCCGCCAGCATCATCACCCCGAAATCCAGGCTGCCCAGATAGCGGTTGGTGCCCGCATAGCGGCTTCGTTTGAGTTCTTCCAAAACGCTGAGCATGCCCTACTCCACCGCTTGGGTGACGAGGGAAAGATTCCGCCCGCCCGCCGCGCGCACGAGATCCATCACGCCGATGATCTTTTCGGCGGGCAGCATCGCATCGCCCTTCACGGAGATCACCGTTTCCGGGTCCTTGGCCAGAATCTCCTTGAGCATGGCAGGCAGTTCGGCGGGCTGGATATAATCGTCGTTGAACAGAATCTCGTCATGCAGCCCGAGCACGATGACGATGCGCCCTTCGTCCAGCACCTTCCCGCTATCCGCCAAAGGCAGATCGACCGGGACGATATCGAACTTCTCGATGGTGCCCGCGACCAGGAAGAAGATCAGTAGCAGAAAGACGAGGTTGATGACCGGGAGGAGATTCATCTCCTTCGGCTTGCGCGTATTGCGGTCCATCTCGAACATGGCGTTACTCCTTCATCCGCGCGGCGGGCAGATCGCCGCGAATCGCGCCGAGATTGCCGCCCCGGCCTACGCCCCAGGAGCCGTTTTCCAGCGGCCGGGATGGCTGCGGCGCGGCCTTTGCCGCCGCTTTGGGCGCGATCACCGGCAGTGCGGCGGGCGACATGGGGATAGGGGCGGCGATGAGTTTCTGGTTGGCCACCGCCACATTCTTGCCGCCCGCGAGATAGATCATATCCATCACGCTCACCAATTCCTGTAGATTCACGCCCGCCGCGCTCAGCACCACGATGCCCGTATCCGGGCTTTGCGCGAACTGGTCGCGCAGGCGGCGATTCACTTCGCCCGAATCCAGGCTCAGTCGGTTCAGCTTCAGCATGCCGCCGCTTTCCACCTCCAGCCGCCAAGGCTTGGACGGCGCGGGCACGGGCTTGGCGGGCGCGGTGGCGCTGGGCAGCGCGAGCTCGATCGATTGCTGCCGCACGAAGCTGGTGGCCAACATGAAGAAGATCAGCAGCTGAAACAGAATATCGATCAACGCCACCAAAGGCAGCGGGCGCGTGGTGCGGATCCGGCGCTCTATCTGCATTAGAACTTCCTCCCGCCCGCGGGGGGAGGCAGGAGGGTGGTAGCGCCAACAAACGCTGTTGAAGTTAAACAGAACCGCAATGGCGGCCGCGCAAGTGGAGCATACCCCCACCCCGCCCTCCCCCGCAGGCGAGAGAGGGAGTCAACGGCCTTCGCAAATTGCTTCAAGCCGGGGCGCATATGCCTAGAAACTATTATATTTCGGGTTCAGCAAACGCAGCGTGTCGGATTGCGCGGTGCCGCGGTTGGATTCCAGATCGCGCTTCATGCGTTCGATCTCTTCCACCTGTTTGTCGCGCTCGCCACGCAGGCGCAGTTCCTCCTCCATGCGCTTGCTTTCCAGCTGGCGCACGCGGTCATATTCGGTCAGGCGGATTTTTTCTTCCAGGGCCAGCCGCTGGCGGTCGCGGTCGTCCATGC
This sequence comes from Rickettsiales bacterium, assembly GCA_965247145.1. GTDB lineage: Bacteria > Pseudomonadota > Alphaproteobacteria > Rickettsiales > JAIXRX01 > CBDFGH01. Next base: position 42,356 of record CBDFGH010000006.1, read on the forward strand.
GGGCGCGCTCGATCTCGGCTTCGCGGCGCTTGTATTTCTCCTCGAGCGCCATGATCTGCACGCAGACATCCTTCATGGTGGCGCGCGTGCGCTCGATGATGGAATCGAAGAAGTAATAAGCAACCAAGGCAGGTACGGCGACCATCAGCCCCGCCACGGTGCCGATCAGCGCTTCCCAGATTCCGCCCGCCAGCATCGAAGGATCGACGCGGGTGCCCGCTTTCTCCAAGCTGGAGAAAGCGCGGATCATCCCGATTTCGGTCGCAAGCAACCCCAGAATGGGCCCCACGTTGGAGATCATTTCCAGCGCGCGCAGATGCGCTTCCAGATAGCGCACATCCGCCGAACCCACGCGGCTGATCTCGGCCTCTTTCGCCGGTTGCGTCACGCTGCGGTCTTTCACTTGCTCGATGCAGGTGCGCATGATGCGGGCGATGGGGCCGCGCACCGGCGCAAGCACCGCGAGCGCTTCATCCAGCTTGCCCTGCTTCACTTCGACCAGGGTGGCGTCGATGTATTTTTTCTCGAACAGATTCGAGAGCCAGACCTGATAAATCTTGAAGAGGATGATGCCCAAGCCGTAAACGGAGAGCAGGGCCAGGATCCACATGATCGGCCCGCCTTTGAAAAACAGTTCCATGCCTTGCCTTTGCCCCTCGTGTGGATGATGCAACAGGTGGCATAAAGCATCCCGTGGCGGGGGGCAACTGCGAACGGCTGCTTGAGGGTTCGGGCCAGCGGGGATAGTGTGGGTATGGCTCGTCACTATTTTGCTCCGTTCCAAATCGGCCGAGTCGCGCACATCCGAGCTTCACACTCTGCACTGGATGCGGAGTGCCGCTCCGGCGGTTCGTCGGCACTCCGCATCCAGTGCAGAGTGTGCGGAGTCGGTGCAAACGAAGGACTAGGAAAGAGACGTACGCCGTGGAACCCTATCAGCCCATCGCACCCGAAGAAGTCGCGCATGCCATGCGCCGCGTGCAGCCGCATGTGGTGCGCACGCCGCTGTTTTATTCCAAATTGTTGAATGAATGGCTGGGCGGGCACCGCATTCTGTTCAAATGCGAAAATTTCCAGAAGGTCGGCGCCTTCAAGGCGCGCGGCGCGATGAATGTTCTGATGAAGCTGAAAGAAGAGAATCGCCTGCCCGAGCGCGTGGTGGCCTTTTCCCTCGGCAATCATTCCGGCGGGGTCGCCTGGGCCTGCAAAAAACTCGGCATCCCCGCCCGCATCTATCTGCAAAACGGCGCGTCCGCTTTGAAGATTCAGGCCACCAAAAGCTACGGCCCCGAAGTCATCCTTTGCGAAAGCCGCCAGGCGGCGATGGCGCGGGTGGCGGAGGATGTGAAGGAAGGCTGGTACTTCATCCACCCCTACGACCATGACGACATCATCGCGGGCCAGGGCACCTGCGCGTTGGAGATTCACGAGGAGGAGCCGGAGCTGGATGCGATGTTCATCCCCATCGGCGGCGGGGGACTTGCCTCCGGTTCCCTGCTCGCCACGCGGCTGATGCAGCGCGAGACGAAGCTCTACGGCGTGGAACCCTTGCGCGCGAACGATGCGGCGCAAAGCGTGCGCGCCGGAAAGATCATCGGCTTCGACAGCCCGCCGGATACGATTGCGGATGGGGTGCGCACGCTGGCCATGACCGAGCGCACTTTCCATTACGTGAAGCAGCTGGACGGCATGTACGAAGTGCCGGAGGCGGATATTTACTACTGGACGCAATGGATCGCCCACCTCGTCAAAATCACCGCCGAGCCCAGCTGCGCGATGAATACCAACGCCGCTTTCGAATGGCTGAAAACCCAGACCAGCCCGAAAACGGTCGCCGTCATCATCTCCGGCGGGAATGTGGACGCGGATACGCATCGCCAGATCTGGGCAGAAAATCATCTGGACGTGACGCCGGAAACGCGGCTGGAGCAGGGAATATGAGCACTCAACCATGTTACTCCCTTCCCCCAGCAGGGGGAGGGTTGGGGAGAGGGTGCGTTTCAACAGGCTTCGGCATCTGTTGCGGCTCACCCTCTCCCTCCGCTGCGCTCCACCCTCTCCCTGCTAGGGAGAGGGTCATTCAACGAGTATGCATATGAACAACCACCTCGCCATTCTCCGCGATCTCATCGCGTTCGATACCACCAGCCGCTACAGCAACCTGCTTCTCATCGCATGGGTCGAGGACTTTCTGGATGCGCATGGCGTGGCCCACCACCGCCTGCCGAATGCGGAGGGCAACAAGGCCAGCCTGATCGCCACCCTGCCCGGCGCGGACGGCGAGACCATCCAAGGCGGCATCGTGCTGTCGGGACATACGGATGTGGTGCCGGTGGACGGCCAGCCCTGGGACACCGAACCCTTCACGCTGACCGACAAAGGCGAATACCTCTTCGGCCGCGGCACTGCGGACATGAAGGGGTTCCTCGCCTGCGCCCTCTCCCTCATCCCGGCCTGGACGGCGAGCCCGCCGCCCCGCCCCATCCATCTCGCCTTCAGTTACGACGAGGAGATCGGCTGTTTGTCCGCCGCCGCGCTCGCCGCGCATCTGCAGGAACTCGGGCTGCAACCCGCGCTCGTCCTCATCGGCGAACCCACCTTGATGCAGCCGGTGGACGCGCATAAAGGCATCCGCTCGTTCGAGACGACCGTTACCGGCCTGGAAGCCCATTCCAGCAACACGCATCTGGGCGTGAATGCGGTGATGATCGCCGCCGAGCTGGTACATGCTCTGGGCGAGATGGCCGCCGAACACCGCGCGCGGGGCGATGCATCGGGCCGCTTCACGCCGCCCTATACCACCATCCATGTCGGCACCATTCAAGGCGGCACGGCGCGCAATATCATTCCGCGCGAATGCAAATTCCTGTGGGAGATCCGCCCGCTACCAGGGGCGGATGCCGACGCGATCAAAACCGCTTTCGATGCCCGCGCCGAAGCACTGATCGCCCCGCATCGCGCGCTGGATGCAAGCGTGTCCATCCGCACGCATCCCGCCTCGAACGTGGCGGGCCTGCATCCTTTAAACGACGAGACGATCCTTTCGCCGCTGCTGCATCTCTGCGGCGCGAATCGCTGCACCGCCGTTTCCTTCGGCACCGAAGGCGGCATTTTCCAGGCGGCGGGTTTCCCCGTACTGGTCTGCGGCCCCGGCAGCATCGATCAGGCGCACAAACCGAACGAATTCGTGGCGGCGGAGCAGCTCACGCGCTGCGTGGCGTTTTTAAAGGAACTGCCACACGCCTTCTCCCTACAGGAGAAGGAGGAGCGAAGCGGAGGATGAGGGGAAGCTTGCACAGACTTATCGTGATACATTCATCTCTTATGGATACACCATAGCAAGCGTCCCCTCACCCCACCCTCTCTCGAAGGGAGAGGGCTTTGTCGAATCACCCTTCATCGAATCATCCCATGTTCACCAAAACCACCCACGGCATGAAAATCACCGTGCTGCCGCAATACATCCCCGGCCAATCGCAGCCGGCGGAGGATTTCTATGTCTGGGCCTACACCATCACCATGGAAAACCACGGCGGCCAGCCCATGCATCTGCTCAACCGCTATTGGCACATCACGGACGGGCAAGGCCGGGTGCAGGAAGTGCGCGGCCCCGGCGTGGTGGGCGAACAGCCCGTGCTGAAACCCGGCTCCACCTATCGCTATTCCTCCGGCACCCACCTGCCCACCCCCAGCGGCATCATGCGCGGCACTTACCAATTCGCCCGGCAGGACGGCGAGATGCTGGACGTGACGATTCCCGCCTTTTCGCTGGATAGCCCCGAGCAGATCGCACGCCCGAATTAGCTTCACTTCATTCTCGGAACCCGACCTGCTTCGCATTTGAGGCGAAGCGTAGCGCTGTATGCACAATTTTCGGAAGCCAAGACGTTGCGCGGCTCCGGTGTCGGCTTGCCTTCAACCTTCCGTTTGCCGATACGGCTGAGGACGTGCCATATGGGCATCGATTGGACTTCGACCAAAGGAGTGCCGGGAGTCTTGATGGTTGAATGATCCAGGCGGCCGCCTGCTCTTTTCGCCGGGAAGAAAAAAGCGAGTATTGCCGGAGGCGCCGAATTACGCCCGCACCGGCTGTTCCGCGCCCACCGGCACACCGGCCACCGCATGTTCTTCCTCCGGGGTCAGCAATTCGCCTTTGTATTGGACGCTGGTATTGCTGGTGATGAAGGCGTGGTAGGGCAGTTCGCGCATATGGGCGAAGAGCACCCAGGTGGTGATGACGAAGGTCAGCAGGCTGGAAAGGAAGTAGCCGTAGCCATAGAATGCGAAGCCGGTGATGGGCCAGCCATGCGCCTGGCCGAGCATCACATAGAGCGTGATGACGGTGTTGGCGGCGAGGAAGAAGCCCTGGATCCACATCACGGTTTTGCGGTGATCGAAATAGCTGAGCAGAATCTGGCCGAACAACGCCAGCACGTGGAAGAACGCGCCGATGACACCCAGGCGGAAGATACCGATCTGCGCGTAATTGATATTCAGCAGATCGAAGATTTTGGGCGCCAGCACCACGGCGAGCAGGGAAAGCGTGCCTTGGATGATGACGAAGTTCCGCGCGCTGCCGATGACCGAATCGATGATACGGTTGTGGTTTTCGTAGATTTTCTTCAGCGGCGCATGTTCCAGAATGTCGTTGTAGAACTTGCGGTAGCGCTCGAAGAAGTTGGTCTCCACGCTGAAGACGAAGGTAGCGAGGCTGGGGATGATGGTGAGGTAGGCGAAGAACATCGCGCCGTCGTAATCCGGATACATGCGCATCTTGGAGGGCAACACCCAGGATTCGGGGGCGAACCACATGATCCATTTATCGACCCAGATGGCGGCGTTGTAGAAGATACCCGCGATGGCCAGCTCCCAGTATTTGCGGAAGTAATACAACATCGAGAACGGGCGTTCGTAGCTGTAGGGATATTCCGCGAAGACTTTGGCGGCCAGTGAGAAAACGATGAAGGTGAGGCCGATATTGAAGCCGCTGAGCATGCCCGTATCGCCATAAGGCTGCTTGAGCAGCAGGCCGAAGAAGACGGCGAAAACCATGCCGAACAGATAGCTCCAGGTGATGGAGCGATAGTCTTTCAGCGCGGTGAGATAGATGCTGAGCAACCACACGGCGGTGATGAGGAACACGTTGGCGAAGGCGCTCATGCGCAGGCCGAGCGGCAGAACGGTGTAGTGGAAATAGAACCAGCCGGTGATGGGGGATTCGATGATGAGCAGCAGCACGAGACTGCCGATGAGCACGCTGGGGGTACGGGTGACGTCCTTGAAATGGATGTAATCCGCCAGATGTCGCGTGATGACCATGAAGACCGGGGCGGAAAGCACCAGCGAGAAAGCGAAGTTGTAGATGACGATGACGCGGAAATTCACCAGTTGATCCGGCGCGAAATAATCCGAATACAGCATGGTGATGGCGGCGATGGTCGCCACCGTGAACAGCCAGGGCCCGGCGCTGGCGAAGGTCGAGTGTCCGAGCGCGCGCGCGATGCCGAGCAGATCGTCGCGGGCGGCGAGTTTGCGCAGAGTAAATCCGATTCCGGCCATTGTGTCAGTCCTTTGTTTACTTAAGCGGCGCGCACGCGCGATTCGTCGCGGGCGTTGATGCTCGCGTCATACAATGCGCGGTAGGCATCGTGCTGTTGTTTCTTGTCGTAATAGCGTGCCATGCGCTGCTTCATGCTGGCGCTGGCGGCCTGGTAACGCTCGAAATCGGCGAGCAATGCCAGCACGCCTTCGGCCAAAGCCATCGGGTTCGATAGCGGCACGACCACGCCACCGGCACCGAGATTGGGCGTCTCGTCGCTGCGGCCGAGGATGAGCTCGCGGCAGGCGCCCACTTCGGTGGCCACCACCGGCACGCCCACGGCGCCGGCCTCCAGCACCACCAGGGGTTGGGCTTCGCTGATGCTCGAGACCACCACCACATCGATCGTGCCGAGATGTTTTTTGACATCGATCTGGCCGGTGAAAGTGACGGTATCGGCCAAGCCGAGATAGGCCACCATCTGGCGGCATTCCTGGAAATATTCTGGGTCTTCGTCCGTCTCGCCCATGATCAGGGCACGGATGTCCGGCATCTGTTCGCGCAGCAGGGAGACCGCGCGCAGGAAGCTTTTCACATCCTTGATCGGCACCACGCGACCGATGAGGGCGATGGTGGGGTTGGTATGCGCATCCAGCGTGATGGCGCTCAAGGCTTCGATATCCACCCCGTTGGGGATGATGGAAAGTTTTTCCTTCGGCGCGCCTTCGGCCAGCTGCACGCGTTGATTGCCTTCATACAAGGTCACGATGCGATCCGCCGCGTCGTAGCAGATGCGGGCATAGCTCGCGAAGCTGTCCGACCAGAAATCGCGCAGATTGCGGCGGGTGTGGTCGATAGTGAGGATTTTCGACGCGGTCTCTTCCAACCAATCGGCGGAGGCGATTTCGATGCGGCGTTCGTTGGTGTAGATGCCGTGCTCGGTGAGGATCAGCGGGCGGCCGGTTTCCATTTTCGCACGCGCGCCCATCAGGCCCGCATAGCCCGTGCAGAGCGTGTGGTAGGCGCGGGCTTTGGGTAGATCCGCCAGCAATACGGCGAGCATGCCGCCCATCAAGGCGCGCCAGGACCAGAAGTAATCCAGGAAGGAGCTTTCGTCGTAATCCCGCTCATACATGCGGGTGATGAGTTCCCAGGCAGCGCGGCTGTCGAGCAGGGAAGCGGCCCCTGCCCCACGTGCGCTTTTCAGAATGTCCTGGATTTCTTCGAAGGTGGAAAGGCCCGCGCCATGTGTGAGATCGGTCAGCGGTTTCTCTAAGCGGCGCATGAATTTTTCGGCGGCGGAGGGCGAGAGTTCCTTGCCTTCCTTGATGTCCTGCAGAAACACGTTCGTGATGCCGACCACGTTGGAGGGCAGTTCGAAACGCGGTTCGGTGGAAGCGCCTTTGGGCAGGATGCACAGGACGTGGAAGGTCAGGTGCGGCTGGCGCAGGATGAGTTCGTGCGTCCAGCTGGCCACGCCCCCCCGGATGTAGGGATAGGTGCCTTCCAGAATCAGGCAGATATCGGCGGTCTTGCTCATATACGTGTGCCTTTAGGCTGCTTGGTTGGCGGAGGGGCGGCGCGTTTGGCCCCACAGGGCGATGGCTTCGGCCAGCTCGGGCTTTTCGGCTTCCATCAGTTGGCGGTTCACCGGCAGGGTAAAGACCGCATCGCGTAGCTTGATATATTGGCCCGCATTGAACAGGCACTCGAAATACCAGAGCTTGATCGAATCGGTGACATAGCCATCATCCAGCGTGGCTTTGAACCAGTCCGCTGCTTCCTGCGCCTTGCCGCCGCGCACCAGCAGACGGCCGATATTCTGGCGCACTTCCACATCCCCCGGTACTTGGGCGAGATATTCGAGATAGACCGCACGCGCACGCTCGCGGTTCTGCGCTTCGCGATAGGGATCGAGCAGGCCGGTGAAGGCATAATCATCGTAATGCAGGGCGAGCGCCTTTTTCACTTCCGGGCGTTTGGGGAAATGCTCGACCAGGGTCTGCAGCTTCACCAAACGGTCGTAAAACGCGTTTTCGATTTTGGCGATGGAGGTGGCGGCCTGCACGCGGATGGTGCTGCGATCGTCGCGCAGCGCGCTGCGGAAGGCGGGGGCGAAGGTGGGGCGGAAGGCGGCGGTCATGCGGCCCAAAGCGGTGCGTTTCTGCTCGGTGGAACCGACCCCCATCACATCCAGAAACGGCATGACGCTGTAATCTTTGCCCTGCTCGTCGCGGCCCAGAATGATATCGTCATACATCTGCTCCACACGCGGCACGTCCCGGTCCGGGAAGATGGAGGCGAACCATTCGCGGAAAGGCAGTGCGCCACGGCTGTAGAACAGCATGAGCACGGCGCTCAGGAACGAACCAAACACGCCGAACGGCCCGATGGCCACGCCCATGACGGTCATCAGGTAAGGCAGGCGCGCATCGCCCCCGCCGGTCTGCACGACTTTCGCATAGAGGTAGGAGACGAAGGTGAGCCCGGCATGCAGCAGCACGAAGAGCAGCAGATATTCGCCGCGGATGGCGGTGAAATACAGATTGGCCGCATGTGCCAGCCCCACCACGAGGCTGACCAGCAGAAACGGCACGATGCCGATGGCCGATTGGTGGCGCAGATCGTGGATGTCCTCGCGTTCGAGGAGCTGATCGACCAATGGATTGGTGTTGAACTTCATGGCACTGCCCCTATGCGACCTGGTGCACGGTATGCACGCTGTAGACGAAATCGACATTGCGCATATTGTCCGGCAGACGCTTGGCCACCGCGCTCTTCAGCTTGTCCAGCACCACATCCGCACCGGGACGGTTGGTGGCGGGAAGCACGATGGAATATTCCTCGCCCGTCTTGTGGTAATCGAAGGCCAGATCGACCGAGCGCAGCACGTCGTTCACCGCGGTGCCGAGGGATTTTGCTACATCCGCACGCTCTTCGGCGGGCAGACGGTCGGCATGCGCCAGCTTGACCACGATCATGTTCACATCGAAACGCAGACGCTTGGCGAGTGCGGTGATGTAATCGGTGTAGCGCTGGAAATAGCCGTAGGTCATCATGTTGTGCTCGGCGTTGAAGACCGTGTCGGCTTTCGCTTCCTGGTAGCGGCGGGCGTTGATGAAGGCCATGGCCACCCAGTCGCAGATGCTGCGGAAGGTTTCCACGGTGGTGAGGCTCAAATCGCTGAAGCCGAGCTTTTCGACTTTCAGCATCCCCACGATCTCGCCGGTTTCGGTCGAGAAGAGGGGGCCGGCGATGACGGCTTGCCCTTGCAGGGCACGCTCGTAATCCGCATTTGCCACATGCATCACCTGCTGTTTTCCGACGATCTGGCGGTACAGTTCGAAATCCGCAGGGATGAAGGTGTCGTAAGCTTCGCCTTCTTTCCAGCCATAGGTGATGGTGGTTTCCATACCTTCCTTGCTCAGCAGCCATACGGAGAATTTCTCCGGGGCAAGCACGGAGGTGATGATTTCTTCCACGCCCTGCAGCACGTCGCTCGGGTGGAGTTTTTCGATCTGCTTGGCGGCTTGATAGGCTTGCAGCGAACTGCGGAACTGGCCGGCCACACGGGCTTCCAAGCGCTCCTTTGCGCCGCGCACGCGCTCGTAATTATCGGCGATGGTGTTGGCCTGCACCTGAATGTCGCGGTTCTGGTTCAGCAGGGCCTGACGCTCGCGCACATGGCGCATGCGCAACTCGCCTAAGAACACGGCGGCGATGAGCCAGAGCAGCGGGTTTTTCAGGATGTAGAGGGTGTATTCATAGCCCTTCATGCTGATCGTGCGCTCGGGGATGCCGCCGAGGATCAGCAAGGCGGCCGTGCAGGCAACTGCGGCGAGCACGCCTTCCGCCGTACCGTATTGTACCGTGACCAGCAGCACTGCGATCCATAGCGGATGCGGGCTGACATCGAAGAACAGGGTATGGGGCGCCCCGCTGAAGAAATCCGCCAGCCAGGTCAGAAAAATGATGGCCAAGATCTCGATGATCGCGGTGCTGCGGATGCCAAAAGCGGTTTTCGTCTCGTTCATGGTGCCTCGGTTGTCGGCTTGCGTCGTGGTTGATTGAATCTTCATTTTGGTCCTAGAAACGGTACATCAGGTAGCCGCCGATGCGGGCAACGTCGCCTTCCTTGTTGCTGGTACGCAGGCCGTAACCCGCGCGCAGCTGCGCTTCCAGTTTGTCGTCGAACAGTTCCTTGGTGATGCGGCCTTCGACCACCGGCCCGTTCCCGCCGAGGCGGTCATAGGCGTATCCGGCCAGTAGATTGCCATACAGCGTATCGTCGAATTCGTATCCGCTGAGCAGGCCGATCGTGTGCACTTCGCGGCTGTCCAGCGGCAGCTTCGTATATTGCTCGCCGGTAAGGTCGGTATAAAGATTCTTGTCCGTGCGATATTCCATATCCAGCGAATAGAAAGCGGCCAAAGTAGGGTTGGAATCGATGAACTGCCACACCGCATTGCCCGCGAAAGTGATGCTGGACACGGTGTTGTTGTCTCCACCCACACCATACTGGTTATAGGCCAGCACACCGGACAGGGTCGTGTGCAGGGTGGGCTTGAAGATATGCCCGAAGCCCACGCGGTCGCGATATGCGTCATCGAAGACGCCTTCGACGAAATCGAAGGTGGGGCGGTGGTAGTCCACGAAGAGATCCGAATCGCCCGCCGGGGTCAGGAACCCGAGACCCACGCCGCCACCCAGCGTATTGTTGCTGGCATAGAGCGACGCATGCGGGGTGAGGCCGTTATCCATCTCGTGGCGCAGGGTCACTTCCGCACGCTGGCGCACGGCGCTGTAATCGCCGATCACCCCATCCGCGCGGCGGATGTTGTCCGCATCGATAAAGTCGTTCTGGATGAAGCCGGTGATGTCGGTCTTCGCGTCGATATCCGCACGGCCCGAAAGGGTGGTGAGATGCTGATTGCTGTCGCCGATCTTCACCCATTCCTGATCGAGCTTCACGTTGGGCGCATGCTGCAGCCAGATGTCGCGGCGCAATTTGGAGATGTCCTGGTTTTCAGGCGCCTGCGCGTGGGCCTCATCGAGCAATGCCATCGCATGCTTCCAGCGGCCCGCATAGTTCTGCGCGTTGGCGGTGAAGCCCAGCAATTGCGTATCGCCCGGATAATAGGGTTGCAACGTATCGAGGCGTGAAACGGCGGTGCCGGGATGCCCGGTTTCGACCTCGATGCGCGCGAGCAACAGCTCGGTGCGCAGCTTGGCCTGGCGGGCGGATTCGTCCTGCGTGGCCTGGCTGCTGGCATTGGGGAAAATGTCGTAGCCGTCTGCCGTGGGGGCGAGCGCGAGTTCGACGCCGGGCTGGGCCACGATCAATACACGGTCATCGCCTTCGGTGGCATAGCCCAGCCATTCGAACTGGCGGGAGATCGAGGGATCGGTGAGCGCGCGGCGAAGCTGCGGATCGCGAATGGAGATCAGCAATTCATTGCCGCCGCTGAAGAAACGGTAGCCCTGCAATTGGCCCGCGGGCACATGCATCGGCGCGAAACCGGCGGAAGGATTGAGGTTGCCACTGCGCAGCACCTGGCGTGCTTCGTCATAGCGCTTGGCCTCAATGAGCGAGGAAGCAAAATCGGCGCGCAGATTGGCGTTTTCGGGGTGTTTGGCAACCAATTCACGGAAGCCTGCCACACCGCCTTCGATATTGCCACTGAAGATCATGGCTTGCAGCGCTTTGGATTCCATTTCCGCCGTGCGGCCGGGCATGGCGAGCACATTGTCGACGCAAGCCTGATAATAGCTTTTCGCCTGGTCCGCCTTGCCGGATTTGCGTGCGATTTCGCCTTTGTAGAAATAGGCGAGGTAGGTTTCGCTGTCCGCGTTGCCAGCGCCGCGGCTGTTGAGATAGCTGGTCAAATAACGGTCGGCGGCTTTATAATCGGCTTGGCCGAAGGCGATGAAGCCGGCGCCTTTCAGAGCTTCGGGGTCCTGCGGGGAAGCGCTGGCCAGTTGCTCGTAGGCCTGGCGGGCGGGCCTGGTGTCGGAGTTGGCGCGGGCGGTGCGGGCGAATTCGCGCAGCAGCGCTTCATTGCCGGAGCTCAGGATTTCGCGGGCCTGGGTGGAACGTGCGCTGTCCAGCCGCTTGAGCGAGGAAAGCGATTGCACGTAGCGGCGCGCGATGCGGCTGTCATGCAGCGCGTCCGGGTTGGCGGAAACGAAGGCGACCATATCTTCGGCGCCGGTTTGCGTCACCAGACGTTCGACCCAGAAATTATATTGCTCGCCACGGCTGGAAAGCGCTTTGTCCGCCACCCATTGGGCCTGTTCGGAAGACAAACGCGGGCCCCAGAGATAAAGCAACTGATCGGCATCTGCCTTGATCGCATCCGGACGGCTGGCAAGTTCGTAGAACAGCGCGGTCGCGTCCTGCTTGTAGCCCTGGTTCAGCAGGGTATAGGCAATCTGGCGCTTGGTCAGCGCATTGGTTTTCGGGTCTTGGGCGAGTTTCACGCGGAAATCGCGCGCTTCGGCCGTCTGGCCGTGTTTGTCCAGGTAATCGGTATAGACGCTCACCCATTGCTGGCCGCCGCTTTGGGTGGCGTATTGCTTGATGAAGGGCATGGCCACATCCGCGCGGCCCGCTTCAATCAGTGTATAGATCATCGCCATGCGCTGCTTCTCGGGCGTTTTGGCGCTCAGGCGGCTGGCGGCGTAATCGGTCAGTTCTTTTTTGTATTTCGGATCCTGTTTCGACAGATTCACCAGCACGAAAAAGTAATTCTCCTCGTCCTTGGCCGAACGGCTGGCCTGGGCTTTGAAGAGCGGCAAGGCCTTGGCATATTGCTTGTTGGCCACGTAAGCGCTGGCGAGGAAAGCGCGCACTTCGTCGGTCTGTTCGCGGGCGTATAGGCGCTCGGCCACCATCAGGGCGGTGGCGGTCTGGCGGTTGTCGTTCGCCAGGAAGTAGAGGGATTTCACATCCGCCGGGGTGGTGGCGGCGTTGGAATCGAGCCAGGATTGCAGCGCGTCTTTCTCGCCGGTGGCGGCGGCGAATTTCGCCCAGGAAAGGCTGAGTGCGGCGGAATCATGGGCGGCGCGGGCTTTTTCCACGAAAGCTTTGCCTTCGGCATAACTGTGCGCCAACAGGTACAATTCGGCCAGATCGGCCACTTCCTGTTCGCTCAAAGTGGCGGGATCGCCGATTTGGGAGATCATATTGTTGATGCAGGCGACCTTACCGGCGCGGGCGCAGGCGCGGGCCACCACCAACTGCTGGCTGTGGGTCAGCGGCATGTCTTTCAGTTTGGCGATGCGCGCATCCGCATCCGGCGCTTTTTCGGCGAGACCGAGCACGGCGGCAAACAGCGGGAATTTCTCGAGCGTTTCCTTGCCGCCGAAACGTTCTTTCAGTTTCGCCATCAGCGTGGGTTGCTGCTTAATGGCGGCCATTTCGGTCATGGTCACCAATTGCGATTCGTTGAACTGCGCCACTTGCGCGCGGTCAAACAAAGCGAGCACGGTCGGCATGTCGCCTGCGGCGATCGCCTGCATCAGCATTTCGTTCTGCAACCCGTCCGGCAGTTTGCCGTCTTTGTACAGTTGCTGCATCAACGTGTAGGCCTGCTGGGTTTCGCCACCGGCGATGAGCGCGATGACGTAGCCAGTGGTCAGTTCGGGCGCTTCGTTGATGCGGTTTTGAATGCCGCCGAAATACGACAGCGCGATCTGCGGAGAGGCTTTGTATTGCAGAATGTCGCCCAGGCGGGCCAGTTCCTGGGGGGTGGCTTCGGGCTTGGCGGCCCAGCCATTGGTTTCCTTCAGCGCTTCGTCCGTGCGCTTGGCGTCGGCGAGCAGGCTCACCAGCAGTTCGATTTCGGGGAATTTGAAGTTCTGCGGTTCGGCCGTGCGCAGCTTGTTCAGATTATCGACCGCTTCGTTGTATTGATTGGCCTGGGCCTGCATGGTGGCGAGTGCGCGATAGCGCGAGCCGTCCATCGCCCCGCCCTGCCCGCCTTGCTGCACCAACGCTTCGAGCGTGGAGAGCTGCTTGGTGAACTGGGCGTCCTTCTGATAGGCTTCGTGCAGTTTGGCCAGCACTTCTTCGCTGGGGTTCAGCGCTTTGATGGCTTCCAGGTTTTTCAGGTAATCATCCTGACGCTGGGCGTATTGGTAGAGTTGACCGAGAATGACGCGGGCGGAGATATCGTTCGGACGTTTGGCGACGAATTGCTCCATCACGCTGATCGCGTCGTTCACGCGGCCATTTTGCAGGTAAAGATCGACCAGGTTTCCGGCGGTGTCCGGGCCGAGATTGCCCTGGGCCAATTGCGCTTCATATTGCACGCGCGCTTCGTCGAACTTTTTGTCTTTGAAATTGATGAGCGCAAGCTCCGACATGCTCGGAATCGCGTAGATGGTGCCCGCGGCGGCTGCGGCCACGATCAGCAGAATCACCAGAACGATTTTTTTCATGTGGCGGCGGCCCTTTGCTTGCGTCGGTTTTTCGTATCGGTTCGGTCTATGGCAGCGGCGCAATACGGATCGTCGCCTCGATACCGTTGGCTTCCGCCAAGGCAAGGCGCAGGATTCCGTCTGCGTCGGTCGGCACTTGATGCACGGCTTCTTCGCTTCGACCCGCCCGAGAGAGGCGAATTTCGTAGGTTCCGGGTTTGGGCATGCGCCAGCGCATGGCACCCACCCCATATCCACGCGCCGAGATAGTTAACACGTCTTTAACCTTTTTCAAGGCTTTTATGTCCCAACTCGATTCGATAAGGTAGGGAAACGCTGCTTCGGGGTAAAGCTCAAGACCTACTTTGTCCTTCAGTACCACTCGATGCTCCGGCTGTTGCATCAAGGCAACATAAAGACTTCCCTGAAAATATCGCTGGCCCCAAACGCCTTCGGACTGGGCGAAATCGACCGAGCGTCGGCTGGCATGGTCGAAACGTACGGTACGCACTGCATTGCCCTGCACGATCCATGCATTCGCAGCGTCCTTCATGATCGTCGATTCAAAGAATCCGTGCGCCAGATTTGTATATTCACTAGGGAAAAGACGGATGATCGGCTGCGCACGGAAAAAATCGATATTCTCACGCACCGCTTGCGCGGCGAGCGGGTTGCCTGCGTCCGAGGCGTGAAAATAAACACTTAGCGGCATCAACCGCAGCGGGGTTTCGGTCAGTTTGCTGACCGCCGGAAGATAGCGAAGCCCGGTAAAACGCTCTTCGTCTTGCGTGCGCAGGGTGTTCTCATTGCCGTTCGCCGAATAGATCTGGACTTCCGAACCGCTCACGAAACCGTAAGGCGGTAAGGTGGAAAGCGAAGGATAGTCCGGATCATACCGCATGGTGCCACCGCCGATGGCGGCAAGCTTGGCTCCGCGTGCGGCGGCCAAAGCTTCATCGAATGGCTCGGTATCCCCCGACCAATGCAAAGTTTTCACCCGTTTGCCCGTGGGCAGCAACGATTGCAGCAATGCGGCGTTTCCGGCGATTTCGCGCGCTAGTGTGAAAGGGGCACAGGCATAACTGCGCGGCAGGCGGTTAAAATATTCTTCGAGGAAATGGTTTTCTTCCTGCTGCTCGGCGCTGAGAACCGGCTTTTCCACCTTCTCCCACGGATCTTTGTGAAACCATTGCGTCAGGCGCTCCAGGAAGGAGCGATGCAGGCTGGGTTTGGGCGGATAGAAAGGCAGCAGCGCTTTTTCGCGGCCGGGGTCGCCCTTTTGGAAATAGCGCCAATATTGCGGGTGGCTGTAGGTGTGGCTGGCGGCTTCCACCTGCCCCAAGCCCAGCAGCTTCGCGGCCCAAGCTTTGCTTTCGCTCAGACCATAGCAATCCGTTTCGATCTCCGCGCCGATGACACCGACGGATAAGGGCACGTCCGGATGCGGGCGGATGAGGGTTTCATAAGCGGCTTGGGCGGCGATGATCTTGTTGCCCCGGTGCTGCAGCAAAGCGGAGTAATTGTTCCAGCCATCCCCGTCCATCTGCATGTAGCCCACGCGGCGGCCTAAATAAGTGGTGGGGTCGGGCGCGGGCTGGGTGGCGGGCATGGCCAGGGCCAGACGCAGGAAAGCGAAGGGATCGATCAGCCATTGCTGCAGGCTCACCCGACGGGTGCCTTCGCGCAACAGACGGTAGAGCGCGTAATTATAGGCCACATACCCTCCCTGTGGCCCGATTGTGACCAGTTCCGCCTTGCCCTTATGCTCGTCCGGATTCACCACGGTGAGGAAGGAGCGTGCGGTGGCACCGGCCAGGCTGGTGACGAAATAGGGCGGCAGTTGCCGCTCCAAAGCACGCTCATATTCCATCATGCTGCGGTCTTTGCTCAAAACCTTGGCCCCGTAAACGATGTCCACCCACAGATTCTCGTCATGAATGCCGAGCTGGTGGTAGATGCGGTTCAGCTGTGCCATGCCGCCGGGCAGGTTGCGGTATTTGGCGTCGATCCCCAACCCACCGAAAACCAGCAGGCGGCGGTCCTTTTCCAATATTTGTTTTTCCAGCCATTCCAGCCATGCGGCGGGGTCGGGCACGATCACGCCGGGGTTGAACCAGACCACAGCCCCCGCCACTTCGGGGCCCAAAGGTGGCAGCGGTTTCCGAATATCCTGGTAATGCAGCACATACCCCAGATGATTGGCCGGTAGTTCCAGCGCATGGTGCATCTCAGTAGTGCGCGGGCCGGGCTCTTCCTTGCTGTCATAGATCGCAAGCAGAATGCGCGGCACGGCTTTCGGCGCGGCAGAATCAAGGCTTTCCGGGCCCTGCGCGAAAGCGGCGAAAGGCAGGCAGATCAGCAGCAGGAAGAAACGGAGCAAACGCAACCCTTGCGATTGGAAATGGGCAATATGGTCCTACTGCGGTTGGCAGTAATTGCGAAGGGAATTCTGCACCGAACTCAATCCATTGGAGCGCGCTGCGACATCTCTACGCGAACCGCGCTTACGGTTCGCTCATTAGATGATGCAGATCGATGGTCGCCACATAGGGTGTGAATCCGTTGGCGCGCTGAGCCTCGTAAATCGCACGCACGCCCTGCTTGTCCTCCGGCGGCCAATAATCCAAGGTCATGATCTGCAGCGCCGGGTTGGTTTTTCGCAAGCCGGAGAGATATTCGACCAAGCTTTTATAAAAGCTGTTCCTGACCAGATCATGCTTTTTCGTATCGAAATGGTAGGTGCTGTAAATACTTTCGGCGAGCACATAATCCACCTCCCCGGCCAGTTTTGGCAGGATGGGGAAAGCGCGGTTCACCATGATCTTCATCTGCGGATAATGCATGCGCACCTGCCGCACCATCTGGATCGCGGCATCCTGCATGCCTTTATACGTCGCGCCATCTGTCTCTTCCAGATGGATCGAGCTATCCAGAGTATCTATCATGATACCGTCGAATCCTTCGCGGATCAGACCGGGTACGATCTCTTCGACCATCATCGCGGTCCATTCCGGGCGGCGGATGTCGATGGTGGAGGAACCCCAGTTTTTATTTTTCCCGATCAGCACGCCGCTGGCCTCCAGGCGCGGCAGTTCGGGCCGGTCTTTGGCGATCTCGCCGAAGCTGACATAAGCGAGGATGGTTTTGCCACGGTTCAACAGCGGGCGCAGGGGCGGATGATGGATGCTGTCCACCACCACCACATCGAAGCCTTTGAGTTGCTCGGGGTCGGCGTCCGCCGCGTAATAAGCCACCCAGCGCTTGGGTGCTTCCGGCGCGGCCTGGGCGCAACCGCTGCCGAGTATGGCGGTGAGCAGGGAAGTCAGCATCAAAATACGCTTCATATTATTTTTCACTATTCCATAAATGGCGCAGGCCTTCTTCGAGTAAAGTCTGGGCCTGCACCCCAAGAGTTTCGCACGCCAGTTCGTTATCCCCCTGCGAGTGGCGGATGTCGCTCTGGCGGGCGGGGGCGAATTCCAGCGGTACGGCATTGCCCGAAACCTGCATCAGTTTTTCGGCCAGTTCGCGGATGGTAACGGTTTTGCCCGTGCACCCGTTCAACACTACCTGTCGCACCTGCCCGCTTTCCAAAGCCTCCATACCGGCAGAGAGATGGCGCACGAGATCGGTCACATAGATGAAATCCCGCGTCTGCCCGCCATCGCCGAACAGGGTAATGGCGCGGTTTTCGCGCAGGCGGCGGGTGAAGATCGAGATGACGCCGGAATAGGGCGAGGAAGGATCCTGGCGCGGCCCGTAAACATTGAACGGGCGGATACCGACCGAGCGCAGGCCTTGCTGGGTGGCGAGCAGACGTGCCGCGCTTTCGCCGGAAAGTTTATCGAGTCCGTAGGCGCTCATCGGCTGGGGCGCTTCCCATTCCTTCAGCGGCAAATTCGGATTATCGCCATACACGGCGGCGGAGGAGGCATAGACCACGGGAATCTTCTGTTCGGCGGCGGCTTCCATGATGTGGCGGGTGCCCTGCTCGTTCACAGCGCGT
This sequence comes from Rickettsiales bacterium, assembly GCA_965247145.1. Taxonomy (GTDB): domain Bacteria; phylum Pseudomonadota; class Alphaproteobacteria; order Rickettsiales; family JAIXRX01; genus CBDFGH01. The sequence goes on from CBDFGH010000006.1 coordinate 60,322, forward strand.
GAGGTTTCGCGGTCGTCTTCACACGCCTGTACGGAGGCGATGGCGGCGAGGTGGAAAATGCCGTGCGCACCGCGCAGGCCCCAGGCGATATCCGCCGGATTGGCCACGCTGCCGCGGATCAGCGCCACGCCTTCGGGGATATTCGATTCTTTGCCTGTGCTCAGATCATCGAGCACCACCACTTCATGCCCTTTCGCAAGCAGCGCTTCGACCAGATGACTGCCGATGAAACCGGCGCCACCAGTGACGAGATAATGGGACAAAGTCATGAAAGATCGAAGTTATGGATTCTACGATGTGAGGTGCATGCCGGTGCATCTTGCATGATCGGTCTTACGATTTGATTAATCCGTGCGCGCGGAAAGAGAAATGCCCGTCCGAGCCCACCACCACATGGTCATGCACGCGAATGCCCACGCCCGCGCAGGCAGCGACGATCTTGTGGGTGATTTCGATGTCGTCCGGGCTAGGCTGGGGATCGCCACTGGGGTGGTTGTGCAGCAGCACCAAGGCGGATGCGCCGATTTCCAGCGCCCGCTTCACCACCTCGCGCGGATAGGCGGGGGTGTGGTTCACCGTGCCGCGCTGCTGGATTTCCTCGCCGATGATCTGGTTGCGCAGATTCAGGAACAACAGGCGGAATTCCTCGATCTTGCGGTGCGCCATCGCCACCCGGCAATAATCCAACAGCGCATCCCAATTATCGATCACCGTGCGTTCGCCCGCTTGCGCCTGCAGCAGCTTCTCCGCCGCCGCGCGCACCACTTTGATCGCGCCGACCGCCGCATCGCCTACGCCCTCCACTTCCATTAGCGCTTTGGCTTCGGCGTTCATCACACCGGGGAAATCCTTGAACTTGAGCAGAAGTTGCTTGGCCAGCGGCTTTACATCCCCCTGCGGTTTGGCGGGGAAGAGGATCATCTCCAGCAATTCGTAATCCGCCACCGCTTGCGGCCCGGCGGTCAGAAAACGGTCGCGCAGCCGCTTGCGGTGGCCGTGGAACAGCGGCTTGGGCGGCTTGGCCGTGGGCGCGGGATCGCTCACGGATCAGGCATAAGGCGGCGCGTCGCGCCCGGTGGGGGAAAGAGTGAAGACTTCGAACCCGGTTTCCGTCACGCCGATGCTGTGCTCGAATTGCGCGCTGAGGGAGCGGTCCTTCGTGGTCGCGGTCCAGCCGTCTTTCGCGTCGATCTTGGTGTGGAACTTGCCCGCGTTGATCATTGGTTCGATGGTGAAGAACATGCCGGGTTTCATCTCTGCGCCCGTGCCGGTTTTGCCGAAATGCATCACGTTCGGCGCGTCGTGGAATACCTGGCCCAGGCCATGCCCGCAGAAATCGCGCACCACCGAATAGCCATGCCCCTCGGCATAAGCCTGGATCGCCGCGCCGATATCACCAAAATGCGCGCCGGGCTTCACGGTGCGGATGCCTTCCCACATGGCATCGAACGTCACCTGCGTCAGGCGGCGGGCTTTCACCGGTGCCTCGCCCGCGAAGAACATGCGGCTGGTGTCGCCGTACCAGCCATCCACAATTACCGTGATGTCGATGTTGACGATGTCGCCGTCGCGCAGTTCTTTCTCGCCGGGAATGCCGTGGCAGACGACGTGATTGATGGAGGTGCAGATGGATTTGGGGAAGCCGCGATAATTCAACGGCGCGGGCACCGCCCCATGGGCAACGATGTATTCGTGGCAAATGTCGTTGAACTTCTGCGTGGTCACGCCGGGGCGCACTTCGCCTGCCAGCATGTCCAGCACCTCGGCGGCCAGACGACCCGCCTTGCGCATGCCGTCGAAGCTTTCCGGCCCGTGGATGCGGATGCTGCGGGTATCGTGGTCGCTCATGGTTGCTCCAATCTCGGATTGCGATGCAAGGCGTTTCGGGTGTAGCCAATACCCGGCCCCCAATATCTGGCCTATTTCGGAAGCTATATAGGGAATATGCCGCGCCATGTCCAACCCCACCGCCGCCTTGCTCATCATCGGCAATGAAATTCTTTCCGGCCGCACGCAGGACAAGAATCTGAACTGGCTGGCCGTACAATGCTCCGGCCTCGGCATCCGCTTCGCCGAAGCCCGCGTGATCCCCGACATCGAGGCGGAAGTGGTGGAGGCGGTGAACGGCATGCGCGCCAAATACACTTACCTCTTCACCACCGGCGGCATCGGCCCCACGCATGACGACATCACCACCGCCTGCATCGCCAAAGCCTTTGGCGTAAGCGTCATTCGCCACCCGCAGGCCGCCGCCCTGCTCGAAAACTACTACTCCCCCGACATGCGCAACGAAGCGCGCATGCGCATGGCGGACGTGCCGGAAGGCGCAAGTCTGATCGCCAACCCCGTCAGCGCCGCGCCCGGCTACCGCATGGAAAACGTCTTCATCCTCGCAGGCGTGCCCAGCATCATGCAAGCGATGTTCGACGGGTTGCGCGGCGAACTGCAAAGCGGCGATGCCTACCGCTCGCGCTCGTTGCGGGTATGGGTGGGGGAAGGCAATCTGGCGATTCTGATGAGCGAAGTGCAGCAGGCCCATCCCGGCCTCGATATCGGAAGCTACCCGTTCAGCCAGTTCCAAGGCACCGAACGCGCCCGCTTCGGCACCAGCATCGTGGTGCGCGGCACGGATAAGGCGGCGCTCGATCAGGCCTTCGCGTTGCTGGAATCGGGCATCAAAACAGCCGGGTATGCCTACAACGAGGAATAACCCGCCGTGACTATATCGAGATTTGCGTCGGGGCTTCGACCGCCTGAACGAGACTGCGCTCGCGGAACCCGCCCTTCGGCCTGGCGCTGAGCTTGCTGCGCTCTTCTGGCGTCAGGTTCACGGTAGGCAGACCGTCCATCTGCTCCACCTTCGCATCCAAATCCTGCCGCGCTTCATGCAGGGCCGTAGATTCCGGCTTCATGCCGAACAATTTCTGAACCTTATGCACGGCCTTGGAGAAAAAGCGGCGATCCGCTTCTTCGTCCAATGTTTGCGCCGTGCGCGGCAAAGCGCGGTTGAACCCCCACATGACGCTGAAGGTCAATGCGGAGCCGATGAGCTTGCCGCCCAGTACCACCAGCCAAGGACGTTCATTGCCCAGCGCCTTTTGCGCGATGACGTTCGTCACCGTCGCCCCGGCGGCGATGATGGCGCTATCGACATAACTCTCCGCTTGGTAATGCTTGAACTCTTCCATGCGCTTCACGTAGCGCGGATCCTCTTTCGATATTCCATGTTCACGCGCCCAGCCCGCCATGTCCTTCTCGGCGCGGTGGGTGTATGCTCGGTCGTTCTTGTTTTTCAGTTTTTCGATGATGCGGTTCAGCGGCTTCTCAAACGCGGTCTTCACCCCGAGATAGACGAATACCGCCGATAAATCGCCGATGATTTCTCCCAGCCAAACCTGGGCGCGCAGGCTTTCCCCGAAAGAACGCTTTTTGTTTTTTCCCGCATCATATGCTTCGCCGTAGATCTTCCGGCCATTTGCATCCGCTTCCGGCGTATTTTCGGCTTTGAACCAATCCTTGGCCTCCGCGTTGCCTTCCAGTTCCTCTCGCCGCGCTTCCTGCTGCGCTTCGGCGACCGCGCCCTTTTTGGTAAGGAATGCAAACGAACCCTGCAAAAGCTTCTCGCCGGTGGAACCCGGCTTGCCTTCGCTGAGCTTGCGATGCATCCAATTGCCCGGATCGAATGCTTTCTGGAATTTTTCCCCGGCGATCGGGTCGATGAAATCCGTCATGAAACAGAAAAATGTCTGACGCAGGCCGAAACCCAGCCAGCGGCTGAAACGCTGGCGGCGGGTGCTTTGATCCGCATGTTCCTGCGGCAGTGCGTCAACCTTGTGCGCACGGCCTTCGCGGATTTTCACGTTCTTCGTCGCCGCATCGTCCATCGCCACCATCAGAGGCTGTGCGGCCCCTTCCACATTCGCGTTTATGGCGAGAGCGGCAGGCTCTGGTGTTTCTGTGTTGGTAGTGTTCATGGCATCCCTCATTGCAAATCACTTGCAATGATAATGAATCGCAATCTTAAGTCCAGCTTTAGCAGGCCGTCACACAATCTTCAAAATACGTCGTTGTGGTGGCCGCCATTCAGCAGCCAATGGCGGCTCTAGCGGCGGCGCTTTATCTTTGCGAGCATGCGGCCTGCGTCTTCGCGCCTGCCTTGGTCGGCCACCGCAGAGCCCGGCTGTTTGGGCGCATCGACCGCCTTTTGCAGTTCTTCCGCGGCCTCGGCATATAATTTCTTCTGGTAGAGATAATCGCCATAGAAATAATGGGCATCGATGCTGTCGGGGTTGGCGGTGAGTGCTTGTTTCAAATATTCCCGTGCTTTGGCCGTATCCCCGAAACCCAGCGGCCAGCCGGGAACTTTGTAATACAACGCCCCGAGGGTCACGTAAGCCGCGCCTTTCAGAGCGGTAGAATTTACCGCCAGTGCTTTGAGCAGCGCATCCCTGCCCTGTTCGGCCAGACGAATGCCGCCGGTATCGTTGTGTTGCTGGGCCTGGCTCGCCAATGCAATGCCCTGCCAGATCAGCGGTTCCGCTGCACCGGGGTTGCGCGCGCCCAGGGCTTGCGCTTTCGCGGCCAGTTGCGCGAAACCCGCTTCCTGTGCCGCATGGTCCTGCGTGTTATATTGCAGATTCGCCCATTCGGCCTGCAACGCCAGCACTTCCGCCTCGCCCATAGCGGCGAAACACAAAGCGGACGAAAGCGTAAGAATGACAAAACAAAGCAAGAAGCGCATGGCAAATCCAAAAGGAGGGCCGGATCTTTTCCCGCTAGGGAATCGCCGGTAAATTATCCATGCTCTGATGCAAAGCGATGACGGCAGAGGTTGGTTGATGAAGGAACATCGGCCCTGGCACGCATGTCAGCCTTGGCGCATGGTCCCTTTCCTTATGGTGTCCACGGCCGGAATCGAACCGGCACGGCCAAAGGCCAACGGATTTTAAGTCCGGTGCGTCTACCAGTTCCGCCACGTGGACCCGAAACAGGGCAGGCATGGGTGTAGCGGGGGCAAGCCGCCTTGCCAAGTGATTCGGTGATTTCACACGCGGCTGCGGCAGACAGGCCACAGTTTAGGCAGAAATCATCGGTTTCAAAGGGTGGGCGTTGCACTGTGTGGCGGGCCTTGGTAGGGTCGGGCATCATTTTTCGTTATCGATCGGAGATATCCCATGCGCATTGTCGCCCTGCTCGCCACCACCACCGCCATTGTCGCCATCGCCGCGCCCGCCATGGCCGGTGCCGCTTGGCCAAACTGGTATCTCGGCATTCGCGGTGGCGTTGCCTTTCTCAGCGATTCCGATATCAGCGGCCCCGCTTTCTCGGGAAAAACGGAATATGACACCGGCTACAGCCTTTCCGGCGCCATCGGTTATCGCCCGGGTTTTGCGGCTTCTAGCATGGGCTCCATGCGCGTCGAGGCGGAATATCTGTATCAGACCAACAGCCTGGGCAGCGGTAATGCATTGGGCGTGCCTGTCAGCTACAGCGGCGATATCGCCCATTCTGCGATTTTGTTGAACGCTTATTACGATTTCGCTCTGACCAATTCACGCTTCAGCCCCTACCTCGGCGCAGGCTTGGGATTGGGCCACAGCCGTGCAAGCGACATCAAGACCAACGGTGTGGCACTGATCGACGACAGCGACAACGGCATGGCCTACGATTTGATGGCCGGCATTGGATATTCGCCTGAAACCGTGCCCTACACCACCTTTTCGCTCGGCTATCGTTACTTCGGTATGCAGGATTCCAAATACAACATCGGCGCGACGAACGTGAAAGTGGATAATGACAGCCACAACGTGGAAGCCGGTGCGCAATTCCGCTTCTAATCGGACGGGTATACATCAAGCAATCGGCGGCCCGAAAGGCCGCCGGTTCTTTTTTAACCCCTCTTGCAACCCGCCGCCGCCTTTCGCTTGCCTGCATCCGGCCTAGCCCTTAGTTCAAACGCGCATGACCGAAACACGTTACATCCTCACCCTTTCCTGCCGCGATGTGCGCGGCATCGTTGCCGCCGTCTCCGGGTTCGTGACGCAGGCGGAAGGTTTCATCATCGAATCCGCCCAATTCGGGGACGCCTCGACGGAGCGCTTTTTCCTACGCATGGAATTCGCCGCCGGTGCGGCGACGCCGGTAGAAGACGCTTTGCGCGCGCAGTTCGAAACGGAGATCGCGCGTCCTTTCGCCATGCAATGGGCGCTGCATCTCAAATCGCGCAAGGCGCGCGCCGTCATTCTCGTTTCCGGCCATGGGCATTGCCTGAACGATCTGCTTCACCGCATGAGCAGCGGCTCCTTGCCCATCGAAGTGCCCGCCGTGATCTCCAACCGCGAAAGCATGCGCAGCCTGGTGGAATGGTACGGCATCCCCTATCATTATCTGCCCGTGGAAGGCACCGGCCCAAGCGCCACGCCTGGCTTCAAACACGCCCAGGAAGCGGAACTCTACCGCCTCATCCGCCATTACGAAGCGGACGTAACGGTGCTGGCGCGCTACATGCAGATCCTGTCCGAACATCTCTGCGGATTGCTGGCGGGCCAGGCGATCAACATCCACCATTCTTTCCTGCCCAGTTTCAAGGGCGCGCGCCCCTACCAGCAGGCTTTCGACCGCGGCGTCAAACTCATCGGCGCCACCGCGCATTACGTGACGCAGGATTTGGACGAAGGCCCGATCATCGACCAAGAGATCGAACGCGTGGATCATAATTTCGACGTGGAAACCCTGACCGCCGTCGGCCGCGACATCGAAAGCCAGACCTTGGCGCGCGCCCTACGCTGGCACGCCGAACACCGCGTGATGATGAACGGGCCGAAGACGGTGGTGTTTCGGTAAGTCATTCAACGATAATAACAAGCTATATTATCTAGCCTTCATAATTTCGTCATGAAACTGGCGTATGATTATGTCGAATATTAATCCCAAAAATCATGAAAAAAACAGTAATCTTCATTGATCCTACCGACAGCATTGTCGAGACTTTGCTGCCTATTGACCCACCCCCTATAACTAGGCCCACTTCCAGAGTTATAAATGGGAGGAACGGAACCAATGAGAGGGAGGACGGATATGGCGAGGAAGCGCTACACCGCGGAGCAGATCATCGGGTATTTGCGGCAGTCTGAGGTGCTGCTTGGGCAAGGTAAGGGTATGGCAGATGTATTGCGTGCACTGGATGTGACGGGGAACACGTATTACCGGTGGCGCAAGGAATATGGGGGCTTGGGGTTGGACCAGGCTCGGCGGCTGAAAGAGCTGGAGCAGGAGAATGGGCGGTTAAAACGTGCGGTCGCGAACCTGACGCTGGATAACCTGATCCTGAAGGAAGTCTCGACGGGAAAGTTTTAACCAGTCCGGAGCGGCGACGGGAAGCTGTAATTTACGCGCAGCAAAAACTGGGGATCACCGAGCGGCAGGCATGTGCGGCCTTGGGTCAAAGCCGTTCGCTGCAGCGGCGCGAGTCACGGCGTGCGGATGATGAGGCGGCACTGACTGGGGATATCATTGCTTTAGCCAGACAGTATGGCCGTTACGGGTATAAGCGGATTACGGCGCTGTTACGCACGCAAGGCTGGATAGTCAATCACAAGCGGGTGGAACGGATCTGGCGGCAGGAGGGGCTGAAGGTTCCAGCGCGGCATAAGAAGAAGGGTCGCCTATATCTGAATGATGGCTCCTGCATCCGCCTGCGGCCATGCTGGCCGAACCATGTGTGGGCGTATGACTTCGTGGCGGAGCGTCTGACGGATGGCACCAAGATCCGGACATTAACGGTGGTGGATGAATACACCCGGGAGTGCCTGTCGTTACGAACCGGCTACTGTTTAAAATCTGATGACGTGATGGCGGTGCTGACGGAGTTATTTACAACACATGGCATTCCCGATCACATCCGTTCCGATAACGGCTCCGAGTTTACCGCCAAGTCGATCCGGTCATGGCTTGCCAGGCTTGGGATCAAGACCTTGTATATCGAACCCGGCAGTCCGTGGGAGAACGGCTATAACGAGAGCTTCAATGGTCGGTTGCGCGATGAGTGCCTCAACGCGGAGACGTTCCATACGTTGAAAGAAGCGCAGGTGATCCTCGAGCAGTGGCGGCATCACTACAACCACATCCGTCCCCATACCAGTCTCGGATACAAGCCGCCCGCGCCGCTGGCCCGCATGAAGGAAGGGGCCTGCGCTTACGCTCCGGCCCCTTCCTTCATGCCTCCAAAGCCCCAATCCTGTCACTTAATCTCTGGACCTATAAATGGGGGTTGACCACTATAGCGATTAACACCATGTACGTTCAAGCACCTAGCAAAGCAAAACGCGTTGATATAACGACCGACTGGAAGCTTACCGAAGGGCGAGATTCAGAAGGAAAGTTTACGGGATATATCCCATGGGCTGTATCAACATTTCATTTCCGCAGCAGCAAAATCGGAAATGAAACAGTAAAATGTTTGATGCGAAGTCTACGGATAGACAACGTGCGTATCGGTAGCAACGATTTTACTGCTAACGATATTGCAGGCTACAACTTGTGGCGGACCGTACAGTTTTTTGTTCGTAAACCTACGGCATGAATTAGTGGCTCAACCATTCTGTGGTTGAGTCACTTTTTTGTCGATGGCGCTTCTGGCGCATTGCTGTTTTCAGGGGTAGCCACGCCACTTACTACAGGCAGTGCCGCTTTGCGCTGCTCCGCCAGTTGCACCGTGACATCCTTCGCCTTTTTCGCGCTCATGCTGGCCAGCACCGGCGCGGCTTTGCGTTCGCTCATTTTGTCGATGACGAGCAGAAGCGTCGGCATGTCGAGTTCTTCGAAGATACGTGCGGCGTCTTTGGGTTTCATGGTTTCGTAGATCTTCACCAGGCTGCGGATCTGCGCGTCCTGCTTGTCGTTATATTGCTTCAGCAGCCCTTCCATGGCCGCACGCAGCGCCTTGAGGTCGGCCAGTTTCTGGTCCAGCCGCATCTCGGTGGCTTTCAGGGTGTTTTCCTTCAGCTTCACCTCGGCCGAATATTGATCGATCTCCTCGCGGCGCTTGCTGAGAGATTGCAGCAAATCCATTTCGGTTTGCGAGAAAGGCTGCGCCGTATCTTTCGGGGCAACCGTATCCGTGTGCGGCAGATTGACTTTGGGCTTTTCTTCGCCGCCTTCTTTCTTTGCATCCCCCTCTTTTTTCTCGGCCTCGGGTTTCTGTTCGCCCTCTGTCTTTTTCTCGGCGTCCGCGCTTTCGGCTTTTTTGGTCTCCTCGGGTTTGGCTTCCGGCGTTTCCTTCTTGGGTTCTTCCTTCGCCGCTTCGGCATAGGCCGGGTTGGTCACCAACTGGTGCAGACGCTCCGTGCCTTGCACCACGTCCACCACTTTAATGCCGAAGAAAAGTCCGCACAGGGCCATACAGCCGGGCAGCAGGCGAAAACGGAAAAGGCGTCGGGGCATGCGTTGTACCATGGGATCAGCGATCGTTCTTGAGGGCGTTCAGCAAATCTTCTTCGGCTTTGCTGCGCGGGCGTGCGGGCGCGGCCAGCGGGCTTGCCGGACCTTCGCCCTTGTTCAACCGTTCCATGACGGAATTCAACGCGCCTGCGGCACCGCCACGCGGCTCGGCATTCACACGCGGACCGCGGGGGCTGGGCATGGCTGCGGCTGTGCTCTCCAAAGCCGGACCCCGCGCGGGAGCCGCTTTGGGATGCGCTGAATCGCGGGCAGGCGCACCGCTCATGCGCTCGGCCACCTTGTTGCCGCGTTCGATCATGAAGGCCAGATCGTCCGCAATGAAGTTGGCTTTCTGAATGCGGGCATTCATATCTTCCTGCAACTGCACGCTGGCGGCCTGCAGATCGCCGATGCTGGCAGCGGCTTTTTCGGTGGCGGCATCGAACTGGCGAATAAGCTGGGCCATGTCGCCTTTGCTGTCCTGCAGCACGGCGATGCGGCGATTCAACCGCCAGCAATAACCGATGGTCACTGCCAGCAGCAACGCCAGCAGCACATCCAGCACCAATGTCACGATGGCTTGTGCCAGCATGTCTTTCTCCCCAAAGGTTGCTAGTTGGGATGCGTTTCTGCGGACACCCGCCCGCGCACCTGTTCGTTGATCGAAATGGCGATGGTATCGCCCACCCGGCCCACCTGGCCGGTGGTCACCGCCACATCGCCGCATTTCACCATCACCGCGTCGTCCGGCTCGCAATCCAGCAAAATGGTGGTGCCCACTTTGAATTGCAATACTTCCGACAGGCTCATGGGCCGTTCGCTGAGCACCACTTCGAGGTCGACCGTGGTCTGGCGTACTTCACTGCCGAGATGGGTTTCCCATTGTTTGTCCTGCCCGAATTTTTCGCCGAAGAACATCTGCAGCAACTGGTCGCGGATGGGCTCGAGCGTGCTGTGCGGCAACATGATTTCGATAAAGCCGCCGCGCTCTTCCATATCCACCCGCAACCGCACCAGCAGCACGGCATTGCTAGGGCGGGTGATGGTGGCGAAGCGCGGATTGCTTTCCAGACGCTCGTGCAGGAAGCTGACCGGGCTCAACGGATCGAAGGCGACCGACATATCCGCCAGAATCACATCCGCCATGCGCTTGATGATGTCTTGCTCGATCGTGGTATAAGGGCGGCCTTCGATGCGGATGGGGCGGTTGGAGCGGCGGCCGCCGAGCAGCACATCGACCGTCGAATAGATCTGGCTGGAATCGACCGTGATGAGACCGAGGCTTTCCCATTCCACCGCGCGGAATACCACCAACATGGCGGGCAGCGGAATCGAATTCAGATAATCCTCGAACCGCAATGAGCGCATGGAATCGATGCTGACATCGACGTTGTCCGAGGTGAAATTGCGCAGGGTCGAGGACATCATACGCACGAGGCGGTCGAAGACGACCTCGATCATCGGCAGTTTCTCGTAGGCCATCAAGGATTTGTCGAGGATGGCATGGATGCCGGCGTTGGTGGCTTCTTCCGCTCCGCCGAAACCGAGCAACGAGTCGATTTCATCCTGATTCAGGATGCGGCCATCTTCCTCAACCGGCGCTTCGCCCTCCGCCCCGGCAGGGGCGGCAGCGGAGCCTTCCTTGAGCATGGCCGCCCATTCGTCGGCCATCGGATCTTGATTTTCGTCTGCCATGCGACTCTGTGTCCTTACGTCGTCCTACATCCCACAGGCTTTGCAGCTTTCGGGCATCATACCGCATTCGCCTGCTTATTGCACCAGGATCTGCTTTACATAGACGTTGCGTACAGTCACGCCTTCCAACGATTTGTTCAGCCGAAGGAGCAGTTCCTCTTTCAATCGCACCATACCCGCCGAACCCGAAAGGTCGGAGGCACGCAACTCGCGGAGGTAGGTGTTGAAACTGTCGGATACCCGCGGCAGCATGGCTTCGACTTTCGCGACATCTTCCGCCTTGTCGAGCTCGATCGCCACTTTCATCTTCAAAAAGCTGACGCTTTTGCCACTGCCGGAATTGAGGTTGACCAGGAATTCGGGCAATTCATAAAAAATCGGTTGGCCGGGCGGGCCTTTGGCTTCTTCGCCATGTTCGCCTTTGGCCGCTTCCGCATGATTCTCGGCGGAGGCGCCTTCTTCGGTCTTGGCCTTGCCGGGAATGATGCCGGTGAAATAGAGCGCAGCGCCGACACCGAGCAGCAATACCAGCACCCCGGCAACGATGATGATCAGTTTCTTTTTACCGCCGACCTTTTTCGGGCTTTCCAGCGCGGTTTCGGCTTCCTCGGCTTCATCACTCATACTTGCTCCCTGCCCCATTTTTTACAGGATGGACTGATGTTCGGTCTATCGGCATTACCGCCCCGCCTCAAGTGGCGAAAATACCATCATGTGAATGCATTATGGTAATGTTGCATTTCGCTCCGCGAGGGTCTTCCGACCCCCGCATGAGCCTGACGGCTTGCGCCGAGCTCAAGGCTGGGTTTTTTGCATTTCGCTCCGCGAGAGTCTTCCGACCCCCGCATGAGCCTGACGGCTTGCGCCGAGCTCAAGGCTGGGTTTTTTGCATTTCGCTCCGCGAGAGTCTTCCGACCCCCGCATGAGCCTGACGGCTTGCGCGGTTGGCAGGAGCCAGTCGCGGAGCGAAATGCAATATGGCACGCATCCTGCATAGGTTGTGGCGAGACCCACGCCATTGAGGCCTACAATGACCAACAGCATCTATGTCGCCCTTTCCCGCCAAGTCGCGCAATTCCGCGATTTGGAAGAGACGTCGGGCAATCTGGCCAATGCCAACACCAACGGCTATCAAAGCCGCAAGGTGCTGTTCACCGATTACCTGACCGAGGACGGCAACCATCACAAAGTGGCCTATGCGCACGATGTCGGCAATTACCGCGATACACGCAACGGTTCGATGAAAGTCACGGAAGGCGCGCTGGATGTGGCGATTCAAGGCCCCGGCTACTTCGCCGTGCAAACGCCCGAAGGCACGCGCTACACCCGCAACGGCGCATTCACGCTGGACGGTCAGGGCGAGCTCGTCACCGCTTCCGGCCTGCCGGTGCTGGATGGCGGCGGCCAGCCGATCTTTTTCCAGGCCGAAGACAAAGACATCTCCATCAAGCAAAACGGCGCGATCGTGGTGGATGGCGAAGAACGCAGCACTCTCGGCGTCAGCGAATTCGACAACGACCAAGCGCTGGTGGCTGAAGGCGACAGCCTGCTCAATCCGGGCAAGGCCCAGGCCCGCCCCGCCGAAGAATCCACTGTGAAGCATGGCGTGCTCGAAGCTTCCAACGTCGAACCCGTGGTGGAAATGGCGCATCTGGTCGAACTTCAGCGCAGCGTCAACGACACCTCGAAACTCATCGAAACCATGTACGACCTGGTGCGCAAATCCGGCCGCACCTGGCTCAGTTCTTCCAACGCTTAGATTTCCACCGCCCCAAGGAGATAACCCATGCGCGCACTCGATATCGCCGCCACCGGCATGATGGCCCAGCAGACCAACGTCGAAGTCATTTCGCACAATTTGGCCAACCAAACCACGACCGGGTTCAAGAAGTTCCGCGCCGAATTTCAGGATCTACTCTACCAGAACCTGCGCCGCGTCGGCTCCTCTTCCTCGCAGACCGGCACTTTGGTGCCCACCGGTATCCAGATCGGTCTCGGGGTGAAAACGGCCGGCACCTACCGGAATCACGAGCAAGGCAGCATCAAAACCACGGAAAACCCGCTGGATATTGCCATCGAAGGCAAAGGCTTCTTCCAGGTCGAAATGCCGGACGGCACCACCAACTATACCCGCGCGGGCACGTTCCAGCTGAGCCGGGACGGCGAGCTGGTAACGCTGGACGGCTATAAAATCCAGCCCGGTATCACCATCCCGCAGGATGCGAATTCGATCAGCGTGGCGAAGGACGGCAACATCGAAGTGACCATCCAGGGCCAGGTGCAGCCGCAGAATATCGGTCGTCTGGAACTCGCCAATTTCATCAACCCGGCAGGCCTGGAGACCATCGGCGATAATCTCTACAAGCAGAGCCAGGCCTCGGGCGATCCCGTCATCGGCAATCCGGGCGAGACCAATTTCGGCACTTTGCTGCAAGGCACGCTGGAAAATTCCAACGTCGACCCCGTCACCGAAGTGACCTCCCTCATCACCGCCCAGCGCGCCTATGAGATGAATTCCAAAGTCATCAGCGCCGCCGACCAGATGATGCAGTCTCTGAATCAGGCGGCGTAGCAAAAGCATGATGATTCGTGATTTGAAGAATGGATGATGCGATGAATAAGCTTGCTTTCCCCAACCTGCTGCACGATCCGTCCCTGCCCCGCTCGCGGCGGAGGCTTTCTATCATGGCCGCGATTGTTTCGTTGACGATCGCTTTGCCCGGCTTGGCGCATGCCGAAACCTTGCAGCGCGTGACGCTGAAAGACGTGGAAACCGCCATCGAGGGCACATTGCGCGAGGAAGGCGTGGGCGAGAAGCTGAAGGTTTCCGTGCAGGCTTCCGGCGCGCGCAGCCCGCTGGCCGAATACCAGACCGACATCAAGATGTATGTCGACAAGCTCGACCTGCAGAAAGACCAGCAGCGTTTCGAGGCGCTCATCACTTTCGAGGCGGATGGCCGCCCCCTGACCCCCATCAAGGTCACAGGCCGCTATGAGCCATTGCAAAGCGTGCCGGTGCTGCTGCGCGCCATTCAACACGGCCAGACCATCGCGGCGGACGACCTCACCAATCAAGACATTCCGTTCAGCCACCTGCGCAAAGGCACCGCGACCGACAGCGCCCAATTGATCGGACAGACGCCGCTGCGCACGATTTCTCCGGGCCGGGCCGTGCGGCTGGACGAATTGGTGGCGCCGTCGGTCATCACCAAAGGCACCGCCGTTACCATTATCTTCAAAGCCAACCATCTGGAAATCCGCGGCTTGGGCGAAGCGCTCGACAATGGCGCGGTGGGCGATCTGGTTCGCGTGAAAAACCGCGACAGTAAGCAGATCGTGCAGGGCCAGGTAACGGACGCGCATACGGTCAGCATCCTATCCTCCTCCTCGCTTCCCTCCGCAGCACCGATTGCCGCCAGCCCGGCAAAAGCTGCCGTGCCCATGCCCCTGCATGCGGAGAAGCGTTATGCCGAAACCCCGGCCAAGGCGGCGGATGCCGCGTTGGAAGACCTTGCAAAGCCAGCACTAGTCACGATCATCCCCGAACGCGACGCACCGAAAGCCAAGCCCGCCGCGTTGGAACAGGAATTGCAAACATCCAATGGCAAGCCAATAAAAACCACCGCGCCCCCCATCCTGCCCAGCGTCATCCCCGACACGCCCGCCCCGAAGATCACACCGGAAGATTTGGAGAAATAACATGTTGCGCTCCTCGCTCCTCACCACCAGCCTGCTGATCGGCACTGCGCTTTCCTTCAGCGCCTGCAGCACCACGCTGGACAAGCTCGACCGCATCGGCAAACCGCCTGCCCACAGCGAACTGCAGGACCCCACGCAAAAAGCGGATTACCACCCGCTGACCTGGCCCACGCCGGAGATGGCCGAGCCCGGCCAAAAATACGCCAATTCCCTGTGGCAGCCCGGCGCGCGCGCCTTCTTCCGCGACCAGCGCGCCAGCCGCGTGGGCGATATTCTGCGGGTAAATATCGACGTACAGGACAAGGCTCAGGTGGACAACCAGACCAAGGCCGAACGCAAGGACAACGAAAACATCACCGCACCCAAATTGTTCGGGCTGGAAAACCAGTTGTTCAAGCTGCTGCCCGGCAAGGCCACCCCCGCCCAGCTGGAAAGCGTGCAGAACCAGACCAAATACGAAGGCATCGGCAATATCAACCGCCAGGAAAAGATCAAGACCCAGGTGGCCGCCACCGTCATCCAGGTCATGCCGAATGGCAACCTCGCCATCAGCGGCACGCAGGAAGTGAACGTGAATTACGAGATGCGCAATCTCGGCGTCAAAGGCATTGTGCGCCGCGAGGACATCAATTCCGACAATACGATCGACCTCAGCCAGATCGCCGAAGCCCGCGTCACCTACGGCGGCAAAGGCCAGCTCGACGACATCCAGATCCCGCGCTACGGCAGCCAGGTGGTGGATGCTTTGTCGCCATTCTAACGTTTCGCTCCGCGAGGGTCTCCTGACCCTCGCATGAGCCTGACGCCTTCGGCCACCTCAGGGCTGAGTTTTTACATCTCGCTCCGCGAAGGTCTTCTGACCTTCGCATGAGCCTGAGCACTTGCGCGCAGCTCAAGGCTGCGTTTTTACATTTCGCTCCGCGATGGGCTCCTGCCCATCGCATGAGCCTAAGCGCTTGCGCGCAGCTTACGGCTGGCTTGGGCCTGCTGCCCTCGCATAACGAGAAACGCATTTCCCTATGGATGCCTCCCCACCGTCACACTCCGCACTTGATGCGGAGTCCGGCCACTTGCGATGCCGTGCGGACCGAGCGGGACTCCGCATCAAGCGTGGAGTGTGGAGAGATGGGAGTGGTTAGCAATTTGCATATGGAACCACAAAAAAGCCGCCCTCGTAGGCGGCTCTTCTTTCGCAGGTCACATGCGGCTACAGCGTAATCTGTATCCCCTGCGCGCGTCCGTTCAGCACGGCTTTGCGTTGTTGGCGTAGGAAGAATTCTACTTGGGCCAAGGTCATTTCTTCGCCTGCTTTGGGCGGGGCGTCGGCTTTGGCCACTTCTTTCGCTACCCCTTGTTCGGGTACATTGCCCGCAACGGCAGCCTCGGTTTTGCTCACGCTTGGGCCTGCATTGTCGAGCGGGGTGCGGTAGGGCGCGTCGCCCAGGCCGGGATGATAGACATATTCGGCGTGCTTATGATCATGGCCTTCGGCCAGCGGCGGGTGCGCTTTGTGCTTCTCTTTTTCATGCCCCTGTTCGGCCAAACGCTGCATGCCGAACATCGCTGCCAATTCCTGGGTGGCGCGGCGTTCCATTTCCAGCTTGGCCTGCAACTCCTCTTCGATCTTCAGTTTTGCAACCGACTCGAGGGCGAGCACTTGCTTGACGATATCTGCAGTAGCCGGGCTTTTCGGCAGGCGGGACATCAACTCCTGCAACGCACGCAGATCGCCATCAGGCGAACTGTGCGTCAGGCGTTGCGCGTTCAGCGATTCCTCGTTGTAGCCTGCACCTATCAGCAAATCGCGAATGCTGAGTTCACGCTTCTGATCGAGCGCACCGGCAGGAATGTCGCGGTCACTCTTGGCGCGCTTGATTTTGGGCGCCTGCTCGGTGCCGAACATTTCATGGGCAGCGGAGACGGCGTCCTGCAGCTTTTCCTTGGGCAATTGCGCCTCGACTTTGGCGGCAACTTCGGGGAAATAGCCCTGCACCTCGGGCGGATAGGCCCAAGCGGAGGTGGATTCGTTGAGTTGATAAACGGTCTGTCCCATCGGGCGCATTCCTGGTTATGGATAGGATTAATCTACCACAAACCGCTCTGCGCCCGTATGAAGCTTTTGTTACAGATGTGTCAGCGAAGAATCAGTGGCTGGCGTCGGATTCCAGCTTCAAACCTTCTTCCGCCAGCAAGGCACCGAGTTCGGCTTCCAGTCGCGCCAGCCCTTCTTTCGTCGTGCTTTCGCAGCGGGCGACGACGATGGCTTGGGTGTTGGAAGCGCGCAGCAGCCACCAGCCATCCGCATTCTTCGCGCGCACGCCGTCCACATCGCTGAATTCCAAGCCTTTATCGCGCGCTTTTTGCGCGATGCGTTCGACCAGGGCGAACTTTTTCTCGTCATCGCAAGCGATGCGGATTTCGGGGGTGGAATAGGTCTCGGCCAAAGTCTTGCGCAGATCGGCCAGGGTCTCTTCGCGCTGGGCGAGAATGTTCAGCAGACGCACGCCCGCGTAAATCCCGTCATCGAAGCCGTAATATTGTTCGGCGAAGAACAGATGCCCGCTCATTTCCCCGGCCAGCGGCGCGTTGGTTTCCTTCATCTTGGTCTTGATGAGGCTGTGCCCGGTTTTCCACATGATCGGCTTGCCGCCCATTTTGGCGATGCCGTCGAACAAAGCCTGGCTGGCCTTCACATCGGCGATCACGGTCGCATTGGGAATGCGTTTGAACACATCTTCGGCATAGATCAGCAGCAGTTGGTCGCCCCACCAGATATTGCCTTCGGCATCAACCACGCCCAAACGATCCGCATCGCCATCGAAGGCGAGACCGAGATCGCATTTTTCTTTTTTCACCAGCGCGATGAGCTGCTCGAGGTTCTTCGGCACCGTGGGATCGGGGTGGTGGTTGGGGAACTGGCCGTCGATCTCGCAATTGATGGTGTGGTGCGTGCCGGGAAGGCGGGTTACCAGACGCTCGACCACGCGGCCCGCCGCGCCATTGCCGGGATCCCAAGCCACGGTTAGTTCCTTGCCGCCTTTCCACACTTGCGCGAGGCGGGCGATGTAGGTTTCCTCCATCGCCACTTCGCGGGCATGGCCGCCGGGAGCAGTGGGTAGATCGCCGCTGGCAGCGCGCTGGCCCAGGGCCTGGATCGCCGCGCCATAGACGCTGTGGCCGACCGCCACCATCTTGAAGCCGTTATGGTTGGGCGGGTTGTGCGAGCCGGTAACCATGATGCCCGCATCCGCCTGCAGATTGTAGGTGGCGTAATAAAGCATCGGCGTCGGGCCCAGGCCCACGCGCAACACCTGCGCGCCCGCATCCACCATGCCTTCGACCAGTGCTTTTTCCAACTCGGGCGAACTCATGCGCCCGTCATAGCCCACCACGATGGAAGGGCTTTTGCGCTCCGCGCCCACGGTGGCGGCGAAAGCGCGGCCCAAGGCGTAGGCATCGTCCGCCGATAGGCTGATGCCCATTTCGCCGCGAATGTCATATTCGCGCAGAATAGTTTTGGGGAAGCTGTGGGTCAGCGGTTGGGCGGCGCGGGCGGATTGGGGGCATAGAAAGACGCTTTGATTGGTGAAACAGGCGTCTTTTCTAGACCAGACGATCCGCGCTGTCATCCGGTTCCTCTTGTTGCGCCATCCAACATACTCCCCCCCCCGTAGGGGGAGGCCCGGGGAGAGGGTGCGGTTGCAACCAACGCCGCTGCTCGTTGAACCTAACCCTCTCCCTTCCAGGGAGAGGGGATTATATAGCAGCCGCCAGCATCGGTTCCGCCAGCACATCCACATACGCCCGTGTAATCTCGCGGTAGAGCCGATCATAAGATTCGGCCATCGCATCCGCCGTGAATATGCTCGCATACCGCGCTTCGGCGGCGGCGGCCGAAGCGGGCGGCCAGGGCGTCGTCATTCGCCAGTTTCGTCATCGCGGCGGCGAAGGCATCGCTATCTTCGGGCGGCACGACCAGGCCGGTTACATCGGCCTGATTGATGAACGTGGTGCCCGTCCCGATCTCGCAGGAGATCATCGGTTTGCCCAGCATGGCGGCTTCCAGCAGGCTGATGCCGAAGGCTTCGGAACGCTGGCAGGAGGGAAAGGCGAAAGCGCGGGAAAGTTCGAACAAAGCCATTTTGTCGTTATCGTCCACCCGCCCGGCCCAATGCACCGGCGCACCCAGCTTTTCGGCCAAAGCGCGCAGCGCGCCTTCCTCCGGCCCGGAACCGGCGATGACCACCGGCAGGCCGCTTTTGGCCGAAGCTTCGATAAGCGTATGCAGGCCTTTGTAATAGCGCAGCACGCCGACGAAGAAGAAAAAGTTATCCCCCACCAGCGCCCGCCATTTGGCCAGAGTCACCGCATCCGCATTCGCATAACTGCTCCGGTCCAACCCGATGGGGATGACGCTGGTTTGCGCGCGATATTGCGCCAGCACGGTGCTGGTCGCCAGATAGTTCGGCGATTCGGCGACGATGGCGCGCATCTGGCCGAGGAAGCGGTGCATGAGCGGTTCGTAGAAGCGCTTCAGCATCTTCTGTCGCACGATGTCGGAATGATAGGTGACGAGCGCGGGGATATTGCCCGGCGCGAGTTGGTGCAGCAGATCGCCGCTGGGCCAGGGAAAATGGTAGTGCAGCACGTCGAATTCCGAGGCGAGCTTGCGGAAGCCCGCCATGGCGGAGAGCGAAAATCCGTTCGAAGCGATCTCGAAATTCAGCGGATAGCGCAGCACACGAATACCCTCGTGCCAAACCACTTTGGGCCCCGCCTTGTCGCTCAACGTCAATACCGAAACCGCATGCCCCATGCGCGCATGATGGCGGCCCAGCTGGCGGATGAACTGTTCGATCCCGCCGAGAGACTCGGTGTAATACGTCTTATAAACATGCAGGATGCGCAGGTTCTTATCGAGCGGCGTGGCGGCGGAGCGCATGGCTAGGCGACAGCCGATTTCGCGGGGCTGGTGCGGCCGTATTTATCTTCGAAACGCACGATATCGTCTTCGCCCAAATAGGCGCCGGATTGCACTTCGATCATCACCATATCGATCTTGCCGGGGTTCTCCAGGCGGTGCTTGTTGCCGGCGGGGATGTAGGTCGATTCGTTGGTGTTGACCAAGAAGGAATCTTCGCCATTGGTCACCTTGGCCGCGCCCTGCACCACGATCCAATGCTCGCTGCGGTGGTGGTGCATCTGCATGCTCAACTGCCCGCCGGGGGCCACCACGATGCGTTTGATCTTGAACAGCTGGCCTTCTTCCAGCACCGTATAAGTGCCCCACGGGCGGTGCACGGTGCGGTGCAGTTTGCTCGCCTCATGCCCACCGGCTTTCAGTTGCTTCACGATCTGCTTCACGTCCTGGGCGCGGCTTTTATCGGCGATCAGCAAAGCGTCCGGCGTGTCGATCACCAGCAGGTTATCGACGCCGACCGCGCCCACCAGGCGGCCTTCAGCTTGGATGTAGCAATTGGTCGCATCATGGAAGAAGGCGGTGCCCAGCACGCGGTTGCCTTCGGCATTCGGGGCGGTGAGTTCGGAGAGCGAGGCCCAGGAACCGATGTCGTTCCAGCCGATGGAGCATTCGACCACGGCCACTTTGTCCGATCGTTCCATCACCGCGTAATCCACGCTGATGTTGGGGCTTTGGGCGAAATCATGGGCGCTCAGTTCCAGCACGTTCGCCCCCTGCATCTGCGCGGGCAGCGAGGCGACGATAGCGGCGCGCACTTCGCGCAGCACGTCCGGCGCATGGGCTTCCATCTCGGAAAGCAGGGTGCCCACGCGGAAGCAGAAGATGCCCGCATTCCAAAGATACGTGCCCGCTTTCAAATATTCCTCGGCGGTCGCTGCATCCGGCTTTTCCACGAAGCGCTTCGAGGCATAACCGCCTTGGGTGCCGGGCAGTTTCGCATCCGCCCGCTCGATGTAGCCGAAGCCGGTTTCGGCATATTCGGGGGAAACGCCGAAGGTGACGAGATAGCCTTCGCGCGCCAGCTGGCGCGCTTCCATGACAGCCGCTTCGCCGAATGCGGCGGCATCCGAGATCAGATGATCGGCGGCGAGCACCAGCATGATGGCGCTGTCGCCATACACTTTTGCAACTCAAGCGCCGCGGCGGCGATGGCGGGCGCGGTGTTGCGGCCCGTGGGTTCCAGAATGAAGCGCAGGGGCAGATGCTGGCCGTTCATCGGCGCATATTCATCGCGCGTGCGGAAGAACAATTCGCGGTTGGTCACCGTGACGATCTCTTCGACCTGCGGCAGGGCTGCGGCGCGGCCGAAGGTTTTCTGCATCAAGGTTTCGCCGTCCGGCAGCTTGATGAAAGGTTTGGGCGCACTTTCGCGCGATACCGGCCACAGCCGTTCGCCCGCCCCACCGGCGATGATGACGGGGAACAATCCCAGTTCCCCTTTATTGGCATCGCTTTTGGCTTGGCTCATGGTCTCGTTCCCGTTCATATTTATTTGGTGCGGGAAAATACCGCACGGGTTTGAATCAAGCCAGCAAAAACGCACGCCGAAGCAAAGCCAAGACCAATATGCGCGGGGTGCTTGATTGTGCCGGGGCGTGCCGTGTAAAGCTTGCTGCATGCGCCGCTTATCCATGATTCGCTTTTTGCCCTTCATCCTCATCGTGTGGGGGGTGGTACAATGGCATGCGCAACGCAATCTGCAGGGCGTGCAGCAGTCGCAGGCGGATATGCTGGCCCAGTCGCTCGAATCCTTCCGCCAGCATGTAGGCCGCCTGCCCTGCCCTGCCACGGACGAGGACGGGCGCGAGGATTGCAGCAAAGAAAGCACGGTGCTGGAAGGATATATCCCTTGGCGCAGCCTCGATCTGCACCGTGATTATACGACATTGCGGCTGCGCGTGGCCCGGGTCTACACCCAGCCCCGCATACTCGACCGCCTGCCGGTGGATGCGCTATGCCGGAGTGGATTATACCCCGATATTCCACTTGCCGAAGAAATGGCCGCCCAAATCGTGCCCGTTGCAGCACGTACGAGGCTGGGCGATACGATAGCGAAGGAAAAGGCATTGGTCACACTGCGGCGCTGGCAGTTGCAGCCTCACCCCGAAGCAGGCACTCCCGCGCATCTCTATGCAGAAGCTGAACGGCGCGAAGATACACTGAATCTGAACTGGGGCACGTTGTGTGGGCATGATTGGTTCGTGCAGCGTCCGGCGCAATTTACTCTACCGCGTCCCTGGCCGAACCGCCACCCCATCGAATGGTCGGCCAGTCGCCAGGGGCAGCGTGGCGCGCTATGGGAGCCCGGCGTGACGCATCCGCTTTTCGTCGAACGGACAGGAACGCAATGGAAATCGATCGATCTGTTGCCGAAAGAAGCCTTGGAGACTTTAATTCCCCGTAGCATGGCTTGGAGCGGAGATGCGCGCTGGCTGGCCATACTGACCGAGGAAAGCGAAGCGCGTTTGTGGGATTGCCGCAGCCTTCCTTGCGTGCGAGCGGATCTCGCCTTGCCGGAGGAATGGAAGACGGCCGCCGCTACGCGCAGCCTCGCTTTCGGTAACGGTGAAACGCTTATTCTCACCAGCGCACAAACCCCTTATTTGTTAATCGGGCAAAGGCGCGGGGAGCGCTGGGATTGGCTGCCGACCGAGAAATGGGGGCTGGATGCCACCCCGCGCACAGCGCGCCTGGGCGCGGACGGGCATCGCGCCGTGTGGGAAAAAGGCGGCCAGTTACACATTGCGGCATGGCTTGCAAATGCGGATGAGCCCAGTTTCAGTATCGCAGCATTACCGGAAGGAACGAACGCCTGGACCCTTTCCCCGGATGGACGCTGGCTTGCGGCGGCATTGGAAGGCGAAGTAGCCTTCTTTGCCCGCGAAGGCATGCATTGGTACGAAATTCAGCGTCAGCCGTTGCGTATCCGAGAAAAAGGCTTTGTCATGCAATGGGAAGACAAAGATACGTTGTTGGTGTTGGGGTTGAATACACAAATTCGCATTGATACCCCAAGGCTTTGATTCCGGTAGCTAAGGCTTATATTGACTTTTGGTTGTGATTCTTCATAGTCCGCGCCACCTTGCACACAAGGCGCAGCCTAAGGATTGTGCCCTATATTTCAGGATTTCCCGCCCGATGACAGCCCGACCCCAAGCCATACCGGTCCCAGAAGCGCGCCCCACCCGCGACGCGGCCAAGGAAGCCGTGCGCACACTGATCCGCTGGGCGGGCGACAATCCCGCGCGCGACGGGTTGATCGACACGCCGGAACGCGTGGTTTCGGCGTACGAAGAATTCTTCAGCGGCTATGCCGAAGACCCCGAATCCATGCTGGCCCGCACCTTCGAAGAAGTGCGCGATTACGACGACATCGTGCTGCTGAAGAACATGCGCTTCGAATCGCACTGCGAGCATCACATGGTGCCCATCGTCGGCATGGCGCATATCGGGTATCTGCCCAATAAAAAGGTGGTGGGCCTCAGCAAGCTCGCGCGCCTGCTGGATGTCTACGCCAAGCGTTTGCAGACGCAGGAACTGATGACCACGCAGATCGCGGACGCGATCGAGCATGTGCTGGCCCCGCACGGCGTGGCCGTGATCATCGACGCAGCGCATCAATGCATGACCACTAGAGGCGTGCATAAAACCGAAAGCACCACCATCACCCGCCAGTTCCGCGGCATCTTCCGCACGGATGCGGGCAAGCGCGCGGAATTCCTGCAGATGACTTCCAGCGGAAAGGATTTCAATGTCGGCTACTAACTCCATCCCCTTCGCCGCCCGTCAGACCATCGAGCAGGTGGAGGAAGGCCGCGAACTCGCGCCGAAATTCGACGAGCAGGGCCTCATCGCCTGCGTCACTACCTCTGCAAAATCCGGCGAAGTGCTGATGCTCGGCTACATGAACCAGGAAGCCCTGACCCGCACCATCGAAACCGGCGAGGCACATTATTACAGCCGTAGCCGCAAGGTGCTGTGGCACAAGGGCGCGACCAGCGGCTTGGTGCAGAAAGTAGTCGAAATGCGCATCGACGACGATCAGGATGCGGTCTGGATTCGCGTGGCCATGGACGGCGAAGAAGCCAGCTGCCATGTGGGCTACCGCTCCTGCTTCTACCGCGAAGTGCCGACCGGAAAGAGCGGCGAAGTAACGCTGGCCTTTCGCGAAGAAGAAAAAGTCTTCGACCCCAAACAAGTCTACGGCGACGCGCCTAATCCGACGATTTTGTAACGTTACAAAATGCGTCATCCTGCGCGAAGTCGCAGGATCTCTGAATTATTTTGCGAGGGATCCTGCGACTTTGCGCAGGATGACGAGTACAATCATGCCCCAACCCCGCCTTTTCGTGCAGCAACTCACCGTGATGGATGTCGCGGTGCTGGACGCGGCGCGGGGTTTGATCGGGCAGAGCTGGATCGTGGATCTCGAACTGGAAGGTCCGCTCAACGATTCGGGCATGGTGCTGGATTTCGGCGAGGTGAAACGCCTCATCAAAAAACGTATCGACGCGGTGGCGGACCACGTGCTGCTGGTGCCGGTTCAGTCCGAACATCTGGTGCTGAACATCGAAGGCAACGACACCGAACTGCAATTCCCCACCGCTGCTGGCACCATCACCCATCGCGGCCCGCGCGAATCGTTGTGCCTGATCGAAGGTGGAACCGTGACGCCGGAAAATGCGGCCATATTCGTCGCCGCCGAGTTGCGGCTTCTGCTCGATGAAATCGGCCTGCCGATGTTGACCGCGCATGTCACCTTGCGCGAGGAAGCGATCGATGGCGCGAGCTATCAATATTGCCATGGCCTGAAAAAGCACGAAGGCAATTGCCAGCGCATCGCCCATGGGCATCGCTCGCGGGTGAAAGTGTGGCTGGACGGCGTGCCCGCTTTGCAGGAAGAGGCGCATATCGCCCAGACCCTGCGCGATATCTATCTCGGCACACGGGAAGATCTTGCGGAGCGTGTCATGCAAAACGGCGTGGAACATCTGCGCTTCGCCCATACCTCCAGCCAGGGAAATTTCGAACTCTCCCTGCCCGCCACACGCGTGCATCTGGTGGAAACGGACAGCACGGTGGAATGGATTTCGCACCATCTCGCTGCCCTGGTGAAAGCCCGCCACCCGGCGCGATCCGTGCGCGTGGCCGCCTTCGAAGGGGTGCAGAAAGGCGCCATCGCGCATGCCTGAACTGCGCAGCACCACACCGCTCATCCTCGCCTCCACCTCCGCCACCCGCCGCGCTTTGTGCGCTTCGGCCGGGTTGAGTGTTTCCTGCATCGCGCCACTGGTGAATGAGGAGGCGCTGAAAGCCGAAAACGGCGATCTCACGCCAGCCGCCCTGGCGCGCTTTTTGGCCGAAGCGAAAGCGGTGGAAGTCTCAGCCCGCCATCCGCACGCCATCGTCATCGGCGGCGATCAGGTCTGTGCGCTGGATAATCGCCGATTCGGCAACGCCCACACGCGGGAAAAAGCACTCATGCAATTGATGGCCTTGCAGGGCAAACGCCACAGCCAGCATTCCGGCTGGGCTTTGGCAAAGGCGGGAATGCTGATAGCCAGCGGCACCGCCACCGCGCAGCTATCGATGCGGGCATGGAGCGAAGCGCAACTCGTAACCTACATTGAAAAAGAGCAACCGTTGCATTCGGCGGGCTCGTATTATTTCGAGGGATTGGGCCGCCTGCTTTTCGCGCAAGTGGAAGGCACCCAGGATGTGATACTCGGCTTGGCATTGCAGCCGTTGCTCGATGCGTTGTTCGCCCAGGGCGTCATTGCATTTTAGCAACAAAGGCGCGTTTAGCATCTGCTTATGCAATGATGCTTCAAAACAAGCGATGAGAAAACAAAAACGAATCCTGTTACTTATGGCCTGTTTGCACGCAGGAATTTTTGCGCTTTTTTCATGGACGGCACGAACCGAATCGAATAGGAATTCGCACAAGCGGAGCGGGCGACGGCTCATTCTATCGCCGCCGCGCCGCTCGTAACTTTATTCACTTATTTTGACTGAGGGGTTTCCCATGGCTGCCAACGAAAAGAACTCGTCCAAACTCATCCTGCTGCTTGCCGCCGTTGTTGCGCTGGTAGTGGCCGCGTTGTTCCTGACCAACAAATCGCCCCAGGAAGAAACCGTAGTGGACACCAACGCCACCACCACCACTACCGAATCCACCGCGCCAGCCGCGACCGATCCGACCGCCGCTGCAAACGATGCCGCGATGGCACCCGATGCAACCACCACGACCACCGATGGCAGCATGGCTCCCGCCGATACCGCCGCTCCGACCGATGGCGCAATGACCCCGGATTCGACCACCACCACGACCAACACCAACACCACCACCGAAACGACCCCGAACGCCGCTGAGTAATCACGGCGCGACCCGGTCGCCTAAACGAAGGGCGCTTCCTGCGGGAAGCGCCCTTTTCTGTACTCAGTTAAATTAGTTATCACACATTATTGGTCTAGGACCCATTTGCTACCGGATGCAGTGCATATATATGATTCACCCAGAGCGAAAGGGGGCAGATTTTTTAAATCCGCATCCTTGGCGAGCATTTGTTCTAGGGCAATCACCGCGACATCGTCTTCGCGCAAGGGCTGCTCACCCAGGAATTGTAAATCGCCTTCCGCATCCATCGTCACCCGTAAAGCGCATGCGCCGCGCCATACATCACCCGCTACAATCACTGGAACTTTGCCGTGAATTTGCGAGACGTGTATTTTCGATGGTCGCGCGTGATCGAAGAAAGTTTTGAAATTATCGAACATTACATTACCTTTTTTACTTCGGCCCGAGCATATCCTGCGGTTTCACCCATTCGGCGAATTGTGCTTCGGTCAGCAGGCCGAGCTCGATCGCCGCATCTTTCAGATTCGTGCCTTCCTTATGCGCCTTCTTGGCGATTTTGGCCGCGTTGTCATACCCGATATGGGGGTTCAGCGCGGTCACCAGCATCAGCGATTCACTCATTAGTTTGGCGATGCGTTCTTCATTGGCCTCGATGCCCACCACGCAATTATCGACGAAGCTCACCGCCCCGTCCGCGATCAGGCGGATGGATTGGAGGAGGTTGTAGATCATTACCGGTTTGAAGACGTTCAGCTCAAAATGCCCGTTGGAACCCGCGATGGAAACGGTGGTCTGGTTGCCCATCACCTGCGCGCACACCATGGTGAGCGCTTCGCATTGCGTAGGGTTCACCTTGCCCGGCATGATGGAGGAACCGGGCTCGTTTTCCGGCAGGCTCAGCTCGCCCAAACCGCTGCGCGGGCCGCTGCCCAGCAAACGAATATCGTTGGCGATCTTCATCAGCGAAACGGCCAGGGTATTCAGCACGCCATGCGCTTCGACGATGGCATCATGCGCGGCCAATGCCTCGAACTTGTTCGGCGCGGTCACGAAAGGCAGGCCGGTGATTTTGGCGATTTCCTTCGCCACATCTTCCGCGAAACCCTTCTTCGCATTCAAGCCCGTGCCCACGGCGGTGCCGCCCTGCGCAAGATAATACAAACGCGGCAGCATGCCCTTTACGCGCTCGATGCCATATTCGATCTGCGTGGCATAGCCGGAAAATTCCTGGCCCAGCGTCAAAGGCGTCGCATCCTGCAAATGGGTGCGGCCGATTTTTACGATGTCCTTGAACGCCTCCTGCTTGGCCAATAGCGCTTCGTGCAGATGCTTCAATGCGGGCAGCAGCGCGTGGTGGATCTGCTCGACGGCGGCGATGTGCATCACGGTGGGGAAAGAATCGTTGCTCGACTGGCCCATATTCACATGGTCGTTCGGGTGCACGGGCTTTTTGCTGCCCATGGTTCCGCCCGCCATTTCGATGGCGCGGTTGCTGATGACTTCGTTGGCGTTCATGTTGGTCTGGGTGCCGGAACCGGTCTGCCACACCACCAGCGGAAATTCTGCGTCGTGCTTGCCGTCCATCACTTCTTCCGCTGCCTTGGTGATGGCGATGCCGACCGAGACATCCAGCCCCGCGATGCGCATGTTCACGCTCGCCGCCGCCAGCTTCAAAATACCGAAGGCGCGGATGAGCGGCTTGGGCATGGTCTCCCCGCCGATCTTGAAATTCTGCAGCGAGCGCTGGGTCTGTGCCCCCCAGTAATGGCCCGCGGGCACTTCGATGGGGCCGAAGCTGTCGGTTTCCGTGCGGTGGGCGGTGTCTGTTTTGTGGGCGGCGGCGCTCATGCAAAATCCTTTCAGAATGACGATGGCGCACTATATACGCTTTCATTCTCCACCTGTCATCACCGCGAAGGGCGAGCGTTTCCTTTCGCGCGGTGTGACGCGTAACCCGGATTTTCCATGCCCGATACCCGCACATTCGTCAGCGCCACGCTTCCGCCTTACTGGAAGCAGGCCTGCCGCGACCTTTCGCGTGCCTGCCCGGTGATGAAGCATATCATCAAAATCTACGGCAGCGGGCTGGGTCTCACTTCGCGGGGGGATGCGTTTTATACATTGCTGCGCTCCATCACCGGCCAACAGATTTCGGTGAAGGCGGCGGATACGATCTGGGTGCGGCTAATGGCGCTGGTGGTGCCTTTCACCCCCGAACGCCTGCTGGAAATGAGCGACGAGCAATTGCGCGGCGTCGGCTTTTCCGGCTCGAAAGTGAAATATGCCCGCGCCGTGGCTCAGCATCTGTCCGACAACCCCACCGCCGGGGCGGACTGGCACGCGATGGAGCCGGAAGACGCCATTAAGGCCATGACCATGCTGAACGGCATCGGGCGGTGGACGGCGGAGATGATGCTGATCTTCCACCAGATGCGCCCGGACGTATTTCCCCTGGGCGACATCGGCCTGCGCAACGCCATGTATCTGCATTATAACAATGGCGAGAAAATGAGTCTGGCCGAACTCGAAGCCATCGGCCAGCGCCTCGCTCCCTGGCGCAGCGTCGCCACCTGGTATTTCTGGCGCAGCCTCGACCCCGTCCCGGTGGAATACTGAGGCTGATTCACGAAATCGTCATCAATTCCGCATAGACTGCCCCTATGACCGACCCCCTCGACCCGACGATTGCCCAAGACATCCTCGCGCTGAAGCTGAAGCACGACCGCAGCATCGATCTACGACCGGGCTCCAAAGCGCGCGAAGTGATTGCCTCCGCATTGCGGGCGCAGGGTTATCTGCCCGAGGCGGCAGAAGGCGATGCGCTTTCGAAAGAAGAGTTGCGCGACGCGGTTGAAATCTACCAAAAAGATCATGGCTTGGAAGATGACGGGCGCGCGGGGCGCATGACGCTGGCGGAACTCAAACGCGATGCACGGGCGGCGCTTACCGTCACAAGGCCGCAGGCAGCGCCGGAGGCAGCCATTATTGCGCCCGCGCCCCAAGAGCCCGCCAATTCCGAGCAAAGCTTCCGCGAAAATATGCTGAAGAACGCCCGCAGCCATATGGGCGAGGATAACAAGGACCGCAAAGGGGATCGTGTCTATGCGCCTTATGGCGAATGGTGTGCCGGCTATGCGCAGAAAAACCTGAAGGACAGTTGCGCGGTGGCAGGGGTGCAGCAGAAATTTCTGATCCAGGTGACCACGCATGCGGAGCCCGACAATTATTCGGCCTATAAGCAAAAAGAGAATGCCGAGAAGATCGGCGCTTTCCATCCAAAAACGCATGCGCGCCGCCATGCGGCGGCGGATCGTGGCGCGCAGCCCGGCGATTTCCTGCTTTTCTTCCATGACGGCAACCCCGAGCGCGGGCATGTAACGATGGTCGAGAAGGTGCTGCACGATGCACATGGTCAAGTGAGCGGCTATACATGCATCGGCGGTAATGTGGGCAACCGCGTGCGCCATGAGACCTACAAGGCGACGGATCCCGATCTGCTTGGGCATGTCGATACTTTTGCGGTGTTACAAAAGGCGGAAGGGCAGCAGAAGCATGCCATGGAAATCAAGCAGGGCAAAGCCGCGCAAGCGCACCCCATGCCAGCGATTTCGAACGACCTTCTGATGCAGCTGCGCGAAGGCATGAACCCCGAACACAAGGCCGAAGCACCGATCAAACCTCTGGCCATCAAAGAATTGCATCTGCGCTAGGTCATAAGCAAGCCAGGGCTGGCGGCGCGGGATTGCGCATGCTAATTCTGCTTCATGTCCAGCCAAAC
This sequence comes from Rickettsiales bacterium, assembly GCA_965247145.1. GTDB lineage: Bacteria > Pseudomonadota > Alphaproteobacteria > Rickettsiales > JAIXRX01 > CBDFGH01. The sequence goes on from CBDFGH010000006.1 coordinate 90,271, forward strand.
CCATATCTCCTCTCCCCCTCCCCGCGCCCTGCTCATCACCGGCGGGGCGCAGCGTGTGGGGCGGGCGATGGCTTTGGGCTTTGCCGCGGCGGGGTATGATGTCGCGGTGCATTTCCAGCGTTCGCAGGCGGAAGCGGATGCGTTGTGCGCAGACATCGAAAAGCTGGGCCGCCATGCGGTTGCGGTCCAGGGTAATCTCTCGGTGCCGGAGGATTGCGCAAGCGTAATCGACAAAAGCTTTGCCGCCCTGCCCCATCTCTGCGTGTTGATCAACAATGCCTCCATTTTTCCTGCCGCCGGTCTGGCCGAAACCACGCCGGAACTGCTGCAGTCAATGATGGCGCTGCATGTGCAGGCCCCACTATTGCTCAGCCGTGCGTTCGCCAGGGCACAGCCCCAATGCCGCATTATCAACATGATCGATACGGCGGTGAGTGCTACGCACCAGAAACATTTCGCCTATCTGCTCAGCAAAAAATCGCTCGCCGACCTCACCGCTATGCTGGCGCGTGGCTTGGGGCCCGGTGTGCGGGTGAATGGTATCAGCCCCGGCGCAGTGCTGCCGGATGCGGGCACGGGGGAGGATTTTCTTTCCGTCACCGCCGCCCGCAATCCCCTGCAATGCACCGCCAGTGTGCAAGACATCGTGGATACCGCCTTGTTTCTCGCCGTACCGCGCGGTATCACCGGCCAGATTATCGCGGTGGATGCGGGGGAGCATCTGTTATGAGTATAGAAATGATCGCAGGAAAAACCATTCTGAAACTGCACGGCATGCATTTTCCGTGCGTGATTGGTGTACATGCATGGGAAAATCAGCAGCGCCATGTGGTAGTTCATCTTGATATCGAACTTCGCGACGATTGCGCAGCCGAAGCCCGAGGCAGTGACGTGCTGGAATCCACTTTGGATTATACGGCCGTAGAATATCGCATTGCCAGCCTGCTGCAATCCCGCTCTTTTAAGCTGCTCGAAACCATGGCGGATGCTATTGCGCGCGACGTGCTTTTTGAAGCACCTGTCAAACGGGTGCGGGTGGAGATCGAGAAACCGGGTGCATTGCGCTTCGCCCCCATGGTCGCTATTGTGCACGAAGTGTCCCGCCCCTAAGCCAATCACCCGAAAGAGAGCCGCCATGACCGATGCATTCCTTAAAGGCAAATCCGCCATTGTCACCGGCTCGACCAGCGGCATCGGCCTCGTCATCGCCAAAACCCTGGCGGCCCAAGGCGTCAATATCGTGATCAACGGACTGGGCGATGCCACCGCCATTGAAACCGAACGCGCGGGTTTGGAGAAAAATTACGGTATCCGTGCGCTGTACTCAAACGCCGACATGACCAACCCGGAGCAGATCCGCGCCATGGTGGCATTGGCCGGAAAAGAATTCGGCGGGCCGGATATCCTGGTGAACAATGCGGGCATTCAGCACGTGGCCCCGCTCGATGAATTTCCCGAAGAAAAATGGGATCAGATCATCGCCATCAATCTCACCGCGCTTTTTCACAGCACGAAAGCGGCGGGCATCGCGATGAAGAAGAAAGGCTGGGGCCGCATCATCAACATCGCCTCGGTGCACGGTCTGGTCGCTTCCGAGTTCAAATCCGCCTATGTCACCGCCAAGCACGGTGTGGTGGGGCTGACCAAAGCCACCGCGCTCGATTTCGCGCAATCCGGCATCACCTGCAATGCCATCTGCCCCGGCTATGCGCTCACCCCGCTGGTGGAAAAGCAGATTCCCGAGCAGGCGAAAGCGCATGGCATCAGCGAAAAGGAGGTGACCGATCAGGTTTTCCTTAAAGAACATGCCATCAAGGAATTCGTTTCGGTCGAACAGATCGCCAATCTTGCGTTATATCTGTGCGGCGATCTGGCACGCACCACCACCGGCACCGCCATCGCCATCGACGCAGGCTGGTCGGCACATTGAAACATTTGACTATTTCTTCAACTGCTTATAGGTTATTCGCACTGGTTGTTTTATGCGAAGCCTTGGTATTGACCGGTTGCTGCAATGATCCAAGCATGCATGAACAAGTTTCCAACTGGTGGTACGATCAAGAGCCAGACGATTTCCATGTCGGCGACCCTACCGGCGGTGGGAGCCGTACCGGTATGAGCCGCGGCGGCGGCAGTGGTCTGGGGGGCAGAAGCAGCACCAACCACTGACCATCATCGAATGTTGTAACGAAGGGCGAGGATTGCATGCGAATATTCGATATCTTTCCAGCACCCACACGATTTTGGGGCGGCCTGGTTTTTCTTTGCGTGCTTTCTGCTTGCGGCAATGAGCAACAAGCGGGCGATGTGGCTGATTGGTGGTATGACAGTACCCCGCGCGGCGACTATGCGGGTGCCAGCGGCACCTATGCGGGCGCAGCCGGAACACAAGCGGACGATACACGTGGTACTGTGGTGGCTCCGCCATTGAACGGCAATGACAACACAATCTTCAGTGGGCAACGCCGATAGTAAATCGAGCTATTTCCCTCGCCTTTTTCCTCTCTTAACTCAATTGTCACAAAACTGTCATAATTCTAGACTGTCTAGTTTGGTATGATTCTCATGCAGTCCACCGATGCATAATTCGGTACGGGCCCAAACGGCAGAGAGATTTATGACATCTTCGTCCATTCGCGTATTCGGCACTTTGTGCACCTTGACTTTGGCCACTTTGGCACTTTCCGCCTGCGGCGGTACGCAATCCAGCAGCATTGCCAAAATGTGGTACGATCAACGCTGGGAAAGCTCCGGCAAGGCCGAATAGTCTTTCACGCTGCGTACGGCTTTTTTACTGGACTCCATTCGCCGCTCGGGCATGGTTGCGCGCCCTATCCCATCCTGAGTCGAGCGCATGCCAAAAATCATTCTGGGCAAAGAAGAATGGGTAAGCCTGCCCTTGCTCGGCCTGCCCGCCATCAAGGCGCGCATCGATTCCGGGGCCCAAACTTCTTCCCTGCATGCGCTGAATATTCGGCCCTTCGAGCGCGATGGGCAAAAATTCGTCTCTTTCGACATCCATCCCATCCAGCAGAACCGCAGCATCATCCTGCGCGCAGTCGCACCGCTGATCGGTGTGCGCGTGGTCAAACCCGCCAACGGCATCAGCGAGCGGCGTTATGTGGTGCTCACGCGCATGCGATTGGCAGAACGGGAATGGGACATTGAAATCACCTTGTCCAACCGCGACGATATGGGCTTCCGCATGCTGCTGGGGCGTCAGGCCATGGAGGGCCCGCGTATTGGTCGATCCCTCGCGGTCCTACGTCATGGGCGAGATGGAGCGCGAAGACGCCAAACAGATGTACGAGACACCCGAAGAAACCAAAAGCGGTCTTCGCATTGCCGTGCTAGCCAGCAACAAGGATCTCTATTCCAAACCGCCGGCTGATGGAAGCGGGTGCGGCGCGCGGTCATCAGATGCGCTTTATCAACATCGCCCACTGCATCATGAACATCAACGCGACCGACCCCGTGGTGCTCTATCGCGGCGGCGAGCGGCTGGATCAGTTCGACGCGGTCATTCCCCGCATCAAGCCCAGCATGACCTTCTACGGCTGCGCCGTGGTGCGGCAGTTCGAAGCCCAAGGCGTGTTCTGCCTGAACGACGCCACCGGCATCGCCCGTTCGCGCGACAAATTGCGCAGCTTGCAGAAACTTGCCGAACAGGGCGTGGAAATGCCCGTCACCAGCTTCGCCCATTCGCCGCTGGACACCAAACTGCTGATTGAAATGGTGGGCGGCGCACCGCTCGTCATCAAGCTGCTGGAAGGCACGCAAGGCAAGGGCGTGGTGTTGGCGGATACCGGCAAAGCCGCCGAATCGGTCATCAACGCTTTCAAGACATTGAACGCCAACATCCTCGTGCAGGAATTCATCAAGGAAGCCGAAGGCCGTGACATTCGCTGTTTCGTGGTGGGCGGCAAGGTGGTGGGTTCCATGCAGCGCGTGGCGGCCGAAGGCGAGTTCCGCGCCAATCTGCATCAGGGCGGCACCGCACTGCCGATCAAGATCACCCCGCAGGAGCGCTTGATTGCCCTTAAAGCCGCGCGCACCATGGGTTTGCACGTGGCAGGGGTCGATATCATTCGCTCGAAATCCGGCCCCAAAGTGCTCGAAATCAATTCATCCCCCGGTCTGGAAGGCATCGAATCCGTGACCGAAAAGGACATTTCCGGCCTGATGGTTCAATGCATCGAAAACAACGTCGCCGCCCGGCGGCGGGATTGATTTCATTGTGTGATGCGAGGGCGGAGGCCGAGCCAGCCCGGAGCGCGCAGCCCTGAGCTCGCCGAAGGCATCAGGCTCATGCGAAGGTCAGGAGACCTTCACGGAGCGAAACGTCATATCCGCAACATTGCACCGAATTCATGCACGCTTCATTGCCGCATCACGCACGATGGCGTAATTATAGCGTACCGAACGAAAACGGCGACGCGCTTCTCAATATCTCCCCGCAACGCTCTTTGTTCAGTGCCACATAAACAAAACAATTTCCTTCTGGAGAGTTTCCCATGCGTACTACCCTCACTCTGGCCGCCGTTGCCCTGATGTCCGTTTCCACCGTTGCCTTCGCGCAAGAAGCCGTGACCACCACCGGCACCGAAACCACCCAACCTGCTTCCCCCGTGAAAGCCAACAAGGCCCACACCGCAAAGCACAAAACCCACAAAGCCCACACCGCCAAAAAAGTGCATCACACCAAGAAAGCCGCGATGTAATTCGCGGCGGGCTCTTCGGGGTTCGCGCTTTCGAAAGCCGCCAGTGCAAACTGGCGGCTTTCTTCGTTTTACTGACAACCTGCGTGGGTGAGCGTGGTAGCAGTTGATTGGAAAGCCCACATCCTTTAAGCCAACGCCATTCTCCCCTCTGCAGAGTATTCCACATGATCCCCCGCTACGCTCGTCCCGTCATGGAAGCCATCTGGGCTCCCGAAAATCGCTATCGCATCTGGTTCGAGATCGAGGCACATGCGTGCGACGCGATGGCGGAAATCGGCACCATTCCGCATTCCGCGGCGAAAGCGATCTGGGAAAAAGGCGGTGCGGTTTTCAGCGATGGCAAGCTCGACATCGAACGCATCGACGAGATCGAGCGCACCACCAAGCACGATGTCATCGCCTTCCTTACCTTCATGGCCGAACATATCGGCGAACCCAGCCGCTTCCTGCATCAAGGCATGACGAGCTCGGACGTGCTGGATACCTGCCTTTCGGTGCAGATGACCCAAGCCGCCGATCTGCTGATCGCGGATGTGGAGAAGCTGCTCGAAGTCATCAAGCGCCGCGCTTTCGAGACCAAAGACATGGTCACCGTGGGCCGTAGCCACGGTATCCACGCCGAACCGGTCACCTTCGGTTTGAAGATGGCGGGCTTTTATGTGGAGTTCGAACGCAACCTGGCGCGCATGAAAGTGGCGCGCGCGGAAATCGCCACCTGCGCTATCTCCGGCGCGGTCGGCACCTTCGCCAACATCGACCCCCGCGTGGAAGAGCATGTGGCGGCGAAACTTGGCCTGAGCATCGAACCCGTTTCCACCCAAGTCATCCCGCGCGATCGGCATGCCGCCTTCTTCGCGGCCCTAGCCGTGGTGGCGGGCAGCATGGAACGCGTGGCGGTGGAAGTGCGCCACCTGCAGCGCACCGAAGTGCTGGAAGCGGAGGAATATTTCAGCTCCGGCCAGAAGGGCAGCAGCGCCATGCCGCACAAGCGCAACCCTGTACTCAGCGAAAACATCACCGGCCTCGCCCGCCTCGTGCGCGGCTATGCCATGCCCGCTTTCGAAAACGTGGCACTGTGGCATGAGCGCGATATCTCGCATTCTTCCGTCGAGCGCGTCATCGGGCCGGACGCGACCATCGCGCTGGATTTCGCACTCAACCGCCTGATCGGTCTGCTCGACAAACTGGTGGTCTACCCGGAGCGGATGCTGAAAAACATGAACAGCCTCGGCGGCCTCGTCTTCTCCCAGCGCGTGCTGCTGGCACTGACGCAGGCCGGCGCCAGCCGCGAGGAATCCTACAATCTCGTGCAGCGCAACGCGATGAAGGTCTGGAGCGAAGGCAAGGATTTCCTGACCGAGCTACTGGCCGACGGCGAAGTGACCGCCAAACTCCCCGAAGCCCAACTCCGCCCCCTCTTCGACCTCACCTATCACACCAAGCACGTGGATACGGTATTTCAGCGTGTGTTCTGGGGGTAAATCTTATGACTTTTTTCAGATGTGGAGATTTTAGCAACCTGACCGCGTAGCTCGTGAAGTGCTACGGCGATGGAACCAGCGTTCGGACAAAAGGAATAATCGAACATGGCTGTAATTGCTTTCAGGGCTAACGGCTTTTGTTCATCCGTCAAGGAGGAGAATTCGGCTGGTTCGCCGTGGTTCATTTTGTAGCCACTGTAGCCCAACACTTCGTCATGATCCAACACACCATCCCGCCGCTTTTCCGCTACAGCAAGAATCGTCTTTCCTCTCTGGATTATATCCTGCAATGCAGGATCCGGCGATTCTTCAAAATCTCTGAGCGCAGATCGCCGGGTCTTGTCTGTTGATTCTATTTCCTGCTGTCTTTGTGCACTATGCGCATTACTAAGACTGCGGTCGATATAATCGCGAAACGCGCTGTCTAACAGATCGACCGTTAAGCCTTGTTCAGCTAGTGCTAAGATTCTGCGTGTAAATTTCGCTTTACCGTGTTGTACCATGGTCTTTCCCCAAAACGAATAATGGGAAGGTATAGCAACTCGTTGTTACAAGATCATGACACCGTTAAGATGCTATGATAATGAATCTTCTCTCATTATCAGCTTTAGCGAGGGCAAGGATTTCCTGACCGAACTGTTGGCTGACTGCGAAGTAAACGCCAAACTCCCGAAGCCCAGCTCCGCTCCCTATTGGACCTCACCTATCACACCAAGCGTGTGGATACGGTTTTTGGGCGGGTGTTTGGGGGTTAATGTTCGAAGGTAATGCGCAAGCTTTCGCAGTTTGCGCGCCGCCACTCGGCGAAATCCTCTTCGCTGATGCGACTGCTGACCAGTTCGATCACTTTCGTTTCGACATCTTTCTGTGAGACGGCGAGCAATTGACCATGGTCGACGAGAAAAGCGAAAGCCGCCACGAAAGCCATGCGTTTATTGCCATCAATGAACGGGTGATTCTTACCGATGCCGAAGGCATAAGCGGCAGCGCATTGAAATAGATCGGCGTCTTCGTATACGTGCTTATCGAGCGGTCGCGCTAGAGCGGATTTGAGAATATATCCTGATCGCGTATGCCCGCACCGCCACCATGAATAGCAATTTGTTCTTCGTGAATGGACAAAACGGTCTGCAGCGAGAGCCATGTAAATACAGAAGACATGGAAAATTTATTTCGCTAGTTCGCTCAAAGCATCGTGATAGAGACGCATGCCCAACCGGGCTGCGCGCATCTGGCGTTCGTGCTCGTCTTTTTCGCCCGCCCCGGCAACTGTATTGTCGCTGGCAGGCAAAGAGGTGGCATTGCTTTTCACAGGCAACACATTGGGATCGGTAATGATGGGCGGCATAGACATTCCTTGCATGAACTATCTAGATCATAACAGATTTATTGCACTTCCGTAAGGGGAAAGCCCGGGCTAGGCCCAGTCAGCCAGAGTGCTACGAAGCCTGCTCCACCATTTCCGGCAATGCCTCGATCATCGGCTGGCTGTCGAGCGGTATGGCTGCGCCTTCGGCCAGTTTGCGCTCGCGGCGTTTGACCATGAGGTAGACGGCGTAAACGCCTGCCAGCTTGCTGATGATCATGCCCGCGAATGTGGTGGGTGTAGCCGCGCCGGGATGCACGAGGCTGAGGCCGTAGAGAAAAATCGCCGTATCCACCGGCACGGCCAGGCCCGCCGACCATAGGATGCGTTTGGAAAGCGGGCGGCGGGTAAGGGTGAAGACCGCCCAATCCACCAGTTCGCTCACCGCGAAGGAAGCGGTGCTGGCGATGGCCAAAGCGGGCGAGGAAAGCGCATAGCTGATCGCGCAGGCGATGATGAAAGGCACGAACACCCAATGCCCGATCTCGCGCTGGGCGAAATCCCGCACCACCAGGATCAGGCCCACCAGAATGGAAAGCGGGTTGAAGCTGCCGCCATCCGAAAAATTGATGAACATGGGAATGTGTTCGAAGGCCCAGTTCAAGAATGGGATGAGCGTAACATACAGCAAGGTGGCGCGTAGGCGGAAAAGCAGCGCTGGAAGGCGGCGGAGCGAGATGGTAGAAGTGTTTGGCATCGTGCCCCCGGCGTGTCGTTTCGTGGCGTTTCAGAAATCGGCTGGATTCTTTATGCAGGGTCGAAGCTAGCCTATCCCCGTTCCGCGCTCAAGTGTTGCCGCTCATGTGCCCACCCAAGCGATCTCTCTACAAAAAGAAGGATGCGTCATGACCCTGCCTCTGCACGCCACCACCCGTGAAGCGGACCCCGCCCCGGCCGATCTGTTCCATCTGCACCCGCAATTGCAGACGGATACTTTCTGGGTGCATGGCATGGAACTATGCGATCTATTGTTGATGAACGACCGCCGCTATCCTTGGGTCATCCTTGTGCCGCGTCAGGCCAATGCCCGCGAACTGACCGATCTTGATCCCGGCACGCGCCATAAGTTGATGGACGAGATTGCGCTGGTTTCGACTGCGATGGACCGCCTTTTCCAAGCGGCGAAGATCAACGTAGCCGCCCTGGGCAACATAGTGCCGCAGCTACATGTCCATGTCATCGCCCGTATGACGGATGATGCTGCCTGGCCAAACCCGGTATGGGGCGCCAAGGCGGAACCCTACAGCCAGGATGCCGCCGAATCCACCCTGCAGGCGCTGCGCGCCGTGCTGGGCCAACCTGCCCAAGTGAGTGCCTGATGCTGACTTTCTATGCGTTGAAGAACCAGCAGTTGGTTACGGTGCCGGAAGAGAGTGCGGACGTAATCGTCTGGGTCGATCTGCACAGCCCCACGCGCGCGGAAGAAGTACTGGTCGAACAGCGTTTCGGCGTGGAAGTACCAACCCGTGAGGAAATGAGCGAGATCGAATTCTCCAGCCGTCTGTATCAGGAGAAGGAAGCCTACTTCCTTACCGCGACCCTGCTCTCCCAGGCCGATAGCGCCAGTCCGCAGACGGATGCCGTGACCTTCGTACTCGCCCAGCATGTGCTGGTTACCTTGCGGTACAGTACGCCGCGCGCTTTTGCGATGTTTGCCACGCGGTGCGAAAAGCCGCGTCCTGAACTGCATTGCCCGGCAGACATACTCTTGGGCCTGCTCGACACGATCACCGACCGTATGGCCGATGTGCTGGAATATATCGGACATGGGATGGACAAGATCAGTCGCAACATCTTCAGCGCCGCGCCCGAACCCAAAACCCGCCCCGATCTACAGAAATTGTTGCGTGAAATCGGCCGCACGGGCGACCTCATTTCCAAATCGCGCGAGAGCCTCGTCAGCCTCACCCGTATGGTGGGCTATCTTGCGCCCAGCGCATCGTTTCAAGACATCAGCGAACATAGCAACCTGCTGACGATCCAAAGCGATCTGGCCTCCCTCTCGGATCACGCCAACTTTCTCACCAGCAAAATCAATTTCATGCTGGATGCGATTTTGGGGATGATCAATATCGAACAGAACAACATCTTCAAAATCTTCTCCGTCGCCTCCATCATCTTCCTGCCGCCCACTTTGGTTGCCGGCATCTACGGCATGAATTTCGAGCACATGCCGGAACTGAAATGGCTCCACGGCTACCCGATGGCACTGGTGCTGATGATCCTGGCTGCCTGGCTGCCGTATCGGTTTTTCAAAAGTAAAGGCTGGCTGTAGACAAACACCAACCCCTCACACTCCGCACTTGATGCGGAGTGCTGACGAGACGCCAGAGCAGCACTCCGCATCAAGTGCGGAGTGTGAGAGAGTGTAGTATGTGAGAGAGCGCATATGCGGCAATATTGGGTTTACATGCTGGCCAATGCCGATCGATCCAAATTGTATCTCGGTAGAACGCAAGTGGTCCATCAGCGCATGGAGCAGCATGTATGTGGTCGTGGTGGCGCTTTCAGCCGCATGCATCAAACCCATACCCTGGTGTATCTCGTAGCCTTCGACACGCCGGATGAAGCTGCGGCATGGGAATGGAAGCTCAAGAAATGGAAGCGGGCCTGGAAAAATGCGTTGATCGAGGAATCGAATCCGGAATGGAAAGATTTAATGGATCAGCTACCGATTCTTTGACCACACCCCTCTTGCACACTCCGCACTCGATGCGGATTGTGAAACATCGGTGTCCAACTACTCGAACACCACATCCAACCCGATATCCACCGCCGGTGCAGAATGCGTCAGCGCGCCCACCGAGATGTAATCCACGCCCGTTTCCGCCACCGCTTTCACCCGCTCCAGTTTCATATTACCCGAAGCCTCGAGCGGCAGTTGGCCGCGGGTGAGGTTCACCGCTTCGTGGAGGGTTTCCACGCTCATATTGTCGAGCAGCACGCGGGTGATGCAGCAGTTGGAATGGTTGGCGATGAAATCGAGAATATCGCCCAGCTGGTGCAGATGGTCGCATTCGATGACCACGGGCAGTTTCTTGGCATTGCCCGCCGCCACGCGCGCCAAGGCTTCGTCGATGCCCCCGGCGAGCGCGATGTGGTTGTCCTTCAACATGATCATGTCGTCCAGGCCCATGCGGTGGTTCTGCCCGCCGCCCATGCGCACGGCGTATTTATCGAGCCGCCGCAGGCCGGGCATGGTTTTGCGGGTGTCGAGAATCACCGCCTCCGTGCCGGAGACCGCCTCCACATAAGCGCGCGTGAGGGTGGCCACGCTGCAGCCGCGCTGCAGCAGGTTCAGCGCGGTGCGCTCACCGGTCAGCACTGCGCGCGCGGGGCCTTCCACATTCAGCATTACCTGCCCCGCTTCGACAAGCGCGCCCTCCGGCACTTCCTGCGTCACCACGATGTCCTGGCCCAGGAAATGGAAGATGTCGGCGGCCACTGCCCCGCCTGCCATGACCAGGCTTTTGCGGGCGCGAATGGTGGCGCGGGCGCGCAGATCCTCGGGGATCATCAGATTGGAAGTCGCATCCCCCCGCCCCACATCTTCGGCCATAAGCTCGGCGATGCGGTCGTGGGTGAAAATGGCGGCGGAGGCTTGCATGATCGGTCAATCGCTTTGGGGAGGATGAAGCAGGAATTGCTGCAGTTGGGTGAGTTCGCTCGTCGAGCATAACGGATGGGCCAGCCAGCCGCTGGCGATATTCGGCAAAGTGTAATGATAGGTGCGCACCTCTTCCGCATGACGGATATTGCCGGTGCGGAGGATGAGATTAGCCGCCGCGGGAAGCTGCAGACGCACGGGACGCATGTCTTTTTGTGAGCCGGATTCGCCTTCCGCCAGCACCAAGGCGCGGATGGGGTTCATCAGCATCAGATCATAATTATTTTCCAAGCCCGACATCATGACCCCGCTGGGCGCTTCGATTTCCCATGCTTTCGCCTTCGCACCCTTGACGGCGCCGGGCAACGAGCCGCCCACAAAGCGCCCGAAACCGCCGCCCAGATCAAGCTCTGCCACGGTTGGGGCGACAGTGAAATTGGAGAAAAGAAAATTCAGGGATTCGCCGTTGCCCTGCGGCAGCGTGACATTCATCCCCGCCACGGTAAGCGTGGGCCAGAAAGAGCGCAACGCAACCTCGACGCCCGCCACGCGCAATTGAATCGGCGTGCCGCAAGCGGCGAGTTGCGATTGCACATGCTGAATCTCGGATTCCAATTCCGCCTTCAGCCCCTGCCCTTTGTGCAGAGCCCAGAACAGCCAGACGCCCAGCAGCAAAGCGGCACTAAGCATCACGGTGATGAGGGTAAAGGCGATGCGCTTCATGCGCGCACGATCCCGCTGCCCGCCACACCGGCGGACATGTTCAGCATGCGGTCCAGCGCGCGCTTGGCTTTCACGCGGGTTGCCTCATCGAGCAGCAGTTCCGGCGTCTCGTCGCGCAGGCAGAGATAGAGTTTCTCCAACGTGTTCATTTTCATGTAGGGGCAGTTGTTGCAATGCACGCAAGCGCCATGCGTGCCGGGAACATCGTAGAAGGTGCTGCCGGGCGCGGATTTGCGCATCTGGTGTAGTATGCCCGGTTCGGTAAGCACGATGAACGCATCCCCCGCATGTTCGGTGGCATAGCGCAGCAGCGCGGAAGTGGAACCGACGAATTCGGCATGCGCCAGCAAATTCGGCGGGCATTCGGGGTGGGCGATTACGCGCGCAGCCGGGTGCCGCACTTTCAGCTGCACCAGGGCACGCTCGTTGAATTGCTCATGCACCATGCAGCTGCCGCGCCACAGCGTCATCGGGCGGTTCAGCTTTTTGGCCAGCCAACCGCCGAGATACTGATCCGGCGCGAAAAGAATCGGCTGATCTAAGGGAATCTGGCTGAGGATTGCTTCGGCGTTCGACGAAGTAACGATGATGTCGGACAGCGCCTTCACCTCGGCCGAGCAATTGATATAGGTCAGCGACAGATGATCCGGGTGCGCGGCGCGGAAGGCGGCAAATTCTTCCGGCTGGCAGGAATCCTCCAGCGAGCATCCGGCAGCGAGATCCGGCAGCAGCACCTTCTTTTGTGGGCTCACGATTTTCGCCACTTCCGCCATGAATTTCACGCCGCAGAAAACGATCACCTCCGCCTCCGTCGCCGCCGCTTTGCGCGAGAGATCGAGCGAATCGCCGATGAAGTCGGCAATGTCCTGAATCGCGTCATCCTGGTAATAATGCGCGAGGATCACCGCATTCTTCTCCCGTTTCAGCTGAAGAATCTCCTCCTCCAGCGCCATGCCGGCGGGGATGGCGGCGAGAGAAAGATCGCGGGCGGCGAGCGGTGGGGAATCGGAGGTCGGGATCAACATGAAGATCGGCCCTGAAGGGTGGGCTAAAGGCATTGGAAACACTAGGCGGATGATTAATCCCGCGTAAGGCTTTTGGCCAGAGAAAAGCGGGCTTCAGCCATGCATGCAGGAGGATTTTGGGCTTCGCGAGCGCTGGCATTGCGGCATGGGTGCCCGAATAAGCCCGCTGCAACCTCCCCGTCATTGCGAGCGGAGTGCGGCAATCCAGCCGTGCCGCCAGCTGAGGGGCTGGATTGCCGCGCTCCGCTCGCAAAGACGGCTATACCACCAACCCGTCCTTCATATCCACCCGCCGGTGCAGGCGGGCGGCGAGGTCGAGGTTGTGGGTGGCGACCAAGGCGGCGAGGCCTTCTTCTTTCGCCAGTTCCAGCAGCAGGGCGAAGACTTCCTGCGCGGTGGTGGGGTCGAGGTTGCCGGTGGGTTCGTCCGCCAGCAGTAACTTCGGGCGGTTGGCCAGCGCGCGGGCGATGGCGGCGCGTTGCTGCTGGCCGCCGGAAAGCTGGCTGGGCAGATGCTGCGCACGGTCGGCCACGCCCAAACGATCCAGCAGTTCCATGCCGCGTTTGCGGGCTGCATCTTCACCCTGCCCGCCAATCATCTGCGGCAGCATCACATTTTCCAGTGCGGTGAATTCGGGCAGCAGATGGTGGAATTGATAGACCACGCCAAGGAAGCGGTTGCGCTGCGCGCTGCGCGCGGCGTCGTTCAGCTGGTCGATGCGCGTGCCGCTCCATAGCACCGCGCCCTCGCCCGGCACATCCAGCCCGCCAGCCAGTTGCAGCATGGTCGTTTTCCCCGATCCGGAGACGCCGACCAGCGCCACCAACTCGCCGGGCGCGATACTGAGGCTGACGCCACGCAGCACTTCCAGGCGGTTTTCGCCCTGCAAGTAGGATTTGCGGATATTTTCCAGCCGCAGCACGGGATCAGCCATAACGCAATGCCTCCGCCGGCAGGATGCGCGCGGCCTTGCGCGCGGGATAGAGCGTGGCGAGGAAAGACAGCACCACGGCCATACATACGATGGATAGCACTTCCATCGGGTTTGCTTTCGCGGGCAGGCTGGAGAGGAAATAGAGGTCTTCGCCCAGCAGTTTGAAGCCGGTCAGCCGCTCCAGCCCCAGGCGCAGCCGGTCGAGATTCAGCGCCAGCAGCAGCCCCAGCCCCACACCCCACAGCGTGCCCGCCAACCCAATGCGGATGCCGGTAAGCATGAAAATGCGCAGCACGCTGTTGCCGCTCGCGCCCATGGTGCGCAGAATCGCCACATCCATCCGCTTGCTCTGCACCAGCATGATGAGGCTGGCGATGATGTTGAAGGCGGCCACCAGAATGATCATGGTGAGGATGATGAACATGACGTTTCGCTGCACCAGCAGGGCTTGAAACACCGAAGAATACAGCTCCTGCCAGGGATAGGCGCGCACCTGTTCCTTCCGCGCGATTTCGGCGGCGATGCGGGGGGCGGCGTCCGCGTCTTTCAAGGCGATTTCGATGCCGCTGGCGCGCAGGCCCGCCGGTCCGCTCAGTTGGAAGAAATTCTGCGCCTCGGCGAAGGGCAAAAGCACCAGCCCGCCATCCAGGCTTTGCATGCCGAACTTCACCACGGCGGCGAGCTGGTAATCCTTGATGCGCGGCACCATGCCGACCACGGTGGCGCGGCCATTCGGGGAAATCAGCGTCACGCGGTCGCCCAAACGCACGCGCAACTTGCGCGCCAGCCCTTCGCCCAGCGCGATGGGGGGAATGCTCGGCGCGTTCATCCAGTCATCGTCCGCTGCGGGCGGAGCGGCCAGGGCACTCAATTCGCCCGCCACCACTTTTTCCAGCACATGCTGTTTCTTTGGCAGATCTTGCGGGCGGAAGGCGGTGGCTTGCGCGCCGCTGGCCTGGCCGTTGGCCGAAACCATCACCTGCCCTTCCACATTCGGCAGGGCCTGCGTCACGCCGGGTATTTTTTCGATGTTGGCGGCCATCGCATCGTAATCCGCGATCGAATCGCGCAGCCCGTACACCGCGATATGCCCGCCGAATCCGATGAAATGCTGGATCATTTCGGAGCGCACGCCGTTCATCACCGAAGTGACCACGATCAGCGTCATCACCCCAAGCGCGATGCCCACACGGGAAAACCCGCTGATGATGCGGATGAACCGATCCGCCGCCTGGGGCTTGAGGTAGCGCTGCGCGATGAGACGTTCGACGGGGGTTAAGAGCATGGATACATCCTGAGGTCGGTGCACGTGGCCTCACCCCCCTCCAACCTCCCCCCCTCGAGGGGGGAGGCTTTAAGCCCTCCCCCTTGAGGGGGGAGGGTGGGGTGGGGGTGGGGCCGCTCGCGAGAACCCATCATCCCACCAACTTCGCCAATGCCGCTTCGCGGCTGAGTTCGCTTTTCTCGCCCGTGCGGCGGTATTTCAATTCGACCATGCCGCTCGCCGCACCGCGGGGGCCGACGGTGAGTTGCCAGGGGAGGCCGATGATATCCATGCCCGCGAATTTCTTGCCCGCGCTTTCTTCGGTATCGTCCATCAGTACCGTCACACCTTGGGCAGTGAGGTCATTATAAAGCGATTCGGCCAGGGCGCTGGTCGCTGCATCCGCCGGTTTGATGTTGATGATGCCGACCTTGAAAGGCGCGACCGATTCGGGCCAGATGATGCCCGCTTCGTCATGGCTGGCTTCGATGATACTGCCGACGAGGCGGGAAACGCCGATGCCGTAGGAGCCCATTTCCAGCACCACTTCCTGCCCGTCCGGTCCGGTGACTTTCGCGCCCATCGGGGCGGAGTATTTTTTGCCGAAATAGAAGATATGCCCGACCTCGATGCCGCGCGCGGAGAGGCGCTTGTCTTTCGGCACCTCGGCCTCGAAACGCGCCGCATCATGCATGTCTTCGGTCGCGGCATAGAGCTGGGTACGCGCTTCGGCCAGGCCCTGCAGGTCACCCGCCCAATCCAGATCCGGGCCCGGCGCGGGCATATCCACGAGATCCTTGTGGCAGAAGACTTCGCTCTCGCCCGTTTCGGCCAGGATGATGAATTCGTGGCTGAGATCGCCGCCGATGGGGCCGGTTTCGGCGCGCATCGGCACCGCTTTCAGACCCAGACGGGCGAAAGTGTTGAGGTAGGCGGCGAACATGCGCCAGTAGGCCCGGCGGGCGGAGGCCTCGTCGATATCGAAGGAATAGGCGTCCTTCATCAGGAATTCCCGCCCGCGCATCACGCCGAAACGGGGGCGGACTTCATCGCGGAATTTCCATTGGATGTGGTAGAGATTCTTCGGCAATTGCTTGTAACTGCGCACCGAACTGCGGAAAATGTCGGTGATCATTTCTTCGTTCGTCGGGCCGTAGAGCATTTCGCGTTCGGCGCGGTCGGTGATGCGCAGCATCTCTTTGCCGTAGGCTTCGTAGCGGCCGGATTCCTTCCAGAGTTCGGCGGATTGCAGCGTGGGCATCAGCACTTCCTGCGCCCCTGCCCGGTTCATCTCCTCGCGGATGACGCGCTCTATGTTGCGCAACACCATCAACCCCAGCGGCAGCCAGGAATAAATCCCCGCCGATTGCTGCTTGATCATCCCGGCCCGCAGCATAAAACGGTGCGACGCGATCTGCGCCTCGGCGGGGGTTTCTTTGAGGAGGGGAAGGAAGAATTGGGAGAGGCGCATGGGATATCCGAAATGAAATTCGGCGCGACTATACGCATAGCCAACGGGCGGCGCAAAGCAATTTGCCCCAAATGATTAATAAGAAAACCCCGATCATATGATCGGGGTTTTTGAGGCAAAAAAGATTCGACCTAAGGAAGCCTTATATAGAATCCGCGCAATTCGTCGGAGTCTATTAATGTATAAGCTCCAATTTTAAGCGTACGCTTCTTATTGTCCCACTCACTGTCTAGCATGACATCCACTAAAGGAAATATGTGCATGGTCAGTTGGTCAATAAGGCCATTTTTGTCTAAGTAGAATTTAGGTTGGCCAAACGTGGCAACACAACTCCAATTTTTTCTACATGCGACATTAACAAATTTCGTATCAGGCATTCTAATGCGAAACGTGAAGTATTGTCCTTTTTTTATCAATGAATCGATCGTAGTTTTGACCACAATCGAATCCAGATTCAGTCCCGAATTGCCTTCAATCCATTTCTGGACCTCTACGGCTTGTCCAATTCGTAATTCTTTTGGCACTATGTTCTGAGCGATGCAGATTGTTGTGACCATTGATAGTAATAGCGCTGTGAGGTTTGTCCTCATGTTTTTAGTAATTTTAAATAAGACAGAGTTGTCGTACTCAAAGAGTTTAATATATCTTCATGAAAGTTTGATGACGCTTAATCCGGGCAGGCATCCGGGGGAGATAGCGGTTCCCTGTTCAACGTGGCCTGATTCCCCCGCACCTGCACCTGACCGAAGCTCGCGAAGCTGCCCGCTTTCTGCGCAGCCTTATTGCCGGTGACCTGGCCCAGCGGGATATCCAGCGAGACGGTCGGGTTTTCCAGTTGAGCGCTGGCGGCGGCGGGTTGGCCGAGATCGGCGGGCGCGAGGCGGTTGCCCGAGGCGTCGATCCCGCCTTGGTAGGCCACATCCGGCGCGGTGGTGGCGGCCACGCGGTCGCGGCAGGGGCGCACATCCACTCGGGTGGGGGTTTGTGCGCAGGCGAGGCCGGGGGCGATCAGCGCGGCGAGCAGCAGATATTTCATAGCGGCGCTCCGTGGCGGTGCCAATAGACGACGAGGGCGGTGAGGCAGGCGGCGAGCAGCGTGTTGGCCACCAGTTTCCACTTCAGATTCGCCCGTTTCGGCGCGCTCAGCGGCTGGCCGGGCACGGGGGCGTGGTCCCTCTCGAAACCGATGGACAGCCAGGGATACAAAGTGACGAACCAGATGGTGACGAAGATGGCGGCGGTGAGGAGCATGATGCTTGATCGTTCCGTGGGTTAGAGAGCCAGAGCAGCGGCGGCTGTCATAAAAGCTTAACACTGGCGAGACGTCGCCCGCGTTATACTGCAAGGGTACTCTTCTGCCCGCTTTTCCGCCAGTCACACTTTTCATGCAGCGATGATCGATCCCACCCATAGTATCAACGACACGGTGCACGTTCCCGAAGAGGGGACGCACAAATACCGTGACTTCTGGGGCGCGTATAAAGGCCATGTGCTCGGCCTGATGCGCGGCACCCTGAGCGGCGGCCTGTTGGGCGCGCTGATGGGCGGCGCTTTCGTGGGGCTTGCCCTACTCGCGGGCATGACGCTGGCCGCACCCTTGGCCGTGGTGGCGGGATTTTCGGTGCTCGGCATCTTCGTGGGTGGCGATATCATGGGACGAGCGGGCTATTCCGCCGGTGTGGCCGCCGCCGACAAAGCGGAGATGGAACTGCGCATGCGCTATCCCGGCTCCGGCACCGGCATCGTGCGCGATCCGCTGAACCCGCCGATGGGCGAAGGCCACCATTACGAAGTGCCGCCCGAACGCGACGAAGGCAAATGGTATCATTGGCAGACCGGATTGCCGATGACCGTGCTGGGCCTGGGCGTGGGCGCGCTCGCCGCTTTCGCCTTCACCGGCCTGGTCGGGCCGCTGATCGCCGCCGCCGGAGCGGCCAAGGGTGTATTGGCTGTCGGTGCCGCAGCCAAGGTTGCCACGGCGGGCAGCATGATCGCCGAACATGGTGTGGTGCATCTCATCGCCGAACACGGCATCGGGCTGGCCAGTTCGCTGCTGCCCTTCATGGGTGGCACGCTCGGCTTTTCCTACGGTGTCAACCGCGCGCGTTTCAAGGACGTGTTCAACCCGATCGACCGCGTGCTGGATGGCGGCCTCATCCGTTCCCGCGCCAAAACGCTGGAACTCGAAAGCTATCAACAGGAACTGACCCCTGAGGCAGAGCACGGCAAGAACCACCCGACCATCAACACGCTGCAGCGCCAGGAAGAAGGCCACCGGCTGTTCTACGATTA
Source organism: Rickettsiales bacterium (assembly GCA_965247145.1). GTDB lineage: Bacteria > Pseudomonadota > Alphaproteobacteria > Rickettsiales > JAIXRX01 > CBDFGH01. The sequence goes on from CBDFGH010000006.1 coordinate 109,155, forward strand.
TTTCGAGCGCTCCTTCTGGCGCGCCACGCGCGACAGCATCAAAGGCAGTCTCGACGGCGGTCTGGTGGGCGGCCTGCTTGGGGTCACCATGGGCGCGCTCAGCTTCCTGATTCCGCCACTCATTCCCTTCGCCCCGGTCATCACCGCGCTGGTCGCTGGCCTGGGCGCGCATGAGGGGATGAAAATCTTCACCGAAGCGGGCATGCGTTCGGGCGCCACATCCACTGCCACCGATCTGCTTGAAGTGAAACGCCAGCGGCTGCTCAAAGGCCTGGACCCGGAAATGGATATGCCGGACGGGCGCGGCAAAGACACCCGTTTCAATATCAAGCGTGCTTTGTTCGGTGCGGCGATCGGTCTGGTCGTCGGCGCGGCGATGTTCTCGGTCATGGGGCCCTTGGTGGCGCTTACAGGCCTTGGCGTCACCGCAGGTTCGGGCTTGGCCGCAATGGCTACCGGGCTACTCGGCACGGCGGGCGTGCCGCTACTGGCGGGCGGCATCGCGGGCATGCTTGCGGGTGCGGTGGCGGGGGTCAGCAGCCGTACGCTGAAAAGCATGGCCGGGTTGGCGGACAGCATTTACGAAGGCCGCATTTTGAAGGGCGATATTTTTCACCATACGCAAGAGCCTTGCCGCCTGCCCTATCTCGCACCCAATTCGCCCTGGCTGCCCACCGAAGGCACCGCGCAGGACCGCGCGACGGAACTGACCACCACCGTGCTGCAGCCCAAGCCCTATCAACCGGGCATGGTGCAGGCCGCACCTGAGCCCGATGCTGCCATTGCGCCGGAACCATCTCCCCGCCCCGCGCAACCGGATTATCCCGTCTCCGCCCCCATGGCGCAGCGCGTGCAGCACCTGATCCGCGAGCGCGAGCAGAACAATGCCAGCGCCATGCAGCGCGAAGACGAGCGCAAGGTGAAGCGCGAGGCGCAGACGTCGGTGGTGATCGGCGTTTAGGCAGCTTTTCCCTTTTGTTCTATTTGCCCGTGCCGCGATGTATCACCGCATCCGAGGACAAAACTGCCCCCGCAGGAATGGTCTCCGCCATTTCCAATGCTGCATAGATCGGCTTGAAATCCTGTAAGGTCGACTCATAGAGCGACTCGAAACTATCGATGACGAAATAGCTTTCCTGATAATCGTCGATGCGGTAATCCGTGCGCATTACGCGTTCCAACTGAAAGCCCAAGCGATTGGGCTTGGCGCTTTGCAGACTGTATTCCACCTCACCCTTCGAGGAGAGGATACCCGCCCCGTAGATGCGCAATCCCTCGGGGTTTTGAATCAGACCGAATTCCACGCTGTACCAGTAGAGCCGCGAAATCTGGTCGAGATAGTTCCGCCCACCCAGGCGCAATGCCCGCGTGCCGCCCCGCCCGAAAGTGACGAGATATTCGGCGAAGACGGGATGCATGAGCAAGGGCACATGGCCGAAGAGATCATGAAAAAGATCCGGTTCCTGCAGGTAATCCAGCTTCTCCCGCGCGCGGATCCAGTGGCTGACGGGAAAGGATTTGTTGGCCAGATGATTGAAAAAAGTATCGTCCGGTATCAGCCCCGGCACGGCCACCAGTTCCCAGCCCGTGCTTTTGTACAGCAGTTCGTTCAACTCCTCGAATCGGGGAATACGGCCTTCCGGCAGCTTCAGCGCGCGCGCGCCCTGCACATATTCCCGGCACGCCGCCCCCTCGATGATCGGCATCTGGCGCCGGTACAATTCGGCCCACACCGCATGATTCTCCGGGGTGTAACGCTCGTAATACTGCTCCACCGTAAAATCCGGTTTCATATGCGGATAGTCGGGATACTGGTAGTAACTGGCGTCCTGCATGACTATTCCTCCTCCCAACCGCCATTTTGCGGATCGTATTTGGCGAATTCTCCCTCATCGGTGAATTCGGAAGCGGTCATGCCCGCTTCGAACGCGCCCTCGCCCTGGGCGGAGAAATAGAGGCCGCGATCGCTTAGCAAGACGCTGATGCTGTATTCGGCATGCGTGAAATGCCAGCCGTCGCCATCTTCCTGCGCAAATGTATAATCGTTGTCGATCAGCCGCTTCTTCAAGGATTCCCGCTGCTGATGGCTAAAGGGAATCAAATTCTCCTTCCGGTCGAAGAACGAATCGTCTCCCGCCGCCTGTTCCCGCTGCTTGGTTTGAACGGTGTAAAGTTCAATGTCGAAACTCATCGGTAATCCCTCAGGCAAGCCAATCGGCGCGGCATGGACGAAGCCGCCATGATACCATGAAACGATCTTTGCCAAAATGGGGGATTTGCGTTCGGCATGATTGGGCTTTTCTCTTGGCCCGATCCTGGGCAGAATAGCTCAAACGCCAGGAGCATCACATGACCATTCACGAAAACCCCATGGGCACTGACGGATTCGAGTTCGTCGAATATTCTTCCGCCGAACCCGCGCGTCTCGCCGCCTTGTTCGAGCAGATGGGCTTTACCGCCATCGCCAAGCACCGCAGCAAGAACGTGACGCTGTATCGCCAGGGCGATGTGAATTTCATTCTGAACGCCGAGCCTTACGGCCAAGCGAAACGTTTCAACGAAACCCACGGCCCCAGCGCCAACGCCATGGCCTTCCGGGTGGCGGATTCCGCTTTCGCGCTGAAGCGCGCGAAGGAACTGGGCTACGAAGTGGTGGAGAGCACTGCCGGGCCGATGGAACTGAACATCCCCGCCCTCGTCGGCATCGGCGGTTCCCTGGTCTATCTGGTGGATCGCTACGCCGACAAGGGATCGATCTATGAAATCGATTTCACGCCTTTCCCGGGGGTAGACCAGCACCCCGAAGGGGCGGGCCTCACGCTCATCGACCACCTCACCCACAATGTCGAAATCGGCAATATGGACAAATGGGCGCAGTATTATGAGCGTTTGTTCAACTTCCGCGAAATTCGGTATTTCGACATCGCAGGCAAGGTCACCGGCCTGAAAAGCCGCGCCATGACCAGCCCGGACGGCAAAATCCGCATCCCCCTCAACGAATCTTCCGACGAGCAAAGCCAGATCGCGGAATATCTGCGCGAACATAAAGGGGAAGGCATCCAGCATATCGCGCTCGGTACCGAAGGCATCTACGACACGGTGGAAATTCTGCGCGCGCAGGGCGTCGCTTTCCTCGACACGCCGGATACCTATTACGAAAAGATCGAAAGCCGCCTGCCCGGCCACCGGGAAGACGTGGCGCGCATGGCAAAAAATCGCATTCTTATCGACGGCGAAGCCATCGACCGCACCAACCGCGAAGAGATTCTCCTGCAGATTTTCACCAAGACCGTCATCGGGCCTTTGTTCTTCGAGATCATTCAGCGCAAAGGAAACGAAGGCTTCGGCGAGGGAAATTTCAAAGCACTTTTTGAAAGCATCGAGGAAGATCAAATTCGGCGGGGGGTGGTGAAGGCGTGATTCTCTGCTTACGTTTCGTCCCGATCACGCATCCACCAGCAAAATCTGCAGTTCCGGCGCGAGTTCGTCGAGGATGCCGTGCGGGTCGTCCAGGCGGGTGGTGAGGGTTTGGACGGCGGCGGCGCCCATGGCCACCCCAAGTGCGGCGGCGCGCGGCAGCGGGAAGCCGCGCAGATAGCCCGCCAGGAATCCGGCGAAGCTCGCATCCCCCGCCCCGGTGGGGGTTGGTGATCCGGTCTTTCGGCACATGCATCACGCTCACATGATAGGCGCGTTCGGGCATCACGATGATCGCGCCTTCGTCTCCGCGCGTGATGAAGGCGCAGGGCGGGTCTTCGGTTTCCAGGTCGCGCGCCAGCATCGCTTCCCGCTGCAAGGTCAGGTCGAGTTGCAGATCGGCGATGGTTTTCTGCAAGGTCTGGCCGGAGCCATAGATCTCGCGCAGTTCCGATTCGTTGCCCAGAATCAGTTGCGCGCGGCTGCGGATGAGCGCGCGCACCTGCTCGCGGTGCGCCTCCGGCAGCGGGCGGCGGGTGGGCAAGGTTAGCCACAGATCGCAATGATATTCTTCCGAAAGACGCAGTAATTTTTCCGGCACGTCGCGGCTGAATTTATTGAAGGTGCTGGCGGCGAACAGCACCACGTCCGAGGCGTGGATCAGCATATCGGGGATCATCTCGGCGCTTAGCCAGCGGCGCGCATGCCCGTCATCCAGCGTGATGGTGCGGCTTTGACCGTTTCCGTCCACCAACACGCAGGCGGTGGCGTGGGTGGGCAGCACCATTTCACCCGCCTCGTTGGTAATCTCGGGGTTGGGCAACAAGGGTGGTTCGATGAGGAACACACCTGCTTTGTGATAAGAATCGCGGATCGCCGCGCTGTGGGACGAATCGCCGATGATGCCGAGCAATTGGCATTCCGCACGCTCCGGCAGCAGGGAAGCGAGCGTGTAAAGCGTATTGCCTGCGCTCCCGCCCGCGCAGGCGATGATATGGGCGGGATCGAGCGCATCGAGGAATTGCTGGCGCATTTCGGGGAAAGGGGAAATATCGCGCTTGGCGCCGGGGGGCAGGTTGAAATCCGCCAGCAGCGGCTTCAGTTTCGGCTGATCGGCCTCCCGCGTGACGAGATCGATGCTGTGATAATCCAGCGAGAAAATACGGGTGCGGCGGGGCGCGCTACGGGGCATGCGGCTTGTCAGTCTCCGAAATGTCTTCTCTCGCGAGTTTGACTGAAAAACGCGGGCGGCTCAAGGTAGCTTTTCAACAATCGTGCAGTAATTATCCGTTCAGCAAATCCAACACTGAAGCCTGCAGCCGATTGCCCTGCGCGGCGGCGGCTGTGCTGGATTGCTGGTTGAGCAGCAAGCCGATGTTCAGATTGTCGCTCTCGCTCAAGCTGGACCGCGCCGCATCTTGATTCTGCAAAGCGGAAGCAAGCGTGGCGGAGGCCAGGCTGCGGTCTTCCACTTGGGCGGCGATGTTGTTTTTACCCGCACCGATACCATCCAATGCATCGTCGCTCAACGTCAGCGCCTTGTTGGCGGCGGAGATGCTGGTGAGATCGAAGTTCTGGCCTTACAGCAGCGTGAAGCTGCGCAGATCGGGCAAGGTGATGCTGAGCGCATTGGAGATCGCGCTATTGCCAAAGCCACCATCCAGCAACGCATTGTTTTGGAAAGTATGGGAGGAAACCGCCGCATCGGACGCTTGAAGCAGAGCGTCGGCCTGTTTCTGCAAACCCTGGCGCTGCGCCTGAGTGGTTTCGGATTTGGCGGCTTGTGCGGCCAATGCCTGCAATTGCTCGAACTGGGTTTGCACCGCATCCGCGCCCTGGCCCGCCACTTGCAGCAAGCTGCCGGATTGCGCAATCTGGTTCGAAGCGGTGCGCAGTGCAAGCGCGTTGCTTTGCAGATCGATCGCCTGACTCAGCCCGCCAATATCCACAGCCGATGGGAACAAGCGTTCTCCGCCATTCACCCCGAGCAACGTGGCGATAACCGACGATTTGCCCGTGCTGCCGGTGGCGCGGTTTCCGCTGGATGAAAATACGTTGGCCAGATCCACTAGCGATGTAATCGCCATGTCGATTCTCCCTCAATGCTCCGTGCGGAGCGGATTACCTATCACATATACTATTCAAATGCCGCATGCTTACATGCCACGACTTACTAACACCATACTCCCCTTGCCCCTGACTTGGCGAGAGAATTTTTTGTGACAACCGCGTAGGCAACGGTAAATGTTGCAAATTCGCCATGACTTGCCCATAAACGGCACAATTTCGCGCCTTTCCACATCGCGGCGGGCCTGATATAGCGCATGTCCGGCCCCAGCCCACCCGCAATTCTGGAACGATTCCAGCGCAAAGACCACATTGTCAGGACGTTATGACCACGCCGCTTTCCCATATCCGCAATTTCTCCATCATCGCCCATATCGATCACGGCAAATCCACCTTGGCGGACCGGCTGATCGAGCAAGCGGGCGATATCGAGATGCGGGATATGAAGTCCCAGCATCTGGACAGTATGGATATTGAGCGCGAGCGCGGCATCACCATCAAAGCCCAGACCGTGCGCCTGAAATACAAAGCGAAAAATGGCGAAACCTACATCTACAACCTGATGGACACACCCGGCCACGTCGATTTCGCCTATGAAGTCAGCCGTTCTCTGGCCGCTTGCGAAGGCTCCCTGCTGGTGGTGGATGCTTCCCAAGGCGTGGAAGCGCAGACGCTGGCGAACGTCTATCAGGCCATCGACAACAACCACGAAATCATCCCCGTCCTCAATAAGATCGACCTCCCCGCCGCCGAGCCGGAAAGGGTGAAGGAGCAGATCGAGGACGTGATCGGGCTGGATTGTTCGGATGCGCTGGAGGTTTCGGCCAAAGCGGGCATCGGCATCGCCGAGCTGCTCGAAGCCATTTCCGTGCGCCTGCCCGCCCCCAAAGGCGTGGCGGATTCCACGCTGAAAGCCATGCTGGTGGATAGCTGGTACGATGCCTATCTCGGCGTCGTCATCCTGGTCCGCATCGTGGATGGGGTGTTGAAAAAAGGCATGAAGATCCGTTTCATGTCGAACGGCCATTCCTATCATGTCGAACAGACCGGAGTCTTCACGCCGAAGAAAGTGCCGGTCGATACGTTGGGACCGGGCGAGGTTGGCTACATCATCTGCGGTATTAAGCTGGTGGCGGATTGCCGGGTGGGCGACACGGTGACGGACGACCGCAACCCCTGCACCGAATCCCTCCCCGGCTTCCGCCCCGCCATGCCTGTGGTCTTCTGCGGGTTGTATCCGACGGACGCCTCCGATTTCGAAAATCTGCGCGATTCCCTGGGTAAACTGCAATTGAACGATGCGAGCTTCGGCTATGAGACCGAAAGCAGCTCCGCGCTCGGCTTCGGTTTCCGCTGCGGCTTCCTCGGGCTGCTGCATCTGGAAATCATCCAGGAACGCCTCGAGCGCGAATTCAACCTCGACCTCATCACCACGGCCCCCAGCGTGGTCTATAAACTCACCATGACCAATGGCGAGGAGATGGAGCTGCACAACCCGGCAGACATGCCGGAAGTCACCCGCATCGAAGCCATGTATGAGCCCTGGATCAAGGCGACCGTGATGGTGCCGGACGAATTCCTCGGCAACGTGCTTTCCCTGTGCCAGGAAAAGCGCGGCGAGCAGGTCGATCTGACGTATGTGGGCAATCGCGCCATGGTGGTGTATCGCCTGCCGCTGAACGAAGTGGTGTATGATTTCTACGACCGTCTCAAATCCGGCACCAAAGGATATGCCAGCTTCGATTACGCGATGGACGGTTATGCCGAATCCGACCTCGTGAAACTCTCCATCCTGGTCAATGCCGAGCCGGTGGACGCCCTCTCCATCATCGTCCACAAATCCCAGGCCGATTACCGGGGCCGCGGGCTGTGCGAGCGCCTCAAGAAACTCATCCCCCGCCAGATGTTCCAGATCGCCATCCAAGCCGCCATCGGCGGCAAAGTCATCGCCCGCGAAACCATCAGCGCCCTGCGCAAGGACGTGACGGCGAAATGCTACGGCGGGGATATCTCGCGGAAGCGGAAGCTGCTGGATAAGCAGAAGGAAGGGAAGAAGAAGATGCGTTCAGTGGGGAATGTGGATATTCCGAAAAGCGCATTCATCGCGGCGTTGAAGATGGATAACAGCTAAGCCGCCATCATTCCGTAACATTGGTGCGGTAAACTGCGGCACGAACCAGTCGCGGAATCACCATGCATCCCATCGAAGAAAAGATCGACCGACTCGTTCGCGCCGTGCGGGCTGGGGAGATAAAGAAAAGCGAAGCCATCCTCGCGGTGACGTCGGAGGAAATGAACCTGTTCTGCCATCCGCAAATCGCACGCCAGGGCGATGAGCGAATGTTCGCCGATCATTTACTTGCGGACTCTCCCGGCACTTCCTCCGGTATCGCGGTATTCGATATGAAAGAGGCTGCCGCGCGCACCGCACGCGGCGAGCAGGTCATCCTCATTCGCCCCGAGACGGGCGCGGAAGATACGGCCATCATGAAAAAATGCGCCGGTGTCGTCACTCTAGGCGGCGGGCGCACATCGCATTCCAAAGTGGTCAGCCGAGGGGCGGGCATCCCCTGCGTCAGTTCGCCCGAGATGCGCATCGCGCAGGGCCAGCTCATCTGTGGCGAGCAAATCATCGAGGCGGGCGCGCATATCACGATCGATGGCACCAGCGGCGCGATCTACCATGGCGAAGTTCCCTCCTACACCCTCATGCCGACGAAAGCGCTGAATACACTGCTTTCCTGGTCGGACGAAATTGCGCGCATCAAGACCTATGTAATTCTGGATAGTAAGGAAGAGCTCGAAAAAGCCCTTCGCGAGGGCGCAAAAGGCATCAGTATTCTGCGCACGGAACATATGTTCTTCGCACCCGAACGCTTGGCGGTTTTTCAAAGCCTGCTTTTGACGCCGAAAGACAAACCGGAATGGCGGGCGCCGATGCTGGTGGAACTGCAGGAAGCCCAGCGCCAAGATTTCACCGAGATCTTTGCCAGCGCCATGAAAAGCCAGCAGGATTTCCCGGTCAATATCCGTCTGCTCGACCCGCCGCAGCACGAATTCATGCCGCAACCGGCGCATTGGGATGAATTTCTGGAACGCAGCCATCTGGGTATCGACCGCGCCGAACTGGCCGAACGCATTGGGCGGTTGAAAGAAAAAAATCCCATGTTCGGCAAGCGCGGCGTGCGCCTCCTGCTCGACCAGCCCGACCTCATGCGCATGCAATTGCGGGCCATTTTCGAGGCGGCAGCCGCCACGCGGAGCAAGTTCGGCCAAGCACCCAATCTCGGTATCTGCATCCCGATGACGGAAAATGCGCAGCAATTGAAAGACTGCCGCGAAATCATCCAGGGCGCACGCGCGCAGGTGGCGCAGGAATTGGGCTTGAGCCCGGCGGATTTGCCGTATTTCTACAGTACGATGATCGAGACGCCAGCTGCCGCCATCAACGCGGAAAACCTCGCCAAACTTTGCGACAGCTTCAATTTCGGTGGGCACGACATGGCGGCCAGCGTGCATGCGGCGGACCGCGATTCCTGCGACCATCCGGAAATCTTCGCTGCGCTTTCGGATGAAACGCTGTATATGGCGAAAATCGCTGCGAGCGGCGGCAAGGCAGGCAACCGGCGACTCAACTTCGCTTTCTGCGGCGATCAGGGAAGAGACCCCGATTCCCTCACCCGCATCCTGAGCGAGATCAAACAGGTCGATAGCGTTACCGCCAATGCGCATGACGTGATGCGCACGCGCCTCATCGCCGCGCAGGCCACGATCAAAGCGCGTGGGCATGCATTGAGCATCAACCGCACCACCGGCCCAAGCCTGCTTTAGCGCGCAACAACTTCGGCATTGCCGGACAATACATTATTCATGCGCTCAAGCCCGCCGTTCCGTCGCGGCGCATCCTTTGCACACCGCATAAAGCACCACCGCATTCAATCCGTGCCACGCCCAATGTGTGCCCAGCGGCACGGCTTCGCACCATTCCAGATCGAGCGTGCGCAGCGTGAGGGAGAGGATGAAGGTAAGGCTGGCGAGGGCGAAGGGGCGGAAGGCAGCGGGTTGGCGGCGGGTGAGCGCGGCGAAGCCGAGAAGCGCAAGAAGCGCGGCGAAGTAGCCGGAGGAGCCGTGGGTGGGCACGTCGCGCAAGAGATAGGGCAGTCCGGCGCTGGCAGCGAAGAAGAATCCCCAAGCCAGCCCGATTTTCCACCACACCCAGTCGAACAAGCGCCGCAGAATCAGCGCGATGGCGGCGAGCTGGAAGGCGAGGATGGGCAGCACATCTGCCCATTCGGCCCACCGAGTGGCGAAGGTGTGGAAGAGAAAACTACCGATGCCGATGACGAAAAGCAGGATGGGCAGGATCAACAAGGCCCGCGCGTTTCGGTTATTCTCGCTTTGGCGGCGCACCATGCGCCATGCGCAATAGGCGGCGACGAAGAAAGCGGCGTTGCTGATCGCATTGACCGGTTCGGCCCAGAATTCCGGCCCGAGGCGCTCGCAATATTGATCGAGATGGTCGGTTAGGGCCATGGAAGAACCTCTAGGGTTGAACGCCATTATCCTTCAACATACCGCGCATGGCGTCGATGACCTCTGCGCTGGGGAAGCCGTGATGGCCGAGATTGGCGAAGAAGATACCCCGCTTGGGGCTGTTTGCCGCCGCCAGCATGGCGCGACCCTGGGTGACGGGGATCACGGCATCCGCTTCCCCGTGCAGGATGAGCACCGGCGCATGCACTTTGGGAAGGTAGGCCAGGCTCTCGAAACGGTCGCGGATCAGCAGGTTTACCGGCACGTAATAGTAAATCTCCTGCGCGCGGGCGGCGATGGAAGTGTAGGGGGATTGCAGCACCAGCAGGCGTGGCGCGGTTTCCGAAGCCATGCGCACGGCCACGCCGGTGCCCAAAGATTCGCCGTAGAAAATCATCTCGCGCGCCTGCAAGCCCAGTGTTTTCTCCGCGTAAACCAGCGCGGCGCGGGCATCGCTCAAAATACCCGCCTCGCCCGGGCTGCCGCCGCTGCCGCCAAAACCGCGATAGCTGATGGCGACGATACCGAAGCCCGCATCCATCCAGGCATGGAACAAGGCGCTGTGACCGCCGAGATTACCCGCATTACCATGAAAGAAAGCAATGGTGGGCTGGCCGGGGCGGGCGGGAATGCTCCACATCACCAGTTGCGTTTTGTCGGCGGCTTGAATACGTGCTTCCTGCATGTCGAACAACCCATATTCGGCGGGTTTCTGCATGGCCGCGACCGGATGATAGAGCAGGGATTGCTGGCCGAAATAGAGGGTGAGCAGCACCACGGCATAAAGTGCGGCACAAAGCAGCAGGAACAGTTTCGCGGCGCGGATGTGTTTGGGGTTCAGCACCGAATGGCGCTCCTGCGGCAGATGTGTGGTGAGTTGAGGTTAATGCAAATAGTCACGCTTCGCCACCGCTGGCTTGCGTGGCTTGCGTGACCCGCGAAACCGCATCCCCCTCATCCCACTCCGCACTTGATGCGGAGTATGGCCACTTGCGTGGGGGAGAGGACCGGGCGGCACTCCGCATCAAGTGCGGAGTGGGATGAGGTGGCGTGGATGTGCAAGAGTGGGTAGTAGAGGTGGCTATGCCGCGTTAGCTCAAGGCCTGCGCCGCCGCCACGCCGGGGAGTTTTTCCAGTTGCGCGAGATCGGCTTGGCTCAAGCGATAGGTGCCGGGCAACATGACCACGGCTTGCGATGCTTCGCCCACCGCCAGGCTGAAGCTCACGCGCACACCTTGTCCGTTGGGTTCACCCAGCAAGGTCTTCAGCGGCGCCAGCGCCCGCATGTCCGAAAGCGTCACGCGCCAATGACCGCTGGGTCCGGCCTTGGCGCGGCCTTCGTATTTGGCCAAAGTCGCTTCCATCGACATGATCTGCCGCGCCACGATACGCGCACCGGAATCATCCACCTTGCCTTCGGCTTTGATGAGCAGCAGCTGGCCGTTTTCCAGCAGACCCTGCTGCGCGTTCAGGATCTGCTCGTCGTAGATCGCGATCTCGTACAGCCCCGTGGGGTCGGAGAGCGAGAGGAAGGCGAAGCGCCCGCGCTCGCTGGCGCGGATTTTCCTGCCCATGACGATGCCTGCCAGCGTGATCGGCGTGTAGGCGGGCCCGAGCGCATCCATCAACGCGGCATAATGCGTGACACCCTGCCCCACCAGCGCTTCCTGATAATCGCTGATCGGGTGAGCGGAGAGGTAGAAACCGATGGCCTCGAATTCCTGCTCGAGCTTTTCCAGATGTTTCCAATCCTCGCCGCCCGGCATGTTCGGGCGGGGCGCGGCGATGGCGGATTCGCTGGGTCCGCCGAAGAGACTGCTCTGCTGGCTTTCCCGGTCGCGCGCCATGGACTGGCCGTGGGCCAGCAGCATCTCCAGCGCCAGCATCAGCTGCTTGCGGTTGGGGAAGAGGGAGTCGAACGCGCCGGCTTTGATGAGATGTTCCATCTGGCGGCGGTTGAGAATCTTCGGGTCGGCGCGCTCGACGAAGTCGAACATGTCGCGGAAGAGGCCGTTGGCGCGTCGCTCCTCGACCAGCGCCCGCATCGCCTCCGCGCCCACGTTGCGCACGGCGGCAAGGCCGTAGCGGATGGCGCCAGCAGACTCCTTCTCCCTCTGGGAGACGGCTGGGATGAGGGCCTCACCACCCGCAACTGAACCAGCGGATAAACCCTCATCCAACCTTCTCCCAGGGGGAGAAGGCTTTTCACCCGCAAACAATACATCGCTCTTATTCACATCCGGCGGCAGCACGGCGATGCCGAATTTGTTCGCTTCCTCGCGGAACATGGCGAGCTTGTCCGTGTTATGCGTATCGTAATTCATCGAAGCCGCGAGGAATTCGACCGTGTGGTTCGCCTTCAGATACGCCGTCTGGTAAGCGATCAACGCATAAGCCGCCGCGTGGCTTTTGTTGAAACCATATTCCGCGAATTTCGCCATCAAATCGAAAATCTGCGTGGCGATATGTTTGGGCACTTTGCGCGCGGTGGCGCCCGCCACGAAGCTTTCGCGCTGCGCTTCCATCTCGGCGCGGATCTTTTTACCCATCGCCCGGCGCAGCAGATCCGCCTGTGCCAGCGAATAGCCGGACAACTTCTGCGCGATCTGCATCACCTGTTCCTGGTAGATGATGACGCCGTAGGTTTCTTTCAGGATTTCTTCCACATCCGGGTGCGGGTATTGTGGCACTTCCAGGCCGTGCTTGCGGGCGATGTAGGTGGGGATGTTGCTCATCGGGCCCGGCCGATACAGTGAAACGAGCGCGATGATGTCTTCGATATTATCCGGCTTTAGCTTGCGCAGCGTGTCGCGCATCCCGGCGGATTCGAGCTGGAAGACGCCCGCCGCCTCGCCTCGGCCCAAGAGTTCATAGGTTTTCTTATCGCCTTCGGGCAGTTTCAACAAATCGAGCGCAGGGCCACCGACTTGGGCAATCATCTTCACCGCCTGATGCAGCACGCTCAGCGTTTTCAGCCCCAGAAAATCGAACTTCACCAGCCCGGCCAGCTCGGCGTATTTCATCGAATATTGCACCACCGGCATATCCGAATTCGGATCGCGGTACATCGGCACCAATTGGCTTAAGGGCCGATCCGCGATGACGACGCCTGCGGCATGCATGGAAGCATGGCGGTAGAGACCTTCGAGCTTCAGCGCGATGTCCACCATGTGGCTCACCTGCTCGTCCTTCTTGATCGCCTCTTTCAGGTTGGGCTCGATCTCGATGGCTTCGGCGAGTTTGGTGGGGTGGGCCGGGTTGTTCGGCACCATTTTGCACACGCGATCGACCAGACCATACGGCAATTGCAGCACGCGCCCCACATCGCGCAGGGCGGCGCGGGCCTGCAGGGTGCCGAAGGTGATGATCTGCGCCACCTGGTCGCGGCCATATTTTTGCTGGACGTATTGAATGACCTCGCCCCGCCGGTCCTGACAGAAATCGACGTCGAAATCCGGCATGCTCACGCGCTCGGGGTTCAGGAAACGCTCGAACAGCAAGCCGTAGCGCAACGGGTCGAGATCCGTGATCAGCAGCGACCAGGCGACCAGCGACCCCGCCCCCGAACCCCGCCCGGGGCCCACGGGAATATCGTGCTCTTTGCTCCAGGTGATGAAGTCGGAGACGATGAGGAAGTAGCCGGGGAACTTCATCTTGCAGATGACGTCGAGCTCGAAGGCGAGGCGTTTGGTGTATTCCTCGCGCAACTCGGCCTTGCGCGTCGCGTCCATCTCAGCGTTGAAGACATAATGCTCCAGGCGGTATTCCAGGCCTTCGGCGGCGCGGCGGCGGAGCTGGTCGTCTTCCGTGCCGCCTTCGCCGAAGTTGGGAAGGATGGGGTCGCGCTTGGCCGCCATCACCGCGCAGCGCTGCGCGATGGCAAGAGTATTGGCCACGGCCTCGGGCAGATCGGCGAAGATTTCGTGCATTTCCTTGGGGGATTTGAAGCGGAAATGCGGGTTCAGCCGCGCACGATCCCCCTCCCCCAGATAGCGCCCCTGCGCGATGCACATCAGCGCGTCATGCGCTTCGAACATATCTTTATCGAAAAACTCTACATCGTTGGTCGCGACGATGGGCAGACGGTGGCTCTGCGCCAGGGCCAGGAATTTCGGCTCCAACGTTTTTTCTTCCGCCAGCTGGTGGCGCATCAGTTCGATGTAGAGCCGGTCGGGGAAATGGGTCTGCAGCATGCCCAGCAATTCCTCGGCGGAAGCATCCTGCCCCGCCAGCAACCGCTGGCCCAGGCCACCATAACGCCCGGCAGTGAGGCACAGCAATCCATCGCAGCGCCCTTCCAACACGCCATAATCCAGCACCGGGCCTTGCGCACCGGATTCGACGGGGGCGAGATAGACGTCGCTCGCCAGCGAAAGCAGATTGGTCAGACCCGCTTCGTCCTTGGCGATCAGCAGCAATTGTTCGGGCTTCGGGCCCTGCCCGCGGCGCTGCTCCGCGCCCGGCGGCTGGAAATGCAGCAGCACGCCCAGGATCGGCTGCACGCCGGAGCCCGCCGCTTCGGCCGAGAATTCCAGGCTGCCGAACAGATTGTTGGTATCCGAAATCCCCAAAGCGGGCATGCCCGCCGCCACCGCCTTTTTCACCAGGGGTTTGATCTGGCACGCGCCTTCCAGCAGCGAATAGGCCGTATGCACGCGCAAATGCACGAATTGCGGCTGGCCGGTGCGGCTGGTGGGAAGGGGTGGGAGCATGGAATTATAGGTAGCGAAGAAGGGCGGCGGCGGCAAGGGCGGCGCATGTAATGACATTGCGGAACACACCTATTTTTACACGGTGTCACATTCCGTCGTCATCATTCCGTCACAAAGCAGGAGTATAAATAAGATTGATCATACGGAGAGATCTGTGGCCAACGAACAAATGCAAACCCCTGCAATCAACCATGCCGATTTGGCGCGGTTGCTTCAACCGGCCGCTCAAACGGCAACCGGTGGCGTCAGCACGGGTTCGCATGCTACGGATACCTTCGTTGCGGGCGTTGAAAAACTTACGGGTTTCAAAGGCTCTCCTGGCTTGCTTCCAGACGCACAGGGATTGTGGCGGCATCAAATGGAAGGGTTGCTCAAAAGATCGCTTGGACGTGGATTGGATGATTTCCTGCAAAAGCGTTTTGTACGTGAGCATGATCAAAACGCCGCTTTTGCAGGTTTGCAGGAGTTGCGGATCGAGCATGTAGAAATTGGAACTGGTGGTATGCCACCCGGCTCGCCGATTCAGACGCCGGAAATTTCTGCCCCCAGCGGTGGGCGCGGCATGGGCGACTGGGCATAGCCGCCTGCATTTTATCCGTGATTTTAAGCAAATTTTATGGCATGCTTGCAGCCTGATTTTTTCGTGGGCCTGGTGAATGCCGCCCGCGTTGGGATGCCCGCTTCGGGCGGTAGTTCACGTTCGGCTGAGGGGCCTCGCACGCAATGATGGAAGAAATTACGCTGACCAAGCGCCTGGATGGCCTTCGCAACAAGCACCAGGAAATCGACGACGAGATCGACGATCTGATGCGCCAGAGCTATTACGATCAACTCTACGTCGCCCGCCGCAAGAAAGAGCGTGCCCAGTTGCGCACCATGATGGCCGAGATCGAATCCCAGCTATACCCGGATATTATCGCATAGCGATACGTTTAGACGAGCGAGCCATCGCGTTCTACTTCGTGTCGGGCCTGCGAGCTTCCACATGAGCCTAGACACTTGGCGAAAGCTAAACGTAAAATAAATAAGGGCCACCCAACGGGTGGCCCTTATTATTATTGGTGGCCGATGCCTTTATTTGGGCTGGATCACATAGGTGATTTCGGCGCGGCGGTTTTGCGGCTCTTTCACGCCATCATCGGTCGAAACCAACGGATCGCTTTCACCTTTGGCTTCGGTCTTGATCATTTTGCCCGAGATGCCGAGGTGGGCCAGTTCGGCCTTCACGGTCGCGGCGCGCTTGGCCGAGAGCTTGTTGTTGTAGCTGTCGCTACCCGAACGGTCGGTGTGACCGGTGACATCGAGCTGTACGGCCTGACCGTTGCCAGCGTCAGCAGCGGCTTGCTTCAGCACTTCCACTGCTTCCGGGGTCAAGGTCGCTTTGTTGAAGTCGAAGAACACCAGATACTTGCGCGAGACGGGCCCGTGCTCTTGTACGGTGGCAGGAGCAGCAGCCACAGGACGCGGAGCGGGAGCAGGCTCAGCCATCGGCGCAGGTGCGCTGCCGAAGGTGTAGCGCAGACCGGCAACCACCGAATTGTTGTGATAATCGGACTTCACGTCGCCGATCGCGCCGGGACCGCTGTATTTGGTGTTGAAGGCATGCAGGTAACGATAGTCGGCGAATACGCCCCAGTTGTTGTCTAGATCGTACGACATACCGGCGATACCCTGCATCGCAAAGCTCCAGTCGTGGTCGTCCAGAGCGCCGAAGGAGAAGCCACCGGCATCCACTTTGGTGCGAATCGCACCCGCGCCGATACCGACATAGGGCTTCACTTTGGAATCCGCGCCGAAGAGGGGGATGTCATACAAAGCGTTGTACATGAAATTCCATGCGCCAACATCACCGCTTTCCTGACCGGTGCCGGTGCTGTCGAGGTTGTTGTGGCGATAGGTGGCTTCCAATTCGTTGCGCAGGCCATTGCCGAAATTATACCCGGCGCTGACGCCGCCCAGCCAACCTTCGTTCCACTTGGTGGGGTTGTCGCGGGTGGTAGCGGATTTGGTAGGCTCGTTTTGCAGCGTGCTGAGACCGCCGTGTGCACCCAAGTACCAGCCTTCAGCGGCCATGGCGGGCGCGCCGAGCAATGCGATGGCCGAAGCCGTCAGTACGAGTTTCTTCAATTGCATGGTCGTCTCCTCGAATCGTCGATTGAAAATGATGGAACAGTGCTTGTCTGTGTGATTCGGAGCATACCGATCCAAGGCGGTGTAACAACCGCAAAACCGCAGTTTTACGCTCGTTTTATGCGCCAGCCCCGTGCTATGTTGCATTATTACATCATGGAACGGAGTGGGGGCCTCGGAGGCTGTGATTCAATTGCGTCACATAGATCGCTTTTGCGGCACTATTCATGATTTGTTAGGGAAACAGCCCGTATTCTGGCCCCTGCCGATCAGGAGCTGTGCATGAACGAATCCGCCTTCTTTACCCCCCAAGACGTAACCGCAATCCGCGACAACCCCACCATTGAAGCCAAAATGGGCGTAGCACGGCGGCTGGGTTCCCACTTCCGCGAGCTGCCTCGCCAAAGCGCCGCCTACCGCATGGCCGTAGAAATCGCCATGCTGCTGCAACGCGATACCCGCGACGAGGTACGCGCCGCACTCTCCGAATCCATCGCAGCCGAGGCGAAAACGCCAACCAGCCTCGCCACACTGCTCGCCAACGATAATGCCGACACAGTGGCCGTGCCGATCCTCACCCATTCGCCCAAGCTGACGGACGCCCTGCTGTTACCTTTGATCCATGCCACGCAAGCGAGCTTGCGGTTGCTTGCCATCGCCGCGCGCACCAAGCTTTCCAGCCCCGCCTGTCTGGCGCTGATCGAGAAACAATTCGAAGAAGTCGCACTAGCGGTGCTGAACCGCCATGCCGATACGCTCGACGAGCCTTGCTACGGCATGATCGTACGGCATTATGCGCGCAGCGTGCAGATCATGCAGCTCGCACAGGAAACGGCGATGCAGCGCCGCACTCATTTTCCCGATCCCCAACATGGGGCGGGCGATGCGATGTCGCGCATGCAATCCCCCGCCAATGACAGAGAAAATCTCGATACGGCCGACCGACCGCTATTGGGCCGCAACGATCTGAGCGATGGGTTGCTGGGCTGGCGAATGATGATGCAGCGCTGCCAACAAGGACTTCCACTGGAGGATGGGTTCGCCACGCCTTGGCCGGGCGAGGAACAACACCAGATGGAAACCGATTTGGCCGGGGAAACTTTCGGTAATTGGCAGAATATGGTAAATCGCATGAACCGCGAGGGGGCGCTTCAGGCCCCGGTGATGTTGATGGCGTTGAGTATGGGTCTTGTGCCGCTTTTTGCGTTGTGCCTGGCGCGACATGCGCGCGCCAGCGTGGAAGATACCATGGCCGCCTGCACCAACAACGAAACCGATTTCCGCCAACTTTATCAACGCTCCCACTTGCCTTCTGCCCTGTATCGCTTGTGCTGGTGGACCTTGGCCGCGGCACGCGAGCAACTGGCCCGCGGTATCATGCCCTGCAGTGAAGAAATGCGCAGCGCCATGGCGCGCAAGCTGGCCCAGGCGGAAGGCTTGAAGATCAATTTCGCCCGCACCATCGGGCAGCCCGTGATGGAAGCGCTGCTGCGCGCCGATTAGGTAGGACTGGCCTCTGCCTCAGGACTGACCCCTGCCGGTTTCCACCGGCCACTCCGGACGCGATCCCCACTCCGCCCAGGAACCGTCATAGACCCGCACATCCGCACGGCCCGTTTCATGCAGGCCCAAAGCGAGGATGCAGGCGGTCACGCCCGAGCCGCAACTGGCGATGACGGGGAGACGCGGTTGGGTGACCGTGGCAAAAAGATTCGTCAACGCAGCTGCCGGTAGCAATCCCCCCTGCGCATCCAGCAATTTCGCATAATGCAGGGAAACGCCGCCGGGTATGTGTCCGGCGCGCAGGCCCGGGCGCGGTTCGGGTTCTTCGCCCGCGAAACGCGGCAGGGAACGCGCATCGAGCAGGGTCGCATGCCGGCGCATGGTTTCCACCATCGCCGCATCCGCCACCAGCGCAGGCTGTAGATGGGCTTGGTAGATTGCGGGTTGGGAAGATGACGGACCGGGCTGCACTTCTCCGCCCGCCGCGAGCCAGGCGGGCAAACCGCCATTCAGTACTTTTAGCGAACCGCGATGGCCCATGGCGCGCAGCATCCACCATGCACGCGGCGCGGAGAACATGCCCAGGCTGTCATAGATCACCACCGCATCCGTCTCCCGCACACCCAGCGCGCCGAGATGATCCGCAAAAACCTCCGCCATGGGCAGCATGTGAGGATACGGGCTTGCCGCATCGCGGATGGTGTCGATGTCGAAGAAGCGCGCGCCGGGAATGTGGCGCGCAAGGAATTCTTCGCGGCCGCTGCGCCCGGTGGCGGGCATGTGCCAGCTGGCATCCAGCAGAGCGAAATCCTGCCGCCCGGCCATCAGCGCAGCGGCGGAAATAAGCGCGGAATCGTGCGGCATGAGACGCGCTTTCCTTTATTGCTTGAAGGGTTCTTTGCCGGGCAGCGCCATGTCCAGGCTGGCGCTCAGTGTGCCGTTCGGCTGCGGCACCACGCGCAGCATCAGCGCTTCGGCCTGCCCTGCCCCCAGTTTACGCAGCACGGGGTCGCCGTCGTTGCGCTGGTCGGCTTCGAAGAAAAGCTCGGTCGCCAGCTTGGGGAAAGCGGCATGGCGCACCAGCAGGTGCAGGTGCGGCGCGCGCGGGCCTTGCGGGTCTTGGTAGGCACCGGGGAAGATGGTGATGAAACGGAAACGTCCCGTATTGTCCGTGACCGTGCGGCCTGCGCCGATGAATACGGCGTAGGGCGTGGCCATCGCTGCCGCATCCGCCGTCTGGTATATTCCATCGCGGTTGGTCTGCCACAGATCGATCACCGCGTTGGAGATTGGGTTGCAGCGCGCATCCGTCAGCCTTCCCTCCAGCGTGATCGTCTGCCCTTCGGCGGCCAGCGGCTTGCCCGCGCCCTGGATCAGATCGTTACCGGTGGGCATGTTTTCGCGACCGGGATAGGCTTCCATCGCCCCCGGCACGGAAGGTGTGGGCGGGCATGCGGCCTGGGCCAGGCCTGCACAGAAAATCATGGTCGCGATGGCGAAAATCAGCCGCATGGAAACCCCCGGAATATCGTTTGCCCGCTGAGAGCATAGGCGATCAGCGCTAGCAGAAAAGCGCCAGCCCGCCAAGCGGCCTAAAGCACGCGCTCGATGGAGGCGGCCGCGGCCTTGCGCGAATCCATCAACCGCTGACGAAAATTGCCGATATCTGCCGCATAGTGGCTGGGCACCAATTCTGCGTATCCCTGGGCGCGCGCTTCCTCTGCCATGTTTTCATCTTTCGCGCGTTCTTTCCTCTGGCCACGGGTTTCGCTGGTCAGCCATTTGGTGACTGCATACACGACAGCACCGATGGCCGTCGCCGCCATCAGGCTGTAGATCAACACATTGGTGCGGGTCTCTTTCGAAAGATTTTTCCACCGCAGCGAAAGGATGTTGTTGTTGTGCAATTCGTCGACGACTTTTTCATCCACCACATTGCGGAATGGACGACGCGACATCTGTTCGTTATTGGCTTTGTAAACTGCCTTCAATCGCTCATCGACGGAAATCTGTTCTATGGTTGAAAAATGCTTGGACAGCCCCAAGAACGTTTCATCCGTAGGAATCGCTTTACCACCAGCCAGTTTTTGTATTTCCGCGCTTTTCTGGGCAAGTTGTTCATACACGCCTCTGATTTCCGGTAGTTCCTTTAATTCAGCCAGGCGATGTCTATCGATATCGTTCTCCGCATGCCGCAACTGGCGGGCGAGATCAACCAGCTTGTGGTATTTCTCCTGCAGATAGACGCCATACCCCACGATGCCGGAGGTAATGCCGGCGAGAATGAACGGGGTCCATTCACGCTTGCCGTCCGCCACCACACGGCGCTCGCGGCGTTTCTGCAAAGCGAGCAATTCCTCACGCATCGCTTCGGGCGTGGCCGAATCGGGCGGGGTTTGCTGCGTTGAGGTTTTGAGCGGGGATTCGACCATTACGAGATAGACGGGCTTGAGTTGATTTCGGAGGGGGCGGCGGCATTGCGGTCGCGCCAGCTTTCTTGGGTTGCCTTAGGTTTGGGGGCCGCAACCTGGGCCGGGGATGCAAGCGTGCGCGAAGCCAGCGGCACGGAAGTGCGCGCCGCGACATGGTTCATCTGCGCGGGGTCGACGATATCGCCGATCACGCGTTTCGACCATGGGGTGGCACCTATCGTATCTGCGTTGTCGCGGCCGAAGACCGAGCCCGCGCCCGTGTTTTTACTGGGTTTGATGAATTCGCGCGCAATGCCTTTCAAACCGTCGACGAATTTACGGCCGTCCAGCTCGGCGATGCCGTCCTGCAAAGTATCGATCTGGCGATCCATCTCCGGCGTGTCGCGCTGCCCCAACTCGGTCTTCACCACGAAGTAGGCGGTATAGGGCATAATGGCGTTCACCCCGGCGACGGAAGCGCTTTTCAAATCCTTTTCCGCCTCCGCGATGTCTTTGCTGTTGGCCGCGTCGCGCGATCCGTAATTGATGTCGGAAAGACGGTCATACAATGCCGCGCCGAGCTCGTTCGATTTTTTGCCGAGGTTGTTGAGCAGACGCACGGGGCTCAAAGCAGCGCGGCCCTGATTGGAATGATCGTAGGGATCGAAACTATCGAACGGCTTATCGGCGCGCGAAGGATCGAGGGGCTTGGCGAAGGGGTTCTGCAAATCCTTCGCGGTCGATGCCCGCGCCGCAGGATCATTTCTTTCTTCGAAGAAATGCATCTGCATCGGTTGCGCGTTTGCCCCTACGCCGACTGGAACGAATCGATCGTTTTCAATTTTATAAAATTCGTTGCCATCCGTCAGTTTGCTGCTTTCGTTCATCTTGGCACGAAAATCCGGAGTCAACGGGCGAATGGCGCTTCCGCTGGGCAAATGCGAGGAGTCGATCATCATCGGCCCCAATTGCGGATTGATCGCCATGCCGCCAAACGCTCCGTTCTTCGCCTGCGGCACCCGCAGGAACGAGAAGAAAGGCACCGTCAGCGTCATCATCACATAGCCTTTGATGGTGCTGTGCACCACATAACGCGCCGCATCCTTTATGAATTGGCCCACATGGCCCAGCGCTTCACCCGGCGAATCCGGCAAAGTAAATTTCGGCGTGTTACCGTCCTTCACCCAACTGTTGATGCGGTCCCCGATACTGTTGTAGGTCTCGCGGAACATCAGCGTCATGACGTTGTAGTTGCTGAAGCGCAGCTGGTAGTCGATGATGTTTTCTTTATAGTACGTCTCGCCCGTCAGCTTGCCGGTTTTGTCGACCCTATAGGCGTCGCTGTTGCCGTAATCGAAGGCGTATTTGAAACCGGGCGAGAATTTGTTCATCGCCTCGCGCTGCAGTTTCATCGAATAGATGTAGGGGAGGCCGACGATGAAATCCTCGCCTGCGAAATAGCTGATCGTCTTCCACAGCGCCTTGCCCTGGGAAATCATCATCTTCTTCACATCCCACTTCCCGCCTTCCAGCCAGGAGATGGGTTTGTTGGGATCGATCAACCCGGCCAGGTTGCGCGCGGTCGAATCCCCGATGGAGGCGGCGGCGAAGTTGAAGACCACATCCACATATTCATGGCCCAGGGAACGCCCCGGCTGCTCCATTCCAGCAGCGTCCGTGCGCCCGAAAAAGCGGGTGTTGCGGAAGGTCACCCAATCGCCGCGCGTCGCGCCCGCGCTGCCGATAAGGCCGCCACCGATGACGCGGCCCACGGTTTTGTCGAGCAGCATCGCAGCGCCGCGGATGAAGCGGTGCCAGGGTTTGTTGGCGAATTTGTAATGCTCGGCATCGTCGATATTTTTGTGCGGCGTGTAGCGCTGCATGGCGCGCTCTACCGCCATCGAGGCCAGTGCGTAGGCAAGCGAACCGGCGAGGCCGCGCGAGAAAAGACGGGTGCCCATGCGGCCATGGGTGGATTCCCACCAGGTTTTGCCTGTGCTTTTGCGCAGCGGCGCGGCCAGCATCTCCGTCACATGCGCATTCGATGCGGCGAGAGCTTTCTGCGGATTGACATTGAGCGCCATGATGCTGGGCGCCGGCACTTCGCCCGGCTTGTTTCCGGTGAATGCAACCCCGGGCGCCATCCCGCCATACGCACGCGTAGGCACAGGCGCGGAGGTGCGCGCGGGCTCTATCGTGGGAGAAAGGGTGGCGGGGCTGTCGCTCACGCGCTCTGAGGGCCTTTCGGGATGGGTATTTCTACCCTTCCGTTATACCACTGGCGTAAGCCTGCCTTGCATGAAGTTTGTGTTACGGTTCCGTGAATGTTAACGCGCATTCATCTTCATTGTTACAGCCATATGAAGATTGTGTGACACCCCATGGTTGCGTTTGCGGGCACAGGGGAACGCATGGTAAATTAAGGGTGCTTCAATGAATGGCATGTTGCCCAACGAATGACCTTTGAGAGATTCCACTTCACATGAGTGGCGGCCCGAATTTAACCAGCGGATTGGCGGATAGCCTGCGTTCCGCCACTTCTTCCAGCACCCTGCTCAAAGTAGCAGACCGGGTGACGGGGGGAATGTATGTGGTGCCTGCGGGCCATCGTTTCCGTACGCTCGCCTTCTCGCTCGGCTTCAGCCTGGCTGGCAACAGCATCATGCAGGTGCTGAACGGCGAAGACGGCAAGGGACACCAGATCAAGAAGGAAGACGTCGTTTTCTTCCTGCGCCCGCTGCACGGCTTGCTGGAACACAACAAACATTCGGACGATCCGGAAGACCGCTGGAAGGAAGTGGCCGGTCGCGCTTTGCCCATCCTCGGGGCTGCCGTGGGGGCTTATGTCGGCAGCTACAACTGGGCGGCCACTTCGCCGGGCGGCAGCGCCAACATGGACAGCGCGAAAGAAACCGCCGCGATTCTGGCGGGCAAAGGTAGCATCACCGCTTCCCAAGCGAGTATTTACGTGGATGCCGAGCGCGGCAATGCCTCGCGCATTATCGGCGGCATTCTGCAATCGCTCGGTCTGCATAGCGGTATCCATCAGCTCTTCGTGCCTTCCGTCATCAACCTCGGCGTGGGCCTGGGCGGGGCTTTCCTGGGTGCGAACAACCGCGTGCTGAACGCCGCCGGCACCGAAGGCTTGAAGAAAAGCACCAGCGAGATGGCCGACCATCTGGGCCGCAACACCTACAACAAAGTACTTTCCCAACTGGCAAAGGAAGAACCGCAGGCCGCACGCGATTTCCTAACGAAAGTGCTCACCGTCAAAGGCGCGGCGCCCAGCGCGGAAATGGTGGAAAAAGCGCTGGAGCGCATCTATGCGGGCAGCGGTATCGATCTCATCGAGAATTTCGCCAATAAAAGCCTCAATCGCTATCTGGCGCGTGCGGCGGTTGATTACCGTAAATCCATCGCGAATGTCAGCACCGCACTGGCGGCGGACCAGAACAGCGTCATCGCCGGATTGACACAGAAGAAGGACGGCATTTCCCCGCTTCAGGTCTGGATCGATCAGATGAAGAGCGGCAAAAAACCCGAAGAGGTGGTGAAGGATATCGAAAAGGCAGGCGCGGAAGTGGCGCAGGCTGCCTTCGGCCCGAACTTCCTGAAAACCATTCGCGCCGCCGGGTTCGACGAAAAGAAAATCGAGATCGGGGAAAGCAACTGGGTTTACCGCGTTTTCGAATGGCTCATCCCCGGCAGCAAAACCAAAGCCGAGACGCGCCTGCAGGAATCTTTCGCCCAAACGGCCACAGCGCAAAGCCTCCCCGCGGCCGACCTGGTGTCGAACGTCAAAGGCATCGGGCCGGATCTGGGGGCGAAATTGCTGGGCGGTGCCGCCGCTCTCAGCGTGGCGGGTATGGTTGCCGCGAAACCAAAAACCACGCCCGATCTTTTTGCGGGATATCGTGAGCGGGCGAAGGAGCGCAGCTTTAAGGGCTTCCTCAACAAACATGTGCTGCCGAAATTCGAATTCGTCACCCGCATGTCCATCGCCGACCCTTCCTGGGGCCGCTTTTGGCTGGCGGGTGGTTTCACACTCGGCCTCGTTGGCGGCGATTATCTGATGCAGCTGCCCTTCGGGCGCTCGGTCAATCCTACCATTGCGGGTGATCTGCTGAACAAGCTGCCCACCCTGCCCACCCCTTCCTTCATGAACAAGTTCAAAGGCTCGTTGGCCTATGATCCCTTGAGCGGCACGGACCGCGACCGCTGGCTGAAAACCGCCAACGTAATGGCGGTGATGGCCTTCGGCGCACTCGGCACTTTCCTCGGGGCGCGCTGGGCGACCAAAGACCGCCGCCAGAAACTGATGAGCAAAGACCCGGTCTATCTCGACGATTTCGAAGACCGCGTCACCTTTGCCCAAGGGAAAGCGTGGGAAATTCCCACCGCCATCGCCTCCACCCCCGGCAGCGCTTTGGGCACCACGCATTTCGGCCTGATTCCGGGCGTGAATTACGGCGCCAACATCGCTAACTACCACTTGCTTTCCAACGGCGGCAAGATCGCCTGGCAAGGCCCCGGCAAAGTATTGATGGGTTCGCAGTCGCGCTACCGCTTCGGCCCGGTGAAACTCATCGATCACATGATCCAATACGCCGCCTATAACCCCGACGAATTGCCCAAGCAACTCACCGAGATGGCCGCCGGCATCGTGCTGCCCTGGTTCCCGGATGCCACGCCGCTGCAGGTGAATGCCTTCGCCGCCGAACTCATCAAAATCCGCAATGCGCACTGGCAGCAAGGCGGCATCGCTGCCGAAAAGAAAGAAGGCCTGATCAAGGAAATGACCGAGCATTTCCGCGGCGCGGGGTTGGAGAAAATGCTGATCGAAATCGGGCTCAACCCGGCGGAAGCGAAGCTGGGCAATAACGGCCTCATCGGGCAGGTTTCCGAAGTCTTCGGTGCGCGCGGCGAAACTAAAAAGTTGAATCTCGATTTCCTGAAGAGCCTGGAGAACCGCCACCCCGAGCAATGCCAGGCACGCCGCGACCGCGTGGCCACCGGCAAAGCCCAATCCCCCACCACCGCCATTCTGGCGGCGGACGCCCTGACGCAGACCGACCGCAACGGCGGCAGCTTCGCCAGTCGCCTTTCCTCCCGCGACAGCGCGCAAAATATCGTCACGGCACGCACCGGCCAAACCGCCCTGCAGCGCACCGAAGCCAGCCGCGAAAGCGCCGCACTGGCGCTTTAACACGCCTTCTCCCTATCAGGAGAAGATCGAGTGGCGAGACGACAAGATGAAGCGGAGGATGAGGGTCTCTCCGCGAGCGATAGAGCCAGCCCAGAGACCCTCACCCCACCCTCTCCCAGTGGGAGGCTTCTTTCCTCACATTCCCCTTCCCTTCCGCCACCCATTCTGCTATGCACCCCGCACTTGCGCTCATCCTGAGCACGAGACATCGCACGCAGGGTGCGTTCGTTCCGGTGGAACGGGCCGCTCCGGTGGTAAGCCAGTTACGAATGTAATGGCTCGCCATTCCCTGCGGAGGATCAACCGGACAAACAAGGAGAATGGGTATGGCACAGCCAGCCTTCAGCATGGCCGAGCTTATGGAAGCCGGCGTTCACTACGGACACAAAACCAAGCGTTGGAATCCGCGCATGGCCCCCTACATCTACGGGGTGCGCAACGATCTGCATATCATCAACCTTGGCCAAACGGTGCCGCTGCTGCGCCAGGCTTTGGCCGCCGTGCGCCAGGTCGCCGAATCCAACGGCCGCATCCTCTTCGTCGGCACCAAGCGCCAGGCGGGTGATCCCATCGCCGAAGCCGCGCGCCGCTGCGGTCAATATTACGTCAACCAGCGCTGGTTGGGCGGCATGCTCACCAACTGGAAGACCATCCAGGCCTCCATCCGCCGTCTGCGCCAGATCGAAGAGCGTCTGGTCGATGAGCAAAGCCGCATCGGTCTGACCAAAAAAGAAATCCTCTCGATGGAGCGCGACCGCGAGAAGCTGGAAAAGTCGCTCGGCGGTATCAAAGAGATGGGCGGCATCCCCGATCTTCTCTTCATCATCGACACCGGCCTGGAAGACCTCGCCGTGAAGGAAGCCGTGAAGCTCGGCATCCCCGTCGTCGCCATCGTGGATACGAACTCCTCGCTCGAAGGCATCACCTACCCCGTCCCGGGCAACGATGACGCCACCCGCGCCATCAAGCTATACTGCCGCTTGATCTCCGACGCCGTGCTTTCGGGCATGCAAGTCGGTCTCTCGCAGTCGGACGTGGATCTGGGCGAATCGGCCGAAGTGCCCTTCAGCACTGGAAATGGCGCCGAAGGTTCGGCCGAAGAAGCCAAGCCCGCCGCTGCTAAGGCGACCAAAGGTGGCAAAGACGAAAAGAAAGCCCCCGTCGTCGTGAAGAAAGCGCCGTCCAAGCGCAGCAAAAAAGAAGAAGCTGAGGCCGCCGCCGAAGAAGACAAAGGCGACGAAAGCGCTGCTTAAGTGAGAATGAGAGCGTTGCTTCGGCAACGCTCTCTCCCACACGTCATCCCGGCGAAAGCCGGGACACAGCCTCTCCGCCTGTTCCGCATTCCATGATGTACTCATCACACCAGCCGATAAGCTGGGTCCCGACCTTCGCCGGGATGACGTGCATGTTGGGGTGACATAGCGATAAAGCGCACTATATACGCTTCCATACCCTGCTCCAATCCGAGCACACCGAAAGGACCAACTCCCATGACCCAAGTCACCCCCGCCTCGATCCGCGAATTGCGTGAAATGACCGGCGCCGGCATGATGGATTGCAAAGCCGCCCTCACCGAAAACGGCAACGACATCGAGCAGGCCGTTGACTGGCTGCGCAAGAAAGGCCTCGCCAAAGCCGCCAAGAAATCCGGCCGCATCGCCGCCGAAGGCGTCGTCGCCTCCGCCACTTCCGGCACCGCCGGCGTGATGGTGGAAGTGAATTCCGAGACCGACTTCGTGGCCCGCAACCCCGAATTCCAGCAACTCGCCCTCTCGGTCGCGCAAGCCGCGCTGACCGGCAGCGGCGATGTGGAAGCGTTGAAAGCGACCAAACTCGCCAGCGGCGAAACCGCCCAAGACGCGGTGACCGCTGCGGTCGCCAAAATCGGCGAGAACCTCAACATTCGCCGCGTGGCCCGCGTTTCCGTCAAACAAGGCACCGTGGCCTCCTACGTCCACAGCGCCATCGCGCCGGGCCTGGGCAAGATCGGTGTGCTGGTCGCTCTCGAATCCGCCGCCCCGACCGATAAGTTGCAAGCCCTCGGCAAGCAGATCGCCATGCACATCGCCGCCGCCAAACCGGAAGCGCTGAACCGCGAAGCCGTGAGCGGCGAGTCGCTCGAGCGTGAGCGCGCCGTCTTCCGCGATCAGGCCATGCAAAGCGGCAAGAATGCCGATGTGGTCGAGAAGATGGTCGAAGGCCGCATCCGCAAATTCTACGAAGAAGTGGTGCTGCTGGAGCAGGTGTTCGTGATGGACAACAAATCGAAGATCTCCGAAGTGGTGGAAGCCGCCGCCAAAGAAGCCGGTTCGCCCATCGCACTGGTCGCCTTCGAGCGCTTCGGCCTCGGCGAAGGCATTCAGAAAGAAGAATCCGATTTCGCCGCCGAAGTGGCCGCCATGGCCAGCAACGGCTAGGTGGGATGCAAGATAAAGCGAAAGCCCCGGTCATTTGGCCGGGGCTTTTTTGTTGCTGAATCCGTTCCCCATGTCACCCCGACACAGGCCTAGCCGACCACACCGGGACAATTGCGCGACAAGCCACCCTGTTTCCCACTCCGCATCGCGTGCGGAGCGGGAGAGAATTGCGGTTCGTTGATGAGGTTGGATTCTGTTGCGGCGGGGGTCCCGGCTTTCGCCGGGATGACGGGGTAAATAACGAGTTACCAGCCCTTCACCATCGCCACCAGCTGGTCCAGCGCCGTGCCCCAGCCTTGCTCGAAACCCATCGCCGCATGCGCTTCGCGCCCGGCCTCATCCGCATGCGCCACCTGCGCCGTATAGCGCGTGCCTTCGCCCACGGCTTCCAGCAACAGCGTGGCGGTGAAGACGAAACCGGGACCGTCCCCCACCAGGGGCGGGTTGGGGCGGTATCCGGCCTGCAGCGCGCTCGTCCAAACCAATTTCTTGTTTTCCACCACTTCCAGATAGCAGCCTTTGCCCGCATGCCGCTCGCCCGCCGGGCCCTGCATCACGGTATCGAAAGCGCCGCCGGGGCGCAGATCGATGGTGCATTCGGTGGTATTCCAAGGTTTGAGGCAAAACCATTGTTTGAGGATTTCCGGCTGCGTCCAGGCTTTCCAGACTGCGGTGGGCGGAACCGCGATCACGCGTTCGAAAACAAGATCGAGCTTGGCGTCGTGGGGGTGGGAGGGAGTGGTCATCGTCATTCTCCTTGGATGATAGGCCTTTGGGAGCGCGCAGCGGCAGATACTGGAATGATCGCAGTTTCTCATTCCCGCTGCCTGCGGAATCCGCTAAGGATGCGCAGCTTTCTTTATCCGATAGGAACGATGCATGGAATCCCTTCGCTGGTTCTCGGCCAAGATCACCAACCTGCCTTCGCAGGTCGTCTATGGCATTCTCGGCGTATTCGGCCTGTTGCTGCTGATCTATTACCCCATCGGCATGGTCGTTGAGCATAAGGTGGACGACCGCCTGGATTTTGCGGCCAGCGGCGATTTCGCCGCCCCGCCGCAAGGCAGCCAGGCCATTGCCATCACCGCCGCCTTGCTGCACCGCGAGTTGAAAGAACATAGCTGGACGCCGTCCGATCCCTTCTTCAAGCCCGGCGCGCTGCTCGACCGCATGCCCGCCTACCAGATGGGCATCGTCTCCGCGCTGTCGCGCTTTGCGGTGGAGATGATGGATCAGGTGGGCCGCACGCGCGGCTCGAGCCAGATGGACGGCGATCTGGCGGATGCGGCGGGAAAGCTGAAATACCCGGCAGATGTCTTTTTCTACGACCGCTCGATCAGCATCCTGCCCGTCGCCTCTTCGGACAGCCAATACAAAGGCGCGATCAAATCGCTCGTCCGCTACAACCAGCGCCTCGCTTCGGGGCAGGCAGTGTATGAGCGGCGCGCGGACAATCTCATGGTCGTGCTCGACCGCATCACCTCCGACCTCGGCTCGGCCTCTGCCTCCATCGACGAACGCACCAGCAGCGCGAACCGCCGCTGGTTGGAGACGGACGCGGATTCGCTCTATTACGACGTGAAAGGCCGGATGTACGCCTATTATCTCATCCTGCGCGAATTGCGGAAAGATTATGCGGAAGTGATCAAAGAGAAGAACCTCGGCCCGGCCTGGGACCAGACCGTGCAATCCTTAGGCGAAGGTGCCCGCCTGCGCAGCTTCTGGGTCTTCAACGCCGCCCCGGACAGCCAGTTCGTGCCAAGCCATCTGGCAGCGGAAGGGTTCTATCTGCTGCGCGCGCGCACGCAGATCAAGGAACTGAGTTCGATTCTGATGCGATAGGAAACGAATGCTACAGTCAGTCATTGTTGCCGCTTCGCCACAGCAATTTCCAATTGCAAGCATCTAAAGATTTTCGACAGTAAATGGTTCTATTTTTAACCAATTATTCAATGTGCCTGCCCAAAGTGGTTACCGCTATACAATCTCGTTTAGCTAATTACTTGGAGAATGAAAAAATGGTCGAATTGCTTGGATTTTTACTGTCGTTGAGCGGCATCGCGCTGACGGCGGCCATTGTGTTGAACACCATGGACAAAGATGGAAAATGGGCGGCCATGGCCCGCAAATTCACTATCTATAGCAGCCGTATCAGCCCCATGCTGCTCGCGTTGTATGTGATGCTCATCACCTTCAGTTACAGCGAAGGCCTCCTTTCCTTCTCGATCATCGGTATCTATATTGCCTGCGCCGCCATCATCGTGTCTTCCTGCAAGGAATTGTTCGGCAAATCGAGCTTCGCATCCGACCTCGTGGTTGTCGCCTCCCACCGGGCCAGCAAAATGCAGGACGACGTCGCCCGCAAAGCGGCTTCCCTAGCCGAGGATGCCCGCAAAGCCGCCGCCGAACAAAAGAAAGCTGCCGACGACGCGACGGCCCCCAAAGCTTAAGACGATTTCTGCGCCGCAGGCCTGCTTGCGCTTGCGGCGCGGATTCGTTTCCTTTAAGCCCGAGCAAACCGCATCGCTCGAGGCTTTCCATGTCCGTCGCCCCTTCCCCCGCCTCCGCCGCCGAACTCTCCGACAAGCAGCATAATCGCGTACTCATTAAAGTCTCGGGCGAGGCGTTGATGGGGTCGAAGGCGTATGGGCAGGATTCGGAGACGGTGACGCGCATCTGCCGCGACATCAAGGAAGTGGTGGATATGGGCATCCAAGTCTGCCTCGTTACCGGCGGGGGGAACATCTACCGGGGCGTACAGGCCGCCGCTCACGGCATGGAACGCGCCAGCGCGGATTATGTGGGGATGCTGGCCACCGTGCTCAACGCGCTGGCGCTGCAGAACGCGCTGGAACAACTCGGCGTCGAAACCCGCGTGCTTTCGGCCA
Organism: Rickettsiales bacterium; assembly: GCA_965247145.1. Taxonomy (GTDB): domain Bacteria; phylum Pseudomonadota; class Alphaproteobacteria; order Rickettsiales; family JAIXRX01; genus CBDFGH01. The sequence goes on from CBDFGH010000006.1 coordinate 140,439, forward strand.
TTCAGATGATGGAAGTGTGCGAGCCCTACATCCGCCGCCGCGCCATTCGGCATATGGAACAGGGCCGCGTGGTCATCTGCGCCGCCGGCACCGGCAATCCATTTTTCACGACCGACACCACCGCCAGCCTGCGCGCCATCGAAACCGGCTGCAGTGTGATGATCAAAGGCACGCAAGTAGAAGGCATCTACAACGCCGATCCCCGCAAAGTACCGGACGCGAAACGTTATGAAACCATCACTTATCACGAGGTCCTCGCCCAGGACTTGAAGGTGATGGATGCCAGCGCGATCTCGCTGGCCCGCGAAAATAACCTCCCCATCATCGTCTGCTCGATCAAAGAGCCGGGCGCGTTTGCGCGGGTGCTGCGCGGCGAAGGTGCGTTCACGACGATTCGGAATTGATCATACGTTCTTTTTTTGGGGAAAAGGAGGAGCGAACCGTAGGATGAGGCGTTTTTTGGCTGGCTTACGTGCTTGTCGAAACAACCCCTCACCCCTTGCTTTGCTCTTTCCTTGACGGGAGACCCTCTCCTTCAAGGGAAGAGGGCGTTTACAGTGGATTTTCCCTTTCCGCATCGCTAAAACACTCCATCTTTCCCGCTTTAGGAGCACCACCATGGCCGAGATCGCCGAACTGCAACGCAAGATGGAAGCCTCGCTGAAAAGCCTGGGCGGCGATCTTCAGGGTCTGCGCACGGGCCGCGCCAGCACGAACCTACTCGATTCGGTGCAGGTGGAAGCCTACGGCTCCTTCCTGCCGATCAACCAATGCGCCAACGTCACCGCGCCCGAGCCGCGCCTGCTTTCCGTGCAGGTCTGGGACAAGGGGATGGTGAAGGCCGTCGAGAAAGCCATCGCCAATGCGGGCCTGGGCTTGAACCCGCAGGCGGACGGGCAACTGATCCGCGTACCGCTGCCGGAACTCTCGGAAGAGCGCCGCCGCGAACTGGTGAAAGTCGCCGGGAAATACGCCGAAGGCGGCCGCGTCGCCGTGCGCAACATCCGCCGCGACGGGAATGATTTCTACAAGAAGGAAGAAAAAGACAACGGCATGTCGAAGGACGAAGCGGCCCGCTTCGTCGAACAGATTCAGAAGATGACCGACGAGCACATCAAGAAAATCGACGAGATGCTGCGCGCCAAGGAAGCCGACATCATGAAGGTTTAGCTTGTCATCCCCCGCGCCAGCGGGGATCCAGTTGGTTCTGCGGGGCAGTCGATCTGCTCACGGGAAGTTCTGGATTCCCGCCGGCGCGGGAATGACAGAAACGGATGCATAGACACTAATACCCATGAACTGGTTCTCCTCTCTTCGCCCCAAGCCCGCGCGCCCGGATATGCCGGAGGCGCCGCCGCGCCATGTCGCCATCATCATGGACGGCAACGGGCGCTGGGCGAAGAGCCGCCACCTGCCGCGCAGCGCCGGTCACCAGCGCGGGGCGGAATCTCTGCGCCGTACCCTGCGCGCCTGTCATGCCGCCGGGGTGCAATGCCTCACGGTCTATGCCTTCTCGGCCGAAAACTGGCAGCGCCCGGCTTCCGAGGTCAAGGATCTGATGGGCTTGCTGCAGGCTTATCTGACGCGTGAGGTCGAAGAATTGCACGGCAACGGCGTGCGCCTGCGCTTCATCGGAGACCGGTCGGCGCTGGATGCAGGCATCATCCGCCAGTTGGAAGCGGTCGAGGAAAAAACGCGCGGCAACGAAGATTTCCACCTGACCATCGCGCTGAGTTATGGCGCGCGGCAGGAACTGGCCCATGCGGCGCAAAGCCTCGCGCATGAAGTGGCCAGCGGTACTCTGAAGCTGGAAGAGGTGACGGAAGAAGCCCTGGCCGCGCGCCTCTACACCGCCGACCTGCCAGATCTCGATCTCGTCATCCGCACCGGGGGCGAGCATCGTTTGAGTAATTTCCTGCTGTGGCAGGCGGCCTATGCCGAATTATATTTCACCAATACGTTGTGGCCCGATTTCGGCGAGGAAGATCTGCACGCCGCGCTGAATGATTTCAGCCGCCGCGAACGCCGCTTCGGAAAGACGGAAGCGGCATGATGGAAGATGATATGAAAAAACCCTCCCCCCTCGAAGGGGGGAGGCCGGGAGGGGGTGGAGCCGCGAGCAACAGAGCCAGCCGCCCCACCCCCACCCTACCCTTCGTCGCCCCTGCGACTCAGCCCCTCAAGGGGAAGGGAATCATCCACGTTCCAGCCTGAAATCGCGCATCCTCTCCGCGCTGGTGATGGTGCCGTTGGCGGTGGGATGGGCGTTGTCGCCGCATTGGCTGTTTACGGCGGGTCTGGTCGCGCTCACTTTGCTGCTGTGGTGGGAATGGTGGGGGATTGCGCGGAAGACGAGCATGGCGCTGGCGCTGTTCGGCATGCCCTATATCGGCCTCACCGCCGCCGCTTTGTACGACATGCACGCCCATGCGACATCGACCCTGCACCCGAACGCACCGCTCGGCCCGATGATCGTGCTGGGTACCGCGCTGCTATTGAGCGTAATCGACGTCTCGGCCTTCATCGCAGGCAAAACCATCGGCGGGCCGAAGCTCGCCCCACGCATCAGCCCCGGCAAGACCTGGGCAGGTTTGCTGGGCGCGATGCTGTGCTGCGGGCTGGTGCTGATGCTTACGCACCGCCATATACCCGCTTTGGGTATGGTGCTCGGCGGCTATCTCCTCGCCATCGTGGCCCAAATCGGCGATTTGTTCGAATCCTGGGTGAAGCGCCGCGCGGGCGTAAAGGATTCCGGCCGCCTCATCCCCGGCCATGGCGGCTTGCTCGACCGGCTGGACGGCTACCTCACTGCCGTGCCGATGATCTGGCTGTGGCTCAGCTGGAAAGGCGTGCTGTGAGCCCTGCCCCCCAGCGCGTCACGCTCCTTGGCGCGACCGGTTCCATCGGGCAAAGCGCGCTGCGCGTGATCGCGCATGCGGGCGCGGCTTTCCGGGTAAGCGCAATGACGGCGCAGGATAAAGCGGCCGAACTCGCCGCCCTCGCCCGCCAATGGCAGCCCGAATTCGTCGCCATCGGCAATCCGGCGCATTACGCCGCGCTGAAAGAAGCGCTCGGCGGCACCGGCATCGAAGTGGCCGCCGGGCCGGAAGCGCTGGTCGAAGCGGCACGGCGGGAAACCGATATCGTGGTGGCCGGCATCGTGGGCGCGGCGGGGCTGGGCCCGACCATGGCCGCGCTCGCCCCGGGCCGCCGTTTGCTGCTGGCCAACAAGGAATGTCTGGTCTGTGCCGGGCCGCTGTTCATGGCGCGGGTGCGCGAGACGGGCACGCTGCTGCTGCCGGTGGATTCGGAACATAACGCGATCTTCCAACTGTTCGACCCCGCGCGGGCGAGCGAAGTGGAAAGCATCACGCTCACCGCCTCCGGCGGCCCGTTCCGCGATTGGAGCCTGGCGCGCATGGCCACCGCCACCCCCGCCCAGGCCGTGGCCCACCCGACCTGGAGCATGGGCGCGAAGATTTCGGTCGATTCGGCGACGATGATGAATAAGGGGCTGGAGGCGATCGAGGCCTTTCACCTGTTCCCGCTTGCGCCCGATCAAATCCGCATCGTCGTGCACCCCCAATCGGTGGTGCATGGTTTCGTGAGTTTCCGCGACGGCAGCACGCTGGCGCATTTGAGCGGCACGCAGATGAGCGTGCCCATCGCGCATGCCATGCACTGGCCCCACCGCGGCCCCTGCCCCACTCCGGCGCTGGATCTCACGCAACTCGGCACGCTTACCTTTGAAGCGCCGGACGAGACGCGATTCTCCGCTTTGCGCCTCGCCCGCGAAGCACTCACCGCCGGAGCAGCCGCCCAGCTGGCGCTGAATGCGGCAAACGAAGTGGCGGTGGCGGCGTTTCTCGAAGGCCGCCTAAGCTTCACCGGCATCGCCGAATTGGTGGAAGAAACACTCGCCGCTTTGCCCGGCACGACGCCCGCTACGCTGGAAGATGTGCTGGCGATGGATGCGGCCATCCGCACCGATGCCACCCACCGCCTCGCCCGCCTCGCCGCCTGATTGGCAGCGCCCCTTGGCTATGCTAGATTCCCACCCTATCTAATCATTACGTCATTCAGGCGACCACAAAGGATTTCGCATGCAATCCCTCCTCCATTTTGGCCAGACCATCGGCGCCTTCGTGCTCATCCTGTCGGTCATCGTGTTCATCCATGAATTCGGGCATTACATCGTGGCGAAGGCGTGCGGGGTGGGCATACAGACCTTCTCCATCGGCTTCGGGCGCGAGCTGCTCGGCTTCACCGACCGCACGGGCACACGCTGGAAGATCAGCCTATTGCCCTTGGGCGGCTATGTGAAAATGGTGGGGGATGCAGGCCCGGCGAGCAATGCCGATCATGAGGCTTTGCGTGAACTCTCGCCCGAACAGCGCAAGCGCGCCTTCCATTTCAAGCCGCTATGGCAGAAGGCGCTCGTCGTGCTGGCCGGGCCCGTAGCGAATTTCATTCTGGCCACCGCCATCTTCTTCGGCTTCCTGCTCTCCAGCGGCATCACCTCCACCGAACCGGTGGCGGGGGAGATTCTGCCGGGCAGCGCGGCGCAGGAAGCGGGTATTATGCCGGGCGACCGGATATTGAGCGTGGACGGCCAGGAGATCGCGCGCTTCAACGATATTCCCTTTGCGGTGATGCCCAACCTCGGCACCCCCATCCCCATCCGTCTACAGCGCGGAGAAACCACGCTCAACCTCACCATCACCCCGCATGTGGAAGAAGTGGCGGATGGCGGCGAGCATGTCGGCCATCAGGGCCGTTTGGGCATCCGCAGCCAGATCCAGACCTTCGAACAGGTCGGCGTGGTCGGTGCGCTGAAAGAATCCATCTCCAAAATCTGGCAGATCAGCGCCATGTCACTCCGCGTGGTGGGGCAGATGATTACGGGCCACCGCGCGCCGAACGAACTGACCGGGCCCGTCGGCATCGCCAAAATGTCGGGTGAGGCGGCGAGCAATGGCTGGCAGACCATCCTGTGGTTCATCGCGCTACTTTCGGTCAATCTTGGCATGGTGAACCTCTTCCCCATCCCCATGCTGGACGGGGGGCACCTCGTGCTCTACGGCATCGAAGCCGTGCGTGGCCGCCCGCTGCCGCCCAAATTCGTGGAATACAGCTTCCGCGTCGGCACCGCGATGCTGGCGATGCTGATGACCTACACATTCCTGAACGATATTTTCCATCTGGCAGGCAGCAGTTTGTAGAGGCAGAGGTTACACAGGCGGCCGAGTTCGCCGCAGCATTCTCATCGGTTCGAAAAGGTAATGGGCACGCTACCGGTGCAGTTCATTGGTCGCACTGTGATGGGAGAGCAGTAGGCCCGAGCCAGCCCTGAGCTCGCATAGCGTCAGGCCCATCGTGGGCGCAGTAGCGCCTATGGGGGCAAATGCAATAACCCAACCACGCTTTCTTCTTGCAGCCCGGCTGCTTTCGGCTAAAACACCTGCATCGATCGACTTACCCCTTTTTTACAGGGAATCATGCGCGCGTTTTTCCGCCATTTCTCCATCCCGCTTTTCGCCTGTGTTCTGGCGTTTCCCTGTATCGCGCTTTCCGGTGCAGCGCTCGCCGTGGAAACCAGCCGTGTTTCGGACGTGACCGTGCATGGCAACCAGCGCATCGAACAAAGCACCATCCAGTCTTATCTCGGCATTCAGCCCGGCGCGAATGTGGGGCAGTACGAGCTCGACAACGCGCTGCGCCGTTTGTTCGAAACCGGCTTTTTCAGCGACGTGCAGATCGTGCCGAAAGCAGGGGCGAACGGCACCAGCCTCGATGTGCGCATCGTCGAAAACCCGGTCATCAACCAGATCAGTTTCGAAGGCAACAAAAACATCGAGGACAAAGACATCCAGGCCGAGCTGGAACTGAAGCCGCGCGTGATCTACACCCGCACCCGCGCGCAGAACGACACGCGCCGCATCCTCGACCTCTACCGCAAGCAAGGCCGCTATTCGGCGACCGTGGATCCCAAGCTCATCAAGCGCGACCAGAACCGCGTCGATCTCGTCTTCGAGATCAACGAAGGCCCCACCGCGAAGGTGGAGCGCATCGGTTTCGTGGGCAACAAAATGTTTTCGGCGGATGATCTGCGCCGCGCCATTCGCACCGCCGAACGCCGCTGGTACAAATTCCTCAGCTCGGACGACACCTACGACACCGACAAGCTGCAATACGACCAGGAATTGCTGCGCCGTTATTACGTCTCGCAAGGTTACGCCGATTTCCAGGTGAAATCCGCCGTGGCCGAGCTCAGCCCGCAGAAGGACGCTTTCAACATCACCTTCACCATCGAAGAAGGCGAGAAATACGATTTCGGCGCGGTGGAAGTGCAAAGCGCCCTCAAAGGCATCAGCGGCGATCAATTCACCGACAAACTCACCGTGCGCGAGGGCGAGCTGTACAACGCCAGCGAAGTCGAAAACAGCGTGGACGCCATCGTGCGCGATCTCGGCGACCGGGGCTATGCCTTCATCGACGTTTCACCCGATTTCAAGCGCGACGCGGCGAACAAGAAAGTGGGCGTGGTCTTCAACATCAAGGAAGGCCCGAAAGTCTATGTCGAACGCATCGACATCAAAGGCAACAGCCGTACGCTCGATAAAGTCATCCGCCGCGAATTCCGCCTCGCCGAGGGCGATCCCTACAGCACTTCCAAGCTGGCCCGCACGCAGGAACGTTTGAACAATCTAGGCTATTTCGAGAAGGTCAATATCGCCAACAAGCCGGGCAGCGCGCCGGATAAAGCGGTGCTGGACGTGGATGTGACCGAGAAATCCACCGGTGAACTTTCCTTAGGCGGCGGCTATTCGTCGGTCGACGGGGCCTTGGCCGATTTCGGGATTCGCGAGACCAACCTGCTGGGCCGCGGCCAGGATCTGCGCCTGCGCGCCATGCTCGCCGTGCGCCGCCAGGAATACGATGTCGGCTTCACCGAGCCCTATTTCCTGAATCGCGAAATCTCCGCCGGGGTCGATCTATTCAAGACCAGCCAGGATTTCAGCCAGCAAAGCTCGTTCGACCGTAAATCCAACGGCGGCCGTCTGCGCATGGGCTATGCCTTGACCGAGCATACCCGCCACAGTTTCAACTATACGCTCGACGACACCAGCATCGATAACGTCTCCGCCACCGCCAGCCGCTTCATCCGTGAACAAGCGGGTTCGACGCTCACCTCCAGCGTCGGCCAGAGCATCAGCTACGATACGCGCAACAATCGTTTCGATCCCAGCAGCGGCATGCTGCTCTCGCTGCGCCAGGACGTGGCGGGCGTGGGCGGAGACTCGCATTTCCTGCGTCACGAAGCGGACGCCGCGTTCTATTATCCTTTCGCCAAGCAATGGACGGGATCGCTTAGCGGGTCCGCGGGTTACATCCAGGGCCTGGGCGAAGATGTGCGCATCCAGAACCGCTTCTTCATCGGCGAGCGCCAATTCCGCGGCTTCAACCAAGCCGGTATCGGCCCGCGCGACACGACCACGCGCGATGCGCTGGGAGGAAATTCTTATTATATCGGCACCGCCGAACTTCTCTTCCCGCTGGGACTACCGGAAGATCTCGGCTTCCGCGGCGCGATCTTCACGGATGTCGGCAGCTTGTGGAACGCCGCCGACAAAGGCCCCGACGTGGCCGACAGCAGCGCCATGCGCGTCAGCAGCGGGGTCGGCCTTGCCTGGACCTCTCCCTTCGGCCCCATCCGCATCGATCTGGCGAAAGCCATCGCCAAGCAGAAAGAAGACGAAACGCAATTGATCCGTTTCAGCTTCGGCACCCGTTTCTAATCACTTTGTTCTTTTCATCTTGAAAGGTTTTTCCATGACTTTGCTTCCCCTGCGCCGCGCTCTCGCCACCGCCAGCCTGTCGCTCGCCCTTGCCTTCGCCGCCACTGCCGCACATGCGGCAGACGTGGCCGTGGCTGCGGTCAATACCCAGGACATTCTTAACAAATCCACCGCCGCCCAATCGCTGAAAAGCCAAGCCGAAGCCAAAGGCAAGGAATTCCAAGCCTCATTGAAAGCGAAATCGGATGCGCTGAACAAGGAAGAAGCCGAACTCGCCAAACAGCGCTCCGTACTGGCCCAAGACGCCTTCGAAGCCAAAGTGAAAGCATTCCGCACCAAAGCGACCGACGCACAGAAAGACGCCCAGGACAAGAAAGCCAGCATCGACAAAGCCCTCAATAAAGGTTTCGCCGAAATCCAGAAAAGCTTCCTCGAAATCGTCAGCGGCATTGCGAAGACCAAAGGCTACAAAGCGGTGGTTACCACCAACGCACTCGCTTTCATGGACCCGTCGATCGATATTTCCGAAGAAGTGCTGACCCAGCTGAACGCCAAGCTGCCCAAAGTGACCGTCAAGTTCGAGTAGCATTCCATTCCGGCGCGGCGGCCCTAATCGTCGCGCCAGAATAAAAACGGCGCATACCCATGACAGACGCACGCTTTTTTACCAATCATGGCCCCTTCACCGTCGCACATCTCGCGGCGTTGGCGGGGTGCGAAGCAATGGTGAATGCAGGCGGTACGCTCATGCCTGCCAACGACGCCAGACTTGCCGCTGCGGTCGAGGACGTCGCCCCGTTGGATCGCGCCGGGCCGAGCGAGCTAAGCTTCCTCGACAATCCGAAATACATCGATTCCTTCCGCGCCTCAAAGGCGGGTTTCTGCCTCGTGCGTCCCAAACAAGCCGCCGCCGCGCCGGAAGACATGTTGCTGCTGGTCACGCCCGATCCCTATCGGGCGTATGCCGTCGTCGCTACCGCTTTCTATCCCCGTCCACGCGGCACCGGCATCGTCGCCCCGCAAGCGGTGATCCATCCCACCGCCACCATCGGCGAAAATGCGCAGATCGATGCTTATGCCGTGATCGGCGAAGGTGCGGAAATCGGCGCGCGCACGATCATCGGAGCGGGCAGCGTCATCGGCCCCGGCGTCGTCATCGGCGAAGATAGCCAGATCGGCTGTCATAGCACGCTCAGCCATTGCCTTGTCGGGTCGCGCGTGCTCATCCATCACGGCGTGCATATCGGGCAGGACGGTTTCGGCTTCGCCTCCGACCGCAGCGGCCATATGAAAGTGCCGCAGCTGGGCCGCGTCCTCATCGAGGACGATGTCGAAATCGGCTCCGGAAGCTGCATCGACCGCGGCGCGAGTACCGACACGCGCGTCGGTGCGGGCACCAAGATCGACAATCTCGTCATGCTCGGCCACAATGTACAGGTGGGCCGCATGAGCATCATCGTTTCGCAATCCGGTATTGCCGGTTCCACCAAGCTGGGGGATGGCGTGGTGCTGGGTGCGCAGGCGGGACTGGCGGGGCATTTGAATATCGGCAGCGGCGCCAAGCTCGCGGCGCGCTCCGGCTTGATGCACGATGTGCCGGCAGGCGCCGTGTGGGGCGGCGCACCCGCCATGCCCATCAAACAATGGCACCGCCAGACCCTGGCGCTGCAACGAATGAACAAGCAAACGCCCAAAAGCGACACGAAGGACGAAGCATGACCGAGACCACGCCATCCTCCGCCCATACCGGCAAGATCGACATCCTGCGGATCCTCGAACTCATCCCCCACCGCTATCCGTTTCTGCTGGTGGACAAAGCACAGGATTTCGTGGCAGGCGAAAGCGTGGTCGGCATCAAGAACGTGACGTACAACGAGCAGTTTTTCGTCGGCCATTTCCCCTCCCAGCCCGTCATGCCCGGCGTGCTGATCATCGAGGCCATGGCGCAGACTTCGGCCATTCTGGTGGTGGAAACCCTGGGCGGCGCTTTCGCCGGCAAGATCGTCTATTTCATGTCGGTCGAGGAAGCGAAGTTCCGCAAGCCGGTGGGCCCGGGCGACCAATTGCACATTCATGTGAAAGTGCTGAAAAGCCGGGGCAACATCTGGAAATGCGCCTGCGAAGCGAAGGTGGACGGGCTGAAAGTGGCCGAAGCCACCATCACCGCCATGATCATGGACCGCTAGAGTGAGTATTCACCCCACCGCCATCGTCGCTTCCGGCGCGCGCATCCACGAAAGCGCCGAGATCGGGCCTTATTGCATCGTGGGCGAACATGTCGAACTGGCAGCAAACGTGGTGCTGAAATCGCATGTTTCCTTAGATGGTCGCACCAGCATCGGCGAAGGCACCGTGGTGCATCCCTTTGCTTCCTTGGGCTCCCCGCCGCAGGATCTCAAATACAGGGGCGAGCCGTCGCAGCTCATCATCGGCGCGCGCAACCAGATCCGCGAGCACGTCACGATGAATCCCGGCACCGAGGGCGGCGGTATGATCACCCGCGTGGGGGATGACAATCTGTTCATGGTCGGCATCCATCTCGGGCATGATTGCCAGGTGGGCAACCGCGTGATCCTCGCCAATAATTGCATCGTTGCGGGCCATGTGACGATCGGCGATTATGCGCTGCTGGGCGGACATTCCGCCGTGCATCAATTCGTCCGCATCGGCGCGCATGCCATCATCGGCGGCATGACCGGGATCGATCACGATGTCATTCCGTACGGCTCGGTACTGGGAGAACGCGGATATCTGGCGGGTTTGAATCTGGTTGGGCTGAAACGTCGCGGCTTCGAGCGCGAAACCATCCACGCCTTGCGCAACGCGTTTAAATTTCTCTTCGAGTCCGACGAAGGTGTGCTCGCGGACCGTCTGCGCGCGGGGCGCGAGAAATACGGTGCCGTGCCGGAAGTGACGGAAATACTCGATTTCCTTTCGGCTGAAAGTGCGCGCTCCTTCACCATGCCCAAACAAGCCGGCAATATGTAACTTCGTCATCCTGCGGCCGCGCAGCGGAGCGCAGGATGACTTTCTGCCATAACACCGAGATCCTGTGCTGCCCTCCGGGCCCGCAGGATGACGAGATGAACCGCATGACGCTTCCCGCCCAAACCCCTTCCCCCCTCCCCAAGCTTGGCATCGTCGCCGGAGCGGGGCTGTTGCCCGGTATGATCCGCAGCGTGTGCCTGCAGCAAGGCCGCGAGGTCTTCGCACTCGCCGTCGAAGGCACGACCGACCCGGCGGCGGTGGAAGGCATTCCCCATATCTGGATGCGGATGGGAGAGATCGCGCATGCGCTGGACCGCCTGAAGGAACAGCATCTCGGGGAGATCGTCATGGCGGGTCATCTGCCGCGCCCCAGCCTCAGTTCGCTGAAGCCGAGCCTGGCCACCACCCGCCTGCTCGCCCGCGTGGGCGCGGCCTTCTTCAGCGGAGACGACGCACTGCTCTCGACCATCACGCGCATATTCGAGGAAGAAAACATCCGCGTGGTCGGCGCAGACGAAATCCTCACCGACCTCATCGCGCCCGCCGGGCCCATCGGCCGCCACCTGCCGGACCGGCATGCGCAGGGCGACATTCGCGTGGGCGTGGAAGCCGCCCATGTGCTGGGCCAGCTCGATATCGGGCAGGCCACCATCGTGCAGCAGGGCCGCATTCTTGGGGTGGAGGCCGCCGAAGGCACGGACGAACTCATCCACCGCTGCAAACCCTACATCGAGGCGGGCGAAAAAGGCGGGGTGCTGGTGAAAGCCAAGAAACCCGGCCAGGAACGCCGCGTCGACCTCCCCGCCATCGGCGTGCAGACCGTGCGCCTGGCCGCCGAAGCAGGCCTGAGCGGCATCGCCATCGAAGCCGGCGGCGCCCTGGTCATCGACCGCAAAGCGGTGGCCGAAGCCGCCAACGAAGCGGGTATTTTCGTGATCGGGTTCAGCCGGGATCAGTAAGTCCGCATAATCTTCGCTTTGTCATTCCAGCGAAAGCTGGAACCCAGTCTTTACCCACCATTCAAAATTACTGAATCCCAGCTTTCGCTGGGATGACAGCATTTGTCGACCACCCATGAAAAAAGCCCCCTTCGTTTCCAAAGAGGGCTTTTTTTGTTTGGCTGCTGACTAACGCTGGAAAGCGTTCCCACCCATCCAGTTGCTGCTGTTGATCGTTTTATCGACCCAGGAGCGGACGCCGGCCACCGTGGAATTATTCCCCACTGCTGCACCCATTGCTTGGCGGGCGAGCACTGCACCCCCTACCATCAAAGCCGCGCTCAATACGGTATTGACGGTTTTCTTCAGCAAGGTCGGTTCTTTCACATTGCCCTCTTCATCCACCGTTTTGCCTTTGAAGGGGCTGGTCACGGTTTTGTAGAGGCCATAGCCGGTCGCCACTGCGGCGGCGGCCAGAAGCGTGCTGGACCCACCCATACCCATCTGCGAAATGCCGCCGGTAATGGAGCGGGCATGCGCTTTGATGCCTGCGGTCGCGGTCTGGAAAACGCTTTTCGCTTGATCGGCAACCGGCTTGTCTTTGGTTACTTCAAGCGTCTTTTTCATCCGCTCGCCGATACCTTGGACGTTGGTGGTGACAGGCTTGCCGTCTTTCATTTTGATCGTGTCATTGGCCAGCGCACGCACTGTGCCGTTGTGAGCGCTGCGCGTCACGTCGACATCCGGGGCAGCGGCGACGGTCGCGCCATTGATGCTGGTTTCTTTGCTGGTTACGGTCGCATTCAAATCCAAGCCGCTGGTCTTGATTTCTTCCGCCACTTTATTGCCATGCTCGGTCACGGCTTTGAAATCCGCATTGAATTGATCGCGGGTCATGGTCTTGGTGCCCTGATTTTTTACAATCTCACGGCGCTCAGCAAAAGTGGCGCGGGCCTTTGTGGGCGACTCAGTCATCGCTTTGCTTACTGCGCGCTGCTCGTCAGTAAGACTGGGATTGTCAGCATAACGCAACAGCTGCTTCTTGGCTTGGCGATGCGCGTCATACACCGACATCGTATTCGGTGGAGTAACAGCAGCTGCAGGAGTGGTAGAAGTTGCGTCGGCCATTGGATTGCCCCTTTTTGAGCTTTGGTATGATCCCTTTATGCACCCCGTTCGTTACGATTTCGTGACGGTTCGATGAAAAAAGTGTGACGGGTGAATTTTTTTCGCGCTTGGCCCGGGCCTTGGTTTGGGGCAGAGTGGCGGAAATTCTTGGCATTGTTGAAGGTTATCGTGGCAAATCATCAGGTTAACAACCGCATTCGCATCGTCCTCCTTGCAGGCGAACCTTCGGGGGATTTTCTGGGAGCCAATCTAATGCGGGCGATTCGCACGGTGTTTCCGCGCCCGGTGGAATTCAGCGGCGTGGGCGGGCCGATGATGGCGCGCGAGGGGTTGAACAGCTTGTTCGATTACAGTGATCTTTCGCTGATCGGCGCGGCGGAATTGTTGCCGCATCTACGCATGATCTACCGGCGGATCGATACGATGGTGGAGCATATCCACGCCACCGGGCCGGATCTGTTCGTAACCATCGACGTGCCGGGATTCGCGCGCCGCGTGGTGAAGCGCGTGCGCGCGGCGCGCCTGCCGGGCCAGGGGCCGCGCCTGGTGCATATCGTGGCGCCCAGCGTGTGGGCCTACAAGCCGAAGCGCGCCGAACATTTCGCCGAATTGTACGACATGCTGCTGGCGCTGCTGCCGTTCGAGCCACCTTATTTCGAGGCGGTGGGACTGCCTTGCCGCTTCATCGGCCACCCGGTGGCCTGGGAATGGCGCACCAAGGGCGACGGCGCGGCGTTTCGCGAGGAACACAAGATTGCGGCGCAGGCCAAGCTGCTCGGCGTCTTCCTCGGCAGCCGCCGGGGCGAGATCGTGCGGCATTGGTCGATCTTCCGCGAAACCGTGCAGCAGCTGGCCCTGAACCACCCCGATCTCGTTTGCATCCTTCCCCTGCCCGCCGCGCGCCGCGCGCAGGTGGATTTCCTGATGGCGCAGGAGCCCTGGCCCACGCCCTATACGCTGATCGATGCGGGCTTCGACAAGAAAGACGCTTTCGCGGCGATGGATGCGGCTTTGGCCAAATCCGGCACTGTGTCCTTGGAGCTGGGCTTGGCGGGCGTGCCGATGGTGGTGGCCTACAAAGTGGCGGCCTTCACCGGCTGGCTGGTGCGCAAACTCTTTCTCATCCCCTACATTTCGCTGCCGAACGTGCTGGCGGGCAAATTCGTGGTGCCGGAAATGCTGCAGGCGGATTGCGCGCCGGAAAAATTGGCTCCGGCGCTGGATGCGTTGCTCAATAATTCCGGCTTGGGCATAAAGCAGCGCGAGGATATGGCAGCCGCGCTGGCGACGTTGTTGCCGGCGGACGGGCACAATCCCAGCGTGCTGGCGGCGAAACAATTGCTGGACGTGCTGGGATAAGAAAAATTAACGAATGGGTGTCATACTGGCGATAGTCAATTGAGGAGCCAACATGAGTACGACATTCAGCCCACTGTTACCCTTCCCTCTGAAATCGGTGCTTGGGCACCAGCCCAAAGCCTATCCTTCGGGTGTCGGCCCATCGGGTGTCGGCCCATCGGGTGTCGGCCCATCGGGTATTGACAGAGTGAAATTTGAGATTCAGTTGCCTGAGCGCCAAGCGTTGCAATGGTGCGAAACCATGAACAGCATCCTGCCAGATTTGGCCAAGCCCCTTTTGGGAGACGGCGATGCAATATATGTAGACATCGACCTCCATAAGCTGGCGTTGGAACTTCGCGATCCCAAACAACAATTCAGTGCCTCTGAAACGCAATATTTGAAGGTGCTTCAGTCGGCCTTGCTGGTGTCCCTGCCGGAAAAAGTCAAAGAACAAAAAACTCGGTAGAACAAGCAGTACAACAGCGACTAGCAAACTGCCGCACATCCGACGGTGGCCTAACCCCCCGCCAGATACCGCGCCATTGCGTCCTGGTTGAACAGATACAGCAGCTGCCGCAGCGCTTCGCCGCGCTCGCTTTTCAGCTCGGGGTCGCGGTTCAGGATAAGTTTCACATCGTCATGCGCCACACCGATGAGATCGGCGTTGGCCTGCAGGCTGGCGAAAAGAAAATCCGGCACGCCGCTTTGCTTAGTGCCGAGGATTTCGCCGGGACCGCGCAATCGCAGATCTTCTTCGGCGATGCGGAAGCCGTCTTCCGTGTCGCGCATCGCGTTCAGGCGGGCCTTGCTGTGTTCGCCGACCTTGTCGCCATACAGCAGAATGCAGCTGCTAGCCTTACTGCCGCGCCCTACGCGGCCACGCAGCTGGTGCAGCTGGCTGAGGCCGAAGCGTTCGGCCTGTTCGATGACGATGATGGTGGCGCTGGGCACGTTCACCCCCACTTCCACCACCGTGGTCGCCACCAGAATATCCGCCTTGTCGCCCGCGAAGGCTTCCATCGCCACTTCGCGCGCGGGTTGTTTCATGCGGCCATGGACCAGCGCCACGCGGCCGCCGAAGCGGGCGGCGAATTTGGTGTAGCGCGTCTCGGCGGCGGCGAGATCGGTGCCGAAGAGTTCTTCGGATTCCTCCACCATCGGGCAGATCCAATAGATCTTGTCGCCATTGGCGATGGCGCGCGTCAGGCCCTGCAGCACTTCTTCCGTGCGCGCGCGGGGGATGGCGCGGGTGGTGATGGGTTGGCGGCCCGGCGGTTTCTCGCGCAGAATCGAGCTGTCCATATCCCCGAAAGCGGTCATGGTCAGGCTGCGGGGGATCGGCGTGGCGGTCATCAGCAACAGGTGCGGCACGGTGGCTTTTTCGGTCAGCGTCAGCCGCTGCGCCACGCCGAAACGGTGCTGCTCGTCGATCACCGCCATCTGCAGATTGTGAAACTGGGCGGATTCCTGAAAGAGCGCGTGCGTGCCGATGACGATCTGCGCCGAACCGTCCGCCGCCGCGAGCAGCGCCTGGCGCTTTTCCGGCGCTTTCAGGCTGCCGGTGAGCAGGGTCACCTTGATGCCGAGCGGGGTGCAGAGTGCGCCGAGCGTGGCCAGATGCTGGCGGGCGAGGATTTCGGTGGGAGCCATGATGGCGGCTTGGCCACCCGCCTCCACCACCATCAGCATCGCCATCAGCGCCACCAAGGTCTTGCCGCTGCCCACATCCCCCTGCAGCAGCCGCTGCATGCGCTGGCCGCTGGCCAGGTCGGCCGCGATGTCTTTCAGCACGTCCTTCTGCCCCTGGGTAAGGTCGTAGGGCAGTTGCGCCAGCACGGCGCGCTGCAAGTGTCCATCTGCGGGAAGTTTCGGCGTGTTCATGCGCTTGGTGCGGGCGCGCATAAGGTTCAGCGCCAATTGGCTGGCGAGCAATTCGTCGTAGGCCAGCCGCTGGCGCGCGGGGTTGGTGGAGAGAAAATCTTCCGGCACGCTTGGCTGATGGGCGGCTTTCAGCGCCTGCAGGAAATCGGGCCAGTTACGCTGGCGGCGCAGGGTTTCGTCCTGCCATTCGGGCAGCGGCGGCAACTGGGCCAGCGCCATCTGCGTCACTCGTTTTACTTGGCGCGAGGAAACCCCGGCGGTGAGCGGATAGACCGGCTCCGGCTTGCCGCTGCTTTCGAACTTCTCCGGCACGGCGACCAGATCGGGATGCACCATCTGCAGGCCCTGGTTCGCATGATCGAGCACGCCGCCCACCACGCGGGTTTCGCCCACGGGAAGTTGCTCTTTCAACTGGGTGGGGCGGGCATTGAAAAAGACCAATTGCAGCGCCTGGCCCGCCGCATCCAGCGCCATGACGCGGTAGGGAATGCGCGGTCCGCCCCGGCTGCGCTGCCAGCCGCCGAAACCGGTGCGGTCGTGGTAAGCGGCCGGGTGGTGGGACTGGATGGTGAGCAGCAGCAGCACCGGCACGCCCAGCGGCGCTTCCGCCAGATTGGCCGAAGTGGTGCGCGCCAGCATGCCCACCGGCAGATGAAAGACCAGATCGCGCTGTTTCGGCATGGAGGGCGCGGTGCCCAGCAGCCGCGCCAATTGCACGGCCAAGGCCTCCCCCACCCCTTTCAGGGCGGTGACCGGGCGGAAATAAGCATCGAGCGATGGGGCGCGCATAGGTAGTTCCAACTGACTCCCTCTCCCTAGAAGGGGGAGGGTTGGGAGGGGGTGACTACCCACAAGCGCTGGCGTTCGTTGCGGCTCACCCTCTCCCTGCCCTCTCCCTTCTCAGGGAGAGGAGATACTTCTATGTGGCACCCCGGATGCGATTTGTCATCGTTTCGTCATACGATTTGGGTAGAATACGGGCATGAGCGCGCAAACCAAATCTCCCTTCCCCCCTCGCCCCGGCTCCGTGCCGGAGCAGGAGGAAGCGCGCATCATCCCGCTCAACGCCGCACAAACCGCGCCGGGCGACGCGGCGGAGGATGGGGAAAGCGAATCCTGTACCCCGGAAATGCAGGGGAACGACGCGGATCTGGCGCGGCAGGTAATGGAACAGATCGACCAGAAACTGGCCGCAGCGGATGACCGCGTGGAAGGCGAAGTCGCGCGCGATCTGCGCGCCGGCATGATCGCCGAAGCCATGGCGACCGCGCGCGCCGAACTGGCCACCGAACAGCGCAAGCTGCAGGAACAGAAGCCTCTGCCCGGCAGCAAAGGAAAGCCCCGCAAATTACAGAAACCCGACACCACCAACATCGCGCGCCACGCGGTGGATGCCTCCAAGGGCGCCGCTGCCATCGGCACGGACGAACAGACACGCCTTAGTGAGCTGGAAACCAAGCAGCGCAAACCCAAGACGAAAAGCCTGACGGTCGAAGTCGCCGAGGACATGGCGCAGGCCAAGGCCCCACCCCCGGTGGATTATGCCGCCATGCCGTCGGAACAGGTGGTGCGCGTGCAGGGGCCGGACGGGGAAGTGATGTTCATGACCGCCGCTGCGGTAGTCGCCGCCGGGCTGGTGGGCGCGCATATGATTGCCAAAACGCCGAAGGGCGAGATGGGCAAACTGCATTTTGAACCGGCCAGCCTGGCCGACCTCAGCAAGATGTTCGATGACAATCCGAGCCCGGTCTATTTCCAGCAGCTGGTGGACGAGCGCAAAGCGGAAGCGGAGAAACGCAAGCAGGAGGCCCAAGCCGCCGCACGTCTTCAAGGCGATGCGCCGGAGGGGTGGTCGGGGAAGGTCGAGGAAGACCGCGCCAAAACCGATGCGCTGGAAACCGAAACGACCGTATAACAGTTACGCCGCCGAGGCCCAGAGCTGGTTCGGCGCGGTGCGGTGGCCTTCGGCGAGCAGCCGCTCGCATTCCCGCAATTGCGCCTCGGGCGGGTGGGCCATATCCAGCGGAGCGAAGGCAGCGGAAAGCGTGGTGCTCACTTGCCCCACGCCGGGGATGCTCACCGGCAGGCTGGCGGTTTCCCAACGCAGGCGGTTTAGCACCAGGCGCGCAATGTCGGACTCCACATCCAGCATCACCACGCCCAAGCTATGCGGCTCCATCGTCAGCACATAATCATAGCCGCGCAGTTTCTGGCGCACGGCCTGGGCCACATGGTCGAGCAGTCCTTGCACCGCTTTCTTGCCGTGCCATTCCATGATCTGCTCGTGCTGGTCGATCATCATCATGCACAAAGCCGAGGGCAGGCGCGCTTCTTCTTCCACGCTCTGCCAGGCTTCGATCTGCTGGGCCAGGCGCTGGCGGGGCAGTGGCGTATTGTCCGCATCCGGCATATGTTCCGCCATCGCCGCGCGCAGCTGCACGCCTTCGCGCGGTGCGGCGCGGGGCTGCAGCAGCAAATGGAAGGCGATCTTGCCTTCTGTCGCTTCGCCGGGGATGAGTTTGGGGAAGAAGGGCAGCGCGTTGCCCGCATGATCGAGCAAGTGAAAATCGCTCACCCGGCCCAGCACGCGGGCCACGTCGTTTCCCTGGTCGCTGTATTCCACATATTCGTTGAGCAGGCCCGCGATGCGTTCGGGCAGCAGCGCACTGAGTGGCTTGCCTTCCATGCTCGCGCCATAGCCCAGCATATGGCTGGCATTCTCATTCATCGAGAGAAGGTCGATCCGGCGCGCGATATTGTCTTGTTGGATGACGAGCACGATGTCGTTCGCCCGGTAATTTCCCAGCATGCCAGTCCCCAGAAAAAGTCCGATTTTATCATCCTATGCCCCGAGCGCTTAACGGGGAGTTAACGTGGGCAGCAGGGATTACATATGATTTGGCGAGATTCCCGCCATTTTCGCGCTTCACAGAGGCTGAAAACACGCTAAACCCATGGCATGGAAACCATGCCCGACCTGCCCGAACTGCCGCCTGCCCGCAAAAAGCTGCTTTATCGCAGTTGGTACCGGGGCAACCGCGAGATGGACAATGTGCTGGGGCATTATGCCATCGCGCATCTGGCCAGCATGGACGAGCCCGCGCTCGAGACATTTCGCGAGTTTTTGGAAGAAAACGACATCGATCTGTGGAACTGGGTTTCCGGCCAGCATGCGCTGCCACCAGAATATGCCGTGCTGATTACGGATCTCTGCGCCTTCCAGCAATCGCGGTTCGGGGCCTAGATGCTGCTGGCGCGCGATCTTTCCCAGCCCGGCTATCACCGTTTGCACGGCGTGGCGACCGGTGCGGAAGCGCTGGCATTGCGCGAAATCCTCGCCGTATCCCCCAAGAAATTTGTGCTGATGGCCGCGACGAACGACCGCGAGGCCCAGCGCATCCAGCAATCTCTCGCCTTCTTCGTGCCGGAAGCGGAAGTGCTCTCTTTCCCCGCCTGGGATTGCATGCCCTACGACCGCACCTCGCCCAATGCGGCGATCTCGGCGGCGCGGGTGGCGACGCTGGCGCGGCTGCTGCTGCGCAAGAAAGACACCAGCCCGCTCATCGTCATCACCACCGTGAACGCCCTGATCCAGAAGCTGCCGCCGATGGATCTGCTGACGAAGAATGTGCAGCAGATCAAGAAGGGCTCGCGGCTGGATACGGCCAAGCTGCAGCAGACATTGGTCGAGCTGGGCTACAACCGCGTGAGCAAGGTGATGGAAGCGGGCGAATATGCGCTGCGCGGGGACATCGTCGATCTCTTCGTGCCGGGGCAAACCAGCGGCTGCCGCATCGATCTGTTCGGCGACGAGGTGGAAAGCATCCGCGCGTTCGACCCCCTCACCCAGCGCACCGAAGGCACGGTGGAGGGTTTCCTGCTGCAACCGGCGGGCGAGATTCTGCTGAACCAGATGGCGATCAATACCTTCCGCACCAAATACCGCGAACTGTTCGGCATGCCGGGCAACAATGACATGCTGTACGAGGCGGTGACCGCAGGCCGCCACTATCCCGGCGCGGAACATTGGCTGCCGCTGTTCTATCCGCGGCTGGATACGCTGATGGATTATGCCGAAGGCGCGGTGCTGGTGCTGGATGCGCAATCCGAGGAAATGCGCCGCGAGCGCTTGGAAACCGTGCGCGATTATTTCGCTGCCCGCCAGGGCATGGACAGCAAGCCGAAGAACAAGGTGCTGGAATCGGCGGTCTATCATCCCCTGCCTCCGGAAATGCTCTATCTCGACAAGCGCCCCTGGGAAAAAGCCATCGAAACCCTGCCCATGGTGCAGCTCACGCCCTTCGTGCCGGACGACAATAAGCGCGATATGGCGAACCTCGCCACCAAGCCCGCGCGTAATTTCACCGGCGAACGCCGCGAAGGCGCGAAGGTGTTCGAGGCGTTGAAGGAATACCTGACCGAAGCCAACAAGCTGCACCAGCCCGTGCTCTTCGCCAGCGCCAGCGCAGGCACGCGCACCCGTTTCGGACAGATTCTGCTGGATCAGGGCATCACCACCAAGCCGGTGGAAAGCTGGGAAGACGCCACCCGCCTGCCGGAAGGCTTGGCCGGGCTCGCCATCTTCCCGCTGGAGCGCGGATTCGAAGGCCCGCGCGGGCGCTTTCTGAGTGAGCAGGATATCCTCGGCGAACGCATCAAGCGCACCACCAAGCGCAAAAAAGCGACCGACTATTTCATGGCCGAGGCGGCGAGTTTGGCCGAGGGCGATCTGGTCGTGCACCGCGACCATGGCATCGGCCGCTTCGAAGGCCTCATCACCATGGAGGTGCAGGGGCTGAAGCGCGATTGCCTGAAGATCGTCTATGACGGCGAGGACAAGCTTTTCATCCCGGTCGAAAACATCGAGATCGTCAGCCGTTACGGCAACCCGACCGAGGACGGCGCGGTGGCGCTCGATCGCCTCGGCAGCGTCAGCTGGCAGAACCGCAAGGCCAAGCTGAAGGAGCGCATTCTGCTGGCCGCAGAAGATCTGCTGCGCGTGGCGGCGGAACGCAACGTGCAGAAAGCGCCGGAATACCACCCCAATGCCGGACTGTACGGCGAATTCACCGACCGCTTTCCCTATTCGGAAACAGAAGACCAGGAAAAAGCCATCGAAGACGTATTGGCCGATCTCGCCGCCGGGCAGCCGATGGACCGGTTGGTGTGCGGAGACGTAGGCTTCGGCAAAACGGAAGTGGCCCTGCGCGCCGCCGCCGCCGTGGTTTTCGCCGAGAGCGACACGCCCGCCCAGGTGGCGGTCATCGCCCCCACCACCTTGCTCGCCCGCCAGCATTTCGCCAACTTCACCAAACGCTTCGAAGGCCTGCCCGTGACCGTGCGGCAGATGTCGCGGATGGTGACGCCGAAGAAGATGAAGGAAACGCAGGAAGAGCTGCGCCACGGCAAGGTGGATATCGTCATCGGCACCCATGCCATCCTCGGCAAGTCGGTCGAGTTCCCCAATCTGGGGCTGATGGTGGTGGATGAGGAACAGCATTTCGGCGTGGCGCAGAAAGAAAAGCTGAAAGCCCTGCGCGCGCAGGTGCATGTGCTCACGCTCTCCGCTACGCCCATACCCCGCACATTGCAGATGGCGCTTTCCGGTGTGCGCGAGCTTAGCCTCATCACCACCCCGCCGGTGGACCGCCTGGCCGTGCGCACCTTCGTGCTGCCGTTCGATGCGCTGGTGCTGAAAGAAGCGGTGCTGCGCGAGCGCCATCGCGGGGGCCAAGTCTTCTACGTTGCGCCGCGCATTTCCGATCTCGCGCTGGTTTCCAGCCGCATCAAGGAAATGGTGCCGGACATCCGCATGGCGGTGGCCCACGGCCAGATGCCGCCTGCGGCGCTCGATGAGATCATGACCGAATTTTACGAAGGCAAATACGATCTGCTGCTCTCCACCAGCATCGTCGAATCCGGCCTAGATGTGCCGAGCGCGAACACGCTGATCGTGCACCGGGCGGACCGTTTCGGCCTCAGCCAGCTCTATCAGCTGCGTGGCCGGGTGGGCCGGGGTAAAATCCGTGCCTATGCCTATTTCACGCTGCAGCACCAGAAAACCCTCACCGCCACTGCCCTGCGCCGCTTGGAAGTGATGCAATCGCTCGATACGTTGGGCGCGGGTTTTACGGTGGCCAGCCACGATATGGATATTCGCGGCTTCGGGAATCTGCTGGGCGAGGAGCAAAGCGGGCATGTGAAGGAAGTCGGCATCGAGCTGTATCAGCAGATGCTGGAAGAAGCGGTGGAAGCCGCGCGCCGCAAGGCCAAGCGCGTGGGGTTGGAGATTCAGGATGCCGCCGCCCCCGCCACGGAGGAAAGCTGGACGCCACAGATCAATCTCGGCCTCAGCGTGCTCATCCCCGAGGAATATATCTCCGATCTCGAGCTGCGCATGGGCCTGTATCGCCGCGCGGGCACGCTGCATATGGAAGAGGATGTGGATGCGTTCGAGACCGAACTGATCGACCGTTTCGGCCCCATCCCCGAAGAGGTGGCGCATCTGCTCACCGTCATCAAAACCAAAATCCTCTGCCGCCGCGCGGGCATCGAAAAGCTGGATGCGGGGCCGAAGGGCATTACCCTCACCTTCCGCCCCGAATCCGCCGTGGAACCCACCGCCCTCCTCGGCTTCATCGCCCGCTCCTCCGGCAAAGCCAAGCTGCGCCCGGATAACAAACTGGTGATTCTGGAAGAATGGAAGAACGAGAAGGAACGATTGAAAGGCGTGCAAAAATCGGTGAGCGATCTGGCGGGATTGGCGGCTTAACCGACGCTGGGGCCGAGGCCGATCATATCGCCCAGCTTGCGCGCCAGGTGGTTGATGTTCGCGCCCACGCGATGCGGCAGACTGTTGCCCATCAAACCCGCCACGCCAAAGACGATGGCGGTGCCCACCGCGATCACGCCTACGGTCATTACCGTGTTGCTCATCGCCATCTTGGAAGTGCTGACCTTGCCGCCATTCCTGGCCGCGCGCTCTTCTTCGATCTTCTTGGTATGCGCGCCGCTGGCTTTAAGCGCACTGCCCATAGCAAATAACCCGATGGTGGCCGCCGTGGCCGCGATCATGTTGTTGTCGTGCGATTTCTGCGTGGGCACGGTGCGCGGGTCGATCTTCGCCTCGGTCGCCACAACGCTAAGGAACTCGCTGACATCCAGTTGCTTGCCGTAGTGCGATTCTTCGTTTTCGAAACGGTTCGCCGCCATCTTGGCCATTTCGCTTTCCAGCGTATCGCGGCTGACATGGCGAATTTTCTGCGCTTCCCGGCCCGGCAATTGATCCACGAACTGGTGCAGTGTGGAGATGATGATAGCGCGTGTATCCTTATCGACCAGTTTCGACTGCTGAATGAAAGCATAGACCGCGTTCACGTTGGCGAAGGTTTCGCTTTCCGGGCGTTCAGATTCAGTCGCCTCATACTGCGCCTTCGTCATCCTCTCGTACTTCTTATCTTTTGAAGCCTCTACCTTCGGCTCTTCGGTTTCCTTTGGGCTCTGATCCGCGGGAGTTTTTCCCGTGGCCGCAGGCTTTTCTTTTTCCGCTTTCGGCGTTTCTTTCGGTGCCGCTGCTTCTAATTTTTTTTCAAATTGCTGAGTGATGGCCTTTGCGGCTTCCGGCAGGAAGATGGCGGCGAAGGCCGAGGTGCCCTTGCCGTCTTCCGCCAGGGTTTTGGGATCGACCGCCATCAGCTCTTTGGCCAGATTGCCGTAAATTTCCAGCGTCAATCCCGCACCGCGCAGCGGCGTATCCTTCGGAATTGCAGCTTTTGCTGCATCGATCAAGGGTTGGGCGAGATATTGCAGGGCGTCTTCACCATGGGCCGAACCTTTGGCCCGCTTTTCCGCCACCGCCGCTTCCATCCATTGCACCATGGCAGCGCGACTATCCGCCAAATGGGGCTTGGGATGGGTTTTCTTGTCCGGCTCCGTGCCATTCTCTTTGCACTCCGCCAGGTAAGCGTCATGGGCGGTGCGTTCCTGCTCGAAGCGATCATGGCTTATAGCATGGTGCAGCACTTCCAGCGCCTGATAGCGCTGATCGATTTCCTTAGTATATTGACCACCATCCACTTCTTTGCCGAACGCCACGGCATCAATGATCGCGAAGCGATCATGGTCGGGGAAAACGATGAAGGGAGAGGATTTGACGACCATGCAAAACCGGCTGGGGAAGAAGATTGAGTCCTCATCCTACCTGCATATCGTTACGATTGTGTGACGGTGGCGGCACTTTCCGCATCTACTTTCCCCTTGCCCGCCTGCCCGCCCGATGCTACCAAAGCCGCAGATTTCCGCCACAAATGCGCGAGTTGCCATGAAAGCCGCCGTCATCACCTTCCCCGGATCGAACTGCGACCGCGACGGCCTGACCGCGCTGCGCAGCCAGGCCCGCCGCCTCGGGCTGAAAGACGATGCGGTGATTTCCGTGTGGCATGGGGATGCGAGTTTGCCGAAGGTCGATCTCGTGCTCGTGCCAGGCGGCTTCACTTATGGCGATTACCTGCGCACCGGCGCGTTGGCCGCCCATTCCCCCGTCATGCAGGAAGTGAAGGCCCATGCCGCGCGCGGCGGGCTGGTGCTCGGCATCTGCAACGGCTTTCAGATTCTTACCGAAGCGGGCCTGCTGCCCGGCGCGCTGATGCGCAATGCGGGGCTGAAATTCGTCTGCCGCAACGTGCATCTGCGCGTGGAAGACACCAGCAGCGTCTTCACCCAAAGCTACACGCCCGGCCAGATCATCGACATCCCCATCGCCCATCACGACGGGAATTATTTCGCGGATGCGGACACGCTGAAACGCCTGGAAGACAACCACCAAGTCGCCTTCCGCTACGTGAACGCCGAAGGCGAACCGACCGGAGACGCCAACCCCAACGGTTCCCAGCACAACATCGCCGGAATCGTGAACGAAGGCTGCAACGTACTCGGCATGATGCCCCACCCCGAACGCCACGTAGACGCATTGGTCGGCGGCGAAGACGGGGCAGCATTGCTGAGCGGGCTGCTGGCGGCATAACCCAACACGCACCGTCATCCTGCGCGCAGTCGCAGGATCTCCGAGCGCTTCCCGCACCAGATCCTGCGACTCCCGTTGGTCGCGCAGGATGACGAATAAGAGGATAACGATCATGAATGCCCCCGCCCGCACCGAATCCGCGAAACTCTACGACCAGATCGACGGCTCCGCCGCCATGGCGAAGGAGTTTGGATTGAAGGAGGAGGAATATGCGAAAGTCCTGAGCATCCTCGGGCGCACGCCGAACATGACCGAACTGGGCATCTTCTCGGTGATGTGGAGCGAGCATTGCTCGTATAAAACCACGCGCAAGCACCTCTCCAAACTCCCCACCAAGGCCCCTTGGGTCATCTGCGGCCCGGGCGAGAATGCGGGCGTGATCGATATCGGGGACGGTCAGGCGGCGATCTTCAAGATGGAGTCGCACAACCACCCCAGCTACATCGAACCCTACCAGGGTGCGGCCACCGGCGTCGGCGGCATTCTGCGCGACGTCTTCACCATGGGCGCACGGCCCGTGGCGAATCTGAACGCGCTGCGCTTCGGCTCGCCGGATCATGCGAAAACCCGCCACCTCGTTTCCGGCGTCGTCGCTGGCATCGGCGGCTACGGGAATTGCGTGGGCGTGCCCACCGTGGGCGGCGAATGCAGCTTCCATGAAAGCTACAACGGCAACATCCTGGTCAACGCCATGAATGTCGGCGTGGCGGATGCGGATAAGATTTTCTATTCCACGGCGGCGGGCATCGGCAATCCGGTCATCTATGTCGGCAGCAAAACCGGGCGGGACGGCATACATGGCGCGACCATGGCCAGCACAGAATTCACCGAAGGCATGGAAGAAAAGCGCCCCACCGTGCAGGTGGGCGACCCCTTCACCGAAAAGCTGCTGATCGAAGCCTGCCTGGAATTGATGGCGACAGACGCCATCATCGCCATCCAGGACATGGGCGCGGCGGGCCTCACCTCCTCCAGCCTCGAGATGGCGGGCAAAGGCGAACTCGGCATCGAACTCGCGATGGACAAAGTTCCCGCCCGCGAGACGGGCATGACCCCGTATGAATTCATGCTCTCCGAAAGCCAGGAACGCATGCTGATGATTCTGAAGCCGGAAAAGCAGGAAATGGCGCGCGCGATCTTCGAGAAATGGGGCCTGGATTTCGCCACCATCGGCACGCTCACCGACACCGGTCGCCTCGTCCTCACCATGCATGGCGAGATCGCCTGCGACATTCCCGTAGGCCCACTCAGCCACGACGCGCCGATTTACGACCGTCCGTGGGTCATCGAAACCTGGGAGACTAGGCAGTCGCAAGTCGCAAGCCGCAAGTCGCAAGGTAGTGATGATGCGAAACCAAATGACAAAGACACCCAAGCCCCCCCTGCGACTTGCGACTTGCGACTTGCGACTACCAGCGCCCCGATCATCGACAGCCTCAAAACCCTCATCGCCTGCCCCGATCTCGCCAGCAAACGCTGGATCTGGGAGCAGTATGACCGCATGGTCGGCAACGATACGGTGGCCAGCTCCGGCAGCGCGGACGCCGCCATCGTGCGCGTGCACGGCACCGGCAAAGCGCTGGCGATGACCACCGATTGCACCCCGCGCTATGTCGCGGCCGACCCCCGCCTGGGCGGCATGCAGGCCGTCGTCGAATCCTGGCGCAACCTCACCGCCGTGGGCGCAACCCCGCTCGCCATCACCAACTGCCTGAATTTCGGCAACCCCGAAAAACCCGAAGTGATGGGCCAGATCGTCGGCGCGATCGAAGGCATCGCCGAAGCCTGCCGCGCGCTGGACTACCCCGTCGTCTCCGGCAACGTCTCGCTCTACAACGACACCAACGGCCAGAGCGTGCAGCCCACCCCGGCCATCGGCGGTGTCGGCGTATTGAAAGACGTGACGAAACGCACCGGCAACGCCGTGACCGAAGAAGGCCTCGCGCTGATCCTCCTCGGTGAAACCCAAGGCCATCTCGGCAGCAGCCTCTATCTCCGCGAAATCCAGCGCCGCGAAGACGGCGCGCCCCCGCCCATCGACCTCGCGCAGGAACGCAAAACCGGCGATTTCGTGCGCGCCCAGATCGTCGCGGGCCACGTCGCCGCCTGCCATGATGTGAGCGACGGCGGACTTCTCGTCGCCATCGCCGAAATGCTCATGCCCCACGGCATCGGCGCGCATGTCACGCTGCCCGAAGGCCCGGCCCACGCCATAGCGTTCGGCGAAGACCAGGGCCGTTACATTCTGGCCGTGAAAGACGCCAACGTGCTTCTTGCCACTGCCCAATCCGCCGACATCTCCGCCGTCCAACTCGGCACCACCAGCGGCACTGAACTCGGCGTCGAAGACCATGGCGAGATCAATGTTAAATCCCTCCGCAGCGCCAACGAAGCCTGGCTGCCGGAATATATGGCGGGGGCGAAGTGAATCGAGTTTCTACCGTAATTATCGCTTTGATACTTTCACTCTTCCAAACTTATGGAGCGGAAGCCGCCTCGCACAAAGCGGTAAGTACATCAGAAATCGTTTTTGATACGCCGTCTGGTGCGAATTCCGATAACGCAACAAATTATAGAAGCACGGTAAACAATCATTATTACCGTGTATTAGGCGGACATATATTCTCGATTGGAGAAGCATTTCAGATTCAGGCCCCATATTGGGAAGGCGATGAACATATCCGGTATTCAGCGGATATTTATGAAATGAAACAGAACAAGCAAGTTCCCATTCTGCAACCTGTCAGCAACATACCCATAGAAATGGCGGCAAAACCGATTCTTCGTATTCCTTATGCAGACTCCATTCATGTGTTTTTTAATGGCCAGATCCTGAAACTTCCCAATGCCATCGAAACAGAATCAAAACCATTGACCGACGCGTTGATAATTTCGAATTCATCGAGTTGCTGTGGGGGTGGTGATGATACGAATTATTACGACCTTAAAACGAAGAAGCGAATCTTCTCTATTTCTTACGCGCCGAGCGAGGAAAATAGGGAGGATGCCTTACCTATGCAAAAAGATGGGCAATGGGTTCTACTGACATTGACCGCTCAATCTCCCACTGAATCTCATCCGGGCAAAAATGGAGGCAGGGGCATGGTCGGGCGTCGCGCGACTTTACGTATGGATCTACTGAGCGCCGACGCTAAAAGTTCTATCGGCACTACAGTGTTTTTGCCGAAAGATCTCGAAACGATGTGCCAAGAAGGGTGTAATTTTGAAATAGAAAAAGATGATGCCACACAAGATGGCATCGACGTACCCCCCTTATCCGATCGCAGAATTCGTTTGATTTCTTTGGGTGGCGAGAACAGCATCGAACTAGGTGCATTGCAGACCAGTGGGGGCCTTAAGGACGCAACATTCAAATGCGCGGCAGAATTGCACTGCCAAACTAAACCAGGCCATTGACCATGTCCATGACTGCTCAACAAATCACCGCCTATCTCACCGAAGCTCTACCGGATGCGGTGGTGGAATTGACGGCGTTGGCGAATGACGACGATCATTGGTCGGTCACCGTCACCTCCGCCGCCTTCGCTGGCAAAAGCCGGGTGGCGCAGCATAAGATGGTGTATGACGCGCTGCAGGGCCATATGGGTGCTACGCTGCATGCCTTGCAGGTGAAAACTTCGGTGCCGGTTTCGTGATGCGGCGGATCGCGAAAACACTTCCGCTGCTGGCGCTTTCCGGCTGTGTGCAATATGCGCCGCCGCAATATGTGAAGGCCTGCCTGATTGCGCCGCGCACGCTGCATGTGACGCTGGATCATTCCATGTTCGGGATATCGGACGTGGATGTGGAGAACCGCAGCGGGATATGGACCATAGAACTGTATCAAGGGCTGGATAGCAGTGAAAACGCGCGTAATTTCACGATTCCGAACAATGCGGATTCCATTCGGGTGAATGCTGTCCTATATAAGGTGAAGACACTGACGCCCTGCCCGCCACCCGCCACCGAGAAAACATCATGACCGAATCCCCTGCCCCAGAATCGCCCATCTTCGAGCGCATCCGTGATGATATTTCCACGCATGATGTGGTGCTGTTCATGAAGGGCAGCAAGAAGATTCCGCAATGCGGTTTCTCCAGCGCCGTGGCGCAAGTGCTTGGCCATCTCGGCGTGGAATATAAGGATGTCAACGTATTGGCGGATCAGGAATTGCGCGAAGGCATCAAAGCCTTCTCCGACTGGCCGACCATTCCGCAGCTCTACGTCAAAGGGGAATTCGTCGGCGGGTGCGATATCGTGCGCGAAATGTTCCAGACCGGGGAATTGCAGACCCTGCTGAAAGAGCAGAACATCCCTTTCAATGAACAGGCGGCCTAATCATGCGTATTCTCCTCAGTACCGCCTTTATGGCCTGCCTGCTCGCCGCCTGCGGTGCGCCCACCAGCGAATCCATCCGCCCCCGCGCAGACGAAGGCGCCTGCCCCCGCATCGACGGCCAAACCCGCTGCAGCGATTCCCTGAGCAGCGCCCGCACGCCAGCGGAAAAAGCGCCTTTCTGAAGCTGCGCAAATCAAAACTTTAATAAATAATTAATACAATTTTTTTGCTTATTTGATTTATAATCTCCGAACATTTTGGAGAGTTTATGGATCAGCATGCGAACAATTATGTAAGCCCGTCATTTGAGATGAGCCGACAGGACTGGGACGCGGTTTACGGTTATTTGCTGGCTTGCTTGAAAGAAGCCAATCCTAAAGCTGACCTTTCCCAGGTTTATTATGACAACACTCCACTTCCGTGGATCGCATACGATGAATTTGATGTTCTTCGCTATTATCGCGAAGAAGTACCCGCTTTGTGCGAGATGATCGGGCTGCCACCGCATGAGTTACGCAATTTATTCAACAGCGCGATTGTTGGCCGCACTGAGCATTTCGAACCAGTGGATTTTAAAGATTTTGTCAGTCCGCTCCTTACTGCGGACATGTTAGATGCGGTGATGAATCACGCCGGATACGATAACTGGAGGTCTTTTGTCGCTCATTATCAAGGGCCGAATTATCAAAACGACATTCGCAGGGACATAAGCACGCTGGCTCCGCATCGACCGGATTCACAATGCAAATCTGATTTGGTGCGCCGCGTTGCGCCGCTTGGTTACGCGATGGCGGAAATCAGTGCCAAACCGGTCAACGAGCAACCTGACACTTATATCTTTACGATCAAGCTTTATCAGGATGACAGTTGGGCCGGTGATTCGGATCATGAGATAAAATTCCGCATGCAAACCGACCAACCCATGCGAGTTATCAACCGTATCGGCAACCGCCTGAAAGACGCTCTGCCATTGGGAGTTGAAGATGCGCTGGCGGTGGCAAAGGATTTCAAACAACGCTATGCAGTGCCGGAAGTAGCGAAAGCAAAGCTTCCACCAAAACGAGCGCCCATTGTCAAAAAGCCGGTTATCGCTGTAAAAAAAGATGAAGTTATCAAAGCGCCTGTTTTGGAAGAGGCAGCATTCAATGAGGAGCTACTTATAAAGTCTGCACGCTCTTTCTGGAAAGAGCGTATTTCTCACCAGAATCACTCCGCCATCGAACGCATTCAAAATGGTGGCTTTACGATGGTGAAACAGTTTGTTGAAAAAAGATATACTGGCGGCAACATGACAAAGTTTGCCGATTGGGCAGTCGCTTATGCCAAACAAAGCGATAACAATTACACACTAGCGCAGTTGGTGAGAGATCATGGACAACCCACCCGGCAGGTTCCGGTGCCCAATCGCTAAATCCATCTAATCCGTTACTGCCGCTGAATGCCCGCATCCCGGTCGCGTGCAGGCGCGCCGATGGCGGGGGCGCTGATGCGGCCGAGGCTGGCTTCGGTGATGCGTACCGTGTCGGCGGCGACGCCCATATTCAGCAGGCGTTCGCCTTCGCGCATGATGCTTTGCGCCAGATTCGGCTGGCTCATGAAGATTTTCTTGATGCGTTCCATCGTCGCTTCCGAGATCAGCGCGGCGGCGGCGGCCAGATCAAAGGCGGCGCGGCTCATGCCGCTGGCGCGGGTGGTTTTCTCCCGCGTCTGGCGCGCCATTTCGTGTTGGCGATTGTCGCGCTCGATGCTCCATGCGGCCATGCGCTGGCGCAGCATCTGCTTCACATGTTCCGGCAGATTGGCAAACATCGCATTGATGATCGTATCCGGTGCCACGCCGGACTCCAGGCCCGGCAGCGCCATCTCCAGGCAGGTTTCCACCGTCTGGTCGTCCGACTGCGAAGGCGTGGCGGGCGGGGCGCTGGCCTGCGTCAGATATTGCGCATCGGCATCGCTATCCTCGTAGCCGCTGAATTGCTTTTCTTCGTCGCTCACGGCGCGTTCCTTCACTGGATGGATGGTAGGAATCTAGCAGAAAGCCGGTAACTGGCCAATGCAAAACGCCCCGGACAGGGCCGGGGCATTTCGTTCTTCCGTTATGCGAAGGCAACAGCCCAAGCCAGCCTTGAGCTCGCGAAGCGTCAGGCCCATGCGATTGCCAACAGGCAGTCGCGGAGCGAAACGAAAAACTATCGCGAGTAATATTCCACCACGAGGTTGGGCTGCATGATGGTGGCGTAGGGCACTTCGGACAGGGTGGGGACGCGCACATATTTGGCGACCAGAGCCTTGTTGTCGAATTCGATATATTCCGGCACGCCGCGCTCGGCGGCTTGCAGCGATTCGAGCACGACGGTCATCTGTTTCGACTTTTCGCGCACTTCCACCATATCGCCCGCTTTCAAGCGGTAGCTGATGATGTTCACGCGGCGGCCGTTTACCTTCACATGGCCGTGGCTAACGAACTGGCGGGCGGCGAAGACGGTTGGCACCAGGCCGGTGCGGTAGACGAAGGCATCCAGGCGGCTTTCCAGCAGGCCGATCAGGTTTTCGCTGGTATCGCCACGGCGACGGGCGGCTTCCTGGTAGATCTTGCGGAACTGGCGCTCGCCGATGTTCCCGTAATAGCCTTTCAGCTTCTGTTTTTCCTGCAGCTGAATCCCGAAATCCGACATTTTGGCTTTGCGCGCGCCGGGGCCATGCTGGCCGGGCTTGTAATCGCGCTGGTTGACGGGGTCCTTCGAACGGCCCCACAGGCTCGCGCCGATGCGGCGGCTGATCTTGTATTTCGAGGAAATGCGCTTGCTCACGATGCGTGCTCTAATTGTCAGTGAATTTAAGGAAGCGGAACTATAATCAGGACGTAAGCCTTGTCAAACGCTTTTGGCGGTTATGCGCTCTTTTTCTCGGCATGCTTTCCTACGCCCCGCCCAGAAAAGCAAACGGGTGGCACGAAGCCACCCGTTTGCAGGATACGATGAATGCCTAGCGCGCCATGGAGGATTGTAGCGAGGCCGGGGCTTCCGGCTGCAAGCGCGATTCTGCGAGCTGGCCCCAGCGGTTGCCCGCGCTATTGGCCGGGTGGTCGGGGTAGTGGTTGAGTTGACCAGCCTGACGCAACGCTGCGGTTTCTGCCCGCACATCCGCCGTGGCAACTTGCAAAGCCGAAGCTTGGCGGGCTTCTTTGCGGTTTTGGTAGGCTTTGTAGCCGGTGAATACCGCCGTACCTGCGATCAGGAGAGACCAACCGGGATGGTTGGTAGCAAACTTCGTGGCGAGCCTCAGCGGTTGTACGACGAGATGCCCAGCAAAGCGCCCCATTTTCCCAAGCACACCGCCCGCAGCGCCGCCAGCGCCGCTGATGAATTCCCAGGATTTACCCGGCGCCGCACTTGCAAATGTCTTCAGGGCCGACCATTGTTCCGTCAACGGTGCGCTGATACCCACGCTATTGGCGGCATCAATGGCCGTATTCGTCGCCACCGCTTCGGGGCTGGGAGCGACGGCTGCACGGCTGAACATTCTAGTGACCCAGTTTGCCATGATCTAGCTCCCTCTACGCGACGGCGTTGGATTGGGAAACACCGGCCGTGCGGCGGGCGTTGATCAGATTCTGCTGTTGCTGCCCGACCATGGGAATGATCGGTTGGCTGTTTTGCAGCTGCTGCAGCGCGGCGTTATATTCCTGCTTGGCCTGCGCATATTCCTCGCGGCCATTCGCTGCCGCCAGTTGCGGATTGCCCGCCGACATGCCATGCGCCTGCATCTGAATGGCCGCGCGCGCATCCGCTGCTTTGCTCGGGGCGTTGACGCCGCCAATAGCGGCACCGGCAGCGGTGGCTGTACCGACGATGGGACCAAAAGTTGACACCCCCGCCACAACGGCCATGACTCCACCGACGATGGTAGAAGCAACGGCGCTGCCTGCACCGAACACACTTGCGGCCAATGCGAAAAAGCCCAAACCGCTTGCGGCAACCACGGCGGCAAAAATCGCCAAGCCGATCAGCGCACCTTTGGTGCCACCCCGCCAACCACCGCCGACCACATCGCTGCCTACGGTGAATGCTTGTTGCAGCACGCCCGGTTTTTGAAATTGAACGTCGCCCGTCTCGGTGGCCATAATCCGGCATCCTCGGCGCGATCGCGCCTTTTTAGGTTTTTCCTACCCTAACTGTACCCCAGTGCCGCAAGCGCTTAAAGTTAAGATTGTATGACAGCGTCGGACGAAAGCGAGGGCACGACAAGGGCGCGTTCACCCAAAGGCCCATCTCCCGCCGCTTGCCGTGCACGCAGCAATGTCAGCAGGTCGGATGCGCCGTAGATATGGGCATGCACGAAGGCGCGCGACTCGCGGTAGGATGCAGGAAGAACGGGGATATGGGGCGCAGGCGGCGGCGTCCAATCGCTTTCGGCGGCCAGGGTCATGCCGCCTTGCGGCATCAGCCGCCATTCGGTGTGCGGTGTGCCGCGCATCAACAACCAGGCACGACCGAACCATGCACCCAGCGCCATATTCGCACCGAATGCCAATCCCAGCATCGGCGGAGAGGAGATCTGCGCCCAGACGGCTTGACACAAAGCCAGCAAAGCCCCGACCGACAAACCGGCCATGATCGGCCCATACCGACGCAGCCAGCGCAAACGTCGCAAAGCGCGCCGTTTTTTTAAGCGATGCTCTTTCATAACCAACCCCGCGTTCTGAACGGAATCCTGAATTATCCTGCGGCTCTTGACGGCCGGTGCATGTTTTCCATGCGCGACCATGCCTACACGAATTCAGTTTAAAAATCATCTAAAATTAAACTGTATTAAGCCAACGCAGGAAATCAGCCACAAAAATGCCCGGGGCTGCAGCTCCGGGCATGGTGTGCGGCCACGTAGAACGGGCCCGCGAAGACTGGATATCAGCCCAGCACGGTTTGCGCGCTCTTGGGCCCGCTCTGCATCGGTGTCGTTTTCGGTACTGTGCTGGTCGCTTGCGCCAAGCTCACATTGCCCTCATTCTGCGAGAGCATGCCAAGCGATGCCTGTAACTTGGCCAGATCGACCGGGCTTGTGGCGGATTTGTCCGATTCGATCAGGCTGCCCCCCAGGGAAACCACCCGCGTGTTGATCGCCGCCGCCACCGCTTCCTGCGCTTGGGGCGTGACGGATGCGGGAATGCGCGATTCGGCGGGCGCGTTCTGCGCCGTGCGCACGGCCGGCTGAGCCGGATCTTCCTCGTGCATGACGGCTGCGCCGTTACTGTTTACACCACGCTGCATCGGGTGCTGCTTGGCATATACGACAGCAGCAGCCCGCACGTCAGCGTTGAACTCTGCTTCACTAAGACCACCGTTAAAACGCGGATGGCTTTTGATGTTTGCCGTAGGATGGTTGGAGAGAAACTCGGTATAGGTGTATTTTTCGATCTTGGTGTTGGAAGTTCCGCCGCTCGCTTTATACTGCTCGCGCATATCGAGAATAACGGCTTTGCCCAATGCATCATAGGCCTGCTTCTCTGTTTTCGATTCATACAGATCAGCTACGATTTGCGCATCGCGCATCTGTAAATTGCCCACAGCACCGTTATTCGGTCTGGCAGGGGCTGCGTTCGCCGCAGGGCTAGCAGGGGCGACCGCTGCCGGTGGCGTTGGCGTTGGCGGTGTCGGTGTCGAACTCTGCGCTTGCGGCGCAACGGTGCCAGTCGATTGTGAAGCAGCACTTTCTTGCGGAGCGCTCGCGGCCGTAAAAACTTCCTGCGCCCAAGGAGCAAAGGTATAGGCGTTCCAGCCGTTGGCTTGGGCGAATACTTGAATGTTGCTGGCATTGAGCGGGTTCGGCGCGTCCAGGCGCGTTTCACCACGACTATACCGGCAAAGCTGTACGTAATCTTCTACGATATGTTTAAACGCCGTTTGTGCCATAATTGCGGCATCTGAGCTCTTTGGCTGTGTGGGATCGCCGTATTTAAACCAATTTCCGGCATTGTTTTTATATTCTTGTGCATGTTGGGCCATATTAGCGGCTGCGGTGTTGCGGCGAGAAATCACTACGGTGAATGGCAGTTCACCAATGGCATTATCGGAAGTGTTGGCGCTCTTTTCGCGGAGATCGTCCAATTCTTGCTTCTGTGTCTTAATCTGCGTTTTCACCGCAGCCAGACTTTCGGCATACTCCATCACCGCTTCGTAATCACCCGGCGTGATTTTGATTTTGGTTTTGGCCGTGAATTCATTTGGATCTATTTCGTCTCGGTTTAGCAAGCATGCTGTGAAATAAGAAGTCTGGGATTTCGTAAGCCCAGTCAGTCGGCGCTTGTAAAACTGGTCCAGATTCTCTTGATAGCGAAGCTGCTCTTGCTGGTAGATATCTGTCACATCATTGTTGATACGGGCGTTGGCTTTGTTTGTTTCACCGTCCAATATGACATTGGCCGCTCTGTTGGCCACACCACGAACGATATTGGTAGCTTCGCCAGGAAATGCATTGGCGAGAATCCCTGCCACTTCTTCAACGCCTACTCCAATCGCCAATTGTTTGACACCACTTCCACTGAAAGCCGGGGAAGTCTGGGAATAATTCAATTGGCCATCTTTGAACGTATTCTTATCAAGCTTGCTTAAGCTGAACCCATATTTGCGGGATTTTTTACCGGCAAGAATGGCGAACGGATTTTCATCATCCACCACATGGGATTGGGATTCGGGATTTGTCAGCTCGACCATGGGGATATCCGCTTTGATAAAGTACATTTGGGCTTATCCTATCAAGCCCATGTGACGATATTATGACAAAGAGATGACGGAATGGTTACCGTGGTTTGAGGCCGGAGAGGCTGCGGAGGACGCCGTGGAGGGTTTGCAGGTCCTGGCGGTCGGGGGCCATGCGCAGGAACATTTGGCGCAAGGTCAGCCACATACGCTCTTTTTTTTCCGGCACGCGCCAGAAATTCACCTCGTCCAGCCGGGCTTCCAGCGCATTGAGGAAACTATCGAATTCCTGTTTCTCCGCCACTTCCTTGAATGGCTGCACAGAGGCAAGCGCCGCTTCGGCGAACCAGGCATAGCCGAGCACCACTACCGCCTGGGCGAGATTGAGCGAGGCCGCGCCCGCTGCGGTAGGGATGGTCACCACCGCATCCGCCAGAATCAGTTCTTCGTTTTCCAGCCCCGTGCGCTCGGAGCCGAACATGAGACCGACGGCTTGCGCGCCTGTGCCCTGCCCGGCCCTGTTGCGCAGTTCGCGGGCGCATTCGGCGGGGGTGTGGCTGGGTTTTTCCATGTCGCGTGGGCGGGCGCTGCAAGCGGCCACGTAGTGAAGACCTGCCAGAGCGGAAGGCACATCCGCGAATAATTGCGCGGATTCGACGAGATGGGCGGCGTGGGAAGCCATGTCGATGGCCTTCTGGTTCGGCCAACCGTCGCGCGGCGCAACGATGCGCAGATCGGTGAGGCCGAAATTCGCCATGGCGCGCGCGGTGGCACCGATATTCTCACCCATCTGCGGGCGGACGAGGATGATGGCGGGAGGAATGCTCATTCGCCGGGATCGCTGAGCCAAAGGTGCCCGAGCAGGCTGAGCGCCATGATGCCGCCGGAAACATAGGCCACGTCGATCGGCATATCCCCCACCATGATTGCGCCAAGGCCCGCGCTGCGCAGCGCGAACCACATGGCCCACAGCACCACGACCAGCACCCCCGCCACGCCCACCACCTGATATTGCGGATCCCGGCTCATGCGCACCACGAAGCTGAGCGCGAAAGCGGAGGAGATGAGCGAGGCATAGAGCCGCCAATGGGCGATGAGATGATTCCAGACCTGGGCGAGATGGTGTGAGATATGCATGGCTAGCGGGCTTTTTTGACCGGTTTCGGATTGACCGGTTTTGGAGCGGCGTGCAGCAGGTGATAGACCACCGCATCCTGCAATGCGTTGAACGAAGCGTCGATGATGTTGGTGCTGACGCCAATGGTGTTGACGCGCCGCCCTGCCCCATCGCTGCTTTCGATGCGCACGCGGGTGAGGGCGCGGGTGGCGTCTTCCGGGGTGAGAATGCGAACTTTGTAATCGGTCAGTGTGAGGCTGGCCAAGGCCGGGTAATGCGATTCCAGCGCTTTGCGCAGCGCGCCGTCCAAGGCGTTCACCGGGCCGTTGCCTTCGGCCACCGTCATCACGCTTTCGCCCTTCACCCCCAGCTTCACGGTGGCTTCCGAAAGCGTCACCAGCTTGCCGCGCGCATTCCACCGGCGCTCATCCAGCGCGCGGAAATGCTGCACGGTGAAGTAATCCGGCACGAGGCCGAGTGTTTGGCGGGCGAGCAGCTCGAAGCTCGCATCCGCCTCTTCGTAGGCATAGCCCAGCGTTTCGCGCTCCTTCACCAGCCGCACGAGATCGGTGATGTGGTCGTTTTCGGCGATGCCGGTCAGGCCCATCTGCTCCAGACGCGCCACGATATTGGCGCGGCCGGATTTGTCCGAGACCAGAATCACGCGATCGTTCCCCACGCTGGCGGGGAGAATGTGTTCGTAGGAGCGGCTGTCCTTCGCCATGGCCGAGACATGCAGCCCGCCTTTGTGCGCGAAGGCCGCAGCCCCCACGTAGGCCGCATGCGCGTTCGGCAGGCGGTTCAACCGTTCGTCGAGCATCCGTGAAAGGCGCGTGATCTGCGGCAGGCGCGCGGGGTCGATGCCCGTTTGCATGTTCATTTTCAGCATAAGGGTGGGGATGATCGAGATGAGGTTGGCGTTGCCGCAGCGCTCGCCCACCCCGTTGATCGTGCCCTGCACCTGGCGCACGCCCGCGCGCACGGCGGCCAGGCTGTTGGCCACGCCATGCTCGGTGTCGTTGTGGCAATGGATGCCGAGTTTGGCGCCGGCAATGTGGCGGGCCACTTCGGCCACGATGCGTTCGATCTCATGCGGCAGCGAGCCGCCGTTGGTGTCGCACAACACGATCCAGCGCGCGCCCGCTTCCGCCGCCGCGCGGGCGCATTCCAGCGCATATTCGGGGTTGGCTTTGTAGCCGTCGAAGAAATGTTCGGCGTCGAAGATCGCTTCGCGCTTTCTGGCTTTCAGCAGCGCGATGCTTTCGGTGATCATGCGCAGATTTTCGCGCTTGCTGATGCCGAGCGCCTTCTCCACCTGCCAGTCCCACGCTTTCCCCACGATGCAGATGCTGGGCGTACCCGCATCGAGCAAAGCCGCCAAGCCGGGATCGTTGTCCGCCGAGCGGCCATGGCGGCGGGTCATGCCGAAGGCGGTGAGTTTGGTTTTGCCCAAGGAAGGGCATTTCGCGAAGAACTGATCGTCGTTCGGGTTCGCCCCCGGCCAGCCGCCTTCCACATAATCGATCCCGAAATCGCGCAAAGCCGCGGCGATGGCCAGCTTGTCCGTCACCGTAAAATCCACCCCACGGGCTTGCGCGCCATCGCGGAGGGTGGAGTCGTAGAGATAGACGCGGTTGTCGGTCATGGCACTCGCTCAAAGCCCTCTCCCTATGGGAGAGGGTTGGGTGAGGGTCTCTCCGCTCGTTCCGTCGCAAGTTGATGGACCCTCATCCTCCGCTTCGCTCCTCCTTCTCCCAAAGGGAGAAGGCGTATTCTAAACCTTCAGCACCAGCACCTCGACCACCGGCTTCTTACCCAGTTCGTTGTTGCATACGCGGCGCACGGCTTGGCGGGCGGCTTCCTGCAAAGCGGGGGTGTTGACGTTGCGCTTCATGTTTTCCACCGAATTGGTCACCGCTTCCACCAGCGCGTCGATCAGATCGGCGTCGGATTCGGAATCGAGGCTGCCGGGGGCGGTCACGCGCACATCGGCGGCGAGCTTCCAGTCTTCATCCACCGCGATGGCCACGAACACGCCGCCATCGTCGCGCAATTTGCGGCGGGTGCGCAGCACGGGGCTGTCGGTCGGAAGCAGGGTGATGCCGTCGATCGCGACATAGCCGCTGGCAACGGTGCCGATCTGGCGCGCACCTTTTTCGGCGTCGATCGTGATCGCCATGCCGTTTTTCATCTCGATGGCGAAGGGCACGCCTAAGGAACGGGCGAGCTTGGTATGCTCGTGCAAATGGCGGGGTTCGCCATGGACTGGGATGGAAATGCGCGGTTTCATCATCTCATACATGCGGATCAGTTCGTCGCGCGCCGGGTGGCCGGAGACGTGCACGTCCAGATCCTTGTCCGTCATCACCTCGATGCCCATCTGCACCAGATGATTGTGCGTATAGCTGATCTTCGATTCGTTCCCCGGGATTTTCCGCGAGGAGAAGATGACCGTATCGCCCGCGCTCAGGCGGATGGAATGATGCTCGCCGCGCGCGATTTTCGAAAGTGCGGCGCGTGCTTCGCCCTGGCAACCGGTGCAGAGGATGAGGATTTTATCTTTGGCGACATTCATCGCTTCCTTGTCATTCAACGGCAGCTTGATGCCTTTGAGATAGCCCGCTTCTTTGGCGGCTTCATAGACGCGCCAGAGCGAGCGCCCGGCCATGACCACGCTGCGGCCCGCCGCTTCGGCGGCCACAAAGGCGGATTCGACGCGGGCGAGATTGGAGGCGAAGGTGGTGATGACGACGCGGTTGGGCGGGCAGGCTTTCACCGCCTCGATCATCCGCTCGCGCACACCGGATTCGGAACCGGATTCGCCGGGCACGAAAACGTTGGTCGAATCGCAGACGATGGCCATCACGCCTTCGTCCCCGTAGCGCTTCAATTTTTCCATATCGCAGGCCGGGCCGATCTGCGGCGCGTCGTCGAATTTCCAGTCCCCCGTATGGAAGATCACGCCCTTGTCGGTGCGGATGGCGAGGGCCTGCATTTCGGGAATGGAGTGGGTGAGTTCGACCATTTCGATCTCGAACGGCCCGAGGCTGATCTTGCCGCCGTTTTTCACTTCCTTCACATCCACCCGCCCGCGCATGCCTTCTTCGGCCAGCTTCAGCTTCAGCAGCGACCCGGTGAAAGGCGTGGCATAGACCGGCACATTGATTTCGTCCCACAAATAAGGAATGCCGCCGAAGTGATCTTCATGCGCATGCGTCAGCACGATACCGAGAATTTTGCCCTTGATCTCCTGCAGGAAGGAAATATCCGGCACGGTGACATCGACGCCGGGAAGGAATTCATCGGCGAAACCGATGCCCACATCCACGATGATCCATTGATCTTTGTAGCCGTAGAGATTGAGGTTCATCCCGATCTCGTTCGAACCGCCGAGCGGAATGAAAACGATCTGGTTGGCGGTGTCTTTGAAATTCAGGGCCATGGGGTTTTGGTGCTTTCGGACAACCCCCTCCCTTGTCATCCCGGCCTTGTGCCGGGATCTGGTGGTTGACCTGCGAGAGCAGCGCATCAGCACACCGGATCCCGGCAAAAGGCCGGG
Organism: Rickettsiales bacterium; assembly: GCA_965247145.1. Lineage (GTDB taxonomy): Bacteria > Pseudomonadota > Alphaproteobacteria > Rickettsiales > JAIXRX01 > CBDFGH01. Next base: position 181,245 of record CBDFGH010000006.1, read on the forward strand.
ATGACGAAGAAAGAGGAATTTAGTCGGGTTAAAGTTAGCGTTCGTTGCGTGTATAGATAAGGCGTAGACCGGCAATGGTCAAATCCGGATCCTGGGCTTGGATGGTTGCGGTGCCGCTGGCGAAGAGCGGGGCGAGGCCGCCGGTGGCGGTTACGCGCATTTCGGCCCCGTATTCGGCGCGGATCCGCGCCACAAGTCCTTCGATTGCCCCGATATATCCCCAAAAGATGCCGGATTGCATCGCCTCCTCGGTATTCCGCCCGATGACGCGCGCCGGGCGCGCGATCGCCACGTTCGGCAGCTTGGCCGCGGCGCGGTGCAGGGCTTCCATGGAAAGATTAATGCCGGGCGCAATGGCGCCGCCGATGTAATGGCCCTGCGCGTTCACCGCATCGAACGTGGTCGCAGTGCCGAAATCGAGGATGATCAGCGCTTCGCCATATTTCTCCCAGGCCGCCACCGCATTCACCAGACGGTCCGCCCCGATTTCGCCCGGGCGGTCGATATCCACCTTCATGCCGATCTGCACATTCGGCTCGCCCACTACCAAGGCTTCCGTGCTGAAATAATGGCGGAACAGCATGCGCAGCGCGAATAGCGCCTGCGGCACCACGGTGGCGACGATGCCCGCTTTCACTTGCGCGAAATCCAAACCGCGCAATTGCATCAGGCTGCGCAGCCACACGGCATATTCATCCGCCGTGCGTTTGGCGTCCGTGCTCATGCGCCACTGCGCGACCAGAACATCGCCCTCATAGGCAGCAAAAACCGTATTGGTATTCCCTGCATCCACCGCGAGCAGCATGGGAATCTACGCGGGCACGGGGGTGGATTCGATGAACACATCCCCCGCCGTGATCAGGCGTTCCTTGCCCTCTTCCGGCTTCAGGCGGCAAGCGCCCGTCTCGTCGAGTCCTTGAAAAATGCCGGTGATGGTTTCGTTCATCAGGCGCGCGCGCATCGGCGTGCCTTTGGGGTGGGCGAGTTTCAACCAATCCGCGCGGATGGGTTTGAAACCTTTGGTGCACCAGGCGTCGTAGCGCTGCATGAAATGGTGGATGAAGCGGCTGAGCACGATCTTCGCGCTGACGATCTCCACCCCGGCGGCTTTCAGATGCGTGGCAAGCATTTCGCCCTCGGCGATCTCGGATGCATGCGGGCAGTTTTCGATATTGATGCCGACGCCGACCACGATCCAGCTCTTGGCGGGCTGGCCGTCTTTGGCCGGGGTGGTGAAGGCTTCGAGCAGAATGCCGCCGAGCTTCTTGCCGTTCAGCATCAGATCATTCGGCCATTTCACTTTCAGATCTTCCTCTTGCGGCAACAAGGGCTGCACCGCATCCGCTGCGGCCAGCACGGCGGCGAAAGAAAGCTGCGGCCAATCCGCTTGTGCGGCGGTGGGGCAGAGCAGCAGAGAGACGAAGAGATTGCCATCATGCGAAATCCATTGGCGGCCCATGCGGCCTTTGCCCGCATCCTGGCGCTTGGCCCAGATCACCGCACCATGGCCGCCCCCGCCGATGGCGAGGCGCTTGGCTTCTTCGTTCGTGCTGTCGAGCGACTCGTAGGAAAGCAGATGATAGCTCTCGAGCAGCGGCGTGGGTTTGGGTTGGGGAATCACGCCGCGCCTCCCCTAGCTTGCGAAGGCCAGCGCGGCCCGGTGCGCAACGGAGAGCAACGGCGCGGGCAGCAGCAGGAAGAACAAGGTCACGATCAGGCAGACCAACACCACGAAGCGCGAAAGCAACGGCAGCCCGACATCGAAGGCGGCACTCGGCTCATCGAAATACATGATCTTGATGATCTTCAGATAATAGAAGCAGGAAACCACGCTGGCCAGCACGCCGATGACGGCCAACCCGATCATGCCGCTCTGGATGGCGGCGAGGAAAACGTAGAACTTCCCGAAGAACCCGGCCAGCGGTGGAATGCCCGCCATGGAAAGCAGGAAGGACGCCATGGCGAAGGCCATCAGTGGATGGGTGCGCGAGAGCCCGGCGAGCTCGGCCGTGTGTTCCACCGGCTCCTCGCGGCGTGTGAGCAGCAGCACCACACCGAACGCGCCGATGTTGGAAGCGGCATAGATCACCAGATAGATGAACACCGAACTGATCGCCGCCTGCCCGCCCGCAGCCAAGCCCACCAGCATGAAACCGACATGGCCGATGGAGGAATAGGCCAGCAGGCGTTTCAGCTGCGTCTGCGTAATCGCGCCCCAGGCCCCGACCAGCATCGACCCCACCGCCACCAGCACCACGATGCCCTGCCAGAAACCAGGCGCAGCGGCGAAGGGACCGGCAAGCAAGGTGGTCAGCGCCAGCACGGCGGCGATTTTCGGCGCGGCGGCAAACAGCGAGGTGACCACGGTGGGCGTGCCGCTATAGACATCCGGCGTCCACATATGGAAAGGCACGGCGGAGATTTTGAAGAACAGACCGACCAGCACCAGCACGAGGCCGAGCAGGAAGGCGAGCTGTTCGGAAGGCACGGTGCCCTGCCCCGGCTTCAAGGCTTCGAGCAGATGCCCGACCGCGGCATAATCCACGCTGCCGGTGGTGCCGTAGATCAACGAAATGCCGAAGAGCATGAGGCAGGAAGACAGCGAGCCGAGCACGAAATATTTGATGCCCGCCTCGGAGGATTGCCCGTCATCGCGGCGGATGGCGGCAAGCACGTAGAGCGCCAGGCTTGAAAGCTCGAGCGACATATAGAGCATGAGGAAGCTGGATGCTGAAATCAGCAGCATCAGGCCCAGGGCGGAGAAGAGCGACAGCACCACGAATTCGTTCGGCGCATCCGGGTGTGAAAGCAGCCAGGGCCGCGCCTGCATCAGCACCAGCGCGCTGGAAAGCAGCAGCAGGGCCTTGCCATATTGGGTGAAGTCGGAGAGATGCAGCAAACCGTGGAAGGGCGAAGTGTTCACGGGCGTCACCAGGCTGCACACGCCCGCCGCATAAAGCAGCACCAGCACGGCCAGGGCATGCACCGTATTCTTGCGCGCACCGAAAGCCACGCCCATCAGCAGCACCAAGCCCGAAAGCGCCAGCAGCATTTCGGGCGCGATGGCGCGCAGATCCAACCAATCGAATATCAAAGCATTGCCCATATTATTCCCCCCGCCCATGCGGCGGAATCAGGTGATGCACCGGCTCAAGCAGGCTCTGCACGGCGGGCGCGATGCCGTCGAAAACCGGTTTCGGATAGATGCCGAGCGCCAGCGTGAGCAGCACCAGCGGCACGAAGATCAGCATCTCGCGACGGTTCACATCCACCATCGCCTTCAAATCCACCCGCACCAATTCGCCGAACACCACGCGGCGATAGAGCCACAAAGCGTAAGCCGCGCCCAGCACCATACCGGTGGCGATCAGCAATGCCACGGTGGTGTTTGCCTGAAAGGTTCCGGCGATCACCAGGAATTCGCCCACGAAGCCGCTGGTGCCGGGCAGGCCCGCGGAGGCCATGGTAAAGAACAGAAAGAGCACCGCATATTTCGGCATCACGCTCACCAGCCCGCCATAGCGCACGATTTCGCGGGTGTGCAGGCGGTCATAGACCACGCCGACGCAGAGGAAGAGCGCGCCGGAAACCAGCCCGTGGCTGATCATCTGAATCACCGCGCCTTCGACACCCTGCTGGCTGAAGGAGAAAATACCGGCGGTGACGAAACCCATATGCGCCACGGAAGAATAGGCGATCAGCTTCTTCATGTCCTCCTGCACCAGTGCAATCAAGGAGGTGACGATGACGGCGACGACGCTGAGCGCGAAGACCAGCCAGGCCAGATCGATCGAGGCTTGCGGCAGCATGGGCAGGCTGAAACGCAGGAAACCGTATGCGCCCATCTTCAACAGAATCCCCGCCAGAATCACCGAACCGGCGGTGGGCGCCTGCACGTGCGCATCCGGCAGCCAGGTATGGAACGGCCACATCGGCACCTTCACCGCGAAGGAAGCGAACAGGCCGAACCAGAGCAGGCGCTGAATATGCAGCGGCAGACTGGGCGCGCGTTCGGTGATGGTCGGAATGTCGGTCGTGCCGAAGGCCATGTAGAAATACAGCACGACGATCAGCAGCAACACAGAACCGGCGAGCGTATAGAGGAAGAATTTATAGGAGGCATAAACGCGATTATCCCCGCCCCAGATGCCGATGATGAGGAACATCGGGATCAGCATGCCTTCGAAGAACAGATAGAACAGCACCATATCCAGCGAGCAGAAGACGCCGATGACCATGGCTTCCAGCGCCAGGAAGGCGATCATGTATTCGCGCACGCGCTTCTGCACGGAGGTCCAGCTGCAGAGGATGCAGATCGGCATCAGAAGCGTGGTGAGCAGAATTAGGAACAGCGCCAGCCCGTCGATCCCCAGATGGTAGCGGATGGCTTCGCCGCCGAACCATGCGTGGTTCTCCAGGAACTGGTAACCCGCTGTGCCATTGTCGAACCCGCTCCACATCAACAGCGAGGCGGCGAAGGTGACGAGCGTGGTGCCGAGCGCGATCCAGCGCGCGGCACAATCATTGCGGCCGAAAAGCATGATGAGCGCGATGCCGAGGACCGGCAAGGCGAGCAAGGTGGAGAGCAGATACGGCATTACCATGGCATGCCTCCGGTCGCGCGCATCACGACGAAGAAGGTGATCAACAACACGACCCCGCTGAGCATGACGAATGCGTAATGATAGATGTACCCGCTTTGCAGGCGGCTGGTGATGCCCGCCAGGCGCACTTGCGTCCAGACCAGCCCGTTCGGGCCGAGGCCGTCCACCACCCGCATATCCAGGAAGCGCCACAGGAAACGGCCCAATGCTTTGGCGGGGCGCACGAAAAGGAAATCGTAGAGCTCGTCGAAATACCATTTGTTCAGAAAGAAACGATAGAGATGCGGGAAGGTGGCAGCCACTTTGCCCGGCAGATCGGTGCGCTTCACATAGAAGATATAGGCCAGCCCGATGCCCAGCAGCGCGAGAATCAGCGCGGCGTATTTCACCAGCAGGGGCGCATGGTGGGCGTGTTCGATGGCGTTGTGATCTTCCAGGGTATGAATCGCGCCGTTCCAGAAAGCCAGATCCGGCGCGGCCATGCCCAGGTGCTCGCCCGCCGCCCCGGCGAACAACGCGCCCAAAGCCAGCACCACCAGCGGCAACAGCATGATGGCGGGCGATTCGTGAGCCTTATGGCTGTCATGCGCATCATGAGCGTGCGCATGGTCGCAATGAGCGCCATGGACGTGATGATGCACAGGTGCAGTGGTTTCCACTTTGTGGTGTCCTGTAGCATCCGCGCGCGAGGTACCGTGGAAGGTCATGAACATCAGGCGGCTGGAATAGAAGGCGGTGAGGAAAGCGGCGGCCAGACCCATGACGAAGGCATACATATGCGCGGGTTGGTGCTCGGCGGCGTAGGCCGCTTCGATGATCAGATCCTTGGAATAATAGCCTGCAAAACCGACGCCCGCCGCGCCGATGCCGGCCAAAGCCAACGTGCCGATCCACATATAGGCGTAGGTCCAGGGCATTGCATGCCGCACGCCGCCCATGCGGCGCATATCCTGCTCATGATGCAGACCGTGAATCACCGAACCCGCGCCGAGGAAGAGCAGCGCTTTGAAGAAAGCATGCGTCATCAAATGGAAAATACCCGCGCTGTAGGCCGAGATACCGCAGGCGAAGAACATGTAGCCCAGCTGCGAGCAGGTGGAATAGGCGATGACGCGTTTGATGTCGTTTTGCACCAGGCCCACGGTGGCCGCGAAAATGGCGGTGGTCGCGCCGACGATGGTGACCACGGTTAAGGCCGTGGGCGAGAGTTCGAAGAGCGGCGAGCAGCGCGCGACCAGGAACACGCCCGCCGTCACCATGGTCGCCGCATGGATAAGCGCAGAGACCGGGGTCGGGCCTTCCATCGCGTCCGGCAGCCAGGTGTGCAGGCCGATCTGGGCGGATTTGCCGCAGGCGCCGATGAAGAGCAGCAGGCAGATCACCGTCATCGCATGCCAATCATGACCGAGGAAATGCATCTGCGCATTCGCCAGCTCCGGCGCGCGGGCGAAGATTTCGGAGAATTGCAGGCTGCCGAACAGCACGAAGATGGCGAAGATGCTGAGGGCGAAACCGATGTCGCCCACGCGATTCACCAGGAAGGCTTTCATCGCCGCCTTGTTCGCTTCGGGCTTTTTGTACCAGAAACCGATCAGCAGGTAAGACGCGAGCCCCACCCCTTCCCAGCCGAGAAACACCTGCACGAAATTATCCGCCGTCACCAGCATCAGCATGAAGAAGGTGAAGAGGGAGAGATACGCCATGAAGCGCTGGCGGTGCGGGTCTTCGTGCATGTATCCGATGGAATAGAGATGCACGACGGCGGAAACGCTCGTCACCACCACCAGCATCACGGCGGTCAAGGCATCGACATGCGCGCCGAAGGAGGCGTGGAAATTGCCGGAGGCGATCCATTCGAACCAGCTTTCGTGGATGAGATTCTGGTCGATCGCGACTTGCTTGAAGGTGATGGCGGCGAGAATGGCGGTGAGCACCAGCAGACCGGAGGTAAGCAACTCAACCGTGCGCGCACCCAGCACGCGGCAGAACAGGCCGCCCACCAGGGCGCCGAATAACGGAAGGAGAACGACGGCGGAAGCGAGGCCCATGAACTATCCGTGCAATTGATTGATGTCTTCGACCGCGATGGTGCCGCGGTTGCGATAGAAAGTAACGAGAATGGCGAGCCCGATGGCGGCTTCGGCGGCGGCGACCGTCAGCACGAAGACGGTGAAGACCTGCCCCGTGAGATCATGCAGCATTGTGGAGAAGGCCACGAAATTGATGTTCACCGAAAGCAGCATCAATTCCACCGAAAGCAGGATGGTGATGATGCTCTTGCGGTTGATGAACATGCCGCAGACGCCGATGACGAAGAGAATACCCGACAAGATCAGGTAATGCAGAATGCCGACGGAGCCGAAGAAGGGTTGCATGGAAAGCATGTTATGCCCCTTCCCCGGATTGCACTTGGACTATGCGCATCGCATCCGACTTTTTGCGGTTGATCTGGCGCGAAATATTCTGGCGGCGCACATCCTTGCCATGGCGCAGGGTGAGCACGATGGCCCCGACCATGGCGACCAGCAAGATCAGCCCGGCCACCTGGAAGGGCAGCAGGAAATGGGTGTAGAGCACCTGGCCCACGGCCTGGGTATTGGTGGTAGTGGCGGCGGAAACCGTGGTGGTCGCGGCGCTCATCGCGCCTTCGTAGCCGGGCAGCTGATTCGAGGCGCGGAAGATCAGCACCAATTCGCCCAACAGAACCACCCCGATGATCGCGCCGATGCCCGCATAGCGCAAAAAGCCCTGGCGCAGTTCCGCGACATTGATATTCAGCATCATGACGACGAAGATGAACAATACCGCCACCGCGCCGACATAAACGATCACTAAAGTCATGGCGATATATTCCGCCCCGAGCAGCAGCATGAGGGCGGCGGCATTGAAGAAACCGAGAATGAGGAAGAACACGCTGAGCACGGGGTTCCGCGCGGTGATGACGAGCAGACCCGACACCACGGTGAGCGCGGCGAAGAAGTAGAAGAGGAGTGTGGTGATATCCAGCACAGGCGGCTCAGTTTGGTTCGATGGGTGAGGTCATAGTGGGTTTTGAATCACGCGTCCAGAATTTGAAGTATCTTACGATAAGACTTCACTCTGTTTCTTTTTCGATTGGCGAATAAGGCACCATAGGCCGAATGCAACGAGCAAAACAATCACCGCCATATATTGCCAGAGTGGCAAAAAGATCATGATAAGGCCACTGGTGGATCGCAAATGGCTGGGCGAAAATTCCGAAAGATAAATGAGTACCGACCCCGCAGCCATGAGCGCTTGCGCGATGAGTGCCATTTTCTTATCCCTGTCTCGCAAACAGCCGACAATGATCAGCCAAGCATATTGTGGACCAGCAGCCCACGCAGCCATCGTCAAGCTCATCACCGTCGCATCAGGGGTTAACCAAGCAGACACTATGCATATGTAGAGCAGACAGATAATGATAGAAATTCAAAGGGATGAATTTTTAAACATAACAAGCCTACCGGTAAGCCGCATCCGCGCTCAAATTCGCGGCGATCGCCGCTTCCCATTGCGCGCCATTCTCCAGCAATTTCGTTTTATTATAAAGCAGTTCTTCGCGCGTTTCGGTGCTGAACTCGAAGTTCGGGCCTTGCACGATGGCATCCACCGGGCAGGCTTCTTGACAGAAACCGCAATAGATGCATTTCACCATGTCGATGTCGTAGCGCGTGGTGCGGCGGCTGCCATCCCCGCGCGATTCGGCTTCGATGGTGATGGCCTGCGCCGGGCAGATCGCCTCGCAGAGTTTGCACGCGATGCAGCGTTCTTCCCCGTTCGCATAACGGCGCAGCGCATGCTCGCCACGGAAGCGCGGGGAGATCGGGCCTTTTTCGTAGGGGTAGTTCAGCGTCACCTTCTTCTTGAAGAAGTATTTCAGCGTGATCCACAAACCCTGCACGAGTTCGATCAGCAAGAAGGAGCGGAAGGATTGGGCGATCATGGTAGGCATCCTCGGGTTGGCTTTTGGTTTCGTCATCCCCGCAAAGGCAGGGATCCACGATCTTACTTCCTCGAAGAAAGGAATTTCGTGGATGCCCGCCTGCGCGGGCATGACGGTGTATTATTGCGGTAGTTTCCCCGCATAGAGCAGATAGCCCGCCGTGCCCACCACCCACAGCAGCGACATGGGCAGGAAGATTTTCCAGCCGAGGCGCATGAGTTGGTCGTAGCGATAGCGGGGAAGCGTGGCGCGCATCCAGATAAAGCAGAACAGGATGAAACAGATCTTCAGCACCAGCCAGATGAAACCGGGGAGGATGTCCGCGCCGGGGATGAAGCTGGGTGCCAGCCAGCCGCCGAGGAAGAGCGTGGCGGTCATCGCGCTCATCAGGATCATGTTCATGTATTCGCCGAGGAAGAACAAGGCGAAGACCATGGAGGAATATTCCACGTTATAGCCCGCGACCAGCTCGCCTTCCGCTTCCGGCAGATCGAACGGGTGGCGGTTGGTTTCGGCCAGGGCCGAGACGAAAAAGACGATGAACATGGGGAAAAGCGGCGTGAAGGCGAACCACCAGCCGCGCTGGGCTTCGACCACCGCATTCAGATTCAGCGAGCCCACCACCAGCAGCACGGTGATGATGACGAGGCCGATGGAAACTTCGTACGATACCATCTGCGCCGCCGAGCGGATCGCGCCGAGGAAAGCGTATTTCGAATTCGAGGCCCAGCCGGCGAGGATGATGCCGTAGACGCCGAGGGAGGAAACAGCGAAGAGATAGAGAATGCCCACATTGATATCGGCGATCACGAAATCGTGGCTGAAGGGAATCACCGCCCAGCCGATGAGCGCCAGCATGAAGGTCAGCATCGGGGCGATGACGAAGACGACTTTGTTCGCTTCGGTCGGCAGGATGGTTTCCTTCAGCATCAGCTTCAGCCCATCCGCCAGCGGCTGGAGCAGACCGAAGGGACCCACCAGATTCGGCCCCTTGCGCAGCTGCATCGCGCCGATCACCTTGCGTTCGGCATAGGTGAGGTAGGCCATGGCCAGAATCAGCGGCACCGCGACCAGCAGGATGCGACCCACGATGACCAGCAGCGGCCAGCCATACCCTTCCCAGAATTCCATCAAAGTCATCGTGTCGGTCCTTTTCTAATTCGTCATTCCCCGAATTTTCCAAAGGAAAATTATAGGGGAATCCTTTACGCGGCTTGCGCTTCCTGACCCACCTGCCCCATGCGGCTGCATTCGGCCATGGTTTTGCTGACGCGGCTGATGGGGTCGGTGCGGTAGAAATCTTCGATCGGGTAGCTGAAGGGCGCGCTGTTGGCGGGCAAGGCGTTGGCCAGGCGCGAGGCTTTCCATTCCGCGGGGGTCACGCGCTCATAGGCGGCACCCGGCAGGGATTTCAGCATGCCCGCGCGCACTTCTTCGTAGGTCTCGTAGGGCAGGGTTTTGCCCAGAGCCTCGCTCAAAGCGCGCAGTACTTTCCAGCTTTCCCGCGCTTCGCCACGCGGGCCCACGGCACGCACGGCCTGTTGCAGGCGGCCTTCGGTGTTCATGTAGCTGCCATGCTGTTCGGTGTAGGCGGCGGAAGGCAGAATCACATCCGCCCGCGAAGCACCCGCATCCCCATGGTGGCCTTGATAGACCACGAAAGTATGGGCGCCGATTTCGTGTGCGGAAATTTCATCCGCGCCCAGCAGATACAATATATCGAGCGCATCCGTACGGCTGGCGGCGAGCATATCCGCCACGTTCAGGCCTTGCGCGGCAGGCACGAAACCGAGTTCCAGCGCGCCGACGCGGCTGGCGGCTTTGTGCAGCAGGTTGAAGCCGTTCCAATCCGCCTTCACCACGCCGGAAGCTTCGGCAATCGCCATCGCCATCGCCAGAATCGCCGCACCGTCTTCGCGCGCCACGGCACCTGCGCCCAGGATGATCATCGGGCGTTGCGCTTTTTGCAGCGCGGCGAATACTTCGCCTTTGGCGGAATGCAGATCGTTCAAAATGCTGGGGGATTCGCCCAGCCAGGTGACTGGATAGGTCAGCGCGGTCTCCGGCCCGATGGCGAAGATGTTTTTCAAGCTGCCATGCAGATAGCCCTTGCGGATACGGCTGTTCAGCACCGCCGCCTCATGGCGCGGATTGGTGCCGATGAGCAGGATCGCGTCCGCTTCCTCGATACCGGCGAGGCCGCTATTGAAGCGCCAGGAACCGCGATTGGCCGCGTCCAGAGCAGCGCCGTCCTGGCGGCAGTCGATGTTGCCGGAACCTAAGGAAGCGAAAAGCTGGCGGGCGAGGAAGAGCGATTCCATCTCCACCAGATCGCCCGCGATCACGCCCATGCGGTTGCCTGCGCTGGCTTTCGCTTTTTCGGCGATGGCGGCGAAGGCTTCGGCCCAGCTGGCGGGCTGCAGGCGGCCATCGCGGCGCACATAGGGGCGATCCAGGCGCTGGTAGCGCAGGCCGTCGCAGGCGTGGCGGGTTTTATCGGAAATCCATTCCTCGTTCACCGCTTCGTTGATGCGCGGCAGCACGCGCAGCACCGCATCCATCCGCGCATCCACGCGGATGTTGCTGCCCAGGGCGTCATGCACGTCGATCGATTCGGTTTTCTTCAATTCCCACGGCCGCGCCACGAAGGCATAGGGCCGCGAGGTGAGCGCGCCCACGGGGCAGAGATCGACGAGATTCCCCGCCAGCTCGGACTGGATGGCTTTTTCCAGTGTGGTGATTTCGGTGTGTTCGCCGCGGCCCAAGGTGCCGATGGCGGGCACGCCCGCGACATCTTCGGCGAAGCGCACGCAGCGGGTGCAATGGATGCAGCGCGTCATCTGCGTCTTGATGACCGGGCCCATGAATTTGTCTTCGACCGCGCGCTTTTCCTCGTGGTAGCGGCTGGTGCCGCGACCAAAGGCCATGGATTGATCCTGCAGATCGCACTCGCCACCCTGATCGCAGATCGGGCAGTCCAGCGGATGGTTGGCCAGCAGGAATTCCATCACGCCTTCGCGCGCCTTCTTCACCATCGGCGTGTTGGTTTTCACCACCATGTTTTCGGCCACCGGCAATGCACAGGAGGCTTGCGGCTTCGGCGGGCCGGGCGAAACTTCGACCAGGCACATGCGGCAATTGCCCGCGATGGCGAGTTTTTCGTGATAGCAGAAGCGCGGAATTTCCACGCCCGCTTTTTCGCAGGCCTGAATGACCGTGGAGCCTGCCGGAACTTCGATCTCGGTGCCGTCGATGGTGAGTTTGGTCATGGTCTGCTCAGTGAAAGAATGTTTCTTTAGTTAGTCCGGATTGCCGCACGATGGAAGCGAAGGTTCCTTGCGGTGTGCCGGGCTTAGGGTGTGGCACGATCACCGTGCGTTCGCCGCGTACGTATTTGGCGTGACTGCCGCGCTTGGATTTGAAGATGAATCCCTCTCGTTCCAGCACCGCGATGATCTCCCGTGAGCTTAAAAGCTTAGCCATGAATCGTGCTTTCGCCGATCATCGCCAGTTCTATCGGCACAAAATCTGCCGGATCGTGATCTTCAAAATACAGTTCCACCGCTTCGCGAATGTTGCGCACCGCTTCGTCGATCGAATCACCGAAAGTGCTCACATCCACGTTCAGGCATTGCGCCACGTAATGTTCGCCTTCCTTGGTCACGACATATTGAATGCTGCGCATGGCTCGCGTTCCTCGTTACTTCAGTTCTTTTTGAATGTTGTTCTTCGCACAGGGGAATTTGATCACCAAGGCGTTGATGATTTCCTGGGCGGCGGGGGCTTTGGTGGGGCGGTCGGGGCGGGCTTTGCGCCATTCCTGAATGGCCGTCATCACCTCGGCATCGGTCATCTGCAGTTTGGGTTTCATGTCCGCGCCGCAGAAAAGCGTTTTGCCTTCCAGGGCTTTTTCCTTTTTGGCTTTCACTTCGAAGAAAGCGAGCGCCATATCGAGCGTGCCGGCGATGTAGGCATGGCAGAGATTCTGGTCGGGTTCGGCTTTCGCATCGCACTTTTCCAGCAATTCGCTGAAGCGCATGCCCAAGGAACACATTTCCGATTTGGTGGCGATGAGATGCTGCAGGAGGATGTAGGAAGCCGGGGTTTCGGGGTCTTTGGCAGCGGCAAAGAGACCTTTGGGACCGTCCACCGCATCCATCACCGCGTCCAGCGTTTTGATGTCTTTTTCCTCGCAGCCTTCATGCTTGCTGTGCAGCAGCCAATAGCGCTCCGAACCGCCCAGGGCATACGCCCGGCATATCGGGCTGCCCGCCGTGCAGATGGGTTTCAGCTCGCCCGCATTGGTGAAGGCGCTGGCCGCGATGGGCAGCAGCGAAGCCAGCCCGAGGATAATGGTAGAAATCAAAATACGCATAAGACTCTCGTTTTTGTCATCCCAGCGAATGCTGGGATGACGTTACATTAAGCAGCCACCTGTGCTTGTTTGAATGCCGCGATGCGCGCTTCGACCATGGGGCGGAAGTGGCGCATGAGGCCTTGGATGGGCCAGGCGGCCGCATCGCCCAAAGCGCAGATGGTGTGGCCTTCGATGCGGGTGGAGAGATCGAGCAGATGGTCGATCTCCTCGACTTCCGCATTACCCGCAGCCAGGCGCTCCATCATCCGCCACATCCAGCCCGTACCCTCGCGGCACGGCGTGCATTGGCCGCAGGATTCGTGCATGTAGAATTTGGAGAGGCGCGCGATGGCTTTGATGAGGTCGGTGGATTTATCCATTACGATGACCGCCGCCGTGCCGAGGCCGGAGCGTTGCTCGCGCAAGCTATCGAAATCCATCAGCACCGTGTCGCAGATGTCTTTCGGCAGCAGCGGCACGGAAGAGCCGCCGGGAATGATGGCCAGCAGATTATCCCACCCGCCGCGCACGCCACCGGCATGTTTCTCGATAAGTTCTTTGAGCGGAATGCCCATTTCCTCTTCGACGTTGCAGGGGTTGTTCACATGCCCGCTGATGCAGAACACCTTGGTGCCGGTATTGTTGGGCCGCCCCAACGCCGCAAACAAGGCCGGGCCGCGGCGCAGAATGGTGGGTACGACGGCGATGGATTCGACGTTGTTCACCGTGGTCGGGCAGCCCCACACGCCCATGGCTGCCGGGAAAGGCGGTTTCAGGCGCGGCTTGCCCATTTTGCCTTCCAGCGATTCGATCAGCGCGGTTTCTTCCCCGCAGATATAGGCGCCCGCGCCGCGATGGACGTAGATCTCGAAATCATAACCCGAACCGCAAGCGTTCTTGCCCAGGAAACCCGCCGCGCGCGCTTCGTCGATCGCGGCTTCCAGCCGGTCCGCTTCCTCGCGGAATTCGCCGCGGATGTAGATGTAGGCCGCCACCGCGCGGATGGCGAAGCCGCCGATGAGGCAACCTTCCAGCAATTTGTGCGGCTCGTGGCGCATCATGTCGCGGTCTTTGCAGGTGCCGGGCTCGCCCTCATCCGCATTGACCACCAGATAGCTGGGGCGGCCATCGCTTTGCTTCGGCATGAAAGACCATTTCATGCCCGTGGAGAACCCTGCCCCGCCGCGCCCGCGCAAGCCGGATGCCTTCACTTCCTCGATGATCGCTTCCTGGCCTTTGGCCAGAATCGCTTTGGTATTGTCCCAATCGCCGCGCGCTTGCGCCGCGTTCAAACGCCAGTCGTGGAAACCGTAGAGGTTCTGGAAAATACGGTCTTCGTTCTTCAACATGTCATTTCGCCTTATTCGCAGGAATGGTGGGCGTGGGAGCGGCTTTACCCGAAAAAAGTGCGCGTAGCGGCGCATCCAATATCAGTTTGGAAGGCAGGGCCACATCCACCACCACCGGCTCGTCCTTTTTGCCGATGCTGAGCATCTCGATGTCCAACCCTTTGGGTGTATAATAATAACCAAGGCAATTCGGGCATTCACCCATTTTGAAGGGGCGCGCGAAGCCCGGCGCGTCGATCGGGCGGGCCTGAATTTTCTGCTGGCGCAAGATTTCTTTGTTGATCGCTTCGTCCTGATTCGCGCCGAGCAGATCGATAAGATTCACCGCTTCTCCCGTGGCGATATTCAGCAACAAACCACGGTGAGACAATACCGGCTCTTCGCTACCGTCCCGGTCGTAATAGCGATAGGTCATGCCGATATAGTCGCCTTTCAGGAAAGTCACCGTTCCTTCGAGGGTACTGACAATGGCGGCACTGGCCAGAAAATCGCGGGGTCTGCCTGCCTGTTTTTGACTATAATTCGGCGGGCATACCCCTTCCTCAACGCCTGCCTGGGTAAAAGCTTTCAACGCGTCGTTCAGCGCTTCGGCGTGCGGCAAGGCGTTTGCGTTGGGTGGCTCGGCGGGCTCGGCAAGGTGACGGTCGGTCGCCGCTTTGGCGGCAGCGGCGGTAACGAAGCGGGGATAGGCGGTATCAATTGCGCAGAAACATGCAGGTATCGCCCCTTTCTTGGCCATACATGCGGGATCGGCCAAGACGGCGCGCGCTTTCACCCGCTCTTCCAGATAGGCGGGCCACGCCAGCACTGCGGGCTCTGCGGCCAGCGCGGGCAACGGCAGCAGCAAAATCAGAAGCAGAAGTGCATGGCGCATGGAAACTCCTATGCGTGCTTGAGAGTGGTGGAGCCGTTGGCCGGGCAGGAAGTCTGACGCCCGGTTTGCGAACCCGCCTTGGGCGTGCGTCCGGCAGCAAGTTCGTCGATCAAACGCACCACGCTTTCGGCGTTGAGATCTTCGAAGAAAAGATCCTCTCCGCCTATGCTCGTCACTTGCATCATCGGTGCATTCACGCAGGCACCCAGGCATTCCACTTCGGTGAGGGTGAATGCGCCGTCCGGCGTCGTTTCACCCAAATGCACACCGAGGCGCGATTCGCAGGCCTTTACGATGGATTCGGAGCCGCGTAGCCAGCAAGGCGTGGTGGTGCAAAGCTGCACATGGTGGCGGCCCATGGGCGCAAGGTTGTACATGCTGTAGAAATGCGCGACTTCATAGACGCGCATCGCAGGCATGCCGAGCATGGCGGCCACATGGTCCATCGCCGCTTTCGGCAGCCAATTGTCATGCTGCTTCTGCGCGATGGCGAGTAACGGCATCACCGCCGATTGCTGGCGTCCGGCGGGATAGCGCGCGATGACGGTCTCTGCTTCCGCACGATGGGCGGCGGAAAACTCGAAATGCTCGGGCTGGGTGAAAGGTTCGGATGCAGGTGCGTGGGCCATTAGCGGTCGATCTCCCCGAAGACGATGTCCATGGTGCCGATAATCGTTACCACGTCGGCCAGCAAATGGCCTTTGCCCATGAAATTCAGGGCCTGGAGGTGGGCGAAGCCGGGGGCGCGGATTTTGCAGCGATAGGGCGAATTGGTGCCGTCCGAAATCAGATAGACGCCGAACTCGCCTTTGGGCGCTTCGATCGCCGTATAAGTCTCGCCCGCCGGCACGTGGTAGCCTTCGGTGTAGAGCTTGAAATGATTGATGAGCGATTCCATGCTTTGTTTCATCGCAGCACGCTTGGGCGGCGCGACTTTCGGATCGTCCGTCACCACCGGTCCGCGCGGCATTTTCTGGATGCATTGGCGGATGATGCGCACGGATTGGCGCATTTCTTCCATGCGGCACAGATAGCGGTCCCAGCAATCGCCGTTTTTGCCCACGGGAATGTCGAAATCCATCTGGTCGTAGACTTCATAGGGCTGGCTTTTGCGTAAGTCCCAGGCGATGCCCGAACCACGCAGCATTGGTCCGCTGAAGCCCCAGGCCTGCGCCTCGGCGGCGGTGACGACACCGATATCCACCGTGCGCTGTTTCCAGATGCGGTTCTCGGTCAGTAGATCGTCCACGTCATCGACCACTTTCAGGAAATGATCGCAGAAATCGAGGATGTCAGCCTCCATCCCATCGGGGATGTCTTTGTGCACGCCGCCGGGGCGGATATAGGCGGAATGCATGCGCGCACCAGACGCGCGTTCATAAAATTCCATCATCTTCTCGCGCTCTTCGAACAGCCAAAGCAGCGGTGTCATTGCCCCAACATCAAGCGCTTGCGTGGTGATGTTCAAGGTATGGTTGAGCAGTCGCGTGATCTCGGAAAACAACACGCGCAGGAACTTCGCCCGCACCGGCACTTCGCAACCCAGCAATTGTTCCACCGCCAGCGAATAGCCATGTTCCATGCACATGGGCGAGACATAATCCAACCGGTCGAAATAAGGCAGCGCCTGCAGGTAGGTCTTGTGCTCGATGAGCTTTTCCGTGCCACGATGCAGCAGGCCGATATGCGGATCGGCGCGTTCCACCACTTCGCCGTCCATCTCCAGCACCAGGCGCAGCACACCATGCGCTGCCGGATGCTGCGGGCCGAAATTGAGGGTAAGGTTCTTGAGGTCGACTTGCTGGTTGCTCATATCTTGTCTCTCATTTCGGCAATCGCATGGCGGTAATTTCCGGCCTCAAAAAAAGCGGGCAGGTTCGCGAATCCGACAGTGAAGATTACTAAACCCAAAAGGACCGTTGTCACAAGTGCGGTGAATATCATCAGGGCCGCATGGATACACGCCAGATATGTCCAGATCGCATGTTCGCAGTTTCGCGCGCAACGCCAGATGGATATGGGCTGCCAGAGGGCGTACCATAGCGATATGGCGAGAAAAATAGATAAAACCCCGAGCTTCATTTGCGCAGGCTCGGGTACATAATGCGGCGGCGCATAACGCCGGGCCAAACCCGCGCCGACGGCCAGCATAATAACGATGACGTAGAACAGCAACGGCCACAGCCAGCCCAACCAGAACACCGTCCACAATTCCGCCTCTCCGTGCCAGGCGCGCTTGAGGTAGCTCACTTCGCGCCTCCGGCCGGGATCAGGCCTTCCATGCGGGCATGGTGGATGATGCACTGGTGCACATAATCGCGATTGGTGGTCAGGAAGGCATCGGTATCGGCACTCATTTCTTTTGCGCGATTGATGGCTTGCATGGTGCATTCGCCTTCGAACTGCATGCGCTTTTCGCCGGGTAATGCCGAAAGATCTTCTTCCGCCACGGGAGGCGCGGTTTCTACGGGAACCGCTTCCTTATCTTTAAAGGGCCACCAATCTGCACAGAAAGCCGGCAGAGGCAGAGAGATGGCGATGAGAAGCGGCATTCCTGCAAAGAGAAGGTGACGCATGCTAGGGGGCTCCGTTCGCAGGGGCCTCGGTTTCGGGCGGCAGAAGACCTTCCCTGCGGGCACGCCTGACGATGCAATGGTCGGTGTAATTCCCGTTCATCGAAAGAAACACTTCTTCGTCCGAACCGAATTCCCGCGCCTTCGTGCGCGAGATGGCAATGCAGATTTCTCTGAGTTCAGGCAGTTTCGCCGCAGGGATGGCAGATAATTCCGCGGCATATGGTGAAACGGGAACGGATAAAGGAGCTGCGGAAACAGGGCTCGCTTCGGAACCCGGCAGGGCAACGGCGGGCACCGTCGATCCATCCGCGGCGGGAGCGGTTTGCTGATATGGTTGGCCGAGCATCTTGCTGAAGCAGCGCGTCATCTCCGCCTCATAGTTGGGGCTGGTGGCAGTGAGCCCCGCCTGACTGACGATGCAATCGCACAAGGCGACCTTCTGCTCGCGCGTGGCGGCAGGAGCTTTCGCATCCGTCCCGAAACGGCCTAGGCACATCATAGAATAAGCGAGTTCTTTCTTCTCCGCCTCGCTGCGCTGCGGCTGCGGTGCGGGTTCGCTGTTCGCCACCGCTGATGGACTAGACGTAGAAGGCGCGCCGAAAATCATCGATCCCAAGCTGGGCCCGCGCAGCACGAACAATGCAACAGCCGCCACCACGCACAAAAGCACAACCGCGCCGATCACAAGAATCGTGCGGCGGGCGGCGGCGGGCTGGGAGTTATGATCCATAAGGGGTTGCTTTCTTACGATGCCTTGGCCGCGGGCAGAGTTGCCCCGGCGGTGACGGGTGCCGCTGCCTTCTCATCCCCCGGCAATACATATTCGGCCTGTTCCCACGGGCTCAGGAAATCGAACTTGCGGAAGGCCTGCTGCAGTTTCACGGGCTCATAGACCACGCGTTTCTGCTCGTCGTCATAGCGCATTTCGACATAGCCGGTGAGTGGGAAATCTTTGCGCAGCGGATGGCCGTCGAAGCCGTAATCGGTGAGGATGCGGCGCAGATCGGGGTTGCCTTGGAAGAGCACGCCGATCATGTCCCAGGTCTCGCGCTCATACCAACCCGCGCTGGGGAAGAGATCGACCGCCGAGGGAATCGGCGTGCGCGCGTCGGTCGCGACTTTTACGCGGATGCGCAGATTGTTGGAGACGCTGAGCAGGTGATAAACCACATCGAAACGTGGCGCGCGGCCCAGATAATCCACCCCGCAGATGTCGAGCAACTGCTTGAAGCCGAAGCGCCCATCGTCGCGCAAGAAGGTGAGCACCTTGAGCAGGGAGGCCGGTGCGACGTTCAGCGTAAGTTGATCATGCTGGATCGTGCAGGCATTTACATGCTCGCCCAGGGCGGCCTCGAGGAAGGTCTTCACGTCGTTCAAATGCTGGCTCATGATTCCCTGCCCCTTAGCGCCGGATGGTGCCGGTGCGGCGAATTTTCTTCTGCAATTGCAGGATGCCGTAGAGCAACGCCTCGGCGGTCGGCGGGCAACCGGGCACATAGACATCCACCGGCACGATGCGGTCGCAGCCGCGCACCACGGAATAGGAATAATGGTAATAGCCGCCGCCATTGGCGCAGCTGCCCATGGAAATCACATAGCGCGGCTCGGCCATCTGGTCGTAGACCTTACGCAAAGCCGGGGCCATTTTGTTGCAGAGCGTACCCGCCACGATCATAACGTCCGACTGCCGGGGGCTGGGGCGAAAGACGACGCCGAAACGGTCCATATCGTAGCGGCTGGCGGCGGAATGCATCATTTCCACCGCGCAGCAGGCGAGGCCGAAAGTCATGGGCCACATGCTACCCGTGCGGGCCCAATTCACCAGCTTGTCGAGATTGGCGACGACGAAGCCCTTGTCGTTGAATTCGTCGAAGACGGTTTGCAGCACGCCTTCCTGCGCCGCGCCGGGCAGCAACGCGCCGCCGGGCGGCGAGATGACCGAGCCTTGGGCGCTGGTGTTCAAACTTTGGGACTGTTCCATAAGCAACTATCGCGCAGACGTGGTTATTCCCACTCCAGCGCGCCCTTTTTCCATTCGTAAATAAAGCCGATCGTCAGCACCCCGAGAAACACCATCATCGACCAGAAACCATACACGCCGATTTTGCCCAGCGTGACCGCCCAGGGAAAGAGAAACGCCACTTCGAGATCGAAGATGATGAAGAGGATGGAGACCAGGTAAAAGCGCACATCGAACTTGCCACGCGCATCGCCGAAGGTGTCGAACCCGCATTCGTAGGCGGAGAGTTTTTCGGTATCCGGATTCTTTGGCGCCAGCACCACCGGCAGCGCGACCATGACGAGTGCCAGCCCGCCCGCAATAACGAGGAAAATCAGAATCGGCAAATACGACGCCGCAACAAAGCCTTCCATGGCACTCTCTCACTCATGCATGCGGCAACTTGACGCACCGCTTTCTTATCTGTGCGCGTTATAGCCGGAAGCAGAGAAAGCGCCAATGGGAAACTTTGGCTTAATCAAACGACCTAGCTCCCTGAGCGTCTTGCAATACGGCGTTGTTGAGCAAGGTCAATTTTTTTTGGCTCTGTATAAAGACGATTCAGTAGAGATTCGGTGAAATCTAACAGATCATCAGCATCATGTTTTGAAAGTGATTCGCCATGACCACCGTCATTACCATCCTCTTTGATACTGTGAGACAATTCGCGGAGGTCGGAAGATAACTTGTTTCTAGTAAATAACCATTCAAGGCGCAATCCCAGGCTATACCGAATTTTAGAAGACATCCCATCAATGTTTTCTTCGGGGATCATAGACTTTGTTGCGATGTCGACGCATTTTCGAAACATGGCCCCAGCCGCATTCCAACATTCAACGGCTAAACAAGTTGCACCTTCATTAAATGCATCAGCAATATTCCCAGGAAGATGTTCTGGCGCCTTTATGACAGCCTCATTTTTGAGACTCACATGACCATCTATTTCAAAATATGAGTTTACTGATGCATTCATTTTCAAAATTGCATCATTCACTATATTGTTTTGGTATCCATCGTAATTCTGAGTAACCAAAAATATCGTTGATCCTGAACAATTTCTGCATTTGCAGAACAATTCATACCTAGGGAAATTTGCCATATGTTCGAGGTATGAAAATTGCATAACTGTGAACGTCATATTCACAGCAAGGCAACGCGGACATTTAGCCATCAATACTGACATATGGTATTCCCCAAGCTCGTTTAATCAAATCACATTACAGTGTGATGCTAAGAGACAAACGACAATTTTTACGGGCATCCTAGAATGTGGCCATATAACGCACAAAGCCGCGGTGGCGGGAGTGACGGGACTCGAACCCGCGGCCTCCTGCGTGACAGGCAGGCGCTCTAACCAACTGAGCTACACCCCCGCACGCGTGAGCAGGAAGGCACTTCGGAAGCGGACAACCCTGGTCAGTCAAACCAAAGGTGGTGGGCGATGACAGGCTCGAACTGCCGACATTCTCGGTGTAAACGAGACGCTCTACCAACTGAGCTAATCGCCCTTGTCCGAAGCCGCTCGAAGCGTCCCCGCGTAAGGAGGCATGCTCTATAGCGCGGCACCCGGTGGGTGACAAGAAGAAATCGTTCCCGCCCGAAACATTCATGCCCCTTCCCGCACGCATGTGTTCCCGCACGCATGTGCGATCGGCCATGCGGGCACTTGAGTTTTGCCCACTTGTGTTTTGCCTGCTTGTGTTTTGATGGGGCGCATGCAGTAATTCGGGCAGTGTTTTCTTTTTCCCGGTCGGCGATGCGCGAAGGTTTTCTGCACACCATTACCCAATATTCCGCCGCGGCGGCGGATGTGACGCTGCTGGAAGTGCCGTATGGCGGCCCACATTACCATGCCGCCGTGGCGCTGCGCCAGCATGTGCTGCGCTCGCCGCTGGGCCTCGCCTACACACCGGACCAGCTGGGCTTGGACGCACCGGACCGCCAGTTCATGGCCATGCTGGGCGAAAAGCTCGTGGGCTGCGTGATGCTGCATGCGGTGGATGCGGCCACGGCCAAGTTGCGCCAGTTCGCCGTGTCGCCCAATCTGCAGGGCGGCGGCATCGGCTCGAAACTACTGGCGATGTTCGAGCGGGAAGCGCTGGCGGCAGGCTACAAAAACGTGCATCTCAGCGCCCGCGAAACGGCGGTGAATTTCTACCGCAAGCATGGGTATGATACGCAAGGCGAGGGTTATGTGCAGGTCGGGCTGCCGCATATCGCGATGGTGAAGACGTTCTGATCCTAATGGTCCGCCTCCCGCCGACTTCGTCATCCTGCGCGCAGGATGACGGCATGGATGGGATTAATCGGGTGCGCCGCCGAGTTTCAGCACTTCGCCCGCAAGGTACAGCGAGCCTGCGATCAAAATACGCACTGGCTTTTCGGGGGATAATGCGTCGATGCATTGTGCGGCACGGAGTGCGCCCGGCGCGGTTTCCGCCATAGTCACCCCCGCTTTACGGGCAATTTCGGCCAAATGTTCCGGCGCATATGCGCCGAATTCGGACAGCACGGGCACAGCGATCACGCCTTCCAGCAGCGGCGCGAGCGGACGCAGGAACGCGGCGGCATCCTTGCTTCGCAGCATGCCCCAGATCAGCCAGAATCTGCCCTTCCCGTCCTGCATCCAATCGGCGATGGCATTGGCCGCCGCTTCATTGTGCCCCCCGTCGAGCCAAGCTTGCGAGCCCAGCGGCAGGGCTTGGCGGATGGGGTGCAGGCTGGGCAGTTTCTGCAGCCGGGCAGGCCATTGCGCCTGCGTCAGACCACGCGCGATATGCGCTTCGCTCAGCGCGAAATGCGGCATGAGTTCACGCAGCACGGCCACCGCCAGCATCGCATTCGGCCATTGATGCGCGCCTTCCAGATTGGGTTTGGGGAAGGTGATGGGCTGCTTCATGTCTTCGGCGCGAAAGCAGAGCTTGTCCTCTTCCGCCCACCAATGCCATTGCTTTCCGCCCATCTGCATCGGCGCGCTTTTCTGCTTGGCCTGGCCGCACAGCACGCCGCGCACGGCGGCGGTCTGCGGCGCGGAAATACAAGGCACGCCGCGCTTGAGTATGCCCGCTTTCTCGAAGGCAATGGCCTCCAGCGTGTCGCCCAGATATTCGGCATGGTCGTGGCTGATGGGGGTAATGGCGGTGAGCAGCGGGCGCTGAATCACGTTCGTCGCGTCCAACCGTCCGCCCAGCCCGGTTTCCAGCAGCACGACATCGGCCGGGCTTTCCGAAAAAGCGAGGAAGGCGGCGGCGGTGGTGGCTTCGAAGAAAGTGGTCGGCACGTTTTCCGCCGCCGCGGCCACGCGCAGCAATAACCGCTCCAGCGCCTTATCGCCGATCAGCGTGCCGCCCAGGCGGATGCGTTCGTTGAAGCGTACCAGATGCGGCGAGGAATAGACATGCGCGCGCAAACCCGCCGCCTCGAATGCAGCGCGCAGATAAGCGATAAGCGAGCCTTTGCCGTTCGTGCCCGCCACATGCACCACCGGCGGCAGGCGGCGTTCCGGGTTGCCCAACGCGCCGAGCAGCGTCTCCACCCGCTCCAGGCCGGGGCTGATGATGGGGAGCGCGGGGTGGCTCAGTTGCGCGAGCAAATCCTCAAGCGCCATGCACGACACCCGCCATGGCCGCATGCGCCGCCACATCATGCACCCGCAGATAATCCACACCCTGCGCGATCAGTTGCGCGGATGCTTCCAGCGTGCCGCGTTCGCGCGCGGCGGCGTCCGGCCCCAGGAAGGATTTGCGGGAATGGCCGAAGAATAGCGGCAGGCCCAGGCTTTTGAGCGCGGCGGCCCCCTCGATCAGCGCGCGGGATTGCTGCGCGGTTTTGCCGAAACCCAGGCCCGGGTCGAGGATCAGCCGCGCGCGCTCGATGCCCTGGGCTTCCAGTTCCGCCACCCGCACGAAGAGCGCGGTGCGCACCATCGCCACCACATCCGCGCTTTCCGGCAGCGTCACGTTCGGGTTCGGCGGCACACCGAGGTGATGCATGACGACGAGGCGGCAGGGCGCGGCCACCACCGCTTCCACCATCGCCGGATCTTCGAAGCCGCTCACATCGTTGATCCAATCCACCCCCAGCAGCAAAGCGCGGGCGGCAGTTTCGGCGTGGCGGGTATCCAGGCTGAGCACGGCACCTTGGGCATGTGCCAACGCGATCAAAGCGGGCAGATGGGTTTCGAGCCGCGCCCATTCTTCGGTGGCCGAGATGGGCGTGGCGTTGGGCCGGGTGGATTCGGCCCCCACATCCAGCACGCTGGCCCCCTGCCGCAGCAGTGATTCCGCCTGCGCCAGCGCGGCTTGCGCGCCGTTGTATTTCCCCCCGTCCGAAAAAGAATCCGGCGTGAGGTTGAGGATGCCGACCAGCCGGGTCACGGCAGGCGTTCCAGATCGCCCATGTGCTGAAGATCCGCCGCCTGCCCGCCGGGATAATAACGCTCTAGCAGCGCGAAAAGCGGCGAGCCCTGCAATGGGCCGGGCACGGGATAGCGCCAGTCCGGCCAGAGTTCGGCCAGCGGCAGCAGCGTAAAACTGCGCTCCAGCAGCCCCACATGCGGCACGGTCATGGCGGGGGTGTGCAGCACTTCTTCGCCGTAAGCCAGAATGTCGATGTCGATCTCGCGCGGGGCCCAGTGGCCGCGCGGCTGGCGGCCGAGTTTATGTTCGATGCGTTTGATCTCGCTGAGCAGTGCGGGCGGCGAAAGCAGCGTCTCGCCCACCAGCACCATATTCAAAAACGGATGATTCCATTCCGGCGGCGCGCCCGCATCCAGCATCGCGGCGCTTTCATAGACAGAAGACAAGCGCGGCGCGGTGAGCATCGGTGTTGCCTCGGTGGTGAGCAGCGCCACCGCCTGGCGGAGAATGCGCGCGCGGTTTCCCACATTGCCGCCCAGACCCAGCGCCACGGGCCGCGCGCGGCGCGAACCGAGGGCGGAGGAGATGGAGCGGACATGCGTAAAGGTGGGCATGCAAATCTTGTAGCGCAGCACAGGCTTCGCTACAACCGCACCCATGAACCCACCCGATTTCCCCTTCCTCTGGCTGAACGGCAAGCTGCTGCCCGCCGCCGAAGCCTGCCTGCCGGTGGCGGATCGCGGCTTTCGTTATGGGGACGGATTGTTCGAAACCCTGCGCGTCTCGCAAGGCAAACCGGAATTCTGGCAAGCGCATGTGGCGCGGTTGTTGCGCGGCATGGAAGCATTGAAGCTTCCACCTCTCGCTTACGATCTCGCCGATGCTGCGCGCACTTTGATCGCTGCGAATACCCAGCCCGAAGGCGTGCTGCGCATCGCGCTCAGCCGTGGCCCCGGTGGGCGCGGCTATCTTCCGCCCGCACAACCGCAACCGACCTTGCTGCTGGAAATGTCTCCCCTGCCCCCCGCCCCCACCGAACCCTTGCGCCTGTGGCACGCCAGCCTGCGCCGCCCCGGCCCCCAACATCTGCCCAGCGATTGCAAGACCGCCAATGCTTTGGGCAGCGTGCTGGCGCGCATGGAAGCCGAGACGCAAGCCTGCGACGAAGCCTTGATGACGGATGCGCAGGGCAATCTCAGCGAATGCGCGGCGGCCAATCTGGTTTGGCAGGAGCCGGATGGAACCTGCTTCACCCCCGCGCTGGAAAGCGGCGCGGTGGCGGGCGTGGCGCGGCAATCTCTGCTGCAGCTGGGCTTTATTGAAGAAATCACCGCACCGCTGGCGCGCCTGCCATCGGCGGTCGCCGTGGCCAGTTGCAACAGTCTTTATTACACGTGCCCCATCGCCTCCCTCGCGCCCTATGGTTGGCGGTGGGAATCACAGGCATTGGCCGCGCGTTGCCATGCGGCGCTCTCCCGTGCCGCTGCCGAGAGCCAGCGGGATTTCGCGTGAGGCCTGCCGATTTCACCTGGGCCTGGGAAGCACCACTGGCGGTGGCGGCGCAATGCACCACGCCGCAGGACAGCTTCGTGCTGCTGCACAGCGCCCGCCTTTCGCCGGATGCGCGCTATTCCTATCTGGCGCTGAACCCGCAGCGCATTTTCACCGGCAGTGGTTGGAACCTGCTGGAAGACGCTTTGACCACCCTGCCCCAAGGCGAGCGGCTTTTCGGCTATGCAAGCTATGAACTGGGTGCGGAGCATGCGCCGCAATCCAGCACCCATACGCTGCCCGAACAATGGTGGATGCTGCCCGCCACTCTGTTGCGTTTCGATCTGATCGATCAACGCATCGAAGGATGGGGCGAAGAGCCGGTGCGGCATGCAGCGCCTATTTCCGATAATGTGCCCTGCATCGAAACACTCACCAGCAACTTCTCGGGGGACGCGTACAGAGAGAAGGTCGCGGCGATTCTGGAAGACATTCGCGCGGGCGAATATTACCAGGCGAACCTCACACGCAAATTCCTTGGGCGCATGAGCGCGCCGCCGGACAGCCTTACTTTGTTCGCCCGGCTCTGCACCATCAGCCCCGCCCCTTTCGCCGCGCTCATCCACACGCCGGACTGGCAGATAATTTCCTCCAGCATGGAAGAATTTCTTCATGTGGAAAACGGCCAGGCCCGCGCGCGCCCGATCAAAGGCACCTGCCCGCGCGGCGCAACACCGCAGGAAGACACGGCTTTGGCTGCCGCCCTTTCCGCCAGCACGAAAGACCGTGCGGAAAACATCATGATCGTCGATCTCATGCGTCACGACTTGTCGCAAGTCTGCACGACCGGAAGCCTGCGCGTGGAAAAACTCTGTGCGCTGGAATCCTATGCCCAGCTGCATCATCTGGTCTCGACCATTGAGGGCAGTCTGCGCGCGGATTGCGGGCCGCTGGATGCGCTGCGCGCCTGTTTCCCGCCCGGCTCGATGACTGGCGCACCGAAACGCGCCAGCGTGCGGCGGCTGGCTGAACTGGAAGCCAGCGCGCGCGGGCCTTACAGCGGCATGCTCGGCTGGATCGCGGCGGATGCGGCGCAGACTTCGGTGGTGATCCGCACGCTGATTCTCGAAGGTGCGTGCTTCGAATTCCAGGTGGGTGGCGGCATCGTGCAGGATTCCAACCCCGAACAGGAATGGCGCGAAACCTTGGTAAAAGCCCGGGGCATGGCGGAGTTGCTAAGCATTTCGCCCAATACGCTGGCAGAGCAATAATCCACAAGTATGCATTGAATGCATGGCTACTAGCATAAATTGCCAGTTCCCATCGCATCATGGAATAGCTACATTCACCCCATCGAAACAACACCGGATGGGGAGGACGACAATGAAAACGCTGACGAAAATCACGATCGCGATGATGATCGCCCTCACCGCTGCCGCCTGTTCCGCTTCGCCCGAAACCAGCTACCGCAGCAATTACAGCGCGCAAGGCAGCTATTACTTCGAGCAGCTCGACAATTAATTCCGGCTCCGCGCCACAGCGCGACCCGACCCGCCATAACCTCCTGTTCAAACTTGAACGCCCGGGAACGCAAGTTCCTGGGCATCTTTTTTTGTATCGCACGCGATACAAAAAAAGAGGTGTTACATTTCGCTCCGTATCGCGCCTGCTGGCGTTCACATGAGCCTGACGTCTTCTGCGAGCTCAAGGCTGGGTTTTTGGCGTTTCGCTCCGCGAAGGTCTGCTGGCCTTCACATGAGCCTGACGGCTGCGCCGAGCTCAAGGCTGGGTTTTTGGCGTTTCGCTCCGCGAAGGTCTGCTGACCTTCACATGAGCCTGACGGCTGCGCCGAGCTCAAGGCTGGTTCGGCCTGCTGGCCTCACATTACTGGATAGACCTTCCCACTGCCCCACTGCCCCATTCTCCCGCATCCCCAATGCCCACACTGCGCACTGGGTGCGGAGTGCGCCACTTGCAACATAGAGATATCCGAGCGGCACTGCGCATCATGTGCGGAGTGGGGAGAATCAGGGGCAAGTGTCCAATGATGCAAAGGTAGCAAGCCCGATGCGGAGCAAACGCAATATGCATTTTCAGTATGCAATCGCATGCTGGAAATGCAAAAAGCATGCTTGACGCATGACGAACAAAGGGCCAATTTGCGATCAATAAATTTACGACCAGAGTGAGATTTCATGAGCGCAAAACTTCGGGCCGAGCGGCCGCTTTCGCCGCATTTGTCGGTGTACAAACCGCAGATCACCTCGATGCTTTCGATCCTTCACCGCATCACCGGCTTCGGCCTTTCGGTCGGCACCCTGCTGCTGGGCGCGTGGTTGTGGTCCGCCGCCTTCTCCCCCAGCTTCTACGCGACACTGACGGAAGTCACCGCCAGCTGGTTCGGGCGTGTCTTCCTATTCGGCTGGACGGTGGCGTTCTTCTACCATCTCTTCAACGGCATCCGCCACTTGATGTGGGATGCGGGCATGGGGCTCACCATTCCCTCCGTGAACCGCAGCGGCATCGCCGTGCTTCTGCTCACCCTGGCGCTGAGTGTCGGCGTCTGGGCTTACGTGCTTCTCTACTAGGATCGCCCGTCATGGAAAAGCCCAACAAGCAAGATTACTATTCCGCGCCGCTGAAACGCGCCAAATTCCTCGGCTCCGCCAAAGACGGCACGGGGCATTGGTGGTGGCAGCGCGTCACTTCCGTGGCGCTGATTCCGCTCGGCGTGTGGTTCGTGGTTTCCGTGCTGAACCTTATCTATGTCGGCGGCAGCGCCGAGGCCACCGCCGCCTGGGCACAAGTGCCGGCAAACGCATTGCTGATGGCCTTATTCCTGGTGGCGCTCTTCTGGCACACCGCCCAAGGCCTGCAGGTCATCGTCGAGGATTACGTGCATCAGATGGGCTGGAAGGTCGGCCTCGTCATGCTCATCAAACTCGGCTGCTTCGCCGCCGCCACGGCGACCATTTTCGCGCTGATCAAAATGCACTTCGCGGGCTATCAGCCCGCAAGCTACTAGGAATCCGGATATGACGACGAGCTATCAGATCGAAGATCATTATTACGACGTGGTCGTGGTCGGGGCCGGGGGCGCGGGTTTGCGCGCCACTTTCGGCATGGCGGAAGCAGGTTTGAGCACCGCCTGCATCACCAAGGTTTTCCCGACACGGTCGCATACCGTCGCGGCACAAGGCGGCATCTCGGCCGCGCTCGGCAATATGAGCGAAGATGACTGGCGCTGGCACTTCTACGACACGATCAAAGGTTCGGATTGGCTGGGCGATCAAGACGCCATCGAATATATGTGCAAAAACGCCGCCGCCGCGGTGATCGAGCTCGAACATTACGGCGTGCCTTTCAGCCGCACCGAGGAGGGCCGCATCTATCAGCGCCCCTTCGGCGGCATGACCACGCAATTCGGCGAAGGCCCGCCCGCGCTGCGCACCTGTGCAGCCGCCGACCGTACCGGTCACGCCATCCTGCATACGCTCTATACCCAGGCTTTGCGCCACCGCGCGCAATTCTTCATCGAATATTTCGCGCTCGATCTCATCATGGATGACGGCGTGTGCCGCGGCGTCATCGCCTGGAATCTGGATGACGGCACGATCCACCGCTTCCACGCGCACCAAGTGGTCATCGCCACCGGCGGTTACGGCCGCGCCTATTTCTCCTGCACCTCCGCCCACACCTGCACGGGCGATGGCAATGCCATGGTCACCCGCGCGGGGCTACCATTGCAGGACATGGAATTCGTGCAATTCCACCCCACCGGCGTCTACGGTTCCGGCTGCCTCATCACCGAAGGCGCGCGCGGCGAAGGGGGTTACCTAGTGAACTCCGAAGGCGAGCGCTTCATGGAGCGTTACGCCCCGCACGCGAAAGATCTCGCCAGCCGCGACGTGGTTTCGCGCGCGATGACGGTGGAAATCCGCGAAGGGCGCGGGGTCGGTCCGAAGAAGGATCACATCCATCTGCACCTCAATCATCTCGACCCCGAAATCCTGCATCAGCGCCTGCCCGGCATTTCCGAAACCGCGAAGATCTTCGCGGGTGTGGACGTGACGAAAGCGCCGATTCCCGTGCTGCCCACCGTGCATTACAATATGGGCGGCATCCCCACCAATTATCACGGCGAAGTGCTCACCGTCGGGGCCGATGGCCCGGATACGGTGGTGCCCGGCCTGATGGCCATCGGCGAGGCGGCCTGCGTTTCGGTACATGGCGCGAACCGCCTGGGCTCGAACTCGCTGCTCGATCTCGTCGTCTTCGGCCGCGCCGCCGCGCACCGCGCGAAGGAACTGGTGAAGCCCGGCCAGCCGCACAAGGTGCTGAGCCAGGATCTCACCGACAAGGCCCTCGCCCGTCTGGATAAAATCCGCCACGCCAAGGGTTCCTTGCGCACCAGCGAAATCCGCCGCGCGATGCAGGATACGATGCAGACCCATGCCGCCGTCTTCCGCCAGGAAGACACGTTGGTCGAGGGTGTGAACAAAATGTCGGACATCTATCAGTCCTTCGAAGATGTGCAGATTTCCGACCGCAGCATGATCTTCAATTCCGATCTGGTCGAAGCGCTGGAACTCGACAATCTGCGCGGCCAAGCGCTGATCACCGTCGCCAGCGCGCAAAACCGCAAGGAAAGCCGCGGCGCCCACGCCCGCGAAGATTTCCAGGACCGCGACGACAAGGAATGGCTGAAACACACCGCCGCCTGGCTGGACGAGAACGGCAAAGTCGGTTTCGATTACCGCCCCGTGCATCTGAACACCATGGGCGGCGTCGAATCCGTGCCGCTGAAAAAGCGGGTTTATTGATGCTAGCCGCTTCCACGCACTTTCCCTTTTTCTCCGTCATCCTGCGCGCAGTCGCAGGATCTCTGAGCGCTTCCGGCACGCGATCCTGCGACTGCGCGCAGGATGACGAAAATATGATTTATCGCCTGCCCATAAAAAACATTTTCGCCAATAATATCCTCGTCGCCCTGTCCGCCTGCCTCCTGCTCGCCGCCTGCGCCGAGCCGGTCACCCGCACGCCTGGCATCTCCAGCCAGGAAATCGCCGCCGAAGCCAAAGTGCACGAAGATGCAGTCGCCGCCGCCAAGCGTCAGTCCGGCGGCAGCAAAACCAGCATCGACCGTAGCATCGCACAAAATGGCCTGAATGCGGTTGCCGCGAAACTCCTTCCCGCCGCCGCGGCCTATTGCCAGCAATTTGATGGCCAATCCCCCTGCCCCTACACCTACCAACTCGACAAGGACGACGCGCCGCTGAACGCCTATGCGGACGGTTCGCAGATCGTGGTGGCGCCCGCCATGATCGCCTTTACCCAAAGCCCGGATGAACTCGGCGTGGTGCTCGGCCACGAACTCGCCCACAACATCCTCAAGCACCCCGCCAAAGCCCAGCAAAACGGCATGCTGGGGGGGCTGGCCGGAACCGCACTCGGCGCGGCCGCGCAGGCCTACGGCTACAATCTCGGCGATCTCGGCGGCATGGGGCAGCAACTGGCAGTCGGCCATTACAGCCAGGATTTCGAGCGGGACGCGGATTATCTCGGCATCTACATCACCTACGCCGCCGGTTACAACGTCGATGTCGCCCCCACTTTCTGGCAGCGCATGAGTGTGGCGGACCCGGACGGCATCTACAGCGCTTCCTCCCACCCCACCAACCCCGAGCGTGCCGTGCTTCTGCGCAAGGCCATTGCCGAAATCCGCGCCAAAGTCGCCGCCGGTCAGCCGCTGGTGCCCGAATTGCGGAAGCAGAAATGATGCGCGCGCTGAATCTGCTCCCTTTCCTCGTGCTTGCCCTGGCTGCCTGCCAGCCTTCGCCCTTCGCCACGGAACGAACCGACCGCGCGGAGCAATCCTATGTCGAGCCGCTAATCCGGGTTACGGATGCCGAAGGCAAGGAGATGATGCGTCCCGCCAAGGCAGACGACGCCAGCCAGGGTCTCTACCGCATCCAAAACGTCCGCACCCTGACGTTCCGAACACTGAGCGAATATGGCAACGATATGAAGCGCGACGTGTATCTATTGCAGGAAAAACAGAATTTCCTCGCTGACGACGAGCGAGATGTCGCGTTCGGCACATCGAACATTGCGGTGACATTGTACCATCAATCTTCAACCAGCGCGACAGAGAGCGAACGCGTTTGGAGCCATCATTTCGCGGCGGATCGCAGCGATCTCATCGCTAATACGGGGATGCCGCTTGAAATCTATCGCCTGACCGTTTTCGGCTGCTGCGGCACCCACGACAATTACCGCTATCTAGACGCGATGACCGGCAGGTTGCTGGGCGGGGGAGACAGTCCCCTGACGCCGGTCGATCTGATGGAACCGTCGGGTGCGACGATCCGGCGTTACATTTCCGTGGAATCCGATTACGCTGAGATAGAATATGCCCGCCCTTCCTGCCGGGCAGCCCTGGTCAGTCTGGCCGACGAGACACACATCTTGGCAACCGTGGCCTTGACCGCGCCCCAGACGATTCAATGCGCGAAAGAAGCATCCAGCTTCAAGGATTTCGGCAGCCGTAAGCTGGTGCATTCCAGTGCCAAACGCGACCGCGCGACGGTGGTTCTTCCACTGGCCGAAGGCGGGCAAGGCCCCCGTCTGCCGTTCGATGCCAAAGGATTCCTGATGGATAAAATCAAACTTCCCGCCGGCTGGAAGGCCGCCCCTGCCCGACTGGATTGGCCGGGCGAGCATGCCGCTAAATAAAAATTAACACAGAAACGAAGCCCAAAAAACAAAACGAGAGAGAAGACCATGGTTGAGTTCTCACTGCCCGCCCGCTCCAAACCCACCAAGGGCCGTACCTATCCCGCCCCTGCAGGCGCGAAAAATGTGAAGGTGTTCAACATCTACCGCTGGGACCCCGAGGACCGCGACGCTTCCGGCGCGCCGAAAAACCCGCGCATCGACC
Source organism: Rickettsiales bacterium (assembly GCA_965247145.1). GTDB lineage: Bacteria > Pseudomonadota > Alphaproteobacteria > Rickettsiales > JAIXRX01 > CBDFGH01. The sequence goes on from CBDFGH010000006.1 coordinate 213,757, forward strand.
GTTTCGAGATCGATATGGACGATTGCGCGCCGATGGTGCTCGATGCCTTGGGCAAAATCAAAGACGAAGTGGACAGCACGCTGGCCTACCGCCGCTCCTGCCGCGAAGGCATCTGCGGTTCCTGCTCGATGAACATCGACGGCACGAATACCTTGGCCTGCCTGAAACCGATCAGCGAAGTGAAAGGCGAGGTGGCGATCTACCCGCTGCCGCACATGCCGGTGGTGAAGGATCTCGTGCCCGACCTCACGCATGTCTATGCCCAATATGAATCGATCCAGCCCTGGCTGCAGACCCAAAGCCCGGCACCGAGCAGCCGCGAGCGTTTGCAATCTCCCGAGGATCGCGAGAAGCTGGACGGCTTGTACGAATGCATTCTCTGCTTCTGCTGCACCACCTCCTGCCCCAGCTACTGGTGGAACGGCGATCGCTATCTCGGCCCGGCCATCCTCCTGCAAGCCTACCGCTGGATCGCCGACAGCCGCGACGAATTCACCGGCGACCGGCTGGACGCGCTCGAAGACCCCTTCAAACTCTACCGCTGCCACACCATCATGAACTGCACGAAGACCTGCCCGAAAGGTTTAAATCCCGCCAAGGCGATTCAGCAGATCAAGCAATTGATGGTTGAGCGCGTGGTGTAACTACGTCAGTTCCCTTGGTCGATTGCGCAACAGAAAACCTCAATTCGTGAACCCGGCTTTTTGCAGCGTAATGCCAGTATTTTCGCAGTGATTCGAGTTTTCTGTAGGAAGAAACTTCGGGCGCCAGGGTAAAAGTAGTATCGAAGTCAACATGACGAATCCGTACGCCACTGGGAATGTATAAAGCGCCACGAACCCCTGGCCGGCAGTCAATGCCAGAGCCAAAAAGGCCAGATCAGAGCCAAAGCTATGCAGTGGCGAAACGGGGTCCGTCCAAAACTCGCTCACCGCCACTGCGAACAATCCAGCAGCCTGACAGAGCCAGAAAATTTTATAGAATTTAAGCGGCAGTTTCCATCGATTTGCCCAGATCTTTGGCCAAGGCTCTGTACGCAAGACCGCATATTGCTGCGCGATAAAAATGAGATACGCTACCACCACCGTAGGCGGAATAAGAATTTCTATCGCACCCGCATGGTTGTTGATTGAGGTCCGCATAAAATAGGCGGCGACCACCGTGATCGGGATTAGTGGTATCCAAAAAAGCAGAATGGTCGGCCAAAGTTTCTGCATATCAATCCCCATCGAACGAAAACGTTCAGAGGCCAGCGTAGTATAAGTTCATGAAGAAACAATAAAAGTAGGAGAGGTATCGTATAACCTTCAGCTTCAATCTTTAGAACCCTCCCAAAAAACCCAGCCAAGCGGCCACCTTTCGTAACGAGCACGAAAATTTCGAGAGATCACGTCATTGCGAGCGGAGCGAAGCAATCCAGCCCCTCGGCTTGCGGAACCGCTGGATTACCGCGTCGGCGTTGCCTTCTCGCAACGAAGAATTTCTGGCAGAAATGTCGTGAATAAAAAAAGCCGGAGAAAAATCTCCAGCTTTTTTCTCCTTTCAGGGCTTAGACTTAAGCCGCTTGCTTCTTCAGCACCCCGACCAATTTCTCCGTCGCCAGCTTCGTATCCAGCTTTTCAGCCGCGGCGAGTTCGCCGACCATGCGGTTGAAGGCGGATTCGAAGATGATGCGTTCGCTGTAGGAGCGTTCGGATTGATCGACGTTTTTGTAGAGATCGCGCACCACTTCGGCCACGCTGAGCAGGCAGCCGCTGTTGATCTTCGCTTCATACTCTTGAGCACGGCGGCTCCACATACCCCGGCCGGCTTTGGCTTTGCCTTTCAGGGTCTTCAGAGCTTTTTCGATCTTTTCCGAACCGCTGATGCAGCGCAGACCGGCGGCTTCGGCGCGGTGCACGGGCACGCGCAGGGTCATTTTATCGCGTTCGAAGTTGATCACGAACACTTTCAGCGACACTTCGCCGAAGGTCTGAGTCTCTTCGCCGATGATGTTGCCGACGCCGTGGGTGGGATAGACCACGAAGCTGCCGACCTTGAAATCGCCCTTCGCGGCGGCAGGGGCTTTGACGATGGCGATGGGGGCAGTCACGACTTGCTTCGACATAATGGTTTTCGTTTCCATGATTTTGGTGGGAATGACGGTCTTGGCGATGGCCCTGGCAGGCGCTGCTTTGGCTGCAACCGCCTTCGGTACGGCCTTGATAACCGCTTTGGGCGCAGTTTTCATCGGGGCGGATTTGGCAGGAAGCGCTTTCTGGGCAGCTTTGCCTTTTACAGAAACCGGCTTCGTTTTGGCCGCAGGTTGTTTGGAAACGGCTGTTTTCGAAGATTTCGATTTGGCAGCAACCGGCTTGATTGGGGATGCCTTGATTGCGGATGCCTTGGTTGCGGGGGAAACGGACAATTTTTTAGCAGTCGCCATAAGACCGACTATCCTTCACGTTGCGCCGCGGCAAAACCCAGCGGCAGGATGAACACAGATGCGGCCTGATCCGTAAGGAAAAGGCCCGGCTTTGGTCAAAACACCCGATAAGTCGGGCGTCCCCTCTTCGAACGTTGCGTGCAGTGGATAAGGGTCGGATCCTGGTGTCCGGCGGCGGCTGGCCAAAAGGCGGACGCTTGCTCGAATCCCTTACTGCGATGTGAAGACACCATACCACGATTAACGATACCTTAATAGCATTTTAAGCGCTTTTGCATCAAATGTAATATAAATGCCACAAATAATAATGAATCGATGGATCAAAAGGGTAGCGAGAAAGCGCTAGGCTTGGCGCATCCACCATTCATTGACTGAGCGTTTTTCGCCGCAGGGACTGCCTGCCGCGCCCACACATGGGCTCTTCAACTCATGGGTTTCCTTTTCGCAGGCGGTCAGGCCAGCGGTCAGGATCAGAGTAAAAAGTGCGATGCGTACAATCATACCCACGACATTACCAAATCACGCCGCCAGTGCAATGGCATTTCTTTTCAGACCCGGCACAGGCGGAGCGCATCATTCGGAAATCTTGGGACCGTTCTCCGAGATACCTTGCTGCACATTCGAAACGACACCGCCGATTTTATCATTGAGTATGTCGTTCGGGGATTCGCCGGGCGTGCTGCGCACTTCTCCGGCGGCGCTTTTCAATGTTTCCATCATCGATTCGCCTTGTTTGGCGCCTTCCCCCATGGCTCCCGTGGCCATCTTCATCATGGCGCTGCCCGCGCCGCTGACGCTGCCTGCGGCACGCTGTGCCATACCCATCGGGTCGATGCCGTTGCGCTGGGCCATGGCGGCAAGTTCCTGGCCGGAAGTGGTGATGCTGACATTCCCACCCGAAAGTTCGCTGGCGATCTGCTGGACATAACTGCTGTAGCGCCAGGACAGCGAGGAAAGCAGCACGAACATAAGCACGTCCACCATGTGAATCTGCATGTTCGCCTTCTGCCAAAGGTCGGTGGCGATGGGAATGGGACTGTTGCCGCCACGGTTGCTGACATAGCCGAGCACGTCGTTTGCCGTAGCGTGATGAGCAAATGAATCCGAAACCGGAAAGAACCACCAAATCTGCGCGATTTCCATATCCCAAAACGGTCCATAGCACACATTGATTTCAAGAATTGGTTTGAGCACACCCGCAATCATCGTCATGAAGAATCCGAGGAAGGCGAAGACGAAGACGGGTTGAAGGGCGAAGCTGAGGCAAAGGTTGAACCAGCCGTCGAACAATCGCCGGGTCTGGTCGAACAACAGACAGACGATGAAGATCGGGGAAATGGCGAAGAGCACGAATAGACCGATCAGGGCCTTGACGTAGGTAGCCAGCGCCCCGAGCGCCGCCAGCAGGAAAAAGAAGGTGCCCTGAATCAGGAAGAGCATCAGCACGAATCCGCTCAAACCCGCGAACATCATGCTGAGAATGACCATGATAAAGCGGATATCCATGACCATCTGCAACGGCACGATGAGAAAGTTCAGCGGGGCGTTGGTGAGCATGGTGTTTGGCAGCTGGTGCAGCCCCACATTCAAACCTCTCGGCAATGCATTCAGACTACCGACGGTGGCGGTGTAATAGGCGGTAATCAATTCGTTCATGCCGCCGATGAAGAAGCTCTGGATGATGATGCTCACCCCGCCCCCCACGATCAGGTAATACATGATCGCGATCTTCAATATACGGATGAAGGCTTCGTACCATGTGATGTCGACCAGATTGAACAGCACCATGATGCCGAATACGACGAGATACAGCATCACCGTCGCATTCATCGCAGCAACAAAACCGGTATCGTGGGTCAGGGTTCGGAAGAGGTCTTTCCACCGCGGGCTGGAAGCGCTGGAACCGATGAACATGGTATTGATCTTGTCAAACACCGCGTCGAGCGTCGCGGCGACTTGCATGAGATTGCGCGAACCTTCGGGCGGGCCGGAGACGTCTGTCATCGAAACATATTGCGCGCATTCCGGCGGTGGGCTCGCGCCAACGCATTCTGGGTGAAAATCTCTTGACTGCAATGTCGTTGCAGGAGCCGCTTTTCCAAACGAACAAAACGGACCCAACCGATCGGTGGCGGAAACCTGGGCATGCGCCGTGTGCGGCGCAATCGCCACCAACCACATCAGAAGGACATACAGGCAAATAGGTGAATATCTGCGGAAGGGATAAGAGAGCATAAGCATCATTTTTTAACTTCCGGTTTGGCGGCGCTTTGAATGCGGCTGAGAATGGCGCCGAGATCGGTATTTTCCACAATGGCTTCCCGCCCGCTGGCCACCAGGGCTCCGCCCCCACGTCGCACGAAATTGCTGACATTGTCGACGGGATTGAAAGTGGAGCCGCCGCGCTTTTCCGCGCGTGTCCAGCGCGCTTCGGTACTACCGAGAAAGCTTTCGATACGGTCCGCGAACGGCACCCCGCTGTCGCCGCTCACCGGCGCGCTGCGCCCGCCGCGCGAAAGCAGGCTTGCCATGCCGCCGGTAATGGCAATGCCGCCACTGCCGACAATGGAACGCGCGATCTGCGGCACGGCCTGATTGAGCGAGACGAAAAGAAATATCATCAGAAAGGCGCTGAATACCGAGCCACTGAGCTTCATCAGAAACCATTCCTGAAAATTGGCGTCCACCCTTCCAGGAATCAACGTAATGTAATGCGGATTCGGCCCACCGCTGGCGACCCATTTATGCGTCTGCGGATCGAAGGCGCCGCCCACCATGCCCGTAGCACGAAACGCCTGCAATATCTGCGGGGTCAACCCGTCGTTTGCCGGAGTGGCGGGAATCTCGCCCTGTACCTTTCTAAGGAACCGATCGTAGGTGCCGTTGATGCGCAGATCGATGATCGGCATCCAGATCGGATCGAGCGAGACACTGCTCAAGCTTTGCAACGAGCGGATCATCGTGCCGACATCGCTGCTGGCGGTGAAGGCATCCAAATATTTTTTGGCCGTTGCGAGTCCGCCCGCCACATCCCGTGTTATTTGTTTGCCTACGATATCTGCGATATTGGATAGCTCTCTCGAGCTCAAAATATCGAATAACACCACGCCCTCGTCTCGTACCATGTTGCGCAACACGATGCGGCGCATTTCCGATTGGACTTTCAAATCAGCATTCCTGATGCGATCAAAGCCCAGCACCTCGTAGATGCTGTAGACGACCCCAGCATTCCTTGTCCAATTGCTCGGTGGAGATCCTGTGCTGCCGGCGATGAAGTAGCTCGCGCCGAAAATACTCACCGACATGAAAATGACGAGAATAAACGGCTGAAAGATGATGCCGATATAGATGAACAGCCATTTGGTGAAATAGCTCATGGTGCGCCGGAACATGAGCGTGGGTATGACCAGCGGCACGAAAATGAGAATGACCGCGATCGCCAGATAGGCATGCATGATGTAGAAAATACAGCGCATGACATAAAGTATGATGGTAAACATCAGCATGATCGTGCCGAAGAGAATGGCGATGCCCAGCGGCCCGCTCATCGCCGTGGCCATGATGAGCGACACGATGCCCGTCCAGAACGCCACACCCGCCACCATGCCGAACAGCATGCCGAGAATGCAATCCAGCGCGTTCCATAAGCGCACTTCCTGCTTGACGTCCTGCATGGTAACCGATGTTTGCCCGTTGGGGCTTGTGGTGGTGATAGGGATATGCAGCTCGATGCTACTGCGGTTGAGCCCACCAGCAGGCCCGGGTAGAGTGGGATCAAGTGAATTGTTGCAGCGTATGAACAATTGCGCGGTGCCTTCCTGCGCCATATTGCCAAACAGGGTCGCGCCCCAATCCATCAACTCGTCCTGCACCGCCACGGCAATGCGCCCGATATTGAGGCTGCTCGCCCCGGTGGAAAGGCTCGTCAGCATCACCATCACGAAAGCGGCTTTGATCAACAGCAGCAACCCCTCGCCCTTCGGCGAGCGCACGCCGCCCATAGTCATCCGCACCCCGAACAACACGATGGAGAGAAAAATCACCGCGCCACCGATGGGCAGCATGAAGCGTGCGATGGGTGCCACCACGGTGGCTGCCGCCGTATAGGTCATCACCCGCATACAAGCCACCGCACGTGCACTGAGCGTGCCGGCCAGCTCGGGCACTCTCATGCATTCGGACTGCGAAATGTCTGCCAGATCGATAACGTAGCCGAGTGGGTCTAAGGCCAAAGCGGGGGTTGCCACACCGATCATGCCGCAGCAGAAAACCGCGATCATGAGGAAAAAGAGGATGCGGGGCTGCTGCATACCTACCCCTTCCCGCCGAATTTGCTGAAAACATCGGCCAATCCCTGCTGGGCTTGCCCCATCGAACCTTCCGAGCCGCGTAGGCCACCCTCGATGCCGCGATTCAGGCTGCTGACCCCGGAAAGTGCGGTTTTCCCAAGATCACCGCCCATGCGATTGACCTTGTTGATGTCCCCGCTATCCACCGCTGCTGCCGCCAGCAGGTTCACGAATTCCGGCAGCTGACGTAGAAAATGATAGAGTACGAAGAGGATGATGAAGGCGGTGAACATCGCCAGAAAGGGCCTTGCCATGGCCTGCGCGGTCCGCACGTCGTAGGATTGGGTGGAAATGCTCGGCCAACTGTAGCCGTTGTTTTTCTGAATCAGCGCCTGGCTTGCACTACGGAACTGGGTTAGCAGGTAATCCAACACCTCGCCGGAAATAGGCAGGCTCTTGAGTTCAGATTCGGTCGAGGCACTGGCAAGGGTGGTGAGTTCGACGATGAAACGGTTGATCGAACGCTCCCCGATGCGGTTGAACGCCTTCTGGATTTGCGGCACCGTGCATTCGGACTCGCCATAGGCCTTGACGTTGGTATGCGACAATTCATTGGCCGCTTGGTTCAACGCCGCCACTACCGAATATTTCTTCAGGCAGACCACATTTTCGAACACGGTGACGAACATCATCAAAAACAGGCACAGTAATATGGGCTGCATGGTGAAACCCACCAACATGCCGAACCAGCGCGTGAAATAATCACGGGTTTTCTGAAAGAAAATGCATGCCCAGGCCAGCGGTGCGATCATCATCAACAGTATGATCGATATATGTGCGAGGATCATGATGCTGATCGAAATCTCCATCACCACGCCCAACGCATAGATCATGCCCCCGAATGCCGCAGCCGCGCCTTTGGCCAGATAACCGGAGAAGGCGTTTTTCATCATGACCCCGATCGGGGAGTTCGCGGAATTCTGTCCGACTTCGATGATGGATTGGGCGGCGCAATCGAGCTTGGCCCAGGGCACCAGGAAAATGTAATTGGGCCCGATGCTGGCCCCGGTGTAGGCGCTGCACAGAGAGCTGGGAATTTTCAGCGCGATGGTGCCCGACCAATTGTTCAGCGTTTCGATCAGCGACTCGTAAAGCATGGGTATGGCCGCCACTGCCGCCAGCAAAATACCGATCTTCATGAAAATGACGAAGATGCCGGAGAGAAATTCATTATGCCTTCCCAGCGCTACTTTCACACCCAGCATCACCAGCGCCAATAAAGAAACGGCGAGGATGATGTCGGTGAAAAGATTCGAGGTGGCGGTAATGGCAATCCGGCCGAAATAAATGATGGCCCCCGGCATATTGGCTGCGCCGTCGCCCGGCTGAGTTCCCAATAGACAACCGACGATGCGCAGGGTGAGATAGAAATTTTCGCGGCCTGTTCCTGTGCCGTTGCCGGGTACATTCTGCCATTGGGCATGATTGACCGTTCTGAATTTTTTGATGCCTTCGCTTTCGCCGCAGAAACGCGTTGATCCTATGCCCGACCACATGTTCGACAGACTGGTGAAGCTGGCATTCGGCCGCTGCTGTGCTTCCACCGAGAGCTTGTTGGGGAAAAAAGCGGAGGAAAGGATGAAGCAGAGAAACGTTCCGAAAAGAACGGCAAGGATGTGCCGCACCACCAACGGCCGTGCCGATCGCGCCAAACCGGCCGAAACGCTTCCCGCGCTCATAGACGCCGCGCGCGTTCGAAGAAGACGGGCAGCCACTGGTCGGGATCGTCGCCCACTTTGGCGCGGATGTCGTCGAGCAGGCGCACGGTATCGGCGCGCGCGGAAAGCACATTCACCGCATCCGTCATCCCGCTTAAGTCGATGCGGGCCACCACCATGTCTTTGTTCTGCTTCACCAGGAAGAAGCGGGAGCCGGGGTCGGTGCTTTTGATCAGGTTGAATTCCCGTTCGCTCAGCATGAAGGCGCTTCGATACACGCTGGTGGCTTTCGGGTTGGGCAGAAAAATCTGCGTGGCGGTCTGCTGGATCAGCGTGTCCGAGATCGCGCTGCTCGCCGCATCTTCGACCGATTGGGTGGCGAAGATCACGAAAGCGTTCAGTTTCCGCAAGGTTTTCAGCCAGTCCTTGATCTTGCTCGCGAAGACAGAGTTATCGATCAGCGCCCAGGCTTCGTCCAGCACCAGCATGGTGGGCGTGCCGTCGAGCGAGAGGTTAATCTTGTGGAAGAGATACAGCAGCACCGGCGCCAGCGTGACTTTGTTGGAAAGCACCGGGCCCATTTCGAAACCGAAATTGGCATGGGTGCTGAAATCCAGCGAGTCGAAGGGATTGTCAAACAATTTGGCGTATTGCCCGTCCGAATGCCACATGCGCAGGCGGCCCGCCAGCGAGCCCGGCCCCTCTAAGCCCAGGAAGGGCGCGATGTTGCGCAGCATGCGGTCTTTGCGGGCGAGCTTGAAATTGCCGTTCACCGCTTCGGTGATGAGCGCCATGTCTTCCGCCGTCAGCGGCTCGCCATACACCGTCACCAGCGTGCGCATCCATTCGCTGATGAAATTGCGATTCTCGTTGGTATCCGGCAGTTGCAGCGGGTTGAAGTTGCAGCGCTCGCCGGGTTCGATGATGTTGTAGGAGCCGTGGATGGCGCGGATGAAGATTTCGGCGCCGCGATCTTTGTCGAAGAAGAACAGGCGGCAATTGAATTTCTGCGCCTGCGCGCAGAGGAAGTTCATCAGCACCGTTTTGCCCGCACCCGTGGGCCCGATGATGGTGGTGTGGCCCACGTCGCGTGCGTGGAAATTGAAATAATAGGGCGTGCCGGAAGTCGTATCCAGCACGCTCACCGCATCCCCCCAATGGTTGCCCGCAATGCGACCGGTGGGGTAATTGTGCAGGCTCGCCATGCCCGCCACATTCAGGCTGTGGATTTTGGATTTGCGCGCCACATAGTCGAAATTCGCCGGCAGCTGCGACCAGAAGGCCTGCTCCAAGATCATCTTCTCCCGCGTCGGGTTGAAGCCGATATTGACCATTTCGGCCACTGCCATCGAAAGCGAGGATTCCATCGATTTTAGATCGTCTTCGATCACCATCACCGTCATCTGGTGCTGCCCGAAGGCGACCGCCCCACCGGTGGCGAGATCGAGCGCATCCGAGATTTCGATGACCTGGCTGATCGCTTTATCCTGGCTCGCCATCTTGCGGCGCTGCTCGGTCTGCATGCTCTGGATCGAGGTGGCGCGGTTGATGAAGATGTAGGAATGGGTCACGATGAGTTCGCAGGGCAATTGCAGAAACCCGTCCAGCATCCCGGCGGCGGTGGCGCTGGGATATTCCCGCACCGAAAGCATCGCGCCGTAGCGCGTTTTGTTCAGGCCGCGAAATTCGATGGCACGGCTGCCGAAATAGATGCGCTGATAGGGCAGATAATGCGAGATGTCGGTCATCGGCACATGCATCTGCTTGCCGTCGCCGCCATTGATGAGCTTGCTCAGAAATTCCAATGGCTCGGAAACGGGGCCGTTTTCGGTGTCGATCGTGGTCAGCAATTCCGGGCTGTAATCGCGCAGGCTGGCCATCACGCGGTTCACCGCATCCGCCAGATCCTTGAAGGATTCCTGCATGCCCATGGCACGCTGCTGCTCGTTCACCCCGGCTGCGAGTTTGTTGAAATAATATTCCAGCTTGGCGAAACCGGCCTTGTCCGCCTTGCGCACCACGGTGATGTAGAGTTCGTTGATGAAGGCCTGTTTCGCGGTGCGCTTGGCCTTCCATTGCTCGTTGAGCATATTGGCGAAACCGCGGCGGAATTTGCCCTTGGGGAAGCCCGGCTTGCGGCGGCGGATGGTGTGGAACCACAATGCGAAGTCGCCGTCCGACATGCTTTTCAGCAGCGAATTGCGCACCAGTTTCTTCATGTCCACGTCTTCGTCGTCCGCCGTTTCGAAAGCGAAACCGCTGACGCGGATGGTCTGCATCATCTCCCCGTTCTTGGTGATGATGGTCTCGCGGTCCCAATGATAATGGTAGGGAATGAACTCGGCGGCGGCCACCTCATGGGCGCTCTGCCACGATTGTGCCGTCTTGCGGATGGAGAATTGCTTGTAACTGCGCATGGGTCAGGCGGGTGCCGCGGCTTTCAAGTGGAGGAGGTTGAGTGGGCTAGAACAGATCGTAGGAATTCGTGCCGCCATGATAGCGGCGATTGACGCAACGCATGCCCTTGCTCATTCGCAGCATGACCAGTTCCAGCGCGCGCGGTTCTTTGCGACATACGAGAAAAGCGAAAGCGTGCAGGATGGGGAATACGACGCCGAGATAAATGAAATTCTTGGTATTGATGAAGGTCAACAGACAGATCATGCTGTTGAAGATGAAGAACATGTAGCTGACGCCACCAACCATGGTCGGACGGGTGAGGCCTTGAAAGAGCGGATCGACTTGCAAACGACCGGACATGATATTTCCTTACAGTTTCTGACTTTGATGATCGGGCGCGGAAAGGCGCTTCGCATCGTGCCGCGTAGCAAAAAAACCAATCATATGCCCGATGGGGAAAAGGACGGACAGAAAGATAAAATTTCTAAAGAACAAGAATAGGGCTAGGCACAACAGCGAATTGATTAAAAAATAACGGTAACGCACACCGCCGACAAGCACCGGCCCAAGCACTGATTCATTGCCTGATGCGCGCTTTGCTGTTTCGATTTTACCACCAGCCATTGTCGTCCTTCTTGTCGGATTTCACCACTGTGCCATCCTTATTATAGAAGTTATTAATAAATTGTTGCGTCATGGCGGCGGCTTGCTGTGCTTGGGCAAGCTTCAGTGCGGCGGCTGCAGGCGTCCCATTGGCACCATTCAGCATTTTCCGCACTTCTTCGCGTTTCTTTTCCCGCTGTTTGATTGTTTTGTTGGCTTTGTCGATGGTGGCTTTGGTCTGAGAGGAAATCATCGCCTGCACCAGCTTCTTGGCTTTGCCCTGCATGACGGGTTCGCCCGATTCGTCCACCACGTCAAGGCGCTTGGAAAGCATCTTCGCCTGAATCTCCGCCGTTTTGCGCGCGGTCATCAGCGTGTAGCGGTCGTCGGCGTTCATCTTCAGCAGCTTTTGTTTGTCGGCCGCGCTGCCGCCGGAATTTTTGTTCAGAATGCTGCCGCCGCCGCTTTTTCCGCCACTGCCGCCACCCATCGAATACCGCATATGCATCTCCTGCTTGGCCGTTGCCCGCCGCCGTTTTGCCAAGACAAAGCGGGCCGTTTCCATTAGTTTCATTCTACTGCAAACCATGCCGAACCGCGTATGAAGGTTTTGTGACAGGAGCTGTGCCATGCAACAGGAAAACCCGGAAAATCCACCGCTTCGTTCGTTCGGTTATCAACGGCTCGGGCTGTTGATCGCGGCATCCATGGTGGCGCTGCTGGCGATTCTCTTCGCGCCGCGCCCCATCATGCGCGACCGCCGCGACCCTGCACCCATCGCCCGCGCGCAGGAAGGCTTGGAAAAGCACACTTTCACGCTCACCCGCCAGGATGGGCGTGTGTTGCCTTTCACCCTCGAAATCGCAGCCACCGAGCGGCAGCAGGAAATCGGGCTGATGTTTCGCACCCAGTTGGCGGAAAACGAAGGCATGCTTTTCCCCTACCCGGATGACGCGCCGCGCATGATGTGGATGAAAAATACGCTGATTCCGCTCGATATGCTCTTTTTCGATGGGGAAGGACGCCTCGTCTCGGTCATCACCCGCGCACAGCCGGAATCGGAGACCATTTTGGAATCGGTCGCTCCCGCGCGTCAGGTGCTGGAATTGCGGGCCGGTACGGTCGAAGCCTACGGCCTCGCGGTGGGTGATCGTTTGCGGGAAACCAGTGCAGCCCCCGGCAGCGTGCCCGCCGAAGCGCAGCCGAAGACGCACTAGCCATGTCCTTCCGCCGGTTCTTCTTACTGCTGCTCGCCCTGCCCTGCCTTGCGGCGGCCACCCCGTTTCTTTTCCGCCAAACCGAAATCACCATCCTCGCCCTCGGGCCGAAGCCCGGCAGCGTCGCCGCGCCTGCGGGGGCCGAAGGGAAAAACCCGCCCGCGCAGCCCATTGCGCCCACGCCGCGGCAGTTTCAGTTGAAAGCGCAGATGCGCCCGGCCTCGGCCCTGCTGCAGAAAGATCTCTTCAGCGTCGATCCTTTCGTGCATACCAGCGCGCATCTCTTCGTCTTCGACACGCCGAGTCTGACCGGGTTTCAAGCGCCCGCCATCCAGAAGCCGGTGGATATTCTGGCCATCAACCAGAACGGCATCATTCTGGAGATTATTCCCCAGGCCGTGCCCGCCCATCTCGACCCCAGCCAATATTCCGTGGAAGAACCCGTGCGCGCCCTGCTTTTCCTGCCGCGCGGCAGCGTGGACGCCAATGGATTAAGACCGGGGGACCGCGTGCTCAACGCCATCTTTGCGCGTCCACCGGAAAAAAGGAACTAACCATGAAATTTCGCGTGGGAGATGCGAATCTCGTTTTTTGGCTTTTAGTCTGGCTGGGCTCGGTAACCATCTATATTCTATCCAGCTTCGTCCTGGTGTTGATTGTTGGAATCGGTATTACGAGTTCCCCGATAGACGCAAAAAACATTCCCATTTTCTTGCCCTTGATTGGAGCTTTGATCGCGTTTTCGGCAGCTACGTTGATGCACATTTTCAACCTCTCATTTCGTGGCAAACGGTTCCCCTTTTGCTTCACGCCATGGGCGGTATGCTGCATCAGTTCCGTCGGGTTTCTGATTTTCTAAATTTGATTTTTCTAAAGCGGCCCCGGCATGCTTTCGATCACCACGAAGGCCTGCGCATAGGGAAACTCATCCGTCAGCGTAAGGTGGATACGGGCGCTGCTGGCCGGGGGCAGTAGTTCGTGCAAAGCTTGTGCGGCGCGGCCGTGCAATTCCAGGCTGGGCTTGCCGTTTACATCCCGCACCACTTCGATATCGCGCAATGCCAGCCCGCCGCGAAAACCGCTGCCCAGGGCCTTGGCGCAAGCCTCCTTGGCCGCGAAACGCTTGGCATAGACGCTCGCGGTGTGCGGATGCGCTTGCGCATAGGTGCTTTCGCCCGCCGTGAACATGCGCGCCTCGAAACGCGCCCCATGGCGCAGCAATGCCTGCCCGATGCGGCGGATGTCGACGAGGTCTGAGCCGATGCCTAAGATCATGATGATTCGATGATTCGATGATTCGATGATTCTTTCTACATCGAATCATCGTGTGATCCAATCATCAATGACCGCCCTCACATCGCGCCCGAAACGGTGCGTGCGGAATCCATCACCATGCGCATGCGGCTGATCGCTTCCTCCAGCCCAACGAACAGTGCCTCTCCCACCAGAAAATGCCCGATGTTGAGTTCGCTCAAAAACTCGATGGCCGACACGGCGCGGGTATTGTCATAAGTCAGGCCGTGGCCTGCATGCACTTCCAGGCCCAGTTCGAAAGCATGCGCCGCCGCCATCTGCAGCCGCACCAATTCGCCATGCCGCGCCTCGCCTTCCGCCGCTTCGGCATAAGCGCCCGTGTGCAATTCCACCACCCTGGCCCCGATGTCGTGCGCCGCTTCCACCTGGTCGAAATCGGGGTCGATAAACAGGCTGGTGCGGATGTCCGCTTCGTTCAAGCGCGCCACCGCTTCGGCCAGAAATGCATCCGCCCCGCGCACGTTCAGCCCGCCTTCGGTGGTCACTTCCTCGCGCTTTTCCGGCACCAGGCACACCGCATGCGGGCGGGTGCGCAGTGCGATCTCCAGCATTTCCGGCGTGGCCGCCATTTCCAGATTCACCGGCAGCGCGATGCCTGCGATGATTGCCTCCACATCCGCATCGCGAATATGGCGGCGGTCTTCGCGCAGATGAATCGTGATCCCGTCCGCCCCCGCCGCCTGCACCAATTGCGCCGCCCGCAACGGATCGGGATGCGCCCCGCCGCGCGCATTCCGCACGGTGGCAATATGGTCGATATTCACGCCGAGGCGGAGATGGCCGTTGGTCATGGGTTCGATTCCTTGGATAAAGCCCTCTCCCTATGGGAGAGGGCTGGGTGAGGGTCTATCCGTTGGATTTAGAACGAGCCGATAGACCCTCACCGGCTCGCTCCGCTCACCACCCTCTCCCTTCTAGGGAGAGGGAATGTATCAATTACGCCTGCACCCGTTCCACCGCCTGCACCACATCCTTCGTGCGCAGATTGGCGATGATCGAACTCAGGTGGTTTTTGTCGCGCACCTCCACGTCCAGCAGCATGTCGATATAATCGGTCGCGCGGTTGATGACCTTGAGGTTGGTGATATTGCCCAAGTCCTTGGCGATCACATTGGTCAGCGCGGCGAGCGAGCCGGGGTCGTTACTCAATGTCACTTTCAAGCGGCTGGTGTGCTTCTGCTCTTTACCCGTGGCGGTGCTTTCCCACGCCACGTCCAGCCAACGCTCCGGCGTATCGGCATAATTCTCCAGCGTTTCGCAGCCATGGGTGTGGATGGTCACGCCCTTGCCGGTGGTGACGATGCCGACGATGCGGTCGCCGGGAATCGGGTGGCAGCAGCCCGCGAAATGCACCGCCATGCCGGGGATGAGGCCGGTGATAGGGATAGCATGCTTGCCGGGTTTTTCGGGTTTTTTCTTGCGCAGCAGATCGAGCAGATTGCCTTTTTTCGCCGCCGCATTTGCGCTGCGCAGTTCGGGGAAGATCGCATCCAGCACCGCGAGGCGGTTCAATACGCCCTCGCCCACTTCGGCATAGACATCTTCCAGCGACTTGCGACCGATGGTGGGCAGCGAGGTGGTGATCTCCTTTTCCATCTCCTTATCGTTCAGCCCCTTGCCCTCCTGCTTGAAGGTTTTGGAGAGAATGGCGCGGCCCAGATTCACATATTCCGCCCGCTGCTGCGTGCGCACGAATTTGCGGATTTCCGAGCGCGCCTTGCCGGTGACGACAAAGCGCTCCCAGGCAGGGCTGGGCGAGGAATTCTTCGAGGTGATAATCTCGACCTGATCGCCATTGCGCAGCTGCGTGCGCAATGGCACGATGCGGCCGTTGACCTTCGCGCCCACGCATGCGAACCCGACTTTGGAATGCACGGCGAACGCGAAATCCACCGGCGTTGCGCCGCGCGGCATGGCGTACAAATCCCCCTTCGGCGTGAAGCAGAAGACCTGATCGTGGTACATCTCAAGTTTGGTGTGTTCGAGGAATTCCTCCGAATCCGTCGATTGCTCGAGGATTTCCAGCAATTCCCGAATCCATCGGTACTGCTTGCCTTCGGTCTGCGCATTGTCTGCCACGGCATGGCGTTGTTTGTAGCTCCAATGCGCGGCCACTCCATATTCGGCGATGTCGTGCATTTCCTGGGTGCGGATCTGAATCTCGATGCGGTGTTGCTGCGGCCCGATCACCGCCGTGTGAATGGATTGGTAGCCGTTGCCTTTCGGCGTGCTGATGTAATCTTTGAATTGCCCAGGAACCGTGTGATACTTCGCATGAATCGCCCCAAGCGCCTGATAGCATTCGGGAATGCCCGCTACCGTCACGCGGAAGGCGATGATGTCGGACATCTGCTCGAAAGTGGTGTTCTTGTCTTCCATTTTCTTCCAAATGGAATAGGGCCGTTTTTCGCGCCCCGAAACCACAAAATCCTTTAGCCCCGCTTCTTCCATCACGCGTGTGAGGTTGCTCTTGGTTTTATCGATCTCCGCCTTGCCCTGCTCGCGCAGAAATTCCAGGCGGTTTGTGATGGATTCGCGTGCTTCCGGGTGCAGCGCGCCGAAGGCCAGATCCTGCAATTCGTCTTTGATCGCGCGCATGCCGATGCGTTCGGCGAGCGAGGCGTAGATTTCCAGCGTTTCCTTGGCGATGCGCTTGCGCTTGTCTTCGTTTTTGATGAAATGCAAAGTGCGCATATTGTGCAGCCGGTCCGCCAGCTTCACCAGCAGCACGCGCAGATCCTCGCTCATCGCCAGCAGCAGTTTGCGGAAATTCTCGGCTTGTTTGGTGGATTCGGACTTGATCTCCAGCTGCGTGAGCTTGGTCACGCCGTCCACCAGCATCCGCACCTGCGGCCCGAACAATTCTTCGATTTCCTCCAACGTCGCGTCCGTATCTTCCACCGTGTCATGCAGCAGGGCGGTGACGATGGAAGTGGCGTCCAGCTTGAATTGCGTGAGCAGGTAGGCCACTTCGACGGGATGCGAAAAATACGGATCGCCATTCGCGCGCTTCTGGCTGCCATGCATCTTCATCGCATAGACATAAGCACGATTGATAAAGTCCTCATCCGCATCCGGATCATAGGACTTCACTTTTTCGACGAGTTCATATTGGCGGATCATAGAAGAAGTATACTGGCGATAGCATCATTCTTCCAGCCATCCTTTTAGATCAAGAAGCAGTTTACGCTTGATGAACCATTCAAAGCAAACCGCGACTTATCAGCGAGCACTACGTTTGTCTTCTTCGCGTTTATCTTCCTCTTCAGACCGAAAAAAGATGGCTACCGCATCTTTATTCGGAGCCCAGTCTGTCAAAATGACATCCTGATCCTCTGCACCTGTAAACAAGATCGGGGTGGTGGGGCTGCAGAGTATGCCAATATGACCTGGTAGCGGTTTCAGGCGGATGCGTAAATCTCCAATTTTACCACCCCGCCAATTCCCGCCGGTCTTCAAAATGAAGGTCGTGTAACCCCTGCTAAGGTATATCTGTTTGAGCGTTTTGAGCCTTTCCACGAAAAGCTTATTGATCGGAGCCTCGCAGCCATCCGGTGGCGCGCTATAATCCAGCAGCTTGATTGGATACTTTTCCACAGCCGTGCTTGGAGAAAGCCTGAAAACGTTGCTGCCCCAACTGTCATATAACGTGTTCATAGCTTGCCTTATTTGTGTGACTGAATCGGCGGCTAGCGTTTCCTGCCACAGATAATTCAACTGAGCGACCCAGTTCGGGAAGTAATGATCTTCTTTTGTGGAGTAGGTATAGGCGTGGGCGTTGAATAAAGGTTGCAATAAAGCGCGGTCCACGCGGTTTGGTCGGATGAAATCTTTCGGTCTTTCGACCGACAAGCCAGCATGATGGAGCAATTGGGTGATGTCCGCCTGTTTCTCTGGCTCATAGAATGGCTCGACGTTTTCACTGTATTCTTTCCACTCCGCCCATTGTTTGGTGTCTCGATCCAATGGCTGTTGCAGATCGGCCAAAGCGCGGAAGGTCGGCGTCACATTTAAAATAGCCTGACTATTCACCCAAACTTGGAATTCGCTAGAGAGCGTCATGGGCTTTTGCAGGACGGCGCGCTGTATTCGTTTGTTAGTGGAAATGTCAGAATCAAAAAGATTTCCGTATTGGTCGATGTAGATGCGCCGACTAAGACACCAGCCGTTCAAGGAATCGACCAGATCTTCAAATTTTTTCAGATTTTCGGGCAGCGGTGCGGCGCCGAAACAGAAGGGGGGAGCATGAACAGGGAATGCTATGTTCATGGTCAAATCCTGGTTGGAGAATGAGTGGAAGTCGTAATTCACCTCCGTGCGCGATTCGCCGATGACGAGCTCTTCGCGCTCCATGCTGATGAGATCGGTTTTCATATATTGCGTGACGACCCCATCCTCTACGCTGCCTTCGAACGCAGTATCGTCTGCCCATGCATTGGTTACAAGGCATAGACCGACAACAAAAATTTTATATTTCATAATGCTACCTCGGCAGAATACACAGCACCCGCGTCGCGCCGTCGCTCAGCGTTTCCAGCTCCACCCGGCCGCCATGCAGAAGAATATAGCTTTTCGCCATCGATAGCCCGAGGCCGACGCCGGATTTGCGGAAGCCGCTAGCGCTGAAGCGATAGAAGGCGCTTTCCTGGCCTTCCTCGGCCTTGGCGCGGGGGGCAGCGCCGGGGGGGAGGCGTTCTTCGACCCACAAAGCCACTTCCTCGCGCGTGCGCCCGAAATGCATCGGGCCGTTGGGCTGCAGCGCCAGGCGCGCGGAGGCGCCGATGGCGACGGAGCCGCCGCGTTCGGTGTATTTCAAGGCGCCGCTGGCCAGGGCCAGCAGGCTCTGGCGCATGCGTGGTTCGTCAAGCAGCAGCGGCGGCAGCGCTTCGGCTTCGATGAGTACGCCCACCCCCTGCCCTTCGGCCTGCGGCTGCAGTTGCGCGGCCAGCCGCGTCAGCATCGCGCTCACATCGGTGGGTTGCAGATCGAGATAGCTCGCGCCACTTTCAATGCTGGCGATATCGAGAATATCGTTGATGAGGCTGGAAAGCTGCACCGCCGCATCGTGGATGGATTCGACATATTCATGCTGCTTGGTGTTGAGCGGGCCGAAATAATCCTGCCCCAGCATCTGCGCGAATCCGCTGATGGTGGTAAGCGGGCTGCGCAGTTCGTAAGACACATTGGCCAGGAATTCGGTTTTTAACCGATCCGCTTCCTCCAGCGTTTCGTTCTTGTCGCGCAGGGATCGCTCGAGCAGGGCGGAATCGGTCACGTCGAGATAGGTAAGCAAGGTCGCGCCGTCCGGCAGCGGGACGATGAGCAGGTTCAGCAGCTTGCCGTCCCGCCGCTCCACGCGCTCGGTCAGGATGTTGCGCGATTGGAAACGGCCCAGCAGATGCGGCTTGAACTCACGCCATTCGTCGAAAAGATACAGATGCTTGGTACGTTCCAGAATATCCGATATGTGCGGCGCGTCGCGCACCATCTCGGCGTCTAAGCCCCACAGGCGCAGATAGCTGGGGTTGGAAAGCTGCAGGCGGCCATTCTCGCCCAGCACCGCCACCGCTTCGTGCAGATTATCCAGCGTGGCGCGCTGCACGGCAATGAGCGTGTTGTAGGAACGTTCGAGCGCCAGCCGGTCCGTCACATCTTCATACACGAAGAGCAGCCCGCCCATGGCGTGCGGAATGGCCAGCATGCGCAGGGTGCGACCGTCCGGCAGGTAGTAGAATTCCTGATGCGGCTCCAGCAGGTCGGTGAAGAGTTGTGCGTGTTCCTGTTTGTAGGTGGCGAAATTCACCTGTTCCGGCAGGCTGCGATTTTCGCGCAGCACTTCGAGGATTTCGCGGTAGCTGGGCTGCGTGCCGAGCCACGCCTCATCCAGTTTCCAGAGTTTGACATAAGCATTGTTGTAGAATTTCAGCCGTTTTTCCGGCCCGAAAATCGCCATGGCGCTGGCGCTGGATTCGAGCAGATCCGCCTGCGCACCGATGTGGCGTTGGAGCTCTTCCTGCAGTTTCTCCAGTTCCGAATAATCCACCGCATAGCCCGCGCTGAAGCTGCGATCTTCGGCGGGGATTTCGTTGAACTGGTAGAAATGCCGCTCCCCGCCATAGACGAAATGCCGCCGCTCGGTGCGCGGCGCGCCGTCCGTCCAGGCTTGCTGTGCAAGCAGCGGCGCCTGGCGATACAGCTCCAGGGGTCCGGCTTCGGCTTCGGCCTGTTCCGGTGCCATTTCCGCCACCTGCATATAGGCCAAGTTGCAATATTTCAGCGAAAGTTCCGGGTTGCGCATCCAGATCGGGATCGGCAGCGCATTGAGCAGGTTGCCCATGCCTTTGAGATCGCGCTTGATGCGGCCGTTTTCCTGCGTCAGACGCTGCAGATCGCGGCGCGCGCGCGTCACGTCCCGCGCCCAGAGCACCAGAAAATGCGGATCGGTGCGTTTGATGCGGATGTCGAGATGTCGGGTGCCCTGTTGCAGCAATAGACTCAACGAAACTTCCGCCGGCTCCCCCGCCGCGACTCCATGGGCGGCTTGGTGCAGGGCGGCGAAGGCCGCAGGCTCCATCGCGGCTTCCAGCGCGTCCCATTCCCAGGTTTCGTCTGGAAGTGCAAGAAGGCCGTGAAAAGCGGGCGAGCATTCGTTGGGGCGCAGTGATCCGTGTTCGGTAATTTGCCATATGGCGTATTCCGCATCCATCGCAACCAAGGCGGGATGGGGGGAGTTTTTGGATGCGGACGACTGCGCTTCGGTCATGGATACCTTATCGATGAGGCGTGACCGAAACCGGCTACCACTCCATCACTAGCACAGCCCGGCGCACGAGCAAGTGCGACGCCACAACTCGGAGAATGTCAGACAGCACATGCGGTCAGGCGATCTGCCTTCCGTTGAGCGCACAACTTTACCGGGGATAAGCGCATTCGGCAGGAAGATTCAGACAAAAGTTTCCACT
>CBDFGH010000007.1:0-239501 GCA_965247145.1 Rickettsiales bacterium
GGGCATGAGGGAAAGCTTTCCATTTCGGGGTGGAAATCAGGGAAAGCCGCGAGTGTAGGAAAAACCAACGGGGGGGTCAATGGGGCAGGCTAGCGCGCAAGCCCCGCTTCCGCGGATTGCACAGGGCGCGCCACTTCGGCGGCTTGCCAGCTTTTTCCGGAATCTTGAATTGTCGGCCATGATCCTTGGATCGATGCGGAACCGGCAGGTTGTCTGTCGTCGGGTTTTGGAGGCGGGGCTTTGCCGAACAGAAGTTTGAGCGATTTGCTCGGATGCTTCCACAGCATCTTGGGATCTTCCAAACGGTCGCCGCGCGTGAAGCCAATGACGGCACCGATGATGGTGCCCGCAATGGCGGAGAGCCCGGCCCAAACGAACGATGTATAAAGCACCGCGTTGATCTTGTTGAAGTTCGGATCGTTTGCTTTGGGCGATTTGCTGGCCGACGACCAGCTCAGGCCATGCTCCATGATTCCCTTGATGAATCCGATCTTGCCACCGAGCAGGGCAAAAAGCTTCGCACCCGCCAAGGCAATGATGCCGGTGGTTAGCATGACGGATTGTTCTTTTTTATCTTCGGAACTGGCCTCCTGCATGCCTGGAACGCTCGATTGAATGCGATCGAGCTTTTGTTCCAAGCGATCAAGCTTCGCATCCACCAAGGCCATGTTGGACTCAGCGGGCGATATGTACGCAGGGGTGATCGAATCGGATTGCATGCTCTATTCTTACCACATGCGGTTTGGGCGCTTTGTTAAGTTTCTATGACAGCCCATTCCATGCACAAACGAAACGCGCCGGGCTTTGCGGACCGGCGCGTTCCCTGTCGCAGAGACGCAAGCTTATTTGCTCGACGAATCTTCCACGGTGTCACCGTTCACTTCTTTGGTGTGGTCCACGGTGGTGTGGCCGTCTTTGGTCTTGATGGTGTCTTTGGTCACCGTTTTTTGCTTGTTGAAGAGACCTTTGGGATCTTTCACTTGCTCGGTGCGCACGGTTTTCTTGGTGTTGCCCTTGGAATCGACGCTCAGCTTGGCTTTGCTTTCGGCGCTGGTGGTGGTGCCGTTCATGTCGGTTTTCTCGGCTTGGCTGGTTTTGGTATAACCACCGTCTTTGTCGTGCTCGACTTTCACTTTGGCTTCGGCGCTGTCATCGGCGGCGAAGACGGGGGCGGCAAAGGCCAGGGCGGCCACGCTGGCCAGAAGGGCGATGGTCTTGGTCATGGTTCGGTTCCTCGATAAATTGTGTGTGCGATGGGGTTGAATTGGTCCATCTGCCCGTAACCTAGGCAAAGCCTTTGCGAGGTGCAACGCACGGGGGACTTATACGATCTGCCAACGCTAGGCATGGAGAATTTATTCGCCGTGGTGAGCACCGCTGGAAAACAACCCTTCACCGCCATGATGCTCGCACGATGCATCGTGCGGACAGCGTCCCCTTTGCAGAATATCCATCCGATCCCCATTCTCCGTTTATGAGGGAACCTGAAGCAAACCACCTCCCCAAGCATCCATCTTCGCACAATCTTCACATGACTTATACGAGGCAGTCGTTACAATTTTACTCCTTATGCATGGAGCAAACATGGAATTCGATTCGATCCGCACTACCGGTCCTTCCGAGGCTGCAGCCAATGCCGCCAATACGGATTTCGACTCTGCCATGCGGGCCTTTCTGCGGGAATGGCTGCATCAGGCGCAAAAGAAGGGTGCGCCTGTCCCTTATGAAGGAACTTCGGAAGATTTCATCGAAGGCGCGGCGCTGCGTGCATTCATCACCACCGAGGACAAACCCCTGGAGCGGATCCTCGCCGTGCCCGCTTTGCGGAATCATCTGCTGCGCCCGGTCAGCGAAGTGCGCTTTCCCCATGATTACTATGAGCCGCAATGGGCGCATTTCGAGCGGCGGGTCTACAACCTCGCCGAGCGCCATCTGCAGACTTCGATTCCTTTCCGCTACACGCGCAACGAGCGGGCCAATGCGTTCGGCGATCGGGTTTTCAAATATGCCCATAGCGGCGAACGGCACTGGGAAGTCGAGGATATCGGCAAATATTTCGGCACGCGACGTTCGGACAAGACCGCGCTACGGCAGATGGGCAGTATGCTGCAAAAAGAGGCGTCCGCAGCGGAAAGCGCGGTGCCGCTGCATATCATCACCGAAGAGTTTCTGGAAGATTCCATGCGCCGCGTGCGCACGGAAACCGAGCGCCTGCAGGCGGAAGGCGACACCCGCCTGCATTGTTTCGTCATTCAAAGCCGCCAGGCACCGAAAACGCCCCATGAAGACGCCGACATGCATTTGGCCGCCGCTTTGTTCGTCATGGATCCGGCCAATCCGGCAACGCCCGTGCGTGCCCTGTTTTGCGATACGGTCGCCTTGCCGGAACATATGTCCCCGCCCTGGTGGGGGAAGTTTTGCGATAAAGCGGACCGCGTTTTCGCATCAGCGGAAGGATACCCCCTTCCAGAAGGTGAGGCTGTTTCCCGCCGTGCCCTGGAAACGGGCGTGCGCCTGCAGCGCCTGCACAACCATATCCCCACCGCGCATCACGACATCGATTGCGCCTTCTACACATCGAGCATGGCGCGCGCGCTCATTCAAGTGGTGCAGCAAAATCCCGAAACGATCCTGCATGGCACCCACGCAGAGATCAAAACCGCGATGACCGCGCGCATGCCGGAATATTTCGCCGCCCCCAACCAGCCCTTCAGCCCCGAACAAGTGCGCGAGCAGAACATCATCGCCCGCTGGAATTCCGGCCGCGAAGCGCTCCTCGCCCTCGCACCCGAGCGCATGCAGGCCAAGACGGGTTTCTTGCCCTCACAAGACAAACCTAAGTACGTACCTACGAGAAAGAAACAGGGCTGGGCCGTGCGTGTAAGCCCTCCCGATAAAAACCCCGTGATGGCGATCTAACCGCTCGCATTCAGTCATGGTGCGGGTGAAAAGACTCGAACTTTCACGCCTCGCGGCGCCAGGACCTAAACCTGGTGCGTCTACCAATTCCGCCACACCCGCACAGGGGAATGTGTAGGGAAGCGGCGGCGGGAAAGCAAGTATTTGGCGTGGGGCGCAGGGCTGCGGTGGGATTTACCGCCAAATATGCATTGTCGGTCGGGTGAATCAATGCGGCGGCAGGGCGTGCCGGGTTTGCCGCGGCTTGGATTCTGTCGCTTGCCTGGCTCCAATGCCGCTTTCCGCCTCAGCCTCGCCTGCGCCGCGACCAAACGCATCAGTGTGGATGCCGGGCGGGGAAACCGCATCCACCCCGATGCGTTGGGGCATTTACTGCCGTGCCGCTTCGGCGGTGGCGGCTTGTTCTTTTTCCAGTGCGTGCTGTTCGGCGTAGCGCGCTTGGCGCGGCATGAGCGCAGCGGCGCGCAGATCGGCTGTCTCAGCTTGCTTGTCTTGCGCGGCGCGGTTGGCGGCGGCGCGGGCGAGGTAACTTTGCGGGGTGGGTTCTCGAACGGCAGACATTTCCTGCGCGGGTAGGGATGGCGCGAGTAGGGATGGCGCGGGTTGGGCTGCCGTCAGGGCCGTGCGTTGCATTCGCCAGGGGTGGGCGTTTTGCGCGGCCAGTTGCGCCTGCAGCAGCGGCACATAATCCTCCGCTTTGCCGCCCAAAACGCTTGGGCGCGCCAGCAGCGTGGAAGCGGTGTGCAGCAGGTCGGCCTGTTTGCTGCTCGGTTCCTGGGCGATGAGTTCGGCGGCCATGGCACAGGCGCTTTTCACCACACCATCGTCATTCTCGATGCCTTCCCCGTGGCCTTTATGGCCCAGCGTCATCATCAGTTCCGCCATCAGATTGGTGACCACGAAGATCATGCGGAAGCCGAAGGAATTCCTCTCTTCCTGTACATCCTCCGCCTTGGAAGGGTGCAGTCCCACCAGCTTCTCGGGGTTTTTGGTGTAACTGTTGGCGTATTTCAAATTCCGCAGCGAGCTGAAGAAATGCAGCACGGTGCTGGTGGAAAGGCCATAGCCCGAAATGCGCATCGGCTGTTCGCGGAACCAATTGACCGCGCGGCCCACCACGCTGGTGGGTTCGGCCCGCATTCGCGCTTTTTCTTCGCTGCTTTTCTCCGGCGTCAGCACCGTGGTCAGGCTCGAGCCGGTGGTCATGATGCCTACCCCGAGATCCATCAGCGCATTGTTGCGGTGGAAGCTCGCCTCATTGGGGTTCACGTAATTGCGGTCCTCCCGCTTCAGCAATGTGCCTTCTTTGATGGCGGCCAGGTTCTTGGTCGAGCCGACGATTTGCGCCAAGCCTGACACGGCAAATCCAAGATTCATACCCTCTGCATGGTATTTACGCATGAAATTCCCGATGCGGTCCAAGGGCCGGGTGCGGGAATCGTCGTTGATCTGCCCCACGGCAGTATTGCCGTCCGAGCGGATACCGTGCTTGCCCAATTCCTCGCTGAGCAATCCGCTCACGTCGCGCAAACGCTGGGTGGAAGTGTCGCGCGCGAAGAAGGTGAGCATAAGGCTGCCCAGCGCGTAGAAGACCGAGGCGATGACCACATCCGTCTTGCGCTTGCCGTCTTTGTTCTTGCCCAGGAAGCCATACAACCCGAAGGAAATGTCGCCCGTGATGTAGAGGAAGCCGCTTAATTTAAGCGCCTGGGAGCGGATCCAGCTGCTGCCTGAAATTTTATCCTGTGGTTCTTTGGTAACTTCCTTACCGCCCTTTGTCAGGCCGCGTTCCGTGAGGCTGACGAGCAGATGGTTCGGCTTGCCGAAGCCGCGCACTTCCAGCACCGGCTGGCCGTCCAGCTCGGTGGGAATGAATTGCCAGTTGCGTTCCTTGTCGACGATCGTACGGCCTTCGCGCATCGGCTGCAGCAGCGCGTTCAATACTTCCGGCGTCGCATGTTCCCCAGCATGCAGATACGCCCGCACCGCGCCCGTACTGCACGGGCGAAGGGTAACGCGGCCGACGGGTGAATCGGCGCCATAGCGGTGAATGGCCATCGGAGGAGGGGCTGCCTTGCACTTGAGTGGCGAATCGTCTCTTCCCGATACTACGCGAGCTATGTTACCGATCTGTGACAGTGGGACGCAAAAGAGCGGTTTATTTCCACTTTGGGCGCTGCGGACAAAGATCGGTTGACCCCACCGCGCCGGGGGGCTAAACCTTGGCGCAAGTGAAGGCGCGCCCTGCTTTTCGGCGCGATTTCCGAATCTTATTTACCACCGTTAATTTTAGCCCATCCGGGCAGGGAGCCGACTGCGCCATGCAGGTTACTGAACTGAAAAACGAAAATCTCGCCCGCGAATATTCGGTGAAGATCGATGCCGAGACGCTGAACCAGGAAATCGAAACCCAGCTGAAGCAAGTCGGCGCGAAGGTGAAGATTCCCGGCTTCCGCCCCGGCCATGTGCCGGTCAGTGTGCTGAAACAGCGCTACGGAAAGTCCGTGATGGGCGATGTGTTGGAAACCACCGTGAACCGCACCAGCCAGAATGTCATCCGCGACAAGAGCCTGAAACCGGCGTTGCCGCCGCAGATCAGCATCGTCTCCTTCGAAGAAGGCGGCCATCTGGAATATACCATGGCGCTCGAAGTGCTGCCGCTCATCCCCGAGATCGATTTCGGCAAAATCGCCATCGAACGCATGAGCTACGCTTTGCCGGAAACGGATGTGGATGAGGCATTGAAGCGCATCTCCGCCGGGAACCGCGATACGAAAGAATTGCCCGAAGGCACCGCCTCCGCCAAAGGCCACATCTTGAACATCGATTTCACCGGCTATAAAGGCGAAGAAGCTTTCCCCGGCGGCGCGGCCAAAGGCACCGATCTCGAGCTCGGCTCCGGCAGCTTCATCCCCGGTTTCGAGGAGCAATTGGAAGGCTTGAAGGCGGGCGACAGCAAACGCATCAAAGTGACATTCCCCCAGGAATATCATTCGGAGGATCTCAAAGGCCAAGATGCCGAATTCGACGTGACCGTGCATAAGGTCAGCGAAGCGGTCGAGCCCGAATTGAACGACGCATTCGCCGCCAAGCTGGGCTTCGATTTGATGGAGAAGCTGCGCGGCGTGGTCAAGCAGCAGATCGAAAAAGAATACAATGCCCTGGTGCGCGCGCACATGAAGAAACAGCTGCTGGATGCGTTGGATAAGGATTACAAATTCGAAGTGCCCAAACGCATGTACGAGCTGGAATTCGAATCCATCTGGAAACAGGTGCAGCAGGCCAAAGCCGCCGGTGAAGAAGGCCTGGATAAGCCCGAAGACGAACTGAAAAAGGAATACGAAGCCATCGCCGAGCGCCGCGTGCGCCTGGGCTTGCTGCTCTCGGAAGTCAGCAACAAGAACAAGATCGGCGTGAACCAGGAAGAGCTTTCCATGGCCATCATGGAGCAGGCCCGCGCCTTCCCCGGCCAGGAGAAAGCCGTCTTCGACCATTACCGCAGTAACCCGGCGCATCTCGATGAATTGCGCGGCCCGCTGCTGGAAGAAAAAGCAGTCGATTTCGTGATGGACAAAGCGACCGTGACCGACAAGACCACCAGCCTGGAAGACATGAAGGCCCGCAAGTGGGAAGAAGCCTAAATTAGCAATTCTAAATCGCCGCCCTATATAAGAATTCAAGGGCGGCGATTTTTCTGGAGAAGGGCAGGGTGGCGTTTACCGAAACTTCACTTTTACCCGCTACCAAGGCGAGACGCATCGCCGACAACACAAAACAGGGAATACAGTATGTACTCGGATAAAATGATCGAAACCTACAACGCGCTGGTGCCGATGGTGGTCGAGCAGACCAACCGCGGCGAGCGTTCGTACGACATCTATTCGCGCCTTCTGAAAGAGCG
This sequence comes from Rickettsiales bacterium, assembly GCA_965247145.1. Lineage (GTDB taxonomy): Bacteria > Pseudomonadota > Alphaproteobacteria > Rickettsiales > JAIXRX01 > CBDFGH01. The sequence continues at coordinate 6,821 of CBDFGH010000007.1, forward strand.
CATCATCTTCCTTACCGGCGAGGTGGAAGACCATATGGCCTCCCTCGTGGTCGCTCAGCTGCTCTTCCTCGAATCCGAGAACGCGGATAAACCGATCGCGCTGTATGTGAATTCCCCCGGCGGCGTTGTCACCGCGGGTCTGTCGATCTATGACACCATGCAATACATCAAGCCGGAAGTCTCCACCCTCTGCATCGGCCAAGCCGCCTCCATGGGCTCGCTGCTGCTGATGGCGGGTGCGAAAGGCAAGCGTTATGCGACGCCGAACAGCCGCGTGATGATCCACCAGCCCTCCGGCGGTGCGCGCGGGCAGGCGACCGACATCGAAATCCATGCGCGCGAGATCCTCGATCTGCGCCGCCGCTTGAACCTCATCTATGTGAAGCACACCGGCCAGCCGCTGGAGTGGGTGGAAAAGAACATGGAGCGCGACAATTTCATGAGCGCCGAAAAAGCCAAGGAACACGGCCTGATCGACGAAATCGTCGAAAACCGCGCCAGCACTCCACCGCTGACGGATGTGATTCTCGACAAGGCATAAATTTTTGTCATCCCCGCACAGGCGGGGATCCAGAACCAGGCGCACCAAACGTCGGAACATTCTGGATTTTCGTGCACCCGGCTAGGGCAAGCGGGAATGACGGTACAGGTTAACCCTACCTTCACACCTTAGGGTCTAGCCTGAAGACAAGCGAACACTCGAAAGGACGACCGATGACCAAATCGGCTGGTAAAGAAACCAAGAACACCCGCTATTGCTCCTTCTGCGCAAAGAGCGAACATGAAGTGCGCAAGCTGATCGCCGGCCCCGCCGTCTTCATCTGCGACGAATGCGTCGAACTCTGCATGGACATCATCCGCGCCGCAGACAAAGGCGGCGTGGCGCGTGAGACGGACGGCATCCCCACGCCGCAGGAAATCCGCAAGGTGCTGGACGATTACGTCATCGGCCAGGACCGCGCCAAGCGCGTGCTGTCGGTCGCGGTGCACAATCATTACAAGCGCGTGTCGCTGATGGAAAAGGGCGCGTCGGACGTCGAGCTGGCGAAATCCAACATCCTGCTCGTCGGTCCCACCGGTTCGGGCAAGACGCTGCTGGCGCAGACCTTGGCCCGCATCCTCGACGTCCCTTTCACCATGGCGGACGCGACGACCTTGACCGAAGCCGGTTACGTTGGGGAAGACGTCGAAAACATCATCCTGCGACTGCTGCAGGCGGCGGATTACAACGTGGAACGCGCCCAGCGCGGCATCGTCTATATCGACGAAGTCGACAAGATCAGCCGCAAATCCGAAAACCCCTCCATCACCCGCGACGTATCGGGCGAGGGCGTGCAGCAGGCCTTGCTGAAAATACTCGAAGGCACGGTGGCCAGCGTTCCCCCGCAAGGCGGCCGCAAGCACCCGCAGCAAGAGTTTCTGCAGGTCGATACGGCCAACATCCTCTTCATCGTCGGCGGTGCGTTCGCCGGCATCGAGAAGATCATCGGCCAGCGCGGCAAGGGCTCGGGCATCGGCTTCGGGGCGGATGTGAAGAGCGACAAGGAAGAACGCGTCGGCGCGTTGTATGCCCGCCTCGAGCCGGAAGATCTGCTGAAATTCGGCCTCATCCCCGAATTCGTCGGCCGCCTGCCGGTCATCGCGACGCTTGAGGATCTCGACGAGCCCGCGCTCATCAGCATCCTCACCGAACCGAAGAACGCGCTCACCCGCCAATACCGCAAGCTGTTCGAAATGGAAGACGTGGAACTGAAGTTCGAGCCGGACGCCCTGGCCGCCATCACCAAGAAAGCCATCGAACGCAAAACCGGCGCCCGAGGCCTGCGCGCCATCATGGAAGGCATCCTGCTCGACACGATGTACGACATCCCCGGCAGCAAGGACGTGACCGAAGTCCGCATCACCGCGGATGTCGTGAACGGCAAAGCCCAGCCCGAAGTCACGCGCTCGGCTGAAAAGGCGGAACGGGCGGAAAAGGCGGCGTTGGCGAAGACCGTTGAGGAAGCGGAAGGCGATGAAGAACGGGTGAGCTAATCCGGTTCCATGTACAGTTCCGCAATAACATCATTCATCTCCACGGCTGAAACAGGTGAAATTCTTTTTCAGCCGTTTAGACCTTACGGTCGCAGATATGTGCTCCCGAATGCAGAAACCACACGTAAGGTACAGTGGTCCATGGCACTCGCAGTGGCTTCGGTGGCGGCATTTGGTCTATTTTGGATGGTTGTAGGCGTCTATCAAGGAAAAGCGGCCGTTATCCTAATCGCCATCATACCGATGCCTGTCACTATATTGCTGACTGTTTGGTTCTACAGCCGATTTCTCATTCAGAAATATGCGCTGCGACGTTTTTTAAATTCTGTGAATTAAGTTCCACCTTTAAACCCGCCCCCCAAATCCCATATACTGGCCATACCCAGTATCTGAGGATTCCATGACCGCTTCCCAAACCTACCCCGTTCTTCCCCTCCGCGACATCGTCGTATTCCCCGGCATGATCGTGCCGCTTTTCGTGGGGCGCGAAAAATCCGTGCGTGCGCTGGAAAGCGTCGTCAAAAGCGAATCGAAGATTCTGCTCGTCGCCCAGAAGAACCCCGCGCAGGACGATCCCGGGCCCGAAGACATTTACCGCGTGGGCACGGTGGCGAGCATCCTGCAGCTGCTCCGCCTGCCGGATGGCACGGTGAAGGTGCTGGTCGAAGGCCTGCACCGCGCCACCATCGAAGACTTCGCCAACACCTCGGATTATTTCAGCGTCACTGCCGCTGAAACGGCGGACGTGATCGAGGACGAGGCCGAGATGGAAGCGCTTCAGCGCAGCGTGACCGCCGAGTTCGAGCAATATGTGAAGCTCAACAAGAAGATCCCGACCGAGATCCTCGGCACCGTCAGCCAGATCGACAACCCGAGCCGCCTGGCGGATACGGTGGCTTCCCACATCGTCATCAAGATTCACGAGAAGCAGAAGATTTTAGAGGTCTCCAACGTGGCCGAGCGCCTGGAGCATGTGTTTGCGTTGATGGAAGCGGAGATCGGCGTGCTCAACACCGAAAAACGCATCCGCAGCCGCGTGAAAAAGCAGATGGAGAAGACCCAGCGCGAATATTATCTGAACGAGCAATTGAAGGCGATTCAGAAGGAACTGGGCGACGGCGAGGACGGTAAGGACGACCTCGGCGAGCTCAAGGAAAAGATCAAAAAAACCAGGCTTTCCAAAGAAGCGCGCGAGCGGGCCAATGCCGAGCTGAAGAAGTTGAGCCAGATGAGCGGCATGTCCGCCGAAGCGGGCGTCATCCGCAATTATCTGGATTGGCTGGTCAGCCTACCTTGGAAGAAAAACAGCAAGGTCTCGATCGATCTCAACGCCGCCCAAGCGGTGCTGGATGCGGATCATTACGGCTTAGAGAAGGTGAAGGACCGCATCGTCGAATATCTCGCCGTGCAAAGCCGTACCAAGAAAATCAAAGGCCCGATCCTCTGCCTCGTCGGCCCTCCCGGCGTGGGCAAGACCAGCCTGGCCAAAAGCATCGCGCGCGCGACCAATCGCCAATTCATTCGCATCGCCTTGGGCGGCGTGCGGGACGAGGCCGAGATTCGCGGGCATCGCCGCACCTATATCGGCTCCATGCCCGGCAAGATCATTCAGGCCATGAAAAAGGCGAAGACCTCCAATCCGCTGATCCTGCTCGACGAGATCGACAAGATGGGCAACGATTTCCGGGGCGACCCCGCGAGCGCGCTGCTCGAGGTGCTGGACCCGGAGCAGAACCACAGCTTCAACGACCATTACCTGGAAGTGGATTACGATCTTTCCAACGTGCTCTTCCTGACCACGGCGAACAGCTTCAACATGCCGCGCCCGCTGCTGGACCGCATGGAAGTCATTCGCCTGTCCGGCTACACGGAAGACGAGAAGATCGCCATTGCCCGCCAGCATCTGATCCCCAAACAGATCAAGGATCATGGTTTGAAAGAGGGCGAAGTGGCGATCGAGGACAGCGCTGTGCGCGACATCATTCGCTACTACACCCGCGAAGCCGGGGTGCGGAATCTCGAGCGCGAAATCGCCAACCTCGCGCGTAAATCGGTGAAGGATATTTTGCTGGAGAAGAACGACGGCAAAATCATTTTCACCAATGAAAACACCGGAAAATATCTCGGGGTGAAGAAGTACGATTACGGCATGGCCGACCTCGAAGATCAGATTGGGGCTACCACGGGCCTCGCCTACACTGAAGTGGGCGGCGACCTGCTGCAGATCGAATCCGTGATGGTGCATGGCAAAGGCAAGGTGACCATCACCGGCAAGCTGGGCGACGTGATGCAGGAATCGGCGCAGGCCGCTTTCTCCTACGTGCGATCCCGCGCCGCGGATTACGGCATCCTGCCGCCGCTGTTCCACCAGAAGGACGTGCATATCCACGTGCCGGAAGGGGCAACCCCGAAGGACGGCCCTTCCGCCGGCATCGCCATGGCCACCACCATCGTTTCGGTGATGACCGGCATTCCCGTGCTGAAAAGCGTGGCGATGACGGGGGAGGTGACGTTGCGCGGCCGCGTGCTGCCCATCGGGGGCTTGAAGGAAAAACTGCTGGCGGCGCTGCGCGGCGGCATCGAGACGGTGTTGATTCCGATGGAGAACGAGAAGGATCTGGAAGAGATTCCGGCCAATGTGAAAGAGGCCCTGAAGATCATTCCGGTCAGCAGCGTGAACGAAGTGCTGAAGCTTGCCCTGGCCCGCCCGCTGGTGCCGGTGGAATGGACGCCGGAAATGGAGAAGGCCCTGCTGCCCCGCCCCAACCGCGGCCATGACGGCGAAGAAGGCACGCTGACGCATTGATTCGACAAGCATGGCTGTACCAGAAAGGCGGGTTGCGAAAGCGCCCGCTTTTTTTCATATGCATTTCTTGAATGACATACCGCGTTTCTACGCCTAGTTATTCCTCAGGCGCGAGGGTTGTTCATCGCCGAAATCGTAATGGTATTTATTTTTTCGTGGCGCAAAGATCGCCGCAAATCTGGCTGATTTCCTTGCTTCTGAGGAAATATGCGGGAAAAATTTTGTTCTACGCATGTCGGTACAATATTTATTTTAAGATTTTTCTGGCTTAAACTTTTTAAAAAATGAGAGTAGGACATGTCGTGAATATCGCTCTATTACTCATTTTTTTTTGCTGGGAAATTTATTGGAAGAACTTCACCTCTCATTTTTTCTTGTTTTTTATATGGTATGCAAGATCATGTCTTGATCCCATGAAACTTGATTCTGTCAATCCTCTTTTTCTCTTTTAGAAAAGCAAAAAAGCGCGCAAATCCGCCGTTTTTTCTGTGCATAACTTGCAGAAACCTGTTTACAGGCCGCGTGTAACGTGTTTTTGATTTGTCCGTCGCAGCAAAGCGAGTCTGAGTGCGCCTTCCGGCGCCTCTGCACATCTTCAACAAGTTTGTTACGGAGTCCTCCCATGAACAAGAGTGAACTGGTTTCGTCCATTTCCGAAAAGACCGATCTGACCCGCGCCAAGGCCGCTGAGGCCCTGGACGCTTTCATCGAAGCGATTGCTGAATCCATGACCGCAGGCGAAGAAGTCCGCATCGTTGGTTTCGGTACCTTTGCGGTTGTTTCCCGCAAGGCCACCGAAGGCCGCAACCCCCGCACCGGCGCGGTCATCAAGATCGCCGCTTCCAAGCAGCCGAAATTCCGTCCCGGCAAGGCCCTCAAGGACCAAGTCAACAAGACCAAAGGCAAAAAGAAAGCCGCCTAGTTTCGGCGAGGCCGCCGCTTCGGTGGTGGCCAACAAACGCGCCCCGGGCAACCGGGGCGCGTTTTTGTTTGCGATGCGTAGATCCATGTCATTTCCGCGAAGACGGGAATCTTTACCCGACATTCGGTGCATGGACGGATGCCTTCGTCGGGTGTGGCATGCGCGGATCGCGAAGATTCCTGCCTTCGCGGCAATGACGGTGGTGTGCGCGGAAAGAATAAATCACCGAAAACACATTCCATACGGACTTTTCATGCCCGCCCCTATTCATTGCGCGCCGATGGGGAGCACAGGAAGTCGATGAATCAAAACCTGAACAAGTCTGGTTTCAGCCGCGCGGCGCTGCGTGGACTGGCATGCTGTGCGCTGTTGCTGCTGGCCGCCGCCTGCGCACCCGCTGCCAAATCCGAAGCCCCCGTCTGGCTGCAGGGCGCGGAGCCCGCCTATGATTACCCGATTGCCAACCCCTACGCCGCCACCATCATCACCGTGCCCGCAGAGATGCGTTTCAAGGCCGAGGTGCCGCCGACCGAAGAACGCCAGCTGAGCGTCTTCCCCGACCGTGCGGTGCCGGAAGGCTTCTGGTATCAGAAACGTCTGCGCTACGGCGTGCTCCTTCAGCCCAAACCCGCCCCGGTGGTCTATGTTATCGCAGGTACTGGGGCAGATTGGCGCGCGGGCAATATGCGCCTGCTCACCGACATTTTCTATCTCTGCGGCTATCATGTGGTCGTGCTTCCATCGCCCACGCACCCGAACTTCATCGTCAGCGCCAGCGCCACCTACACGCCGGGCCGCCCAACACAGGGGGCGGCGGACATGCTTCGCGTCATCGGGATGATCGACACGGCATTGGCGAAGGAGGTTGGCATCACCGGCCATGCCTTGAGCGGCTACAGCCTGGGTGCGATGGATGCGGCCTATACTGCCCGTCTCGACGCGCAGGAGCACCGCGTCAATTTCAGCCGCGTGCTGCTTGTCAACCCACCGCTGCATCTGGCCGAATCGATGGACCGGATCGATCGCATGATCTATCGCGGTCTGCCCAATGGCATCAACGGGCTGGATGCATTTATCGACGAAGCGCTGGCGCGGCTCTCTTCCATGAATACGGGTGGGGATGCTTTGGATTTCAGCAACCGCCATCTGCTGTTGGACGCCTATCAGGCCTTCCGCCCGAGCGACGACGAACTGGCCACCACCATCGGCCTCAGTTTCCGTTTCGCCGCCGCCAACATGATCACCACGGCGGACATCATGGGCCACACGGGCTATCTCTTCCCGAAAAACCGTACTTTCACCACCGGCACGCCCTTGAACGACACGCTGAGCCTGGCGCTGCGCACCAGCTTCACGGATTATTTCAAGGATATCTACAGCGATCATTATCTGGCCGCCAACCCCGGCCTATCGAAGCGGGATCTGCTGGCCGAGGGCAACCTCGAATCGCTCGGCGCCTTCATCACCGCCAATCCCAACATCGGCCTGGTCACGAATGCGGACGATCCGATCCTGGGGCAGGGGGATGCCCAGACACTGGCCGCCCTGTTCGGCACCCGCGCGCGCATTTTTGCCAGCGGGGGGCATATGGGCAATCTGGCCCATCCGGCGGTCGCCCGCGCCATCGCCGACTTCATGCGCGGGGGAGCAGGCCGATGAGAATGCTGCCCCAGTTCCTTGCCCTCGCGGCCGCGTGCCTGCTTTCCGCCTGCCAATCCACCCCGGCGGAAAAGGACGTGCCGCCACGCCGCCAGTTTACCAGTCAGGGTGAAAAGCAATATGCGCGCCAGCAATTCGCAGTCTACGATCCCATCGAATCCACCAACAAACAGCTCTATAAATTCAATGCGGGCTTCGACGAATACGTTTTCCTGCCCGTGGTCGATACCTACAAGAACATCGCTCCCGAAATAGTGCAGACGGGCGTGGCCAACTTTTTCGCCAATATCGGCGAATTCGGAAACTTCACCAACGCCGCCCTTCAGGGCAGCGGAAGCAAGGCGGCCACAACGCTGTGGCGGTTTGCCGTGAATACCACCGCCGGTCTGCTCGGCACCATCGACGTCGCCACCAAACTGGGGCTGGAGCGCCAGCCGGAAGATTTCGGCCAGACCTTGGGCGTCTGGGGGGTAGGTCCCGGCCCGTATCTGGTCGTGCCGGTACTCGGCCCGTCGAATCTGCGCGATTTCGCAGGACGGATCACGGACGGGGTGATGCTCTCCCTCGCCGTGCCCAATGACATCGAAAACACCGCGACCTACGATGCCGTCATCTACGGCGCCCGCACCATCGACGCCCGCGCCAACGCCAACTTCCGCTATTACGCCACCGGCTCGCCCTTCGAATACGAACTTGTGCGCTACGTGAACAATCAGGCGCGGGAACTGCAGATCGAAAAGTAGCGGGTATGGCATTGTTTCGGATCGTCACGATTCCGTAACCGAACGATGGTTATACTGGCGGCATGAGTGACACCCATGGATAAGCGCCAATGGGGCGGCATCGGTTTCGTGGTCGGCAATCTCGCGCTGATCGCCAACGGACTGATCGCCCATCAGTATGGCGACGACCCACGCACCCGTCAGGCGGGCGCGTGGCGCGCCGCGTCGAATGTGGGGCTGGGCTTGGGCGGTCTGGCGCTGGCGCATTGGGGCCATCAGCCGGTCGAGCGCCAGCAGACGAAGCTGGAGGAAAAGCTCGCCGCCTATCTGCAATCCGAAGGTGTGCCGCTGGATGCGGCCATGCTCAAGCATGCCGATGCGCATACACAGCGCGGCTGGTTTCAGAAAATAGAAGATTTCATCTTCGACCATCCGATCGAATGCGTGAATGCCTATACCGGCCTGGTCAGCACCGGTATGGCGGTCAGTGGCGTGCTGCGCCGCCGGCAGGGAAACAAAGAATCGGGCGACGCCAATATCGGCTTCGCCGCGCTGACGGTGGCGGGGGTGCTGGCCAGCATCCTCATCCCCGAACGAACCCCCGCCCAACTGGCGGCCGAAGGCAAAAGCGGGCTGGTCGCGAAGATTCAGGAACGGCCGCTGAATTACGTCCGCTTCCTGTTCATGGGCGCGGATGCGTTGGAGGGGAAAGAAGCATGGGGCGAATATAAAGCGGCCAAAAGCATGGACGCAGCCAACCCCTACCGTCCCTGGCAGTTTCGCATGTCCGCGTTGTCATTGACGGCGATGGCGAGTTTTCTTCTGGGGGACTGGCTGACCGGGGCGGATTCCAAAAAGCAGGCAGGCACGCCCGTGCAACACACGGCAGGCCAGGCAAAGATCATTCAGGCCGCCGCGCATACGCTGGCCCAGCAGCCACCCGAACGCTTGGAAATGCTGGCGGAACGCGCCGCCACCTATCTCGCGCGGCAACCCGGCCTGCGCTTCATCGACCGCCCGGCCAAAGAAATAGCCGAAGATATCCGCAAGGCGGCACAGGCGGAAATGCTCGGCCCGCACACAAGAAAGACGACCGCCGCCCCGGCGCATGGTTTCGGCCTGTCCTGAGCGGATTGGCCCCTAAGGCCACTTGTGCTCCGAACAGATTGCCCCGAGCAGATGGCCGAGGAAATATGCGTATCCTGCCGCAAGCCTGCATGGTCATCAAAGCTTCATGTGTCGGATGGCGGTTGTTTCACTAACGTCACTTCATATTTTGCCATACCGGACCTTTCATGGATCCCTACGACCCGACCTTCGATCTCGAATATGAATATCCCCATCGATTAAGGGACGAGCACCCGGATGTGGTGGCGGATCGCATGCGCGATGCCTATCACCGCATCCCCGATTCGCGTGGGCTGCGCGATCTGTGCGAGCGCGTGCGCGGCCAGTATGAGGGGCGCTATCGGCGCTTTCAGCATGCGAAACCCGGCAGCATGATGCCCGATCCCTACGACGAGATGAAAGTCTGGCTGGACGAGCTGGAGCGCTTCGTCGATGTATTGAGCCAGCCCAGGGCGTTGGGGCTGGAAACGCGCCTGATCGATCGCGCGCTGGCGGGGGCACAATCGTTGAATTATCTGAGCTGGTTGCGGCTTACCGAAACCAAAGCGGCTGAACGCGAGGCGAAACAGATTCAGGACGGTGTGCGCGCGGATATGGGACATGCCCTGCGCTGGGTGGAAAGCACGGGCGCGCATTGGGACAACCGCCCCGACAAGCAGCGCGATACCGCCGCCCCGATCCTTTATTTGCCCAGCATGGATTCCGGCCCGCGCACCCAGGCCACCGAAGATATGGAGCAGATCGCGCCGCTGGTGCAGGCGTTGGGTTTCGAGAAATCGGATGTGCTTTATCATCAATACGACATGAATCTGGCCGAACGCATCGTGATGTGCGGCCGCTTCATCTGGAGCCATAAAATGGTGAACGATGAAGCGAAGAACATTTTCAAACATTACATCGCCCCGCGATTGGTCGATACGACGGTTCAGCCGCATCGGTTGAAAACGCTGGAAGAGTTGCCGCCCGTCCTATTGCGCATCGTGGGACACAGCATGGGCTGCATCCTCACCCGGTTGGTGCAGAATGCCACGATCGATGCGCTCACCGGACCGCACCCGGAAACATACGGACTGCCGCCCCGCGCGGCTTCGACCACGCCCAAGGCCGCACGTGCCTATGCACAAGGTGTTACCGCCCGCATTCCCGCATTGTCGCTGGGCATGCAGATGGCGATGGACGTGGAGCCCGCTGCCGCCACCGTACTGCCGGAAGATAAAATCGGATTCCCCACTTTGAACGTATTCAGTGCGGTCGATTCACTCATGTTGCGCATGCCGCTGCAATTATCTTTCGAGCAGAATCGTTTGCTGGATGCGCGCCGCCAAGGTCTTCGTCCCGGTTTGCATGAGCACGGCCAGCGGCGCAATTTGTATCTATACCTCCCCAAAGTGCCGGTTACTTATAAACAAGGCGAACATTGGGCGCATAACGACAATGGGCACCATCTGGGCGGTTATCTAAGCGCGATGGGGCTCGATGCGGCGGGGCTTGCCGATCCCGGCCCGGATGCCAGACTGGTGCTCGACCTGTTGCAGGGCGCGCCTTACGCCCAATTGCGTGAGACGCTCTCTCCCGAATGCGTCGATGTGGAAAGGCTGAAGGAGCACCTGGACAATACCTATCCCATGCCGTTTGCCATGGCATTGAGCTTTCTGCTTCCGGTCATCGAGCATCCCAAAAAGGGCGCCGCGCAGCTGGAAGCGGAGATTCCGGTGGGAGTAATGAGCCTGGAAAAATCCACGAAGCCACAAAACCAGAGCCGGTCCCTCCGCTGAAATAGAGCATTTAGGCCGCTTGCCCTGCAGAAATCCTAGCCTTCGCGGGCGCGGGCGGTTAAAGAGGGGGACTTTTCCTCTTTCCGGCTTGCGCGTCTCATGCTCACGATCAACGACCTCACCTACCGCATCGGCGGGCGCACGCTGCTGGAGAAGACCAGCCTGAACATTTCCACCGGGCAGCGCGTGGGGCTGGTCGGGCCGAACGGGGCGGGGAAGTCGACGTTGTTCAAGCTGATTTCCGGAGAATTGCAGCCGGATGAAGGCGAGATCAACATCATCGCCCGCATGAATGTGGGCATGGTGCGCCAGGATCTGCCGGAAGACGAGACCACCCTCATCGACATCGTGCTGGCCGCCGATACCGAACGCGCGGCGTTACTGAAAGAGGCCGAAACCGCCGAAGATCCCGACCGCATCGGCTATATCTACGAACGCCTGGAGGCCATTGGCGCCTACGAGGCCCCCTCGCGCGCGGAAACCATCCTGGCGGGTTTGGGCTTCGACGATGCGGCGCAGAACCGCGGCATCTGCACTTTCTCCGGCGGCTGGCGCATGCGGGTGGCACTGGCCGCCGCGCTCTTCCGCGAGCCGGACTTGCTGATGCTCGATGAGCCGACCAACCACTTGGATTTCGAGGCGATGGTGTGGCTGGAAAATTACATGATGAAGTATGACAAGACCATGCTCGTCATCAGCCACGACCGGGATATTCTGAACAAAACCGTCACCCATATCGTGCATCTGGAGAACAAGAAGCTCACCAGCTACACGGGGAATTACGACTGGTTCGAGCGCCGCCGCGCCGAGAAGATGCTCAACCAGCAATCCCTGCACGAAAAGCAGATGGCGCAGAAAGCGCATATGATGGCCTTCGTCGATCGCTTCAAGGCCACCGCCAGCAAAGCGCGTCAGGCCCAAAGCCGCCTGAAGATGATCGAGAAAATGGACATCGTGGATGCGGTGATCGCCGACCGAGTGGCCGCCTTTAAATTCCCCGACCCCACCGAACTGCGCTCGCCCATGATTTTGCTGGAGAAGGTGGATGTGGGCTATGAGGCGCACACGCCCATCCTGAAAAAGCTCGATCTGCGCATCGACGCGGATGACCGGATCGCGCTGCTGGGCGCGAACGGAAACGGGAAATCGACTTTGGTGAAACTGCTCTCCGGCCGTCTTCCCCCTTTGGCAGGCCAAGTGCAGCAATCCGGCAAAATGAAGATTGGCTATTTCGCCCAGCACCAGACCGAAGAACTGGATATTCGCCAGACGCCCTTCGAGATGATGCGCGACACGATGAAGGACAAGCCCGAGCCGAAAGTGCGCGCCGCTTTGGACGCCTTCGGCTTCGACCGCCACCGGGCGGATACCAAAATCGGCGAGCTTTCCGGCGGCGAGAAAGCGCGCCTGCTGCTGGCGGTGATGAGCTACGACGCGCCGCACCTGCTGCTGCTCGATGAACCGACCAACCATCTGGACATCGAAGCCCGCGAAGCCCTGACCCAGGCGCTGAACAATTACAAAGGCGCGGTAATCCTGGTGAGCCACGATCCACATCTGGTCGAATGCGTGGCGGACCGGTTATGGCTGGTGGCGGAGGGCGGCTGCCGTCCGTATGAGGACGATGTGGAGGCCTACCGCAACCTCATCATGCGCCAGCGCAAAAAGGAGCGCACGGAGGCCAAGCAGGCGGGCAAGAAAAACAAAGGTGGCAACGAGTTCGACAAGGAACGCGCCAAGCTGGAAAAGAAAGTGGCGCAACTCACGCATGAGCGCGACGAGCTGGAAACCGCCATGGCCAACGCCACCAACGCCCACACCCTGACCGACCTCACCAAAACCCTCGCCCGCAAAGCGCAGGAGCTGGCCGCCGCCGAAGAGCAATGGCTGGTTTTGGAAGAAAAGGTCGAAGCGGGTGCAGCCTAGGCGTGCGCGCTTTGGCTGATGGGTAATTGGTCCATCGGCAATTTCATATGGAACGTGGTGCCCTGGCCGGGGGTGGATTCGAACCACAGGCTGCCTTGCATATCTTCGGTAATGGTCTTGGCGATGCTCAAGCCCAGCCCGGTGCCCTGGCCGCTCTGTCCCTGGGCGAATTTCTGAAAGATGCGCGGCTGGAATTCGTGTGCGATGCCGCGCCCATGATCGCGCACACTGACGATGCAGTGATCCGCCTCGCGCCGCGTATGCACCTCGACCACATCCCCCGAATGGCTGAATTTGGCGGCATTGGATAAAAGATTCGCCATCACCTGATGGAAACGCCCCTTATCGATGCGCACATGCATGGCTTCCGCCGCATGATTCAGCATGTAGGTGACGGCGTGCTTTTCGCCGTAGGGGGCATTGATTTGAATGGTTTCCTGCAAAATGCCGCTCAGCTCCACGGGTTCCATCGTGTAAGCCATCTGACCGGCCTCCATTTTACCGATATCGAGCAGATCGTTGATGAGATCCATCAGCCGTACGCTGCCGAGCATGGCCAGATCGAGCATGTTATGCGCCGCTTGCGGAATCTGGTCTTTGTAAAGCACGTTCATCAAATCCAATGCGCCTTTAAGCGCGGTAAGCGGCGTGCGCAATTCATGGGTGACGGTATAGACGAATTCTTGCTTGATGCCTTCCAGGCGCTTCTGATCCGCGATGTCACGCAGGCAACCCGACATGCGTACGGCCATGCCGCTTGCATTCCACTCCGCCTGACCGCGTGCTTCGAACCATGCATATTCGCCGGATTTTTGGCGCAGACGATATTCGGCAATGTAGGGCGCTTCTTTCGCCAGATGGCTTTCGACCTTCTGCATCACCCCGGCATAATCATCCGGATGCAACAGAGTCGCCCATTCTTCGATCGTATCCCCGATCTCGTGGTCTTCGTAACCCAGCAGTGCTTTGAAGCGGGGGGAATAATAGATATGGCGATTGATCAGATCCCAATCCCAAATCCCCTCGCTGCTGCCGCGCACCGCGCGATCGAAGCGGGCTTCGCTGTCTTTCAAGGCTTGAACGGCTGCGGTTTCCGCGGCGCTACCGAAGCCGGCGGCAATGGCATTCACGAAGAATTGCGCAACGAGTTGATCGCTTTCCGTGAAGGCATGGGCTTCGGAAGCGCACATTTTAAATACACCGATCACTTCGCCGCGGTGGCGGATCGGCAGCACCAGCATGGAACGTATGCCGAGCCGTGCGCAAACATCCCGGTCCACTCTGGCATCCGTCAGCGTGTCGCGGCAATACAAAGTCGTATTTTCCTGTAAACATTGCCCGGCCAAACTTCCGGTGATGGAAATGCGTGTGCCCACATGATTGGCGATGCTGCCGCTGGCGGCGCGATAGCACAAAGTATCACCTTCACGCATTTCGATGACCGAACCGTCTGCCTGAGGCAGCACATCCCGTGCACTTTGCACCACCAGGCGCATCAATTGCTCAAGGTTCGTATCCTTCGCAGCTACGGCCACCTGCACGGCAAGCAACGCGGCCTGCTGGTGCTGATCGAACTGAAGGTAGGTTTCAGTGCGGTGTGGAGGATAGGCATAAGCCATGGAAAACCCTTTCGAACAAGCTTGGAGCATATCAAGATTGAATAAATTTTTACTTAACTCCAATATGAATTCGCATAGAGAAAAGATGTAGGCGGACGCGGGAAGCGTCGCTCGATTGGAACAAAATCGAACCATGCTGCCTTTCCTGAAGGAGTGTGAGAAGTGGAAAAGGTATGACGGATTTATTTCGCCATTTCATTATGATGGCCGTCATTTTCTTCTTGGGCGCTTGTGCCGCGCATCCTTTGGCTACCGCTTATCCGCGTGACGAAAGCCATGCTCTGGCCCTGAACACACATACCGCAATGGGTCGTGCCGTGCATCGGTTGGCCGATCGACATCCCCACCAGTCGGGTTTTGCCTTGCTGCCCAATGAGGAGGATGCATTTTTAATGCGCATCGCGATGATCGATGCCGCTCAAAGTTCGGTTGATCTACAATATTACAGCATCAACAAGGATAAGACCGGCAAGCTTCTGCTCGAATCTCTGATCAAGGCCGCCGACCGCGGCGTGCGTGTGCGCGTTTTGGTGGACGATCTGAATCTCGATGGTGCAGACCGCACCCTGCTGGTTCTGAATGGTCATCCCAAGGTGGAAATCCGTGTATTCAACCCCTTTGCCACGCAAGATCAGTCGATCTTCTCACGCCTGGGCGAGATGACGACCGAACTGAACCATCTCATGCGTCGTATGCACAATAAGGCTTTCATCGCCGACAATGCAGTGGCCATCATCGGTGGCCGCAATCTGGGGGATGAATATTTCGGTATGGCGGATGCCTTCACTTTCCGCGATCTGGATGTTTTCACCGTCGGCCCATTGGCGGGTGACATTTCTCGCAGCTTCGACCGCTACTGGAACAGCGAACGCGCCTATCCCATCAGCGTGCTCAATCCACCGTCGCTGAAAAAAGAAGAGTTGCACAATCTGCGCGCCGATCTTGAGACTTTCTGGGACGAAGAAAAACGCATGGGCGAATTGCGGCGATTGATACCCCTGCCTGCGCAAATCGCTTCTGGCAATGTGGCTTTGATCTGGGCAAAGGCGGAACTTGCGGCAGACGCGCCGGAGAAAATCGATCGGCCCGAGGAGAAAAGCGGCAGCGCACCCGGTCGCCGCATCGTCTCTCTCAGCACGCGAGCAAATTCGGAATTGTTGTTGGTGAGTCCCTATTTTGTCCCACGCGAAGCGGGGATGGAATGGATTGCGGATCTACGCAAGCGCGGGGTGGCCGTGCGCATCCTTACCAATTCGCTCGCCTCGACGGATGTGGTTTCCGTCCACGCGCATTACCGGGGATACCGCGAAGCGTTGCTGGCGCAGGGCGTGGAACTGCATGAATTGAAACCGGTGGGTCGCCTGCGCGCCAGCGGCAAAACGCGCCCTGTCACCTTGCACAGCAAAGTCTATGTCATCGACCGGCGCGATATCGTCATCGGTTCGTTCAACATGGATCCGCGCTCGCAGCAATTGAACACCGAACTGGCCGCCACCATACAGAGTGGGCGGATGGCGGCGGCGTAACCTTCCGCCACGAACCCGAAGCCAGCCTGTGGCGGCGCACCAAGGCCGAACTCTATTCCCTGCTGCCGATCGAGGATTCGCTCTAGGCGGGCAGCTCAGCCTTGATTTTAGACAATTTGGCACTTTCGCGCTTCAATGGTCGGCTGACAGGGCAAACTTCCTGTAGATAGCCGTTCAGCGTATTGGCGAAATGGCTGGGGATCAGGCTGTAATGCACATATTGCCCGCGCTTCTCGCCAAGAATCAACCCGGCATTGGAAAGGATTTCCAAATGCTTGGAGAGTGAAGGCTTGCTCATTTCAAACCGTTCCGCGATCTCGCCCGCGGTCAGGCTGGCATGCGAGAGATAGGCAAGTATCTTGCGGCGATGCGCCGAGGCCAGCGCGGAGAAAACCTTATCGACATCCATGATGCGTATCTCCCGAGCGTATCTTCTATTTAGTTGATTGACTAATTACCAAACAATATGATATTCGTTAATTAGGCATTTCGCTAAATATAAAGCATTCGCACCATAAATCAAGAGGGCCTCTCATGAAAGCCACCGAAGCTGCAGCTAACCCCGCCCAACCCCAAGCCATCGAAGTATTGTATGACGGGGACTGCCCGATCTGCGTATTCAGTGGCGGACGTTTGAAACGCGATATCACCGGCAACGCCGTGCAATTGCTCGATGCGCGCGCCGAAAGCGATCTGCTCGCACAAGCCAGCGCGGCAGGGCTCAACCTCGATCATGGGTTGGTGGTGAAGCTCAACGGACAATTGCTCAGCGGCGGCGCAGCAATGCATGCACTGATGCCGTACTGCACGCGCCCGTCGCTTTTCACCCTGCTTTACCGATGCGCCTTCGACAGCCCGCGACGTACCCGCCTGTTCTATCCCTGGGCTCAGGCCATGCGCAGCATGCTTTTGCGTCTGCGCGGCAAACCCCCCATCGCCAATCTGCATCTACCCATGGCGCATACCGAGGGCCACAGCGCCATTCGTGATCAGTTGGGCACGCACTGGAGCGATCTGCACCCGAATGTGCAAGCCCGCTTCGTGCGCGATCCGGCGGCGGGAGAGTACAAATCCTATGAAGGAACGATGGAGGCGATCCGTTGTTCGCGCGCGGGCCGCCTGTTCGCCTTCCTCACTCGCCCCGTGGGCAACCCGTTGCTGCCGCAGCAAGGTGAAAACCTGCCCATACAAGTGCATCTGAGTGCGTATGCGGGCCGTCCCGGCATTTATTGGCGGCGCACCTATCATTTTCCTGCGCATGCAGCCATAAGCTTGGTTTCGAACAAGCAACAGAACGCAGCGGGCGAGATGTTCGAATGCGTCGGCGGCGGGTTCCGTATGCGTCTGCGTCTCAGTGCGGAAGGGGGCGCTTTGCATTTCCGCAGCGACCGCTATTTCTTCCAGATCGGCGCCCTGCGTCTGCCTTTGCCGCACCTCATCACGCCCGGAACCACGCATGTGGTGCATCAGGATATGGGGGAGGGGACTTTCCGTTTCACTGTTTCGATGCGGCATTCCCTGCTGGGCGAAACCTTCTACCAAACCGGTATTTTTTCTGAGGTCCCGCGATGAATGTTCTTTTATGGATATTGGCGATCCAAGGTCTGCTCGGCGCGTTCGATACGCTTTATCATCACGAACTCACCGAGCGGCTGCCCTGGCGCGCCACCGCCGGGCGGGAACTGATGCTGCATGGCGTGCGCAATTTCTTCTACATCCTGGTCTTTCTTTCGCTGGGCTGGGTGGAATGGCGCGGAATTTTCGCATGGATTTTCGCCATCATGCTGCTGGTCGAAGTGTTCATCACGCTGTGGGATTTCATCGAGGAAGACCGCACCCGCGCTTTGCCCGCCACCGAACGCGTGACCCACACCATCCTCGCGCTCAATTACGGCGCGATCATCACGCTGTTTTTCCCGCACTGGCTGCAATGGGCCGTGCTGCCCAGCGGCTTCGCGCGCGTCTCCCACGGCTGGCTTTCCTGGGTGATGGCGCTCTATGCCGCCGGGCTTATGCTATGGAGCCTGCGCGATCTCATGGCCAGCCGCCGCTTGAAGCGCATCCAAGCGCGCCGCGCCGCCGCGCCCGCGCTTCCAATCCTCGCGCCCCAGCGCATCCTCATCACCGGCGGCACCGGTTTTATCGGTCAACCCTTGTGCCGCTCGCTCATCGCCCAAGGCCATCAGCTCACCATCCTCGCCCGCGACTTCGCCAAGGCAGGAAAAATGTTCCAAGGCAGAGTAACGCTGATCGATGCGCTGGAACGGCTGGGCGCGGAAGACGCTTTCGACAGCATCATCAACCTCGCGGGCGAACCCGTCAGCCAGCGCTGGACGGACGCGGCCCGCGTCCGCATCCAAAGCAGCCGTCATGGCGTGACCCAAGGCCTGCTCGACTATATCGCCCGCGCGCGCGTCAAACCCCAGCTGTTCCTGCACGGCTCCGCCATCGGCGCGTACGGCCTAAGCGAGGCGGCGCGGTTCGACGAGGCCAGCCTTTCGGTGCCGGACGAAAGCTTCGCCCAGCAGGTGTGCCTGGCGCATGAGGCGGATGTGGCGGGGCTGGAAGTGCCGGGCATGCGTCTGTGCATTCTGCGCACGGGCATCGTGCTGGAAACGGAGGGCGGGGCCTTGGCACAAATGCTGTTCCCGTTCGAGTTCGGCGTGGGCGGCAAGGTGGGCAGCGGTCGCCAGATATTCTCCTGGATCCACCGCGAAGATCTGCTCAGCCTCATCCTCACCATCCTGCAGGACAGCCGCTACGACGGCATCGTCAACGGTGTCGCCCCCGAACCCGTCACGCAAAACCTGCTGGCGCGTCGTATCGGCAAGGCGCTCTGCCGCCCGAGCCTTGCGCCTTTGCCCGGTTTCGTCGTGCGCCTGCTCTTCGGGCAGATGGGACAGGAATTGTTGCTTTCCGGGCAGCATGTCAGCCCAGGCGTCGCCCAGCGCCACGGCTTCACCTTCCGCCATCCCACACTCGGCCCCGCTTTGCGCGAGATGCTGGGCTAGTTATTCTCCGCGCAGCAGCCGGGCGGGGCGGATGGCGAAGAGGCGGCGGTTGGAAGCATAGCCCGTGAGCCACAGCACTGCGCAGCACAGCAAGGTCATGCCCAGAAGCAGCCCCGGCATGGGCGAAAAATCGCTGCCGGGAAAGCGCTGCAGAAACAACCACGCGCCCAGAATGCCCAAGCCCGCCGAAAGCGCGGAGGTAATCAGCGCGAGAAGCACCCATTCCGCGCTCAGCGTTTTGAGCAGATCGCGCCGCGTGGCCCCGAGAATCTTGAGGATGGCGGTCTCCTGCTTGCGCTCCTCCATCGCCGCGCCCAGCGTGCTCGCCAGCACCATCAGCCCGGCAAGCAGGCTTACCAGCACCGTGGCGCGCAGCACGAGCGAGAGCACGCTAGTCACCTCCCGCACCAGCGCCACCGCTTCCGAGGTGCGGATGATGGTCATGCCGGGATGGCCGCGCGAAAGCTGGCGCAGCAGGGCTTTTTCCTTTTCCTCGTCCGGCTGGAAAACGGTGGCCAGCCATGTCTGCGGATATTCTTCCAGAATGCCCGGCGAAAGGATCATCGAGAAATTGATCTGGAAGGTCGTGTAATCGATGCGGCGGGCATTGGCGATTTTGGCTTCGATCTTCTCGCCCTGTACTTCCAGCGTCATATGATCGCCCACCTTCACGCCCAACCCGTCGAGAAAGCGTTGATCGACCGAGACCAGCGCCGGGCCGCGGTAATCCGCCGGCCACCACGCGCCTTCCGCCAGCACGGCGTTGGCGGGCAGGGCGGCGGCGTAGGTCAGGCCCCGGTCGCTGCGCACGGCCCAGTGCGCTTCGGGCTTCACGTTATGCTCGCGCACCGGCACGCCATGCAGTGCCGCGATGCGGGCGCGCAGCATGGGCTGCATCGCCACGTTTCCCGCCCCGGCAGAGGCTTCCAGCTCCGCGCGCACAGCTTCTTTCTCGAAGGGCTGGATGTCGATCATGAAAAGCGTGGGCGCTTTTTCTTTCGCGATCTTGCTCACCCGCGCCTGGAAATTCGCCTCCGTCAGCGTGAGCGCAATGAGCAGGCTGAGGCTGATGCCGAGCGCGAAGATGATGGTGCCCGTGGTCGCACCGGGGCGGTGAATATTGCCCAGCGCCAAACGCAGCCAGGGGCGGCTGGAATGCATGCGCCGCGCCACCGCCTTCGCCAGCCAGGCGCAGGCGGAGAACAGCAGAAACGCCAGCAGCACCAGGCCCAACGCCCCGCCGATGAAATTCCGGTCATGCACCGTGACCAGCAGCGTGCCGACGATCGCGCCCATCAGCACCAGCGAAACCCCCGCCAGCCACCAGGAACGATGCGCGGGCAAAGGCGCGCTGCGGCTGCGGAAAAGCAAGGCGGGCCGAACCTGCAGCATGCCCAGCAAAGCGGGTAGGGAGAAGAGATAGGTAATGAGCAACCCATACCACACCGCGATCAGCCCCTGATCGATAAACACCGAGCCCTCCCGCGCCACCGGCAGCCATTGGCTGAGCAACGGAAGCAGGAAATACGCGCCGATACCCGCCACCGCCACACCCACAATACTGCCCGCCAATGCCAGCAGCCCCAGCACCAATCCGTAGGTGAACAACAGATGCGCGCGGCTGGCGCCGAATATTTTCAAGGTGGCGATGCTGCGCGTTTTCTTCTGCAGATACGCCCGCACCGAACTGCCGATACCGATGCCCGCAATCAGAAAAGTGGCCAGCCCCGCCAGCGAAAGAAAGGCGGTGAGCTGGTCGAAGAAGCGCCGCAGCAGCGAATTGCCGTCCGCCTCCGTCACCACACCCCAGCCTTCGATTTGATGATGCGATAAGATTTCGTCCGCCACCGCACGCGCATGTTCGGGGGTGGCGAGCTTGATGCGGTAGCGCTGCTTCATCAAACTGGTGGGGGTGACGAGGCCGGTGGATTCCAGCGTCTCATACCGCATCATCACCCGCGGCCCGAAATTGAGCAGCTGCACCGCGCGGTCCGGCTCGCGCTTCAGGGTAGCGCGCAGCACCAGTTGCTTGCTGCCGATACTGACCGTGTCGCCCAGCTTCGCGCCGAGCTGCGCGAGCAGCGCCGCATCCACCACCACACCGTCCCCGGCCAACGCGGCCTCGGGGGCCATATTTTCCTGAAGCTGTATTTTTCCCAGCACCGGATAATTCGCATCCACCGCCTTGATTTCCACGAGCGTAGGCAGATCGCCGAATTGCAGCATGGAGCGCAGGGTCGCGATGTGGGAAACCATGCCGTAGGCCTTCAATTCTTTCAACTGCGCCGAATCAATCGCCTGATTGCCCGCGAGCACCTCGATATCGCCGCCCAGCAGGCTGTGCTTTTCGCGTTCCAGCGCATGCTGCACGGCGGCGGACATCATGCCCACCAGCCCCATCACCATCACGCCCAGCATCAGGCAGGCCAGAAACACCGAGAAATGCCGCCAGCCATGGCGCAGCTCGTTGAAGGAGAGACGCAGCGGCAGACTAGTTTGCATGCAGATGCCCGTCCTTCATCGCGTATTGGCGCTGCGTGCGTGCGGCCAGCTGCGTATCATGCGTAATCAGCACCAAAGTTGCCGCATATTCGGCGCACAGGCCGAAGAGCAGCGCCATGATCTGCTCGCCCGTTTCGCTATCCAGATTCCCGGTCGGCTCGTCCGCCAGCAGCAAGGCAGGGCGGGGGGCGAAGGCGCGGGCCAGCGCCACGCGCTGCTGTTCGCCGCCGGAAAGCTGATCGGGGTAATGCCCCAAACGGTCGCCCAGGCCCACCTGGCCCAACGCCTCGCGCGCCCGCGTCTCCGCATCCGCGGCCCCGGCGAATTCAAGTGCAATGCGCACATTCTCCAGCGCGCTCATGGTGGGGATGAGTTGGAAATTCTGAAACACCACGCCCACCCGGCCCCGGCGAAACGCCGCCAGCCGATCTTCGGAATAATGCGTGATATCCTCCCCCGCGATGCGCACCGTACCGCTGGTGGTCTGTTGCACGCCCGCCATCAGCATCAGCAGCGAGGTCTTGCCCGAACCACTGGGCCCGACGATACTGACCGCTTCCCCCTTTTGCACGGCGAGATCGACCTTATATAGAATGGGCACCGCGCGTTCCGGCCCGGTCAAGGTCAGTGTCACATCCGTCAGCGAGATCATCGTGTCGTCCATCATCCGTTCCTTCGGTCTTTTTCTCTTGGCGTTCTGCGCATGGTCGCTCCCGGCTTCCGCCCAGCCAGCCCCCGTGCGCAACATCATGCTGTTCGGCGACAGCATCGTTGCGGGTTACGGTCTGGGTGGTGCGGAGGTGGTCTCGGTGCGGCTGGAGAGCATGCTAGCGCAGAAGGGATATCAGGTCTCCATATTCAATGCGGGCGTTTCGGGCGATACCAGCGCTGCCGGGCGCGCGCGGCTGGCATTCGCGCTGAAGAAGCACCATCCGGACGCGGTGTTGCTGGCGCTGGGCGCGAACGACATGCTGCGCGGCCTTCCTCCCAGCCTCACTCGCGAAAATCTGGCCGCGATGCTCGAGACCCTGCGCGCCGCCAAGGTGCGTGTGATCTTTTCCGCCGTGCAGGCATCCCCCACCCTGGGCGCGCCTTATGTGGCGGAGTTCAACCGCATCTATCCCGAACTTGCCGCGCAATACAAAGTGCCGCTCTATCCTTTCCTGCTCGAGAAAACCTACGGGCACAACGACCTGATGCAGGCGGACAGCCTGCACCCGAACGCCCTGGGCGCCGAGCGCATCGCGCAGGATCTGGCGGCGTATTTCGAAGCGAATCTGCTGAAAAAGTAGCGCCCGGCTTTGCATACCCCGCATTTTCTGCTTTATGCGGGGCATGAACGACACGTCCCATCCATCCGGTGTCTATGGCGCGCCGCCGCACGAGCTCGCGCCTTTGGCCGCAGGCACCGTGCAATATTCCCCGCTTACGCCGGGCGCAAAAGCGCTGGAGACGGCGCAGAACCTCGCCGCGCTTACCATCCTCGCCCCGCCCAATACGCGCGAACGGCGCTGTGTACTGGCCGCAGGCCTGCATGCATTGGTCCCCGGCGGCAAGCTCACCGCGCTCGCGCCGAAGGATAAGGGCGGTGCGCGATTGGCCAAGGAGCTCGCCGCCTTCGGTTGCAAGGTGGATGAGGAATCGCGCAAGCACCACCGTATCCTCCGCACCCACCGCCCTGCGGAAATGCTTGGCATCGAGCAAGCCTTGGCCGAAGGCGCGATGCAGCGCACAGAGGCCACAGGATTATGGGCGCAGCCCGGCATGTTCAGCTGGGACCGAATCGATCCGGGCACCGCGTTGCTCTTGGCACATCTGCCCATGCTGGCGGGAGAGGGCGCGGATTTCGGCTGCGGAGCAGGGCTGCTGGCGAAGGCTGTGCTGGCTTCCGAAGCGGTGGAAAAACTGACCCTGATCGACCTCGACCGCCGCGCGGTGGAAGCGTCGCGCTTGAACGTGACCGACCCGCGCGCGCATTTCCTATGGGCCGACATCCGCTATGCGCTGCTGCCGCGCGATCTTGATTTCGTGGTGATGAACCCGCCGTTTCACGATCAGGGCGCGGAAGACCGTGCGCTCGGTCAGCTTTTCATCGAACGCGCCGCCGCATCCCTGCGCCCCGGCGGCATCTGCTGGCTCACTGCCAACCGCCATCTGCCGTATGAAGCCGTGCTGCGCGAACATTTCGAAGCGGTGGAATTGCGCGCCGAGGAAAACGGATTCAAAATTTTCGAGGCCCGCCGATGAGCAACAACGCACGGCTCGACCGCTTGCTTGCCAATATGGGCTACGGCTCGCGGCGCGAGATTCAGATGCTCGCCAAATCCGGCGCCATCACGCTGGACGGCGCGCCGTGGAAAAAGGCGGACGAACGCATCGCGCTTTCGGCGGATCTGCCGCAGCGCATGCAGGTGCAGGGCGAACCGCTTGACCCGCTGCCCGGCCTCATCCTCATGCTGCACAAACCGCTGGGCGTGACCTGCTCGCACAAGGAAGCCGGGCCGCTGGTCTATAACATCCTGCCCGCCCGCTGGCGCGCGCGCGATCCGGTCATCTCCACGGTGGGAAGGCTCGACAAGGAAACCTCCGGCCTGTTGCTGATGACGGATGACGGCGCACTGCTCCACCGCATCATCAGCCCGAAATCCAAGGTGGCAAAGCGCTATCAGGTGACGCTGGCCCGTCCGTTGCAGGGCGATGAGGCGGAAATACTGGCCTCGGGCGCGCTGATGCTGGAAGGCGAGGAGAAGCCGCTACTGCCGGTGGAAATGGAAACGCACAGCCCCACCCAAGTGGCTGTGGTGCTGCATGAAGGCCGCTATCATCAAGTCCGCCGCATGTTCGCGGCGCTGGGCAACCATGTGGAAGTCTTGCACCGCGACCAGATCGGCGGCCTGATGCTGCCCACCGATCTTCCTCCCGGCCAGTTCCGCTTGCTGGACGCCGAAGGCATCGCGAGCATCTTCGCCTAACCTCGTCATTCCCCGAATTTGCGCAGCAAATTATAGGGGAATCCATACCGTTAGGGGAATCTATGCCGCTTCGCCTTTTTTCTCGTACACTCCGCATTCCTCGCACACTCCGCACTTGATGCGGAGTGCTGTTCCGGCACCTCGTCAGCACTCCGCATCAAGTGCGGAGTGCTGACGAGGATAGGACGGGTGTGGATTCCCCTGGCGGGGCGCCCCCTATAATTTTGCAGAGCAAAATTCGGGGAATGACAAATTACTTCCCGTAAGTAATCTCCACCACCTCGATACTCTCCACCCCGCCCGGCGTGCGGAATTCGATCTGGTCGCCTTCGCGGCTTTTCAGCAAGGCTTTGGCGATGGGGGAAATCCAGCTCACCTTGCCTTGCTCCAAATCCGCCTCATCCACCCCCACCAAAGTCACGCGATGCTCGCTGCCATCCTCGCGCGCATAGGTCACTGTAGCTCCGAAAAACACCTGTTCCAGCCCCTGCTGGCGGGCGGGATCCACCACCTCGGCGCTGTCCAGCCGCTTGATGAGATAACGCAACCGCCGGTCGATCTCGCGCAGGCGTTTCTTGCCATACAGATAATCTCCGTTTTCCGAGCGGTCGCCGTTGCTTGCCGCCCAGGCCACCACTTCCACCACCTTGGGCCGCTCCAAGCGTTGTAATGTGCGCAACTCTTCCTGCAGCGCGGCGAAGCCGCCCGGCGTCATGTAATTCTTCACGCTCGCCGGAAGCGCCTCGGCCTCGTCGAGTTCTTCGTCGTCGTCGGTGTCGGTTTCCTTGGTGAAAGCTTTGCTCATGGCGGGCCTAGTATGATGGTCGATAAAGAAGATGTAGGCTTCATCCGCCGCTTGGCAAGCGCTAAGCATATTGCCCGGCGGCAAAGCCCGAGGCCCAGGCCCATTGGAAATTGAAGCCGCCCAAATGCCCCGTCACATCCACCACCTCGCCGATGAAATAAAGGCCGGGCACAAGTGTGCTTTCCATAGTTTTAGAAGACAATTCCCGCGTATCCACCCCGCCGCGCGTGACTTCCGCCGTGCGGTAGCCCTCAGTCCCATCGGGTATTAAAGTCCAGTCGTTCACGCCCGCCGCCACTGTCGCCAGCAGCTTGTTCGGCGCATCCGCCAGCCGCATATTTTCCTGTGTCAGATAACGCGCAGCCACCGCCTGCGCCATGCGCTTCGGCATCAGCGCGCCCAAAGCGGTGGCGATTTCCTGGCGGGGCTGGTGTTGTTTCGCTTCCAGCAGCAGCATCTGCGCATCCTGCCCGGGCGCGAGATCGACGCGGATGGGCTGGCCCGCGCGCCAATAAGAGGAAATCTGCAGCATTGAAGGGCCGCTGAGGCCCCGGTGCGTGAACAGCATCCCCTCGCGGAACCAACGCTTGCCCGTACGCACCACCGCATCCACCGCGATGCCGGAAAGGCCTTTCCACGGCGTGAGTTGCGCTTCGCTGAGCGTAAAAGGCACCAGCCCCGCCTCAGTGGGGATGAGGCTATGGCCGAATTGGCGGGCGAGATCGTAGCCGAAACCCGTCGCGCCCATTTTGGGAATCGAAAGCCCGCCGCAGGCCACCACCAGGGACGCGGCGCGATGCTCGCCCGAAACACTGCGCATGCAGAATCCGCCTTCGATCTTTTCCACTGCGCGCACGGCGTTGGAAAGTCGGATCTCTACCCCCGCGCGGCGGCATTCCTCCAGCAGCATGGCGATGATGTCCTGGGCCGAACGGTCGCAGAACAGCTGGCCCAGCGTTTTCTCGTGGTAGGGGATGCCGTACTTTTCCACCAAAGCCACGAAATCGCGCGGCTTGTAGCGCGCGAGCGCCGAGGCGCAGAAAGCGGGGTTTTCCGAAAGGTAATTACCCGGTGCGGTATGAATGTTGGTGAAGTTGCAGCGCCCGCCGCCGCTGATGCGGATTTTCTCCGCCGGTTTGGCCGCATGGTCGAGCACCAGTACGCGCCTGCCGCGTTTGCCCGCTTCGATGGCGCACATCAGCCCCGCCGCACCGGCCCCGAGGATCAGGACGTCATATTTCGGCTGGGAAGCGGATGGGTCTGGCATCGATATGGCGCGCTTACTTCGGATTGGGTTGAGTGCTGCCTCAGTATCGTATCGCAAGCATCAAGGGAATCCCCATGCGCCCCGGCATCTCTCGTCTTTCCACTCTTTCCCTGCTTCTGTTCAGCGTCGCTTTCACCAGCGCCTGCGCCGCCACGGCGGAAGAGGGCGACCCCGGATTCGGCTACAATCCCACTTTGCCGCAGCCGGAAAAAAATCTGCTGCCCACCGTCAATATCGCCCCCGCCAAGGGCTGGCCGCAGGGTATGATGCCGAAACCGGCGGCAGGTCTTGCCGTGCAGCCCTTCGCGACCGGGCTGGATCATCCCCGCTGGCTCTATACCCTACCGAACGGCGATGTGCTGGTGGCCGAAACCGACGCGCCGCCCAAGCCCGAAGACAGCAAGGGCGTGAAAAGCACGGTAATGAAAATTGTGATGAAAAGCGCCGGCTCCAGCCACCCCAGCCCCAACCGTATCACCCTACTGCGCGACGCGGACGGCGATGGCCTGGCCGAAACCCGCAGCGAATTCATCAGCGGGTTGAATTCCCCCTTCGGCATGGTGCTGGTGGGCAACGACCTTTACGTGGCGGATACGGATGCGGTGCTGCGCTTCCCCTACAAGGAAGGCGAAACCCGCATCAGTCAATCCGGCGTGAAACTCACCGACCTGCCCGCCGGGCCGATCAACCACCATTGGACGAAAAACATCATCGCCAGCGCGGATGGGAAAAATCTTTATGCCACGGTCGGTTCCAATAGCAACGTGGCGGATAACGGCATGACGGCGGAAGAAGGCCGCGCCGCCATCTGGGAAATCGACCGCGTCACCGGTAAGCACCGCATCTTCGCCAGCGGCATCCGCAACCCCAATGGACTCGCCTGGCAACCGCAGAGCAAAGCGCTGTGGACGGCGGTGAACGAGCGCGACGAGTTGGGCAACAATCTCGTGCCGGATTACATGACTTCGGTGAAGGATGGCGGCTTCTATGGTTGGCCTTACAGCTATTACGGCCAACATGTGGATGCGCGCGTTTCGCCCCAGCGCCCCGACCTTGTCGCCCGCGCGATCATCCCGGATTATGCGCTGGGCTCGCACACCGCCTCGCTTGGCCTCACCTTCTACGAAGGCAGCCTGCTGCCGGAACATTACAAAAACGGTGCCTTCATCGGCCAGCACGGATCATGGAACCGCAAGCCGCGCAGTGGATACAAAGTGGTCTTCGTGCCCTTCGCCAATGGCAAACCGAGCAGCCAGCCGGAAGACGTGCTGAGCGGCTTCGTCTCGCCCGAAGGCGATGCTTACGGACGCCCGGTGGGCGTAACCGCCGACAAGAGCGGTGCGTTGCTGGTGGCGGACGACGTGGGCAACGCGATCTGGCGTGTGGCGCCGGTCAAGGGAGAAAAATAGCGTCCCTTTATCTCCCGCCTTTACCTTCCGCTGAGCGGCGGGGGAATGGCTTCAGGCAACATCCTTAGCTACCATTCGCTAAAACTTGGGCGATATTTCCACTCACCCAAGCGAGGATCGTTCCCATGAAAATCACCACACTCGAAGAAGCGTTCATTCACGGCCTTTCCGATGTTTACAGCGCGGAAAAACAACTGGTCAAAGCCCTGCCGAAAATGGCCAAAGCCGCCACCAACCCCGAATTGCGCGATGGTTTCACGCTGCATCTGGAAGAGACCCAAGGGCAGGTCGAGCGTATCGACCAGATCGTGGAAATCACCGGCCTGAAACTCAAGCGCATCAAATGCGCCGCGATGGAAGGTTTGGTCGAGGAAGGCAAGGAAGTGATCGAAGAAATAGAAGCCGGGCCGGTACGCGATGTGATGTTGATCGCTGGTGGCCAGAAGGTCGAGCATTACGAAATCGCCACTTACGGTTGCCTGGTCGAAATGGCCAAAAAGCTGGGTTATGCCGAAGCCGCGCAATTGCTGGCGGATACGTTGGTCGAGGAAAAAGCGACGGATGAGAAACTGACCAAACTCGCCATCTCGAAAGTGAATGACGAAGCGATGGGCCTTACCGGCAATTCCAGCAAACTTTCCAAAACAACCAAAGCCGCCTAAATCGAACGGATGAACGGTGATGGCGGCGGTAGTCACTTTCCGCCGCCATCACTATGTCCATCGCGTTATATGCTTTTGTGCGTATCGGCGATTCGCGCTATTAGTTACCCAGT
Source organism: Rickettsiales bacterium (assembly GCA_965247145.1). Lineage (GTDB taxonomy): Bacteria > Pseudomonadota > Alphaproteobacteria > Rickettsiales > JAIXRX01 > CBDFGH01. Next base: position 35,679 of record CBDFGH010000007.1, read on the forward strand.
CGCTCATCGATATCGGAGAATCTTATGAAAAACGTTGCCGCCTATGCCGCCCAGAGCGCCACCGCCCCGCTTACGCCTTTCAGCATTGAACGCCGCGCGCCCGAAGCGCATGATGTAGCAATCGACATTCTCTATTGCGGCATCTGCCATTCGGACATCCACCAGGCGCGCAACGAATGGGGCGGCTCGATCTATCCGATGGTGCCGGGGCACGAAATTCTGGGCCGAGTGTCGAAAATCGGCAGCGCCGTCACCAAGTTCGCCGTGGGCGATCTGGTGGGGGTCGGATGCTTCGTCGATTCCTGCCGCCATTGCAGCGCCTGCGACGAAGGCATCGAGCAATATTGCGAGGAAGGTATGGTCGGTACCTACAATGCGCAAGACCAGAAACATGGCGGCATCACCTTCGGCGGCTATTCCGAACATATCACGGTGGATGAGCATTACGTGCTGCGCATGCCCGAAAACCTCGACCCCCGCGCCTCCGCGCCATTGCTCTGCGCAGGCATCACGCTGTATTCGCCGCTGAAACATTGGAACGTGCAGCCGGGGCAGAAGGTCGGTATCGTGGGCCTCGGCGGCCTGGGGCATATGGGTGTGAAGCTCGCCGCCGCCATGGGCGCGCATGTGGTGATGATCACCACCTCGCCGGACAAAGCGAAAGACGCCAAGGCTTTGGGCGCCGCCGAAGTGCTGATCTCGAAAGACGCCAGGCAGATGGCCGAACATGCCAACAGCTTCGATCTCATCATCGACACCATCCCCGTCGGTCATGATCTGAATCCTTACGTGGATCTGCTGAAGCGCGACAAAACTCTCGTCATCGTCGGGCCGGTCGAACCGCTGACCGCGCTGAATGGGGCAGGGCTCATTATGAAGCGCAAGAGCGTGGCCGGGTCGGTCATCGGCGGGATTGCGGAAACTCAGGAGATGCTGGATTTCTGCGGCAAACACAACATCACCTGCGACGTGGAAGTGATCGATGCGGGCTATATCAACGAAGCCTACGCGCGCATGCTGAAGAGCGACGTGAAATATCGTTTCGTGATCGATATCCAATCGCTGAAAATGAAGATGGCCGCTTAATCACCATCCTCTAATTCCATACATCCTCTCTCCCTAGAAGGGAGAGGGCGCGGGCGTAGCACGCGGGAGAGGGTGAGCCGCCACACGTGCCGGGCGCTAGTTTTTACCTCACCCTCTCCCCGACCCTCTCCCTTCTAGGGAGAGGGAGTATGTATGGGATCTTTCAAACTCAAACGGCGAGCTGCGCCTTCAGCATCTGCGCCGTCTTCATCGCCCCCAGCCACACATCCTCGATGCGCGAGGCGGTGCACCAGTCGCCGCAGGCGGCCAGGCGCTGGGGCGCATGCACCATCGGCGCGCCCGTCTGTTCGCCCGCATTCAGCGCATAGCGCCAGCGATGGGCGGAGCGATATTCCGCATCCGCTACCGATAGGCCGGTGATGGCTTCGAAACGTGCGAACAGATAGGCCTGGGCCGTTTCCATATCGTCGTCGATATGCGCTTCCGCCCAATCGTTCCGCGATTGCACGACCAGGCAGGTCACCGCCGCGTCCCGCCCCGGTTTGCTGGAATTCACCGCCAGCCAATCCAGCGCTTCGTCGCGCAATTTGGCGGCGATCCAGGATTTTTCCCAGGGCTGCCGGAAACCCAGCATCAGCGCGTAGCAGCCTTGCAGCGCTACGGGCGGCACCGCTTCGGGCATCGGCGCGAAGAGGCGGCGGGTCTGGATGGGCGGGGCGGTGGAGATCACCCAGTCGAAATGCCCCAAGGTCTTGCCTTGCGTATCCTGCAAATCCCATCCGGGCGCGCCCGCTTCCAAGGGCGCGATTTCGGTGTTGGTCACCACATGCAGGCCTTCGGCCAGATGTTTGCACAGGCTGTTCATGTTCGGCGCGGCCACGTAATGCGGCTCGAACCATAGGCGCTTCTCGGGCTTTTCGCCCTCGGCCAATGTCACCACCTTACCCGACCATTCGGCCACGATGCCTTGCCCGATCAGCGGCGCGAGGAATCGCTGAAATTCCGCCGTGCGCGCGGTGAAGAACTGCGTGCCATGGTCGAAGTAGAAGGGGTGCGCATAGCGCGTCGACATCCGCCCGCCTACGCCGCGCGCTTTTTCGAACACGGTAACTTCTGCCACGCCGGAAAGCGCGCGGGCGAGGGTCAGGCCGGAAAGCCCGGCGCCGATGATGGCGATGCGGTTCATAGTTTTTTCAGGATGGGATTGAGCATGGCATAAGGCAGCAGGCGCAGCAGCTTGAGGATATAGGTGAAGCGTCTGGGGAAATGAATTTCGAATGCGCTTCCCAGCAGGCCGTGGCAGATGGCGTCCGCCGCCGCCTCCGGCTCGATGATCATCGGCATCGGGAAATCGTTTTTGGCGGTCAGCGCGGTGCGCACGAAGCCGGGGCTGATGAGGCGGATGTCGATGCCCGCCGGGCTTTCCGCGCGCAGGCTTTCCGCCAGATTCATCAACCCCGCTTTGGTTGCGCTGTAAGGCTGGCCGTTCGGCAGACCGAGATAACCCGCCACGCTGCCGCACAGGGCCAACTGGCCCGCGCCTTGCGCCTTCAGCCAGGGATAGACCGCATCCACCAGCGCGAAGGCGCCGAGCAGATTGACCTGCAGAATGGCGACGGTTTTCTTCATGTCCAGCGCATCCAGCTTCATCGGGTCATACAGCGCGGCGAGGAAGAGGATGCGGTCGATGCGGGGATGCCGGGCGGTGATTTCGGCCAGCGCTGCCTTTGCCGCGCCCGCCTCGCCGGTGTCGAAAGCCACCACTTGATGTATGCCGCCCAGCCGTGCATTCAGCGTATTCAATGCGTCTTGATTGCGGGCGGAGAGGATCAGTGTCGCGCCCTGCGCGCTCATCCGTTCGGCCAAAGCGAGGCCGATGCCGGAACTGGCGCCGATGATCCAGATGGTCTCGCCCGCGAATGCTTTCGTTTTCATGCCGACTCCAATGCCGCAAGGTGTTTGCCGCGCCACAACAGCAGGAAAGCCATCGCTTTGATGAGGCAGGGGATCAAGGCATAGCATAGGCTGAGCCGCGCCAGCGCTTCCGGCGTATTCTCCGCCTGCGGCACGAAGCCGCCCGCATCCAGAAACGGCAGCACCAGCGCGGAGGCAAGCGCCAGCGAGATTTTCAGCAGAAAGGCGAGAAAGGAATAATAGGTGGCGCTGCCGGAACGCGCCTGCTTGCGCTGGATGATCCAGGCAAGCAGGGCAGGCGGCAGCGAAAGCTCGCCCCCCAGCGCGATGCCGGAAACCACGCAGATCGCGCCATATTGCCAGCCGTCGCCCGCCCCGAGCGTGAAGGCCCACACGAAGGCCGCGCAGCCCAGCAGCATCGCCATCCCCCAGGCGCGGCTCAGGCCGAAGCGGCGGCTGAGCACTTGCCACAATGGCATGCAGGCGGCACCGGCGAGGAAATAGGCGAGCAGGAACAACCCCGCCTGCGCTTCCATCCCCAAGCGGTCGCGGATGAAGAACAGCACCAGCACGGCAGGAATGCTGGAAGCCAGCGTGCTGAGCCCGAAAATGCCGAAGAACGACCAGAAAACCCGGTCCATCCCCCGCAGCCGCGCCCAGAAAGCAAGGGGTTCTCCAGCAGGTCTCATCGCCGCATGCCCGCGCAGCCAGCGCAGGAAAACGCCGCCGCATAGCAAGGCGGCGGCGATCAGCACCAGGCTGGTGACGTGAAACGCTTCCGCTTTGCCCAGTGGCGCCTGCAACGCGCTGGGCAGGATGACGGCGACCATGAGACCGACCAGACCCAGCCCTTCGCGCAGGGTGGAAATCCGCGTCTGCGCCACCGGGCTTTCGCCCCAGCCGGCGCCCAGGCGGTTGAGGTTGATGCCCAGGGCGCTGAAGGAAAGGGTGGCGAGCAGCATGCCCGCGCAGAAAGACCAGAGCGGATGGGCGGCCAGTGGGTGGAACAACACCCAGAAACCGAGCACCAGCCCCAGCGTCGAACCGATCATCACTGTGCGCAGGGCGGCAGGATGGCGGTCGCTCCAATGCCCGATCAATGGATCCGCTACCGCATCCACCAGCCGCAACAGCAGGAGCAACCCGCCCAAAGCCCCCAGCGAAAGCGCGCATTCCGTGGCATAGAAATCCGGCGCATGCACGTAAAGCGGCATACCTGCAAAAGACAGCACGAAAGCGGGTGCGCCATACGCCGCCACCGCCGAAAGACGGGGCAAAGCGGATTGATTGGTAGTTTGGTGCATGCGTCGCCTGAATCGTGAATGCCGAGCCTAGCGCGCCCGCGCCGCGCTGCCTAGCATTACCGCACTCATAATTTCCAGCGCAGGCCCGCATAAAGCGCGCGGCCCTCGCCGGGGTAGAAATAGCGCCCGTCCGTCCCCGCTGCATCCGGCACTACGTTGGTGGTGGCGGCATAGTGGGTGTCTAACAGGTTGTGTGCGTCGAGATAAAGATCGAGATTACCGCCTTCATCCTGCCATGCGGCGCGCGCGCCGAGCAGCGCATAGCCCGTGCTGTTCAGGCTATTGGTGAGATCGACCGGGTAGCCTTGCGGCGACCATTCGAGATTCGGGCCGAGAGAGACGCCGGATGGATGACGATAGATAGCCTCCGCCCGCAGATAATGCGGCGGCACGCCGGGCAGGGCGTTGTCGCCGTACAATGCGTCTTTATCCAGCCGGTAGCGGCTGTAGGTATAGGCCGCGCGCAGGTTGAGCGCATCATCCGCCTGCCAGAGATCTTTCGCCGCGTCGCCGTTCAACCCCAGTTCGATGCCGTCGCGTGTGCTGCGCGGGGCATTGACGGTGTCGGTCGTGCCGTCCGCGAAGCGGTAATTGACGAATTCATCGCGCAACCAGCCATGGAAATAGGCGGCTTGCCAATGCATGCCGCTCTCCTCTCCGCGTGCTCCGATTTCCGCCGTGGTGGCGGTTTGGGCTCTCAATCGCTTGAATCCCGGCGCATTGCCGCCGGAGAGTTCGCCAAAAGTGGGCGGCTCGAAGCTTCGGCTCAGATTGGCGAAAGCCTGCGCTTGCGCTGTCATATCCCACCGCAGGCCAATGCGGGGATTGAGGCCTGCGTAATCCTCGTTCTGCGAAGCCTCGCTCGGCATGTGTTGATGAATGTCGCGCGTGGCATAAGAAGCCTGGAGACTGGCAATGCCGGTGAGCGGCCCCGCCAAGGGCTGTTCCACCTGTCCGTAAGCCTCATGGGTGGTGGCTTGCAGATCGCGGGTGAGGATGGGAGCGCCGGTGGTGGCGTGCAGATTGCGGAAGCGGGATTCCTCCGCCATGCCGTAAGCCGTGTTCAGCCCGGCAATCCACCGCGTCTCGCCCGCGCGGTGGATGTATTGCGTGCGCAGGCCGGCATCATGGTTTTGCTGAAATTCGTAGGTGGTCACCGGATTGTCGAGATGGCGGTTAACGTAATAAAGCGTGGCCTCGGCGCGATCGTCGCCTGTCTGCCAGGCCAGCGTGTCGCCCAGACGGGTAATGTCGAGGTTGCGCTGATAGTCGCCTTTGCGGTTGAGCGGGTTGGCCGCTTGAGGGTCGGCATCGATTTCGGCCAAAGTCAGCGTGCCGGGAATCTGTGCGTCGGAGGTGGTGTGGCTGAGGGTTACGCGGTTGGCGAATTGCGGGTTGTGCCAGCCCCAATTGCCGTTGAAGCGCCCGGTCTGCTGGGCGTTCTGCTCGCGAAACCCTTCCTGCGCGAAGCCGGTGACGGCGGCGAACAGATCGCCGCCTTCCCATGCCCGGCCTTGGCGCGCCTGGGCATGCAGGGTGTCGAAGCTGCCGATTTCACTGCGCAGACTCAGGCCCTTTTCCGTCTCGCCGTTCGGCGTGGAAAACAATATCGCGCCGCCGAAAGTGCTGGCTCCGGCTTCCAGCGCATTGGCACCCGGCAGGATGGTGGCGTGCTGGATCAACCACGGGTCGATCGCCGTATATTCAAACTCGCCGTCCGTCATCGTGATCGGGATATGGTCTTGCAACAGCAGCAGCCCACGCCCTTGAAAAGCGGTGGAAAGCCCTGAGCCACGCACTGAAAGGCGGGCGGATTCCGCCCCGTTGCGCGGCTGGGCAAAGATGCCGGGTACGTAGTCGGTGATGTCCTTGATGTTGGTGGCGCGCTGCTCGCTCCAGCTTTTTTCGTCGATGAAACTGGTATTCCCCGGCACTGCCTGCGCCTCCGCCTCTGCCTGCGCGCGGTCGTCGATATGGGGATGCGCCTCGGGTCGGATGTCGACGCGCATCAACGGCACGATTTGTGCCGTGGCCGCAGCCGGCAGCAGACCCAACGCGAAAAGCAGCGCGAACCCGCGCATTACAACAGGCTTGCGCCGATATTGATGGTGAGTGCGAGAATGGTGGTATTGAACAAAAACACCGCCGAACAATGCAAGGTAACCACGCGGCGAATGGCGCGTTTGGTGATCGCCACATCCGCCGTCTGTGCTGCCGTGCCGATGATACAGGAGAAGTAGACGAAATCCCAGTAATCGGGATCATCGCATTCTCCGGGGAAATCCAAGCCCGCGGCGGTGTCCTCCCCGCCGTAATATTCATGGGCGTAATGCAGGGCGAAGATGATCTGAACGAAGGTCCAAGATAGGAAAACCGTGAAACCCGCCAGCAGGATATGCGGCCATTCGGCAGCGACGCCTGCTTGTTTGGCGACTCCTAGCTCGATGAAAATGGCGGCGAGGCTCGCGCAGGCGGTGAGGATAGTGAAGAGCAAGATGAAAATCTGTCCTTCATCGAGGTCTTCGGCGCGCTTGCGCATACAGCTTTTATCCGCGCCATGCATCATTCCCACAGCCAAGCATAGATACAGCGCCAGCGCCCCGTCCCAACCGATCAACGCGCGCGTTGTCCAGCTCCAGCCCAGCGGAAGCATCAAGCTGCATAACCCGCCGAGAAGAAGGGCCAGGCCCAGCCTCGGGCGCATGGCGAAATGCCGAATCAAAGGTATTTTTCGAGCGATGGTCAGCATGGATGCACAAATTCATTCGGTGAGAAATTTATATTTTTTACGCAGGGAAGCATCAGTAGAAAAGTAAACGACATCTCCGACCGGGAAGCAATACGGCATAATCCATTCTGCATTCGGGAGCCGGGGGAGGAAGCATCCCTCCATGCAGCGCAAACAGCAGTTACTTACCTAAAAAACGCTGCTCGCCGGGGTTGATGATTTCGGTGATCCACGAGCGGGCGGTGCGCTGCTGCTTGTTGCCGGGCAACCAGCCGAGATGCAGCAGCGCTTCGGTGCATGCCATGTTGATGGCGCGGCGCCGATTCGGTCCATCGCCCTCATATTGTTTCCATTGTCCGTCTGGCCAGAGCAGCCGCACATGTGCGGTATGGCCGTTGCGCCCTTTCAAGCGCACTTCGCGTACATCGATGTCGACCGCGATATGCTCGCTGTGCGCGCGGTTGCGCAATTCGGTATCCGGGTGAATGAGTTGCTGCATTTCCATCGGGCTCAGAAAGCTGCCCACATCTTTGAAGGCCGGCTTGCTGAGCAACCGCTTGACCGCGCGCTCCATCGCACGCTCGGGCGTGGAGGCGGTGGCGGTCACGCTCAGCATTTCGGTCAGTTGCCCGCCCTCGAGCGAAACCTGAGCCATGGGCTTGCCGGTTTTGGAATGTCGCAGCTGACTGCTGAACTGTGCCCCCATCTCTACCGCCATACCTTCCAGCAGCGTTTGTTTGGATCCTTCGCTTTGGTTCAGCCGTGCATATAGAAGGTTGGGGATGGCGGATTGATCCACGGGTTTGAGCTGACCAAAGGCGAAATGCTCGATAAACGAATATTTCGCATGCGAAAGCGACGATCGCTGGTCATTGCCGATGGAATAATAGGGCGCGGCGATGAGCGTTTCCTCGCCCGGGGGCCGGAAGGAAAGCAGTGCTGCCACCACCGCCCGCGCTTCATGCGGCAAGCTTTGGTCGGATTCCACGGGCAGGGAAACTTGTGCGATGGTCAGCGCATGGGCCGGAATCGCGCTTTCGGTCTGAGCAATTTCCAACACGGAATTCACCGCTGTGGGATTGTGCTTAATAGCCGTGCACAGGGCTTTTTTCAAAATGATCCATGCTGTGTCGTTGGAGAAATGGGCGGCGATCAGGCCATGATAGGCCACTTTGGCCAGATCGATGCGGCCCTCTTCCAGACGTTTCAGTGCCTCGTTCAACAGGGCAGGCGGCAGCAGCCCGGTCTTTGCCGCGTCTCGCATTGCATGGGTGAATTCGTCGGGCATTTTGCGCGCTGCGCTTTCCTCGGTGATCTGTTCCAGCTTGTGCAGCTTCTTCTCGAATTGCTCCACCGTTTTGCGCGTATCGCGCATCTGCGGCATGTCGGCAAGCACACGTTCGTGCTGGGTGAGTTGATTGATGTGGTTGGCGTAGTTTTCCAGCGTTTCCCGGCTGAAAGGCAAAGGCCGGGCGATAAGCATGGCACTCAGCTTTTTCACGTGCGTCATCTGCAGATGCGTACTTGGCGCCCCGGCCTGGCCGCATAGATCCAGCAGGGATTGCCAAAATGTTCCTGCGTTGCCTGTCTGGCTGTCGCGTAGCAAAGCTGGGCCTTTTTCCCACAGCAGCGAATGCAGCCGCTCGACGGAAAGCTGTGGGTGGATGCGCCGGAGTTCCTGCTCCGTTTCCCGCAGCCAATCCATCGCGTAATGCACCATATGGCCATTCAGGAAATCCGCCCCACGACGAATGGGGGAGGTGAAATGGCAATAAGGCCCATGCAGCCCCATTTTACGCAACTCCGCATGTTCGGTGCATTGCGTGCTGTAATAGGCGCGCGCCACCTCACCTTTCCCTTCGCCGTCTTTCCCCGTCGGCTCGAAATTTCGATAAAGAAAGGGCAGGCCGGTTTCCGCAAAGAAATGTGCCACCGCATCATTGGCCAGCAGCATGTAGGTTTCCACCATTTTGGTAGCGGCCAGCTTGGCTTCGGTAATATTGACGGGTAGGGGGCGTTCTTCGCGCATTTCCTCCCACACCGCATTGCCCGCGCCGTAATAGCGATGCCGCACCCCACGCGCGATATCGCGCATGAGTTGAAATTCGGGGTCATGTTCCATACGGGTTTCCGCCCCCGCATAATCGATTGCTTCCGGGTGTGTCAGCACGGGCTCGAAGGCGACATGCCGCGGTTGGTAATCGCGGTCGAGGTCGATGGTGACGGTCAGCCCCAACCGCTCCTGACCGTTTTCCAAGCTTAGTCGGTCCTCCAAGGGCTTGGGAAACATGGAATCGATCATCGGGTGGCGGTAGATGGTGAAACCACGCTCAAAGGCCACCCGGGCCAACGGGTTGGTCATGGATACATGACCCGCCACATCGGCGATGGTGATATGCACGCGCCATCCGCCTCCCGCTTCACCGGCTGCTTCCACGAAAATCCCGTCGTCCCGGTCGGCGGGAATTTCGGGCTCTACGTTATCGATGGGGTGGGTGCGCAGGTTGCGCCGCCCCAAACGCTGGCGATCGGTGATATTGCCGCTGCGCGAAGCAGCCAGTAATTGCGTGCTATCGAAAGAAGCCCGCTGAAAAAGCGTTGCGCCGTTATCCGACATGGGCTCGATCCATGCAGGCTATGTCTTGAACGAACTCTCTCCACCGCGCGCGCATGCATCCCATTATGCCGCGCGATGGCCCACACCGCCAGCCCAAAGACCATACCGCGCCCATGCTACCGTCAGTTCGATCAGCGGACTGAGTCATGATTGCGCAAGGGTGGGTAGGAATGCCCGGTTTGGGCTTGCATCGCGCATGGGCGCAAGCTTATGGTCGTGCGTGAAGAACAATGCGTCATGCTGCGCCGCAGATTCCTTAGGGGTTCGCTTATGTTGCCCTTCTTGCCTCTGGTGTTGCCGGCATTGATCCCTTCGTGGCGTTTCTTCGATCATATCGGGCCCTCGCCGCGCATCGAATATGCATGGTTTCGATTTGGGGAAGAGCAGCCCGTGCCATGGCAGGAATTTCGCCCCCGCCCATCGAAACTTGGTTGGGCCGAGATAGCCAGACGGCTAATGTGGAATCCACGATGGAACGAATCTCTTTTTCTCGTTCGCTGCGCGGAGCGGTTGGTTACTGCTCCCACCCCAATCTGCAGCCGCGAAATATTCCAACGCATTCGGGCGGAAATTCTGCGGGATGCGATCGGGCAGAACGAAGCCAGTGAAATGCAGTTTCGGCTGATATTCATCCGCCGCGAAGGCGCAACCTTGCACAGGGATATTGCTTTCGTTTCGCCGCGTCGTTCTTTGACAGGAACAGGGTTGGAATGAGCTTCGAGGCCGCGATTCGATTAACGGAAATATTGCTTGCCTGGGCTTTGATCCTGCAAAGCGGCGAACATCTGGCGGTACGGACGGATGATCGACCATGGTTCGTTTTGCGGTTATGCCTTAGTTTTTCGCTGCTGCTTGGATGCTATCCGCCAGGAATATGCCTTGCATTGCTGGGTTCCGGGCTTTGGCTCCTTCAGCGTTTTCAAGGCCCTTACAATGGCGGAAGCGACCGCATGGGATTTTTGATTCTATGCTGTCTTTGCCTTGCGCTGTTTCTGCCCGGCGTGCGAGGGCGAGAAATGGCCATGGGCTATCTGGCGTTGCAATGCGTGTTATCATATTTCATCGCAGGCTGGGTGAAGATCGCCAATCCCGAATGGCGCAATGGCCGCGCCTTGCGCGATGTCTTCCAATTCTCCGCCTACCCGGTCAGCGAATCTTTCCGCGCCTGGGCGGATCGCCCCAGAACGATGTGCGTGGCTTCGTGGATGGTGATGCTTTTCGAATTGTCATTTCCCTTATGCCTTATATCGCAGCCAGCGATGTTTTTCGCTCTGGCGGTGGCTGCTGGGTTTCACTTGGTCAATGCATGCCTGTTCGGTCTCAACCGGTTTTTCTGGATTTGGCTGGCGGCTTACCCATCCCTGGTTTGGCTCCAAGCTAGAATAACAAACTGAAAAGTATGAAATGATTATTATGGTGCGGTTGTAACACAATGATCATTGGATCATTAATACAAGTTAACTCATTCTGGGTTTTTACTGGGCGAGTTCACATGACCGATGATCCGAAAGACCTGCGATATTTTGCGGAAGTACTCAATACCTTGAGCGATGGTGGCGTGACTTCTCCTTTGCCGGAAATTGCGCAATCGACCGATCATCTGGCCAAATTCGCAGCCCAGGAATTGCAAGCAATGGGTGCGGACGTGCATTTGGGGGAGCTGTATCCCTATCCGCCCAATAGCGACAAAATGCACCAAAGCATGGTGGCGATATTCTACCCGCCGGGCTACGATAAAACCAAGCCGGTCACTGAAAATTTAACTTTCTCGGGGCATGTGGATGTCGTTCCCACCGAAAAAGAATGGGATGGGCATGACCCGCTGAAACTCCGCAAAGAGGGCGATAAATATGTGGTTCGCGGGGCAGTGGATATGCGCGGGCACATTGCCGCCTTGATCGCATCGATCAAAAACCGGGAAACCGTATTGTCCGATCTGAAAGAGCCTCTGGTCCTTATGTTATCTTCCTGCGAAGAGGTGGGAGTTCTTGGGGTAAAAGATGCGTGCGAGTTGGCATTCAAGCAAAATATCACCCCGGATAAAGTCGTGGTGATGGAAGCAACGCAGGATATTTTGGGAACGGGAAATAAAGGGATTCGCGCGGATACGCATATCTTCACAACGACCGGCGAACCACCGCCCCATCTTCGGCCGGATCACGATACGCAGTTCACCATACGGCTGGATAGCACCGGCGGGCATTCTTCGGTACTGGGCACGCCGATCGAGCCGGGAGACGTCATCCAAAAACTCAATCAGCACATTCAACATATCCGAAAAGATCTGTACGTGCCGAATCTTGAGATCACGAATGTTGCCCTGGGTGAAGCGTTCAACGTAACCGCCAGCCATGCTACCGTCACCATCGGTATGAGTGGAACGGACCAGCAGAAACGCATCGTTGCGGGTAAGCTGAGAGAAGCCGTCGAAATCATTACCAAAGAGGGCGAAGCGAAACTGAAAAAACTTAATTTCGTACTCGGCAATATTTTCGATACGACCTTTGAAAACATCAAATTGCAAGTCAGCCCTCCCGAACCGGCAATCACGCCGAATACTATTGGAAACAATGCATTAGAAACAGCGCTAGATAGAATTTCCGAAGTCTACGATGCCAAGGAAATACTTCGTAAGGTAAGTAGCCCGGGGTTTCCGACTCCCGCATTTGCGAAGATTGCTGGCGGTGTGCCGATGATCAATGGAAATGCTCAAAAAACTACCGTCTATACGGCATTTCGCAGCACTGAAAAGGTTGCGAACAATCAGATCTACGACCGCGTCTCCAAAGCACTCATGCATCAACTACCGTCCGACATCAGCCTCGTTTCGGAGAAGGCTGCGGACGTACCGCCACTTCCAAACCAGTACAATTCCGAATTCGCGAAAAATACCGAAGCGTTGATCCAAGCAATCGGCTTTCGTGAACCCCGAACCACGGCTTGGGAAGATTTGGTGCATGGGCCCGGTGTCGAAAAAGCAGCCTCTCGCGTAATTGCGGGACTCGCAGGAAGAATGTCGGGCACCATAGGCGGCATGCCTTATGGAAGCGATGGAAGTTTTATCAAAGAACTATGCCCGAACGCGAATGTCATCATCCTAGGTAAGGGTGGATTGAAGAATCTACCCCATGCGGAAGGGGAGTTCATCACCGAAGGCGAAGTGAGGAAAGACATCAGCCTGTACGGCTCGATGATCGATTTCTTCAGCTTCAAGAGGCCATTGATCGATCTGGACGATTACAAAATGCGAAACCGCGTCGTTGCCTCACAGGGCACGGGGAACGGGCACGGAATGTAGAAAAAACTCTTCTGCGCACGCAGGCATTTTCTACTCACCCTGAATATTCACTTGCGCAAGCGATAACCGGTTTTGAATATCCAGCCGATGATGGCGAGAGAGATGCCGGTGAAAGCCAGGATCATGATAACGCTGACACTCAGGCTCACGTCGCTTTGCTCGTAAAAGCTCCAGCGAAAGCCGCTGATGAGATACACGACGGGATTGACCAGCGAGATACGGTACCAGAAGGGAGGCAGCATGTGGATGGAATAGAAGCTGCCGCCCAAAAAGGTCAGCGGTGTGATGATGAGCAGCGGAATCAACTGCAACTTCTCAAACCCATCCGCCCAAATGCCGATGATGAAACCGAGCAGGCTAAAGGTCACGCTGGTCATCACCAGGAAAAACGCCATCCATAAAGGATGGGCGATGTGCAGCGGCACGAAGAAACCGGCAGTCGCCAGCACGATCATGCCGATGATCACGGATTTGCTCGCCGCCGCCCCAACATAGCCGATGACGATTTCGATGAAGGAAAGCGGCGCGGAAAGAATCTCGTAGATGGTGCCGGTGAAGCGAGGAAAATAAATGCCGAACGAGGCGTTCGAAACGCTTTGACCCAATACGGTAAGCATAATCAGCCCAGGCACGATGAAGGCGCCGTAAGGCACGCCTTCGATGGCCTGCATGCGCGAACCGATGGCCGAGCCGAAGACGATGAAATAAAGCACGGTGGAAATGACGGGTGAGGCGATGCTCTGCCCCAGCGTGCGCAGGGTGCGGCCCATCTCGAAAGTGTAGATCGCGCGAATGCCGAGTAGGTTCATACTGCCTCCACCAACTGAATGAAAATCTCTTCCAAGCTGCTTTCGCGGCTATAGATATCCTTGGGCCGTATGTGATTGGACTTCAGCATTTCCAACATATCGGAAATATCGTTTTCCGCAGTGGAATCATAGGTAAGAACAAGCTTGGCGCCGTGATCTTCAAGGGTAAACGGGTAGGCGGATAATCCTGCAGGCACTTCGGGGAGCGGCTCGCGCAGCACGAAAATCATCTGGCGTTTGCCCATTTTGCGCATGAGATCGTCTTTGTTCTCGGTGAGGATCAGTCGGCCTTTGTTGATCACACCCACACGGTCGGCCATTTCCTGCGCTTCTTCGATGTAATGCGTGGTGAGGATGATGGTCACGCCCGTTTCCCTGAGCGCCCGAACCTGCGCCCACATCGATTTGCGCAATTCCACATCCACCCCCGCCGAGGGCTCGTCCAGAAACAGAATCTGCGGTTCGTGCGAAAGCGCTTTCGCGATCATCACCCGTCGTTTCATACCGCCGGACAGCCTCCGAATCTGCTCGTCTTTCTTATCCCATAGCGAAAGGCGCCGGAGCACATCCTCGATATAGGCCGGATTGCGCGGCTTGCCGAACAGGCCGCGGCTGAAGCTCACGGTATTCCAGACCGATTCGAATGCATCCGTGGTCAGTTCCTGCGGCACCAATCCCAAAGCGGCGCGCGCCTTGCGGTATTCCTTTGCATGGTCGAAACCGGAAACAAGGATGGTGCCGCTGCTTGGCCGCACGATGCCGCACACGGCATTGATCAGTGTCGTCTTTCCCGCGCCGTTCGGCCCCAGTAGTGCGAAAATTTCGCCCTTGGCGATTTCGAGATTCACATCGTCCAGCGCACGAAACCCGTTATCGTAGGTTTTGCTCAATGCACTGATGGTGATGGCGGATGCGGTATGCATAACGTGATTCCTCTGCCTCTTCACGCAACGCTACCATGCCGCCCTGCGAAGCCGAAAGAAGAATCGAACGCATCATCGGCAAAACAGAGCGGCCATGCAGAAATTGTCGTAAAACGACGATAGGTTCATTCCGTGCGGCGGCCGGGCCGAGCTCTGGGAGAATGGTGGAGCTAAGGAGCATCGAACGCCTGACCTCGTCATTGCGAAGGACGCGCTTTTGCAGTTGAACTGCAGCCCACAAGTGATTCGGCCGGGAAAGCGGCGAAGCATCGGAAGAAAACGCCGAACCGCTCAATTGACGATGAGCAAAGATAAATGCGAAAATGATGACTGTTTCGCGAAGTCGCTTGCATCTCGAAATTAGAGTTTGGCGAGCATGTTTTTTTCGCTTCGGAATTTAGACAATTGCCCAATCGTCGACATGAAATCTTTGGCTATGAATCGCGCAATGGGCAAGCCATAGAAATTCACGCCAGTGGTAACGCTGCAGTGAGAGATAATTTAAAGGCGCATAATATTATCCGCTACCGGCACCAAATTGAACGTCGTGTCGTAGAGGTTGAAATACTGCCCGCCAATTTTGACATGATCGTCGAGTGATACCAATCATCGAACTACTGCGAACACCAAAGTGGCTGGGTGTTTCAAGGCTTTTTCATCACTGAAAGGAGATTGGTGGAGCTAAGGAGAATCGAACTCCTGACCTCGTCATTGCGAACGACGCGCTCTACCAGCTGAGCTATAGCCCCCCATGGATCATCCGAGGTGGCGCGCCACCCGAAGCTGCGCGGCAGCGTAGGGTGGTGGTCCCTAGAGGACTAGTTACGAACCTCAAGGCCATTCAGTTTATAGAGGCAATGCACGAGATCGGCAAGTTCTTTGAAGCGGCTCCCACCTTCGGTGGTAAGTCATTCCGACTTGAGCCAATCGCAGCATAAAGGGGGTGTTTTCACACCCCCTCCACATTAGGCTCTGGTTATTAATACTCGCTGGCAAGCATGATGGTTAGCACGCGAGTGGTGACGGATGGATCGGCAGGATTCGCTGATCCGAAGGTCATGGTCGGATCGTAGTAATCAATCTTCCAGAAAAAATCCTGACCATCGATCACTACCTTGCCGAAGTCGTGCTCGCCGTATGGATCGTTGTCCTCGCCGAAGTCGTCATAATGCATGACGGCGGAGAACAGTTTGATGCTCGTTAATTCATCCAGTTCGTCAACGCCTCTGGTGGTCATGATGTTGCCGCCCCAGTAAGTTTGGCGGAAACGATCATTGAGTGCGGCAATGGTGGGGCTGGAGTTGTTGGTATGCTCTGATTCGGTGTTAATTTCGTGGGTTTGCATGGCATTTTCCTCGTTTGTTTGGGGTTAACCCTACATTCGATAACAACCCTGCACCTGCAATCAATGCTCTTTATCTAATAATAACAATTGGTTGACCTTTCGGGTCCTTCCAGCCGCGCACCTATACGGGGGCGCTTGGCGCTCCACGTCCCCAGCGCCAATTGGCAAATGTCGATTTCGTTTCGTTTTTTTGAATTGGAGATTCCTATGAAAGTCGAATTACTCGACCTCAAAACCCTTGTGCCTTACGCCCGCAATCCAAGGATCACCGCGCACGCGGTCGATAAAGTGGCGGCATCGCTTAAGGAGTTTGGATTCCGCCAGCCTATCGTGGTGGATTCCGAAATGGTCATCGTCGTCGGCCATGTGCGCTACCAAGCCGCGCAGAAATTGGGATTGAAAAAGGTTCCCGTGCATGTCGCGGAGAACATGACGCCCGAGCAAGTGAAGGCCTACCGTATCGCCGACAACCGTACCGGCGAAGAAGCGCAGTGGGACAATGAATTGCTCGGCCTCGAACTGGAGGATCTGGACAAGCTGTCATTCGACAAAACGGTGCTGGGATTTGAACCAGCGGAATTAGAGCAGCTGCAGAAATCACTGGAGAGCTTGCTCACCGACGGCATTGAAGGCGAAGGTGATCTGTCGACGGATGAAGCCGACACTCGCGCAACCATCGGACCCTACAGTTTCGAGATTGGCCGCGAACGCTACCTGACCTGGATCGAGGACATCAAGCAGGATGTTGGGTTCGACAAGGAAGCTATCATCAACGAACTCAAGAAAAGGCTCGGGTTATGAAACTGATCGACATTGATAGCCTGAACCCATCCACTTACAATCCGCGCACCGCCGATCCGCGCCGTCTTGACCTTATCGAGTTATCGCTTCGTAAGCTCGGCTTCCTCCTGCCGATCTATGCGACGCCCGACGGGGAAATCATTTCCGGCCACCAGCGGCATCACGTCGCGAAGCGCATGGGCGTGTTGCAAGTGCCGGTGGAATATACCCGGTCGATGACGCTGGATGAGCGTAAGGGCGTGAACGTCGCCTTTAACCGCGCCACCAATGATCTGAAACCGAAGGACACGCCGGAGAACATCACGGATGCGCTCACGCGTGTGGATGTGAAAGCGATTGCTGCGGCGATTCCCGATAAAACACCCGACACACCAGAGTTTTACCCGTGCCTGAAAGCGCAGGTGATGCCGATGAAGCCGCTGCTCAAGGCAAATAAAGGCCGTTGGATCACCTACGCCACCAGCATTTCCAAAACGCTTTACCTCAAAGGCGTGTTGATGCCGGTGGTGGTGACGAAGGATTTGCGGGTGGTGAATGGCATAGGCCGTTTGCAGATGCAGGCCGAATCAAAGCGTAGCGAGGTGGCGGTGGTGTTCGTCACCGATGACGAGGCGCGGCTGGCGGATGCCATGCTGAACCTGCTCTCGATGGATTTCGACATTCATAACCGTTACCGCGACCTGCTGCGTTACAACTCGTTCCGGCGCTTGCGCCGTGTGCGCGAAAGCCTCGGGCGCGGGTTCATTTTTACGGTGGCTGGCGATAGCACATCGAAAGACTTCGATGTGACCGCTCCGAAGAACCGTGAGAAATGGATCAAGGAACACGGCAAGTCGGTGCTGGATTTCGGTGCAGGGCATTTGCATGAAACGCAGATCCTCCGCTCCATCGGCGTGCGTGTCACCCCGTTTGAACCCTACCGCGTGAGCGAAACGGAGGAGATCGACAAAGCTGAGAGCCTGCGCGTGGTGGATGAATTTCTGGCCGACATCGGAGACAAGAAAATCCACTACAATTCAGTGTTTATCTCAAGCGTGCTGAATAGCGTGCCGTTTGAAGAAGATCGAAAGCACATCGTCTGTATCTGCGCGGCGCTCTGCTCCTCACAAACGAAGCTCTATGCGGTCGCATCCGGCATCAACCACATCAATATCCGCCAATTGAAAGGATACAATTCGCTGAACGAGCGCCAATCCACCGGTCGGGCATTCCTTCTCGAATATGAATCCGGGATCACACTCGGCGATATGACGAGTAGTCCGAAAGTGCAGAAGTATCATTGCCAGAATGAGTTTTATTGCCTGTTCAAAGAATTCTTCGACATCGTGCAAGTGAGTGAAGAAAACCAAAACGTCCAGGCTATCTGCGCTCGACCGAAGCCTATCGATTACAAAAAACTAAAAGCAGCACTCGAGTTTGAATTCGATTTACCCTATCCAGATGGAAGCCGGATGGGGCGCGTGATCGACGCGATGCGTGCCTTTTCTGAGCGAACGGGACTGGTGTTATGATTATCTTGCTCGATCTCAATTATACGCTGGTGGAAAACAGCGACGTAAAGCTCCGCCCCTTCGCCAAACAAATCGAAGCCGAGCAGTACCGTCACTGGCTGGTGGAACTGCTACGGGATCACCACGTTATCCTCATGACGGCCCGTCCCGCCATGCATCGCACGGCAACGCTTGAAAGCATTCGTGCAAAAACTGCCTGGTTACCCCAGGAAGCGTATTTCAACAGTTTCGGCCTAGCGCCCCCGCTGGCTAAGGATCGGATGCTGAAGGAGCATGTGCTGCCGAAACACGGGGCGGCAACGTACCTTGCTATCGAAAGCAACCCGCAAACGCACGCCATGTATGCCCGCCACGGCATTCGGTCGGTAAAAATCGCGCCCGGTGAGCGTTGGGACGCATTGCCTGAGTAAATATCATGGAAATTCCACGCGAATGGACGTTCGAGAACACGAAAGTGGCCTCGGGGTTCGATAGGCATGTGCGCGAGCAACTGCCCTGGTATGATTTGGTAACGGGCGCGGTGGCGCATATCGCCCGTCATTACATCCCCAAGGGTGGGCTGGTGTATGACATCGGCGCATCCACTGGCAATATCGGATGTAGCATCGCCGAAACATTGCGGGAGCGCAAAGCCACGCTGGTCGGGATCGAATCCAGCGCCGAGATGTGCGCCCTCTACAAAGCGCCCGGTGAATTGGTGCAGATCGATGCACTGGATTATCGCTTCCAGCGGTTCGATTTGGCGATCTGTTATCTAGTGCTGATGTTTGTGCCTATCGGAGAACGGCAAGGATTCATCGACAATTTGAAATCGCTGATCAAGCCCGGTGGGGCGCTGTTGATCGTCGATAAATGCGAAGCCGCTACCGGGTATGAAGCCACGGTGTTTTGGCGACTGACGCTGGCTGGAAAGATTGCCGCCGGTGTGGATGCGGAAAGTGTGATTGCCAAGGAACTCAGCTTATCTGGGGTTCAGCGGCCACTCGATCCATCCATGCTCGGCGCGGATGCAATTCAATGGTTCCGCTTCGGTGATTTTGCCGGGTGGATCGTGACCAAGTGAGAAACACGCTATGCAGCTTATTTACAAAGTGGGTGTTGTTGCCCGATTTCTGAAATTGACCGACCGCCGAGTGCAGCAGCTCGCCCGCGACGGGATCATCCCAAAACCTGAGAAAGGCAAATACGATGTGGTGGGCTGTGTGCATGGCTATATCGACTATTTGCAAGCCCGCGCCTTCGGCAAGGAAGTCGGCTCGGTTGATATGTATTCCGAACGAGGCAGGCTCTTAAAATTACAGGCCGACAAAGCGCAACTTGAACTCGACATGATGCGCTCAAAATTGATTTCAGCGGATGAGGTTGAGGAACTATGGGCGACCCTGCTCGCCACGTTTCGCGCCCGTTTGCTGGCCGTACCCACCCGTGCCGCGCACTTGGTTCTTCATCTCAAGGAGTTTTACGCAATCGAACAGAGCCTCCGCGATTTGGTGTGTGACGTATTAACGGAGCTCGCACGCAATGACACTCATCAGCAAATCAGGTCAGATGGCGCTGGCGAGAGCCCTAAAGCACTTGAAGCCCCCGCCACGACTGAAAGTCAGTCAATGGGCGGATGAGTATCGCTTTCTAAGCAGCGAGGCCAGCGCCGAACCCGGAAAATGGCACACGGAACGCGCCCCGTACCAACGGGAAATGATGGATTCCATGAACGACCCCCGCGCCGAAATGGTGGTCATCATGTCGTCGGCGCAAGTCGGCAAAACCGAGATGATCAACAACATCATCGGTTACAACATCCATCTCGACCCGTCGCCCATTCTGCTGTTGCAGCCGACGCTCGATATGGCCGAAGCATGGAGCAAAGACCGGCTCTCGCCCATGCTGCGGGACACGTTCGCATTGAAAGGATTGGTACAAACCCCGCGCACGCGGGATTCAGGCAATACACTACTGCATAAACGCTTTCCGGGCGGGCATATCACGATGGCTGGGGCGAATTCACCGGCATCGTTGGCGAGCCGCCCGATTCGTATGGTGCTGTGCGATGAGGTTGATCGCTACCCCGTGTCGGCTGGCACGGAAGGTGATCCGGTGAGCTTGGCGAAAAAGCGCACCACGACGTTTTGGAACCGCAAGATTCTGCTCACCTCCACCCCGACGATCAAGGGCGCAAGCAGGATCGAGTCGGCCTTCGAGCAAAGCGATCAGCGGCGGTATTATGTTCCTTGCCCGCATTGCGGCGAGAAGCAAACGCTCAAATGGCATCAAGTCAAATGGGAGCAGGACGAGAATAAGGAAGGTGACGCAAAGCACCAGCCGGAAACGGCGGTGTATGTCTGCGAACATAACGGCTGCATCATCGAACATGCGGACAAAGCCGACATGCTTGTGGGCGGCGAATGGGTAGCGGAAGCGCCCTTTAACGGCGTTATTGGCTTCCATCTTAACGAGCTTTACAGCCCGTGGGTGACCTTCGCGCAGATGGTTGCGGAGTTTCTTCGCGCAAAGAAATTGCCGGAAACCCTCAAAACTTGGGTGAACACATCACTTGGGGAAACCTGGGAAGAAAGCGGTGAAACCATTGAAGCAGATGTGCTGCTTCAGCGGAAGGAAAGCTGGGGGGCGGATGCGCCCGAACCTGTGGTGCTGGTCACTGCGGGTGTGGACGTGCAAGGCGACCGGCTTGAAGTGGAAGTAAAAGGCTGGGGTAAAGGTGAGGAATGCTGGTCGCTTGATTACCGCGTAATTTACGGTGATCCGGCGCAAAGCATGGTGTGGCAGGAACTGGATGCGTATTTGCTCCAGCCCATTCGCAGCAAATTGGGGGTTCACCTCAACATCGCCTGCGTGTGCGTCGATTCGGGCGGTCACCATACCCAGGCAGTTTACGAGTTCTGCGGTGCGCGTGCGGTTCGCGGCGTATTCGCGATCAAGGGGATCAGCCAAACGGCAAAGCCCCTGGTCGGTCGGCCAAGCAAAAATAACCGCTACAAATTGCGGCTCTATCCTATCGGCACCGATACAGCGAAAGAAGTGATCTACAGCCGTCTCCGCCTCACGGAGCCGGGTGCGGGTTACTTCCACTTTCCGCTGGAGCGAGACCGCGAATACTTCTTGCAGCTTACGGGTGAAAAGCAGGTCACACGCTTTGCAAAAGGTGTCTCGAAACGGGAGTGGATCAAAATCCGCGCACGCAACGAGGTGCTGGATTGCACGGTATATGCACTCGCAGCTTTCAAGCTCTTGAATCCGAATCTGGCGAAGCTTGCCGAGGATTTGGAAAACGCCCCGCGCATCACGGCGGAGCAAATGGATCAGGAATCAAAAAACACACAGAACCAGCCGTGGATTCCACGGATGGACAACTGGCTTACGAGGTAAAAATGGCCTTCACACAAGACCAACTGGACGGGCTGGAAGCGGCAATAGCCTCCGGCACGCTCGAGGTGCGAACCGGCGACAAGTCCGTGCGTTACCACTCGCTCGACGAGATGATCAAGCTCCGGGACGTGATTCGCAATCAATTGAACGCTGACGCGCAAACACAGCCAAGCCGCGCCAGCTTCGCCAGCTTTGTGAGGGACTGATTATGTGGATCGATGACCTCATCGGGGCTGTGTCCCCACGCGCCGGACTCAAGCGCAAGCAAGCCCGCATCGCCATAGATATGCTGGCGCGTGGGTATGAAGGCGCAAAAACCGGCAGACGCATTGACGATTGGCTGACGAGTGGCAATTCGGCAAATGCGGAGATCGGCAGCGCCGGTAACCGCCTGCGCGAACGTTCCCGCGACCTCGTGCGGAATAATCCGTATGGCAGCAAAGCGGCGGAAGTATTTGTCGGCAATGCCATCGGCACCGGGATCACCGCCCAGGCGATTACAAGCTCTGAACGACTGAATAAGCAGATCATGGCTGCATGGAATGAGTGGTGCCAGACCTGCGACGCCGACGGTGATCTCGACTTTAACGGCATCCAGGCACTCGCCGCCCGCGCCATGTTCGAAAGCGGCGAATGCTTCATTGTGTTCCGTGATCGTGGCTCGAATGACGGCTCCCGCGTGCCGTTCCAGTTGCAGCTGCTTGAGGCGGATTTCCTGGATACGAATAAATCCACCGTCGGTGAAAATGGGAATATCATCCGTCAAGGGATCGAACTGGATAAGCAGAACCGCCGTGTTGCCTATTGGATGTGGCCGAATCATCCGGGTGAAATGGTTATCGGCGGCGCTCGCTTTCAAAGCGTGCGCGTGCCTGCCGACACGGTGGTGCATGTCTTCCGGAAGCTCCGCCCTGGTCAATTGCGCGGCGTGACCGCCTATGCGCCCTCCATCGTGCGGATGCGTGACCTTGACGGCTATGATGACGCGGAATTGTGGCGCAAGAAAATCGAAGCCTGCTTTGCGGCGTTCGTGGTGCAGAACAATGGCTCGGATGGACCTATCGTCGGCAATACGGTGACGAAATCAAGCGGCACCGGCACGGCATCCGAACCGCAGCGTGTGGAACAGTTCCGCCCTGGCATGATCGAATATTTGCATCCTGGCGAGGACATCAAGTTTGGCAACCCCACCAGTGACGGCAATTACGAGGCCTATGAACGGGTGCAGCTTCATGCAATCGCCGCAGGCCTTGGGATCACTTACGAACAGCTGACCGGCGATTTGTCGCAGGTGAATTATAGCTCCTTACGGGCTGGGTTGTTGGAGTTTCGCAGTCTGATTGAGATGCTTCGCTTTCATGTGTTCATTCCCAAAGTATGCGCTCCTGTTTGGCGGCGCTTTATCGAACGTGCCTTTATCGCCGGTGAGATCAGCAAGATCGATTACTCGGTGAGTTGGACGCCGCCAAAGTTTGAGATGATCGATCCGCTCAAGGACGCCCAAGCCGACACGCTCATGATGCGTAACGGCACGCTGACACTGAAGGAGGCCATCGCCCGCCAAGGCTTCGATCCCGAAAAGCAAATTCAGGAAATCGCTGACACAGCCAAGCAAACCGATGCGCTCGGCCTTGTGCTGGATGGCGATCCGCGCACGACGGCGAAAAGCGGAATCGTTCAAACCCCTATCGACGGAGGACAGGCCAATGACACAGCCCCAAAACCTACAGACTAAAAACATCCCCCTGCAAACACGGCTGGCCTCGCTTGATGCGGAGTCAGCCGACCGGGTTTTCCCGGTCATCTTCACCACCGGCGCAATCGTGCGGCGATACAATTTCTTTTCAGACGAATCGTATGACGAAGAACTGGTGGTGGATGCTGGCTCGGTGCGGCTTGAACGCCTGAACTCAGGTGCCGCACCGGTGCTGGACACGCATAGCGATTTCGCCCTGGAGAACATCAAGGGCGTGGTGCTGGACGGCAGCGCCCGCATCGAGGGCGGGCTTGGCTATGCCAGCCTGAAGATCGATGGCAGCGGCGAGAACGAATCCATCATCCGCAAGATTCGAGACGGAATCATCCGAAATGTCAGCGTTGGCTACCGTGTCCACCGATACGAGGTCATTCGGAATGACGGTGCGGTGCCGCTCTACCGCGCCGTTGATTGGGAACCCTACGAAATCTCGTTGGTTCCTATCGGGGCGGATGCTGGCGCTGGCATCCGCTCCAACCCTCACACATTCCCGTGTGAGATTTTCAATCATCAACCCACCAAGGAGAACCGCACCATGTCTGAGACCGAAACCAAGCCGCCCGAACAGGAACCTGTTCCTGCCGTAAAACCCGCCGAAGCACCGGCACCAGCTGCTCCGGCAGATGATCCCGATCCGGCACATCCCGAGCATTTGCGTGCGGAAGGAGCACAGCTCGAACGTCAACGTGCTTCTGAAGTCACGAAGATCACCCGTGCTGCAATGCTGCCTGACACCTTTGCCCAAAAGCTGGTGGCAGACGGCACGACGGTCACCCAAGCCCGCAAATTGGTTTTGGATGAACTTGCCCGCCGCAATGGTGGTGCCGGTGAAATACGCCCGCACGTTTCTATCGTGCGTGACGAGATGGATTCGGCACGCGCCTTGGTGGAAAGTGCGCTACTGCACCGACATGACCCCCAAAAATATAAGCTGATCGACGGTGCGCGTGAGTACCGTGGGATGTCGCTTATGGAAATTGGCCGGGACATGCTCGAGCGCCGTGGCCTCCGCACGCGTGGGCTTTCAAAGTCAGAGGTCGCTGGTGCGATGCTCGGCCTTGAACATCGCGGCGGGCTTCACTCCAGCAGCGATTTCCCCTTCATTCTCGCAAACGTGGCTAACAAAACCCTTCGGAGTGCCTATGAAGCAGCACCTCAAACCTTCAAAGGGTTTTCGCGCCAAACTACGAACCCTGACTTCAAGACAATCGCCCGCACACAATTGGGCGATGCGCCTTCGTTGGATAAGGTAAACGAGTCCGGCGAGTTCAAGCGTGGCACCGTTGGTGAAGCGCGGGAACAATACGCACTCGCAACCTATGGCAAGGTCGTTGCCGTCACGCGTCAAACTATCATCAACGATGACCTGGGGGCATTTACGCGCCTGCCGGAAATGTTTGGCCGTGCCGCTGCTGACCTTGAAAGCGATACGGTGTGGGGCATCATTACAGCGAACGCGGCTATGGGCGACGGTGTGGCATTGTTCCATGCCACCCATGGCAACCTTGCCGGTGCAGCAACGGCGATTTCCGTACTGACACTCGGTGATGGCCGTGCCGCGATGCGTAAGCAGAAGGGTTTGAATGGTCGATTCATTAACGTGCAGCCGAAATATCTGATCGTGCCTGCGGCGATTGAAACGATTGCTCAACAGTATGTGACGCAGACCAACATCGTGTTCACCAAGGCGTCGGATTACAATCCGTTCGCCAACACCCTTCAAGTGGTAGCGGAGCCGCGACTGGATGCCGCTTCGCTGGTGTCCTGGTATCTCGCGGCTGATCCTTCGCAGATCGATACGATTGAGTATGCGTATCTCGAAGGTCAGGAAGGTGTTTACATGGAAAGCCGCGTTGGTTTCGATGTGGATGGCGTTGAACTGAAAACCCGTCTGGACTTCGCCGCTAAAGCGATTGACTGGCGCGGCTTCTGGCGGAACCCAGGCGCTTAATACTGACTCCCCAAACTACCCGACCGAGCGGCTTTGAGCCGCTTTTTTTGTAACTAAATCTAGGAGAAATCTGCATGAAAAACTTTATCATGGAAGGCAAAACCATCACGCTCACCGCCCCTTATGCCGTTACTTCTGGCCAAGGGTTCTTGGTTGGCTCTATCTTTGCCGTTGCAGGTGGTGATGCCGCAATCAGCACGGATGTGGAAGGTGTTTTCGAAGGGGTGTTTAACCTTGCGAAAGCGACCGGTGCTGCATGGACGCAGGGCGCTCTCATTTACTGGGATAACGCTGCCAAAAACTGCACCACCACCGTTGCCACCAACAAGCTCATCGGCGTGGCAACGCAGGCGCAACTCGCTGGTGATACAGCGGGTTATGTTCGCCTGAATGCAGCGTTCATCAGCTAATGACAGCTTTTGAAACCGCAATTCAGGCGCTTTTCAACGACCGCAATGTGTCGAAGCCTGCATTCTTTCTGCCTTTGATAGGAACGAACCGTTCGGTGCGCGTCATCACGCGTGCGCCGGACGTGTTCCACGATGCGGGCAGTTCGGTGATCGAAACTTCCTCCCTGGTGGTGGAAGTGCAAATCGCCGAATGTCCGTCCATCGTGCCGGGCGATCAATTCATGATCGACGGGATCACTTACAAAACGCAGGGGATGCCGCGCCGAGACGTTGAGCGGCTCTTTTGGCAGGTGGACGTTTATGCGACTTGAAGCTGCCATCACCGGCAATCTTTCCAAGTTCATGAAACAGCAGGCGGCGGCAGCGGAAGCTGCCGTCACTGCTGGCGTGACGGAAATCACCGAGCGGATCAAAACCGATTTGCGAGCGCAAGTCACCAGCGCGGGCTTAGGCACCAAACTGGCGAAAAGCTGGCAGGCGAACATTTATCCGAAGGGCAAGAAGTCAATCGCGGCGGCGGGTTGGGTTTATTCCAAAGCGCCGAAGATCATCCGCGCCTTCAATGACGGGGTGGTGATCAAAAGAAGAAGCAAAACCTTTCTGGCGATTCCTACCGCATCAGCCCCCAAGCGTGGCGTTGGCGGAAAGCGAATTACACCAGACAATTTTCCTGAGCATTCGCTCGGGCGGCTTCGGTTTGTTTACCGGCCAGGGAATGTTTCCCTGCTGGTGGTGGATGGCGTTCGTGCCAGCACCGGCAAGCGCGGCGGATTCCGCAAAGCCAGCGATTCGGCGGTGAAATCAGGACGTGGCCTCGCAACGGTCGTCATGTTTTTCCTGGTGCCGCAAGTGAAGCTGCGAAAGCGGTTGGATTATCAGGCGGTGGCAGCGCGGTGGGAACCGCAGCTGGCCGATGCCGTTTTAAGAAATTGGCCGGTGGTGGAATCAGTCCCGTGATGTGATGTCGGAGCGGCGTTTGACGATCAGATTGAGAATGCCTGCTTTTATTTTCTCAAAAAGATTCGGTGGTAGGAAACCATAGTCGAATTTACTTTTGCTTCCCGGTATGGGGCGCAGATCATAACCCGGCCAAACGAACTGATTCACTTCGCTCAGGATCACCCACGATTTTTCATGGTCGAGGCCAAGATGCTGCTTCACGCGTGGTGGGATTTCAAGCCCAACGGTGACGCCTGTTGGTTCGCTATGGGTGATAGGGGCAACGGTGACAATGGTTGCGTCACCATCCTTTTCAACCGATAGCACGATGACGCACGGTCTGTTCTTACGCCCTTCTTCAAGACCCGCTTCATGCTCATGACGCCACAAATAGGCGTATGAAATCACGAGGCCAAGTTCAGGAGCAGGAAAGGACATTGAGAATTACTCGTCGAGCAGGCTGTTAAGATGATTGTGTTTAGCATCCATTTTGCTCGCCGCAATTGCCTGGATCGTTTGCTCGGAAAGTTCTTCGACAGCATAGGCCTTCGGCATCAAAGATTTTACGCGCACATAATCTTCATACTCGGCATTGGAAACGAAATAGCCGGTCACCCGATCATGGCTGGTTACGGCGATTGGCTCACGCTGAACTTGTTCGCGGTAACGGCCAAAGTTCTTTGAAAACTCGGTAGCAGCAACAGTGATCATAAATACCTCCATAATCCGTATATACCCCATAATACCCAAATTACGGACTAATGTCAAGGTAGCACGGAAAGTCAGGCAGTTATGGCAAGCAAGCGCGAGCAAGTCCTAGATCGACTTCATAACAAACTGAAATCACTAGAGACTTCCGCCCTAAAGGTTTACCGCAACTTGGATAAGCCCCAGGCCGTGCCGACAAGCGGCATGATAGTCTTGCGCGATGGCGCGAGTGACGAGCCGGAAGTGCTGCTGTCATCGCTCACTTACATTTACGAACACGTGGTCAACCCCCATTTATAGGTCCAGAGATTAAGTGACAGGATTGGGGCTTTGGAGGCATGAAGGAAGGGGCCGGAGCGTAAGCGCAGGCCCCTTCCTTCATGCGGGCCAGCGGCGCGGGCGGCTTGTATCCGAGACTGGTATGGGGACGGATGTGGTTGTAGTGATGCCGCCACTGCTCGAGGATCACCTGCGCTTCTTTCAACGTATGGAACGTCTCCGCGTTGAGGCACTCATCGCGCAACCGACCATTGAAGCTCTCGTTATAGCCGTTCTCCCACGGACTGCCGGGTTCGATATACAAGGTCTTGATCCCAAGCCTGGCAAGCCATGACCGGATCGACTTGGCGGTAAACTCGGAGCCGTTATCGGAACGGATGTGATCGGGAATGCCATGTGTTGTAAATAACTCCGTCAGCACCGCCATCACGTCATCAGATTTTAAACAGTAGCCGGTTCGTAACGACAGGCACTCCCGGGTGTATTCATCCACCACCGTTAATGTCCGGATCTTGGTGCCATCCGTCAGACGCTCCGCCACGAAGTCATACGCCCACACATGGTTCGGCCAGCATGGCCGCAGGCGGATGCAGGAGCCATCATTCAGATATAGGCGACCCTTCTTCTTATGCCGCGCTGGAACCTTCAGCCCCTCCTGCCGCCAGATCCGTTCCACCCGCTTGTGATTGACTATCCAGCCTTGCGTGCGTAACAGCGCCGTAATCCGCTTATACCCGTAACGGCCATACTGTCTGGCTAAAGCAATGATATCCCCAGTCAGTGCCGCCTCATCATCCGCACGCCGTGACTCGCGCCGCTGCAGCGAACGGCTTTGACCCAAGGCCGCACATGCCTGCCGCTCGGTGATCCCCAGTTTTTGCTGCGCGTAAATTACAGCTTCCCGTCGCCGCTCCGGACTGGTTAAAACTTTCCCGTCGAGACTTCCTTCAGGATCAGGTTATCCAGCGTCAGGTTCGCGACCGCACGTTTTAACCGCCCATTCTCCTGCTCCAGCTCTTTCAGCCGCCGAGCCTGGTCCAACCCCAAGCCCCCATATTCCTTGCGCCACCGGTAATACGTGTTCCCCGTCACATCCAGTGCACGCAATACATCTGCCATACCCTTACCTTGCCCAAGCAGCACCTCAGACTGCCGCAAATACCCGATGATCTGCTCCGCGGTGTAGCGCTTCCTCGCCATATCCGTCCTCCCTCTCATTGGTTCCGTTCCTCCCATTTATAACTCTGGAAGTGGGCCTAGTTATAGGGGGTGGGTCAGCTGTAGCTGCAATCTCAGTGCGTTTTTAGATTGTGTCTTTCAATTAATCGAAGCAACAACATGGGATGGTGAGGTTCCAGTCGTAATCGATTTCGTCTCCGATAACGACGAAGATTGCACAATATTTCATCGAATTACGATGCGTGATTTCTTTGCCGATGATGCAACTGGTACAGTGATGAGCAGTATTTTCGCCTCTACTGCTATCGAACTTACAGATAGTATCGTTGTTTATGTAGGAAGTGACTGCATTTGTTATGCGATGAGACCACCTGCCGTCTAATCACCTGCCCGGTTTTTGTCTATTCATCGTCCCTCATAGGAGGGGCGATTTTTTTTGATGCATATGGTACTGACACGGGGAGGTCTGCGGTCGATTTTTTAGCTGCAATCTCTCATTGCACGCATATCGCGATTGGCGCATCTATGCTGACATGCGCTCCATATCCGAATCATCAAATTCCCCCACCCTCTCCCTCATCATCGTCCTCGGCATGCTCACCGCGTTCGGGTCGTTGTCGATTGATATGTATCTGCCGGCGTTTCCGGATATGGCGCGGGAGTTGGGGACGACGATTCCTTACATGGAATTGTCGCTGTCGTTTTTCTTCGGCGGGTTTGCGTTCGGGCAATTGATCTATGGGCCGCTGTCGGACCGGTTCGGGCGGCGCGCGCCGGTGTATTTCGGGCTGGTCCTCTATGCCCTCGCCTCGGCGGGGTGTGCGATGGCGACCAGCGTGCATGCGCTATTGGCGCTGCGGCTGGTACAGGCTTTGGGGGGATGCGCGGGCATCATCATCGCCCGTGCAGTGGTGCGCGACCGGTTTATGGGCAATGAGGCCGCGCGGGTGTTTTCGCTGCTGATGCTGGTAAGCGGGCTGGCACCGATTCTTGCGCCATTGCTGGGCGGTGCGGTGGCGGCGGGCCTGGGCTGGCGTTGGATTTTCGGGCTGCAGGCCAGCTTCGGCGTCATCTGCCTGCTGGTGGCGCATTTCGTGCTGCCGGAAAGCCTGCCGATCTCGGCGCGCAGCGGGCAGCGGCTGACAGTTTCCGGGGCGCTGGGCAATTACCGGAAGATTCTGCAAGACCCGTGTTTCCTGGGCTACACGCTTTCGGGCGCTTTGGCCTCGGCGGGAATGTTCGCCTATATCGCGGGCTCGCCTTATGTGGTGATCGAGTTATTTCATGTGCACAAGGGCATGTATGGCTGGATGTTCGGGGCCAATGCCTTCGGCCTGATCGCCGGGGCGCAGATCAATGCGCGGCTGCTGCGCACCCGGCCGTTGGATGGCGTGTTGCGCGGGGCGTATTTCTGCATGCTGCTGGCGGTGGCCTACAATGCGGCGGTGCTGGCGTTCGGCGGTGGGCTGTGGTGGCTCGCGCCGGGGTTATTTTTCTATGTGGCCAGCATCGGCTTCGTGGGGCCGAATTATGCCAGCGGCGCGCTGATGAATCAGGGCGGGCGCGCGGGCGCGGCTTCGGCGCTGCTGGGCACGGCGCAGTTCGTGTTCGCCGCCCTCGCCTCCGTTCTCGTCAGCCGGTTGCATGACGGCACGGCCTGGCCGATGGTGCTGACCATGGCCGCCTGCATCACGCTTTCGGTGACGATTTATGGTTGGGTCGCGCCGTTTCGGCGCTGCGCGGTGCCTGTTTAGGCCTCGCCTGTGTGATAGAGATTCCATTCGGCCAGGCGGCGGGTGAGCAAGCCCGGTAGCTTGCGCCCGCCCGCCCACACCCAGCGTTGCCATTGGTGATGGATTGCGTTCGCCTCCCCGCGCTCGATGGCGAGGCGCAGGGCGGAGCGTTGATAGGCGGCGGGGCCAAGATTGAAAATGAAGCTGGTAAGCGCCTCCCGTTCCTGGGTTTGCAGTGCTCTGCGGGTTAAGCGTCGGGCGGCGGAGGCGGCTTTTTCGGCGTCCTCCAGCAACCAGGCATCGGCTTGCGCCGCAGAAATGCCACTGATGTGCAAAGGATATTCTTTTTCCGCGAGACGGTGGCCGTAACCGATGGTCCAAAAACCCGCCGGGCAGCGGTAAGGATGCAACAGACAGCCTTCAAACCGGCGGATAAGCGCCAGTCCTGCCCCATTGGCAGGGGAATTATTAAACTGTGCATTGCACTGGGCATTCAACTGGGCGCTTGATTTTTCAATGCGATTTTGTAAAGATAGGTTCCGGTTGAGATTGCTCGGCATTGCTTGTCCATAGGTTTGTTGTTGGATTTTCATCTGCAAACCATCAGGAAAATCAAGGCCGTGCGAAGGGAATACGCCTCGCGGAAGACCCAACGCAAGCAGACTCGATGTTAACCCGCCACTCGTTGGCATCGTCACTACGCTTCGCGTTCTTAAGGAGACTTCCGCATGTCCACCGGTACCGTCAAATGGTTCAACGTCACCAAAGGCTACGGCTTCGTCCAGCCCGATGACGGATCCAAAGATATTTTCGTACACATCACCGCCGTACAGGCCGCCGGCCTGACCGGTCTGGCCGAAGGCCAGCGCCTCAGCTACGATCTGCAGGAAGCCCGTGGCAAACAAGCCGCCGGCGATCTGAAACTGCTCGACGCCTAAGGCGGGCTGAAGCCCGCTCGATGATTCGTGATTTCGATGATTCGATGATTCGAAAAATGCCGCTCGCCCTTATCGGCGTGCGGCATTTTTCTTATCGAATCATCGAATCATCGAATGATCCCATCATCGCTACTTCCGCAGCTTCATCATGGCGCGTTGGCCGAAATAGAAGCTGATGATGCCCGCGAAGATGGCCGCGTCGTCTTCGGTCCACAGAATCGCGCTCATCACCCCGGTGGGAATGCCGCCGGGCACATGCGGGTTGAGGCCGCTATAGGCCAGCAGTTTCATCAAGGTATAGAGCACGAAAAAGGCATAGGCGATGACGGGGCGCACGGTGCCGTTCAGCGCATCCACCCATTCCACCCCGGTTTTGTAGGTCTGATACAGCGCCTGCATTTCCTGCAGCGCGCTGGTGGTGCGGATTTCTTCGAGATGGGCGGAAGTACCTTGCGCCTGGTTCTGCATCTGCAATTGCAGCACGTTGAGTTCATGCGCGCGGTCTTCCCGGTCGTGGAAGAATCGCAGGAGGTCGGGGAAGGCGCTGCTGAAGAAGCCGAGCAATGCGCCGAGGAGAGTAATCATAACAATGACTCCAAAAAAAACCTCCCTAAAAGAATTTAGGGAGGGGTACGTGGGGTGGGAAAAAAATTCTACAGTGAATGCTTTTTATCCTTCCAAATTTCATTTCCAGCCTGCGGCACGAAGATTATAAATAGGAGCGCAGACACAAGCAACGCGACTAAGCAAAGCATCATATTCAGAGCCCATAGCCAGTCTTTGTTAGGATCGGTAACGAAGGTATTCAAAGTGCTCCAATTACTTACATCCATTGCTTGCATGCCGGTTTCGATTAGAGAAACCGCCGATACTGCAATCAGTAAAACTGCATGAGTAAGTGCAATCATACTGCCCTCTTTCTTTGGCTTGCCTCTCAAATCAAAATTTGAGTTGATAAACATAGCGATCAGAAAAAAAATCATTAATGTTCGTACTATGTCACCCACATAAAGTCCAATCCAAGCCCACCATGCATTTTCTAATGCCCACTGGTTTGAAACGAACTCTAGGTGATTTTTTTCATTCAGAACATGTTCCAGAACATGTTCGATCCAGAATGAAACAATAATCATTACAAGTAAGTTCAAGCCTACAATGATCTGTTGTGCGGTGATCTTTTTCATTTTTTGTTAATTTGGTTCAGCGAAAAGTTACAATGTATTGATGACAGAATTATGACGATTTCATTATTCCCCCCAAACCTTGCGCCGCACCGCTTCCCACAGCAGCCACAGGCTGGTGGAGATGAGGATGGTGAGGACGGCGCCTTTGGCGCGGCGGGACATGTCTTCGGCCCCTAGGCGAAGGCGGCGGAGGTAGTGCATGTCGGCCTGCAGGCCGGTCGGAGTTTCAGCGTCGAAACCAAGGCCTTCCAAGGTTTCGAGCACGGTCTGGCGCACGATGCGTTTGAGATGGTCGGGGGTGAGCGGATTCATGGAAATTCCTTGCGATCAAAAGCCTTCGGGGAGAACGGGAAGCGCGACCACCCGCGCGATGCCGGGCCCCGCCAGGCCCGAGATCTGCGCCACCCGCAGGGTGAGCGCGCCGGGCGTGCCGCCGAAATCGATCACTTGCTCGGCGGGGGCGTAGGTGATGTCGGGGATGGCGGATTCCCAGCTTCGCAGCGGCGCGCCGCCGCCATCGAGCAGTTCGGCGCGGTAGCGTTCCTGTTGCTCGTTCAGCGGCACTTCCACGCCGTCCCGCCATTCGCCGTTCATCCGCGTGCGGCGTATCCAGCGCAGTCGGATGCTGCCGTCCGTCTGCAGGCGCGCGCGCAGATGGGCGGGGGCGTAGGGCCGCAGCGCGCGGCCCTGCAGGGTGAAGCTTTGCGGCGCGGTTTCATCGAAATTGCTGCCGAAGGAAACGGCGCGGTAGCTTTGCGCCACACCGAGCATGGCCAGCGGGAAGGCGCTGCGCAGCAGGGCCGAATCCAGCAGTGTGAAGGACTCGCCCGCCGCATGGCCCGCCACTGCGTCCTCCGTGCCCAAGCGCCCGCGCAGCAGACGGCGGATACGGTATTGCCCACCGCCCAGAGCCTCGGCCTGGCCGAACTGGATGAGTTCGGCCCCCAGCATCGCCGCATTCGCGCCGTCGAGCAGCGCCGCATCCGGCACACTGGCCAGGGCCGCGCCGTTGCGCATGAGGATGGTCAGGGAATTGGTCAAGTCCATCACACAGACACGCGCGGGTGCGAGGGTGCCCAATGCGGTGCCGAGATGAGTGGGCTGCGCCAGGCGACCCAGGCTGACCGGCATCTGCCCGCCCGCGCGTTCGCGGAACAATTCCGCCCCGCGCCAACCGGCGGCCCGGGAGGAAAATGCGGCGCTGAGATAGACATCCTGCGCGCCCGCGCCCGGCAAGGCGGGCAGATCGAGCAGCAGCATGTCCGTGCCGGGATTGCGCGGCAGAGCCTGCTGTAGGCCTGCGGCATCGTCGCCCGTCACGCTCAGGGGATAGAGGCCGGGATCGTCTTCCGTCGCCTCCACCGCCACGCGCCCGCCCGCCAGCCATTGCGTACGCGACACGCGCAGACGCAGATTTTCACCCAGACGCAGGCGGTCACCTGGCTCCAACCGCGCGGCGATATGGACTGGCAGATGCAGCACGGCCTGCGTGCGCTGCCGCCATGCCTGGTTCAGCGTGCTGCGCGCGATCTCGCCCGCCTGCGCGTCCGAAAGACAAAGCGGCAGGCCGAGCGACAGTGATTCCAGCCGTGTGGCGGCCACTTCGGGCGCAAACGGCGCGGTGGCGCGCTGCAGGCAGGTGTCGTAGGCGCGGGAGCGGCTGAGATATTGCACTTCTACCCGCGCGGGCAGCTCCAGCGTTTGCGTGCGCGTGATCTGCAAGGCGGGCGCGCCTTTATTGGCTTCCTCCTGCCCGATGCAGAGGAGATCGTCGTTCGTCACCTCGATCTGCGGCGCGTCCTTTCGCCATTGCGCGCGCAGGCCCGTGCCGCTTTCGACGAGATCGAAAAAGTAGGCGGCTTGCAGGCTTTCGATCGCTTCGCGCACGCTCTGCGCGTCGTTCAGGATGAACCCGTCGATCGGCGTGGTCAGCGCGCTCGTGTCGATCTGCGCGTCGCTCAGGCCCGCGCGGCGGCACAGATCATGGACCAAGGCCCCGAGATGGCTGACGCCCAGCTTGCCCTGCAGCCAATGCCCATAGGCCCACAGCGCCCCGTCCGACCACACATCCAGCCGGTCCGGCCAGTGGGGATAGGGGCGCGCGTCCCAGGTCCACACGAAAATGCGCTCGACGATGGGCGAGTCTTTCCATTGGCGCAGCGAGGCGAGCAACCCCAGCCGCTGCGCGCGCAGATCGACGCTGCCGCGCGAGAATCGCGGCAGGCCACCGTCCAGGCTGGCGGGGTCGTAGAAAACGTTCGGCTGGTTGGCCGCGCCGTCCACGCTCGGGAAGCCCAGTTCGGTGAACCAGACGGGTTTGGAGCCCGGCACCCATGCGGAAGTGCTTCCGCCCGGCTGGGTGTGGGTGTTGTTCCACCACCAGGCGATGTTTTTGGCGGCATAGGCGGAGCTGAGACTCGCTTTGTTGGTGCGTGCGCCATCGGTGTAGTAGAAATCGTAATCCTCGCCGCTGGTCCATCCGGCCTGGATGGCGTCCACATCCGCCGCGTCCTCGGCGCTGTCGGTGAGCGGGAAATAAGCGTCGATCCCCACCGCATCGATATTGGCGCTCGCCCATAGCGCATCGAGCTGATACCAGCCGCCATCCGTGTGATGGTATTCGCTCCAATCCGCCGCGTAGGTGAGTTTTACGCCGCTGCCCATGATGCTGCGCACGTTGTTGGTCAGTGCGATAAGGGCGGAGACGGCGGGGAAGATGCCCGGCGCGCCCATCACCGCGGTCAGGCCTTTCAGTTCGGAGCCGACGATGAAGGCATCCACCCGGCCCGCGCTGAGTGTGGCGTAATGCTGCACGAAGGCGTTGTAGCCATGGCTGCGGGTGAAGAAATTGGCGACCGCCGTTGGGCTTCCGGTGA
This sequence comes from Rickettsiales bacterium, assembly GCA_965247145.1. Lineage (GTDB taxonomy): Bacteria > Pseudomonadota > Alphaproteobacteria > Rickettsiales > JAIXRX01 > CBDFGH01. The sequence continues at coordinate 71,313 of CBDFGH010000007.1, forward strand.
TGCGGCCGCGCCAGGGCTTGCCCGGCGCATCCACCATCAGCAGCGGATAGAGCGCGATCTTGTAGCCGCGCGCGCGCAGATCGTCGAGGAGCCGCAGCAGCGAAATATCGCTCGGCGTGCCGCCGAATTGCGGACCGTCGCCCACGTAAGTGATGAGGCGCGCGCTGGCGCGATTGAAGCTTCCCACCGACCATTGGTCCGGCGCGGTATCTCCGCCCGCCGGATATTCGACGCCGGGAAGGATGCTGAGCGTGGCCGCATCCGTCCCATCCGCGAACCAGCTGACGGCGACGCTGACCCATTCCAGATTCGGCAGGGTCTGCTGCATCTGGTCGATGGCGACCAGCGCGTCCGCGCGTTCGGTGTTGGCATGGGCATTGATGATCTGCTCGTAGCTGCCGGGGGCGAACTGGCTGCCGATATAGACCCCGTCGCGCTTGGTCTGGATCGCGGTGTCATAGACCCATTCCCCCGAACCGGGGATGAGGGTGACGCCGTGGATATGATGCTCGAGCGGCTGCCCGTCGATCTCCGCCATCTGGCGGCTGCGGCGCACTTCGAAGGTGAAGTTGGGCAGGCGGTTGCCGTAATCGGCCAGCGGGAAATCTTCGATCACCACATAAGCCAGGCCGCGATAGGCGGGCGTGGTGCCTACGCCTTGGAAGGCCTCGATCAACGGGTCCGGCCCCTGCCCCTCCCCGCCTAAGTAGGTGCGGAGGGTGACGCGGGCGGGATCGATCAGCCCCGCATCCGCCCAGATGCGCTCCACCCCGTCGATCGGCCCTTCACAGATGGCCACCGCGATGGAGGCGAAATAGCTGTATTCGGTGCTGCTTTCCGCCACATTGCCGCCCCCGCCCAGGCCGCCTTTGCCGCCGCCGGAACGGGTGGTGGTGGTGCTCGCCACCTCGCGCAGAGGCCGCGACCAGACGACGTTTCCGCCCAGGCGCATGCGCCCGAGGATCTGCGGGATCACCTTGCCGTAGCTCGAGGTCTGCACGCTGAGCGTCTCTAAGCGTGGGCCTTCGCGGCTGGTACGCGTGGTGCCGCCCAAAGCGCCGCCGAGCGATGCCCCGAGCATGCGGCCGATGGTGGCGCCGAAGGGAAGCCCGGTGGATTGCCCAAGCGACGCGCCCACCGCGCTGAGTACGAGAGTTGCCATGTGTGTGATCCGTGTTGAGTAGTGAAGCCTCCCCCGCCCGCGGGGGAGGTTGGCGGGGGTTGCCGCCGCAGATGCTGTCGAATCTAACTGTTGTCAGGCCCAGCCGTGAGAACCCCCACCCCACCCTGCCCCCGCTCGCGGGGGAGGGAGTCGTTCGGCATCGCGAGACAAAAAACTGCGTGCAGCCGCTTGGGCCAGGGGCCATCGAAGCCGTGCTCGACCACCCTGCCCGCCGGCGCATAAGCATGAATAAGGCCAGGGCGACCATCCGGCAGCGCGCTGAAAATCGCTACATGCTGGGGGTTGTTCATCAGGCGGAAAAGGAGAATATCGCCGGGTTCGGGCGCATCACCGCGCCGCAATTGCGCCGCCAGATCGGCCTCAAACGCCGCCCCGTCCGGCCGCCATCCGTAATCCCTCCGGTCATACGCGATCAGCGGCATGCCCTGCCCGTCGCGCAGGTCGAGTTCGGCGGCCACGCACAGCAGAAGCCCCAGGCAATCCAGGCCCTCCGGCCCGCGCCCCTGGTGGCGATACGGCACGCCGAGAAGCCGCCGGGCGGCGGTGCAAATCGTTATTTTATTTAGCATTTTAAATATCCTGTCGTGTGGCTGTAACAAAAGGTTCACACGGCCGTCACACATCCGTCACACGCCGCTGTTACAAAGGAAGCTGGCAAAAGGTTTTCCAAAAGCTTCTGGTGAACCGCCATCGAAAAATCAGGGAGTACAACAATGGTCCGCATCGTCGTCAAAGAAGACACGCTCTCCACCTACAAGCCCCGCGTGGCGATTGTGGATGACGTGTCCAACGCCTCCACCCAGCGAGTGGTCGATCTCATCAAGAAAGCCGGCGGCAAGCCGATGGTGATCCCCCGCCATTTGAGCGACCGTCTGCTCGCTTCGCAAAATCTCGATGCTACCGCCATCGCCCGCATCCATAACGCAGAGAGCGCGGATGATGTGCGCGATCTGGAAGGCGCGATCGTCGCCGCCACCAAGCTGCATCTCGAATATATCGCCCGCAAGCTGACGTATGTTGATGCGGTGGTGCTGCCCGGCAGCGAATTCGACATTCCCCCCGAGGCCTATCACGAGACCAACGTGCATGCCCAAACCCGCCTCGCACCCCCGCTGGACGTGCGCTTCCAGACCGAGTTGCTGATGGCGGATTATGCGCTGCACACCAAGAAAGTACCCCTGCTCGGCATCGGCCACGGTATGCAGATGCTGGTGGTGAAAACCGGTGGCCGCCTGATCCAGCACCTGCCGGATTACGACAATGTGGCTGCGCAGGAAATGCTTGGTGGCACCGCGCAGATCAAAGCCGGTTCGCCCGTCACCTTCCGCAGCGCGCAGGCCGTGTCTATGGCCGAAAGCAAATCCATCCTCGGCAGCATTCTGCGCGGCAAACAGGCCGAAGCGGTGCTAACGCAGGATTTCTCGGGCGAGGCCATCGGTCTGCGTCACTACCAGCACCAGGCGGTGCGGGTGGAAGACGTCAATGCCCGCGAGCTGATTGTCACCGCCACGCGCGACGAGCGTCTGGTCGAAGCGGTCGAGCATCGCCACCATCCCTTCTGCGTCGGCGTGCAATTCCACCCCGAGCATGATGTGAAGAACAACCTCGGCATGGAAATGATCCAGAGCATGATCGATTTCGCGCGCACCTTGCATCTGCCGCTGAAAAAATCCGAAAGCCGGGTGGAAACCAAGCTGCCGCATTTCACCAGCTGGTTCGACACCAAAAGCGCCGAGCGTGCCCTGCACGTGTAGGCTCACCAAGTTCCGAAACGGAAAAACGCCGCCCCATTTCGGAGCGGCGTTTTTCTTTGTCCCTCTCCCTAGAAGGGAGAGGGTGGAGTTGCACAGCAGCGAGGGAGAGGGTGATTCGCTGCAAATGCTGACGTTCGTTGAAGCTCACCCTCTCCCCAACCCTCTCCCTTCTAGGGAGAGGGAGTCTTTTTACCTCACCAGATCCGCGCTGGTGTTGGGCGTTTGTAGAATACGGTCCAACCCCGGCAGATGCGGCTCTCCGCGAAAGTTCAGCGCGTTGGCATAACGCCCCGCGCAGGTCTCGAAGCGCTTGTCGCAACCTTGCGTCAGCGTATAGGCATCCCCCACCGCAGGCGGCACCGCGAAAGGCAATGCCAGGCGAATGCGGCTGGGCGCATAGGCGGAGACGCGGAACAGCTGCCCCTGCAACGCGCCGCTATCGAAACGTAGCGTACCGGAATCGTAATGTCCTACCACCTCCCCGCGCGCATCGTCGATCAGCGTGAAGTCTCCCTCATGCCCGTCCACCGTGCCCGAGACACGATGCGCCGCCAGGTCGATGCTACACTGTGCATCCCCGAATTCGGCGCGGCAGGTGGGGGAAAAGCGCGCCACGGCGCTGCGCTGCAGGGCCTGGGTCAGCCCGCGCAATTCGGCTTTGAACTGCCCGCCCGCCAGCGTGATCTCGCCCATGGTGCCGTGCTTGAGGATCATCGCACCGTCGTTCGGCGCCTGGTGGTTCACCAGCAGCAAAGTTACCTGCGCGCCGTCATACAGCCCCGCCGCGATATCTTCGGGGCGGAGGCGGTCGTCGCTGATCGCGGCTTCCATCTCCAGCCGGTCGACGCTTAGATTGTTGTCGCTGTTGATGGCGGTGGGATTGAAGCCATCGCTTGCGGCATAGGCCATGCCCGCCAAAGTGAGATCGCGGTCGTGATCGGTGAAACCGAGCGTCACGCCATCCGTCCGTTCGATCTTCAGGCAGGTGGAAAGCGTGGTGACTTCCTGGGCGAGATGCGCCGCCAGCGCTTCGGAAATGCTGCGCATGATCTACTCCAGACTGGCCAAGGGAAGACGCAATTCGATCAGTGCGATGTCGCGCGCATTCTGCGCGCCCACATCCTCCAGCGCCACATCCAGCGCGTCCGTATCGAACCGCACCGGCACGTCGAAGGCGTAATCCGCGGTAAGGATGACGCCGCTGGCAGGCGCTGTGGCGAAAGTCACCATGCCGCTGGTCGTATCCACGCCCACGCCGCTGCTTACGGCCACGGAACCCGCATAGATCGTCACGCTACCCGACACCGGTTTTTGAATCGGGCGGATTTGTTCCTGACTGCCGCTGCCGTAGAGTTTCACCAGCTGGAATTTGCGCTGCGCCCCGTTGCCGATACCGAGCGGCTGGGCTGCACCGGAAAAATCGCTCCAATCCTTGAAGCGAAAGCCGGTGGCCCGCCCGCCGCGGGCGCGGAAGAAAGCGAGGATGTCGCTCATCTGTTGCGGGGTTTTGATGCCGCTGGCGATGGTGTAGCGGGCGCGCGCCTGGCTCCAGGAGCGGTTGCGCCGCTCAGAACCATTGTGCCCGACCACGATCTCGGTCGAGAACATCGGCCCGCCGCTGGAACCGTAGGCGATGTCGGGCGGGAATTGGATTTCGGCGAAGTCCATGGCTTGCTCCTTTGCACATACGACAAAGCCCGCCGGAATGCGGCGGGCTTTATGGTTTCGGGTTTTGAATTTTTTTAGGCGTGCACCATGCCTGCGGGTGCGTGGGCGCGCGCCATATCTTCCTTCACCAGCTTACCGGTAAACACCCCGTCGCCCTGCACGGTGCGGCGTTCGGTCTGCGCGACTTGCGCAGCGGCCTGCATGCCCAGGGTGGGGGTTTCGGGTTGGGCGGCTTGTTGCTGCTGGGCCTGATGTTCAGCGATGGTCGCCTTGGCCGAAGCGGCCCATTCCGCCGCCGCATTCGGGTTTTTGTAAGACTCTTCAATCATGCGCACGGCGTCATGCGGCGCAACGTTGTTGAAAGAGAGATAATAAGCCACGTCGCTCACCGAAACTTCGCCGCCATGCATTTTGCCCGTTTTGGCGGATTTCTTATCCATCGAAGCGAGCAGATCGACAAATTCCTGCGGCGTGACGGCTTCACCCGCGTCGTGTTTTTTCACGAGATCGACGTAATTGTTCAGAGCTAAATCTTCTTTCACCACGGTATTGAGCACCGTGCCGCCCAGGCCCTGGATGGCAAGAAGCTGCATGATGTTCATGCGCCGCTGGAAGATCATGGTGCCCGCATAGAGCGCGAAATTGCCGATGATGGACGGCATCGTGCTGCCATACATGTTGTTGCGCATGATGCGCACGGTCTCGGGCAGCTTGTTGCTGAACATCAGCTTGAAGGTGCCGATCTTCTCGCCCGTCACGTCTTCATGCAGCGCCTTCAGTTTGCCCAGCGCGGAACTGGTCTGGGTGATGGCGCGCTTGCTGGCTATCACGAACATGCCGGTCTGCACGGCGGTGGTCAGGCCCTGCTGCAGCGTCATGTTCTTGATCGCTTCTGGGCGCTTGCCCAGCCATTGGCCGAAAGTCATGCCTTTTCCGGCGGCGCTGGCTTTCTCGGCCATCTGCTGCACGCCCTGGCGCATTTCGCCCGCATGGTTGGCCAAAGAGCGCGCCGTGTGCTGAATCTCTCCCGCCACCGGCGCTTCCAATGCTTTTTTGCCGAACAAACCACCGAAAGCTTTTTTGAATCCGCCCGGCGCGAACAAACCCTTGATTCCATCGCCCGCTGATTTGGCGGTGTTGGAAATGCCCGAGCCGATATTTTTGTATCCCGGCGCCTGAGCCATATCCGCTGCTCTATGCAGCTTGTCATGGAACTGGGTCATCACGCCGCGCAATTCCGCTGCGGACTGGGTGCTGGCCGCACCCTCCAGGCCTTTGCCCAGCAAGCCTTCCATGCGCGAAACGTCTTTCAGCAATTCGCCGCGCAGGGTGGGGGTAATGTCGGTCAGGCTTTCCACTGCTTTGGCATAGCCGCTCACATGGCCTTGCAGATTGCCATACATATTCTCGCTGATCAGCGCATTGCGCACGCCACGCTTTCCTGCCCAGCCATTCAGCCAGCGAGAAACGAAGTTGCCGCTCGTCGGCATCGCGTTGTTCAGCAGGGGCGCGGTCGCATCCCCGGCGGATTTTAGGGCGGAGCCCAAACCGGCGCGCACTTTCTCCGGCACGAGGTTCCCCACCTGCGCACCCACGCCCGTAACTTCGCCGACGGTTTTATTGAGCAATTCACTCGGGCCGTATTTGCGCGCCCAGCCCTGCAACGATTTTAACCCGAGGAAAGACGCGATTCCGCCGACGACACTGGCGATGATACTGCCATAAAACGAATATTGCTGAACCGCGAACGCGCCGCTGACGCCTTTGCTGATCACATCGTTCCCGCCGTTGATCGGCAGGGTGGCGGCGGCGCTTCTGCCGAGCGACGAACCGGGCAATGTATTTTTCCCGATCGCGCCCATAGCCTGCTGCTCATAGGTCGCCGCCTTGGCGCCCAGCAATCTCTCACCAGCATTCAAGACGGTTTGCACGCCTTGTTTTGCTGAGGGGGGAAGTTGGGTGACTGCCATGGTTTCTTCAGGGTTTCCGGGTTGTTTCTATGATTCTACCGCCGCCATATGACCGTTTCGTGACAATGCATGTTACGGTTCCGTGACGGTTATTCGATGCCGCCATGCGCGCCATGGCCCAGGCGGCCTTCGCTGATCTTCTGGCTGTGGCTGGAAGCGGATTTCGCGCCCGGCAGGCCGCGGTCTTTCATGGCCATTTTGCGCTCGCCCGCCAGTTTCGACCAGTCCGCCTTGGGTTTGTCGTCCAGATCCTCGTCGTCCATCATCGCGTGCAGATCGTCTTCGGCCTCGTGGTCGCGCTTTTTCGTGTCCGTCTTTTTCTCATGCGGTTCGCTTTTCGCGGCTTCCGCCTTCTCCACTTCCGCCGTTTTTTCGTCCAGCTGTGTGCGTTTGGTCTCGATCATCTCGGTAAATTTGCCCGGCTCGCTTTTCAGCAAGGTGGTGGCGAGAATATTTTTCGTGCGGCTGAGGCGCGCCACATGGGTGATCGTCTCCTCATATTTCTCCGCGCCTTCCTTCATCGATTTATTGATGAGCTTGGCGGCGTTGTCGATGTAGGCGGCGCCACTTTTGCCGAACATCTTGCGCTTGTCTTCATCCGGCAGCTCGGCCAGAGAGATCATCGCCATCGCCATTTGCTCTTCGTAGGAAGGATGCAGCGATTCGGCTTTGCGGTTATATTCCTCGATGTCGCCTTTGCTCGCGCCCGCAGCCAGTAGAATCTTGTCCGATAGCAGCAGCGCGAAGAGCGATTTCTCGCTGCCGGAAAGTTGCTCCCAGCCGCGTGTCACATCTTCCAGCGAAAATTCGATACCGCCTTGTTCGAAGAAGGCCTTGACGCCGAGGCGGCGCTCCGGCGAAAGCGCCGGGCACAATTCGTCGAGCATATCCTTCAATTCATCGACATCGATGATGGACGCGCCTTCGCGGCGGATTACCTTGTCTTCACCCAGCAGCTTCACCAACGCCAGCGGGTCCAGCCGCCCCTCCAACATCGGACGCACGATGGCGCGGGAGATGGCTTCGATTTCCTGGCTTACGGTTTCCGGCATCTTGCGCCATTCGGCTTCGGCATAAACACGCTCGACGATGTCCGCCACTTCGCGGGCCATCACTTTTTCTTCCTTCTCCAAACGCGCCTCATCCAGCGGATCGAGCGAAGCCACGCGATCTTCCATACGGTTGGCAAACGCCAGGCAGAGATCGGCGGAAGAGCTTTTGTCGCGAATCAGTTTCGGCAGACGATTGGTCAGATGCGACTCGATCAGCGCTCCGCCGCCTTCGGCCAAACCGCCGAGCATCTGATTGATATCCGCAGGGCTGGTACTGTTTTTAGATTTCCCGAAAGGAGAATCCATCGCGGCTTTCGTCTTATCGGACCCAGCTTGCGCGGTCTTCGCATGTTCATTCTCGTAAGCCGCATTTTTTCGCTGTTTATCGGTATAGATCTGCGTTCCTGCGGAAACGCCAAAACCGATGAAAGAGCTGAGAAGTTTCGCATTGTAGGTCTGGTGCACCTGATCGCTGGCGAATTGCAGAATGCGGTTTTCCGCATGACCAAAAGTGAAGAAGCCACGATCCGGATACAGAAAGCGCGAAATGGGATCGATCTTCGCGCTCAGCGCACGCTTGGCCTGGAAATAATTTTTCCCGATGATGGCGGTGGGAATGAGCTTGGTCGCGGTAACGATCCAAGTTCCTGCTTTCGAGCCGAAATCGATCGCATTTTTTTTCGCTTCCGCTTCTGCTTTATCCAGCGCGTCGCCGCTGAGATTCTCAAATCCCTTTTTCAGTTCCTCATAGCGTTTGTCATGAAAATGCTCGGCGATGCCATAGGACATCAAGTTTTCGAGATAACCTTTGGCAAACCGCAGCGGGGTGGCCAGTTCAGAAGGCAGATTGAAGCCAAAGAAACTGCTGCCCGAAATCATGCTGTTGGTCAGCGTTTTCGAGGCGGCTTGCGTATCTTTGGACGAATAATCCGACATGGATCCTGCGAACGCTTAGGTGAATCGCGCCATGGGCGCACGAATGGCTTCATTCTTTATACGCTTTCACTGTTACAATTTCGTGAAGGCATCGGCACTTTAACCAGAAATAATGTGTTTCATCACCTTAGCCAATTCACATCTCCCTTGGCCTTAACGATTTTTTATGCTTCGCCCGCTAAGATTGGGGAAGTTCCACCCATTCCGCCATGCGGAGGCCACGATTTTTGTCTCGGACACCTACAACACACTTGCGGGCGAATTCAGCGCCGACGCCACTTCCGGCGCCGCTGGCCGCGCTCGTCATAAGGGCGGGCGCGGCGTGAAACGGTTTCTGCCCTATGTATTGTTGTTCATGCTGGTTTTTGCGGGCCTCGTTTCCGTGGCGGTGATGAATCCGGTTGAAACCCGCCGATTCCTTATTTCCGCCGATATTTTCGGTTGGTCGGACGAAGCGCGTCAGGAAAGTATGCGCATCGCGCGCATCAGCGCCCTGACCGAACTCGAGGATTGGCAGCGCGAAGCGCTGAAGCATCGTCAGGTATTCAAGCAGGCGACGCTGGAAATGACCAAAATGGCGCTCGGCTCGCCGAGCGACGAATTGCGCATCCGCAATACCAATGGCGCCGAGCCACTGACCTTGCTGGTTTATCTGTTCGACGATTCCGCGCGCTATACGGGACTTTGGTATGATCGTGGGCATCTTTTCGCTTCGCAGCAATTGGCGCGGCCGGATGTGGATCAGTGGCGGCAACAGGCTTTGTTGGTTGCGCCCAGTTCGGAGAGCTTGATACCTCTGGCCGCGCAAAGCATTCACTGAACACGGGCATTCCTGATTACTCCGTCTCCTCCAGAAACGCGCGCAGTCGCACCGTTCCCTGTACCAGATCTTCGGCGCTGCTGCTGGGCAGCTGTCCCTGCTCCACGCGTTTGGCCACAACGACCAGTTGCTCCATCGCCAGTTGCTGTTCGCGCAACAAGGTTTTGACGCGATCGAGAATATCCAGCGCTTCGCTACGGCCCGGCTGATCGCTGAATACGTGCAGATCGAGCATAATCTGGGTGCCTTGCGCCGTTTTGGTCGACCAGTCCTGCGCATCTGCCTGCCCAAAAACCAAGCAAGGCCATGCGGCGTCCATGGGCAGTTGGTCGTAAACGCCTCCCACCCGCTGCATTAAATCGCCATCCTGCGTTAACAGTGTATGGATGGAACGTTGTAGGGCACGCATCGCATCGAACATAATCATCCTCGTTGAAACAGAAATTTGAATTGGATTGACCGCGATGGCTGGTTAACGGTTATTAGTTATTTTTAGTAAAATAATTTCCCCAATTTAGGGATTTTCGTTAAATACGCTCACAAATCCATTGCTGCATGTCTTGTTCTGGCACATCGTGGGATTGCAAGACTGCGTAAGTATGGCCATGCCATACAAGCCTTTTCGGTGGAATCTGCGCCTGTCTGCGCAGGACCAAACGCAACCTGCCGTTGTTGGAAACGGGCACACTGCCGCGAATCCTGGCCACCGGCTGGGGTACGACATATGCCCATCTTTGCGCGCCGCTGACCCACTGACGGGTGACACCGCCCAATACATCGGGCACATCCTGCGCTTCGAGCAGCGTGATACGGGTACGCAAGGCACGCAAGGGTAGTCGTAAAATCTTCGTCATGCAGCCCTCCTTAAATCGAAAGCAGGCGATAAGACGCAACCAGGGGTGCGATCACCGCATCCACCGCCCCGCCGCCGTCGCGCGACTCATACAAACTCAAAACGGCACTGCGCACCGCATGGCGCAGTGGAGGAGGCACATCCCCCGCCTGCACCATTCCGCAACGGTAATCGATACGCAGACGGGCGGCAGTAAGCGATGCATGCAAACACAACTCATTCCCCGCAACGGATAAGGCATAGGATGTGGAAGGCAACTGGATCGCTTGTCCTTGGTCGTCCAAGGTAGACACCGCGAGAATCTCGCTGACCGGGCCACGCAATAGTGGCACCGCGTGGTCCGAGGATACATCCGTCTCCATACGCCAATCCTGACGCATGAGGCTGCGCCCGGTAGCACGCTCCACATAGCTTCGCGCCGCGGCGATCAACTCGCCCACCAGCGCGTCTTCCCCCGTATCGTCCAACCGCAGATAAGCCCGCGCATCGGCAAGCGTAATCGGCTCGGCGGCGGGCGCGGCAAGCTGGATCAACAAAAATGACATGCAATTATCTCCATGAATAAAAAGTATTTCTTACCAGCGGCCATGCAACACGGCCCATATACGAGCACAAAAAAACCGGCATAAGCCGGTGGTTGCAGCAATCGCTTCAAGGTTAGAGCCCAGGACCGCCTTTGGGTGTTTGCAGCGTGCGATACAGAATATTCACAGCGAAACCCATGGCATCACCGATTCCGGAATAAACCGCATTTTGTGAAATACTATCGGCCGTATCCGGCTTCAGGCCCACTTTTTGCAGCGTTTTGCACAGCCAGCTTTTCATCGTGGCGAACTGGTTGGGCATCACTTTCGGCCCACCGATCATGACCCCCAGATGAATGCCGCCTTCCATCATGGCGCCTTTCCAGAAGTTTCCCATGCTAAATTGCTGCTTCAGAAGATTCTGCTCCAGCAGCCGGTTGGCAAGGGCCGAGGAGGCAAAACTTCCCGGTACGGCGATGGCAAGATCGACCATTTTCTCGGCCATAAAGAGCGCTTTGGCTTCCGCACCCTCGGCTTTGGCTTTGTTCCACAAGACTTTGGTTTCGCGAGCCTCGAACATGTTTTCCATGAAAGGCTGAATATGCTCGACCCAAGGCATCACGGCATGCCTGGACACCGAGGCAATGAGGCGGGAACGCAAGCTTGGCAGCGCACTTTCGAACCAGTGCGGCATATTCGCCGCCACGCCCAGCGCCACCACCTCGGCCGCGCTTCCGGCGAGGAATGTCTTCAAACGTGGGGAAATGGATTCGTGGTAAGCCATGAATACTGCATGCAGGAAAATGGGCGGATTGCTCCATCCCCATTCTACCGCGCATAGGCCTTGGCCCGTGTTAAGATTTCATGACAGTTGCGGGCGAATATTGGCGCGCTACTCGTCTTTCTCCGCATATTTCGCGAAGCTCGCGGCCACGTCGTGAGCCTCCGCCATATCGGGGATGTCGATCATGCCGGCATGGTTGAAACCATATTCGCGTTCCATGCGCTCACGCACTTCGGGCAGCGGTTCGCCTTCCCCGGATTCGACGATGACGCCGTAATCTTCGGGGTAGAAAAGGCCGGATTTCTGCGCTTCCATAAACTCTTCCAGTCGGTCGGCACGCACCGCGACATAGGCGAAAATGGGGGTGCTTTCCGGACTCTCACCGCGCACCAGCAGAATGCAAACAGCCTTCTCGGCAGCCATGCGTTCGGCATGAGACAATTCCGTCAACCTAATCTCCCCAGGCGGTTTTAAGCCTGAGAAGAATACGTGGATCGTGCATATCGGTCAACTGTTTCGCCCTGCATGAACAGACCATGCCGCGCATGCAGGGCGAACCTAAGGCGATTTATGCCAGCTTCAGCAGCTTGATGGCATCGAATTGACGTACATCGCCGCCCACGCGTTTGGTGGTGTAGAACTTCACGAACGGCTTGTCCGTGAAAGGATCGCGCAGAATGCGCACGCCGGTGCGGTCGACGATCTGGTAGCCGCGCTGGAAGTCGCCCACCGCGATGGAGAGGCTGTTGGCGGCTGCGGTCGGCATGTCCGCTGCCATCGCTACCGGCACACCCATCAGCGTGTCCGGCGTACCGGCGGCCAGGCCGGGCTGCCACAGATACTGGTTGGTGGTCGCTTCTTTCAGCAAACGCACGGATTGCACGGTGCTGCGTTGCATCAGGAAAGTGGCGCGGGCGGCGTAGGCATCCTTCAAGGCATAAAACAGCTTGATGAGGCTATCGGCCGTCACTACGCCCGCCGTGCCAGAATTGATCTGCTCGATCTGCCCCCAGGCGGTGCCTGCGGCGTAGGAAAGAATGCCCTTGGGCTGGGTGGTGCCGTTGCCGCTGATGAAGGCCGCACCTTCAAGACGGGTGAAATTGTCGGCCACTTTTTCCGCCAGCCATTGCTCGATATCCACGCTCGCATCGTCCACCAGCTTGTGGGTGGCTTTGGGTTGGGCATAGATTTCGAAGGTGGGGATGTGGCGCTTGCCGAATTGCGGCGATGCGGTATCGGTCACGCTGCCGGTTTCGGTCGCCCAGCCGGAGCCGATGTCGTCGGCATCGTCCAGCAGATCGAGCCCTTCGGTAGAAATGGTCTCCACGCTGGCGATGGAACGCATCGGCGAACCTTCCCGCACGATGCGAACGATGGCATCGCCCATCCGCGGCGTGACGAGATATCCGCCATCCACGTCCGAGCCCACCGAGAGGGATTTGATCTGCGTTTCCAGACCTGCATCCAGCCCCTTGCGCACATAATCGCAGAAGGCTTGGGAATAGCTGCCCTGGCTTTGCTTCACCACATGGTGTTCACCACCCGGCTCGCCCAGAGCGGGGCGGTTATAGGCCACCTCCAAGCTATCCATGCGGCTTTTGTGCGTATCCAGCGCCTGGCTGATGCGGCCGAGATGCTCGACATAGAGCGGGTCCGCCGCCCCCTTGCGCTCGATCTCGCTCAGGCGCTCGTCATTGATCTGCTTGAATTGCTCCCAAGCGCTGCCCATGGCGTGCACTTGCTGGGAAATATTTTCGTAAGACATGGTGTTTCCTTCGGTTGATAATAAAAAGTTTCCTGCAACGCGTGATGCAAGCGCAGGAGGCGCGAGCCAGCCATGAGCCCGCGAAGCGGCGGCCCATGTGAGGGCCAGAAGGCCCGATACGGGGCAAGCTAAGAAAGCATCGCCTGTGCGCGCTGCAGCGCTTCCGAGAGCCGAATGGCTTCGGGGGCGGGGATGCGGAGGCTTGGCGGCTTGGGCGCATGCTTGGGTGCACGTTTGGGCGCATGCTTCACCACCGTCACCCCGGCCGAGGCATTGGCCGGAAAGGTGACAAGGCTGATTTCCCACAGCCGCACTTTCTGAATGCGGCGAACGCCCTGCTTGTCCCGCCGCACGCGCAGCGGCGTGAAGCCGATGCTGAGACCGGTCACTTGGCCCGCTTTCAGTAGCGCATAGGCCTCACGTCCCTGCGTCAGGTTCAGCAGCAGCTGCCCTTCCACATACAAACCCAGGCCGTCCTCCTTCAAATGCGTGAGCACGCCGATGGGTTGTTTGGTGTCGTGCTGCCACAGCAGCTTCACTTTCTTCCCGCCCAACGCCACCGCCTCGGCGAAGGCGCCGCGCTCGACGATGTCGTTCTGGCTGTCGGTGACGCCGAATACGCTGGCATAGCCCGCAAAACGCCCCGCGCCCGCGCCCGTTTCCGGCCGCAGCGTCAATAATTCCTGCATGATGATCCTTTCTGAATAACCCCGATTCGCCCAATTTGGTTGCGATAAGAAAGCTGTGGTTGCGATCAGGAAGCCTTTGCCCCCAGCCCGAGCAATGTGCGTTTTTCCTCATCGCTGAGAAAGCTCGCCGCCCCGATGCGTTCCCACAATTTGTCCCGGCGCAGGGTCAGCGCCTGAATGCCGTCCGCATCGTAGGAAAGCGTGATCGATTCCCCGAACGCAGGCACTAGCCAGCCATTCAGCGCATCCGTCACGCGATCCAGCAGCGGCAGCACGGTCTGCTCCCACATGGCCAAACGCGCTTCGGCCAGATTGGCATAGGTATTGTCGCCCGGAATGCCGAGCAATTGCGGCGGCACGCCGAAGGCCAGCGCGATGTCGCGGGCGGCGGAATGCTTGGCGTCGATGAAATCCATATCGCGCGGACTGTGACTCATCTCTTTCCAATCCAACCCGCCTTCCAGCAGCAGCGGACGGCCCGCCTTGGCAGGCCCGCTGAACTGGTCGTCGATCTGGTGGCGCAGGCGGTGGAATTGATCGTCGCTCAGCGAGCCCGGCCCGCTGCCATCCCCATTGCGCACCACCAGCGCGCCGCTGGGCCGCGCACCGTTCTGCAGCAGCGCCTGGTTCCACGCCGCCGCCTGGTTGTGCTGGTCGATGCTGAAGGAAGCGGCTTCCATCGGCGAAAGCCCGTACCAATCGTTCAACGGATGAAACAGACGCAGATGCAGAATCGCGCAGCGGCCTTCCGCCGAATCGATCATGTAATCCTGCGCATGCGGCCCGGTCTGGTAGCGATAGCCTGCGGGCAGGCCCGCCTTCCCGGCGATCACCCGCACCCGGTCGGGCCGCAGGGCATAGATTTCCTGCGGCACACCGTCGCGCGGTTGCACCATTTGGGCGTAGGCATTCCCGCCGATGAGCAATTGCGCCACCAGCTGATGCATCCATTCCACCCCGCCCTGAAACGGATTGGGCCGGTCGATCAGCGCAAGCAACGCATGCTGCTGAATCTCCCGCTTCGTCCCGTCCCGCAGCACGCGATGCAGCTTCCAGCCTACATGGCTCACCGCACTGGCGAGCATTTCCACGCAAGCGTAGGCCACCACGTTGCGTGCATAGCCTTCGAGGGCGAAAGGCGCATAAGCACGCTCCATCCAGACGGGCTTGCCCGGCTGGGTCATGTAGCTTTGCCATCCACCGGAATCGCCCGCCGCGAAGCCTGCGGATTTTATCGCCTTCTCCGTGGTGTTTGCTACGGCTGCAGAACTAACTGGGCGGGTAAAGCGGTAGAAGGGAAATTTCATGCATCGCCTCGCAAAAGCGCCGCCCGCTTGCCGAAGGCACGCGGATAAAAATAAACGGCGGAATAGGAAAAAAGGGTTGCGCAATAACCGGGATTGCCGGGGGGAAATTGCAGCCTACCATTTCTTTGTGCGGCGAATCCGCCTGGAGCGGAAGGGGTGAAATCACAGAGCGGAACAAAAAAAGCCCGCTGCGCTGGCAGCGGGCTTTTTCACGAATAGGCTTGAAAGAACTATTGTTGCAGGTTGGTTGCAACCGAAGTGAAGGTCGTGTTGAGGTTGCGGCCGATGGTCTGCATGGCGACGATGCAAACGACAGCGATCAGAGCGGCGATCAAGCCGTATTCGATTGCGGTGGCGCCGTCTTGATCAGCAGCGAAAGATTTAAGAAATTGCATGAAAGAGCTCCCTTGAATATTGAAATCTCGGTTGAGGGAGCCATCTGCAGCTGCCCTTGAAATAGAATATAGACGCATGCCGGGTAGTTTGCAAGTTTGAAACAAATAATTCATAGTGGATACAGATATTTAATCTTTGATTAATGATTTAAACCATGCCCATTACGGGTTGAATTTTTATTTATCGCCAGGCGCAATTCCTCAAATGCTTGATTTATCTGCTGTGCAGGAAAACAAGGGGCGGATAAATGCGCGCATTCATATTGGTCCGAAAAGCACCAATACTCAACCAATCCCCACATATTTCGCTGGCGTAGGGTTCGGCACATGGTGTGATAATGCTGCGTAATGTGCATGCGCGCTTCATCCGAAAGCAAATTGCCTGTTTTTTCCTCGCACTCCAGCCAATGGAATGCGGAGCTTGGGGTGACCAGACCGCATGCCACGACACGCATATGGCGCAATCGCAACCCGGCGCGGTGTTGTTCCGCATCGATGATTCCTCGCCATAACAACTCGTCGAGCGGCTCACGCAATCTGCCTTGCGCGCGCCGTACGAGCATTTCCGGGGTCGCACCGGTTTCGATTATTTTTCGCGGCCTACCGCGCCTACCTGTCGATGCCATGCGTTTTCTTTCGAATGCGTTGAGTTTGGGGATTGGGATGCCGAATCTAGCGATGGTTGGTCGCACGGCTGTGTGCATTTGGCTTGATGCGCCATTGACAGCCCCCCGCCAAAGCACGGCGCACATGGCGGTGCAGGTAAGATGGGTCGTAGCCCGCATGATGGCATACCGTCACAAAATCCTCGCCCGCCGCCAGCAGCCAGCGTCGTGCTTTTTCCCTTTCAAGCCTTGTTTCGTATTTGCGCGATTCACTGGCCGCATCGGTCAGCGCCTGCAGAATCACCGCCCGCCACAATGCCTGTTCGCTTCGCACCGGGCGCGATTGGTCTGCCGGATCGAAATCGCCCGACGCTGGGCGTTGCAGGCCGCTATCACCGCCGGTCGGCCCCACACTGGCTTTGCGTTCGTACCCGGCCGCGTGTCGTTGCCACGCACGCCGGGCGCATCTTATGGATGCGGCTCGCTGCCTCTTACGAACCGGCACACCGCCTGAAATTGCGCTTGGTTCCTTACGATTCGAATCGATCATAACGCTCCTGTAAATTGATTTTCTTATCTTACTAAATTTAGATATATCTTGTTTTCTCTTCTGTAAAGCCAGGAAGAACGTGGCACCGAGAATAAATACCCCTTCCCCGCGCATGCACCGCATGCACTGAATAGGAGCCACTTTCACTGGTATTTTCATGCACGATATCGCCCCGCCCCCGTCTCAAAACGAGGCACCCACCAGCCAGATCGAACGCCTGCGCAAGGCCGAACATGCGCTCGCCATCATGGCCGAACATTGCCGCCAGCTGTGCGATCTCGTCAGCCGGATCGAGCCGGAAAAAGCGGAGACCAAAGGAGAGAAAGCGAAGCCCACCACAGGTAAAACCTGGCCAAGCCTGGAGAAAGACACGGCACTTTCCCAAAAAATTCTCGGCCTCATCGGCTCACTGCTTACCCAGGAAAAGCGCCTGCAAGCTTTGCTGCCACGCGAGCAGGCAAAACCCGAGCCGGAAGACGCCATCGACTGGACGATGCTGGAGGAATATTTCCACCGCCGCGGCCACGAAGAAAACCACTCATGAGCGCGCCCAACCTCGCGCTTCAGTCTCAACTTCGCCTCGCCGCGCGCCACGCGGAACGCAGCGATTTTCTCACTTTTCTCGGGCAGGCATTCAAGCAGACGGACGCCACCGCCACCTTCGCGCCGAACTGGCACCTGCAGGCCATGGCCGAACATCTCAACGCCGTGGCGCGCGGCGAGATCAAGCGCCTGATGATCAACCTGCCGCCGCGCTATCTCAAATCCATCTGCGCCAGCGTCGCCTGGCCTGCTTTCCTGCTGGGCCAGAACCCCGGGAGCCGCATCATCTGCGCGTCCTACGCCCATCAGCTCGCCATCAAACATTCGCAGGATTGCCGCGCCATCATGCAGTCCGGCTGGTATCGCGGGCTCTTTCCTCACACGCGGCTTCTACCGGGCGAAAACACCTCCAAGAAATATCTTACCAGCGCGCGCGGTTTCCGCCTGGCCACCTCGGTCGGCGGCGGCCTGATCGGCGAAGGGGCGGATACGATCATTATCGATGATCCGCTGCACCCCGCCCAGGCCTACAGCCCCGCCGCGCGTGCCGCCTGCATCCGCTGGTTCGAGCACAGCCTGCTCAGCCGCCTGAACGACAAAGCCAACGGTCGTGTCGTCCTGGTCATGCAGCGTCTTCATAACCATGATCTCAGCGGGCATTTACTGGAAAAAGGCGGTTGGCACGCATTGCGCCTGCCCACGCTATCCGAAAGCCGCACCGTCATCCGCCTCGGGCATTGGAGCCACACGCGCGAGCCGGGCGAGGCCCTGCACGCAGCGCGCGAATCCACCGAAACCCTGAATCGCATTCGCGCCGAGCTGGGCTCGCATGTCTTCGCCACGCAATACCAGCAAGCGCCGCTGGCCCGCGAAAGCGCCATTCTGCTCCCCGAATGGCTGCAGCCCTTCGACATGCTGCCCGCCCACATCCGCGACGGCCTGGCCCAAGGCACGCTCCGCCCAGTCCAAAGCTGGGACACCGCCGTTAAATCCGCCGCCGCCAACGATGCCAGCGTCTGCCTCACCGCTCTGCATCACGAAGGCAGCCACTACCTACTCGATGTCCGTACCCTGCGTACCGATTATCCTAGCCTGCGCCGCGAAGTATTGGCCCTCGCCGTCCGCTGGAACCCCAGCCACATCCTGATGGAAGATGCCGCCCTCGGCCAGGCGCTGCTGCAGGATCTCAAACGCGACAGCACCCTCCCCCTCATCGGCATCCGCCCCCGCCTGGGCAAGGTCGAGCGCGCCTTGGCCATCTCGCCCGCTTTGGAAGCAGGCCGCATCTCCCTCCCCCTCCACGCCCCCTGGCGCCCCGATTTCGAAGCCGAACTCGCCGCCTTCCCCCACGGCACGCACGACGATCAGGTGGATACGCTGACGCAATATTTGAATTGGTGGCAAAGCCGCGCGCGCATCCGACCACCCAGCATGCGCCGTTTTTAATCTTCTCCCCCTAGGCGGCATTTTTCTAACCTTCTCTTTTTGGGAGAAGGTGGAGCGAAGCGGAGGATGAGGGTCTATCCACACGCAACGGAACCAGCGGCCATTCCCTCACCCCACCCTCTCCCAAAGGGAGAGGGCTTTGTCCTGCTGCCGCCCTTGCCGCGCGGCCTTCCCTGCGCTACTTAATACCCATGCAAATCTCCCCCGTCCCGGCCATTCTGGATGCGCCCACTGCCGCGTACCTCACCGCACTGAACCCCGAGCAGCGCCAGGCGGTCGAAACCACCGAAGGGCCGGTCCTCGTGCTTTCCGGTGCGGGCACGGGGAAAACACGCGTGCTTACCACCCGCATCGCCTACATCCTGCACCAGCGCCTCGCCTTTCCCGGCCAGATCTTAGCGGTGACCTTCACCAACAAAGCCAGCCGCGAAATGGGCCACCGCATCGAAACCCTGCTGGGCTTCACGCCGGAGCAAGACGGCACGCGCCCCGGCGCGCCGCTGCAATGGCTGGGCACCTTCCATTCCATCGGCATGAAAATTCTGCGCCGCCATGCAGAAAAAGTCGGCTTGACGGCCAGCTTCACCATTCTGGATACGGACGACCAGCTGCGCGTGCTGAAGGACATCATCCAGCAGCGTAACCTCGACCCCAAGCAACACACCCCGAAAAGCTACCTCAACGTTATCCAGAGCTTCAAAGACCAGGGCCTCACCCCCGCCCAGGCCGGCAGCATGGCGGCGGCGCGCGGCAACGCGCTGGCCCTGCCGCTGTATGAGTCCTATCAGGCCCGCCTGCAGGCGCTGAACGCGGTCGATTTCGGCGATTTATTACTGCACAACATCACCATCTTCCGCGAATACCCTGCCGTTGCGCAGGAATTCGCCAGCCGCTTCAAATATATCCTGGTGGATGAGTATCAGGATACCAACGTCGCTCAATATCTCTGGCTGCGCCTGCTCGCTTTGGGTCACCGCAATCTGTGCTGCGTGGGCGACGACGATCAGTCGATCTATGGCTGGCGCGGGGCGGAGGTAGGCAACATCCTGCGTTTCGAAGTCGATTTCCCGGATGCGACCGTCATCCGCCTCGAGCGCAACTACCGCTCCACCAGCCACATCCTGGCCGCCGCCAGCGGCCTCATCGCCCACAACAAAACCCGCCTGGACAAAACGCTGTGGACCGAACAGGACGGCGGCGACAAACTGCGTCTGCGCGCCAACCATGATTCGGACGAAGAAGCAGCGTTCGTCGGCGAAGAGATCGAGATCGCCCAGCGCCGCCAGGTGCCGCTTTCGCAAATGGCAATTTTGGTCCGCGCCTCTTTCCAAACCCGCAGCTTCGAAGAGCGCTTCCTCACCCTGGGCCTGCCCTACAAAGTCATCGGCGGCTTGCGTTTCTACGAGCGCCAGGAAATCCGCGACACCATCGCCTATCTCCGTGTCATCGCCGAAACGCGGGACGATCTTGCGCTGGAACGCATCATCAACACCCCCAAGCGCGGCATCGGCAAAGCCACGATGGAGCTGATGCACACCACCGCGCGCGACATGCATGTCTCGCTCTATCAGGCCATCGAACATCTGCTGAAAACCGGCAAGATCAAGGGCAAGCTGGGCGAAAGCGTGGGCAATCTCTTCGATCAGTTCGCCTTGTGGCGCGACAAATCGAAGGAACTTTCCCTCAACACCATCGCCCAGATCGTGCTGGATGAATCCGGCTACAACGCCATGTGGGCCGCCGAAAAATCGGCGGATGCGCAAGGCCGCCTGGAAAACTTGAAAGAACTCGTGCGCGCCATGGGCGAGTTCGAATCCCTCACCTCCTTCCTCGAGCATGTGGGGCTGGTGACGGATGAATCCAGCGCGCAGCAAAGCAACGAGCAAGTCAGCCTGATGACGCTGCACGCCGCCAAGGGCCTGGAATTCGACATGGTCTTCCTGCCCGGCTGGGAAGAAGGCCTTTTCCCGCATCAGCGCGCGCTGGATGAATCCGGCAATTCCGGCCTCGAGGAAGAACGCCGCCTAGCCTATGTCGGCATCACCCGCGCGCGCAAGATGCTTTACGTGACCCGCGCCGAACGCCGCCGATTCTTCACCAGCGGCGGCGCGGAATGGCAGACCACTCTGCCCAGCCGCTTCCTGCGCGAACTGCCCACCGATCATATCGAAGATTTGGGCGGCGGTATCTACGGCGCCTGGGGCCAGAACCGCCGCGCTTTCAATACGGGTATGGACGAACTCTTCGCCGCCCATGCAGGCACGGTGGCCCAGTGGGGCGCCCATGGCAAGGAAGCAGACGCCATTATCGCCAGCACCCCCGCCCCGAAAAACCTCAACATGCCCGGCGTGGACGACCGCGTCTTCCACATCAAATTCGGCTATGGCCGCGTGCTGCGGAAAGAAGGCAACCATGTGGAAGTGGCGTTCGAGAAAGCGGGCGTGAAGAAGGTGCTGGTGGATTATGTGGAGAAGGTGCGGGCGTAAAGCAGACCTTATCGGCACCCTGCACGCTGCTTGCATTGATTCGCAACACACTTGCAGTGTCATCCCTGCGATGTGATGAGTCCTATCCACACTCCGCACTTGATGCGGAGTGCTGACGAAATGCCGGAGCGGCACTCCGTATCAAGTACGGAGTGGAAGAGGTCTGTATCTTCTATGGACCATCAGCCCTTATTTAGAGCTTTCCCGCCAACATCTACCGAGACGCAACCGCCATCTGCTGCCCGACATCCAGCGTTCGCAACTGCGCGATTTTCGTGCCGATCGCTTCCACAATCTGCTCTTTGCTTTCCTTCACCCCTTCGATACCGCTGATGTAATCCGCCGCATCGGCGATGGCCTGTCCGCGTACTTTGCTCGGGATGTTGCAGAGCACGTTGGAGGCGACCGTCAACATGTCATGCTCAAAGGCGCTGAAATCCTCGATCTTGTGCTTGGATTTTCCGGTCTTGCCGAACATCATATTGCCCACCAGAAAGGCGCAATAGCTGAT
Organism: Rickettsiales bacterium; assembly: GCA_965247145.1. Taxonomy (GTDB): domain Bacteria; phylum Pseudomonadota; class Alphaproteobacteria; order Rickettsiales; family JAIXRX01; genus CBDFGH01. The sequence goes on from CBDFGH010000007.1 coordinate 93,154, forward strand.
TACGTTCCACACGTAATCGTATTTTTTCGCATTGGCGTTCTGCATCACCTTCTGCAGCGTATCGTGATTGACCGGGCTGGCGGCGGCGAAGTTGGTGGCGGCGAGAGAAGCCGCGCCGTGCGAGACTTTCGCGTCTTTCCACGCGCCCCACAATTTCATCACATTGTTCACGGTGGCCGAAGGGGCGGCGATGCGGCCGCGGGGGTCTTCCGCCAGCCACTTGCCCGCGCCCGCGATCCTGCCACCCAAGCTTTGGTCGGTCTTGTCTTCCTTCTTGATCTTGTAAGGCTTGGCCGGTTCGTCGAGAATCCCCGTGGCAAGCCACGAACCGGCCATGATCAGCCCCGCCCCCGTCTTCCACCCATTCATGTCGTTGTTCGCGTCGCGCTTCGTGCCCGCATAGGCGATCAGGCTACCTGCCGCCACTTTCGTGCCCGCTAGCACAGGAATGATATTGCGGCCCATGTAATCGTTCACCGAATCGAAGAAGCCGCTCTTTTCGATATCCTGCGGCGTTGGGTTCGGCGGCAGAATCACGCCATGCTCTTTGAGATGCGCGCCCAGCCCGTCCGAGAAAGCCAGCATCGGGTGTTTGCTTTTATCCTTGCCGTAAATCGTCAGCGCTACGTTCCCCAACCCCAACACCACGCCCACCATCGATTCGGCGATGTCCTGCGGGGTGGCGATGCTGCCTTGATTGTGGCGTTTCTTCTGAATGCCGGAGATGATCCAGGCAATGCTGCCGAGATCGAAAAACAGCGAAGTCAGCAGCAAGGGCTTTCGCTCGAAGATTGATTTCGGCTTGGCCTCGGCGAGTTTCTTGTCGTCCGGCGTCGCCAATATCTGTGGGGCGCTTTTCGCCCATCCGCCTGCGCTCAACGCATCCAGCAGAATCTGGTCGTTCGCCACCTGCGGCACGATGAGCGATGCGCCATCGGCCTCCGCATCCAGAAAGCTTTTGATGCCTTGGGCCTGCAACCGGTCGCGCAAACCGAGCAGCGCGCCTTCCTGCCCATCGCCCGCGCGCAGCACCGCATGGCGCTTACCGCCGATGATGGCGGTGCTTTCCATATGGGCCACGCCAGAATCCGGCCAGCGATACAGGGGCATGAGGATTGCTTCGTGAGGGTTTCTTCAGTGATAGCAATAATGTGTTACGATTCCGTGACTAAACCCCGATGGGCGCGCAAGCCGCCGCCAGCCACGCCGCCACTTCCGCTTCCACCCTCGGCTTCAGCGTGTCCAGCACCCAATGGTGATAGGCGTTCAGCCAATCCAGCGCATCCGCGCTCAGCAGATGGGGCTCGATCAAACGGCGCGCATAGGGCGCGCAGGTCAGGGTTTCAAAGCGTAGAAACCCCTCGCTCTCCAAGCATTCCACGACCAGCACGAGGTTCTCGATGCGGATGCCATATTCACCCGCTTTGTAATATCCCGGCTCGTTCGAGAGCACCATGCCGGGCTGTAAGGCCACATGGTCGCCCGCGCGTTTGCTGATGCGTTGCGGGCCTTCATGCACATTCAGAAACGTGCCCACGCCATGGCCGGTGCCATGGTCGTAATCCAGGCCCATCTGCCACAAAGGCGCGCGCGCCAATGTGTCCAGCTGGCTGCCCGCCGTGCCGCGCGGAAACTTCGCCATCCCTAGGCGGATATGCCCGGCGAGCACGGCGGTGTAATGTGCCCGCATGGCGGGGCTGGGCTCGCCGATGGCCAGTGTGCGGGTAATGTCTGTCGTGCCCATCGTATATTGCCCGCCGGAATCGAGCAACAGCAGGTTATTCGGCGCCAGTTGCAGATCCTGCCCCGCTTCGGCGCGGTAATGCACGATGGCCCCGTTCGGCCCGAAGCCCGCGATGGTGTCGAAACTCGGCCCCCAGAAATCCGCCTGCGTCGCACGAAAGGCGCGCACCTCCTCGCCGATACTCACTTCGTTCGGCCAGGATTCTGGCGGATGGGCGGCCAGGAAAGTATCCAGCCAATGGAAGAATTGCGCCAGCGCCGCCCCGTCGCGCCGATGCGCTTCGCGCATACCTTCCTGCTCGACGGGATGCTTGACGGCACGCGGCAACAGGCACGGATCTTCCACGCTCTGCCAGGCCACCCCTGCCGCCTCCAGCGCCAAGGTCGCCGCGCGCGGCGTAGCGGCAGGATCGAGGCCCAGCGCTATATCTTTTAACTTCCCAAGCACTTCAGGCAGGGCGGATTCCGGCAATATCTCCACCCCTGCCAAAGCTTCCGCACGCAAATCCGCTGAAATTTTTCCGGGCGCAACGAAGAGTTCCGTAGCCACATTTTCACCAGCCAAACGCACCAAAGCCATCGCGTTCAATTGCGGCGTGGTCGGCCCGTCGCTGCCGCGCAGGTTCAACAGCCAGCAGGGGCTTTCGGGGTTGGTCAGCAGGAAGGCGTCCAGCTTTTTGGCGCGCAGAGCTTCGGCGATCTGCGCCTCCTTTTCAGCCCGGCTGCGCCCGCTACAGGCCAAGGGCCAGACGGTGGCGGGCAAAGCAGGGTCGGTCGGGCGCGGGTGCCACAGCGTGTCGATCAGGTTTTCAGCCCCGTCCGCCACCCATTCGGCCGGGCATTGCATGGCCATGCGCTGGGCGGCCGCATGCGAAAAAAGCCAGGCATCGAACCCCACGCGCGGCGTGACTATCCCTTTCAATGCGTCGGAAAGCCATGCCGCCGGGGCGATGTCTCCGCTGTTGCGCGTCTCAAATATTCTTCCGTCCGCCTGCTTGGCCGCCTGCAGCGTGTAACGCCCATCCGCCAGCAAAGCGGCGCGTTCCGCTGTCACCGCCACCCATCCGGCGGAACCGGTAAACCCGCTCAGCCATTCCAGCCGCCGCGCATGGGCCGCGGGATATTCGCCCAAAGTCCAGTCGTTCACCGGCAGAATATATCCGTCCAGCCCGCGGGCGCGCATAGTCTCGCGCAACGCAGCCAGGCGATTGGCGGTGGTAGAAAGCAGTTGGACGATGGCTTCGGGCATGGGCGGGAACCGGGCATTGGGGGTTGCGGCGGGGATGGGGAGCCGATATGCTGAGCACTCCGTCACCGATGTGGGATATACGCCGCAAGGATGCGCCAGCCACCCTCGTTTCGCAAGCCCTCCCATCGCGCCCTTCGTTTACGGGTGCTGGCTTGGCTGTTGAGCATGGCGCTTGCGGTTCCGTCCTTCGCTGCCCCGGCCATGGCTGCCCCTGCCCCGGCGCAGAACGATTCGGCCATCCCGCTTTTCGATTCGAGCGCGAAAGCCGCCACCGCGAAATCACCGCCTGCCAACGGCGAGCCGGCGGCCCGCCGCGCCGGCACGGCCGCCGCCCCCGTACCGGTCGAAGCGGGAGACGATTTGCCGGAAAGCATCGACGAATCGAACATGCCTGTGCTTCCCGGCACGCGCGCACCCGTGGTAGCGGTACTCTACGAACTAGCCCCGACCGAAACCAGCAGCGGCTTCATCGAGATGGCGCTCAGCGGCGCGCATCAGGCTTACGAAGAAATGCGCATTCCCTTTACCGACAACCGCATTTCCGACGCGGCGGAGCGCGAGCCCAAATTGCGTGAACTGGCCGAGAAGCATTATCGCCAGATCATTCTCATCGGGCATCAGTTCGTGCCCACCGTCATCACCCTGGCCGAGCGCTATCCCAACATTAAATTCACCGTGATCGACGGCATGGTGCCGCCTTTGTTCAACAACGTGCAATCCATCCTGTTCAAGGATCAGGAAGGGGCGTTTCTGGTGGGCATGCTCGCCGCTTTTGCCAGCAAGCAGAAAAAAGTTGGCTTCATCGGCGGCATGGATGTGCCGATCATCCGCAACTTCGCGGTGGGCTATGAGCAAGGCGTGCATTACGTCGACCCCGCCATCAAGATCAGCACGGATATGGTGGGCATGCCGGGAGATGTGAAAAGCGCCTGGTCGAATCCCAAACGCGCGGAAGTGCTGGCGCGCAAGATGTACGGCACGGGGGTGGATGTGATCTTCGCCGCCGCCGGCGCATCGGGCAACGGCATCATGCATGCGGCGAAAGACATGGAAAAACTCGCCATCGGCGTCGATTCCAACCAAAACTACCTCTACCCCCGCACCGTGCTGACCAGCATGGTCAAACGCGTGGATCGTGCCGTGTATGAAACGATCAGCGACGCCCGCGAAGACCGCTGGCGCCCCGGCATCAAGTATTTGGGCATCAAAGAAGAATCCATCGATTTCAGTGTTGATCGCAACAATAGCAGCCTGATCACCCAACCGATGCTGGACGCTTTGGAAAATGCCAAGGATCTGATTATTCGCGGCAGTAAAGTGGTCGAGAGCTACCAGCCGTAAAATCCGACTTCGTCATACGTTCGTCATAGATGCAGGTTACTATACTCACGCCATGAGCCGGGAAATACGATGCACGACGAGAATCTGGAAGAACTGACCAATCATTATCAATTGCCGGGCACCATTCAACTGGACGGCAAGTCATACAACGACGAATCGATGGAGGAAGCGCTGCTCGGCGTTTTTGCCGACGGCCCGACCCATTGGCTTCGCTGCACCAATGCTAAACTAAGCGACCAGTCTTTCGAGTTGCTTTGCGCCTATATCGAGCGCAATCCCCATCTGCAGCATGTTACCTTGCACAATTGTCAGCTCAATGACGAACGCATGGAAAGACTTGGTGAGGCAATTTCCCGCAACCCGGGTCTCTGCAGTATCGACCTATCGCAGAACAAACTGACCCATTACGGCATGCACATATTGATGCCCAGCCTCATGGACCATCCAACTTTGGATTCCATCGATTTTTCGAGCAACCATTTCGGCGATAAGGGTATGGAGCAAGCCCTTCCGCTGCTGTCGCGCTTGGAGACCCGGCATTTGGGTTTGAGAGGCTGCAATCTGGGGGGTGATTCGGCGGAGATGCTGAAAGAACAAATCCGTAAAACCCCCTATATTTCCAGCCTCGATATTTCCGGCAATTCCATGGTTCCGCAAAAAGAAATGCTGGTGGCGCACGCCCTTTTGGAAGCCCGCTGCCCGTTGGTGCATAGCGGGGAATTCAAAATGAAAGGCATCGACCAGGAAATAAAAGATTTTTGCGCATTGAACGCAAAACGGTCCTCGGTATACGGGCGTCTGCTGCGCAGCGATCCCTGGCGGATTGTCTGTAATAAGGGAGAGGTGGAGAATCAGCGCAACGCCATGCTCACCCTTGCCCTCAACAAGGACGGGCCGCATGCTTACAACGCATTGCGCGAAGAACTGGATTTCTTCCTCGGGCCGCAAATGTTGCCGGAATCCGAAAACGAAAACCTGCCGGCCGCCCGCCTATTGAAAAACCTAGGCATCACCCTCGGCTCCTCCGGTGGGCAACGGGGGCTTTAGCTGCTGCTTAGAATGCATCGGAATTTAGCGCCATTGCGGCTAACGTATCGTCAGCGCGCTCCATCCATTTCTTCTTACCGCATCCGTCAGCGCCATGCCCTGCATGCGATGCGCGCTAAGCACCATGCGTTCCTGTGTGTTCAGCAGCCCTGAAAGCACCCCTGCACCACCTGGCGCTTTCACACGCGCCAGATCTTTCGCCATGCGCATCAAGGGGCGGGCGAGGATGTTGGCGATGATGAGATCATAAGGCCCGCATGCGTGCACGAGGCGGTGTTGGTAGCCGTCTCCCGCCAGGTAAAGCAGCTTCGGTCTGCAGCGGTTCAGCGCCGCGTTGGCGCGCGCCACCTCCACCGCCACGGGGTCGATATCCACGCCCAGCACCGCTGCCTGTGGCCACAGCTTATGCGCCGCCATGGCGAGGATGCCCGAGCCGCAGCCCATATCCAGAATGCGCTCCGGGCGCAGGCCCGCTTTGTGCAGACGGCTGATCGCAAGCAAACAGCCCGCCGTGGTGGCATGTTCGCCGGTGCCGAAGGCCATGCCCGCATCCACCAGCAGCGGCACCAGCCCGGCAGGCACCACGCCCTCGTAATGCGAGGCATGCACGAAGAAGCGACCCAGCGCCATCGGCGGGTAGCGCTGCTCCACTTCCAGCACCCAGTTTTTCGTAGGCAGCGGCGCGCAGACGAAATCCCAATATTTCCCGCCCGAATCGCGCAGGCCATGTTCCGCCGGCGTATCCCCCAACAGGCGCACATCCCCCGCGCTGGAAAGATCGATCCGCGCGCGCATGGCGATGGCGAGATGCATTTCCAGTTGCGCCGCGTCCGGCGCGCCGTCGAAGGTCGCCTCCACCCGCCAGAATCCCGCTGCCTCGTCGGCCACAAAACGCTGCACGGCCAAAGCCCCCATCGCCTCAAACGCCGATTCCGCCCCGAGGGCGGCGGCGGCGTCTGTGGTCAGGCTCGCTTGCCAGAGCGAAACGGGAAGCGCGAAGGGATTGTTTGTCGAATGCATCGTATTTCCAAGAATTCCTATCCCTAGAAGGGAGAGGGAAAGCGCAGCGAGGGAGAGGGTGACTCGCCGCGCATGCTATCGTTCGTTGAGCGTCACCCTCTCCCTAACCCTCTCCCTTCTAGGGAGAGGGGAAATATTCTTCTAACATCGACATCCATTCCGCCTCGCTCAGCACCGTCACGCCCAGCGCCGCGGCTTTCGCCGCTTTGCTGCCCGCATCCGCCCCCGCGATCAGAAAATCCGTGCTGCCGGAAACGGCGCTGGAGACTTTCGCCCCCAGGCTTTCCGCCCGCGCCTTCGCTTCATTGCGGCTCATCGCGGCGAGCGTGCCGGTGAAGACCACGCTCTTGCCGGAAAGCGGCGATCCTTGCGCCACACGCGGGGCCTGCACATCCGCCACCCGCAATTGCGGATAGAGCGCGTCCCATTCTTCCAGGTTGCGCGGCTCGGCGAGAAATTCCTGCAGCGCTTCGATCACCTTCGGCCCGATGCCATCGATCGAGAGCAATTCCTCCATCCCCGCATCCGCATGCAGAAAAGCGTTCCATGCCGCACCGGTATGGAAATGCCGCGCCAGCAGCCGCGCATTTTCCTGGCCGATGAAACGGATGCCCAGGCCGAAGATCAGCTTATCCAGCGGCACGTCACGCGCGCGCTCGATGGCGGCAAACAGATTCTCCGCCGACTTTTTGCCCATCCCCGGCTTGGCGTGCAGCGGCACCAGCCCACCGCCCCCCACGATGATCTGCGCGTCCCGCGCTTCCAGCGTGAAAATATCCGACAGCGCGCGAATACGGCCTTCCTCGTAGAAACTCTCCACCTGCTTGTCGCCCAGGCCTTCGATATCCAGCGCATCGCGCATCGCGAAATGGCGGATGCGTTCTTTCAGTTGCGCCGGGCACGCCAGCCCCGCGATGCAGCGCGTCACCGCTTCGCCCTCCGGCCGCACGGCCTGGCTGCCGCAGGCGGGGCAATGGGTGGGGAATTGGTAGGGCACTACGTCGCTCGGGCGCGCTTCCGGCACCACCGCCACCACTTGCGGAATCACATCCCCTGCCCGCTGAATCACCACCGTATCGCCTACGCAAATGTCTTTGCGGCGAATTTCGTCCTGGTTGTGCAGGGTCGCGTTGCTCACCACCACCCCGCCTACCGTCACTGGCTCCAGCCGTGCCACGGGCGTCAGCGCCCCGGTGCGGCCCACTTGAATTTCGATGGCGCGCAGAATGCTCGTCGCCCGTTCGGCGGGGAATTTGTGGGCGATGGCCCAGCGCGGCGCGCGCGCGGAAAAGCCCAGGCGGCGCTGCAAAGTGAAGTCGTTCACTTTGTACACGCAGCCATCGATATCGTAAGGCAGGCTCGCCCGCTCTGCATCCGCCGCGCGGTAATACTCCATCAAAGCCTCCGGCGAATCGCACAACACGCGGCGCGGATTCACGCGCAGGCCGTAAGCCAGAAAGGCATCCAACATCGCCCAATGCGTCGGCCATTGCGCGCCCTGCACCTCGCCCACCGCATAGGCGAAATAGCGCAGGGGGCGGCGGGCGGTGATGCTCGCATCCAACTGCCGCAAGCTGCCCGCGGCGGCGTTGCGCGGATTGGCGAAGGGCGCTTCGTCACTCGCCGCACGCTCGGCATTCAGCGCCAGGAAATCGGTTTTTTCGATATAAACTTCGCCGCGCACTTCCAGAATTTCCGGCGCATCCTTCAGGCTGGAAGGCAGCAGGGTGGTGAGGTTGCGGGTAATATCCTCCCCCACTTCGCCGTCTCCCCGCGTGGCGCCCTGCACGAACTTTCCGCGCTCATAGCGCGCCGTGAAGGAAAGCCCGTCCATCTTCATTTCCGCCACGCAGGCCACCGGCGCGTCTTCCGCCAGCCGTAGAAAATTGCGCATGGTCTGGAAAAAACCCGCGAGATCTTCGGCGCTGAATGCATTATCCAGCGAAAGCATCGGCACCGCATGGCGCGAGGGCGCGAAGCCTTTGGCGGGGGCCGAGCCCACGCGCCCGCTGGGCGAATCCGCCCGCGTCAGATGCGGGAAACGCGCTTCGATCGCGCGGTTGCGCAGGCGCAGCGCATCGTAGGCCGCGTCCGAAAGCAGGGGCGCGTCCTGTTCGTAATAGGCCTGATCGTTCGCTTTGATCTCGGTGCTCAGCCGCGCCAGCTCTTCCGCCGCCTGCGCTTCGCTCAACGCGCCGACCGGCAGCGCGGAAGCGGATTCTGCGACGGCGCTCACGCGCTGGCCCGTTTTTCGGCCTGCTTTTTCTCCAGCAGTTTCTTCGCCGCGCTCAGCGCTTCCTTGGTCACTTCCTCGCCCGAAAGCATGCGCGCCAGTTCCTGCGGGCGTTCCGCCGCTTTCAGCGCATGCACGTTCGTATGCGTCGCGCCGCCGGTTTCCTGTTTGTCGATCTTCAGATGATGCGCGCCCTTGGCCGCCACCTGCGGTAGGTGGGTCACCACCAGCACCTGGTGCGTTTCGCCCAAAGCGGCCAGACGGGCACCGATGGCATCCGCCGTCGCCCCGCCCGTGCCGGTGTCGATCTCATCGAAAATCAGAGTGGGCGCGGCCTGCACATCCGCCAGAATCACTTTCAGCGCCAGCATCAGCCGCGACAATTCGCCGCCGGAGGCGATCTTGCCCAACGCGCCTGAGACTTGCCCCGCATTGGTCGCCACTTCGAAACGCACGCTTTCCGTGCCGCCCGCATGCCATTGCGCTTCGCCCAAAGTCTCGCGCACCGCGACGAATCGCGTGGCACCCATGCGCAGCGGCGCGAGTTCGGCATGCATGGCATCCTGCAAAGCCTGGGCAGGCTTGTCGCGGGCGATGTTCAGCTTATCGGCGGCTTTGATATAGGCGGCACGCGTCTCGTTGGTCGCGGCATCGGCCTTGGCCAGCGCATCGTCCTGCGCGGCCAAAGTGGCCAGTTTCCGCTCGGTCTCCGCCAGCAAAACCGGCAAGGCATCCGGCTCCACCTGGTGCTTACGCGCGGCGGCTTTGAGGGCGAACAGGCGCTCTTCCATCCGCTCCAATTCGCGCGGATCGTATTCCGCGCCGCGCTGCAGGGATTCGAGCGTGTCTTCGACCTGCGCCAATTCATGCGTCGCGCGGTCGATGGATTCGAGGGCGGCATCGAAGCGATTCTCGCTGTTCAGACTGCTGCGCGCCAGCATGCGGTGCAGGTTGCGCGCGGCGTTCAGCAGCGCGCTATCCCCGCTTTGCAGCATGCCCAGGCCCTCATCCAAAAGGCTCGCCAGCTTTTCGTTCTGCATCATGCGCGTGCGGTTGCTGGAAAGCTCTTCCTCCTCGCCCGCCTGTGGGCGCAGTTTCGCCAATTCGCCCTGCATGTGGCGCAGGTAATCCTCTTCGCGCTTGGCGGCCTGCACGGCTTCTTCCAGCCGCGCGAGTTCCGCCTGCGCGTTGCGCCATGCGGCATAATGCTGCGCCACGCCCACGCGCAGATTCTCCAAGTGCCCGAAACGATCCAGCGCCAGCGCATGTGTGCTCGCATCCATCAGCCCGCGCTGGTCGTGCTGGCCGTGAATCTCCACCAGCATTTCACCCAGGGCCTTCAGCGTGGCCACACTCACCGCTTCGCCATTCACGAAAGCCCGGCCCCCGCCATCCTTCTGCAGCACGCGGCGGATGTGCAGCACATCTTCCACCGGCAGGCCCTGTTCCTGCAGCAGGCTGCGCACTTTCTGCGCTGTCTCCACTTCGAATTCCGCGGCGACCACGGCCTGATCCGCGCCATGGCGTACCAGCCGGCTTTCGCCGCGCCGCCCCAGCACCAAGCCCAGCGCATCCAGCAGAATGGATTTGCCCGCGCCCGTCTCCCCCGTCAGCACGCACAGGCCCGCCGTGAAGGGAATATCCGCCTCCTCGATGAGCACGATGTTGCGGATGGTCAGGCGGGAGAGCATGGGCCTAGAAAACCGATTTCAATTTCTGCCAGGTGCCGGGCGGCGGCGGGGTCTGGCCTTCGCGCACTTTCTCCGGCTCCAGCAGCTTATACGCATCCCGATACCACACGCTGCCAGGGAAGTTGTAGCCGAGGACGGAGGCATATTTCTCCGCTTCCTCGCGGATGCCGAGCATCAGATAAATTTCGGTCAAACGCAGTAGGGCTTCCGGCGTATGGCTGGTGGTCTGGTATTTTTCGATGACGGTTTTGAAGCGGTTCAGCGCCGCGAGATTCTCTCCGCGCACCAGATAATACCGCCCGACCTCCATCTCTTTCCCTGCGAGGTGATCGTAAGTGAGATCGATCTTGATGCGGGCGTCGCGCGCATAATCGGAATCCGGATAGCGGCTGCTCACTTCGCGCAGCGCGCCCAAGGCCTGCTGCGTAATTTTCTGGTCGCGCCCCACATCGGAGATCTGTTCGTAATAGCAGAGGGATTTTAGGTAATAGGCATAGGGCGTTTGTTCGCTGCTGGGATGCATTTGCAGGAATGCGTCGATCGTCGTCACCGCCTCATCGTACCGGCGGCCTTTGTAGCTGGCATAGGCCGACATCACCTGCGCACGCACTGCCCAGTCCGAATAGGGATATTGCCGCTCCACTTCGGAAAATTGTTCCACCGCCGTTTTCGTATTGCCCTCGCCGATGCTGTCCATCGCGCGGTTGTACAGCACGTTCACCGCTTCATGCGGCTTGTCTTCGGACTTGTCGTCTTTGGCACAAGAAGCAAGCGCCAGCGCGGCACAGAGAGTGGCGGACAGGGAAAGGAAACGCATCGGAAACCCGGAAAAAGGAGGCATGCGCGAGGTATAGCAAAGCCTGCCCCGGCGCGCAATGCGGACCCGGCGGATTCGCTTGCCGGAAAATCCAATTATGCGCGCACCGGCACGAGGGCTTCGATGCCCTGAAAGGCCGCGACTTTGGCGCTCTCGCGTGCTTGCACGGGGGCCGCTTTCAGCGTATCCCCCGGCACCCAGCGCCAGGCGGAAGCATCGTCGAACAATGCGCGCAGCGCGAGGTTGTTCACCCGGTGGCCGGGGCGCTTGGCCACCACCTGACCCAGCAAACGCCCGCCCGCAAGGAAGAAATCACCCACGCAATCGAGCATCTTGTGGCGCACGAATTCATCCGCCGCGCGCAGCGGCTCTTCGTTCAGAATCCCGTCTTTCCCAAGTACGATCGCGTTGTCCAGACTGCCGCCCAGCGTCAGGCCCAGTTTGCGCAAATGCAGAATATCCGCCTCGAAACCGAAGGTGCGGGCGTAGCCCAGCGCCCCGGCGAAACCTTCCTGCGCGAAATCCACACGCAGGGATTGACGCGCGATGGCGGGGTGGGGATATTCCACCACCACATCCAGCGTGAAACCGGCGGTGCCGTTTTGCGCATTCGGCATCAGCGTCACTTCGCTTTCGCCTTCCTGAATGCGGATGGGTTTGCGGATTTCGATGTAATCGCGCACTTCGCGCTGCGCCACCACGCCCGCCTGGGCAATGGCCTCGATGAAGCATTGCGCGCTGCCATCCATGATCGGCACTTCCGGCGCGTCGAGATAGATCATCGCATTATCCACGCCCTGGCCCCACAGTGCGGAGAGCAGATGCTCCACCGTCTGCACCTTGGTGCCTTGCGGATTCTGCACCACGGTGCCGAGCATGGTTTCGCTGACCGAAGCATAGGATGCGGGGATTTCCGCCAACTCAGACTCCACATCCGTCCGCACGAAGACCAGGCCGGTGGCGGCGGGCGCGGGCAGAATCTTCATGCTCACCATCTTGCCGCTATGCAGCCCGATGCCCTGCAGGGAAACCGCGTTTTTCAGCGTGCGCTGGTGGGAGGCGAAGAGCGGATCGTTCGAGGCGTAACGGGGCACGGGCAAACCTTGGATCGTGAGATTGTCCGCATCCTAAGTCCCCCCCTCCCCGATTTCAAATCACCGTTTGTAACGCTTTGTTACAGATCCTACAGAGACAAACGGCATGCAAACGGCGCACAATGTTCCACAAATTCTCCAAAAAAAAGGGGCGGCATGGCCACCCCGATTTCAGGAATCTCTTCACCCAGCATTGTGTTCATTTGTTAATAACAGATGGCGTTATTCCCAAATGAAATCGAAACATCCGTCCAAAAATATTGTCTTACCGCCGGCACGTTATAAAATACGTGCCGGGGTCCACTCGCGTTACCTACATAAACGGTAACGTAAGCCTGAGACCAACCGTTTGCAGCGCACCAGTCGATATCGTTGCGCCCACAAGTATAGACCGTGTTAAGCTGGCCTACGGTTACCCCAAGAAACAAAAGATCTTGGTTCATGTAATTAGCACTTTGCCTTAGCAAAATGGTGTTAATGGCTTGACCATTAACGTTAATTTTTCGAACCTCAAGCGTATTCCCAGGGGATTGCCATCCCCCCGCGTAATCTTGCATGGAGTAAGAGATGACATTGTCTGTACTGAAGTACAGCTTCTGGCTGTAACTCAGCACATTCTCACACCCCCCACTCCCACTATTGCTAGGATTAACACACCCCCAGAGCCATTCGAAAATGGTTCCGTCGTCTCCGTAATGCGCTATCAAGTCGCCAGCGCGTCGAGCATTACGCAATACGTTTGATGGGTGGTTCGATGCGGGCGTCACGCTTTCGGACGCCGTCTGGCACGCTGCGATTGTCGTCAGCACCACCAGTAAGAAAAAAATCCCTTTCATTTTTTTTGTTTTGTTTTTTTGTTTTGAATTGTTTTTTATGAGCGAAGGCCCGTAGCACTTTTCTCCGTGAACGCGTTGAATATGGCGGACGAAAAAAAGTAAACGACCTTGTCATTATGCGGACAGAGATAGCGGGACTCAACACCAAACCGCTCAATATTCAAAAATTCAAGGAATTGTAACGTTACGCTTTGCTTGTTCGTAACGGCCTTTTTGCAACCCAACCCCAGGAAACCAAAAAAAGGAGGAAACCTATGTGATTGCGTACAGTCACTATTCCTTACTACGTTTACCGGATTTTCCAGTGCCGCTGGAGGGAACGCCCAGGCTTTCCAACGTTGCATTCTGCACCGGCATCGGTCCGTCCAAATTTTCTAACACTTTGCGTATATCTGCAATGGTAACGGCAGTGTGCGCGCTGGCTCTCGGTATCAACTCGCCATCGGGGTCTTTGCGTGGTTGAAAACCGTCATTGTTGGTGAAGATGGCGTTGCGCGCTGCCAGCATTTCCTTATCAGCGTCGTTTTCTTTATGAACGACGCTGATAAGGAAATGCTGGCAGCGACCAATGCGGCCAAAGGTTTGGCAACCCGTTCCTGCAGGGCGAGCTGTTCGTTTTCGATGTAATCGCGCAAGGCATCGCGCCGGTCTTCTTCTTCAGACCTCTTGCCTTTGCTTTCCTTGCGCAGGTCTTTCGTCTGGCTTTCCATCGCCGTGCTTAACGAATCGATACGGGATTGCGCATCGGTGGATTGCTGCGTTTTCTTGAGGATATCTTCGGACAGCAACTTTCCCTGGTTCGCGTAGCCTTCGGTCAACACCTCAAGGAATTTCTCCTTGGTCAGGTGGTATTGCTGCGCGATCATCATGAGAAACTTCACGCGATAAGGTGACGGCTGTTCGTCCTGGGGCATGCGCCCTCCTTTGGCATATCCACGCATCCTACCGCATCTGCGTTACGAATTGGTGAAGGTAGCCGCGATCAAAGACCACAAAAAAAGCCACCAGCGAGGGTGGCTTTTTCTTATCGCGATAAATGGCTGCCTAGTTCGCCTGGCGGCGCAGGAAGGCGGGGATATCGATGTAGTCTTCGTCGACGCTTTCTTCGGCGGCCTGGGCGGTGGCGGCGCTGGAGCGGACTTCCGCCTTGCGCTGCTGGTCGCGCGGGCGGGGCGCTTCATGTTCGATCTCCGCTTCGCCACGGCCACCCAGGGCACGGCCGAAATGGCTGAGACGGTCGAACAATCCGCCGCTCTGCTTCGCCGCCGGGGCGGGTGCGGCAACTGGTGCCGAACGCATCTCGTTGTGCGTGTTCATGCGCGGGGAGATGCTCTCTTGGCTTTCGCTGTAGCGCACGGGTTCCGGCGCGGCTTCGGCATAGCTGGCCTGGGCGGGGCGCATGTTCACCGGGGCGGGCTGGGCCATCGGGGCGCGGGTCACTGGGGCTTCCAGCGGCATGACGGCTTGCGGCGCTTCCATGGCGGGGGCGGCTTCGGCGTAGTTTTGCTCTTCCACCATCGCCACTTCGGAAACCATGGCCGCCGGACGTGCCTTCGGTGCGACGCGCGCGGCGTCCGGCGCCGGGTTGTTGCGGAAATCGAACACGGCGGCGCGGGGCGCGTCCACCGGGCGGGCTTCGGAGGGGCGCGGGCCGAAACGGTTGGCCGGGCTCACCGCCACGGGCTTGGCGGCGGCGGCGTTGGCAGCATTGTTCGAAGCGGCAGTGGCCGCACCCTCGATACCGGTCGCCACCACGCTCACGCGCATGCGGCCGTCCATGGAGGGGTTGAAGGTGGAGCCGAAGATGATGTTCGCGTCGGGGTCGACTTCGCTGCGGATGCGGTTGGCCGCTTCGTCTACTTCGAAGAGCGTCATGTCGTGGCCGCCGGTGATGTTGATCAGCACGCCGCGCGCGCCTTTCATGCTCACATCGTCGAGCAGCGGGTTCGAGATCGCGGCTTCGGCGGCCTCGATGGCGCGGCGTTCGCCGATGGCCTCGCCCGTGCCCATGATGGCTTTGCCCATTTCCTGCATCACGGTGCGGATATCGGCGAAATCGAGGTTGATGAGGCCGGGCATGGTGATGAGGTCGGTCACGCCGCGCACGCCGCTATGCAGCACTTCGTCCGCCATGCGGAATGCATCCGCGAAGGTGGTTTTTTCGTTAGCGACGCGGAAGAGATTCTGGTTCGGGATGACGATGACGGTATCGACGAAGCGGTGTAACTCGTCCAAGCCCGCATCCGCCTGGCGCATGCGCACCGGCCCTTCGAAGCTGAACGGCTTGGTAACGACCGCGACAGTCAGGATGCCGAGTTCCTTGGCCAGACGCGCCACGACCGGAGCCGCGCCCGTGCCCGTGCCGCCGCCCATGCCGGCGGTGATGAAGACCATGTTGCTGCCTTCGATGTTGCCCAGCAATTCGTCGGCCGATTCTTCGGCGGCGATGCGGCCCATTTCCGGCTTGCCACCGGCGCCCAGACCGCGCGTGGCGGCGGTGCCGAGCAGAATGCGGCGTTCGGTCAGCGAATGTTCCAGCGCCTGCGCGTCCGTATTAGCCACGACGAAATTCACGCCCTCGAGTTCCGAGGAGATCATGTTGTTGACCGCATTGCCGCCCGCGCCACCGACACCGACGACGGTGATGGTGGGACGCAAAGTCTCCGGCGGGGTGGGCAAATGCAAGTTGATCGTCATGGGGCGGCCTCCTCCTGAAATTTTCTTGCGTCATTCGCGCGATGTTCTGGGCGTGACGCACTGACAACCAGCTATAGTGATTTCATTGCCACAAATCCACACGATATTGATGCGCGCCCTGAAAATTTTCACCGGTTGTTAATATTCCATGCCCAGTCCCATGCCCAGCTCTTCATCACTTCGTTATACTCCTGCTTTAGAATAAGGTCACGATAACGCAGATGGTGAAAAGCAGATGCCCGATACAGTTTTAACCGATCTATTGGAAGATGCAGGCTTGCATCGTTTCTTTTCGGCGTCGCAATGGCAAAATCTTGTTGAGCGCCGCATCCAGTTGCACGATATGCCCGTGACCGAGAACCTGTTGCGTGTGACGATTCCCAAGATCGTCGCCGCCGTTGAACGATCGAGTTTTGGTCAAAAAGGTTTTCACCCGACAGCGTACCTGGAAGATATCGCGCGTTCGCGTCGGGAATTGAAGAGGGTTCAACAAGAGGAATTTGACGGTATTCCACTCGGTAATGTTCGCGCTTTGGCGTTCGGCAGCTTGGCTTCAAGCGGCCGCTTCGCACAACCGAGTCAGGATAGCGCCGTTCTGGAAATCTACCAAGATGCGCTGCGCGAGGTTGAATGCCGCCTTGAGCCGCCACCCAGGCTCTATCTCTACGAGTCCGATTTGCCGACCGCATACGCAGGCAAAATGCGTAGCCAACCCATGATTATGCTGAGTACCTACCATCTCCTGCATTCGAATGCGGAAGAACTGAAAACCATTTTCGCGCATGAAATACAGGAATGCGAAGAAATCACGTTGCGCCCCCGCGCAACTTCGGCGGGCGCTTGGCTGGGTGCATTAGGCTACGGCAAGCTCAACCATGCTCGGGAAGAGCGGGCCGACGCACGCTCTCTGTTGAGTTCGGGCGGCGGTGAAGCAGCGGCCGCTTCGCTCGAAAAATCCCAACGGCGCATGGATGGAATTACCTCGCCGTTGCTGGAAGTGCTCAATGTTATCGAAAAGGCTGCCCAGCAAGATATGCCGGGTATGATGAAGAAACCGATGGCCAAAGCGTTTTCCGCCGGAGCATCGCTGCTTCACCCCGCGACACATGACCGCGCAGCCAAGCTTCGCGAAAAACAGGAAGCTTTGGACGGCTGGATCGATCATCACCTACAACGCGCAGATGAAATCGATTCCAGGAAAAGATAACAGAAAGCCCTGCCCGCTTACGCGGACAGGGCTTTCCAGTTCAGGCAAGTCCCAGTTCAAGCACGTCTAGTACAGATCACGATGACGACCACCGAGTACCGCCGCGGCGGAAGCCACGAATGCGCCGATGAGCATCGCCAAGGCGTTGTACATGGCGAGCTTGGCGGCTTGCTTGCGGGCCGTATCGGCGGCTTCGCGCGCTTTCAATTCCGCTTCCTTCAGCTTGGCAACCGTGTCGTCGATCTTGGCTTCGGCTTCGGCCTGGCTGAGATCGGAACGGCTGGCGATCACGCCCGCAAGATAGGTGCGGTCGGCGGGCGCAATGCCTTCGTTCTTCACGCTGTCCATCAGAATGCGCGTCGTCTCGTGGCGCTCGTCCGGGGTCAATGGGCGGGCATCCACTTTGTTGGTGCGCATCAGCGAATCGACGCTGAGACCGTGCTCGTCCATCCAGCCGCCGATCTGATCGCCGTGCTCGCCCGCTGCCATAGCGCCGTGGCCCGCAACTTTCGCCGCACCGCCAACCGCGCTGCCTGCTGCGCCCACCACAGCCCCGGTGGCCGAAGCCAGCAGCGCCACGCCGAAGATCGCACCCAGCGCCCAGGAAAGGAAGCCGTGCGCCGTATCGCGGAAGTAGGTTTCGTCCGCATGCAGATGCGCCCAGCGGGTGCGCAGACGACCGGCGACATAACCGCCGAATGCGGCCGACAGCCATTGCACGACGATCAGCCCGATCACCATCGATACGCCGATGGTACCGGCGGTCGCGCCGTCGTTCTTCCAAGGCGAGACCGCGGAGAGTCCAAGGCCTGCGCCGATGGAAAGCATGATGAGGACGGATGCGGTCGCGACGACCGAGCCGGCAATCACCGCGCCCCAGGAAACGGCGGAATGATGCGATTCCGTTGCATGGGTGTGGATGGTAGCCACGGTACCGGCATAGCCGGGTACGGTGGCCGAAGGTTGGATGGGTTGCATGTGAATACTCCTAGTGATTGCGGCTCAGTGCCAGAACTCAGTGCCAGAACAGCGCGATGAGGATGATGATCGGCAGGGGCACGCCCAGCAGCCAAAGTAGAATTCCTTTTCCCATGATGGAATCTCCCGTTGTGTTGAATTGTAATGCACGCAGGCGGAATGCATTGCGCGCATCGTCTGTTTCACAACTCGGCAAAAACGACAAAGCGCGGAAAAAAATGGATCTCGCCTACAATGCACACAGAGAAATTACATGCTGGTCGAAAATGCCGATTATATCCTTGACGCATGTGGTGCTGACTATGACAAGCCCACGCTAAAATAATGTTCCATTGATGCACCATCGCAGTGCGCTGTTACACTATGGCCACGAAATAGAAGGCTTCGAATGGTTGGGAATGGATTCCGCCAGCAGTGGCATTAGAAATTCCGCGCGAACCAGTCACGCAGTTTCCACCAGGCCGCGCCCATGTTCATCGGCATGCTGGCCACGGGGTGGCGGCGGCCTTCCAACTGGCGACGGCGGGCATATTCGAGGATGCCAGCAGTGGTGGAGAAGGCCGGGCCGCTGACCGCATCCGCCAATCCCATCAAAGAACGAGGTTTGCCCAGGCGCACCTGTTTACCGAGCACGCGGGCGGCTAAATCGCGGGTGCCGGGAATCTGCGCGCCGCCGCCGGTAAGCACGACCTGACGGCCCGCATAGCGATTCACGCCCGCCGCTTCGGCCTTGGCACGCACCAGTTCAAAAATCTCTTCCATGCGCGGGCGGATGATGCCGACGAGCTGGCTGCGCGGCATATAGTTGCTGTCATCGTCGGACGCTTCGCCCAGCGGCGGCACGTCGATCATTTCCTGGTCGAAAGCGGGCGCGCTGATGACGCTGCCGCTGAGGACTTTCAACCGCTCCGCCGCGCTGAGGCTGGTGCTTAAACCCTTGGCGATGTCGCTCGTCACATGCAGCCCGCCGATGGGCACGCTCGCCGAATAGACGTTGCGCCCTTCGTGATAGACGCAGAAGTTCGTGCTGCCGCCGCCGATTTCGATCAACATCACGCCGAGATCCATCTCGTCCTGCTCAAGGCACCCGAGCGCCGCCGCATGATGCGACAGCACCACATCCACCAAATTCAAATGACAACGGGTAATGCAATTGGCGTGGTTGCGCAGTTGATTGATCGGCGCGGTCACCACGTTCAAATCCGCCGCCAGATGGTTGCCCACCATGCCTTTGGGTTCTTGAATGCCCTTATGATCGTCCAGCGCGTAGCGCAGCGGGAAGCAATGGATCACTTCATCAATGCCGTTGGCCACGCTGCGTTTGCCTTCGCGGCTCAAATCCGCCACGTCGCGCTCCGTCACGCCGTCGCCCACCACGTCCAGCCCCACATGCACATGGTGCGAGAGAATCTGCGGGCCGTGGATGTTGACCACGACATGCTCGATGGATTCATCCGCCATCTGTTCGGCGGCATACACGGCGGCATTGATCGAAGCCTCGGCCTCGGCGATATCCGTAATCGTTCCCGCGCGAATGCCCTTGGAAAGCGTATGCCCCACCCCGATGACCTTGAGCGCCCCGTGATGTTCCACCCGCGCGATGAAGCACGCCACCTTGCTCGTACCGATGTCGAGCGCCGCAATCTGGCTGGCGCGGGGATAGGCCGGAGTTTTGGACATGGGGCTCGAATTGGCTGGATGCGGATGACGCAGATAAGCGGATTGCGGAGCGGGTTGCAAGTGTCGCTCGCGGTTGGCGCAAAAAAACAAAAACAAACCGTGGCACGTATTTGCTTTAACCCGACTTTGCTTTAACCCGACAGGGAAGGTGGATTCTGTAATGTATCTTTGGCGCGCCACGGGGCGGCCGAAAAAACCTAGCGCTGTAGTCCTACGGAGGATTGGTTGACCGTATTTCGCCACTTAGCTTCACTTGTTTGTGAAAGCTCGCTGTGCTTTTCCACCGACTGGTTTGGCGAAGGCATACGAAGGAAGTCTTCTTTGTGCGGAAGGCGGGCCGTTTTATCGCCTTCGAAACGGCGCAGCACGCGCTGGATACCGGTCATATCCATGGCGATTTCGGCACCCATAAAGCTTCCAACTGCCATGCCGATGCAGGCCCACATCGCCAACCCGCCGCCCACGAAAAATGCCGCCGCCGCGAAACCCACGCCCGCGACCAGCAGCACACCCGCCATGGTGTCAAACGGCTCACCCGCTTTATGAAAAGCACGCTTGGCCTGCTTGTATGCCTGAGTATCCAGTTCTTCTTTCATCCAACCAAAGTACTGATGCGTTGTGACGGTTTGATGACATGGGTTTTCATGAAGCCCTCCATCGCTATTTTAATGTTACACTTTCGTCGTTTATTTGATCTCGAACAAATTCCGGCAGCCCAGGAAACCATCTCCGTCATTCACATCCGCATGGTCGCAGCTCTGCACTTGCCAGCGCGCGAAAAACGGCTGCATCGCCGCGTCGATTGCAGTAACATCGCCTCTCTCCCACTCCGCCGTCCGGGGCTTCGCCGCGCAGGCCTCGATCAGTGGAACGACGCTTGACAGGAATTCCGCCGTGTCGCTCGTGCGCATGGGCAATGGCGGTATCTTAAATCCCGCTTGATAAAGATCGGGTCGCTGGCAAAGTGCCGCACCCATATCGTAATAGCCGAGCATCTCCGCGACCGGGGCCGAACTGCGGGGGAAGACATATTCGGAGCTCCCATCCCCGCCTGGATCACGATCCGACCAGAAACGGTCGCAATCAGTCCGGGAAGCCACGCGCCTCAGCATTGCGGTGCTAGGTTGGAATAGCAGGCGTATGCGCCGGATGCTTGGCAAGGGCACCTCCCGCGTCACAGCCCCGCATAAATGTGGCGCAGCTTCGATCACATAAAGTGATTCATAGACGGTGCTCTGCACGATCTCCAGCGGTCTCTTGCCGCGCTTGGCGCTTAGCAATTCGAATTGCGCGATCTGCCCGCCGGGCATGTCGACCGTTACATTGTTCTGACGTGTCGGATTGAACCATAGAATTTGCACATCGTGCGAATCCCGGCGTTTGATGCGCCAGCCTCCGATCAATGTTTTCGGGTCGTCGTAGTCGCCGGAAACGATGGGTACTTTGGCCCAGAAAACCTTACCGTCGCCCTGCGTGATTTCGGCCCATACTTTTTGCGAAACCCAGCCGGCATCCGCTCGTGCGGCCGGGGCGATGGCGATGCAACAAACAGCGATTGTGAAGGAGGCGATAATTCGACGGAATGAATTAGATCGCACTTGCCGTCTTCCCGCCTGCCCCCACATTCGGCGCGCTGACGGGCAGCTTGAAATACACCCGGTCGCTCAGGCGAAGATCAATGGCCACCACGTTGCGCTCCAGCACCTTCTGCGCCTGCTGCATGCCGCTCAGGCGGCTCCAGGCGGCGGCCAGATCGTGTTCCGGCAGTTTCACTTCCACGCCATTATGAAAACGCACGTTCCAGCGCCGATTGCCCACGCGGATGGCGGCTTTCACCTGCTGGAACAATTCCTTCTCGCTGCCCAATACGGAGAGCAGTTCCACCGCATGCTCGGGCGCGTCGTCTCCCACCACCAGCAGCAGGCCGGGATGTTTGGCGGCTTCTCCGCCGGACATCACCACGCCCTTGTCGTCGATCAGGTTCAGCTGGCCCTCATGCTGCCATACCGCCACCGGGCGGCGCTCCACGATGTGGATATGCAGCGCGCCGGGCAGCACGCGCTCCACCTGCGCTACCCGAATGGCGGGGATGGATTCCAGGCGCGTCTTCACTTCTTCCGGGCTGGCGGCAAAGATCGGATCCCCCTGCCGCACGCCTGCGGCGCGGCGAATGGCGTCCGCCGAGACGGATTCACGGCCTTCGAGATAGATGTCCTTCACCACGAAACCATGGGCTGCGGTCAGGCGGATCATGCCGTTTTCGGTTTGTTCCACCGCCTGCTGCACGATGCCGTTTTTCCAGCCCCACAGGCTGGAGCCGATGATGACGGAGGCGACCAGGGCGCCGGCGGAAAGCATGAAACGGCGGCGCAGCGCCTGCATGCGCTGACGCGACGCGCGCTCGCGGGCGATGCGTTCGCATTCCACCCGGCGCTTGCTCTTGCCGCCCGCCCCCGCTCTTGAAGAAGCATCGGCGCGAACGACCTTGGCATTAGCTTTGGCACGGCGAGCCATGCGCAACCCCTGTTTTAAATTATTGTTCTTGTGGCGCCACTGTAGCGAAACTGTGGATAAGTTTCCAGCCCGACTTTATGGGATGTTTATGGTGCCTCTGATTGCTTTAAGCCCCCAGCCGCGCGCGCTTCACCAGCCGATCCACCAGTTGTGAAAACGAAATCCCTGCATGCGCGGCGATTTCGGGCGAAAGCGAAAGCGGTGTCATGCCGGGTTGGGAATTGAGTTCGAGCAGGTAGAAGCGATCATCCGCACCCGCATCCGTACCCGTCTCGTAATAGCGGAAATCCGAGCGGGTGAGGCCGCGACAGCCCAGCGCCTGGTGCGCGCGTTCGGCGAGGCGCAGCACCTCTTCGTATTTTTCCGCGCGCAAAGGTGCGGGCATGAGATGGCGGGCTTTGCCGTCCGTGTATTTCGCTTCGTAATCGTAGAATTTACCCACCGGCACGATCTCGATCGCGCCCAGCGCCTCGCCTTCCAGCACCGCCACCTGAATCTCGCGGCCGGGGATGTAGCGCTCCACCAGCACTTCCTCGCCGAAGGGCCAATCATGGTCGCCGAAATTCGTGTTGTCGCCTTCACGCACGATGGTGACACCGACACTGGAACCTTCGTTCGAGGGTTTGATTACATACGGCCGCGCCATCGGTTCGGCGCGCAGCATGTCGGTTTTGGAGACCACGCGGCCTTCGGCGCAGAGCAGACCTTCAGCGGCGAACACCCGTTTCGCCATCGGCTTGTCCATCGCCAGCGCCGAGGCGAGCAGGCCCGAATGGGTGTAGGGAATATGCAGCATCTCCAGCACCCCCTGCACGCACCCATCCTCGCCCCAACGGCCATGCAGCGCATTGAAGGCCGCATCGGGCTTCAGGGCGGCGAGCTGCTGGGCAATATCCTCGCCTACATCCACCTTGGAAACGCGGTAACCCAGCTCTTCCAACACCTTGGCCACGGCATTACCACTGGTAAGCGAAACCGCACGCTCATTGGACGGGCCCCCGAGAAGGACGGCGATGTGTTGGGTCATGGCGAAAGTCTCATCAATTGTGAGATTTCGTTGTGCCATAGCTACGTGCAACTGCAAGTGCTAGATGGGCTTACGTCAGCCTTCCGCCATGGAACGATCAACGGTGTCGCGCAGGTGGAGTCGGCTTTTTGGGAGGCAGGGGAAGATCCAGTTTATCTTCCAGAGGGGCGAGAGAAAAATCATTGCGAATGAAATCGGCAGCTTGGGGCATCTGATCCCCAGGTTCCGAGATTAGATACTTCAGCTTCACCAATTTTTTCTGCATGTCCTCTAGTGCA
Organism: Rickettsiales bacterium; assembly: GCA_965247145.1. Classification (GTDB taxonomy): domain Bacteria; phylum Pseudomonadota; class Alphaproteobacteria; order Rickettsiales; family JAIXRX01; genus CBDFGH01. The sequence continues at coordinate 116,606 of CBDFGH010000007.1, forward strand.
GAGCCGCTTCGGTTTTCCCCATTCAACTCATTCATTCCGCGAAGCTTCAAAAGCAATTTGATCTCATCTTTGCTGAACCTGATATTGGCCATGTTATCGTCAATAACGGTGGCATGCAGATCATCGACGCTCTCTTTGACAGAAGGATGGTCGGGAATCACCCATTGTACGGAAAGAGGATTATTATCGCGCTTTTCCTCCAGTCTCAAATGTCCTTTGGTAAAGCGGTAATTGCCGAAATTGCCCTCTTCCCTCAGCCGTGCAACCGCTTCAGTCACGTTCGATCCGAACATTTCGATATCGGCCTCTGCGGGCAGTTCCAGCGCACTTTTCCCAGGCTGGGCACGCGCGCTGTCCATGATCGCGGCCACACCTTTGTGAAATGTTTCGCGGCGGAAAGCCTGGTACTCATCGAACAAATGGGTCAAAGTCTCGCCGTAACCTTTGTCCTGCCTGGCTACCTTAACCTCCGCATGCGCACCGGTCAGCGGGGCGTCGAGTGGCAGAGTGAGGAAATCCTGCGGTCTGGCATCAGTTGCGGCAGAGCCGGCGAACAACGCGTTTTCACGCTGCATGAGAAAATGCGCATGACTCTCATGAATCTCGCCCAGTGCGAAGCTGATGGCCGACCGCAGCTCCATTGGCCGCAGGGTAAGCTGCTCAAGGGCTTCCAGATTCTCGCGGGAGATTGCGGGATCCTGGCGTAAGGCTTCCAGCTTGCGCTTCATGTCCTGCATGAAAACGCGTGGGTCCAGATTGATTTCCCGATCCGATACCGGTCTGCCCGCCCGGCGCATATATTCACGCTCATCCGATGCCATCATGCGGGGAGCAACGACTTCGATCAGCGTTTTTTCGATAAAAGCGTTCTGTGCGTCGGTATCGGCCATGTTGCCTCTCCTATAATCTCGAAAGATTAGCAGTAAAGCATGAACAAAATTTTAATTAGCCTGTGCAGCTTATGTAAGCGCAACCTTATCGGACCTGCCGATACGTTTGATCTCCCATACCAGTTCTACCCCTGCATGCTCGCGCACGCGGCGAATCACTTCTTCGCCCAGGGCTTCCAGTTCCGCCGCCGTCGCGCCGCCGAGGTTCAGCATGAAGTTGCAATGCAGCTCGCTCATCTGCGCCTGGCCCACGGTCAAACCGCGGCAGCCTGCTTCGTCAATGAGTTGCCAGGCTTTCTTGCCACCAGAAGCGCCAGGAGGCGGATTTTTGAAGGTGCTACCCCCGGTGCGGGCGCGGACGGGTTGGGTGGCGGTGCGGGCTTCGGTGATGGCTTCCATGCGCGCCGCGATGGTGGCTTTGCGGGTTTCTGGGATGCCCCGAAGGGTCGCACGCGTGAAAATCGCGCCTTCCGGCAGGCCGGGGGATTGGCGGTAGGCGTAGCGCAATTCCTCAGGGTGGATGGTGCGAATGTCGCCTTCGCGCGTCACGATCTCGGCTTCCAACAGCACATCGCGCATCTCGGCCCCGTAGGCGCCCGCATTCATCGCCAAGGCGCCACCGATGCCGCCGGGAATGCCGCACAAAAACTCCAGGCCGCCTAGCTCATGCACCATCGCCAGTTCCGCTGCCTGCGCGCACAGCATGCCTGCACCGAGCGTCAGCGTGTTTTCCGCAGCCGAAAATTCGGTGAAGCCGCGCCCCAGCTTGATCACCGCGCCCTCGATGCCGCCGTCGCGCACGATGAGATTGCTGCCCACCCCGAGCGCCATGACCGGCCCTTGCCATGCCTGCAGAAAATCGGCGAGGTCGTCGGCGTCTTCCGGGCGGAACAACAGATCGGCGGGCCCGCCGACACGGAACCAGTTGGTGGAGGCGAGCTCGGCATTGGGGCGCAGTTTGCCGCGCAGTGGCGGGAGTGCGGCGATGGTTTCAGCTACAGGTAGCTTTACTCCCTCCCCCTTGAGGGGGGCGCTATTTACTCCCTCCCCCTTGAGGGGGGAGGGTGGGGCGGGGGTGGGGCGGCTGGGCGCGGTGCTTGTAGCTCCACCCCCCTCCCCCCTCCCCCCCTCAAGGGGGGAGGAGTTTTTTTTCACAGCGCCGCCAGTTGCGCGGGCAGGGCTTGTGCCCAGTTGGTGATGCTGCCGGCGCCGAGGCAGACGACGATATCGTTGGGTTTGGCGATGGCGTGGATTTGTGCGGCCAGGGTTTCGGGCGATTCCAGCGCTTCCGCTTGGCGATGCCCGGCGCGGGTGAGCGCTTCGACGAGGCTTTCGCGGCTGGCCCCTTCGATCGGGCTTTCGCCCGCCGCATACACCTCCGAAATCAGCACCGCATCCGCGTCGTTGAAGCAGGTGGCGAATTCCTGGAAGAGTGTGGAAAGGCGGCTGTAGCGGTGCGGCTGCATCACTGCGATCACGCGGCCATTCCGTGCATCCGCCACCTGCCGGGCGGCGCCGAGCGTGGCGGAGATTTCGGCCGGATGGTGGCCGTAATCGTCGATGACCATAATACCATGCGTCTCGCCCGTGCGGGTGAAGCGGCGCTTCACGCCCTCGAACCCAGCCAGAGCGGCGCGAATCTCATCGTCTTCCATCCCCAACACCAGCCCGACCGCGATGGCGGCCAAGGCGTTGCGCACATTGTGCAGGCCATGCATGGGCAGGAAAATATCACTTAGCGTGCGGCGCTGCGTTGCGTCCGGTGGCAGGATGCCTTCGGCCAGTTCGAGATCGAAGCGCTGCCCGCGCTCCTCCAGGCGCAGATTCACCGCGCGCACTTCCGCCTGCGGGCTCAAGCCGTAGGAGATCAGGCGGCGATCCAGCACCTGCCCCATCAATTGCTGCGCTTCCGAGTGATCGAGACAGATAATGCCGACGCCGTAGAAAGGAAGATTCTCGATGAACTGGCGGAAGGCGGCGCGCACCGCGTCGAACGATCCGTAGAAATCCAGATGCTCGGGGTCGATATTCGTCACGATCGCGATGGTGGAGGGAATGCGGATGAAGGTGCCGTCGGATTCATCCGCCTCCACCACCATCCAGTCTCCGGTGCCAAGCTTCACATTCGTGCCCAGCGCGTTGATGATGCCGCCATTGATGGTGGTGGGGGCGAGGCCGCCTGCCTCCAGCATCGCGCTCATCAGCGAAGTCGTCGTCGTTTTCCCGTGCGTGCCTGCCACGGAGACGCACATTTTCAGCCGCATGAGTTCGGCCAGCATTTCAGCCCGCCGCACCACGGGAATGCGCCGCGTGCGTGCTGCCACCACTTCGGGGTTGTCCATTTTCACGGCGCTGGAGATGACCACGGCGGAAGCGCCGTCGATGTTTTCGGCATTGTGCCCACCCACATGCACCACCATGCCTTGCGCGCGCAGGCGCAGCACGTTCGGGCTTTCGGCGGTGTCGGATCCCTGCACCGTATAGCCCAGATTATGCAGAATCTCCGCGATCCCACTCATCCCGATGCCGCCGATGCCGACCAGATGGATCGGACCCATAGAAGCGGCCAGCGCATTGCCGCAGGGCAGCACGGCATTGGCGGCAGTGGCCTTCTGCGCAAACGGTCGCACGAAGGGCAGCGGCTTCATCGAAGCTCGGGGCGCATAGTCGAGGAGGGAGGCGGGAATGGCAGCGGAGGACAGGGGCATGGCGGATCACTCAAAATGAGTGTCATCTATGCCGCGAAGCTATCGAAGGCGCAAGTCTACTTGTCATGAAAATGACATATTTGACGAATAGGTTGGCGGCGAATCAAACAGCAATTGCCATGAAAAATGAAAGTAAAATGCGTCAGGCCTACTTTACGGAGGGAATGACTTTTTTGTATGGGTTCCATCAGGCGCAAAACGAGCTACGCCACAGAATTCGCAAAGGGAGACGGGTCGGCCATAAAGTGATGCGTAAGCGTGCCGAAACAGCTTGTGTCTACCTTAAGCTGACATACTCGCGCTTCATCGTCACGGTATCAACTACGCCCAAAGAATTTCAATGGGCGTTAGACCATGAGTATCTTTGGCGTCCTCAGCTTAGAAGCTGGTGAATCTGCTTTAATAAGTTTTCAAAGGCACATGCAATGCATGTGCCTTTGCTTTATGCCGCCACCGAAAATTCTTTCCGCAACGCTTCCGCCAAATCCAGCTTCTCCCAGCTGAACCCACCATCCGCTTCCGGCGCACGCCCGAAATGTCCGTAAGCCGCCGTGCGGGCATAGATCGGGCGGTTGAGCTTCAGATGGGTGCGGATGCCGCGGGGGGAGAGGTCCATGAGTTGGGGCAGCAGGGCTTCCAGCTTGGCGTCATCCACCTGCCCGGTGCCGGAGGTGCTGACATAGAAGGAGAGTGGTTTAGAGACGCCGATGGCGTAGGCGAGCTGGATGGTGCAGCGGCTGGCCAGGCCCGCGCCCACCACGTTTTTCGCCAGATACCGCGCCGCATAGGCCGCCGAGCGATCCACCTTCGTGGGGTCTTTCCCGGAAAACGCGCCGCCGCCATGCGGAGCCGCGCCGCCATACGTATCCACGATGATCTTGCGGCCCGTGAGGCCCGTATCGCCGTCCGGCCCGCCGATGATGAACTGGCCGGTGGGGTTGACGTAGAAATCCTTCTCCTCGCACATCCAACCCGCGGGCAACAAAGTGCCCAGTTCGTCGCGCACGAAATCGCGGATTTCTTCCTGGCTCGCCCCTTCGGCATGCTGATGCGAGACCACGATGGAGGTCGCGCGCACGGGGCGGCCGTTTTCATATTGCAGGCTGAACTGGCTTTTCGCATCCGGCCGCAGGAAGGATGCGCGACCGCTGCGGCGGGCATCGCTCAGGCGCTTCAGGATTTCATGCGAATAATAGAGCGGTGCGGGTAGCAATTCGGGCGTTTCGTCGCAGGCGAAGCCGAACATGATGCCCTGATCACCCGCGCCTTCATCTTTGTTCCCCGCCGCATCCACCCCTTGGGCGATGTCGGCGGATTGGGCATGCAGCAGCACGCGCAGATCGAGCACGCGCCAGTCGAACCCGGCTTGCTCATAGCCGATCTCGCGCACTTTGGCGCGTGTCAGCGCAGAGATTTCTTCGGCATCGAGATTGATCGCGCTGCGCACTTCACCCGCGATCACTAAGGTATTGGTGGTGGCCAGCGTTTCCACCGCCACGCGGGCTTCGGGGTCGCGGCTCAGATAGGCGTCCAGCACCGTGTCGGAGATCTGGTCGCAGACTTTGTCCGGGTGGCCTTCGGAAACGGATTCACTGGTGAAGATATACTGGTCGCGTCCCAGATACTGGTAGTTGGCCACGAAACGCTCCCGAATGGATAAAGACAAGACCGCGCGGGAGAATAAGGGGATTCCGAAACGCCTATGCGCCGAAGATACCCGCTTAGTTCCGATGTTTTAGGTGGTGGCAAAGGGCTGCAAATCCCCACCGCGCAAGGCAGTCGCACTCTAGGCATTACCTTGCCAGCGTCAAGCGCTTTACATCGATAGTACAGCATGAATATGGAAATTATAATGCAGCCTAAAGCATTATTTTGTGGCACTGCATCGCTTCGACCAGTTCAGCCAAAGCTCTGGAAATTTTCGGATCTTTCAAGGCGCGCACCGCCTGCCCTACGCGCACCAGATCGGCCTCGATGCTTTCGTTGCCATAAGCCGGTCCGGATATTTCCCCCAGTCCTTTTACAAGCTCCGGTTTAAAACTATAATCGGTGTCGTAGAAATAGTCCGTCGGTACTGCCAGAGCGCGGGCGAAGGCTTGAAGCTGCGTCGCGCTGATGCGGTTCAGCCCTTTCTCATATTTCTGCACCTGCTGGAAGGTGACGTGAACACATTCTCCCAGCCATGACTGGCTGCGTTTCAATTCCGTACGCCGCGCGCGCACACGTGCCCCGATGCGCACATCCTCGGGATTGGGCGCAGAAGATTTCCTATTTAAGGCTGTATGTTTATCGTCCACGACCCGATCCTACATTGCATCTGCGCAGAAAAGTAAATTTCTTATAGGCGCGTAAACACTTTCTTTACCAAGCTATGTATCGATTGCAAGAAATTACGTACTAAAACGACACGTCCACGCATTTTATTCTGCAGATACAACGTAGGATTTGGCTGGAGCGAAACGAACTCCGCATCTCGCACGCTACGCCCAGCCGCCATTTCGGAGCAAAGTTGGTACGAATTATTTGGTCGTTGCCTGTCTTAAAGCGGCATGGTGGGCCTGGAGGGATTTGAACCCCCAGCCAAGGCGTTATGAGCGCCCTGCTCTAACCGTTGAGCTACAGGCCCGCGCATGCACGCGCTTTCATATCGCGCCCCAAGGGGCAATGCAAATGCCCCCGCAAGGCCTTATGCTTATTCCATGATGCCCTGGCTGCCGCCGCCATGGAACGGACCGTAGAAGCCATTCTGCTCGTCGTCGCGTTCCACATCCAGCGTGAAGCGGCAATAGGTGAAACCTTCGTTCCAGCCTTGTTTGTACAGATCGTTGGCGCCCAGTTCGGGGCGTTTTTTGTAGCCGTACATCATTTTATAAAACAACCCGCTAAAGGCCGAAAGCCCCGAATCGCACCCATCCTGCCAGCCCAACTGATATTCCGCCGGACCTTCGGGCTTCACCCAATACAACGTCGTCGGCCGGCAATTCGCCAGCACGAGCAGCGCCAAGGCGGCGCAACTGAGGCGCGAGATGCGGGAGAGCGGTTTCATGCCTTGCATTCTACCATCCAACCCATGCCTGCGATTGTTAAAGTTTCGTGACAGCTGATTTCGGCGCATGCACGCGTACGGGGATTGCGGAAAAAACCAGATGGCGCAGTGCCGAAGCAGCCGCCAGTGCCATGAAGAGAGAAAGAAATGTGCTCATGAAAAAGATGTGGCCGCAGCGTATGCGGGTTTCAAGGCCGAATAGTCTTTGGTGCATTGACATGCATGCATGACTGTTATCCAACTCCGCTTCACACCACCGCTGCACCCATCGAGCATGCATGACCCTCCCCGGCCCCGATATTTTCTACGACATTCTCGGCATGGGCGGCACTATCGCCTTTCTCACGGCCTATCTCCTGCTGCAAACCCAGCGCATCGACCCCAAAGGACTGCGCTATTCACTGCTGAACTTCGCGGGTGCGGTGCTGATTCTCGCCTCGCTCATGCATAGCTGGAATCTTTCCGCCTTTCTGCTTGAACTTGCGTGGGGTGCGATTAGTCTCTACGGCATCTTCCAAAGCCTGAAGCGAAACGGCCACAATCGAACGGAATGAGCAGATGAGACAAGCCACCCTGGAGCGCAAGACCAAGGAAACGCGCATCCGCGTTTCGCTGAATCTGGACGGTACGGGCCAGTATAAAGTGCATACTGGCATCGGATTCCTCGACCATATGCTCGAGCAGCTCTCGCGCCACAGTCTGATGGATCTCGAGGTCGAGGCCGAGGGCGATCTGCATATCGACATGCACCACACCACCGAAGATAGCGGCATCACCATCGGCCAAGCGGTGGCGAAAGCTTTGGGCGATCGCGCGGGCATCGCCCGCTACGGCAGCAGCTTGATTCCCATGGACGAGACGCTGACGCGGGTGGCGATGGATTTTTCCGGTCGTCCGTATTTCGTGTGGAAAGTGAATTTCACCAAGCCGAAACTGGGCGAGATGGATACCGAGCTTTTCCGTGAATGGTTCCAGGCCTTCGCCTTCGCCGCCGGCTGCACGTTGCACATCGAGAATCTCTACGGCGAGAACAATCACCATATCGTCGAATCCTGCTTCAAGGCGCTTGCCCGCACCCTGCGTCAATGCGCGACGATCGACCCGCGCGCGTCGACTGCGATTCCTTCGACCAAGGGAACGCTGGGCGGGAGTTTGTGATCAACCCCTCTCCCTAGTAGGGAGAGGGAACGCGAAGCGAGGGAGAGGGTGACTCGCAACCAACACCGGCACCAGCCGTGAGCCACCCTCTCCCTACCCTCTCCCTTTTAGGGAGAGGGAATTCAAGGAGCCTGCCACCATGACCCAGCCCGTATCTTCACTGTGCATATCCACCCCGAAAAGCGCCCCCTCGGCGAGCATGCGGAATTCGTGCCGGAGCGCTTCGCTTGGGCGGCGGCGTTTTTCGGGCTGTTCTGGGCGGCGTATCACCGCATGTGGGTGTTGAGCGCCGCGCTTCTGCTGCTGAATGTCGCGATTCCGTTTCTCGCCAGCAAGCATCTGATTTCATCCCTGCTCGCTTTCGCGCTCAATCTCGCTTTGTTCCTTATCCTGGGTTTCGAGGGCAATGACATGCGCCGCAGGAAACTCGCCGCGCGCGGCTACCAATTCTCGGATGTGGTGGTGGAAGATTCACTGTTGCACGCCCAGCAGCGCTACCTCACGCGCCACGCTTCCAGCCTCGCATGAGCAGCCCGGCCACCCGCATCGCGGTGATCGATTACGGCGCGGGCAATCTGCGTTCGGTGACCAAGGCGCTGAGCCATGTCGCGCCGGAGGCGGAAGTGGGTTTGGTCAGTGAAGCGGGCCAGCTGGAAGATTATACCCATCTCGTCCTCCCCGGTGTCGGTGCTTTCGGCGATTGCGCGCGTGCCCTGCGCGCCCTGCCCGGCATGATAGAGGCGATGGAAGACGCGGCTTTCGCACAGAAAAAACCCTTTTTCGGCATCTGCGTGGGCATGCAATTGCTGTTCGAACGCGGGCTGGAGCATGGCGAACATGCGGGCCTGGGCTGGTTCAAGGGCGAAGTGGTGCGCATCGCGCCTGCCGTCGAAACCGTGAAAGTGCCGCATATGGGCTGGAATGCGCTGGAAATCATCCACCCCTCGCATCCGATTTTTACGGATATGCCCATTCAACCCTACGCCTATTTTGTGCATTCCTACCATGCTACGGGCGTGGAAAGCGCGGATCTGTTGGCCAGCGTGCAATACAATGGTACAATGACCTCGATGGTGGGACGCGAGAATATTGTGGCCGCGCAGTTCCACCCGGAAAAAAGTCAGGAGGCTGGCCTATGTCTACTTCGCAACTTCGCAAGGATGCGCTGAACCGCACGCCAATTACGCCGGATGTGCGGGTGGAACGCATCACCGCCTTCACCCCCGCCGACCTCGCCGATCTGTGCGACGCGACGGATGACGCGATCAAAGACGGCATCGGTTTCAACTGGCTGAACCCGCCCCCGCGCGATCTATTGGAGCAATTCTGGCAAGGCGCTCTTCTGGTGCCCGAACGCGTACTTTTCGGTGGCAGACTCGACGGTGTATTGTGTGCTTCGGTCCAGCTTCTCAAGCCACCGGCCAGCAAACAAACCACCGCCTTCGCCGCCACCGTCGCCCACCATTTCGTGGCCCCCTGGGCGCGTGGTCACGGGCTCGCCCGCGCGCTGCTGATGGCGGCGGAAGCGGAAGCCCGCGCTCAGGGTTTCGGCGTCATCCACCTCAGCGTGCGTTCCACGCAGGAAGCGGCGATCACGCTGTATGAGGAAACCAGCTATGTGCGCTGGGGCATTCAGCCCGCCTTCGAGCGGGTGGGCAGCGGCATCGTCGCCGGTCATCATTTCAGCAAAATGCTCAGCCCCATGCTCATCGAATCCTCCCACGCCATGGCGATGCTGGATGCCTGAGGCGGCCACGCCCAACCTTCGCCACACGGCTGATTTCGTGGATGCGGTGCGCGCCATCGCCGCCGAGGCTTCCGCCCTGCTTCTGCGCATGCAGCAAGGCGTGGCGGTCGAGATCAAGCCGGACGGCTCGCCGGTGACGGAGGCGGACAAGCGCTCGAACGATCTGATCGTCGGCGCGCTGCGCAATCTTACTCCGCATATCCCCGTGATGGCCGAGGAAAACGACGCCGAAGGAAATGCGGCGATCTTTCAGGATGGCGGCCATTTCTGGAGCGTCGATCCGCTGGACGTGACCAACAATTACATCCAGGGCGGAGACGGTTTCAGCATCAACATCGCTTTGCTGGAACACTGGGTGCCGGTGTTCGGGCTGCTGGCCTTCCCCGGCAAAAGCGAAACCTACTACACGGGCACGGACGGGCAAGCTTACCTCCAGCGCGCTCATCTCGACCCCAACCCCCTGCATGTGCGCCCCTTCGACCCGCGCGACGCCGCCTTCAACCCGCGCGATGTGCTCAGCGTGGCAATGCGCGAACGGGGGAACGAAGACGCGCTCGGCACCCGCCAGCACAGCATTCGCACGCTGGTGACCACCGGCCAGCACCGCGCCATGCTGGTGGCGCGTGGCGAAGCGCTGATGTCTTCGGAAGCCGCTGGTTTCCGCCTGTGGGATAGCGCCCCCACCTTTGCCATATTGCGGGCTGCAGGCGGCGAATGCCGCCAGAATGACGGCCAGCCTTTGAATTTCCGAAATAGCCTAGGGCTGCCGGAATATACGGTGGGGCATGCGACTTTGCTGGATAGGATTCTGCCCGCCGTTTAAAAGCCTCCCCCGCAGGCGGGGGAGGTTGGAAGGGGGCGGGTCAACGGACACAGTCTTCCAGCCACAACCGTGCTCGTTGAACCACCCCCCACCCTCCGCTTCGTGGCTCGTTATCTAGCGACTCGATCCCTCCCCCGCCTGCGGGGGAGGACGTGTTGCCACCGCCGTCTGAGTGTGTAGGATATGCGAAACCAACGCACGCGACCCATCCATGCCCCAGCCCTTCACCCTCTATCCCGCCATCGACCTGAAAGACGGCCAGTGCGTGCGTTTGCTGCATGGCGAGATGGATGCGGCGACCGTGTTTTCCTCCTCCCCCGGCGCGCAGGCCCGCGCTTTCGAGGAAGCAGGGTTCGATTGGCTGCATGTGGTCGATCTCAACGGCGCTTTCGCGGGCCATAGCGTCAACCGCCAGGCCATCGAATCCATCCGCGCCGCGACTTCGGCGCAGATGCAACTGGGCGGCGGCATCCGCACCCTGCAAAGCATCGAATACTGGCTCGATCTCGGCATTCAGCGCGTCATCCTCGGCACCGTCGCGCTGACGGACCCGGAGCTGGTGCGCAAAGCCTGCCAGCTCTTCCCCACCCAGATCGTGGTGGGCATCGATGCGCGCGGCGGCAAGGTGGCCACCGAAGGCTGGGCGAATCAGAGCGAAATGAACGCCACCGATCTCGCCCGCGCCTTCGAGGATTGCGGCGTCGCCGCCATCATCTACACCGACATCGCGCGCGACGGCGCGTTGAAAGGCCCGAACCTGGAAGAAACGCTGAAGCTCGCCGAACAGCTCAGCATCCCCGTCATTCTCTCCGGCGGCATGACTTCCTTGAGCGACATCGAGGCCTGCCTTGCATTGCGTAGCCGCGGGCTGCAGGGCGCGATCCTCGGGCGCTCGCTGTATGAAGGCGCGATCCTGCCCCATGAAGCCACCGCCCTGGTGCGCGCCACCCTTGCCACCTCGGTCGTCTAGATGCTCGCCGTGCGCATCATCCCCTGCCTGGACGTGAAGGACGGGCGCGTGGTGAAGGGCATCAATTTCGAAGGCCTGCGCGATGCGGGCGACCCGGTGGAACAAGCGAAAATCTACGACGCCCAAGGCGCGGACGAACTCTGCTTCCTCGATATCTCCGCCACCCATGAGGGGCGCTCCACCATGCGCCATGTGGTGGAACGCGTGGCGGAAATGTGCTTCATGCCCGTTACCGTCGGCGGTGGCATCCGTGAACTCTCCGACATCCGCTCGCTGTTGCTGGCGGGGGCAGACAAAGTCTCGATCAATTCCGCCGCCGTCTCGCGCCCGGAATTCGTGGCCGAAGCGGCGGAGAAATTCGGCAGTCAATGCATCACCGTGGCCATCGACGCAAAGACGGTGGCGCCCGGCCGCTACGAGATCTTCACCCATGGCGGCCGCAACGCCACAGGCATCGACGCGTTGGCATGGGCGCTGCGCATGCAGGAAAACGGCGCGGGCGAAATCCTCCTCACCTCGATGGACCGCGACGGCACCAAAGCAGGCTTCGACCTGCCGATGACGCGCGCCATCGCCGATGCATTGTCCATCCCCGTCATCGCCTCCGGCGGTGTCGGCGAACTGTCTCACTTGGTCGATGGCGTGCGCCTTGGCCATGCCAGCGCGGTGCTCGCCGCTTCCATCTTTCATTTCGGTCAATACAGCGTGGGCGATGCCCGCCGCGCCATGGCCGAAGCCCACATTCCGGTGCGCCCCTATGCTTGATCGATTGTTCAACACCATTCTGAAACGCCGCGAAGAAAATGCGGCGGATTCCTACGTCGCCAGCCTGTTCGCTAAGGGCCAGAAAAAGATCGCCCAGAAAGTGGGCGAGGAAGCGACCGAGGTGGTGCTGGCGCGCGAGGCGCCGGAAGAACTGGTGAAGGAAAGCGCCGATCTCTTGTTTCACCTCTGCATCCTATGGGCCAGCGCGGGCATCACGCCGGAACAGGTGGCGGCGGAACTGGCACGCCGCGAAGGCGCCTCCGGCCTGGCAGAAAAAGCCAACCGCACTTAACGTCTTCTCCCCTTGGGAGTAGGAGGAGCGAAGCGGAGGATGAGGGTCTCTCCGCTGATGATACAGCCAGCCGATAGACCCTCATCCAAACCTTCTCCCAGAGGGAGAAGGCTTTTTCTCAGCCCCACAAACTTACTGTTCCTTTGCACGCGAGCTGCTAGGCAAATAGACCAAATCCCTACCAGGAGCTTGTATGAAACCGATTGATGAAAGCGCTCTGCGCACCCTGTTCCACGATGCGCGCAGCCATTATTATTACATCGACAAACCCGTATCCGATGGGATGCTCAAAGAGCTGCACGACACGCTGCGCTGGGGTCCGACCAGTGCCAATTGCTGCCCGCTGCGCGTGCGCTTCCTGCGCAGCCCGGAAGCCAAGGAAAAGCTGCGCCCCGCTTTGGCCGAAGGCAATGTGGAAAAGACCATGAACGCCCCGGTGACCGCCATTCTGGCGATGGATATGGAATTCTATGAACATCTGCCCAAACTCTTCCCGCACGACCCCAGCGCCATCCATTGGTTCAAGGGCCAGAGCGAGAAGATCGACTACACCGCCAAGCTGAATACCGGCCTGCAGGGTGGCTATTTCATTCTCGCCGCCCGCGCGTTGGGCCTGGATTGCGGCCCGATGTCCGGCTTCAAGAACGAAACGGTGGACGAAGCGTTCTTCGCCGGAACCAGCCTTAAAAGCCTCTTCCTCTGCAACCTCGGCCATGGAGACGTGACCAAACTCCACCCCCGCAGCCCGCGTTTCGAATTTGAAGAGACCTGCGAGATCCTTTAGACCTACCGTCATCCTTGCGCGAAGTCGCAGCATCCCATGCCACAGTAACTCAGAGATTCTGCGACTACGCGCAGGATGACGGATAAGGGAGAGACCCATGGCTGCCAACACCACGCCCTATGACGAAACCAACATTTTCGCCCGCATCCTGCGCGGGGAAATCCCGAACAAGACCGTGTTCGAAGATGACGACGTGCTGGCGTTTCACGATATCACGCCCGCCGCCCCGGTCCATGTGCTGGTGATCCCGAAAGGAGAATACACCTCCTTCGACGATTTCACCAAACATGCCAGCGCCGAGCGCATGACGCATTTCTGGCGCGTGGTGCGCAAAGTGGCCAAAGAACTGGGATTGAACGAAAGCGGATACCGTATTCTCACCAACCACGGGCCCCATGCCAGTCAAAGCGTGCCGCATTTTCATGTGCATATTCTGGGCGGAAGAAATCTGGGCGGGTTGGTGCTGGAAGAATAGGCCGCGCACTAAGGCGATTTTTTGCGGTTCAACGCCCTTGCGCAACTTTTCCGCATCAAATTTTTTCGCATCAATCTTCCCGCACATCGAACATCAGTCGCTGCAACCCGGCTGCTTCCAACACCAATTCCGCCAAGCGCTGGGTCGCCTCCGGTTGTCCGGCATGGTGCGCCGAGACGCTGGCGCGGGTGAGGGTTTCCGGGTGGGCGAGGATTTGCTCCAAGCGCGCGGCCAATGCCTGCGCAGTGAAGGTTTCCTGCGGCATCAGCCACGCTCCGCCCCCTTGCTCCAAGGCTTGCGCGTTGATGCGCTGATGGTCGTCCGCACTGCCGGGCAGCGGCACGAGGATGGAAGGGCGCCCCGCCACCGTCAGTTCCGCCACCGTGCTCGCGCCGGAGCGCGCAATGACGAGATGGGCCGAGGCCAGCCGGGCGGGAATGTCCGTGAAAAACGAAGCGAGATCGGCCTGCATCCCGATGGCTTCATAGGCGGCGCGCGTGGGCCCCAAATCGTCCGCCCGCGCCTGCTGATCGATACGGATGCGCGCACGCAAAGGCTTGGGCAAGGCGGCCATGGCAGCGGGCAGAATGCGGCTGAAGATGCTCGCCCCCTGGCTGCCGCCGGTAATGAGCAAACGCAGCGTGCCGCCCTCGGCCAGTTCCACATAGGGCACCATGCGCAAGGCGCGCACCCCGGCACGCACCGGGTTGCCCGTCAGCACCGCTTTCGCTTTTTCCTGCGGGCGCAGGCCGTGCGTTTCCGGAAAAGAGGTGGCGATGCGATCGACGCGCCCGGCCAGCAAACGATTGGCCCGGCCCAATAGGGCATTCTGTTCATGGATCACGCTGCGCACACCGAACAGCCGCGCCGCCAGCATGGTGGGGAAAGAAGGATAGCCGCCGAACCCCACCGCCACTTTCGGTCGCAGCGAAAGCAGAATCCAGACAGCCTGCAGCGTGCCGATGGCGGCTTTCGCCAGCGAAACGACCATGCGCCAGCCCGGCTTGCGCCCGCCCGCCTGAATCACCCGCACTTCCACGCCGGTAAATTGCACGCCATATGCCTTGAACCGCGCATCCGTGACCAGCACCACACGCAGCCCACGCGCAATCAGGTCTTCGGCCAGCGCCTGCGCCGGAAATAAATGCCCGCCCGTGCCACCAGCGGCGAGAAGAACGGTGGGGTTTTTGCTCATATCATTCGCCGCCCATGCGCGCGCGATCGAGCCGCGCCAGAAACGCGCTGTCTTCGCCGAAGCGGCGGCGGGTGAAGGCCAGCATCATGCCCGCGCCCAAGGCGATGGCGATGAGCGAGGAACCGCCGTAGCTAAGGAACGGCAGGGTCATGCCTTTGGCGGGAAACAGATTCACCGCCACGCCCATATTGATGATGCTCTGCACCCCGAATTGCGTGGCGAGACCGGTAACGGCGAGCACGGAGAACAGATCCTTCTCCCCCCAGGCGCGCGCGCACATGCGCAGCACCAGCCCGGCAAACAGCAGCAGAATGAGAATGCAGGCGATGGCGCCGAACTCTTCGCCTGCCACGGCGAAAATATAATCGGTATGACTGTCGGGTAATTGCATTTTCACGATGCCTTCGCCCGGTCCCTGCCCGAACAGGCCGCCATGGTGGAAGGCTTCCAGCGATTTCTGCACCTGGTAATTATCACCCGTGCTGGGATCGAGGAAACGGTCGATGCGTTTTTTCACATGGTCGAGCGCAAAATACGCCCCCACCATGCCGAAAGCCCCGAGGCCCACCATGCCGAACACCAGAATCAGCGGCAACCCGGCCAGAAACATCTGCGCGCCCCACACGGCGGTGACCGTGATGGTCATGCCGAGATCCGGCTCGAGGATGATCAGCGCGGCGGGCATGGCATAGAGAAAGGTCGCGGTCCAGAAAGCGGGAAAACGCTCGATGGTGGCGCGTAGGGAAAGCACCCAGGCCAGCACCACCGCCATGCAGGGCTTGAAGAATTCCGAAGGCTGCACCGAAAGCCCGCCCAGATTCAGCCAGCGCCGCGCGCCTTTCACTTCCGCCCCGAACATCAGCACGAGGATGAGCATGAGAATGGTGACACCGAAACCGATGGTGGCCAGCCTGCGCACCTGCGGCACGCTCAGCATCGATACCGCAACCATGACCATGAGCGAAAGCGCGAGAAACGCCAATTGCCGCCGCACGAAATAAAACTGCTCGAGATGGATACGCTTGGCGACTGCGGGCGAGCCTGCAAACACCAACACCGCGCCGCACAGCACCAGCGCGATAAGCAACGCCAGGCTCACCCGGTCCACACTCCACCACCATCGACTAAAAGGGCCGGTTTTCGTTCTGTCGAGGACCATAGTGAATTGCACTGCATAGGATGGATTATGAGTTTTTTACAGCCGATTTTCCGCCGCGTAAACCTTTATGCATTTGCTCCAAGTGCGTCATCCCCGCGAAGGCGGGGATCCACGATCTTTCTTATCCGAAATATAACTTCATAAGCGGATACGAGAAACTCTTTGCGGATCTAACCGACTATTTCTTCACACAAATCGCACCATTCTGGATTTGTCTCTAAGATACGCCGTACCTTCCATGCACGTTGCCAGTGCTTCATTTGCTTCTCGCGAGCAATCGCGGCAGAAGGATCCTCGCATTGCTCGAAATAAACCAGATTTTTGATTGCGTAGCGTTTAGTAAATCCATCCGCCAAACCTTCCTTGTGCTCCCACACAAGGCGAATCAAATCATTCGTTACACCAACATACAATATGCCATTTGGCGCAGAAGCCATGATGTAGATGAACATTGCGCTCTAGCGGTCTTTTGAATGAAATATGTCGGGAAGAAATTTCGTGGATGTCCGCCTTCGCGGGCATGACGGATCAATCAACCCGCGCCGCTGGCCGCCGTTTTCCGCGCGCCGCGATCCGCCGCGAATTCTGTCGCCAATGCGCAGAAGGCTTCGCCGCGATGTTCGAAGTCGCGCCATTGATCGAAGCTGGCGCAGGCGGGGGAGAGCAGCACGGTGGCGTCTTTCATCCCATCGCGCAGCGCGTCTTTGGCGGCGGCTTGGAAGGCGGTGGCGAGATCGCCGCAGCGCATGGCATCCAGTTTCCCCTCCAGCAATTCGGCGAAGAGCTCCTCGCTGCTGCCGATGAGATAGGCGCGGTGCACGTGTTCGTAGAACGGCTCGACCGCCTCCAGGTTTTCGGTCTTCGCCTTACCCCCGGCGATCCAGTAGATCTGCTTATAAGCGGCCAAAGCTTGGGCGGCGGCTTCGGGGTTGGTGGCTTTGCTGTCGTTCACGAAGCGCACGCCATCCACCGTGGCGGCGATCTCCATGCGGTGTTTCAGGCCAGGAAAGGTCTTCAGCCCTTGGGCGATTTCGCGCGGGGGAATGCCCATGGCGCGCGCCACCGCATAGGCCGCCGCCGCATTCTGCCAATTGTGGCGGCCCTGCAGCGTGGGCACGTCGCTAATGTCGATCTGGGCGGGGGCGTTCTTCTCCATCGCATCATAAATCACGCCTTCGGACACCCAGATGCCGCCCTTGATTTCTTCCCGCACAGAAATGGGAATGACCCGTGGGCCGTGTGCGCCTTGCGGCAGATGCTTGCCCGCTTTAATGCGCTCATACATTGCGCGGCTGGGCGCGTCATCCACCCCGATCACCGCCACATCCGCTGGCCCTTGGCCCGCGAAAATCTTTTCCTTGGCGGCGATGTAGCCTTCGATGCCGCCATGGCGGTCTAAATGATCGGGCGTAATGTTGAGCAGCACGGCGATCTGCATCTTCGCGCGCACCAGCAGGTCAAGCTGGTAGGAGGAAAGCTCCAGCACATACGCCCCCTCCCCCGCCACCAGCGGATCGAAGGTCAGCACCGGTGTGCCGAGATTTCCACCCACTTCGCACTTCTGCCCCGCCGTTTTCAGCAGATGCCCGACCAAGGCCGTGGTGGTCGATTTGCCATTGGTGCCGGTGATGCCGATTTTCACCGCTTCCGGGCAAGCCTCATAAAGCAGCTCGATGTCGCCTTTGATCGGCACGCCGTTGGCCAAGGCGCGCTGCACCACCGGGTGCGGGGCGGGATGGGTGAGCGGCACGCCGGGGGCGAGGAAAAGCGCGCTTAAATCTTTCCACTCCCACCGTTCGATGGGGATCAGCGTGGCCATGTGCCCCAGTTTTTCCTGGCACTCCGCCCGGCCCGTTTCATGATCGTCCCACGCGCAAACCGCCGCCCCGGATTCGGCCAGAGCCTCCACCGTGCTCAAGCCCGATTTGCCCAGGCCGAACACACCGACGAAGGTGTTTTTGTATTGGGGGAGTAGGATCATGCGGTTTCAGGTTTCAGGTTTCAGGTTTCAGCACCTTAATCTGAAACCTGAAACCTGTAACCTAAAACTTAACGAATCTTCAACGTGCTCAAACCCACCAGCGCGAGAATCACCGAGATGATCCAGAAACGCACGACGACTTTGGATTCCGGCCAGCCGCTTTTTTCGAAATGATGATGCAGCGGCGCCATTTTGAAGATGCGCTTGCCGCCGCTATATTTGAAATACCCGACCTGGATGATCACGCTCAGCGCTTCCGCCACGAACAATCCGCCCAAAATCGCCAGCACCAATTCGTGCTTGGTGATCACGCTGATCGCGCCGATGGCTCCGCCGAGCGACAGGCTGCCCGTATCGCCCATGAATACTTCGGCGGGCTGTGCGTTGAACCACAGAAACCCCATGCCCGCGCCCACCAAAGCGGCGCAGAACACCGCCAGTTCGCCCGTGCCGGGCACATGATGAATCTGCAGATAACCCGCAAACACCGCATTCCCCACCAGATAGGAAATGAGCGCGAAGGAAGCGGCCACGATCATCACCGGCACGATGGCCAGACCGTCCAGCCCGTCCGTCAGATTCACCGCGTTGGATGCGCCGACCATTACCACCATCGCGAAGGGCAGATAGAGCACGCCCAAGGGAAGCAGCAGACTTTTAAAGAAGGGCACCGCCAGCGCGCTGGAATGGGTGGGGTCGCTGTAATGCTGAATGACCCAGGCCGCCACCAGTGCCATCACGAATTGCACCAGCAGCTTCTGCTTCCCCGAAACGCCCTTATGGTTGCGCTTGGTCAGCTTCATGTAATCGTCCCCGAAACCGAGCAGCCCGTACCCGACCAGAATGCCGAGCACCACCCACACGAAGGGATTGGCAAGGTCGGCCCATAGCAAGGTCGAGACTACGGAGGAAACCAGAATCATCAAACCGCCCATGGTCGGCGTGCCTTTTTTGACCAGATGCGTCTCCGGCCCGTCCGTGCGGATCGGTTGGCCCTCGCCCTGCTTCTTCTTCAGCCAGCGGATGACGCCAGGACCGATGACGAAGGTGATGAGCAAAGCGGTAAACGCCGCCCCGCCGCTGCGGAAGGTGAGATAGCGAAAAAGATTGAAGAAGGCGTGATGCTCGGCCAGCGGCGCGAAGAGATTATACAGCATGCGGGCGCATCCTCGCTTTCAGGGATTCCGGTTCGGCTTGATCGTTCTGCCAGGCTTGGGCGATGGTATATACTTTGCTGCCGTGCGAGCCTTTGATAAGCACGAAATCCCCCTCCAGCAACGCACCTTCGATGGCGGGTTGCAGCTCGGCGGCGTCGAACGCGTATTTGCCCTGGCGGGCGGGCGGCAGCGCGCGGAACATCGGCGCCATCAGCGGACCGCAGGCATAGACTTTGGCGATATTCGCGCGCTCCAGCGCGGCGACCAGCGCCACATGTTTTTCCGCGCCGTCTTTTCCCAATTCCAACATCTGCCCCAGCACCGCCACTGCACGACGACCGGCGGCATGGGCCAGCATGCCCAGTTTCTCGATGGCGGCTTCCATCGAAACCGGGCTGGCATTGTAGCTGTCGTCGAGCAGCGAAATGCGCTGACCGAAAACCGTCACCTCGTCCAGCCGCCCACGCCCGGCGGGCTCGCGGAAAGCGGCCAAGGCCTTGATGGCTTTGGGCAGATCGAGATCGAGCGTTTGAATGCAGGCCAGTACGCCGAGGCAACTGGGTGCCCAATGCGCACCCAAGGCACGCACGCTGGCTTTGTATTCCTGGCCCTCGGCGGTGAAGGTAAAGCTCGTGCCTTTCGGCGTGGCTTCGCTGCTCAACAACTTCACTTCCGCATTTTCGGCTTGGCCGAAGCTGGTGGTATACACGCCGTAACGCTCGGCCTCGGCCAGCAGGACGGGGTAATAGAAATTATCCGCAGGCAGCACCGCCACCCCGCCCAGGCCCGCGAAAATCTCCGCCTTGGCGCGGGCGATGTCTTCGACGCTGGCGAAAAATTCCGCATGCACCGCATCCACATTTGTCACCAGCGCCACATCCGGGCGCGCCAGAAAACTCAACGGCTCGATCTCGCCCGCATGGTTCATGCCCATTTCCAGCACCGCGAAATCCGTATGCGGCGGCAGCGCGGCCAAAGTGAGCGGCAGGCCGATATGGTTGTTGTAATTGCCCTTGGTCGCATGCACCGAACCGAAAGCGGCGAGCGTGAGAGCCAGTGCTTCTTTCGCGCTCGTTTTCCCCACACTGCCGGTGACGGCGACGATCCTGGCGCGGGCGCGTTTGCGCGCGGCGGCGGCCATGGCTTCCAGCGCTTTCAATGTATCTTTCACCACCAGCAGCGGCAGGCCACCCGTGTCTGCGGGCACATGATCGACCAAAGCCGCCACCGCCCCTTCCTTCGCCGCCTGGACCAGATGCGCATGCCCGTCGCTGCGCTCGCCTTTCAGCGCGATAAACAATGCGCCGGGCTGCAGGCTGCGGGTGTCGATGGACAAGCTGGAGGCAGCCCAGGACCCGCCCTGCGGCATGCCTTGCGTGGCTTCCGCCGCTTCTTCGGTATCCCAGAGTATCTCGCGCATTCACTTCCCCCATTCGTCATTCCCCGAATCGCACGGCGATCATAGGAAAATCCACACCGTGCTCGACTTTCGCATGCTGGATGACGATGCACCACCCGTATGGATTCCCCTATAATTTTCAAGAAAAAATTCGGGGAATGATGAGTTTGGTTCTAAGCGATGCCGCCCGCCTCCGCAAGCAATCCACGCACCACCGCCGCATCGTCGAACGACAATATTTCCGTGCCGATAGTCTGGGTGGTCTCATGCCCCTTGCCCGCGATCAGCAACACATCCCCCGCCCCGAGTTGGCGGATGCCGAGCGCGATGGCCTGGGCGCGGTCGCCCATCTCCTGCGCCTGCGGGCAACCCGCGCGCACGGCAGCGCGAATGGATGCCGGGTCCTCGCTGCGCGGATTGTCGTCCGTCACGATTACTGCATCCGCACAGCGAGCGGCCACTTCGCCCATCAGCGGGCGTTTGCCCGCATCCCGGTCGCCCCCGCAGCCGAACACCACATGCAGCCTGCCCGCCACATGCGGGCGCAAGGCGGCGAGTGCGGTTTCCAGCGCGCGCGGGGTATGCGCGTAATCGACGATGATGCTCGCGCCTGCTTTCGTGGTGCCCGCCAGTTCCATGCGCCCGCGCACGCCGGAAAGGCGCGGGAACAGCGGCAGCAGAGATTCCAGCGCCAGACCGCAACCATGCGCCAAGCCACACGCGGCCAGCACGTTCAACGCTTGAAACCCGCCCATCAGCGGCAGGATGAAAGGCGAGTAGGTCTTGCCCTGCACGCGCAGCTGCAAGCGCAACCCTTCCGGCACCGGCAGCGCTTCTTCGATGCATAAGGCTTCCGCCCCACGCCCGTAATCCAACACGCGATGCCCGCACGATTGCGCCAGTGTTTTCAATTCCGCCGCGCGTGCATCCTCCGCGCAGATCACCGCCACGCCGCCGCTGGGCAGCAGGTCGGCGAACAGGCGGCGCTTGGCGTGGAAATATTCCTCCACATCCGCGTGGTAATCCAGGTGATCGCGCCCGAGATTGGTGAAAGCCGCGGCACTCAGCCGCACCCCGTCTATCCGGTGCTGATCGAGCCCGTGGCTCGAAGCCTCCATCGCCACCGCCTGCGCGCCCGCCTGGGCCAGTTGCTGCAATTGCTTGTGCAGGGTGATCGGGTCGGGCGTGGTGTGGGTCGCGTCAAACGTCAGCTTCAGCGAATCGCTCCGCGCACCGATGGTGCCGAGCGAGGCGGCTTTCATACCGCTCATTTCCAGCAGCTGCCGCGTGAAATCGACCGTGGAAGTTTTACCATCCGTGCCGGTGACGGCGAGGACATGTTCGGGCTGCGGGGCGTAGAAAGCGGCGGCAAGATAGGCAAGCGCCCGGCGCGGGTTT
This sequence comes from Rickettsiales bacterium, assembly GCA_965247145.1. Lineage (GTDB taxonomy): Bacteria > Pseudomonadota > Alphaproteobacteria > Rickettsiales > JAIXRX01 > CBDFGH01. The sequence goes on from CBDFGH010000007.1 coordinate 138,553, forward strand.
TTGGCGGTAAGGATAGTACATTCCTCCCCCCGCAGGCGGGGGGATCGAGGGGGGGCCGTGCCGCTTGCGCAGCCCGGTGTTTGCGGAGCCACCCCCCCTCCCGACCTCCCCCCGCAGGCGGGGGGAGGAGCAAAGAGGCCTTCGCCCAGATCATGTTCATCTTCCGCGATCAGCACCGCGCTCGCCCCGTTCGCCAATGCCTGCGGCACGAATTCCGCGCCTTTTCGCGCGGTGCCGGAAAGCGCGATGAACAGATCGCCCGGCTGCACTTGCCGCGAATCGCTGGCCAGACCGCCAATGACAACTTCGCCAGACTGCGCGCAGGCGATGGGTTCTGGGCTGGCGGCGATTAGCGTGGAAAGAGCGATGGGCATGCTAGCGACGACCGAGAATCGCAGCATCCAGCGCGGCTTGCGGCGGCATGGGTTTGAATTCTTGGCTCTCCAAATCCATCATATGGATGCGCTTACTGCCAGTATCGAGCACCCAGCCATGCAGCTGTAACTTGCCTTCCGCCACCGCCTGAGCCACCGCCGGATAACCCATAAGATTCTCCACGCTGCGGCGCACGGATTCACGTTCGATCTGATGCAAGAGCTCTTCTTGGTCCCAACCCTGACCAGCGGCTTTTTTCATCACCGCCGCGCGCACATCGTCCAGCCCGTGAATGTAGTTAGGAAGATGTTCGTACGGCGCACCGATGCCGCCGCCGCAGCAAGCTTTCAACCCGCCGCAATCCGTATGTCCCGCAACGGCGATGTGCTTGATGCCGTCTTCCTCGGGCGCGGGAAAGTTATGGATGAAGAATTCTACCGCCGCCGCCACGCTGGAGGCTTCCGGCGCCACGCTTGCATCCGGGGCTTTGTAGGGCGGAACGCTGGCGGCAATATTGCGCAGAATCAGTGCTTCGCCTTGGGCAATACCCAAATCCTTCACCGGATCGAGCCGTGCATCGATGCAGCCGATCAGCAGCATTTTCGGTTTGTGGGACGGCGGCGTACCATTGCGTTGGCTGAGCGGCGGCTGGTTTCGGGCAATCTGGTCGATGATGGACATAAAAACCTCGAGCAAAGGGTTGCAGCCCGTCTATATCCGCGGCCAAAGGAAAAAGGAATATGCGAATTTGCGCTTAGTGCGCCTTCGCGGCGATCAGTTTGGCGCGCGCATTTTCCAGCCAGGCCTCGCCCGGAATATTGGCCGCCTGCATGTTCGGCTTCATGCCCAGCAGCGGGCCGATGCGGGCGACGACGCGGCCCACTACGGGCGCGGAAACCCAGCCGCCGGTGGCGAAACCGTAAGTGCTTTTATTCCCGCGCGGCGTGTCCAGCATCACCAGCACCACATATTTCGGATCGCTGATCGGGAAGACGCCGACGAAGCTGGCCATCTTGTCGTTGTGCGCATAGCCGCCTTTTTCCACCTTCTCCGCTGTGCCGGTCTTGCCGCCCACTTCGTAACCCGGCGCATCCGCCTTGCTAGCAGTGCCGTATTGCACGACGAGGCGCATGAGATCGCGAATCTTGCGGCTGGTCTCTTCGCTGACGATGCGAAGATGGGTATTGCTTGCGCCCTTCGGCTTGTCGCGGAGCAGTGTAATATCGCGCAACGTGCCGCCGCCGGTGAGGCTTGCGATGGCGCGCACCAGATGCAGCGGGGTGACCGACATGCCATGACCGTAAGCGATGGTCATCATGCTGATCTGGCTCCAAGGATTGGGATATTGCGGGCGGCCGCGCTCGGGCAGCTCCACATCCAGCGGCGCCAGCAGACCGAGGCTTTTCAGGAAATCATGCTGCCGGGCCGGGCCCACGCCGTTGATGATGTGCACGGTGCCGATGTTGGAGGAATAGGCATAGACCTCCGGCAAGGTCAGCGCATGATTTTCGGGGTGCGCGTCCTTGATCGTGAAACGCCCGATATGGATCGGGGCCACGTCGTAGGTTTGTTCCATAGTGCTGGTTTTGTATTCGATGGCGGCGGCCATGCTGAAGGTTTTGAAAGTCGAACCCATCTCATACACGCCCAGGGAAGCGCGGTTGAAGCGTGCATCGTCCGTCGCGTGCCCGGGCATGTTGGGGTCGAAATCCGGCAGGCTGCTCATCGCCAGCAGCTGGCCCGAATCGATGTCCATGATGACCCCCGCCGCGCCGATGGCCTGGAATTCGCCCATCGCTTTCAGCATCTCCTCGCGCAATATATGCTGCACGCGCAGATCGATCGAGAGCGCCAGCGGCTTGCCATTCTGGTTTGGATCGTTGAGCCGCGCATCGAGCTTTTTCTCCACCCCCGCGATGCCGTGATTGTCGATATCGACATACCCCAGTACATGCCCGAGCAACTGGCCTTGCGGATAGACGCGCCGCGCGTCCGGCTGGAAGGACAGGCCGGGGATGCCGAGCGCCACGGTGGCGTCCTGCTCCTGCGGCGTGAGGTGGCGCTTGAGATAAACGAAGCGCTTACCTTTCTGAATGCGTTTTTCCATCACTTCCGCATTGAGATCCGGGAAGGCGGCATGGATGCGCTTCACCACCTGCGGCACATCGAACTGCCGGATGACCTTGGCATCCGCGTACAAGGATTGGGTCTGCACCGAGGCGGCGACGACGATGCCGTTGCGGTCGGTGATATCGCCGCGTTTCGGGCGGGCGGCGTTGTTGGTGGCGTCGATGCTGGCGAGGGCCTCGTCGTCCGTCACCGCGCCTTCGGTGCCGAGCAGCGCATCCATCATGCCGGGTTTTTCCGGCTCGGGTTCGGGCGCGGTGTTTTCGAGCGCGGCGGCGTCCGCTTCTCCATGCTCGGGGTCGCTCAGTGCGGCTTGCGCCTCGCTGCCGCCAAGTTTGCCGCCCAAAGCCACATCCAACACGCGAAAGCCGATGGCGGCGAAGACCACGGCGAAGACCAGGGCCATGAAGACCAGGCGTCCGCGCGTCGCATCCATCGCCTTGCGGCCCGAAGAACTCCCCGCTACGCGGCGCTGCGGTTCGAAATAATCGGGTGCGTCCGCGCCCCCATGCACCGAAGTGCGCAGGGCGGAGGCGGAACGGCGGCGCCAGCGGAAAAACACGTTACGCCAAGCCGCCATGCAATGCCTATTCCTCGACCATCAAACGTTCGGCATCCGCAGGAACGGAAGGCATGGGCTGGGTCGGCACGCGGTAGCTGACCGCCATGGTGCCGGCGCTCGGGGCCACCATCTGCGCGCTGGCGAATTGCGTGTTGCTCGGGTAGGGCAGGCTTGCCACTTCGCTCACCTGCTTGGAATTGACCGGCGCACCGGCGAGGTATTTTTCATTGAGTTGGGCCAGCCGGTCGGGCCGGGAAAGATAGGCCCATTCGGCGGCCACCACCTGCATGGCGCGGCGCTCTTCCAGCAATTGCGCCTGGGCCGCGGCCACCTTGGAATGCACATCCTGCACCTGGTACTTTACATTGTACAAGCCGAACCACGACGCCGCCACGAAGGCGAGTGCGAGACAATGGGTGGTGAAACTGCGCGAGAACATGGGTCGGCTCATGGTTGGAGTTGTAGACGGGACGCATTGCGAATGGCAACGCGCATTTTGGCCGACCGCGCACGCGGATTGCGGCGCATCTCTTCTTCGCTGGGCAGAATGCGACTGATACTGTCTGGGAAAAAGGTCGGGGTGCGCGCATCGTCCGCCACTTGTGGAAGATGACGCGACACCCCGGGAGTTTCGCCAGAACGCGACTGTAGAAATTTTTTGACCAAACGGTCTTCGAGCGAATGGAAGGTGACGACGATCAACCGCCCGCCTTCGTTGAGCAGCGCTTCTGCGGCTTCCAAAGCGCGCGTGAGCTGTCCCAGTTCGTCATTCACGGCGATACGCAGGGCTTGGAAGGTGCGCGTTGCACCATCCTTGCCCGGCTCGCTTTTCACCACACGGCGCACGATTTCGGCCAGTTGCAAAGTGCGGGTGATCGGCGCTTCGGCGCGGGCGGCGAGGATCGCGCGGGCGATGGCGCGGCTGCGGCGCTCTTCGCCGTAGTAGTAGAGCATGTCAGCGATTTCGGATTCTTCGGCTTGATTCACGATGTCCGCCGCACTGCGGCCGGATTGGCTCATGCGCATATCCAGCGGCCCGTCTTTCTGAAACGAGAAGCCGCGTTCGGCCTGGTCGATCTGCATCGAGGAAACGCCGATATCCAGCACCACGCCGTTCATGCGTTGAATGCCTTCGGCGGCGAGTAACTCCACCATGTCGGCGAAACAGCCGGCGATGAACATGAAATGATCGGGGAATTGTTTCTGCAGCGCGGCGGCGGTTTCCTGCACGTTGGGATCGCGGTCCAGCGCCACGACCTTGCAATCGGCGGATTCCAGAATGGCGCGGCTATAGCCGCCCGCGCCGAAGGTGCCATCGAGCATGATCTCGCCGCCTTGCGGGGCGAGTGCCGCCAGCACTTCGTCTCTAAGAACGGGCGCGTGCAACGAGGCGGACATAGCGCACTCCGTTATCGTTCGCGCCACAATCGGGCACCCATGCTTCACCCAGACATGCGGCCACACCATTGCCGGAACGATGCGCGCGTGCGCCCTCGCCCGGCATCCGCCAGCCGCAATTGAAAGTGAGTGAGCAGTGAGACACGGCGCGCATTAGTTAGTTCCTCCGAGGATGACGGGTGCGTTGCCACGAAGCTGGCCACGGTTCTGCAAAGCGAGCGCGCGGGCCTTCGCGGAATGTTCCGCAAAGGCTTTCGGCTCCCAGATTTCGAATGTTTCGCCTTTGCCGATGAACAGGGCGTTCTCGGTCAGGCTGGCTTGCACCAGCAGCAGTTCGGGCAGCATCACGCGCCCTTCCCCGTCGAACGCCAATTGCATGCTGCCGCCGAGGATGGCGGTGGCGAAGGCGTCACGTTCTTCAGAAAAGGGGTCGAGTTCTTCGATGCGGCGGCTGATCTTCTCGATCCGGTCCATCCCGCAGGCTTCGACGCAAGGATTGATGAACGAGCCGTAGGCGATGATGCCGCCGAAAACCTGGCCACCCAGAACCTGACGAAAAGGAGCCGGTACGGAAACCCGGCCCTTCTTGTCGATCTTGTTCTGAAACGTGGATAGGAAAAGCGCCACTTCGGTAGTCCCCTGTTATGCCTGCCGGTTTTTTGATTACGGTCATCCCGGCTGCACTCTATCGGTGCATAATGGGATGCCATGGTTTGGCATGGGCATGGATGGGAGAGTATGGATTTTGGATGGTATGGTCAACGGATAAAATCGAGAAACCGCCATATTTCAGGGCCCCATTTCCGCGCCTTAATTTTATAAGCTATCTAATATTTTCCTCATCCCTCTGCAAAATATAGGATCAATGAAAATACCCATCCCATCCCACCCAGAATGCGCCTCGCTGGAGGCCCATGGGCGGACATGGGCCATGGGCGGCCATCCCTTTCTTGCATCGGTGCCGCGTCATCTTCCCGCTTGTCTGGCCGGACGGGGCGGGTACAAAAGCGCTTCCTTCCATGCGTTCTGTGCCCGATGACCCACTCGCCCGCCGCCTTGCTCGATGCCACTTCACCCATTCTGCACCTCGCGCATGGGCTGGAATTCGCCGAGCTCTACACGCCCGAAGGCCTGGCCAAGCTGGATGCGGCGTTTCTGGCGCAGATGGGGGATGCGGAGTTGAAGGCGCGCCTGCTGCATGCGCGCGCCATGCCGCCGGATGCGAAGGAAGAAAGCCTGCTCATCCTCGCCCTTGCCCCGCAGGTCGAATCGTTCCTGGCGCATCTCTTCGGCATCGAACAGGCTTGGGAAGACAGCATCCTCGCCCATAAAGAACTCGACCCGCTCTACGCCGCCAAACGCCTCTTCGTCCAACGCCGGGCGGCCAAGGCCTATCCGGCGAAAGAGGCGGTGGCCTTCGACGGCACGGCATTGAAAGCCGCAGTCGAAACTGCCATGGGCGAACCGTTCAGCGAACTGGATTTCGCGAAATATGCACTGGCATTGATGGAGCCGAAAACATCCCCTCTCCCTGAAGGGAGAGGGACGCGCGAAGCGCCGGGAGAGGGTAGTGCCAACAAACTCCTGGCATCCGGGGAAGCTCACCCTCTCCCCAACCCTCTCCCTTCTCAGGGAGAGGGAGTAGACACCGCCCTCCGCTTCGCCGCCTGGGCCGTCCGCCAGCGGTGCGTTCGGCAAGCACAGCATCCTCTTCGACGCGCCGAAAAAACTTGACCCCGACCATCTGCTCGAAGCGCGCCTGTGCGAACGCGGCGGTATCGAGATGCTCGCCCATGCCAACGAGAAAGAACGCCGCCAGCGTCAAGGCTTTGGCCTCACCGATCCCGGCGCCGATCTCGCGCATGCATTGGACGAGACGAACTACTGCATCTACTGCGCCCACCAAAGCCGCGACTCCTGCAGCAAGGGCTTCAAAGAGCCACCCGCCAAACCAACCGGCCAGGAGGGCGGTTCAGCCTTGAGCCCGCACGGCGGCGTTTCATTGCAGGCGCAGGAGCGCCTGCAGGAAACAACATACAAAAAAAATTCAATGGGCATCCCGCTGGCGGGGTGTCCTTTGGAAGAGCATATCTCGGAGATGAACGAGCTGAAGAGCAAGGCGATGCCCATCGCCGCGCTCGCCGCCGTGGTGATGGCCAACCCGATGTGCGCGGGCACCGGCCACCGCATCTGCAACGATTGCATGAAGGCCTGCGTCTATCAGAAGCAGGAACCGGTCGATATTCCCCAAGCCGAAACGCGCACGTTGAAAGACGTGCTGGCCCTGCCCTGGGGGTTCGAGATCTACAGCCTGCTGACCCGCTGGAACCCGCTGAATTTCGCCGTGCCGCGCGCGTTGCCCTTCAGCGGCAAGCGTGTGCTGGTCGCGGGCATGGGCCCGGCAGGCTACACGCTGGCGCATCATCTGATGAATGACGGGCATCAAGTGGTGGGGATCGAGGGGCTGAAAGTAGAGCCGCTACCGGAGATGCTGTGTGGCGTTCGAACTATTTCTCCTCTCCCTAGTAGGGAGAGGGAAAGCCGCATAGCGGCAAGGGAGAGGGTGAGTCACGGCGAGCGCCTGGCGCTTGCGGAAGATCACCCTCTCCCCAGCCCTCTCCCTTCTCAGGGAGAGGGAGAATCTTCGCGCGTCGCTTTTGCCCCCGTCTTCGACGCCTCCTCCCTCTGGGAACCGCTCGAAACCCGTGGCGGCAAAGGCTTTGGCGGGGTGGCCGAATACGGCATCACCGTGCGCTGGGACAAAAACTTTCTTACGCTATTGCGCCTGCTGCTCGAGCGCCGCGCTTCCTTCACCCTGCTCGGTTCCGTCCGCTTCGGCAGCACGCTCACGGCGGATCAGGCCTGGGCGATGGGCTTCGACCACATCGCCCTCTGCATGGGCGCAGGCGGCCCGACCGTGATCGACATGCCGAACGCTTTGGCGCGCGGCGTGCGTACGGCGTCCGATTTCCTGATGGCGTTGCAACTCACCGGCGCGGGGCGTGAAGACACCATCGCCAATCTGCAAATCCGCCTCCCTGTGGCGGTCATCGGCGGTGGGCTGACGGCGGTGGATTCCGCCACCGAAGCCCTGGCCTATTACCCCGTGCAGGTCGAAAAATTCGCCACGCGATACGAGATGCTGGTCGCGCAACAAGGCGAAGCGAAAGTGCGTGCGCGCTGGAGCGTGGAGGATGCCGAGATCGCCGAGGAATTCCTCGCCCACGCCCACGCCATCCGCGCCGAGCATGCCCGCGCCCGCGAAGAAAAACGCCTGCCCGACATCGGCGCGCTGCTCGATGCCTGGGGCGGCGCCACGCTGATTTACCGCAAGCGGCTGATCGACGCACCCTCCTATCGCCTCAATCACGAAGAGGTGGAAAAGGCATTCGAAGAAGGCATGTTCTTCGCCGAAATGTGGGAACCCGCCGGGGTGGAGTTGGATGCCTACGGCGCAGCCAAGGGCCTGGCGCTGAAGCAAGCGGGCAGCGAAAATACCATCGCCCTCCCCGCCCGCACCATTCTCATGGCCGCCGGCACCCGGCCCAACACGGTGCTCGCACGCGAAGACGGCGCGATTGCGCTGCACGGCCAATATTTCCAGGCGATCGACGAGAACGGCGCAATCGTCTCCCCCGAGCGCAGCGCCAAACCCGCCATCCCCCAGGTGCTGATGAGCCGCCGCGCGGATGGCCGCGCCATGAGCTTCTTCGGCGATCTCCATCCCTCTTTTGCGGGGAACGTGGTCAAAGCCATGGGCAGCGCCAAGCAAGGCTGGCCGGTGGTGAGCCGTATGCTGGCGGGGTTGGACGAGCGCCAGAATACTTCCCCTCTCCCTGAAGGGAGAGGGTGGAGCGAAGCGGAGGGAGAGGGCAGTTCCAACGAGCGCATGGCGTCTGTTGAAGCTTATCCCCTCCCCAACCCTCCCCCTTGTCAGGGAGAGGGAGAAGCCACTGGCCCTTGCGAAAGCATCACCGCCTTCGACCACGCCTTCCGCGCCCGCTTCTGTGCCCATGTCCACGAAGTGCGCCGCCTCACGCCCACCATCGTCGAAGTCATTCTCCACGCGCCTGCCGCCGCCGAGGCGTTCGAGCCCGGCCAGTTCTACCGCCTGCAGAATTACGAGGCGTTGGCCCGTACCGTGGTCGCAAGTCGCACGTCGCAAGTCACAAACGATCATCCCCTTGCGACGTACGACGTGCGACCTGCGACTAAACTCGCCATGGAACCACTCGCCATGACCGGGGCATGGGTAGATAAAAAAGCAGGGCTGCTCAGCGTCATCGCGCTGGAAATGGGCGGCAGCTCGAACCTCTGCGCATTGCTGCAACCCGGCGAACCCGTGGCGCTGATGGGCCCGACCGGTACCGCCACGCACATCCCCGAAAACTCTACATTGCTTCTAGTGGGCGGGGGCCTGGGTAATGCCGTGCTCTTCTCCATCGGGCAGGCGGCGCGCGCGCGCGGCAGCCGCGTGCTGTATTTCGCGGGCTACAAGGCGCGGGCGGATCGCTACCATGTCGAGAGTATCGAAGCGGCGGCGGATGTCATCGTCTGGGCCTGCGACGAAGCCCCCGGCTTCACCCCCGCCCGCCCGCAGGACCGCAGCTTCTGCGGCAATATCGTGGAAGCCATGGCGGCCTATGCACGCGGCGAATTGGGCGAGGTCGGCATCCCCCTGCACGAAGCCCGCCACGCCATCGTCATCGGTTCGGACCGCATGATGCAGGCGGTGGGCCAGGCGCGGCATGGCGTGCTGAAACCTTACTTGGGCCCGCACCAAGCCGTCGGCAGCATCAACTCACCCATGCAATGCATGATGAAAGAAATATGTGCCCAATGCCTGCAGCGGCAGGTCGATCCCGAAACGGGCGAGGAACGCTTCGTCTATAGCTGCTTCAATCAGGATCAGGCAACTGGATGCGGTGGATTTCGAGTTTCTGAATGCGCGGCTGAAGCAGAATTCGCTGAGCGAGAAACTGACGGCGGGATGGATCGAAGTCTATAATTTTGGCTATCTAGGCGGACGGTGCCGGAAGTTCGAAATGCTGAATGGACGCGCGGTTCACTTTCCGTTCGGCATGCCACAATTCATAATTTTTTTGAAGATTGATCCAAAATTGCGCGCTGTTACCGAAAGCTTCCGAGAGCTTCACGGCTAATTCGGGGCTTACGCCTGCCCGCTCATTCACAATGGCGGAAAGATTGGCGCGCGCAATGCCCAGGCCTTGGGCCACCCGCGTCACCGTCAAGCCACGTTCGCGAATATAATCTTCCCGCAGAATTTCACCGGGATGCAAGGGGGCCAGACCACGTTTCATCTTCATTCTCCTAATGGTAATCGACGTAATCCACATCATGCACATCCGGCTCGACGAAGCGGAAGATGAGTCGAAAGTTTGGCGTCAGCGACACCGCCCAAAATTCAGATAACTCGCCTGTCAGTTTGTGCACACCCGCACCCATTTGGCGACTATCTTGCAACGACGTAACCGCGTCCAATTGATCGAGAATGCGATGAATTTTGCGACGGTATTGCGCAGGCAACTTGGCGGCGTCCCCATCTTCATAGAAGCGCTGAAGCCCTTTGTAACGAATGCTGACGATCATGAATAGAGTGTAATACGTCATACGACACATGACAATCCATTTTTCGTATCTGGGAGTGACACTTTTATGACACACAGGCTTAACCCTATCTTAGCAAATCCGGCCTAAGATCGATTGGTCGGCTCCCTATGGAATCCGATGGCCGGATGTCCGGCATTTGAAACAAATCCTTTGGTTATGCCCATTTTCGCATGCTCAACCCGATCAATCCCGCTTCGATGAACGACGACTTCCTCAGTGCGCCCCGCGCGCCGAAGCCTGCCCCGGCACCTGAACCGGTGGCGGAAGCCATCGCGCCGGAGCCTTTGGCCCCCGAGCCGATGCCCCTGCCCATAGCGCAGGTGGAAGACGAACATCGTCCGGTCAAAAAGCCCCTGCGCATCGGCGAGCGTTTGATCGAAATGGGCCTCATCAGCCCCGATCAATTGCAGATCGCCCTGCAGGAACAGAAGATCAACAAGAAGCTCATCGGCACCATCCTGGTGGAAATGGGCTTCATCACCGAATCCGCCCTGGGCGAAGTGCTCTCCGAATCCGCCGGTACGGATAAGTTCGATCCCAAAAGCACGATGCTCGACCCCGCGCTCATCAAAGCGGTGCCCAAAGACGTGGCCGTGCGCAACAAGGCGATCCCGGTCGGGACCAATGAATCCGGCGCGGTGCAGATCGCCATGGCGGATATCTACAACGTGATCGCCATCGATCAGATCCGCCGCCACCTGCCCAAGGGCGCGAAAATCGCTCCCGTTTTCTGCACCGAGCAGGAAGTGCTGGAACTGATCGATCAATATTACCATTACGAACTCTCGATCGACGGCATTCTGCGCGAGATCGAAACCGGGATTCGCGACAACAAACAACTCAGCGGCCAGGAAGAAGGCTACGTCAACCCCACCGTGCGCCTGGTGAATGCGCTGTTGATCGATGCCATCAAGGTCGGTGCGTCGGATATCCATCTGGAACCGGAAGGCAGTTTCCTGCGCCTGCGCTACCGCATCGACGGGCAGATGATGCAGGTGCGTTCGTTCCACCGCGATTACTGGCAGGCCATGCTGGTGCGTTTGAAAATCATGGCGGGCATGAACATCGCCGAAACCCGCGCCCCGCAGGATGGACGCATCTCCTTCCAGGTGATGGGCCGCGAGGTGGATTTCCGGGTGGCCGCGCAACCGACCGTGTATGGCGAAAACGTCGTCATGCGTCTGCTGGATAAACGCAAATCGCTGGTCGCACTGCAAAAGCTCGGCTTCTCCGAGCACAACCTCAAGCTGCTCAAAAAGCTGCTGAAACGGCCCGAAGGCATCATCATCGTCACCGGCCCCACAGGTTCGGGGAAGACTACGACGCTCTATTCGATCCTCTCCTACATCAACAATATCGACGTCAACATCATGACGCTCGAAGATCCGGTGGAATATCAGCTGCCGCTGATCCGTCAGTCTTCCGTGCGCGAGGGCGTGATGGATTTCAGCACGGGGATCAAGTCTCTCATGCGCCAGGATCCGGACATCATTTTCGTGGGCGAAGTGCGCGACGAGGAAACCGCGCTGATGGCCGTGCGCGCCGCGCTCACCGGGCACCAGGTCTTCACCACCCTGCACACGAACGACGCGATGGGCGCGATTCCCCGCTTGGGCGATATCGGCGTGCCCGCCCATTTGCTTGCCGGTTCGCTCATCTGTTCGGTGGCCCAGCGTTTGGCCCGCAAATTATGCGATAAATGCAAGCGCCCCCGCCCGGCCAATGCCGAAGAATGCCGCATTCTCGGCTTCCCGATGGACACGCCGCCCACGATCTACGATCCGGTCGGGTGCGAGAAATGCAACCACAAGGGGCATAAAGGCCGCGTCGCCATCGTCGAGATCTTCCGCGTGGACAAAGGCACGGACGAACTCATCGCCACCCACTCCACCCGTGCGCAACTCACGGAATATGCACTGGATAACGGATTCATTCCCATGGTGATGGACGGCATCGACAAGGTGCTGGAAGGTACGATCGATTTACAGGAATTGATCGGCACGATCGATCTGACCGACCGCCTGTAAGCTTATATCACAACTAGAAGTTGATATATTTTGCATCCAATGCAATCATTGCGTGTATAACGCAATGGAGCTGTCGCATGGATCGCGTTTGTCGCATAGTACGCGGGATCGTGATTTTTGCGATTCCATGCTTACTCGCCTGCCGGGCCTGGGCGGATTGCCCGTCAAGATTCAGCCTGCCGATCGGGATGGATGGGCAACTGGGCTATGATGGCCAGACCAAAGATCTATATCTATGCGACGGTACGACATGGCGCACGCTCAACAGCGCCGCCGGTGCTGCCACGACCAGTGTTTCCAGTGCCGATTGCACGGCAAACATCGTAGGGAGTGGATCGGGGCAGGCTTGCTGTATCGGGCTTGAGTGCTGCATTACCGTCAATTTTCCATTGGCCGCGGTATATAAGCGCAGCACCGGCACCGCGCTTTATTCCATTCCCGCTGCCAATTCGCTGGGCGGCAGCATCGGCGCCGCGATCGAAATCAGCCGTCCCGGCGGCGGCGCGAACGTGGATGCCGCCACCGCCATCGCCGCCGGGCTGGATACGGCGCTGATGCAGGAAGCCAATAAAGGCGGCTGCGGTGTCGCGGTAAAAGTATGCATGCCCACGCTATGCACCTTGGGTTTGTGCGGTGGCAGTTACGCGCTCAACGCCTCTCTGCCCTTCCGGCGCAACTACTGGCTGGCCGGCACCGGCGGTTACACGCCGGAACAGATCACGGATGCGACCGGCACCTATACCGTGCGTACCAGCGGCCAGGCCGAAATCATGAGCCGCGATTCGCCGACGGTGAGTTATAATGGCGCCTTATCCACTCCTACCGCCGGCTCCACCGGTATCACGCACAATTATGCCCTTACGGATACGATGAGTAACGTCACCATTGGCAATGCGTTGAATCTCGTACTCGAGGGACATTTCAGCAGCGGCGGCACCGCCTACAATCTGCGCGGCACGATGAGCATCGCACGCATAGCCTACCTGAATCCCGCCTGCCGCCGTTGACAGCGAGCGATTTCACGAAACGGCCATCAAGGTCGTTTCTTCGCCGATGGCCCGCAGGAAGCTTTGCTCCAATGTCGGGGCGGGGAAACGGGATTTGAACTCTCCCGGTGTGCCCACAAAGAGCATGTTTCCTTGGTGAATCACTCCGATGCGGTCGCAGATTTCGTCGATATCCGAAAGAATGTGACTGCTGAAAAATACGGTTTTTCCTGCATCCCGCTGCGCCAGAAGCGCACGTTTCAGTTTGATGCGCGCGCTTGGATCGAGCCCACTCATCGGCTCGTCCAGCAGCAATAGCGGGCGTTCGCACAACATCGCCCCGATCAGGCCGAGTTTCTGGCCCATGCCTTTGGAGTAGGTCTTCACCAGCGCATCGAGCTTTTTGGGGTCGAGATCGAGCGCGGCGGCCAAGGCGCGCGCTTGATCGCGATCAAGCGTCAGCCCGTAATACGAGCAGGAAAGGCTGAGATATTCCATGCCTTTGAGATAGCGGCTGGGTTGAAATTTTTCCGGCAGATACGCCAAGCCCTCACGCGCTTTGGGGTTCGAGGAAGGATGGCCGAACAATTGCACGGTGCCGACCGTCGAATCCGCCGTATCATCGCCGTGTACCGCGTCCGCGCGCAATAGATCGAGAATGATTTTGATCATGGTGGTCTTGCCCGCGCCATTCAGCCCGATCAGGCCGAAGATTTCGCCCGGTTCAAGCGCGAGAGATGCATCCCGCAACGCGATCTGCGTACCGAAACGTTTACCGATGCCATGGAGAGAAAGTGGGGCGGAAGATGGATGCATGCAAAACTCGCAAAAGACGTAGAGTGGAAAAGGTTATTTCTTCTGGTTCTGGGCTTTGATCTTGTCGGAACGATCGATCATGCTTTGAATATCATTATACCCCGGGTCTTTGGGCAAAGGGGTGGCTTCGAGCATGACATTGGGTGCCGCACCGCCGGGTACGAGCGGCGTGCCCGGCGTGTTCGTTGTGCCTGCCGTGGCTGCCACCGCCGTGCCCTTGATCACTTTGAAGGGCGTGCCCGCCGGGCTGGTCGTGCCGAGATTCATCGTTCTCGGCAGCACGCCCGCGCCTTCCTTGTTACGGAAGGGAAGGCCTTCGGACAGGGTAGGCACCAGCGTGTAGAACGACTGGCTGGGAATCAATGTGAAAATCACGCGGCGGGCGGGCTCGTCGATTCTCGTATGGCCCGTCAAGACAGAATGGGCGCCGGCAGCGCCATGGGCATCGCTGGTTTTCGCATCGAGCGCGGGTGCGAGCAATCCTTGCACTTTTTCGAATTGGATCGGCGCCCAGGAGAAAGTCGCGGATTCGGGTGTCACTCCCACGACTTCAACGCCTTTCTCAGCCGCCACGGGGCGATGGGCAGTGAAGCGCTGCCCATTGAGCCACAGAACCCAGTCATCTTCAGAATGGTAAATGATCGAGCTGAGGTAGAAGATCGGCACTTCGGGCGGATAGACCACTTTTTGAGGCTTCTCCGGCGCTACAGCATTGGTAATGGCGTCGATCGGGTCTTGTTGTGGCGTAATTCCCGCCTCAGCCATCGCTTCCTGAGATTTTCCCGCACCCGCCACATCGAGGATGTGCATCAACCGGCCATGCTCCTCGGCCGGGAAAAGCAGGGTCGATTCCCATTCCATGTATCGATTATTGCCCATCAGTGCATAAAGCTCCCCCGCCGGGCTGGTGGGCGGGGCGGCTGGCACATCCACGCTGTGTTTGGGCTCGACTGCAGGAATGATGGAAGGTGCGGCTGGCATCGGCACCTGTGCCCCTGCGACAGAAGGCAAGGCCATACTCAAAAGCAAAAACGGAAGGCTTTTCCACGGGCCACTCATATCGCGCCTCCGGCGGGGCTGGCCCCGACATTCGGCGCAGGTGACATGGGCGAAGCGGGAGACATGGGCGAAGCGGAAGATATGGGCATACCAGAGGCGGCTACCGGTGCAGGCGTAGCAGATTTGGGCGCCGGTTGAATCCCGCGCCAGATGAATTTTAGATGCGCCGTGACGAGGGGAACTCGGCCGCCTTGCGCGGCAGCGATCAGCACTTCGGGAGTAATCGGAGCATCGCGGGTCAGGCTCAGTTCTTGAATATCCACAAAGCCCGGAAGGCCGGTGGTGAGATCGCGCACGAAGTTCGCGACATGTACGTCCGACCAGGCTTTGATGGTGAGCTCCACCTGGCTGCTGATCTCCTTGCCGCTTTGCAGGGAAGATACGTTCGGAGTGGCGAGCGTTTGCGGCGCTTGCGCGCTGAGTTGTAAATCCTGCAACTGGTGTTTGATGCGAAGCGCCGCCAATCGCGAAGTGAGAAGGTCGCGATCCAGAGAAAAATCCACCAATCCGGTTTCGGGCAATCCGTTGGCACGCATCAATACGCCATAGAGCTTAATGGCCGTGGCCGCCTGTTTGGCGTCCGATTCCAGTTGCGTAATGCGCCCGCTCAGGCCGCTGCGTTCGGTGGTCATGCGTTGCTTGTTGGATTCGCGTTCGGTGAAGAAATAATCCCCCCCAAAAGCGATGACCCCGCCTGCGGCAATGACGAAAAGCGCGATAATGACGGAGCGGATGAGGCGCGTACGGTCGCGCTTCAAACGCATCATGGCAATCGGGGTGGATTTGACCTGACTCACGGTGCCCCCCCGGTTGTTTCCTTTTTCGGCGACTCAATCTTCAAGCCCACTTTCAGCGGCTGCGCCAGCACGCGCTGCAGCGCATCGTTTTCCGCATCGCCACCGATGGAGGTTTTGAGATCGGATTTATCGCTGAACAATTCCGGCAAATCCGTATAACCCACATTGCTGTCGGGATATTGGTTTTTGGCTTCCGCCAGAATCTGGTTCAGCCGTACCCGCAGGCTGGAAACGGTGTCTTTCACCGATTTGATGACTTCGCCCTTCAACAGAATCGAAAGCGATTCCGGTACCGGCGCAGCGGCCGGAATACGTGTCCATTTCACTTCGGATAACACGAAATCCTGGTGGGTGAGTGCTTCGGCATGCATCAAGGAGGTAGGCAGTATGTAGGTTTGTTTCGAGCCGTATGTCTGGTACAGGCGCGATACGTCGAGCATCGTTTGGATCGTTTCGGGGAATTTTTTCATCTCCGTTTCGGCGCGCGCCGCACTTTCGCGTTCGGCATTCAATTGGGTTTGCATCTGGATTATTTCGCTACCCATCTGCATGCCCTGCCAGCCCTGCCACAGGCCAAAACCGATAAGGGCAAGCCCGGCCAAAGCCGCTGCGGCATAAGCCGCTTTGGCCCCGTTCGCCAGCGCACTCAGACGGGCGGTGACGGGGGAATGAAGAATCAGACGGTGTTTTTTCGCCGCCAGCAGATGTACCGATTGCAGCACGTCGGCATAATGATCCTCCGGCTGCGCCACCGCCTGCAGACCGAGTAGACCGGCTGCCTCGTAGGGCGTAAAAAAATGCACATCCTGGGCAGGCATCGTGGTCTGATCGAGCTGCTGCTTGATATCCGGCGCCACCAGTACCAGCACTTGCAGGGGCTGACCTTCCTGATACCCCAGCCGCTTCATGTATTCGATCGTGTTGAGCACCTCATGCTCGACATTGCCCGCCACCACTTCGGGCGTGGTCTCACCGATGGGCTGTGCCAGGCGCGTGAAAGCCAGACGGCCCTTGTGCAGCACCACCAACCGAAACCCGCCGACCTTGTGATGGCTCACCAACAATTGCCAGGGATAGGTTGCTTCCGTTTTGCTTCGCTTTTTCGATTTGCCCGTCTCGGGTGCAATCTCGGTAGCGCTACCCAGGGTTTGCGTCATCCGCGCGATGAAGGTTTCGCTTTCCACCGGGCTGAGATAAATGCCTTTGAAGGGATTATCGCGATCCAGGCACAGATCCATCCATTGCGCGACTGCGCCCGTGGAGCTTACCGCCACCAGCAGATAGTTCCAATCCCGCCGCCCGCCTTCTTCACGGCCGATCTGCAATGCGCCTTTGATGTCGTCCGCCGCGAAGTCGCGATGCAAGCGGCGGCGTACAATTTTATTCAAGCTGACGCTTGCCACGGGTGGCAGGGAATGACGCTGGTAGGCTTGATCCATGCTGTCGAGCAGCAGGTAGATCGGCGCGTTTGCATCCGTATCCAGAAGTGCGCGCAGATTTTCGGTATGTTCGGGGCTTGGGGTCGGTGCGAAAAGACGGCGCTGCACGTGAAGACCGGAAGTATAGGTCAGGATCGCACCCTCATCGCCCACGAAGAGCACGAAATTCGCTTTGCCCTTTTTGTCGCTTTTATTCTGCTCGCGCTGCGTTTTCCCCGCCCGTGCGCGTCCGCCGCCCTTTCGCTCTGGGCGGGGCTTTCTTTCCTTTGGCGCATCTTTCTGAAGTGCGCGGTTGCGGGAAATAGTGACCATGATTCCTTAGATATTTCGCCTCAGAATTTCATTTTGCTGAAGGAGTCATACAACGGACCGAAGACCGCCGCCACTACCCACATGATGAGCCCGCCCATAACCCCGGTCAGAATCGGCTGAATCAGCGCGACCATCCCGTCCACCGCGTCGTTTACTTCGCGGGTGTAGAAGAAATTCACGTTTTCCAAGGCCTCGTCCATGTTTCCCGAATCCTCGCCTACTTTGAACATGCGCACCACCAGATTCGGGAAGTGCCCGGTCAGGCGCAATGCGGCCGTGATGGAACTGCCGTCCGTCACATTCTGTTTCACCTGCCCGACCGATTCTTTCAGCACGCGGTTGTTCACCACGTCCTTCGCCGCTTCCAGCGAGGAGAGGATGTCGATGCCGCTGCTGAACATGACGGCGAAGAAGTGGGTGAAGCGCGCAAGGTTGATCTTACGGCTGACCTTGCCGAAAATCGGCATTTTCAGCACGAAACCGTCCCACTTATAGGCGAAAGCAGGCGAAGTACGGCGCGCCACCATCAGCCCGATAAAGGCGGCGATGGGCAGGCCGAAGATGATATACCAATAATTCACCAGCGCGTCCGAGGTCGCGATCAAGGCGCGGGTATGCATGGGAATGTCGAAACCCTGCGAGGTGATGAACTTCAGCAATTTCGGCACCACCTGTGTCATCAGAATCCCGATGACTCCACTCATTACCACCAACAGCACAATGGGGTAACGCGTCGCTTTCTTCACTTTGCGGCGTAGCTCATCCGTCCATTTCATATGCTCGATCAAATGTTGGTAGGCACCGCTGAGGTCGCCGGTCTTTTCTCCGGCACGGATCAGGCCGGTAAACACGCTGTCGAAGGTTTTCGGATAGCGGCCCAGCGCATTCGAAAGCAACTCCCCGTTTTTCACCGACTCATAGACACCGGCCATGATGTCGCGCAATTTGTCGGATTCGGTGGCGTCGCGCACATCGGCCAGCGCGTCGAGCAACGGCACGCCCGCGCGGCTCAATTGCTCCTGGTGCAGACACATCACGATCATGTCCTGCATACGCACGCGGCTGAGGAAGCTCGCCTTCTTGGTTTTCTGCTCACGCGCGGTGACCAGCTCCAGGCCCAGCTGCTTCAACCGGGCTTCCAGATCCATTTCATTTTCGGCAGCCAACTCGCCGCGCACACGGCGGCCGATTTCGTTCATGGCTTGGTAATTGTAATTCAGCATGGTGGCCAAAGCCCCCGTTCTTCCCTGATGTTTCGTGCGATGATGTGCCGCTGGGCGCAGCACTCAACCGTTCTTTTTTCGTCATTCTTACGGTCTATGGGCAGTACCATGCATCCGTGCGGGCGACCATTCTTTTCCAGCGCCACACCCGAACGATGGCGGGTGCCATCCTAACCAAATCCTCTTAAGAAATGGTGTATTCAGAACCCGTTCGTATCCGCCGTGAAACTCGGTGCGGCGGCGGGCGGCGGAGCGGGTTTGGGCTCAGGTGTTTTTGCCGCCGGCGTCATATTCACTCCCGGCAATCCGCCGGACTGACGCAGGCGCAATTTGAGATTGGCCGGATTGTCGGATTCGGCAATGGCCACCTCTTCGTCGATCACGCCCTGCTGGATCATGGCGAACAAGGCCTGATCGAAACTCTGCATGCCGCGGTCGATGTTACGTTCCATCACATCCTTGATCTCCTTGATCTTCCCTTCTTCGATCAACTGCTTCACCAGACCCTGGTTCAATAGAATTTCCACCGCCGCCACGCGTGTATTCGTGCGTGTACGCACCAGACGCTGGGAAAGAATGGCGCTGAGGTTCATGGCCAGGCTTTGCAGCACCTGATGATGCTTTTCTTCGGGGAAGAGGTTGAGAATGCGCTCCACCGCCTGGTTCGAATTATTGGCATGAAGGGTAGCCAGGCAGAGATGCCCGGTTTCCGAGAAAGTGAGCGCGTGCTCCATCGTCTCCCGGTCGCGGATCTCGCCGATCAGCACTACGTCCGGCCGCTGGCGCAGGGCATTTTTCAGGGCCATGGCGAAAGAATAGGTATCGATGCCGATATCGCGCTGGGTGATGATGCAGGTTTTGTGGTCATGCACGAATTCAATCGGGTCTTCGACCGTGATGATATGGCCGGAGCCGAAATTGTTGCGATGCCCGATCATCGAGGCGATGGAGGTGGATTTGCCCGATCCCGTCGGGCCGACCACGAGCACCAGCCCGCGCTTATGCATGATAAGATCGTTATAGACCGGCGGCAGCCCGAGCTCGTCTCCGGTGGGGATTTTCGTTTTGATCCGCCGCAGCACCATGCCGGGCAGTTGCTGCTGGTGGAATACATTGATACGGAAACGCGCACGATCCTGCCATTGCAGCGCGGTATTGAGTTCGTGGGTCGCGCTGAATTCATCCATCTGCTCTTCGCTCAGCACGGCGGCCATTGCTTCCAGCACGCCTTCCTGCGTCAATATCGGGTGCTGGGTCAGGGGCATGATGCGGTCGTTCACGCGTAGCATCGGGCGGCAGCCCACGGTCATGTAGAGGTCGGATGCCTCGGTGCGCACCGCTTCGTCGAACAACGCATTCATCAGTTCATTGGGCATGGCCACGTTCCTTCGATTAAAATCCGTCGCCGCCGCGCGGCGCGCCCTGCGGCACCACCGGTTTCGGCGCTCCCCCGCTCATGCCCGCGCTGGCGGTGACGATACCCGTGCCGGTGCCTTCGTCTTCGTTCGCTCCGGTGGCGAGCAGCGCTTTCGCCGCTTCCGTGGTGATCACGCCCTGCCCCACCAGTTCCAATGCGCGGTCCTTCATCGTCATCATGCCCAGCTTGCTGCCGGTCTGCATCATGGAATAAAGCTGCGGAATCTTGCCTTCGCGGATGAGATTTCGCACGGCGGGCGTTCCGAGAAGAATCTCGTGCACCGCCGTGCGCCCCTGCCCGTCCGCTCTTTTGACGAGGGACTGGGTAATCACTGCCTCGAGCGAGACCGAAAGCATCGCCCGGATCATTTCTTTCTCCGCCGCCGGAAACACGTCGATGATCCGGTCGATCGTTTTCGGGGCAGAGTTGGTATGCAGCGTACCCATCACCAGATGCCCGGTTTCGGCAGCGGTGATGGCGAGATGCACGGTTTCGATGTCGCGCAATTCCCCTACCAGGATCACGTCCGGATCCTCGCGCAGCGCGCTTTTCAAGGCGCGGGCGAAGCTTTTCGTATGGTTGCCCACTTCGCGGTGGTTGATCAGCGACTTCTTCGATTGATGCACGAATTCGACCGGGTCTTCGATGGTCAGAATATGCTTCGCTTCGTTTTCGTTGATATGGTTGACCATGGCGGCCAGCGTCGTCGATTTCCCCGAGCCCGTGGCGCCGGTGACCAGAATCAGCCCTTTATGCAGCTTGGTCAAACGCTTCAACACTTCCGGCGTGCCGAGCTGTTCGAGCGTGAGAATCTTGGTGGGAATCGAGCGCAGTACCGCCGAAGGGCCGGGAAGCGTGTTGAAGGCATTCACGCGGAAACGCATATTCTCGCCGAAGGAAATCGCGAAATCGATTTCCAGTTCGCGTTCGTATTCGGTGCGCTGCTGTTCGGTCATGATCGAATAGAGCATGTCTTTCACCATGCTCGCATCCAGGCGCACCGAACCCAGCGGCTTCATGTCGCCCGAGGTGCGCAGGATGGGCATGTTGCCCGTGGCGAGGTGAATGTCCGACGAACCGTTTTTCTGGGCCGCGGCGAGCAGATCGATGATTTCCATGGTGCATTCGCTCCGCTGCGGCGCTCCGCGCCTCGCATGAGCCGGACGCCTAGGGCGAGCTCAAGGCTGGCGCGGTCTCCTGACCGCGTGTTGGTGATGCGACCATTAGAAAGCAATTGAGTTAAAACTCTCTGAATGCGGAAGGCAGGCATGCATGAGAGGTGACAGCTGTGGCGGAAATATCTCGCCCACCCGTCATCCTGCGCGAAGTCGCAGGATCCCTCGCAGAACAGTCAGACATCCTGCGACTTCGCGCAGGATGACGGCGATGGGAGCCGAATGACAGCCATGGGAAACTTAGAAAAGAAACGGCCTAGCTCGTATGCTTGGCCATTAGATACGTCAAACGACGCTGAATGCCGTCCCGCGTGGCGGGCACGCGCTCGCCGCGATCCACGGCGGCCAATACATCCTGATACATCCCTGCCGCGTCGTTCCAGTTTCCGGCCTGATCGAGCAGGATGGCGAGGTTGTAGCGGTATTGCATATTGTCGCGATCCAGCGATGAGGCGCGGGACATGGCGTCCACCGCCCGTTGCAACTCGTTCTGCCGCTGGAAGATCATCGCCATCTGCGCGGGAATCGGTGCGTAATTCGGGTTGGCGCGCTCGAGTGATTCGAGGCGATTCAACGCTTCCTGCGGGTTTTCTTCGCCCAGCAGCATCAGGAAGTTGTTCAGCCCGTCGCGGTGCCCGGGGTCGGTGGCGAGCAGCGTGATATAGACCGGCTTGGCTTTATCCAGTCGCCCCAGGCGGTGATACATGGTGGCCAGCCCGAACAAGGCGTCCGTATTCTTCGGCTCCACGTCCAGTACGCGCTGATAGATCGAGATCGCGCCGTTGGTATCCCCGCCCGCCGAAGCCAAATAAGCCTGGTTCAATTCGTAATGCGGGTCGATCTGCGGTTTGCGCACGCTGATGGAAACGCCCACGCCCGTATGCTGCTTCACGCCCTCGTCCGATTGCAAACGCGCATCCCCTGCCTTCGTGCGGTCGAGCGAGATCGGCGCCCCGGCTTCGCGGCTGCGGGATTCGGCGCTCAGGCGGTCTTCCTGCGAACGCATCACCGCGTCGGTCGTTTCGGCCTTCGGTTTGAAGCGCGCATTCGGCAGGGGTTTCGGCGCTTTCTTTTTCTCGGGCTCCACCGCGATCTTGGCGGGTGCGGGCGTTGCGGCGACCACCTCCGCGGACGCGGTTTCCGCCGGAGCGGCCGGTGTCTCGGCGGGAAGCGAAGCCGCAGGGTTTTCAGATGCCTGAATGACGGGTGTAGGCGGAACATTTGCCGCAGGCGCAGCAGCTGGAACGGCAGCCGCAGCCGCAGCAGGAACAGCGGGCGCAGCCATAGCCGCTCGAGGGGCCGCCGCAACGGACGCAACCGGCGCAGGGATCGCAGGGGCCGCTGCTGCGGGTGCAGGAGCCACGGCATTGGCTATGGGCGCATTGGTCACGGGCGATAACATGGCGGGCGGCTGGGTGCCGTTTTCGCGAAAATCCTGCGCCTGACGCGCACCGTTGCGAATGATGTCCTTGGAGTTGGTCGCCATCGGTTCCGGCGGCGCTATCGGCGCCGCATTGGCCGCGGCCGGGGATGCAGGCAGGCCGGGAAGGCTCAGCAGCGGGTCCGTTGCCGCGGGCGCGGTCTGCGTCGCATTCGCCATGGGGGTGAGAGTGGCGGCGTTTGCCGCGGCCGCAACGGGCGCGACGGAATTGACCGTTACCGCCGCCGGTGCGGGTGCCGTGCCCGCGGCGGGCATCAAAGCCGCATATCCCGCCACTGCACGCGGCGGCGGCAATGCTTCCGAAAAAGCGGAGGACGGCGCGGGCATGTAGCGGTTTCCCACCGGAATATGGAAGCGTTCGATGGTGACGGTCGGACGGGGAGCCACCGTCACCGGCTCAATGCGTGCGGCAGCCGCGCTCTGCATACGCGGCGCGGTGGATTCCGACCAATCGGGGGCGCTGGCCTGGCTGGAAACCGGAATGGCAGAAGCCTGGGGGATGACATGCGCTTGTGCGGCGATATAAGGCTGGGCGGTTGTGGGAGACGATTGGGCGAAAGCGGCCTCATAGGCGGCGCGCATTTCATTTTCCGGCAACACGCCTTCGGCGGCTGCGGCATGCACCCAGCCTGCCGTGGTCATGAACAAGGTGGCTGTAACGCCACGCCTCACCTGTGTTGGCCAATCCATTTTCGTCTTACACCATCCGGTGGTTGGCACTGTATCGGCGGCATCATAACCGCGCGCAACACCGCAACGCAATACGTGTTTCGCCCTTACGCAAACACTGTGTGCAAACACTGTTCTTTTTGGCACGATGGTTGCTATTATCAGACACATGCACCATCGCCCCACGCACCATATTTTGCTTTCTCTTTGGATCGCATTCGCTTCGCCAAGTTATGCACAGGACGCGCAGCCCGTGCCCCTGGGCAATGCCTCCAACAAACCGCATCTCATGCCGCTGCATCGCGTCACCGGGCCGGTGCCTTTGCGCAAGATCGGACCGGGGCACTTCCTCGCGCTGCCGCCGCGCAGCAAAACAAGCACCCCCATCGCCATCAACCGCACGCGTCGCTTCCCGCTACCGGAGCGCGGCGAAGCCCCGGCCAATATTCCACCTCCGGCACATACGCCCGCGCCCGCCACGGAAATCGATCCCGCCATGGGAGATGTGGTGGCGGCACAAGCCGCGCTTTCGCGGCGCGGCGCCCAATTGACCGACCCGATCGATTTGCTGCTCGCGCACAAACCGCCGCCCCGGCCCGCGAAAAAATAAACCGCCCTTGTCCAGCCAAGCACTTCGTGAAACAAAGCGGCATCGCTCTCTTTTTGTTTTGGCGGCCATGGATTATTATTCGCTGCTTCGCCCGCTGCTTTTCACGCTGCCCGCCGAAACGGCGCACCACTGCGCCATCGCCGCGTTGAAATCCCGCCTGCTGCCCGCGCAGAAATTTCAGCCGGAGCCGATGCTGGCGCAGGATTTGTGGGGCCTGCACTTCCCCCACCCCATCGGCCTCGCCGCCGGTTTCGATAAAAACGCCGAAGCGCTGCACGGGCTGGCGCGCCAGGGTTTCGGTTTCGTGGAAGCGGGCACGGTCACGCCGCGCGCGCAGCCGGGCAATGCACGCCCGCGCCTGTTCCGGCTGGAGGAAGACCGCGCGGTCATCAACCGTTTCGGCTTCAACAACGAAGGACTCGCGCCGTTCGTCGCGCGTCTGCAGCAGCGCCCGGCGGGCCTGGTGCTGGGGGCGAATATCGGCAAGAACAAAGACAGCATGGATGCGGCGGAGGATTACCAGATCGCGCTGAAAGCAGTCGCCCCGCATGCGGATTATATCACCGTCAACATCTCCTCCCCCAACACCCAAGGCCTGCGCGATCTGCAGCAGGCGGACGCGCTGCAGGCCCTGCTGCGCGCGGTGATAGAAACCCGCAACGCCCTGCCCCGCCGCGTGCCGCTGCTGGTGAAGATCGCGCCGGACCTCTCGCCCGATGCCTTGGCCGCCTTGGTCGAAACCGCGCTGGCCGAGGGCGTGGACGGCCTGATCGTCAGCAACACCACGCTGGCCCGGCCGGAAACGTTGCGCAATCGCTGGAAAGCCGAAAGCGGGGGCTTGAGCGGCGCGCCTTTGTTCGAAGCCTCCACCGCCATCCTTCGCGAAACCGCGCGCCTCACCGCCGGAAGCATCCCCCTCATCGGTGTCGGCGGCGTAAGCAACGCCGGCCAGGCCTACGCCAAAATCCGTGCAGGCGCGAGCCTGGTGCAGATCTATTCCGCGCTGGTCTACAAAGGCTTCGGCCTCGCCCGCCGCATCGCCGAGGAATTGCCTGCATTGCTGAAGCGCGATGGGTTCGGGAGCATTCAGGAAGCGGTCGGCCAATAAAGAGAAGCCCACCAAGCGGCGGGCTTTCTAAATACTATCTATCCAACTTTATCGTTCTACTCGAAAATCCATTGATGGATTTCGGGCATGAAGATCGCAGCAAGCAGACCCAATAGGGCTGCTGCGTAAATGAGCCTTATTTTCCAAGGGGGGTTTAGCGGCTCATCCAAAGTAAGTTTTTTTGTGCGAGGAATGAAGTTCCTCTTAGGTAAAAAATTTTGTGGCATAAGGTTTGTAGTCCATAGGACTGTTTGTACTTAAGTATTTTATCACGCTCTGCCGAACTTTGCATGACAATTTCATGACTTCCGCACCCTAGGCAATCGGGGCAAAAGCTGGTAGTGGCTGCGGCTGCACCATTCTTTTCGGGCCTGTCATGACTCTTCCGCGCATTCTTTCGGGCGTTCAGCCCACCGGCAATCTGCATTTGGGCAATTACCTGGGCGCGATCCGCAACTGGGTGGGTATGCAGAAAACCCACCAATGCCTGTTCATGATCGCGGATATGCACGCCATCACCGTGCCGCAAGACCCCGCCGCCCTGCGCCAGAACACGCGCGAAACCGCCGCCGCCTACATCGCCTGCGGCATCGACCCCAACCATTCCATCCTCTTCGCCCAATCCACCGTGCCAATGCATGCGGAGCTGGCCTGGATTCTGAACTGCCACACCCCGCTCGGCTGGCTGAACCGCATGACGCAGTTCAAGGAGAAATCGGGCAAGAACAAAGACCAGTCTGCGCTCGGACTCTACGCCTACCCCGTCCTCATGGCCGCCGACATTCTCGGCTACCATGCCACCCACGTGCCCGTGGGTGAAGATCAGAAGCAGCATCTGGAACTGGCGCGCGACATTGCGGGCGCATTCAATCGCGCCGCAGGCAAAGACTTCTTCCCCCTGCCCGAGCCGATGATCCTCGGGCCCGCCACGCGGGTGATGAGTTTGCGCGACGGGCAGAAGAAAATGAGCAAGTCCGATACATCGGACGCCAGCCGCATCCACCTGCTGGATAGCAGTGATCAGATCGCCGACAAGATCAAGCGCGCCAAAAGCGACATGCATCCCGGCATCACGCGCCAGGCCGAAGACGGCACGCCCCGCCCCGAAGCGGCGAACCTGCTTTCGATCTACGCCGCCATCAGCGGCCAGAGCGTGGAGACGTTGGAGGCGGAATATGCCGGAGCCCAGTTCAGCGCCTTCAAATCCGCCTTGGCCGAGCGGCTGGTGGCCCACCTCGCCCCCATCCGCGCCAAGCTGGAAATCCTGCTGGAAGACACCGAATCCCTCGACAGCCTGCTCGCCGCCGGCGCCGAACGCGCGGGCGAAATCGCCGCACCGATCCTACGGCAGGCGAAGGAAATCACCGGCTTCCTGGTGCCGAAGGCAAAGCGGTTCTAGCGGCCGACAAGCCCACTTCCGGCGCGGGGCAACGCGGAATCTTCGGCATGAGTATCCTGCGGCTCACCTGCGCGACGTGGGGGCGGTACCGGGCCGCGCTGCATGATATCGTCATACGCGGCAGTCTGAGTTGCAAAGATTTTTTTCGTAAAATCCGAAATCCCCGTTTCCCGCTTAGGCGCAACCTTGGCCGCATGCCCGGGTTTGGTGGAATGCTGGGACCAACGCTCTTGCAAATCCGCGATGATATCGCGGATGGCGTCGACGCTTTCCTCCGACACATGGTATTTCAGTAATTGAAGCTGCAAATCCTGCTGCGCGCTTAAATAATTGCTCTCATGAATAGCAGAATCGGCACCGGCCACCAATTCACGGGATGTATGCGCCTTCGCCTGCGCCGATAGCTCTTCCATATGCCAATGCCGCGTTTCGAGCAGCCAATGGGCGGCTTTGAAAATCTCGCCCAACCGGCCTTCCAGTAATTCCTGGTTGCCAGGAATTGGAGTTTGAGAAGCAAGCGGATCGCCCGGTATGGTATAACCCGCCCCTAGATCCAGTTCCGCCAGGCGGGAGAGCAATTCGTGCCCTATTTCATAATTCGGCTCCAGCCAATCTTTGCTCAAAGCATTGCGCAAAGCCTCGACCAAGGGGGTATCCCCATAGGTATCTGTCATGAATCTTCTCCGTGGAACCAATGTGAAGTGGAGAGATTCTAACCTTTGAAGGCACCGAAGCGAGTTAAGATTTAGTGACGATTCAACCCCCGACTAGCTCCGCCAGCCGCTCTACCACCGCATCGAACATCGCCTCCGTCAGGCGTCCGGTATTTATATTATACCGGCTGGTATGATAGGAATTCAATAGGATGCGCCCGTCCGGAAGCACATGTTCCGCCGCATGGGCGAATTTGTAGCCGCCCACTTTCTGCCCCACCGCCCGCAGCACCGCCGCATGGGCGATACCGCCCAAAGAAAGCATCACGCACAATTGCGGCATGGCCGCGATCTCAGCCGCCAGAAAGCGGTTACAAATTTTGATTTCCTCCGTGGTCGGTTTGTTTTCCGGCGGCACGCAACGCACGGCGTTGGTAATGCGGCACCCGACCAGCTCCAGCGAATCTACCACGCGCGGCGTGCCCGCTTCCGCTTGGAAATGCCCGCGCGCCAAGCCGTGCTTCAACAAGGCAGGATAGAGCACCGCCCCCGCAAAATCTCCTGTGAATGGCCGCCCCGATGCATTCGCCCCATGCAGCCCCGGCGCCAGCCCCACGATCAACACCCGCGCATCCATCGCCCCAAACGAAGGCACCGGCGCATTGTAATAAGCGGGAAACCGCGCGCGATTCTCCTCCCGAAACGCCACCAGGCGTGGGCAAAGCGGGCAATCGGGCGGGGGCTGAAGGAACAGGTTCATCTTTTCCTTCGTAACCGAGTGGTCCATTCTGCACAAGCTGACATCCATTATGGAGCCATTACCCTAACGGCCGGAAACGCCGCCGCGCGCATCGATCCATGCCTGACGCCGCATATCGGCAATCAGGCGCTCCGCCGCACGCGCCCCGGAGCGCAGCGCACCGTCCACATAGCTGGCAAGCTCGGGGTCGAATGCCTCGCCCGCCAACATTATGTTACGCCCGATCGCCACGGGACCGGTCCGTTCACCGCCAATTCTCATGGAGGAATAGGCTCCCATCACATAGGGGTCGGTATTCCATTGACTTACGACAGGCAAACCCGGGCGCAGTATCCGTTCGATCTCTTCGAACCCCTTAAATTTGCGAATCGAGAAAACGGCATGGGCACGAAGCGCCTCAGGTTCCGCTTGCTCGGCCGCCATTCCCGCATCACCACCGACAAAAACGGTGAGTATGGGTTTTCCTCCACTACCGACATGTGCGAACATTTGCGGCTCGTCGAACAGCATGAGGCTGCGGTTGATATGTTCGGGATGCGCGGCCAACCAGTCAGGGTCGAGATCGAAACTGACCTTCGCGAGATGGCCCATCACGATGGGTTCCACCGCTTTTTGAACCTGCCAGTTCAACCGTTCATCCTGTGGATCTTTGGCCGATTCGAAGCGTACTTGGCCACTTTGAAGCACCCCGACGGAACCGGTGAATATAGCTTTCTTTGCTTTGAATTCCGATCCGTCAAGAGTGGTAACCGTGACACCGCGACGCCCATCGGCCATGGTCACCACGGGTTTGTTGTACAATATCCGCTCGGGTCCGATATGGTGCACCATATCCTCCACCAGCGCACCGTAACCACTCGCTATCTGATAACCACAGGTTTGATACGGCTCATGGGTGAATTCCGTTGCTGAATAATCTTTGGCTTCTATGCCTACCCAATGACGACTGAGAAAATTGCCCAGCAAT
Source organism: Rickettsiales bacterium (assembly GCA_965247145.1). Taxonomy (GTDB): domain Bacteria; phylum Pseudomonadota; class Alphaproteobacteria; order Rickettsiales; family JAIXRX01; genus CBDFGH01. The sequence continues at coordinate 167,504 of CBDFGH010000007.1, forward strand.
TCGCCGTCTTCCCCTTTGATTATTTTCGGCACCGGTTGATCGAACCCGAGATACGCTGCAGCGGCACGTACTTTATTAATCCGGTCTTTTTCAAGTTTTTCAATAAAGTCGGCGTCGTGTTCCCGCCCTTTGTAGATGCAGGAGACATTCGTACCTTCGTCAGTGGTGTCGTAAGGCAGGCCTGAAGATTCGAGAAATCGTATAACCTCCCCCTTGTCGCGACTATGCACCCAGTTCGCCCCAAGCTCTACCTTCGTGCCAGCGGCGCTTTCGCTGGTGCGCGTCCGCCCGCCGGGCTGGGAAGCTGCCTCTAGAATCAGGTACGACACCCCATGTCTGGCACAATCTTCAGCCGCCGCCAGCCCTGCCATACCTGAGCCGATAATCAATACGTCCACCGATTTTTGGGAGAGGATCGGAAAAGAATTTTGAGTCATAATAGGGGTTTCACGAAATACAGGTTCGCTAAAATCACCGTTGAGCTTGCGCTCAAATCGTAAAATTATTGTCAATGCCCGTCTTGACTCTCCACCCCCACCCCCCTATATAGCCAGCACACCCGCCAGATGCGCAGATTTCCGCCATTTTTCGTTAATCGGGAATGGATCGAGGGAAAGCGCTAGACGGGAAGCTCATCTCAACATCAAACCACTTCTGAAGGAGTGACTTTATGAACGTGAAACCGTTGCACGATCGCGTGCTGGTTCGTCGCCTGGAACAGGAAGAAAAAACCTCCGGCGGCATCATCATCCCCGACAATGCCAAGGAAAAGCCCATGCAGGGCGAGATCATCGCGGTTGGTTCCGGCGCGCGCAGCGAAGATGGCAAAATCACCCCGCTCGATGTAAAAGCGGGCGACATCGTGCTGTTCGCCAAATGGGCGGGGACCGAAGTGAAGATCGACGGTAAAGACCTGATGATCATGAAAGAATCCGACATTCTGGCGATCATCGAAGGCGGCACCGCCGCGAAGAAAGCCGCTTAATTCAAAAATTCGGAGTTCGGAGTTCGGAGTTCAGTGGGGGCGGAGCGGGTGAAGATTGATTCACTGAACTCCGAACCCTGAACGCCGAACTCTTCGCCTCCGGCTTCCAACCTACGGAGACACAACATGGCCAAAGATATTAAATTCGGCGCATCCGCGCGTGAAGAAATGCTGCGCGGCGTGGACATCCTCGCCAACGCGGTCAAAGTCACCCTCGGCCCTAAAGGCCGCAACGTCGTGCTCGACAAGAGCTTCGGCGCCCCCCGCATCACCAAGGACGGTGTTTCGGTCGCCAAAGAAATCAGCCTGAGCAACAAGTTCCAGAACATGGGCGCGCAAATGATGCGTGAAGTCGCCAGCAAAACCGCCGACAAAGCGGGCGATGGCACCACCACCGCCACCGTGCTGGCCCAGGCCATCGTGCGTGAAGGCGCCAAAGCCGTTGCCGCCGGTCTGAACCCGATGGATCTGAAACGTGGCATCGACATCGCGGTTGAAGCCGTCGTCGCGCGCATCAAGGAACAGAGCAAGAAAGTTTCCGGCCAGGAAGAAATCGCCCAGGTCGGCACCATCTCCGCGAATGGCGACACCGAAGTCGGCAACAAGATCGCCGAAGCCATGTCCCGCGTAGGCAAAGAAGGCGTTATCACCGTCGAAGAAGCCAAGGGCCTGGAATTCGAGCTCGATGTCGTCGAAGGCATGATGTTCGACCGCGGCTACCTCTCCCCCTACTTCATCACCAATGCCGAAAAGATGACCGTGGAACTGGAAAATCCGTTCCTGCTCATCTTCGAGAAAAAGCTTTCCGGCCTGCAGCCCATGCTGCCGCTGCTGGAAGCCGTGGTGCAGACCCAGCGTCCGCTGCTGATCATCGCGGAAGACGTCGAAGGCGAAGCCTTGGCCACTCTGGTGGTGAACAAGCTGCGTGGTGGCTTGAAAGTCGCCGCCGTGAAAGCCCCCGGCTTCGGCGATCGTCGTAAAGCGATGCTGGAAGATATCGCCGCCCTTACCGGTGGTGAAGTCATCAGCGAAGATCTCGGCATCAAGCTCGAGACCGTGACCGTGGCCCAGCTCGGCCGCGCCAAACGCGTCATCATCACCAAAGACGACACCACGATCATCGACGGTGCGGGCGAGAAGCCCGGTATCGAAGCCCGTGTCGCCCAGATCCGTGCGCAAATCGAAGAAACCAGCTCGGATTACGACAAAGAGAAACTGCAGGAACGTCTGGCCAAACTGGCTGGCGGCGTCGCCGTGCTCAAAGTCGGCGGCAGCACCGAAGTGGAAGTAAAAGAGCGCAAAGACCGCGTGGACGATGCATTGCACGCGACCCGTGCGGCCGTGGAAGAAGGCATTGTACCGGGCGGTGGTTCGGCTTTGCTCTACGCCAGCCGTGAGCTCGAGAACATCGTCGTCGCCAACGAAGACCAGCGCGCCGGTGTGAACATCGTGAAGCGTGCGCTGCAGGCCCCCATCCGTCAGATCGTCGAGAATGCCGGTCTGGACGGTGCGGTGGTTGCAGGCAAGCTGCTCGAGTCGAAAGACACCAACTTCGGCTTCGATGCGCAGAAACTGGAATATGTCGATCTCATCAAGGTCGGCATCATCGATCCCGCCAAAGTGGTGCGCTCCGCACTGCAGGATGCGGCCTCGGTCGCCGGTCTGCTGATCACCACCGAAGCCCTCGTCACCGACGCTGCGGACGACAAGAAGTCGGCCATGGGCGGCATGGGCGGCGGCAACGGCATGGGTGGAATGGGCGGCATGGGCGATATGGACTTCTAGTCCAACCCAAGCCCAAGACACGGAGAAAGCCCCGGGGAACCGGGGCTTTCTTTTTGCCTGCGCACCGTACTTTTTCCTTATCCCACGAAAATTCCTGATATTCCGTCGCCCGCGCCAGGAAATGCAGGGGCGATCTTCACAAAACCTTAACATTGGGAGTGGCACCAATCGTGGTATTTTAAAAGGGTCTAGAAGTAGGCCCAATGCCGCGCTTTGGCAGCTCATTACTTTCAAGGAATCCGCCCACCCATGGTTGCGCCAACCCCATCCCCCCACAGCTCCGCACCGATTCTGGCCGAATCGGGTGTCGGCGCGAATGCGGATGCGGGTCTCGGCAAATCCGCGCCGGGACATAATGGGCAAAGCGAATACGGCATTCTCACCCCCGATAAGGCGATCACCGGCAAAGACAAAACCGAACCCACCGGCAAGCGCCGCACGGGCGGCTGGAAATTCTTCGACATCGTCGTCTACGGTGTGATCAATTTCGGCGGCAACGTAGCGAGCGCCTTCTGGATCGCCAACAAAATGTACGACAAGGAAGTGCTCGGCCAGGAATTCAGCGGTGTGGGCAAGCTGCTGGTGCCGTTCTATGCGGTCGGCCAGTTTGCCAAAAACAAGATATTCGGCCCCTTTTTCGAGCGCAACCTTCAAGAAAAACCCGCCGCGCAGATGACCGGCATGTTCTCGAACGTCATCGCGCTTTCCTGGGGCGGCACGCTGATGCTTGCGCCGGTGAAGCTGCTCGAAGACCACAAGCCGAAAATCGTCCGCGCGATCGATCGCGGCTTCGACAGCATCCGCAAAACCTTCGGCGGCGGGCCGGACGAGAAGGAATTGCAAGAGCGCGATCAGGTCTACGAATTGCTCGATTCGCAGCAGGTGAAAAAGACCTGGGCCCAGGCCATCAGCGCGCGCTTGTTCAGCGTCGGCGTCGGCGTGCTCGGCGGCCTCGGGCTGCTGATTCTGCTCGATCCGAAAAGCAAAGGCATCGACCGCCTGGCCACCGGCTACACCGAAAAGATCTCGCCCCATCTGCGCAAAGTCAGCTGGCTGCGCGGCATGGCGCCCGTGGCCGCGCCGGAGATGGCGATCATCGAAAACATGGGGAAGGAAACCGCGTTTCTTGCCTCCAAATGCCTGACCGAAGGGTCGGAGGCGGCGAAGACCTTGCTGAAGAGCCTCAAGCTCAGCAACGGCGAGGCCAATTTCCTGCTCTCCAAAGGCATCGACCCGACCTCCGAAGCGGCGGGCAAGGCGATGATCGACATCCACACCCGCAACAAATCCGCCTGGAACGTCAGCAACCTCGCGGTCGAACTTTCCGGCAGCTTCATCACCGCCAGCATGTTCTACATGAAGATGATGTTCGAGGAATTGTTCGGCGATTCCAAGAAAAAGAAACGGGAAGATGCTCCTGCCCAAGGTACTGCCGAGGCGCACAAGGCATCGAGCGCCACGACCAGGCAACTGGCGCAATCCGCCTTGTCCGCCGCCCCCGAAACGCCGGCCACCGCGCTCGATGCGCAGGGTGCTGCGCAGAAAAAATTTACCGATACCTTAGCCAGGCGCGATGAGCCGAAGATCGAAACCCGCGAGCCCAGCAGCCGCGTCGCTTCCTTCGCCCAGAGCGGCATGGCCGCCGGGGTGGATAAAAGCCGCGCCGAATCCGGCCTCGCCCATGCCTTGACCTAAACCACGCCCATCAGCCACCGCTTATTTCAGGAAACCGATTTGACCACTCAGCCCGCCCCCCCTTCCCCGATCCAGACCGCGCCGCAGCGCGTGTCGGCGCACGGGGAAGCGGCGGCGGGCGAGATGCGACGCGACGATCTGGAATCCACCGGCCGCATTCTCGGCGGCACCGCCATCGCCGCCGCCGGTATGGGCCTGATGATCGACGCCGCCAGCCGCAGCACCACTGGCTCCGCCATCGACACGCCGGAGGCCGCGGCACCCAAGCAGGAGGCGCCGAAATCCTATGTGCCGCCGATTACTGCAACGCCTTTCGTACCCCAGTTGCGCCCGTCGAAAGCGGCAGGCGGCGAGGATCAGGGTGCCACGCCGGGCGAGAAGCGCTTCAACTTCTCTACCTACAAACTCACCGCCATCGGCACCTTCGTCATCAGCGCCGTGGCCCTGTATTGGGCGCAGCACAGCAAAAGCCCCGTCTGGTTCGGGCTGACGAAATCCACCAAATCGATGAGCGAGGCCTGGAAGGAAACCGCGCGCAGCATCGGCAACTGGTCGGTATGGCAATCCATCACCCAGTCGCGCGCGGGCAAGCTGGATCTGTTCGGCTGGAAACCCTTCGCCTTCGATAGCGGCAACATGACGCAGGTCGGTTCCGGCTTTCTGCAGACCATCGCCGCCTTCATGGGCGGCAACGTCATGCTGGCCATCATCCTGCCGCGCGAGGCGCACAAAGCGGAAATCGTGCATCGCCTCAATGAAAAGCACGGCACCGAGGAAGACGTGAAGCGCGGCGACGAACGTGTCGCCCATACCCCGAAGCAGAACTGGTCCAGCATCGTCGGCGGTCGACTCGCCGCCTTCGCCACTGTCTTCGTCTCCATTACTTTCGTCAACGCGTTGATCGGCGGCATCGGCAGGAAGATGCAGTCCAACCGTGCTCAAGCCCAGCTTCCTGCCAGCCCGACGATCGACGCCGCCGCGAAGAGCGGGCTGGAAGCCTACGAGAACTGGGTGGGCCGGGGCATGAAACGTGTCGCTTTGCGTCTGTTTCCCGGCATGGAAAGCAACACGCAGGACGTGATGCACAAAGTCGGCCAGAGCGTGGCGGTGGATGCTTTCGCGACCGCCGCCGCCGTGGGCATTCTGGAAACCACCAGCCGCGCCATCGCCAAGCACCGCGACAAGAAGCATGCCGCCCAGGAACCCGCACAAACCGCCGAGTCGGCCAGCCTGCCTGCTTTCGCGGCGCGCGCCGCACCGCGTGAAAAGCAGCAGCCCCGCGCGGCGCATTACACCCTGCAGACCGAATTGGAAAAAGCGGTCGGCGCGCCGGAGGCCGTGCGCGGATAGACGATGACGCATACGCCCCCGCCGCCCAACCATGGCAATCTCGAAGCCAAATCCCTCGTGACCAGCCCCGCGCAGCTCACGCCGCTGCAGCCGCGCGCACTGGGAGAGGAAACCAAGACCTTCGGCGAGCGCGCGCATCGCTTCGTGCAGAACATCGTGATCAATCACGGGGTGAATCTGGCGCTCAGCTTCTGGTTCGCCAAAGCGGCGGATTTCGGCGGCAGCAGCGCGCTGGCCAAGGGCATCCACGCGCTGAACGGTAAAGCGCACAACCTCGTCAAAAGCTTCCCCAGCCTGAAAATCCCCATCAGTATCTTCTGGCTTTCCAGCGGCGGCACGCTGCTGGTGCCCATCGTGCGGGGGATGGATGAGAGTGGCATCAAACTCTCGATCGTCAAACGCTTCGACCGCTGGCGCGACGCGTTGCGCACAGAAGCGCCAAATGAGGCGGAACTCGGCCAGCGCGAAGCCGCCTATGCGCGCATCGCCACTGAGGAGCATCCCGGTTGGGGGCGCACCTTTATCGCGCGCCTCTCGGGCATTCTGTTCAATATGGGCACGGAAATCGCGCTGCAGAAAGCGCACCGCCATGCATTGGAAGTACCCGGCGCCGACCCCGAAAAAGATTACGGCTACGGTTGGTTCGGGAAGAAAGTGATCGACGATTTCAAACAGGCTGGTCGCCCCCTGGCCAGCGAAAAGGCAACCTGGCGCGGCGAATGGCTGGCCCGCACCATCCCGCTCGAAGTTCTGAGCACGGTCAATGCGGTGGCATTCTACAACGTGGTCTATCGCTGGTTTCAAAAAGACGGCAGCAAGAAACACGCGGAGCAGGTTCCGGCCACCAGCGCTGCCGCGATTCAACCCATAGCGGCGGTCGAAAACAACGCGGCGGAAACCGGCGGCATGGAAGCCGATGCGGAAGACAAGCGCATGGCCGCGCGGTTCACTTCCTTGCGCCGCACGCCGCAGACCGAACCGCGCAGCGCCAGCTTCTCCGAAGCCGCGCGCATGCGTGCCGAACCGGCTGAGCGCGTGTTGCATTGATCGGCGGGCGATTTTACGGCGCGCTTTCCAGCCCCAGCGCCTGCCGCAGATCGGGTCGATCCAGCCGCTCCAGCCAGTTCGCATATTCCCACGCACACCAGCCGATACCCGCCTGCGCATAGGCTTCGCGCATGTCGCCCAGATAGGTTTGCACGTCCGATGCTTCGTTGTGCGCGGGATAGGTGCCGAATTCGGCGAGCCACACCCGCACGCCGCGCTCCTTCGCCCATGCCGCCATGCGCGCCGCGCGTTTTCGCGCCTGGGCCGCGTTCCAATCCTGGCGGCAGAAATCGGTAAAATCTTTGCGATGCTCGGCAGGGATGGCGGCGGATTGCGCCGTGCAGGGAAGGTGCGGCGTGGGATAGCGCACGCCATGCATACCCGTCAGTTCCGTCCAATCCGCCCCTTGGTGGGTGAAGAGATACGGGTTATAGTCGTGAAAGGCATAAATGAGATTTCTGTCTTCCAGCGGCGGCAGCGCCATCAGCCCCGCCGCCGAACTCATCCCTTCGCCTACCGCCACCAAGGTATGATGCGGCAGAGCGGTGCGCAGGCTGCCAAGCAGCCGCCGCTGCAATTCCGGCCAGGCCAGGCCCGCGCGCGGCGCACCGTCCGGGCGTGGCATGGCGCGCAAGCGTTCCAGGCGCGGTTCGTTCAGTGTTTCCAGCACCAGCCGATCCGGCGCATAATGGTGAAACTCCTCGCCCCACAGCGCGAAGAAACGCTCCCACTGCGAAGCATAATCGGTATCGTCCACCAGCCGCCACCAAACATCGTCATTCGCCATCACCGCGAGCACCACGGTGAGATTTTCATTGAGGGCGCGCTGGATCATGCCGTGAATCGCCCGCAGATATTCCGGCCCCAGCCCATGCTTGAAATCCGGTGGAACATCGATGCCGTTGAGAAGCGGATAGGGCACCACGGCAAGGCGGATATGGGTGATGCCCAGCTCGCGCAACCGCTTGGCGTCCTCGGGCGTGAACTGATTCAACGAATCATCCATCCCCACCAACACATCATCTTTCACACCAGGATGGAGGTAGAGACTTACGCCGCGCGAAAGATTGATCTCCGCTCGTACGCCACTGGCGGGCTTTAACTTCGCCAAGTCCGCTGCATCCACCCCGCCGCGATCTGCCGGCTTACCGGAGAACAAAATCATCGAGACACAGAAAAACAAAAGGAGGACACGCATAACGGAGCTATAATATCTCAAGATAATCGAACAAAGTATTTAACCGCATATTGCTTGGTTTAGCACACTAGACGTTCATCGATATAATCTTAAGAGTATAGATAATACGAAAATTTAATAAATTTTTAGTCCATTGAGGTTAATTTGGTTTTACTCAGTTAGTTAAAAAAGGTCGTGATAATGACACTGCCCGAGTCGATTGATGGCCCCAACAGCAAAAAAAATCTTGTGTCGAATTATGATATCATTATCAAGGGTCCTGCACGCTTGATGAATGGGCCAGTTATTTTGCTCAATGAAGAATTGGCAAACTACAACATGGCGGATTCGAAAATTGCCAAGGGTATGGGTAAGAAGTTGCTCGATCTCTTGGATATGGACGGCAATGGAATCATCGAAGACGGAACGTCGGCCGCGATTATTTTTTTGAAGCGGCACAACCCAAAACAGTTAGACGATCTACAAAAAGATGGTTTGACCTGGGGAAGATTGTACGATGCCCTGATCGAGAACAAAGCCAACATCAAACGTATCGAAGCCAATTATCAAATTCTGGATTCTAATATTTTTGATCACGATCGGGGAAAGCCAACGGCGACGCCTAAAACTTTGTTGTATACATACGACGACAAAGTTGACGGTTTGGGTAAGGGCGAATTCGTTGTAAACCTCATCCGCCGCGAAGTGGCCGATTTGAATCCTATGATTGGCCACCACCAATCCGACGAACACTCAATGTTATCGGTCACACCGAAATCTTCTAAAGCCATACACAGATCGTCTTTAGAAGCCGACAAACATCCTGCGATTACCCATGCAGTGACAAAGCCGCATCAAATGCCAAAAACACCTGTGAATAACACTCGTGTCTCTGGCCATGTAAAAGCTAAGAACACCTACATTGTGGATGAAATGGTTTCATTCGAAGGAAAGGAAGAAACGCATCAATCATCAAAAATGATGATGCCGCCAAGCGACTCACCAATCTCTACCAGTCAACACGAATCGATTGTTTCACCAGACCTCATTCGAAAGATACAACAACAGGCCAAAATATCCGAGCCCAGTTTGCCTGAAGGATTCGATCCCCACAGTATCAATGGCATTCGCTGGCACACAAATCCTGGATATTTCCATTCCGAGCAAGCAACCGCTTTGGTGAATGGAAAAGAACGAACCGTTTGGAACAACGGGCAACCCACCGAATGGACGCTTCCCTATTTGCGCGCGTCCGATCAATTGCCGCAAACCGTATCCCCGCTTATCAAAGCGGCTCCGCAGAGTATGGTAACGAAACATGAGTTGCCGGTAAAACCTATGCGCTGAGTGCCGTATGCATGTCGACTAGATCAAACTCATGCGCAGTGAAGTATTAAAAGACAAGACCCCCGCTCGTGAGAGCGGGGGTCTTGTCTTTTTCCGGTGTTCCTCCGATGAGGAATTTCATAGGCATCTAAGCACAACAGGCGACGTGCGTTGTAAGGTGATGCTTCGAGCGAGCCAAGCAAGCTTGGTCACGATACCGAAACGATCCTTAGAAAGGAGGTAATCCAGCCGCAGGTTCCCCTACGGCTACCTTGTTACGACTTCACCCCAGTCATTACCCCTGCCGTGGTCGCCTACTTCCCGAAGGTTAGCGCAGCGACTTAAGGCGGAAGCAACTCCCATGGTGTGACGGGCGGTGTGTACAAGACCCGGGAACGTATTCACCGCAGCATGCTGATCTGCGATTACTAGCGATTCCAGCTTCATGCACTCGAGTTGCAGAGTGCAATCCGAACTGAGACAGTTTTTTACGATTCGCTCCCCCTCACGGGATTGCAGCGTATTGTCACTGCCATTGTAGCACGTGTGTAGCCCAGGCCGTAAGGGCCATGAAGACTTGACGTCATCCCCACCTTCCTCCGGCTTAACGCCGGCGGTTTCCTTAGAGTTCCCACCATTACGTGCTGGCAACTAAGGACGAGGGTTGCGCTCGTTGCGGGACTTAACCCAACATCTCACGACACGAGCTGACGACAGCCATGCAGCACCTGTGTGTTAGCCAGCCGAACTGAAAGAATCCATTTCTGGAAACTAAACTAACCATGTCAAGGCCTGGTAAGGTTCTTCGCGTTGCCTCGAATTAAACCACATGCTCCACCGCTTGTGCGGGTCCCCGTCAATTCCTTTGAGTTTCAACCTTGCGGCCGTACTCCCCAGGCGGAGTGCTTAAAGCGTTAGCGACGCCACTGAGAGTCAAACCCCCAACAGCTAGCACTCATCGTTTACGGCGTGGACTACCAGGGTATCTAATCCTGTTTGATCCCCACGCTTTCGCGCCTCAGCGTCAGTACTCGACCAGGTAGCCGCCTTCGCCACCGGTGTTCCTTCTAATATCTACGGATTTCACCCCTACACTAGAAATTCCACTACCCCCTTCGAGACTCCAGCAATACAGTTTCAAAGGCAATTCCGAAGTTGAGCTCCGGGATTTCACCTCTGACTTGTATTACCGCCTACGCGCGCTTTACGCCCAGTAATTCCGAACAATGCTTGCCCCCTTCGTATTACCGCGGCTGCTGGCACGAAGTTAGCCGGGGCTTATTCTACGGGTACCGTCATTATCTTCCCCGTCAAAAGAGCTTTACAACCCTAAGGCCTTCATCACTCACGCGGCATGGCTGGATCAGGCTTGCGCCCATTGTCCAATATTCCCCACTGCTGCCTCCCGTAGGAGTCTGGACCGTGTCTCAGTTCCAGTGTGGCCGATCGTCCTCTCAGACCGGCTACAGATCGGAGCCTTGGTGAGCCATTACCTCACCAACTAGCTAATCTGACGCGGGCTGATCCCTGAGCGATAAATCTTTCCTCCGAAGAGAATATACGGTATTAGCAGCAGTTTCCCGCTGTTATCCCGTACTCAGGGGCACATTCCCACGCGTTACTCACCCGTGCGCCACTTTACTCATCCCGAAGGACTTTCACGTTCGACTTGCATGTGTAAGGCCTGCCGCCAGCATTCGTTCTGAGCCAGGATCAAACTCTCAAGTTGAGAATTATGAACCTGAAATAGAACAGCTTGGCGTTTTTATAATAACAAACCAATTGTTCGTATGTTCAAGAAAATTAATCTGAACACGCACATGTCACATTGGATACTTGCCCGTACGGGACTTACGTGCATCCAGTTTGTAACTGTATGGATATTAAGCCAACAGTCGTGATCATGTACATGTAATCTACACGTCACCTGTTGCGCTTAAATGCCTATATCTACCGAAAAATTCAGCAGGGCTCCGTGTATCGCAATGATATTTGGAAACCCACGAAGTGCTGATTTGCTTCACCGAAGCGCCTCGTTCCGTTCGTCCCGTCTTTCGTTGGGAGGCACGTTCTATGCCATGCGCCCTACCCCGTCAACAGCTATTTGAAACTTTTTTTGCATGGCGGGATGGTTTTTTTATAACCACTCGGAAATGCGTCAAACTTCATGGCAGCACACGCAGCGAAAATATAGATTGGTTTCGCCATCCGCAAGCGGCGCTAGATGCCCAGCGTGGCTTCTTTCGAGGTTTTCTTTCCGCCTTGGGTGACCTCATAACCCACTTTGACCTCATGAACCGTGCCTTCCAACTTCACACCGAGGCGGCCAATGATTTTGCGCATTTGATCGAGATCGAGATCGTTCGCTTTATCGCCATCCAGCATTTTGTTCTGCAGATTGCCGATGCCCGCCACGCCGGCCAGAGTCGCCGTTTCGCGCGTTTGTCCCTGAATTTCGACATTCGCGGAATAGCCGGATTTTTCTACCATGCCCTGCATAACGGCATGGTATTTGTCGAAACAATCGAGACGCGCCCCACTGCATTGGGTGTCTTTGGCTACGGCTGATTCGTAGGCAGCTTTATCTTTATACTTGCTCTGAAGCCCGGCGTTACGCTCCCACACATCCGCTATTGCAGCGGCACCGATTTGGTTGTTGCAGGCTTTGGCAAACGCCCGCGCAGCATTGCTGACAGTCGGTGCATGGTTGGGGTGGCCGTTTGCCATGGTTGATGGCCGATGTAGCGGTGTAGACGGTGTGGCCGTAAACGGATCCTCTCCACTGAAAATATCGTGTGCTTCCTCTTGGGCAGGCGGAGTATGCACGGTTTCTGGGGTTGCCGGAACTGCCGGGGTTGGCGGAGTGGCGTCTGCTTGCCGGATTATGTCGGATTGCACGATCAATCGGTCTTCCGCGCTCCCTTCGCGCCCTGGTTCGATAGCGCCCGCTTTCCAATACGCACGATTGCTGCGCAGGATATCTTCCGCACGACTGACGACAGCGTCCGGGGATCGGTAGGCACGCTCGAAATCGCGTTCGGTTACTCGGCCATCCATCATCACTTCCCCATTGCCAAGCGGCGTAAGAGTCAGGGCGAGCGTGTAGGCGCGCATTCTATCGTCTGCGCTGGCGCCGGCAACATTGATATCGTTGTAATGTTTCCATATCGGATGCGTATCGGGATCGAAGGAGTTCCCGTCCATATCCTTATGCGCGCGCAATTGATCGACTGTGGGGGCGGAGAGAAATCGATCCGAAGATATCTCCAGATTTTTTTTGTCGAGTACCTGACCATCCATATTCGAAAAAGTTAGATCGCCATCTTTGGCCGCTAATTTTTCATTCTGGATTTGGCGTACCTGATCCTCGTGAATGGTTTTTGCCGTTTCCGTCGCGGCATCCACAAATTTTTTGCTTTTCACCACATGGGAAAACGCTTCGGCATCCATTTCAAGCGTGATGAGGTTGTTACCCGCTTTCTTATTTTCATCGAACGTTTGCACCGCGATGGCAGCACCGTTTCCATTCAGTGTTTTCAATATCTGTTCAATTTCCTGCGGCGTGTAGCTATCCGGCAAATCCAGATACATCCGGCGGGGATCTTTATTATTTTGCATGACTTGGGCTTGTCCGCTATGTGGATTGATCCCTGCCATGAGAACGACGGACTGCGCAAGAAAACGCCCACTGCTGTCTTGAACGACCCCGGCTGCTTCCGCGATACGGTTTGCATCGGCTATCAGCGTTTCATAATGATCCGGCATATTTTTCTCCCAGGCACATTCTGTATCGCGATATGGCCACGCGGTTGTACGAGCGCATTGCCCCTCATCATTACCACGAAACACTTACAAGATTATTAATTAATATTTACATTTTGGTAAATTTCGAGTTTTCCGTTGCGGAAAGCCGTTCACAAGGCCCATGTATCATCCTTGATGTATTATTCTTGGCTGCGGCCTTTTTTGGCTTTGCCGGTCATTTGCGCGAGATAGGCCGCATCGGCCTCGGGGGTGTTCGTTCCCAAGGACGGCAGGAAATTATCCCCCAGTATCTGGCGCGCGACGGCCGCGACTTTCGTTACGTCTTCGCCCAGCACGCCAATATCGGACATCGGCACCGAAGAACCGATCAGGCTGATGAATTTGCGGCGGTCGCCGAAGTGGCGTCCGGCATAAGTAAGAAGCACGGCGGCGAGTTCCTCGCGCGTGAAATTCGTCTTGTCGCCGTCCAGCGCAGCGAAAGCCTGGGCTTTTTCCGGGTCGCGTCCGCTTTGCAGGAAAAACTGCTCCACGCTGGTGCCTTGCTCCTTGCAATATGCCATGATTTTGGCGGCCAGATCGAGGGCTCCCTCAGTCGCCTTTTTCGGAAGGGCAAAGTTTCCATCTTCAATTCGCACATCCTTCATCACTTCGGGCAGGGTGAAGGGAATGAGATAGGCTTCGCGCAAGGAGGTGGCCGTTTTCACCGCCTCGGTGCGCGCGGCGAGCAGCGCCTCCGACATCTGGATTTGTTTCTGCCTGGCTTCCGCCTCGCTGATCTTTTCGATTTTGATTTCGGGATGCGCCTGCACCGCCTGTGCGATCACCGCAGCGATATCCAGATTCGCGCCGGAGGAAATCAGGCCTTTTAACCGCACTGTTTCATCGTGCCCGTTGATGCGCACCTGGCCGGATCGCAATGTTTCCTGCAGCAGCTTCGCCAGCTCTGGCCCGAGCGTTACCGGCTTCCCGCCCTCATAGGCAAGGTGCTGCCCGTCGCGCAGCACATCGGTGACGATGCCGTAACTGTTCAGGCGAAAATCGATATCCGGCATGCGGGCACTTTCTGGGGCGAGGTGAATGCTGTTTCGATGTTAAAACGAAAGTATGACGATTTCTTGAATATCCGGCCGCTTTGCCCCGCCTCAAGCGATTGTCACACAATCATAACACACAGAGACGGCTGATGATTGGGTAGGATGACGCCATCCATTGATCCTTGAGAGGAGCAGACGATGCCACAGCAGCAGCCTTACAACGGTACCCCACAATTTATGCCCATCGTGGGTGGTAACGGAAATTCTTCGGCCCTGAACTGGGTGAATATGCGCGATCTCCACCCCACCAACGAATTGGCGGCCGTGATCAGCGGCGGGAGCGGTGGGGCCTTGGCCGGGGCGCTTGCCGGTGTGTTGTTCAGCCCGAAGAAAAATCCCGTGAGTGAAAGCTTCGGCGATAAGTACAACCTCGCCACCATCGCTCTTACCACTGGAATCTGCGCGTTGGCCGGCGGTGTCGGCCATTACCTGCACGCCCACACCCACAATCAATGGGCGGAGAAAACGCAAGACCAGCTGATGGAACAACAGCGCCTGGAAGCCCAGGCCCGCAGCGGCACCTGGACCGACCGCAGCCAGCAACTACCTGCTTCGCAAGGGCTGGGGATGTAGCGCATCGCCATATTTCTCAAACGAACTTTCTTCCATTCGAAGAAGGTTTGTTTCGAAATACATGCAGCATGCCTGATACTTCTAATGCAGACCGATTTGGTTGTCTGCGGTTCGATGGCCCCGCGCTCCAGCTCCCGGGTTGGTTACCGCTTGGTGAAGCTGGCTCAGCAAGTCACTGGAAAGGTGTGCACCGAGATCGACTTTTGGCGTTGATTGCTTTGCCGCCATTAAGATAGGCGCATCCCGGATGGCCGGTTTCGCCGGTGAGGATGTTCCCTTCAGGGCCAAATCCGCCTGCGCGCCGTAAAAATGATCCGCTGCTTCGCTGAACGCATACGACCCCCCGATCGCACCGGCGATTCCGAAACCGAGCCCCACGAGGCCCCCCGCAACACCGCCGATGAGATTACCCGGTCCGGGCGCGATCGTACCCGCAAGAAATCCGGTTACCGCCGCGGTAGTGGCGGTGGCAAGGATGCCGCCCAACACACCGCCGCCAAGCCCACCCAGCAAACCGCCTGCGGTTCCACTCGCGGCCCGGACCGCGCGATGCCCGTCCTTTGCCGCGATCGCCGCGCTGGTATCCACTGCGCCGACCGCCACCGCGATCAGCGGAATGCGCTTACCCGCCGTTTCGGCCACCGTGCCGAGCACTTTGGATGCGCCGCCGAGCGATTCCCCATTTTCGGCTATCGCTGTCACCGCGCCTTTGAAAAAACTTTTCGTCGAATCCAGAAACCCCAGCCCGATATTGGCCACATCGCCCAAAGTCGCCGTTACCGCCGCCACGGCGCGTACGCCGCCGGCTTGCAGGTCTTGCACCGTATGGTCGCCGGTGACCCGCTGGTACAATCCATATGCTCCCATCCCGACACCCACGGAGGCATTCACGCCGGCCAATGCCTGGGAGTTGACATGAGTGAAATTTTCCCCTGCAGGCGGTGAGGAATGTGCCGTGGGTTGTGGATGCTGGGTTTGCCCAGCCTGCGCTGCATGGGCTTCCATGGCCTGCCGTTGCGCCAACTCAAACTGTTCCAGCAACCTGGCATTACTCTTTCGCAGTTCCGCTTCGTGCGCGGGATCGCGCGGTGCGTCGCTGCCTTGCTGGGGTTGCTGCCGTATTTGTTCTTGTACGGCTTGTTTGCGCGCATCGCTGATTTGTTTGCGCAAATCATGTTCCCAAGGCAGATCGTGCCGATCCGCGATGCGGCCCGCCACATCGTGATGCCCGAATTCCAACATGGTCTTGATGGCTTGATTCCGTGTGCCGTCCGGCAGGATCACGGCGGATTTGGTCGGATAAGGTTGCTGCGATTCGGCCATGCGCAGCCCGATCTGCTTGACCATGCCCCCGTCGCCACTCGTCTTCGCCTCATACAACAGATCGCGCAGATGATTGCCGCCGGACGCTCCGGTCAGCGTCATGAGCAGTTCGGGATGCGCATGGACGAGGCGAAATTCCTCCGCCGGCAAGCGACAACCCTCCTTGGCGCCCCAGGTGAGATTGCCGTGGAAATGCTGCGCTTCCTCGGCGCTGAGCGGCACTTCGCGCGCCAGCACCGCTTGCATGAGATCGCGTGTGTGATGCGTGACCGGCCCGCTTTGCAAAGATTTCGTGGACGGATCAGACGCATCTTGCGTGCCGTTCATCGCGCTGAAGATGAGGTGCGGTCGGGCATTCAGTTTCAATTCGGCGATCACACCCGCCTTGATGCGCGGATCGTCGAGCAACCCATGAATATCGCCCTGTGCGCGCAAATCGTGCAGCACGGCGTTCAAAGAATCTTCCCCCCCCGGTGCAGTCTGCAGACATTTCCCAGTGCCGAGCATGGCAAGCAGGCGCTCGTGGGGGGTCAAATTTGCGGAAGCAGGATGCCTTTGGTCGATAGATGGTTCATTTGTGCTGAGCCCCATCACTACGCGCTGTGTGGTTTGCTGCTGAGTTAGTAGTTCTGCATTACGTTGTTGAAGTTGCGCTTCATGCGAGGCGTCTTCAGGATGCGATTGTTGCTGTTGTTGCTGTTGTTTCTGTGGAGTAATCATTCCATGTTTGGTTTGATGCACGAGAATTTCTGGTTTCAGAATCTCGCATGCTTGTTTAAATTCTGCATAAGTTTTGGGCAACCCCATTTGCTGCAAAGCATTGTTCTGACGTAGATTTGATAACGTTTCACGGTATTTCGCTTCGTCCAAAGGCAAGGTTTCGGCAAAGGAGAGATGTTCGACCAACGTGCTTAGCTGTACAAAAACAGATTTCATTGGGTTGATTGGAGTCAGCGGCAGATTGGGATGTAACCCATCCGAAACGAAATGACTCATCGCATAGGCGAATCTTTTAAACCCGTCGTCTCCACCTTTTATCTGAAAAGCCGCTGAAAGCTGGGCAATGCGCTCTGCAGGGGATAGTTGTGTTAAGGAGGATTGTTCAGTTGCAGATTGCATTGAAGGCGGAACTAAACTTTTGACTACAGGCAAGTCTACAAGATGCTCATTCTGTGCCACTGACCGAGCAATATGCGCATTTGTGTTGGCTTGATTGATAACATGGATCTCGGTAATGCCCGGTGCTAAACGGCGATCAAGCGTGGGCAACGCTGCCGGTGGCGGCGTTTTAACGCCGAGTTTCAATGAAGATACTTCTGTCTCAAGAGCATTGTATTGTGCTTCAAGTTCAAACGTTGGCAAGGCGTATTCGCGTATGGCACCACGTTCTTTTAATTGCACATGGCCTTGTTCATCGATCCCAAAACTATAAGCGTTTCGATATTCCGCATCGGCATTGTTGTAATATTTTGCAGTTAGTTTTTTTGCCTGCTCCGCAGGTACACCATCTGCAACCAGACAGTCCGTCAAGTGCGCTTTCAACTGCTCCAATCGGTTGCTGGGATAATCACCTTTAGCGACCTCTACTTCTTCACCGTTCCATTGCTTGAAACCCGACCATTGATAGCGCATTCTTGAACGCGACATCTGGCTTTGCCAGCCCCATGCACTGCCCTCATCATAAAGTTGATAAAGAGCTTTTTGCGTTTGGGAACTGAGTATGGATTCCGGCATGACCAAGCCTTAAATTCAATTGAATATTAAGAGTCTATCAAATCAGATTTAAAGTATCATTAAGGGTTTATGAATCTTTTGTGACTTCTATTGTTTCTTCAACCCCACCTCGATCGCGTCGATCAATCCGTCCACCGTATCCACCACCTGGAAGTAGCTTGCCGTATCCTTGTGGGCGAAGCCGGCGGCGATGATGTTGTTCATCAGGGCCACTAAATGGTCCCAGTAATGGTCGAAGTTGACGATGATGATGGGTTTGTCGTGGAGTTGGAGTTGCTTCCAGGTGAGGATTTCGAACATTTCGTCCATCGTGCCGAAGCCGCCGGGGAGGATCACGAAGATGTCCGAGCGTTGATACATGATCTGTTTGCGCTGGTGCATCGTGTCGACGATGATGATTTCGGTGAGATTCTGGTGTTCGTTTTCGATATTTTTGAGGCTCAGCGGGAATACGCCGGTCACGTGACCTTCGTACTTCATCACGCTGTTGGCCACCGCGCCCATCACGCCGCAATCCCCGCCCCCGTAAACCAGCTGAATGCCGCGCTCGGCCATGCGCTGGCCGAGTTCGGCGCCCATGTCGAAATATTTCTGGGGGATGTTGTTGGACGCGCCGCAGAAGACGCAAACGGAGCCGGCAAGTGTGGTCATGAAATCCTCGGGGAAGTGAACGAATAGGTTGAACGCATCCCGCCAGAAAGCCGGACGCGCATAAAAAAGCAACCGATCCCGCAACGAAGCAGGCGGCCGAATGCAGCGGAAGGGGGAAAAGAATGGGCCAATAGGGCCACGGCCTGCCTGGCCGATCGGTGCGTCATGAAGCTGATCTTACCGGATGCTTGGTTAAGCAGTGCTTAAAGCGCGTGATCTCATTCCCTCAAAGGGTTGTACATGTCGGGCAGCTCACTTCCAGGCAGTCAAACCCCCGCCGCTTCCTGCACGGCCTGCGCCGCGATCGCCGCGCGCGCGGCGGCGCGGTGGCGGAGGAGTTGGTCGAGCGAGCGGCGGATGCTCCAAATGCGCAGGCAGGAAAGCACGGCGAGGCTGATGGTGATGACGCCGAAGGAGGCGATGAGGCCGATCACCGGCAGGTTGATGGAAGCTTTGGGCACCTCGCTCATGGCCAGCCAGCCCATGCCGAAGAGCACGGCGACCATGCCCATCCACCAGAACCCGCCGCGACGCAGCCAGCGCGCATGCGCGCTCAATTTGTCGATGACCTCGGTTTCCTGCGCTTCAAACTGACCGTCGTGATGGCGCTTATGTTCCAGCACACGCAGATTCGCCACCAAGCGGGATTCGCGCTGCTGCATGGCGGCGAAACGGGTTTCAAGGGCTGTGCGCGCATCGTTTAGTTTCGCGCGTTCGGCGGCCAAAGCCGCAAGCTGAATGTCCTGCGGTACATCGAGCGCCACGGTGAAATCGGTCTGCGCGTAATCCAGATCGAGGATTTCGGCTTCTTTCAAACTGGCGCCCGCCAGATTCGCGCCGATGAAAACGGTGCGTTCCAGCCGCGCATTGCGCAGATCCGCCCCGCGCAGATCCGCGCCGGGAAGGATGGATTCGAACAGGCGTGCGCTGCGCAGATTCGCCCCCACCAAGCGCAGTTCCGGCGCGACGATGCCTTGCAGATTGGCTTCGCGCATCTGCGCACCGTCCAGCACCGCGTCTTTCAGCTTCGCGCCCTGCAGGTCGGCGAAATTGAAGTTGGCCTGCGGGGCCTGGGTGCCGTTCAGATCGGCATAGGTCAGGTTGGCGCGGGCGAAAATGGCGCGTGGGGCGTGCGCATCCGCCATGTTGGCGCGGCTCAAATCGGCTTCGGAGAAATCTGTGCCTTCCAGGCGTGCGCCGCTGAGGTCGGCCCCGGCGAAGGACGCGCCGCGCATCTGCGCCTGCGAGAGGTTGAGGCCGGAGAGATTCATGCCCGTGAAATCTTCGCTGCCCACGCGGTAACGTTTACCCTCGCTGCCCTGGCTTTCGAGCCAGCGCGTATGCAGGGCCACTTTCTCCTCCAGCCATTCCGGCAGGCGCGGCGAGATTTGGGCGGTGGGCTGCGCCAACTGCGAAGACCAGCGGGTTTCGGGAATCGTCAGCAATGCATCCATCGCTTCTGGGCTGTAGCTTTCCGCCGGGCTCATGGGGGCTTGCGGCAGGCGCAGATCCGTGGTGGGCACGAAGGCTGCGGCCTCGTTCCAGCTGGACGTGGAGAGGCTGGGGATCGGGGGTTCCTGGCGGGCGTGCAGGGCAGCTTCGGCGCGGGCCTGGGCCAGTTGCTCGAGCGCTTCGGCGGCGGCCTGCTGGCGGGCAGCCTCGCGGGTGGCGGCGCGGGCCTGAGCGGCGGTGCGCTGCTGCGCCATACCTCGGTTTACGCGCTGCATACCGGAAGCGCCCACGGCGCGGGCGCGTGCAGCGCCACCAAGGAACGCCTGCATCATCGGCGCGGCCACGCTGGAGAAGCGCTCGGCGACCGAAGGGCTGACAGGCAGAGGGGCGACTTCCGGCGAAGCGGTGGGATGTTCGCCTTTGGCAAGCTCCGTGACCGCACTGGCCAATTCGGCGCGATTGTCGGTTTCGATCACGGCCTCGGCCCGATGGGCGGCAGCGGAAGCTTCCGGCGCGGCGGGCACGATCTTCGATTGCACCGACCAATCGCCCTCGAGCACCGAACCGTAGGGAATGTCGTAGCCGGATACGGTTTCGAACGGCGCGTCCGTCACGCTTGGGGCGGCAGGTTGGGTGCGTTCCACTTTCAGCGCATCGATCAACCAGCCATCCGCCGAAAGATCGCGAATGCCGGGAGAAACGAAATCGTAATCCAGGGAGGCGGATTGTGCGGGTTCGAAGGTTACGGGCGCGGCGGCTGTGGATTCGGTGGCGGTTTGGGCGGCTTCTTCCGGCTCCTGGCCGAAATCGTCCATCGGTGCGTCCGCCTTCAATGCGACGCCCATCTGCGCAGTATTGATCGCCGGCGGGGGCGCGGCTTCCGCCACCCGTAGTGCGTCAAGCAGCGCGATCATTTCCTGGGAGTTCTGGGCCCCGGCCAATTGCGCATGCGCCGCTTCGAGCAACTCCTTGCGCAGCGCCACCACGCGGTCGCCTTCGGGGGCATTTTGATGATCGTTGGAAGGCGCGACGGGCGCGGCATCCTCCGCCTTCAGCCAGTCGAACAACCCATTCACTGCACGCACCGTCTGGCTCATGATTCCGTCCCATTGCTCGTTTGTTTTTTCGTGTCTGCACGTTGCGCGAGGGCCTTCGCGCCTGCCACAGAAGCAGCGGCGCGAAGGCAACATCCCGTTTTCGGCCCGCGCTTCCTCTTGATGGGATACACGCTGGGCGTGCGCACCCTAGCACAGCGCATCCTCCCGCTCAAAGCGCAAAAGTGAAAAAAAGGTTAATTATTGGAAATGCGTTTTTTGTGCACCGCCGAGCATATGCTTGACGTGGCAGAGCCAGTGCTTGCCTTGCGCGGCATCCTCGCGCATCGTGCGCCGCATTCCATTAGCATGGCCTTACAAGGAATCCCGCATGCCCCCTCGCCCCGCCGCGCCCGAACATATCCTCATCACCGGCGCCAGCAGCGGTCTTGGCGCTGCATTGGCGCTGCATTACGCTGCAGCGGGCCGCACGCTTTCGATCACCGGGCGCAATGTGGAACGGCTGGAAATAACCGCCCAGGCCTGCCGCAACCAAGGTGCCACGGTGGAAGCCAATGCGCTGGATGCGACGGATGCAGCGGCCATGCAGGCCTGGCTGCTGGCGCGCGACCAAACCCGGCCCTTCGATCTCGTCATCGCCAATGCGGGCATTTCCGGCGGCGCATCGCAGAAAGGCAGCCTGTTCGGCGAATCCCCCGAACAGACACGGGCGATTTTCGCGGTGAATCTCGATGGCGTGCTGAACACCGTGCTGCCGCTGCTCGGGCCGATGCGCGCGCGCCGCGCCGGGCAGATCGCGATCATCTCCTCGCTCGCCGGGTTTCGCGGCCTGCCGGGCGCACCGGCTTACAGCGCCAGCAAAATGGCCGTGCGCGGCTGGAGCGAAGCCCTGCGCGGACTGCTGGGGCCGGAGGGCATCCGCGTCAGCACCGTCTGCCCCGGCTATGTGCGCAGCCGCATGACGGCGGACAATCCCTTCCCCATGCCGGGGCTGATGGACGCCGACCGCGCCGCCCGCATCATCGCCCACGGATTGGAGAAAAACCGCAGCCGCATCGCCTTCCCACTCTGGTTCGCCACCGCCTGCTGGTTCGTGGGCAGCCTGCCGCCGATGTGGACGGATTGGGTGTATGGACGGTTGCCGAAGAAATAAAAAAAGAACCACCCTGGTAAACAGGGTGGTTGCAAATCAATCGCTAAAGTTGCGACTTCATTCAAAAAGTAACAACGCTGATTGGTTCCGGCTGCACTTCATATTCAAAAATGAGACCGGTACATTCGAGCAATTTCAGCGGTATCTGCTCCGCTGCGAAATAATGACGCCAGCGGTGATATCTCAAGGTCATATGATCCATTATGGGGTCTCGCTTTAGACTTTCCAGCAAAAAAACAAATGATCCTTTCAGCTTGATGCGGATATGCTGTTCATCAGCATCGGTAATGTCTGCTAGCTCAGCTATGGCATTCACCAGAACTTCCCTCAATGCCGCATCGCTGAAATGTACTTTAATAATGGTTGGGTTCTGAGTGCTTTTACTCACGATCTTTTGGGGTTTAAACAGTGATAACATTAGTTTTACCCCCGCCCTGTAGCGCGAAAATATGACAGTTTAACGTCAATTCGCGTTAATCTGCGCCCATGCTGGCATGCAGGGAACGGATGGCTGCGGAGAGTGTGCCTTCGCGCAGGATGCGTAAGTCGCTGCCTTCGCAGAAAACCACGGTCGAGGCCGCGCCGTTTCCGTTGCACAGCCCATCGAGAATCATTTCCAGATCCGGCAATGCCTGGGCTGCCTGCGTGGCGCTTTGCGCGGGCGGATGGCCGCTGCGATTGGCGCTGCTGGCGGCCAACGGGCGGTCATAGGCGCGCAGCAAAGCCTGCGCGGCCGGGTGATCGGGCACGCGGATGCCTAAGGTAGCGCCGCCCGCCAAAGCGTTGGCCGCGATCGGCGCATCTTTGTGCATGGGCACCACCAGCGTCAGCCCACCCGGCCAGAATGCTTCGGCCAGCGCCCGCGCGGTGTGGCCGAACATACCCAGCGTTTCCGCCGCCGCAACATCCGCCACCAGCACTTGCAGCGGCACCGCCGCCGCCCGCCCTTTGGCGGTATAAAGCGCGGCGATGGCCGCCGGGTTTTCCGCATCCGCCACCAGCCCGAACACCGTCTCCGTCGCCACGCCCACCAATCCGCCTTGGCGCAAAACGAGACAAGCTTCGTGCAATGCTTCGGCGGAAGGTGGAAAACTGTGGATAAGCGGCATGGGACCATGGATGGCGCTTGTGTGCGCACGGCAGGAAGGTTAATAATTGATAGGAATGCAGCCTAGCGCGCGACCATGCGCCGCGCCAGCCAAATCCCGCAATTTCCAGCCCGCAACCCATCACCGCGTGTGCCCCATGTCCAAAGTCATCACCATCGCCCAGCAAAAGGGCGGCGCCGGAAAGACCACGGTGGCGGCCCACCTCGCCGTGGCGCTGGCCGCGCGCGGCCTGCGCGTGGCAGCGGTGGATATCGATCCGCAGTGCACGCTGTCGCAATGGTACAATATGCGTGAGGAGCATCTCGGGGTCGGCCATACCGGCCTTACTTTCCGCACCATCTCCGGCTGGCGCGTGGGCAGCGAGTTGCTGCGGTTGAAAGAAGCGCATGATGTGATCGTGGTCGATAGCCCGCCCCACACCGAGTCTGAGGCGCGCAGCGCCATTCGCGGCGCAGATTTGGTGGTGGTGCCGGTGCAGCCTTCGCCAGCGGACGTGTGGGCGACGCAAGCCACGGTGGAACTCGCGCGCGCCGAAAAAGTGCCGGTGCAACTGGTGCTCAACCGCGTGCCGCCCAATTCGCGCATGGCGGCGATGGTCGTGGAAGCATTGCCCGAACTGGCCCGCGCGCAACTCGGCAACCGCGTCATCTTCTCCGCCTGCTTTCTCGATGGGCTCACTGCCCAGGAAGTGCAGGCCAACAGCCCGGCGGCGGCGGAGGCGAATGCCTTGGCCGAGGAATTGATGCAACGCCTGGGCCTCGGCAAACGTCTGCGCCCCAAAAAACACGCTTAACCGAGAAATCTCGTATGCACGCTGCCCAAAATATTCTTGCGGCTACCGCGCTCCGCGCCGCCTATACGCTATCCGCCCTTGGGCCTTTAGCGGTAGTGCTGGATGAACAGGATCGGCTGATTGCCATTCAACACGGGGATACGGCATTGACGCATGCACCACGCAATGCGGCCACATCGAACCCCGTTCGCCATGCGATGGAGGCGGTGGAGGCCTATCTGGATGGCCATCCAGAAAAATTGGAAACACTGCCCCACCATTTCGCCCGTGGCACCGAACTGCAGAAAGCCACTTGGCGTGCATTGCGTAAAGTGCCGCGCGGCGAAACGATCACTTACATGCAGCTGGCTACACGCCTGGGCCGCCCCGACGCCGTCCGCGCCATCGGCAGCGCTTGTGGTCAAAATCCCTTGCCACTCCTCTATCCCTGCCACCGGATTATTGGTAGCAATGGTAGCTTGACGGGCTTTGCCTGGGGGTTGGATGCGAAGCGCAATATATTGTTGCTGGAATTGGCGTTGGCTTAGAGATGGTGGCCCGAACCTGGTGCTGAACCCGACCTGATCTTGAATTTTCCCACATATTCATCATGAGGCGGTTCTGCCTGTGTTAATTTGTGCGCACATTGTGTGCAAACATGCGCCAAGGATTGCAGACGCTTTTGCTCGAAGTAATCGTCAAGCCAAGGATATGCTACAGCGATGACACCCGCACCGGCAGCCGCGATGCTGATATTCAGCAGCGCATTGCCTTCGATATCGAGCACCATAGTTTCTTCAAGCTGCTTTTCTTCCTCATGACGCGCTTTGTCATCGTTGAAGTTCACGACATCGTTGACTAAGTAACGCACGCCGCTGCACGTTTCGACGGCAGCGGCGGCAACAGACGCTGTACCCATAAGAACCAAAGCCTTATTTCCAAATTCGCGGAAAAACCTTCTTCGATTGAACCGGGGTAATTTTTCCAAAATGTTGGCAGTTACAGTATCGCCACATTCTTCACGCTTAAGAATGTAACTCTCCTGAATATTCTTCAATGCAATCTCTTCGTAAGGCAACAATTTGATAACGTCGTCGCCTGGGCGGTCGCGAGCTACGAAGGACAAGAGATGCTCGGCGCTTTTATCCAGTTTCACATGCAGAAATTGTCGGCCTACAGCAAATTCCGATGTGTTGGGAATTTCATCAATCTGACGGCGAAGATAATTTTTTAAGCCTTCGCGTTCTTGTTCACCCAGCTTGAGTTCGACTTTTGCCCGTTCGCCATGGCGGCCCGCTTTGAGTTCAGGAACGCCCGCTGCTTGTTCAACGATCGCACGAATATATCTGCCCAACTGCGCCCGATCCGCATCCGTAAGAACGAGCTGATCTTGTGAGAGATTGATTTCTGGGTTGGAAGAATTCTCCAATTGGCCGTGGTCATTACCTGACATGATATACCCGCTTGCGTTATTTCTGACACAGTCAATAGCATGCATGCATGATGAAATAATGTTAACCTTTTATGACATTTTCTATTTCGATCGCCAATGCATGCAGCCCTGCGGAAAATGCGGGTTTCAGCGTTTCGTGAATTGCACGGTGAGCCTGGATACGGGTGAGACCTTGCAACGCCTCGGCCTGAATGCGCAGGCGCAAATGTGTCACTTCCCCTTCTACCGCGCCGGAATGGCCCGCATGGCGGCTGGATTCGTCGATGATTTCCAAGGCGCGCGGCTGAAAAGCGGCGCGCAACGCAGCGTCGGTCCAAGCGATCGGGTCGCTCCAGGGGGTCGGGGTCTCGGTCATGCGCGCAATGTCGGGCATGGGCGATGATTTGTCCAGCGATGCACATCGCATGCCCGTAAGTTCCCGCTTGCCTCTTGCCCCCGCCCGCGCCGATAATGGGGCAATGGCTAAAAAATCCCCTTCCCGAAGCAGCATCCCCCGCCCCAGCGCCGAATGGCGGGAATGGTATGAGGATGCGCGTTATGCACCGGAAAGCGGGCCCAAGGCGCAGGCCTGCGCCGTGCCGGGCTGCGACAAGCCCGCCGAATACCGCGCCCCAAAGAAACGTACCGAACAATCCAGCGAGGGTAAGGATTACTACTGGTTCTGCCTCGACCATGTCTCGGACTACAACAAACGCTACGATTATTTCGACGGGATGAGCGAGGCGGAGCTGGAAGCGTTTCAGCGCGGCTCCTTCACCGGCCACCGCCCCACCTGGCGCATGGGCGCGGGTCTGGGGGCCGAAAGCGGGGTGAAACACCCCAACGAAGCGTTGAACGAAAAGCTGCGCGAATTTTTGATGGGCGAAGCAGCCGCCCCCGTGCGCCGCTTCACACTGAAGCCGAAATATCGACAAGCGTTGGAGGCATTGAAGCTGGAATGGCCGATCACGCCGGAAGCGGTGAAAGCCGCCTACAAAACCCTGGTGAAACAAACCCACCCCGATCTCAACCCCGGCGACGCCGAAGCCGAAAACCGCTTCAAACAAATCGCCAGCGCCTACCAGACGTTGAAAAAGGCGTTCGAGGAAGGCGGTCTGGTCTAGACTTCGTCATCCCGGCGCAGGCCGCGGCCCGGCGCGAGATGATTTCGGCACAGCCAGCAGGGCGGTTGGGTTTCGGCCTGTGCCGGGATGACATGGAATAGGAACATGACGCCGGTTGCCGAAGGCAGAATTGCACGATAGCCTGGTTTTCTTTACTCACTCTTGCCAGCAGTTTCCCATGCCCGCCAAAGCCAAATCCACCGAAATCACCGGCCTTCCTACCGAAGTCCTCGACGCCAAAAAGGTTTTCGGCTTCGCCGTGCCGTTCGAAGTACGCGCCTTTGCCGAAGGCGAGGAACATGTGCCAAGCGCGGATGCGGATTATCATTTCGATCCGGACACCACGCTGGCTTTACTGGCGGGTTTCATGTTCAACCGCCGCGTGCTGGTGCAGGGTTTTCACGGCACGGGAAAATCGACGCATATCGAACAGGTCGCGGCGCGCTTGAACTGGCCCACCATCCGCGTGAATCTCGACAGCCACATCACCCGCACCGATCTGGTGGGGCGCGACGCGATCGTGCTGAAGGACGGCAAACAGATCACCGAATTCCGCGAAGGCATCCTGCCCTATGCGTTGCAACGACCGATGGCGCTGGTGTTCGATGAATACGATGCGGGACGGCCGGATGTGATGTTCGTCATTCAGCGCATTCTCGAAGCACAAGGCAAACTGACGCTGCTCGACCAATCCCGCGTCATCGCCCCGCATGCGGGCTTTCGCCTGTTCGCCACCGCCAACACGGTGGGCCTGGGGGATGCGACCGGGCTCTATCACGGCACGCAGCCGATCAACCAGGGGCAGATGGACCGCTGGAGCATCGTCACCGCGCTGAATTATCTGGAACCGGCGGTGGAGGAATCCATCGTGCGTGCCAAGGCAGGGGCGAAGGACAAGAAACTCATCGGCCAGATGGTGGCGATGGCAGGCCTGACGCGCGAGGGCTTCGCGATGGGCGACCTCTCCACCGTCATGAGCCCCCGCACGGTGATCGCGTGGGCCGAAAACGCCCAGATTCTGGGCGATGTGCATCGCGCCTTCAAGCTGAGCTTCTATAATAAATGCGAAGACGGTGAGAAGCCGACGCTGGCGGAATATTATCAGCGGGCGTTCGGGGTGGAATTGGAGCCGGTGCAGGCGGCATGACTCCATTCCAAATTGTCGCGCTGAGAATTTTCTTTTACGCTAGTACAGGGGCTCTTTTTCTTTGCTGCCTTGGGGATTTAGCCCGGAAAATACAGATCGCACTTTTTTGGCAGAAAACCACCGGCACGATTACTGCCGTGCGCCCGTATAAAAAAGACATTCCCTATGGGGCCAATTTATTGGATCCCTATAGCTCAACAGCCGGAATGATGGTGCCAACTGTTGAGTTTTATTGTGATGATATTGTTCTACAACATTTCGAAGCGCGGCCTTCCACCACATTTGCATCTGGAACAGTTGGCCGTAACATCGCCGTTTATTATCCCACAGATCAACCCTCTACCGCTCTGGCATACGGATTTTACAATCGCTGGATTGGACCGCTGCTTGGTCTGGTAGCTACATCCTGTATCTTCATGCTCATATCGTTGTGCAGCGATCTGAATACGCATTAGAGATTTTCCCACATGACCGATAAAGCCCCCAACACCCTCGAAGGCCGCTTGCTTTCCGCCACCCGCGCGATCTCGGGGCAGAAGGAGGTGACGTTTGCGTTCAGCGCGAATGCGCTGCCGGACGGCTTGGAGCGGACGACGACACTTCTAATGCCGCCGCTGCCCGACCCTGGCATGGCGGCGAAGCCGAAGCCCATTCCGCCCGAACAGCTCGCCGAACTGCGCGGCGAGGCGGATCTCGCGGCGCTGCTGCTGCGCCATCACCGCAAAGGCCAGCACGCGGCCGCGCGCCCCTCCAACCCCGTCACCGGCGCGTTGTTCGACCGGCTGGAGCAAGTGCGGGTGGAAGCGGTGGCGGCGGGCCGGATGGAGGGCACGCGGGCGAGTCTGCAGGCGCGCCTGCACCGGAATTTGAGCGAACGCTCGGATATGGCGCCGGTGATGAACGATCTGCAGGCCACCCTGCCCCTGGCCGATGCCGCGCCGCTATTGCTCCGCGAAGCGCTATCAGGCATCGCACCTCCGCCTGCGCTCAGCCATGCTTTGCGCCACTGGCGGCCTGCCTTGAAACCGATTTTCGATAAAATGGGCGAAGCGCTGCAATCCTCGGTTTCCGATCAGGGCCGATACGCGAAACTAAGCCAGACGCTGATGCGCGAATTGTCTTTCCTCGATCCCTCGCTGCAGGACGTGACGCTTGCGGAAGGCAATGCCAGCGGCGAGATGCAGCCCACGGCGGTGGATGTGACCAATGCCGATAGGACGGACGAGGAATCCACGCTCGATCTGCCCAGCGGCGAGGCCGAGGACACGCCAGGCGAGGAAATGGCGGGCGATGAGGATGCCGATGCCCGAAGCGAAGCGGAAGGCGAGGAAGGCGACGCCGAAGGCACGCCGCAGCCGCGCAAACAAATGGGCGATGCCCTGCCCGACCGTCCCAACCGCCCCGCCCGCCCCACCGGTCCGCCGCCAGACGCCTACCGCATCTGGCGCACGGAGTTCGACGAAGTGGCCCGCGCCGACAAGCTCATTCCGGCGGAAGAACTTTCCCGCCTGCGCAAAACGCTCGACCAGCGCTTGGCACCCATGCAGGGGGTGGCCAACAAGCTCGCATCCAAACTGCAACGATTGCTGCTCGCGCAGCAGCAACGCTCCTGGGAAACCGAGCAGGAGGAAGGCGAGCTGGATGCCCGCCGCCTGTCGCGCTTGGTGACCGACCCCAATTGGCTGACGCCGTACCAGCGCGAAAAAGTCAGCGACCTGCGCGATACGGTGATCGCGCTGCTGATCGACAATTCCGGCTCCATGCGCGGGCGGCCCATCACTCTGGCCGCCATGAGCGCGGATATTCTTTCGCAAAGCCTGGAGCGGTGCGGTGTGAAGAGCGAAATCCTCGGCTTCACCACCCGCGAATGGAAGGGCGGAGACAGTCGTAAGGCCTGGATTGCCGCCGGACAACCGCACCGGCCGGGCCGCTTGAACGATCTTCGTCACATCGTCTACAAATCCGCCGATCAGCGGGCTGCGTCCGGCCGCCGCAACCTGGCGCTGATGCTGCGCGACGGAATATTGAAAGAGAATATCGACGGCGAGGCGATCCTCTGGGCGCATGACCGCCTGCTCGCCCGCCCCGAATCCCGCCGCATTCTGATGGTGATCTCGGACGGCGCACCGGTGGATGACGCCACGCTTTCGGCCAACGATGTGGGCTATCTCGATGCGCATTTGCGCGCCACCATCAAGCGCATCGAAGAAAAATCCGCCGTGGAACTCCTCGCCATCGGCATCGGGCACGACGTGACACGATACTACCGCCATGCGGTCACGCTGTCGGACCCCGATCAACTGGGCGAAACGCTCATCGGGCAGGTGCTGGAATTGTTCAAACCGAAAAAAGGCCGCAAGGCTGCTTGATACCGTGTCGTCTCAGGGGCGGCATTATTCATTCCTTGCTTTCACCCACCCCCGCGCGCATCGCATTCTTACATAGGCTTTGCTCTATTCGCCCCACTTCGAAAGCGCGAACATTCGTTGGCGCATTTTCCACGATGGAGCATTCTCATGAAAAAAGTTCACCCTTCTCGCCACTACCCTTCTCGGCGCGACCCTCGCCAGCGGCATCGCCCTGGCACAAACCAGCAATTCCTCGATGTCGACCAGCCAGGGCACCGGAAGCAGCGTCTCCGGCGGCAATACCGCCACCACCACACCCAGCGCCATCACCAACCGTTCCGCCATCGACACCTCGGGCAGCGGCAGCACCGCGGGTACGGTTAGTGGCGCAGGCACCACCGGCAGTGTATCCGGCACCGGTGTCGGCATCGGCACTGGTATCGGTATCGGCGCGAATACGAATACCACCACCGGCGTGACCACCGGCACCAATGGTTCGCGCACCGGGAGCGCCAGCGGCACCGCGCGCGGTACGACAAGCAGCGGCGCGGGCAGCTCCAGTTATCACAGCGGCGCTGCCGGTCGTGGCAATGGCTCTGTCAGCACCGGAACCAGTACGGTTTCCGGGGCCGGTGGCAGCACGGGTGGTACGCTTGGCGGCGGTGGTTCGTTCGGCGGCACCAGCACGGGTACGGGTAGCGTTTCCGGTGCCGGCGGCGCAGGCGGAGGTGCAGCGGGCGGTGCCGCAGGCGGTCGCTAGCACACGTCGCATAATTTCATGCACAGAAAGGCCGGAGATTTTTCCGGCCTTTCGTCGTTCCTGCTTGATGCCGCCCTTTCAGCATTGGAGCGGAAACGGAGCGAAATTTTATGCCGGGTGGTTTTGGATCGCCGGGTTATTCATTCCATCGAGGAGAGACTCATGAAAATCGCATTCATCGCTCTGGCCGCGCTCGGCGCGACCGTCAGCACCGCCGCCTTTGCTTACGAAGAAAACCCCGAAGCCGCCTACCCCTACAACCAGGTTTCCGTCAGCCGCGAAACCACCCTAGTTCCCGCCTATGGCGAACCGGCCAGCCCCAGTGAAATCCGCGGCTACAAGGTGAAGGGCGACAAGGAAATGTGGGAATCCGAGCGTATGGGCAAAAGTGGCAGCGACGGTAGCGTGGACGCCTTCCAGCGCACCGGCCCTGGCCGCGTGAAAGCCTTTCGTTCCGGACCCGACACCAACCGGTAATACCGAAGAAGCAAGAGAGAAAACGGGCGCTGCACAGCGCCCGTTTTTATACCCACCGCGCGCGCACCATTGCGGCCAACGCGCTCAGGCCAATGAGCAGGGCGCATAGGCAAGCGGGCAGATAGCCGAAACGCGCCACGAGCGTGGGCTGCACCAGCGGCATCGGCAGTCCCGCATCCAATACGCCGATGGCGTTGAGCGGCAGATGATCCTGCACACGACCGTAAGCATCGATCACCGCGCTGATGCCGTTATTCGCCACACGCAATACCGGCAGGCCCAGCTCCGCCGCGCGCATGCGCGCCTGGCCGAGATGCTGATAGGGCCCGGAAGAGGTGCCAAACCAAGCGTCATTCGTCGCGTTGAGAATCCATTGCGCATGCGGCGCGTTGGTTCCTTGCGGGAAAGCCTGCTGGCGCGCATAGCCGGGGAAGATGATCTCATAGCAGATCATCGGCGCGAAATCCGGCAGGCCGGGCGCGTGGGCCAGTTGATGCGTGCGGCCGCGATCGAAATCCCGCGCGCCGGGGGTGATCTTGTCGACCGGCAGCCATTGGCGCAGCGGCACAAATTCGCCGAAGGGCACCAGTTGCGTTTTGTCGTACAAATTCTTCACCTGCCCGTTCGTATCCACCGATTGCAGGCTGTTGTAGATCTCGCCCTGCGGTGTTTCATGCGCCACACGAACACCGCCGGTGATAACCAGCCCGCTTTTCGGCGTCAGCCGCGCAATGTCGCGCACCAGCGGCAGGGTTTCCTCCAGGCGGAAAGGCAGCGCCGCTTCGGGCCAGAAGATATGGGTGGGGGCGGGATTGTTCTGCAGCCGTGAAAGCAGCAGATGGTTGCGCACCGTTTCCATCGCATGCGCCGGGTCCCATTTCAGGGATTGCTGGATGGCGGGCTGCACCAGCCGCACCACCACGCCCGGTTGCTGCTGCATGGCCGAGGCGCTTTCCGGCGCGAGGATCAGACGCGCACAGCTATATAGCAAAGCAGGCAGCAGCAACGATGCACACAGGCCCGCGCCCAGCATCGCCTGCCGCCAGCTTGGCCCGTTTGCGGGATAATCTCGTGGCAACAATGGCCAGGCGATCGCCCCAGCCGCCAACGCAGTCAGCAGGCTCAAACCATAGACGCCTACCAACGATGCCGGCTGCAGCAACAGATCCGTCCCCGACCACGCATCGCCCAATAAGTTCCACGGAAATCCGCTCAGCAGCGTGCCGCGCAGCGCTTCCGCCCCCGTCCAACTCAATGCAAACATCGCCACCCTTGCCCATCCGCGCACCGGCACCATCCAGGCAGCCAAAGTCGCGAGCCCGCCATAGATCGCAATCACCGCGGTGAGGCCGAAAACGGCGAAGGGAATCATCCAGCCGAATTTGGCGGCATCCACCAGCATGGATAGCCCGATCCAGTACATCCCCGCCACACTCAGGCCGTAAGCGAACCACCAGCCATCCGCAAAGGCGCGGCGGCGGGTGGGGGCGGCATCGAGCAGGAAGAGCAACAGCCCCAGCCCGATCAGCAACAGCGGCAAAGCGCCGACCGGGGGGAAGGCCGCCGCCCCCAGCAGTCCCGCCACGAAAAGCAGACCATTGCGCCGCTTACCGCGCAATAGCGGCAGCCGAGCGAGAAACGGTGAGGTCGTGGATTCGAATGGATGATGCATGAAATTTAGCGTTCCGTACCGCTGAGCCGGCTCAGGCGCACGCGCAGCACACGGCGTGCATCCGCATCCAGCACCGTCACCCGCCAGCCGCTGGCCAGATCGACCTCTTCGCCGATCTCGGGCACATGGCCGGTATGGTAGAAGACCAAGCCGCCCAACGTATCGTAATCTTCCGATTCGTCCTCCGGTTGCAGCGCCTCCGCCACGGCCTCGTCCAGCTCGTCGATACGTATTTTGGCATCCACTTCCAGCGTGCCGTCCGCCGCGAACTCCAGGCTGGGGGCGATGTCTTCTTCCGTGTCGTGCTCATCCTGAATATCGCCGACGATTTCTTCGAACAGATCCTCAAGCGTGAGCAACCCGCGCGTGCCGCCGAATTCGTCGATCACGATGGCGAGGTGGCTGGCCGAGCGCTTCATTTCCACCAGCAGATCGAGAATGCGCATGCCGGGCGGCACGAACAGCACCGGGCGCAAGGCGGATTCGACCGTGAATGCATGGTGGCTGGTGACCACCCCGAACAGATCCTTCACATGCAGAAAGCCCAAAATCTGATCGATCGTTTCACGGTAGACCGGCAGGCGGGTATGGCGCGATTCCATGACCACGCGCTTGATTTCCTCGAACGGCGCGTCATATTCCACGGCGATGATGTCGGGGCTCGGCACCATCACTTCGGCCACTGTCGTTTCGCCGAAATGCAGCACGTTCTGCAACAATTCCCGCTCCTCGGCCTGCAACTCGCGGCCTTGATCCTCGCGGTCTTCCAGCACTTCTTCCAGCATGTCGCGCAGCGAAGCTTCGCGCGCCTTGAAGCCCAGCAGATCGCGCAGGCGGCCGATCAGCGAAACGCGCGGCGCGCGCGGAGATTCGGGAGGTGTCGAACTCGGAGGTTCGAAAGACGGGCCTTCCGCCAAAGCGTAAGATGACGGGGCGGATTCGGAAGAAGCGGGCATAACCCTGATATATTAGTGAGGGGGAAGGAGAATCTAGGATAGCATGTAGGGGTTGGCAATGCCCAAGGATTTTAGCACTTCGATTTCAATCGCTTCCATCTCCTCGGCTTCGGCGTCCACCTCATGGTCGTACCCCAGCAAGTGCAAAACCCCATGCACCACCAGATGCTGCAGATGCGCCGAAACCGTTTTTCCCTGCTCCACCGCCTCGCGCTGGATGGTTTCACGCGCAAGGATGATATCGCCAATAAAAGCCCTCTGCCCCTGGGAGAGGGTTGGATGAGTGTCTATCGGCTGGGCTTCGGCGCTTGTTGAAGCACCCTCACTCTCGGCTTGCGCTGCTCTCTCTCCCAAAGGGAGAGAGACGCTCAATGCGCCAGCAATTATCTCCAGCACACCTTCGATGTTCTCCATGACTTCGTTGTTCCAAAATCGCAGCACGCGATAGCCTTTCTTTTCCAGAAAAGCCGTCCGACGTGCATCTTTCACGATGTTCTTTTCTTCACCGTGCTGTCCACCATCTGATTCGACGATGAGCATAGCTTCACTGCAGAGAAAATCGGCGATGTAAGGTTCGATCGCATGTTGACGACGGAACTTGGCGTTCAGTAATTGTCGGTTGCGCAAAAGTGACCAAAGCAACGATTCGGCTTTGGTATGAGAGCGGCGTAGATCGCGCGCGCGCTGTTTCAATTGCGGCGGCAAGGTCTCGATGTTTTTATCCCAGGGCAGCAGCTGATTCGCTAAAGCCCTCTGCCCCTGGGAGAGGGTTGGGTGAGGGTCTATCGGCTGGGGTCCGTCGCTTGCGGAGAGACCCTCATCCTCCGCTTCGCTCCTCCTTCTCCCAGAGGGAGAAGGCGGGTCATCCCATTCGCCACTGGGGAAAGAGAGCACATTGGTGGGTTTGTCTTTACTGCGGAATTGTAGATTCAGAGTTTGTACTTCCGCGTCATCGGAAAGGGCGACGGTCACGGAAGCAGGAGAATGTGTCTCGATGGCGGCGAAAGCCCCTTGCGCAGCGCGCGCTACCAATGCGCGCAGATTCGGCGCGTGGGCGCGCCACTCCTTCGTCACCCCTTGAACCGAGACCTTCAGCTTAGACATCGTCCACGCGGCGCGTCGTGGTTTTCTTGTCTTTGTCCCATTCTTCGTAGGCATGCACGATTTTGGCGGCTAGATCGTGGCGCACTACGTCTTTGTCGCCGAAGCGCGTGACCTTGATGCCGTCGATGCCTTCGATCTTGCGCACCGCATCTGCCAAGCCGGATTTGATGTCGCGCGGCAGATCGACCTGGCTCAAATCGCCGGTGATGACCATGCGCGAATTTTCACCCATGCGGGTAAGGAACATCTTCATCTGGGTCGGTGTGCTGTTCTGCGCTTCGTCGAGAATCACGAAGGCGTTGGAGAGCGTGCGGCCGCGCATGAAGGCAAGCGGTGCCACTTCGATCTCGCCGGATTCCATGTGCCGCTCCACCTTCTCGGCAGGCATCATGTCAAAGAGCGCGTCATAGAGCGGGCGCAGGTAGGGATCGATCTTGTCCTTCAAATCCCCCGGCAGAAAGCCCAGTTTCTCCCCCGCTTCCACGGCAGGGCGCGACAGGATGATGCGCTCTACCTGGCGGTTGATCAGCATGTTCACCGCCATCGCCACGGCGATGTAGGTCTTTCCCGTTCCCGCGGGCCCGAGGGCAAAGACCATTTCGTAATCGTACAAAGCCTGGATGTAGTCCGCTTGCGAATGCGAATAGGGCTGGATGGTTTTTTTCAGGGTGCGGATGGCGATGTCCGAGACCGGCTTGCGCACGGTGGCGCGCTTGCCCGAAGCATCTTTTCCCATGCCGGCGGGCGGGTTGCGCTCCATGCGGATTTCCGCATCCACCTGCCCGGTGCTGAGGTCGCCCGATTTCTGCAGCTTGGCATAGAGCGACTGCACCACTTCCTTGCAGGCCTCCACGTTCTTCTGTTCCGCGCCCGTGATCGCCAGCACATTCCCCCGGCTCGCAATCTCGACCCCGAAGGCCTTTTCCAGCTTGCCCAAATGCGCGTCCTCCGTACCGAAGAGAAGGGGAAGCAGCGTGGTATTGTCGAAACGCAGGGAAAGACTGGCGGGGGCTGCGGGGGTTTGCGGCATGCGGGCTCCGGTTGATGGAAGTCAGCTTTGATTATAGCTTATCCCTCCGTCCAACGCTTCAAAGAAAATTTAGTAAATGCCGCGTTCCCCTGCCTGCTTCTGCAGACGATCGAGCATGGGAAGATACCGTTCCTTGGCGGTTTCTGAAAGACTGGACCATACTTCTTCATCGTTTCGCGCTTCTTTAAGCAAACGCACTGGGTCAGGCAGATTAACTCCCGCTAGTACCAGAGGAGCGAGTAGATGAAGGCCTCGAACTTCGTAGGTGTTTGCATCGATATCCCAAATTTGGCCTCCATCATCCTTCAAACTGCAGAAATCGACCGCGCATGTAACTTTTTCTCCAACCGGTTGTTTACTTTCATCCACTGCCTGAAACTCTGCATTACTTTCCGTGTATCCTACTCCTTTCATACGAATTCCTTTTTCATATGTCCGATCAAGCATATCATAATGAATGACATACAATGCGTCGAACAAACTATATTCCATTTTATCTACATCGGCTTGCGGTAGGTCATGAAATGTCGCAGTGCCTCGCATTGTGGTGTGCAGAACATCTTCGCTGGTTTCTGTCCAACTTGTCGAAAAACCTGAGTGTGCCTCACTTTCGTAATCGAACATAAGTCCATTGCGCGCGATACTTTGATTCATAAACGCGACGGCACGCGCCAATTCCGGCGACAAAGACGCCAATGGCTTGGATTTGGGCTGGATAGGCTTCGAATACGTCGAAGGGTTGCTGATACGGTGCATACGATACTCCACAAAAAGTTTCGATGCTTATACAACAGACGTTATGAAGTTTTATTAATTATTCGTGACGATTTAGTTTTAGGAGTTAGCAACCAGCATTTTAATCTCCTGCGCCATCGCTACATCCCTTTCCGTCAATCCACCCGCGTCATGGGTGCTCAACGTCAGCGTCACATACCCCCAGCCTAAGGTAAAATCCGGGTGGTGGTTGGCAGTTTCGGCCAGCGCGCCCACGCGGTTCACGAAATCCAGCGCCTGGGCGAAATCGGGGAAGGTGTAGCGGGCGCGAATGCCTTGGCGGTCGTCGGTCAAATCCCAGTTGGGCAAGGCGTCGAGCGCGAGGCGGATGGAATCGGGGAACAAGGGGGATTGGGGCATAGGGGACTCCGTGGAATGGAATGCCTTCGTTGATAGCATGGGCATGCTGCCCATGTCTGTAAGCCTGCGCTTGTGATATGGGCCGAATCGCGGCATAAGGCCCAGCAGAGGTATGAGGGCATGAGCATCATTCTGGCGATCGAGACGGGACTGGGCGCGGCAAGCATTGCGCTGCTGCGGAACGGCGTCTGCGTGGCCGAAGCGCAGGCCTCGCATGCTCATGCGAATGCGCAGGAAACCCTGCCCTTGGTAGAGCAGGTGCTGGCGCGGGCGGGCGAAAGCTTCGCCACGCTTTCCGCGCTGGCGGTGGGCATCGGGCCGGGCAGTTTCACCGGCATCCGCATCGGGCTGGCCGCCGCGCGCGGGCTGGCGCTCGCCACCGGGCTGCCGCTGATCGGGGTGAGCACGCTGGAAGCCACGGCCCATGGAGGCGGCGACATGCCGATGTTGGTAGCGATCGACGCCATGCGCGGGCAGGTGTATGCCCAGATCTTCGCAGCCGGGCAGCCCATGTGCGCACCCGCGCTGCTGGATGCGGAGGGCATACGCGAATGGCTTGCCGTCTGGCCGCAGCCGGAGATTTCTTTGGCGGGGAATGCTGAGATTATCCTGCGCGGCTGGCTACCGGATTGCGCGCAGAAACTGCAAAGCCGCGCAGGCCTGCCGAGCGCGCGGATCGTCGCTCATATCGCCGCTATGCGTCTGGCCCGTCACGAATACCCCCCGGCTCTGCCCCTCTACGTGCGCGCGCCGGATGCGAAACTGCCCAGCAAGGCCGCGCCGGGGGCGTAAAAAAGTCTTGTCCCAAGCGGCCATGGTTGCATCCTCGCATTGGGGCACTATGCTTGCGTCATCGCCATCTACAGGAGTTGCCCATGTTCCCTTCCCTCCGCCTCGCCACCCTGTGCCTTGGCGTCTCCCTCGCCGCCTGCACACAAACCACGCCGGATGTGTATTTCCCCGCGCCGGATTACAGCGCGCAAGCCCCGATCCGCCTGCAGGCGGGCAGCATCGAGGTGGTGGATAACAGCCAATCGGCCACCACCAAACCTGGCATCCTCGGCGACCGGATCGAGACCCGTTTCCCCAATCCGCCCGCCGATCTGATCCGTAAATGGGCGAATCAGCGTCTCATTGCGGTCGGCGGCCCGAACCGCGTGGTGGTGACGATCGACGACGCCTCCGCCATCCAGAAAACCCTGCCGAAGAAAACCGGCATCGAGGGCGCCTTCACCAAGGAACAAGCCTGGAACGTGGACACCAATGCCCGCGTGCGTGTGCAGCTCTTCACCCCGGAGAAAAACTTCGCCGCCGCCGAGGCCAGCGCGCAAGCCAGCGCCAGCAAAAGCATCCGCGAAGATGCGAGCCCTTATGAGCGGGACAAGGCCTACAATGAACTCACCCAAACCCTGCTCGCCAGCCTGACCACCGAGCTGGACCGCCAGGTGAACGGGTATTTCGGCAAGTTCAAGGCGTATTAGGTGGTAGTCGCAAGTTGCAAGTCGCAAGTCGCAAGGTACAGGGTGGAAGATAGCTTCCCCCCCTCGTGCATCATGCCCGCCTTTGCGACTTGCGACTTGCGACTTGCGACTTGCGACTAAACTTGATGCACATCTACCTCCCCATCGCCGAAATCTCGGTCAATATCTTCAGCGTGATTCTGCTGGGTACTTTGACGGGGATTTTATCGGGGTTGTTCGGGGTGGGCGGCGGGTTTCTCACCACGCCGCTGCTCATCTTCATGGGCATTTCGCCCCCCGTGGCGGTGGCCAGCTCGGCCAACCAGATCATCGGCTCCTCGCTCTCGGGCTTTCTTACCCACCGCAAGCGCGGGAATGTCGATTTCCAAATCGGCGGGCTGCTGCTGGCGGGCGGCATCGTGGGTTCCGGCCTGGGCGTGTGGCTGTTCAACTGGCTGCAGCGTGCGGGTCTGATCGATTTCGTGATCTCGGTGCTCTATGTCTTCCTCCTCGGCAG
The DNA here is from genome assembly GCA_965247145.1 of Rickettsiales bacterium. GTDB lineage: Bacteria > Pseudomonadota > Alphaproteobacteria > Rickettsiales > JAIXRX01 > CBDFGH01. The sequence goes on from CBDFGH010000007.1 coordinate 206,711, forward strand.
CATCGGCGGCATGATGGGGCTGGAAAGCTGGCGCGCATTGAAACGCCAGAAGGCGCTGGAGGCGGGCGTGCTCACGCCGGAGCGGCACAAGAAACGCTCACGCCTGCGGGTGCGCATGGCGCTGTGGCTGCGCCATCTGCCCTGGGTTATTCATTTCACGCGCTCCGATGTGCGCATCAGCGCGCTTTTGCCCATCGGGGTCGGGCTGCTGGCGGGCACGCTGGTTTCCATGATGGGCATCGGCGGCGGATTTTTCATGATTCCGGCGATGATCTATCTGCTGGGCATGCCGACCTCGATGGTGGTGGGCACCAGCCTGTTTCAGATTCTATTCGTCACTACGCAGACCACGATTCTGCACGCCGTTTCCTCGCAGACGGTGGATATTCTGCTGGCGGCTTTGCTGCTGGCGGGCGGGGTGATCGGCGCGCAACTGGGCACGCGATTGAGCGCGCGGCTGAAGCCGGAGATGATCCGCGCACTGCTCGCCGCCATGGTGCTGCTGGTCGCGCTGCGCCTCGGCATCGGCCTCTTCATACCGCCGGAGGATGTGTATGATGTCATCGCGGCGAGGCTGTAGGATGGGTGTTCTGTTCCGCATCTTTTCCCATCATCCCGGCCTTGTGTCGGGATCCGGTGGTTGGCCCGTTCTGCCAGTGCGTTTGCACACCGGATCCCGGCACAAGGCCGGGATGACAATGATCGTCGCGTTACTCATCCCCCTCTTCTTCGCCCTGCCCGCCTTCGCCGCCAAACCGCTGGTCGCCGATCTTTCCGCCTACAAGATCGCCATCAATTCCGACTTTCGCGGCACGCGCCTTTTCCTGTTCGGCGCGCGTGGCAGCGTGGGGCAGGTGGTGGTGGCCGTGCGAGGGCCGGATGCTTCCTACATCGTGCGCAAAAAGGAGCGCGTTTTCGGCATGTGGCTGGTGCGCAAGCAGGCGCAGTTCCAGCATGTACCGCATTATTATGCGATCTACAGCACCGCCCCACTCGATTTGTTGACGACGCCCGATCTGCGCCGCGCATTGGGCCTGGGCCTGGGTGCGCTGAGTATGGCCGCCAAAACAAGCGACCCCCGCACTGCCGCGCTCAGCTCAGGAGAACTCGACGCTTTCCGTGTGGCGCTGCGCGAACAGAAAGCACGGCAGTTGCTATACAGCGAACAGACAACACCCGTGCGCTTCATCGGTGAAACCCTGTTCAAAGCCGCACTTTCTTTCCCCGATAGCATTCAACCGGGTAATTACGTGGCAGATGTCTATCTACTCGATGGCAGCGGCATCGTCGCCAGCCAGTCCGTACCCATCCGCGTACGTAAACGTGGGTTGGAAGCCGCACTTTCCGAAGCCGCCCATGATTTTCCGTTGCTTTACGGCCTTGCCTCTGTCGCCCTCGCCATGCTTGCCGGATGGGGTGCGCACCGCGCCTTCCGCCGTGTGGGCTGAGGCATTTCTTGAAAGGTTTATCCATGCATGAAGTGATTCCCGCCTTGGCAATGCCCGATACGCCGCCATGGCCGCGCGGCAAATTTCTTGCTTGCGTCGATCGTCGACCGGAATCGAAGATCGCCCTTACGCTCGCTTGTCTGAAGGCAGCGCGGCGCGGTGGCGTGCTTGAGATCATGCATGTGATGGAACCGGAATCGGAAATACAGACGCTGTTTTCGGTTTCTGACCTTGTGCGCGAAGAACGGCGGCAAGAAGGGGAAGCACTCATGCAGCAACTCGCCGAACATTGCCAGAAGGTGGCCGGTGTCATCCCCACTTTGTCGTTGAAAGAAGGCCGTGTGGGAGAAACGATCCTGGCCGCCGTGCAGGAAGACCCGGACGTAACCATGCTGGTGCTCGGCGCACAACCCAGCGCCAAGGGCCGCGGTCAACTGCTTGCTTGGCTCGCTTCTCAACTCGGCGATCGTCTGCTGGTTCCCTTGATGCTGGTGCCTGGAAACTTGACAGATCAACAGATCGATATGCTCATTTAATTCGCTCCTGCGATCGGCCGCTTAGCCGTCTTGATCCTGTTCCGCGTTACGAGCGACGATCCTGGCTTCAGCCTGAGCGATGATTTCCGCCTCTGCAGAGGCATCCGCATCCAGCAAAGCCTGGGCAGCGTCGCGCGCGCGGACTTCCTTGCGACGCACGACGGCCGTGCCGCTCAATAGATCGTGCAAGGCCCGGCGTTCGCGGGTGAAGGGGATGATGAGATAGCCGGTCATCAAGGTAAGCGTGCCCCACATGAAAAACATCAGACACGCAAAGAGACCGGGTTTTGTGAAACGGTCAGCCGCATAGAGGCGCACCCCGACCAGACGCATGCCCAAAGTGGCCTGCCAACGCCATAGCATCGGCACCACCATCACGCCGAGCAAAGCGACCTGTATGAACTGGCTGAGGAGGAATTGCTGAACGTAGCCGCGACGGAGGAATTCTCCGGCGAACATCTCCGGGCTGTAGCGGCCCTGCCGAATACCGTGCCAACCGTCGTTCACGAACTGCGCCACTTCCACGACATTCAACGGCGCGACCAATCGATCAATGAATCCCAGCACGGTGCCGAGCAGCACATAGACGATCATTACATCCACCAGCAGCGCCATCAAACGCCGCGAGGCGCTGGCGTAGAGGGCAATCCGGCGGCGGCGCTCGCGGCGCTGCTGCTTGCGCATGCGTTCGTAATTTTCTACTCGGTCCAGTGCCCGGTTGGCTTTACCTTCGATGTCGTCGTACCAGGCCATGATGTTCCCCCCCGTTGCTGCGACAAGCTTAGCCGCCTACGCCGATTTCGCCAAGCCATTGCCGCATATCCGGCACACGCATCCATGCATCGGTTCCCGGCAGATGGGACAACAGAAAAAACGGCGGCGCGGCCGGACGCAAGGCACGCAGACTCTCGGCGACTTTTATGGGCGCTGCCTGCCCCATTCTTTGAGAAAGAACGATCCCGCAGACATGCAGTCCGTCCGCCTCCGCCGCGCGCAAAGTGGCGATCACCTGCGACAAGGTGCCGAGCATGGTATGCGCCACGAGAAGCACCGGAATATCGAGCGCCCGCGCCAGATCCGCATTGGTGTGCGTGGCGGTCAGCGGGGAATACAAACCGCCCGCGCCTTCCACCAGGATTTTTTCCCCCTCGCAGAAATCCACGATCTCCTGCCAAAGCAAAATGACGCCTTCCATTTCCGCCGCACGATCCGGCGCAACGGGGGCGCGCAGAGCATGCAGGCAGATATCCGCAACAGGCAGTTTTTGCGCGCGCGCCAGAATGGAAGGATCGCTGTTCGTATCTTGCGGCACCACACCACTGGCCAGCGGTTTCAAAGCGCGCCATGGTTTGCCGAGTTGCCATGCCAAAGCTGCCGTTACCAGCGTTTTTCCCACATCTGTACCGGTGCCCGAGACGAACAGGCTCACCCTTCCCTCCGCAGCACGAAATTGAGCACTTCCCAACTGGCGAGAATACTGCCCGGCACGGGGCGCACATAAGCCGATTCCACGGCGGAAAGCATGCGCGGCGTGAACAATCCGCGCCGGCGGTCTGGGCGTTTGTTGCGCGCGCCGATGGCTTTGAGATGCCGCATCAGAGCCGCCACGCTGGGGTAGCTCATTTCTTCCATCCGCCGCTCTACCTGCAATGGGGTCAAGCCGCAGGCTTGCGCGGCGGTGATCAAGGTTTCGCGCGTGGGGAAAGGATGTAGATGCGGCCATCCGTCCACCGCCGCGAAGGCGGCGGCCAGTTCACGCAATGTGCCGGGGCCGAAGGTAGAAACCACCGCTACGCCGCCGGGGCGCAACACGCGGGCCCATTCTGCGAATACAGGCGCAGGGTGTTCGGCCCATTGCAGGGCGGCGGTGCTCAAAATGCCATGCAAGGCACCGTTTGCCACCGGCAGCACTCCCATGTCCGCGCAGAGAATAGTGGCGCTCGTTGCCTGATGCCGGGCCTGTGCGCACATGCCCTCGGCCAAATCCACCCCGATCAATTTCCAGCCCGGTCGGCGGCGCGCGAGTGCGGCCAGCAAACGGCCCGTACCGCATCCCGCATCCAGCACCACCGGATGCGGTTGCGCGCTGAGCAATGCCCCCGCCAGTCCCGCCAGATCAGCGCCCATGCGGCGCTGCAATTCGGCTTGGGCGTCGTAATATTCGGCGGCGGCACCGAAATCGCGTGCGATATTATCGCGCATGGCGCGCTCCCCAAGAAAGCGCAAGATCGCGCAGTCGCTCGGCATCGTGTAGATGCGGTGCATGTCCGCATTCTTCCCATAAATGCAATTCCGATTGCATCACATTCTTTTCCCACTGCGTCGCCTGCACCGCCGAAACGATGCCGTCCCGCATTCCATGCACGATCAAAGTGGGCGGCAAAGCGTCCACCGCCTCCGGTGCCCACGCCCCCAATGCATCAAGCCAAGGCAGCCAGCGCGTTTTATCCGCCATCACCGGAAAATGCGCCTCCTGTTCGTTGGCGATACGTATGGCATGCGCATCGCCCTGTGCGATGAGATGCGCGAAGCGGCGCGCCGTGCGTTCGGGCTGGGTGGCGTAATTCTGGCGGAAAAGTTCATAGGTCGCGCGCCCCATGCCATGCGGCCATTCCGGTGCGGCGACGAAGCGCCAGGGCGCGCCCAGCAGCACCAAGGCGCGCGGAAGCACACCCATCTCCAACACCGCCCGCACCGCCATCTGCCCACCCAGCGACCAGCCGAGGATGAGATCCGGCGTCTCGGGCGGCAAAGCATCCCGCCATGTTTCGGGCGTATGTTCCGAATAGGCAATGTGGCGCGCCTCGGGGAAGAGCCCGTGCAGCCCGTCCGTCGGCTGGCCCCAGCCGCTAAAACACCAGATCAGCATGCCATGCTCCGCACTTCCTGCATCGCATCCGCCAGCGCATCGACATCCGCCGTCTCGTGCAGCGCACTGAAACTTGCGCGCAGCCGCGCAGTGCCCGTCGGCACGGTGGGTGGGCGAATGGCGGGTACGGCGAAACCCTGCATCTCCAACGCCCTGCTCCATTGCAGCGCCGCCATATTCTCCCCCACCGGAACCGGCACGATGGCGGCGGCGGGCAAGGGCAGGCCCAGGCGTGCGGCGAAACGGCAGGCATGCGCGTGCGCCGTCGCCGCGCGCTGCGGTTCCGCCTGCGCGATCTCCAGTGCCACATGCGCCGCCGCCACATTCCCCGGCGGCAAGCCGGTGGAAAAGATCAGCGACCGCGCGCTGGCGATGAGCAGATCGATGACCGGGCGGCAGGAAGCCGCATACCCGCCCACTCCGCCCAGGGATTTCGAGAGGGTGCCGATGAGCACATCCGGCACCATATCGAGCGGCACCAGCGCATGCGCCGCATCCACCAGCAACCAAGCATCCTGCCGCCGGGCCAGATCGGCGAGTTCGACCAATGACGCCGCATCGCCATCCATGCTGAAAATCGCCTCCGTCATCAGCCAGCATTGCGCATACGAGCCTCGGTGCTGCGCCAGCAATTTCTCGGCATGCGCCACATCGTTATGCGCGAAGCGTTTCAGGGTGGCCCCGGAAAGCCGCGCCCCATCCAGCAATGAGGCATGCGAAAGCCGGTCCGCCAAAATCAAATCCCCTGCACCGGCCAAAGCCGAAATCACGCCCAGATTGGCCGCATAGCCGCTCGAGAAAACCAGCGCCGCCTGTTGGCCATGATGCACGGCCAGCGCTTCTTCCAATGGCGCATAGCCCGCATGATCGCCCACCACCAGCCGCGAAGACGCCGCCCCCGCCCGCGCCCCGGCCAATGCCGCGATCACGCGTGGATGCTGGCTGAGGCCCAGATAATCATTGCCCGCGAAATTCAGCAACCGCCTGCCTTCCCGCACCAGATAAGCACCCTGCTCGATCACTGCCGGGCGCAAAGCGCGCGCGCGCCCCTCCGCCGCCAGGGCGGCCAGTTCGGCTTGGGCATAGGTGGCCAAAGTTGGCATACGGCTTGGCATCTGGGGGAGTGATGGGATAAGAGTGGAGCGAGAAAAAGGAATCACGGCCCTGCCCCGTGTGGGCGCGGCGTCATTGCGAAAGTTTTACCTGTATGTCTGCTAGCTTAGCTATGCCCCCGCGTCAAACCGCTGTCGTGCCCGTCGCCTCCCGCCGCGCCGAAGCGCTGGCGTTGTTCGCGCTGCCGATGATGGATCTGCTGCACCAGGCGCAAAGCGTGCATCGCCAGCATTTCAACCCGAACGAAGTGCAGCTTTCCACGCTGCTTTCGATCAAAACCGGCGGCTGCGCCGAAGATTGCGCCTATTGCCCGCAAAGCGCGCAATTCGAGACCGGCGTGAAAGCCGAAAAGCTCATGGACCCCGCCCCGGTGCTGGAAGCCGCCAAACGCGCCAAGGAAAGCGGTGCTACGCGTTTCTGCATGGGCGCCGCCTGGCGCAGCCCGAAAGCGCGTGACATGGACAAACTCTGCACCCTGATCGAAGGCGTGAAGGCCCTGGGCATGGAAACCTGCGGCACTTTCGGCATGCTGGAAGCCGAACAGGCCCAGCGCTTGAAACAGGCGGGCCTGGATTACTACAACCACAATCTCGACACCTCAGAAGAATATTACCCCGAAATCATCACCACCCGCACTTACGGCGACCGGCTGGACACGCTGGAACATGTGCGCGAAGCGGGGATGAATGTCTGCTGCGGCGGCATCGTCGGCATGGGCGAGGCGCGGGAAGACCGGGCGGGATTACTCGCCACTTTGGCCGCCATGCCCAAGCCGCCCGAATCGGTGCCGATCAATCTGCTGGTGCAGGTGGAAGGCACCGCGCTGAGCGACGTGCCCGCGCTCGACCCCCTCGAATTCGTCCGCACCATCGCCGTCGCCCGCATCCTCATGCCGCGTTCGTACGTCCGCCTCTCCGCAGGCCGGGAAACGATGGACGACGCGCTGCAGGCCATGTGCTTTCTGGCGGGCGCCAACTCCATCTTCTACGGCGACACCCTCCTCACCACCGCGAACCCCCAAGCCGCGCGCGACCGCGATCTGTTCGAGCGCCTGGGCCTGCATGCGCAGGGAGCCACGCAAGCGGCTTGCGCGTGAGCGCAGTCGCGCAGAGGTTGCGGCAGCAGCTAACGGATGTTGAATTGCGTTATTGGTATCTGCTGCGTGCCAAACGATTTGCGGAATATCATTTCCGCCGACAACGTCCCATCGGCCGCTATGTGGTCGATTTCGTATGCCTGAAACGCAAGTTGATCATCGAATTCGTTGGCGGGCAGCATGCGGAAAATCAGGAATATGATGATGCCCGCACTGCTTATTTAAACCGTCAGGGGTTCCGGGTTCTGCGTTTCTGGAACGACGAAGCGTTGAAACAGACAGATGCCGTGCTCGAACAAATTCTGTCTGCGCTCAATCCAACCAAACCCTCTCCCCGACCCTCTCCCTTCCAGGGAGAGGGAGTAAACAATCCCCTCTCCCTGGAAGGGAGAGGGTGGAGCGAAGCGGAGGGAGAGGATTAGATGCCACATGCACCCGACTGGACTTCCCACACCACCGACCATCTGTGGCTGCCCTATACGCAGATGAAACACGCGCCTGCGCCTTTGGCCGTTATCGGCACGCAGGGCAGCCGTATCCATCTGGCGGATGGGCGTGCGCTGATCGATGGGGTGGCGAGTTGGTGGACGGCTTGTCATGGCTACAACCATCCCGCGCTCATCGCCGCCATACGGGCGCAGGCGGAAATCATGCCGCATGTGATGCTGGGCGGGCTGGTGCATGAAGGGGCGGTGACGCTTGCCGCGCGGTTGGCGCATCTCACCGGCATGAGCCGCGTCTTCTTCGTCGATTCCGGCTCGGTCGCCGTAGAAGTCGCCTTGAAAATGGCGCTGCAATATTGGCGCAACCACGGCCAGCCTCAGCGGCAGCGCTTCGTCGCCTTCCGCCATGGTTATCACGGCGACACTTTCGGGGCGATGGGGGTTTCGGACCCCGAGCAGAACTACCACCGCGCCTTCGGCGCCCTTACCCGCGCGCAGAACATCATCGATTTGCCGCATAGCGCGGAAGCTTTGCGCGATTTCGACCATTACCTGCATGCGATGGGCCAATCCCTCGCGGGCGTCATTATCGAGCCATTGGTGCAGGGTGCGGGGGGCATGCGTTTCCATGCACCGGAACTGCTCGAAGCGCTGCACCGCATCGTCAAATCCCACGGTCTGCTCTTCATCGCCGACGAAATCGCCACCGGATTCGGGCGCACCGGCAGCTTGTTTGCCTGCCAGCAGGCGGGCATCGTGCCGGATATCCTGACCCTTGGCAAAGCCCTCACCGGCGGCACCCTGACTTTGGCCGCCACCCTGGCCAGCGCCGAAATGTTCGATGCTTTCTGGAGCGACGATCCCGAAGCCGCGTTGATGCATGGCCCGACCTATATGGGCAACGCACTGGCCTGCGCCGCCGCCCTCGCCTCGCTCGACCTCTTCGCCACCGAACCCCGGCTGGAGCAGGTCGCCGCCATCGAAACCCACCTCACCGAGGCTTTGGCCGCCTGCTGGGATCTGCCGGATGTGGTGGATGTGCGGGTGAAAGGCGCCATCGGCGTGGTGCAACTGCGCCCCGAAGCGATCGATCGCACCGCATTGCGCGCAAGCTTCGCCGAGCGCGGCTGTTACATCCGCCCGCTGGAGGATGTCGTCTATCTCACCCCCGCGCTCACCATCGGGGCGGAGGAACTCGAGACTTTGTGCCGCGTATTGCATGATGGGCTGGCCGCGCGCGGACCGTCATATTTCTGCCATGATTCGCCATTAGAATAGCGCCGCTTTTGCTCTATCGAGGCCCGTCATGCCCAATGCATTTCTTACCCTGCCTTCGACCTATGTCATCCATTTGCGCAAAGATGCGGAGTGGCTGCATCGCCATCTGAACGAAACCAGTAGCGTGTTGTTTCATGTGCATGCGCGCCTGGACCGCCTGGCGGCGGAGAAGGCTGAAATGTTCGCCCTTGTGAAAGAACGGTTTGACCATAGCTATGAAGATGCGCGCAAGGATCAGACTGTCGGCAAGGTATTATATGATTACCGAAACCTGATGATGGGCCACGAGCAGCAGTTCGATGAGCATTTGCACGAAACTTTCTCGCTGAACCAAACCAATCTGGCCGCTTGTGTGGAAATATTGCGCAAACCGCTGGAAGAGGCCCTCAGGGAAACCCCACAGGCTGGAAATCAAGAGGAATACCAGAGGGAAAGTCAGATGTTGAATCTGATGATCGAAGATTTCCGGCGCTTGGAAAAATTGGCGGCCATCGCCGTCCTCAACCATCCTGCACCACAGGTCGATCGGGCGGCGAGACGTTAAGCACTTGAGTTTATACGTAAACGCATTTTAATCAAATTGTAACCAAAGCTTCATATTCTGCTGATACAAACTTTGCTAATTTCTAAGGAAGTGATCGTCCGACCATGAAGGTTGAAACTGTGATGCACCCACCCCGCGACTTACCGGCCTATTTCCACGGAGCGTCGAAAGACCGCCGGGAAACGGCGCGCACGCGCGAGATGGCCGAACATTTCAGCCGGGTGATGATCGAGACCGGTTTTTCCGAACGCGACGTGGCCCTGGCTTTCATGCAAGTGGGCATGAGCCTCTCCCAGCAGATCGACCAACGCGACGGCGAGCCCGATGTCTCGCACCATGTGTGCATCTAGCCGCGACGGCTATTCCTCCAGCTCGTCGATGAAGTCGGAAATCACTTTCAGGCCCTTGGCCCAGAAATCCGGTTTGCTCGCATCCAGCCCGAAGGGCTTGAGCAGTTCGCGGTGGCGCAAGGTGCCGCCTGCGGCCAGCATGGTGCGATATTTCTTCGCGAAATCCGTGCCCTTGCCGCGCGCTTCTTCCTGCTGATACACGCCATAGAGCGCATTCACCAAACAATCCCCGAAGGCATAGGCATAGACGTAGAACGGCGTATGTACGAAGTGGGGAATGTAGGCCCAGTAGCTGCGATATTCGGGCGCGAAGCGGAAGGCGGAGCCGAGGGATTCCTTCTGCACCTGCATCCAGATGTCGCCGATGGCCTCAGGCGTCAGCTCGCCCTGCCTGCGCGCATCGTGCAGCCGCACTTCGAAATCGCAGAACGCCACCTGGCGCACCACGGTATTCAGCATGTCTTCCACTTTGCCCGCGATCATGCGGCGGCGCTTGGTGGCGTTTTTCTCGCGGCTGAGCAGCGCCCGGAAAGCGAGTTGCTCGCCGAAGACGGAAGCGGTTTCGGCCAAGGTCAGCGGCGTATCCGAAAGCAATGTGCCTTGCTTGGAGGCCAGCACTTGGTGGATGCCATGGCCGAGTTCATGCGCCAGCGTCATCACGTCGCGGTTTTTGCCCTGGTAATGCTGCAGAATATAGGGGTGCACGCTGGGCACGGCGGGGTGGGAAAAAGCGCCGGGATATTTGCTCGGGCGGGGCTGCGCGTCGATCCAGTTTTCATCGAAGAAACGCGCCCCGATCTCGGCCAGCTCGGGCGAAAAATCCCCGTAAGCCGTCAGCACGATCTCTTTCGCCTGATCCCAGGAATAGCGCGTATCCACGCTGCCGGGCAGCGGGGCGTTGCGGTCCCAGTAATCCATCACCTTCTTGCCCATCCATCCCGCTTTGAGCTTGTAGTAGCGATGCGAGAGGCTGGGATAGGAATCGCGCACCGCCTGCATCAGCGCATCCACCACTTCGTCTTCCACGAAGTTGCCTAGATTGCGGCTGGAGATCGGGCGCTTGTAGCCGCGCAATTCATCCTCCACCGCCTTGTCCTTGGCCAGGGTGTTGGTGATGAGGGTAAGCATCTTTTCCTGCTCGGCCAGACCTTTGGAGAACACCTTCGCGGCTTCGCGGCGCTCTTCCGGCTTGGGGGAGGCGAATTTGTCGAGGATGGCCTCGGTGCCCAGCTTCTTGCCCTTGAACTCGAAACGCATCGCACCCATCGTCTCGTCGAACAAACGCACCCAGGCGGAAGTAGTGACGGATTTCTCGACCAGTACTTTCTCGACTTCCTCGCTCAATTGGTACGGCAGATAGGCGCGCACATCGCGCAGGAAGGGTGCATATTTCCCCAGGCCCTTGTCGCGCAGCAGCTCCGTCATCCGCGCATCGTCGATCTGGTTGATCTCCAGGCCGAAGAAAACCAGCGCGCTGCCCGCGGTGGTCAGCGTTTCCTCAAGCGTCTGCTTGAACCGCCCGATCTCGACATCCGACAAATCGGATGCCTGCAGCAACCCCGCATAGGTGCCCAGACGCCCGCCCAATTCGGCGAGGTTTTCGTAATCGCGAATCACCTTCAATAATCCCTTCGCATCCAGCGTCACGATCTTGCCGCGATATTTCCTGGCGAATCCGGCCGCGTCGCGCACATAGCGCTCTTTGTCCGCCTGTAGCTCGGGGGATTGCATGGCGGGATAAAGATGCGTGAGATCCCACACCGGCAGGCTGGCTGTGCCCGGTGTGCTTACCGCTTTTTTCGGCGAGGATTTCTTGGCTGGTGTTTTCTTGGCTGCCGCTTGCTTGGAGGCAGGGCTGGCTTTCTGGCCGTCTTTCTGGGCAGGGACTTTGGGCATGCGGGGAATATCCGGAAGTGATGATTGCGATCGCGTCTTGGCGTGGTAGTCTATCCTGCCTTCGGGCTCTTGTCATGCCTGTGGCTTCATGCTTGGGCTTGCCTGGAATGCATCTCTTTTTTATTTCCGTTCATGCCCCCCATCGTTCCCGCGGCCAATCACAATACCATCGCTCAGCTCTTTTTCGAGCAGGCGCTGAAAGCACGCGGCCTGCCGTTGCTCTGGCGGCGCGATGGGCATCGTCTGGTGCCTTACAGCCGCAATGAGGCGGCAGAATGGATCGCATCCTACGCGCGTGGGTTGAAGGCGGTACATATTGCGCGCGGGGCGCGGATTGCCATGCTCGGCACCCCGAACGAAATGCGACTGCTGGTCATGCTGGCGCATGCATTGCTCGGCATCACCACCGTGGCGATGCCGGAAGAAATGACCCAGGAAGAACGGTTAACCCTGTTGCGCCAGAGCCATTGCAGCGTGCTGCTGGTGGAAACCGCAGCTCAGGCCCTGCCCTTCATCGGCGAAGCCAGCGGCATGGGCGAGATGCATTATGTCATCGGTCTGCGCGGCCCTGTTTCCCTGCCCACCAACAAGCATGTGACCACGCTGACCTTGGATGAGCTGATCCGCCGTGGCCGCGCCCTGCCCGATCAGACCCCGCAGATGCTGCAGGCCACGCGCAAGGAAGACGCCGCCCTCATCATCGGCACTCCGCAACTGGACGAAGACGGCATCCGTCGGGGTGTCAATCTCACCATGAAAACCCACGGCGAGTTGCTGGATATCTGCCAACGCCTGACGCGCCTGTTGCTGGAAGCGAATATCGATCTGCCGCCCGGCGCGCCCATTCTGGTTTATCCCAGCATCGGCGATTCGAGCGCCTTCACCGCGACACAAATGCTGGCGTTGACGCTGGACGGATCGCTCGATTACCTCGGGCCGGATCTGGAAGATACACAGCATTTTCGCTTGCTGCAGCCGCAATTGCTGATTGCCGATTCAGGTTATCTGCACCGCCTGCATGCGCGCATGGAAAATTTGTTGCTCATCCAATCCGACGGCATCGACCGTATGGCTGGCCGCTGGCTATTGACCTTGGGCAAGCGGCGTTTCGAACATGCCACGAAACTGCCTTGGTGGCAGGAAGCCGCCTTCTGGATGGTACGGCACGCTTTGTCCATCCGTTTGCGCGAACAATTGGGCAACGCGCTGAACGGCATTTTATGCGTAGACGAGAATCTGCATTACTCTACTCTGATCTTCTTCGAAACTTTCGGCTTGCGCGTGGTGGAAATCCCCGCCGTGTTCGATGCAACTTTTGAAAAACGCCGCCTATGAAAACGCATTCGCGGACATCGCATCAAAACACCGCCCTGCGCCGCATCGCGCTCATGATTTTTTTGGTGCTTGCCGCGCAGCAGGCCTGGAAGTGGTACGACGATTATCACCGCCGCCCCGATCTTCAGCTGATGGGCACGCTGGTCAGCCATGTGCCGATGCAGAAGAAACTGATCGCCCTGACCTTCGATGACGGGCCGGGCGTGGCAAATACGCGCAATATTCTCGCCGTGCTGGCGCGCCACCATGTGCATGCCACTTTCTTCATGATGGGCCGCCATATCGAAGCGCACCCCGAACTGGCGCGGGCCGTGCTGGAAGGCGGCCACCAGATCGGCAACCATACCTATTCGCACCAGCATATGGTGTGGCAGACCCCCGCTTTCACCGCGCAGGAGATCGACCGCACGGACGCGCTGATCCGCAGCATCGGCTATCGGGGAGACATTCTCTTCCGCTCTCCTTTCGGCGAGAAATTCCTGATTCTTCCTTACGAGCTGTGGAAGCGGAACAAGACCAACGTGACGTGGGATGTCGGCGGTCTGGACTGGCAAACGCAAGATGTCGACAAGCTGGTGGAACCCGCCGCCACCTGGGGCGGCCCCGGCTCGATCATTTTGTTTCACGACGGCAGCGAAGCGGGCGACCCCGAACGTCCCGGCACACTGGAAGCCGTGGAACGCACCATCATCAAACGCCAAGCGGATGGCTACGAATTCGTGACCATGGACGAACTGATTGCCGAAGGCGCGGCAGAGCGGAAAACCTTCTAATCGCCCTGGCCGACCGCCTGAATCCCTAGATCACGCCGAAGCACCAAAGCACGGCGCCCTTCTGTGCATGCAGGCGGTTTTCGGCTTCGTCCCACACCACCGATTGCGGGCCATCGATGATGTCGGCGGTCACCTCTTCGCCGCGATGGGCGGGCAGGCAATGCAGGAAAAGCGCATTCGGCGCGGCTTGCGCCATCAAAGCGGCATCCACGCGATAGGGTGCGAGCAGCTTCATGCGCGCCTCGGCATCCTCATCCCCCATCGAGACCCAGGTATCGGTAATCACCGCATCCGCGCCGCGCACGGCCTCCGCCGGGTCGGTGCTCAAGGTCACTTCTGCGCCTTCGGATCGGGCCCAGGCGAGCAACTCGGCATCCGGCTCCAGCCCCGCCGGAGTGGCGATGCGCAGCTTGAAATTGAATTTCGGCGCGGCGGAGATGAAGCTGTTGGCCACATTGTTGCCATCTCCCACCCAGGCCAAAATCTTGCCCGCGATGGGGCCGCGATGCTCTTCGAAGGTGAGGATATCTGCCAGAATCTGGCAGGGATGGTTGTAATCCGTCAGGCCGTTGATGATCGGCACATGGCCCGCCTCGGCCAGCTCCAAAAGTTTGGAATGTTTGTCCGTACGAATCAGTATGCAATCGACGTAGCGGCTGAGCACGCGCGCGGTATCGGCGATCGTTTCGCCCCGGCCGAGCTGCATGTCGCGCGCGCTGAGCGGCACCACATGGATGCCTAAGTCGAACATGCCGACCTCGAAGGAGATGCGCGTGCGCGTGCTGGGTTTCTCGAAGATCATCGCCATCGCCTTACCGGCCAGGGGCGCGTATTTCTCGCCGCGCTTGAAGCGCGCCTTCACGTCCGCCGCCGTGTCGATGATGCGGCGCAGGTCGGCGGCGGGAATGTCGCGCAGGCAGATGAGGTGGCGCACCGCCTTTGCATCGTTTTTCACCACCGGATTCGCCATGGCCAATTCTACGCCCATTCCCTCTACTCCCATTCCCCGCATACGCGATGCAGGATCGCGAGCGCCGCGTCGGCGTCCGCTTCTGTAATAATCAAAGGCGGCAGCAGGCGCAACACGCTTTCCCCCGCCGGTACGACGAGCAAACCCGCCGCACGCAGCTTTTCGTTCAGTGCGAAGGCGGAGATGCGGGTTTGCAGCCCCTGCATCAGCCCCAGCCCGCGCGCTTCCGCAAGCAGGCTCGGATGGGCGGCGGCTAGCGCGCGCAGGCCCTCGCCGAAATGTTCCCCCACGCGCCGCACATTCGCGAGCAAGGCGGGGCTTGCCAATTCTTCCAGCACCGCCCCCACCACCGCCATGGCCAGCGGGTTGCTGCCGAAGGTGGAGCCGTGGCAGCCCGGCGTCAGCGCGCTCGCAATCGCTTCGGTCACCAAAGTGGCGGCCACCGGAAAACCGTTGCCCAAGCCCTTGGCAATGGTCAGCATATCCGGCCGCATGCCCGCATCCTGGTAGCAGAACAGGCTACCCGTGCGGCCCAGGCCGCATTGCACTTCGTCGAACCACAGGATCAATCCGTGCTTGTCGGCCAAGGCACGCGCGCCTTGCAGATAGGCGGCGGAATGCACATGCACGCCACCTTCGCCCTGAATCGGCTCAAGCAGAATGCCCGCCGTCTGCGGCCCGATGGAGGCTTCCAGCGCGGCCAGATCATGGAATGGCACCTGGTCGAACCCATCGAGCAGCGGGCCGTATCCCTGCGTGGCGCGTGGGCTCTGGCAGGCGGAGATGCAGGCCATGGTGCGGCCATGAAAACCGCCGGCCATGGTGATGATGCGGAAACGGTCCGGCTCGCCGCGATGATCCATCGCCTTGCGGATGAACTTGATCCCCGCCTCGTTCGCTTCCGCACCGGAAGAGGAAAAGAAGACCGAATGCGCGAAATCGCTGAGATCCACCAGCCGCTGGGACGCGGCTTCCAGCCCGGGATGGGTAAAATAATTCGAGCAATGCCACAACTGCCTGACCTGCGCCTGCAAAGCGGCGGTGACGCGCGGATGGTTATGCCCCAGCGCATTGACCGCAATGCCCGCAGCGAAATCGAGATAGCGCTTCCCGGTTTCATCGAACAGCCACACCCCTTCCCCGCGCACCATGGAAATGGCGCTGCGGCGATAGACGGGCAGGATGGGGGATGGGTCGGTCACTTGGACTCCGAAGCGCAAAGGCGCATTATTGGCTCGAACGCCGCGAAGTCAAGGATGCGTGCATAGATGACTTTAAGATACGTCATCAAACCGTCATCAACTTATGACAGGTTCACGGCGTTTCCGGTTGGATACTGTCGATCATTCACTTCGAATGAACGGCATTACTTGTTCAATGCAGTCGCTCTCGCGGTTGAACAAGGATGGTGATGAGAGCTTAACAAAAACAGCCATGAGAAAGTTGCTTTTTGTGTATGCCTGTGTGTTGATCGTTTGCATCATCCTCCTGGCTTACACAGCCGGTAGCACCGTTATCGACATGGTAACAGAGAATGACTACGGACCCTTGTTGTATGGGTACGCAGCGCTCTTTCTGGGGTGTTTGTATTTGTTTAAATACATATACAAACATCGGTTCGCGCTCTTGAAATGGTAACGAAAACCATTTCAGAAAAAACCCTGCTCGGTGAGCAGGGTTTTTTTCGGTCTGGGCGGCATTAGCCTGATGATTATTTGAAGATAGCATAAATGACCACCAGTATGCCCATCATCAAAAGAAATCTGCCGGAAAGCGCTCGAAAACTTTCCCAAGTTGCCTGACGCACGACATCGCCGCCATAAAGGCCAATGGCTTCGGCACGATTGCTTTTGGAGAATAGAGTATAAACGGAACTGCCCTCGCCGCGCACCATTACCCATGCCAACGGATACAATGGCATATGGCCAAAGATGCACCATATGACGGACAATCGCTCTTCACCCTGCTTTGGCATGGGCGCTATGGTCGTTCCGATACCATTGACGCTGGTAGTCATAATATCTCAATTCGCCTGAAACACGAAACACGCCTCGCGTTCCTGCACCAGCTTGCGGCAGGCGTTGCGGGCTTCCTGCTCGCTTAGGCCACCCAGGCGGGCGCGCTGTACCAGGCCGCTGCTGTCGGAGACGGCCTGGGCCTGGGCGTGGGAAAGCTCGGTGGGCAGGTGCATCTGCACTTTGCGGGCGGCGGCCTGGGCCTCGGCGGCTTTGGCATAGGCCCCGACCTGAATCCCCCACCCTGCCCCGGCGGCCGCCGAGAAAGCAGCGGGACTGGATTGCATGGCCACCTGCACACCGCCCGCCCGGCTGCGATTCAACTGCGCATCCAATGTTTGTGCTTGGCTGACAGACGCGCTGATCACACGGGCGGAAACAGAAGCAGGCGGGGCAAGCGCGATCGCTTTCGGTGCAGGCAATACAACAGCGGCAGTGGTGAGCACCGTTTCGGTTTTATCCGTGTCCCCCTGCGCTTCCGCCTCCATCACGGGTTCCTGGCTTACGATCTCCGCTTTCGCGACGTTCTGGCTTACGGCATTGCTGCCGGATTTCGGGGCGGCAACCGCAATTTCGGAGACGGCATGCGCCGTTTTCGAGACGCCGACCCGGCCTGTATTGCCGATCACGCTCATTGGTGCGCCGTGAATGCCCAAGGCCTGATCGAATAGATCCATCATGTGCCGATCGCGGCTGGCCCAGGTAGGCGAGCCCATGACGACGCCGACGAGATAGCGGTTGTTGCGATGCACGGCGGAAACGAGATTGAAACCGGACGCGTTGATGAACCCCGTTTTCAGCCCGTCGCAGCCGGGATATTTCAGCAGCACGCGGTTGTGCGTGGTGTAGTTCTTGCCGTTGAAAACGAATTCGGTGGTTTTGAAGTAACTGTAATATTGGGGGAAATGCTTGTTCAGCGCCAGCGCCAGCACCGCCAGATCCCGTGCCGTGGTATGCTGCTCGATGTTCGGCAGGCCGGAAGCGTTTTTAAACACGGTGCCGTTCATGCCTAGTTGGCGCGCCTTGCGCGTCATCAGCTCGGCGAATTGCGGCTCGCTGCCGCCCAGCGCCTCGCCCAGCACTACCGCCGCATCGTTCGCCGAACGCACGACCAATGCTTTGATGGCCGTTTCCACGGGTAGATAACTGCCTGGTCTGAGCGCTAGATTGGTGGCCGGCATGGAAGCGGCATGCGTGCTGATCGGCAGTTGTTGATTCAACCGCATCTTACCCGCTTTTAAAGCATCGAAGGTTAGATACAGCGTCATCATCTTGGTAAGCGATGCTGGATAGCGCTGCGCTGAAGCGTCCTTGGCATGCAGCACTTCACCGGTGCGGGCATCGATGATCAGTTCCGAACTGATGTCCATCGGCGCAGTATGTATGCTGCGCAGAAGCGTATGAGGCCGGTGGCGAATACGAGAAGCTTCTGCTTGCATCGCAATGCTGCTCGCCATCAATAAAGCAGCGAACAGATGCAATGCCATGGATCGCAACGAAATGTACCGCAATGAAATGGATCGCAGTGAAATGGACGATGAGCTGGCGACACGGAATGCGTGCGTCATACGATAACCTCCCGAAGGCTGACTTCCCTGTGCGACCGGTGACTCGAGTGAAAGCCCAGCGCATCGATTTGTTTTCTCACGCCTCCAATATAGACCGGAAGGCGCGATTTTTTGTCCGTTTTACGGCTTCTCTCTCATCGTTATCAAAAATGCCCCCTTTATGCAACTCGTTCCTCACCCGCCATGCTTCTTTATAGGGAAATTACTATACTAGAAAATATCACCCAAAATTTTAATAGAAAATATCACCCAAAATTTTCAGTTTGTGACGGAGGGAACTTTTAACGGGCCGTGCATCGATTATTCGGCAGGTGCGTACCAAGAGTATCTTGTCACTCTTGACGCGATGCAACATAGGCATTATGCTGCACTGCAAAATAAAGGTTTACCCATTCCCTGCCCAGCACGCAATCAGGAGCAAACATCATGAGCATCAAGTCACGCCCCACCCGCCAGCGTCCCGGTGCTTCCAGTGGCACCGCGGCCCGCAAACCCACAGGCACCAAACCCAAAGGTACCAAACCTGCTACCGGTAAAACACGTAGCGGCGAAAACCCCTTCAAAAAAGCCGCTGCCGGAATTCAAGACACTGCCCGCGCCGCGAATGCGAACGCAACCACTGCCTATGTCAAAACCGCCGACACCGCAGCCGGCACGGCAAAATCCGCCGCACGTCTAGCCAGCCAAGCAACGGATTCCGCACAACACCAAGCATTCCAATTCGGTAAGCAATTTACTCAAGCCGGGGATTGGATGCGCAATCAAGGTTCGAGCTTTCAGAACATCTGGCAGCAGGCCTTGCAAAGCGTTCCCGCCATGGCCAGCATGGGCACCGCTGCATTCGGCAAGCAGGACGGGGCGCGTAGCAATGCTGCCGCACAATTCGGCACCAATCCGATGTTCGGCATGGATTCTTCGCAGTTCGGGCGCGTAGGCGACAATGCCAGCCGTTCGATGAAAGAACTCGCGGCGCTCGGTAGCGAACATATGCAGACCATGAGCGAGTGCGCCAGCACAACTGCCGGTGTAGCCAAAGACATGAGCCAGGAATTGCTGCAGGCAGCGAACAATTTATTCACCGACCATATGGAACTCACCAAAGCGGCTCTTTCCTGCCGTAACATGGACGACATGATGGAACTGCAGGGCAAAGCCAGCCGCCTGGCGATGGAAACCATGTTCAACGAATCGCTGCGCCTGTCCGAACTTGCCTTCAAATACGCGGTCGATATTGCCGAGCCCGTGCAGCAAAGCCTGGCCAGTGCCGGTGAGCGTATGACCAAAATCGTCAGCAAAGCCGCCTAGCACCGCAATAAATGCATTAATGAAAAACCCCCGGCGTGAAAGCCGGGGGTTTTTCATTGGAATTTTTCGGTCAGTGCACTGTGATGGGTGTGAGTGCGAAATGTTCCGCCGTGGCACAGGCCTCGTCGTATGTCAGAAAAGTAGCGAGCTCGGTACCGTCTGCGGCATGCATCGCATAATAAGCACGGCCTTTTCCATCCAGGCGAGGCGCGATGTACGCTTCAGCGCTGCCAAGAATTTCGGTCAGCAGATCACGGGTATTGGTGGGCAGCGCAGACAAGGCTAAACGCATAAATGTCTCTTCAAGCAAAGAGGAACAACCCCATTACTGTACTGGAACGCATAAAAAAACGGTGTGAAGCTTTTGTGAAGATGGTGTTGTCAGAAGTGCGAATAACCCAAAGAATACCATTTATATTCACGCTTTCTTAAGCAATGGCCTGAGTACGAAATCTGAATACGAAATCCGCCGTCTGTTACTCCTGTTCGGTGCCGGAGCGGTGCTTGGCCGTGCCACGCACGCGGGGATCTTGAAACTCGAAGATCGCATCCGGCAACGGTTCGTCGAAACGTGTATTGGTCAGAGCCACGTTGGTCACCCGCCCTTGGGCGTCCTTGATCAAGAAATTGCGCAAGGTCAAAGGGCCGTCCGTGAATTCCAGAGTCAAAGATCCGAGTTCTGGATTTTTCGCCGGCTGCAGCTGTATCCGTACCACACCCGCTTCTTTCTGCAGCCCATGAACCTTTACGGTTTCACCGAATTTGATGTTTTGGGAAGCAAAAAAGCTGAGCAGCGTGTCATCGAGCGGAATGTCGGAAACCTGTTTCAGCCCGAAATCGTAATAAGTGAGGAAGTTGCCGCGGGTGACCATCAGCACCGGCGTGGGCGGATCGTAAGTCCAGCGCATGCGGTTCGGCCGCTTGATAAACATTTTGCCACTCGTGCTCGCACCGTCCGGCGCAATCTGCACGAAATCGGAAGTGATGGTGCGGATATTGGTCAGATAGCGCTCGATACGTGCGAGTTCGGCGACCTTATTGAGCGGTGCTTCGCGCTGGACCGGCGCTTCCACTGGCGACACTTTCTGTGACTTCGGTTTCGTGGGCATTTCCGTGGCGGCCCAGGCACCTTGCGCCATCAGGCATATTGAAAACAAAGAAACAGAAAAAAACAAGCGCATGTACAAATCCCGAAGATGTTCTTTCATGCCTATCGCAGAGAAAACTTAAGCGCTACTGAAAGCTATGATGCGTGTCCGAGATCGGCAAAATCTTTAATCGCCTTTTCGATTTGTTCAGTCTTGCACTGCAGCTCCCTCACATTCGCATGAATTGGGCTGCCGTAAAATTGGAGGTTCTGTTTCAAGGTGAATTGATCCTGCGGGGTACGCGCGGCGAGCATGGCTTCCGGATCACGCACACGGGCGATCAGAAACCCATTATGCAGTTGCATTTCTTCGATCTCGCTCCATAGCACACGCACGCTACCGGTAATCGCCGTATGGTCGAATACACCCTGTTGATCGAATACCAGGGCGGGCCGATCGTCGATGATGCGCAGCCAGAAGAAAAATATCCCGAAACCGAAAAGCCCGACCGCCAGAAGGCCCGCCAAAGCCATGCCGTATTTTCCTGCGGAAATCTGATCGAACATCATCGCCACACCGATCACGACGAAGCAAACGCAGCTCAGACCGTGGATGATTGGTTTCTTGCGCGAGGCATAGATCAAGAGCGATTTTCCGCCTTGCTCATCCTCGAGTTGAATCGGTGTGCGTCGCACGGCATATTTGCCATGCACTGCAACGCTGAGAGTTTGATTATTCATACACTTCCCGTTTCCCGGTCGCATTGGCAGGCCCGACGATGCCTTCGTTTTCCATTTGTTCGATCAGCCGCGCTGCGCGGTTGTAGCCGATGCGGAGTTGGCGCTGGATGTAGCTGGTGGAGGCTTTCTTGTCCCGCTTCACGATCTGCACGGCCTGGCGATACAGTCCCGCCTCTTCGTCCCCCCCCTCCTCGCCGAACATCTCGCCGTCGGCATCCTCGTCGCGCGTCACGTCTTCGACGTAGTTCGGTTCGCCCTGGGCTTTCAGGTGATTGACGATCTGTTCGACTTCCTGATCGCTCACAAACGGCCCATGCACGCGCGTGGTGCGGCTGCCACCGGCCATATAGAGCATGTCGCCCTGCCCCAGCAATTGCTCCGCGCCGTCTTCGTTGAGGATGGTGCGGCTGTCGTGGCGGCTGGTGACCTGGAAGGAAATGCGGGTGGGGAAGTTGGCCTTGATGACGCCGGTGATGACATCCACGCTGGGGCGTTGCGTGGCGAGGATGATGTGGATGCCCGCCGCGCGCGCCATTTGCGCCAGCCGTTGCACCAGCACTTCGATCTCCTTGCCCGCGGTCGCCATCAAATCCGCCATCTCGTCGACGACGACGACGATGAAAGGCAGCGGGTTCATATCCAGCGGTTGTTCTTCATAGACGGGCTTGCCGGTGTCGGCGTCGAAGCCGGTCTGCACCGTGCGGGTGAGTTGCTCGCCGGTCTTCTGCGCTTCGGTGATGCGCTTGTTGTAGCCTTCCACATTGCGCACGCCAAGGGTGGACATGAGGCGGTAGCGGTTCTCCATCTCCTTCACCGTCCATTTCAGCGCGACGATGGCCTTGCCCGGCTCGGTAACGACCGGGGCCAGCAGATGGGGAATGCCTTCATAGACCGAAAGTTCCAGCATCTTGGGATCGATCATGATGAATTTGCAGGTTTCCGGCGTGTGTTTGTACAGCAAGCTGGTGATCATCGTGTTGATCGCCACCGATTTGCCCGAACCCGTGGTGCCGGCCACCAGCAAATGCGGCATGCGCGCCAGATCGACGATCACGGTTTCGCCCGAGATGTTCTTGCCCAGGGCCAGCGGCAATTTCGCTTCGCTGGAGGCGAAGGCGTCATGCTCCAGCAACTCACGCAGATACACAGTTTCGCGGTTCGAGTTCGGCAACTCGACGCCCAGCGCGCTGCTGCCTTGCACCACACTGATACGCGCGGAGACCGCGCTCATCGAACGCGCGATATCCCCCGCCAAGTTGATGACGCGGCTGGAACGCGTGCCGGGCGCGGGTTCCAACTGATACAAGGTGACGACGGGGCCGGGCTTGAAATCGGAGATTTTTCCCTGCACGCCGAATTCCTGCAAGGTCGTCTCCAGCATGCGCGCATTGGCCGCCAGGGCGTTTTCGTCCTGCTTGGTGCGTTTGGCCTTTTTGGGTGGGGCGTTCAGCATCTGCACGGGCGGCAGTTCGAACGGGCCGCGATTGAGTGCGAAGGCGGTTTGGCGCGCGGCGGGCTTGCGACGGGCACGCGGCGCGGGCAAGGCCGCGTCCTCCTCGTCCGATTCGTCCAGATCCTCGATCTCGACCGCTTCCTCCTCCGCATCCCCGGCATAGCGCGCCATGCGGGGAGAACGGCGGGGGCGCGCATCCTCTTCGTCTTCTTCATCGGCGCGACGAAATTTCGCGGCGAGACGCGCAAAAAAGCCCCCCTCTTCATGATCGGGATATTCGTCGAAACTCAGGCTGGGATCGCGCCGGGTGCGCAGCCAGCTGACGGTGCGCGCCCCGGTGGTGCCCGGCCAGCGCACGGCGCGGCCCACGGCGAACCATTCCTCGCGGCGCAGACCCATGGCCAGCGGGAAAGAAGCCAGCATTACCAGCAGGGCCAGCAGACCGCTGAGAAACGCCGGAAGCATCGGTTGCAGCCAGGGCCACAGCACCGCACCGCCCAGATTACCACCCAGGCCGGAGGCGATCGGCCAGGCTACGGGTGCTTCGACCAGTGCGAAGAACAGACTCCCGGCGCTCAAACCCAGCAGCAGCGCCACCAGCCGCAGCCACATGAAACGGATGCTGCGCGCCTGGAACAACCGCCAGCCCCAAGCGATCAAACAGATGAGCAGCCCGAGCGAGGCGATCCCCACCGTCTGCAGCAGCAGATCGGCCAGATACGCCCCCGTCCGCCCGCCGACGTTGGTGGGTGCGGAAGCAGTGGCGACGTTGAAAGAGGGGTCTTTCGGGTCGTAGCTCAGCATGACGGCCAGGGCGTAGGCGGCCAGCACGAACAGCCCGACCCCCAGCACCTCGCTCAATCGGCGGCGCGAAAAGCCCCGAATCTCATCATTCGCGCCCATCCCCCGCTCCGGCATCACCACCAACGCTCGGCTCATTGCAACCTGCCTGTCTAGAATCGATTATTTTTGGCCCCAAGCGAGGGGCACGCCGTAATTTCGGCGTGAGCGAATCTAGCCGAGCCGCCAGGAAAATGCAAAGCCTGACCCAAGTTATTCCCTTCACACACAGGCAAGTTGCTGAAGCGCCACATACACATGGCCTTTTTATTTTTTTGCTTAGCGACAACAATTGTAATGAATTTGAAACAATTGAGCGGTAGCGTGGAAATGTTCTTCAATTTTGAATCATATCTAAGCGTGTTTGTGGCCGAACCCGCCTGATTGGAAAAAAAAAAAAGAACTCCACTCTAAAAACAAAAAATCATGAAAAACGTGATTAAATTACTCGCATTGATTGTGATTGTTCTGCTAGCTGCCTGTAAAGGAAGCACGCCTGATCCAATCAAACCGGTCGTCGTTAAATCTCAGGGCCAAAAGGTTCGAGAAATGAACGAAAGTGACCAAAACATCCTTCTCGCCCGCAATGGTGAAAAGGTTAAGGAACTGCCCTCAGGTGTTTTGGGTGCAAACCCAAAACCCGAAACGGTAGGAAGCGGCGGGCCAGCTATCAACGCATACGAGAGCACTTTTTCAAGTGATGACGTTGCGCTGATCGACAGCCTCGCGTCTACTTTCGAAAAGCCAGCTGCAAAGCTGAATTTTTCGAATATCGTGCGTAAAACCAGCAATGGTCAGCGTCCGATGACGTTTTACTGGTTAACTGAGGTCATCGCTGGATCTCAGTATTTCAGAATCATTAAAGCAGCTGTTCCAGCTGCAGTTAATGATGCGAACGTTACACCATTGACGCCAGGCCTCGGTTTGGTGCCACTGGTTGGCAGAAGATTCCCCGTTATAGGCGGGAGGATCAATGCTAAATACCTTGTGGTTGACAACAACCTCGAGGGTGGTCTCGAAAAAGCTCCCGATGGAACTTTTCGAAGACCAAAAGAATAGAAGCGTGGTTCGGCCACGAAGCCATCGCTTCATTCATATAAAAGGAGGTTACCGTAACGGTAACCTCCTTTTTTTCTCCTGCCTTGCGCCTCCCCCCATTCCCCCCTATATCCATCCACGGCTAGAAGCGGGCGGTATGTCTGTGAATCCGGTCAGGCCCGAGAGGGAGCAGCCGTAGCGGTCCCCTGCCGGGTCGTTTCTAGCCACTGCGCGAAGCGCAGTAGCGTTGATACATTTCGCTCCGTATCGGGCCTATTGGCCCTCACATGAGCCTAACGGCTTCGCCGAGCTCAAGGCTGGCTCAGGCCTCCTGCCCTCGCATCACGGGATCAATGGTTCCGCAATCGCATCCCCCACCGCCACACTCCGCACTCGATGCGGAGTCTGCCGCTTGTGCTGTAGAGGGGATAGAGCAGGACTCCGCATCGAGTGCGGAGTGTGGAGAGGTGGGTGTATGTTTCAGCCTCTCATTTCCCGGCCCGAACGCACCTATATCCCCAAAGCGCTTGCCTGCCCCTTGCCGCGGGCGGCGTTCTCTGTTTGACTGCATCTCTGCTCCCTCATCCCCATCGCCCTGGCTCCATGACCGTATCCGTCCCCTACCGCGTCCTTGCCCGCAAATACCGGCCCCAGTCTTTCAAAGACCTGCGGGGGCAGGAGGTGTTGGTGCGTACGTTATCCAACGCCATCGAATCCGGCCGCATCGCACATGCTTTCGTGCTCACTGGCATCCGCGGCATCGGCAAAACCACCACCGCCCGCATCATCGCCCGCGCGCTGAACTGCACGGGACCAACCGACACCGGCGGCCCGACGATCGACCCCTGCGGATTGTGTGGGAACTGCATGGCCATCGCCAGCGACCGGCATGTGGATGTGATCGAGATGGATGCGGCGACCAATACCGGCGTGGACAATGTCCGCGACCTCATCGAAGCCGTGCAATATGGCCCGGCGCTCGGCCGCTACAAGATTTTCATCATCGACGAAGTGCACATGCTTTCCAAAAGTGCCTTCAACGCCTTGTTGAAAACGCTGGAAGAGCCGCCGCCCTACATCAAATTCATCTTCGCCACTACTGAGTTGCGCAAGATTCCCGTCACCATCCTCAGCCGTTGCCAGCGCTTCGATCTGAAGCGGTTGGACACGGAAACGCTCGCCGCACACCTCACCGATATCTGCGCCCAGGAAAGCGTGGAGGCGGAAGCCGAAGCGCTGACGCTGATCGCCAATGCGGGCGACGGCTCAGTGCGGGATGCATTGTCGCTGCTCGATCAGGCCATCGCCCATTCGGCGCAAGGCAGCACATTGCGCATTCAGGCGGATGCGGTGCGCGGCATGCTCGGGCTGGCCGACCGCAGCCGCGTGTTCGAACTCATCACCCATCTCGCGCACGGCGACGCGGCGGCGACTCTGGCCGATTACCGCGCGCTTTACGCGGCGGGTGCCGACATCCCCACCCTGCTCGAAGACGTGGCCGAGATCGTGCATTTCGTGACCCAGGTGAAGATCGACCCCGCCCTGGGCGAGGATGTCACTTTCGCGCAGCAGGACCGGGACGCGGCCAAACTTCTCGCCGAGCAACTCGGCATCCCCGCCCTTTCCCGGCTGTGGCAGATGGCGCTGAAAGGCCTGCAGGAAGTGCAGACCGCCCCGAACCCGCATGCCGCCGTGCAGATGGTGCTGATCCGCATCGCCTATGCGGGCACGCTGCCCACGCCTTCGGATCTGCTCACGCAGATGCAATCCGGCGCGCCGATACCTGCCGCCAATATGCAAGTTGCAGCCCCGCGCCCCAGCACACCGCTCTCGCCTTCCGCCGCACCGCGCCCGGTGCACAGCCAAGCCGCCCAAGCCGTGGCTACCCAGCACAGCCCGATGCCCGATGAAGCCCCCTGGGCCGAGGAAGCGGTGCAGCGCGCCCCCGCGACTATGGAAGAAGCGCTGGAGGAATTCGCCCGACTGGTCGCGATGTTTTCCAAGCCCGAGCCGTTGCTCTATCATCATCTGATGCGCGAAACGCGGCTGGTCTCACTGCTTCCAAGCACGATGGAGGGGCCCGGCAAGCTGGAGCTTGATTTCAGCCCGAACGTGCCGAAGGACGCCGCCGGTCGCATCGGCAAGGATTTGAGCGATTGGACCGGGCAGCGCTGGATCGTCATCCTCTCCCATGGCGCCACCGCCCCGACCCTGCAATCCCTGGCCGAAACGGCGAAAACCCAGGCGCTCGACCAGGCCCGCATCCACCCGCTGGTCGCCGAAGCGCTTAGCGCTTTCCCCGGTGCGGAGCTGACGGATGTGGTGGCGCGCGATGACTCGATGACTCGATGACTCGATTCCGCTTGGCACAGCAACACGGACTCTACTAAATATCGCATTATCGAATTATCCCTTCATCGAATCATCGGACAGAAAAATGAACATTCAAGGCATGATGAAAAAAGCGCAACAGATGCAGCGCAAGATCGGCGATGTGCAGACCGAATTCGAAGCCCGCCAGATCGACGGCCAATCCGGCGGCGGCGCGGTGAAAGTCACGATCAACGGCAAGAAGCAGATGGTGAAGATCAGCCTGGATGCGAGCGTGATGGACGACCGCGAGATGCTGGAAGATCTAATCGTCGCCGCCGTGAACGATGCGGGCAACAAAGCCGACACCGCGCTGAACGAAGCGATGAGCGACGTCACTTCCGGCATGGGCTTGCCTGCTGGTATGAAGCTGCCGTTCTAAGTCGCTAAGTCGCAAGTCGCAAGTCGCAAGTCGCAAGTCGCAAGTCGCAAGTCGCAAGTCGCAAGTCGCAAGTCGCAAGTCGCAAGTCGCAAGTCGCAAGTCGCAAGTCGCAAGTTGGAAAATGAATACCTTTTTTAAGTCAACTGTATTGTACGCCAATTTCGCCGCATCCCCTTGCGACTTGCGACTTGCGACTTGCGACTAATTTCATGGCCTCACGCGATATCGACGATCTCATCAAGCGGATGAGCAAGCTGCCGGGGCTGGGACCACGGTCGGCGCGGCGCATCGTGCTGCATCTGTTGCGGCAGAAGGAAGGGCTGATGGTGCCGCTGGCCATCGCCATGCAGGAGCTTTCGGCCAAGGTGCGCGCCTGCCATATCTGCGGCAATCTCGACACGCGCGACCCTTGCCAGATCTGCACCGATCCCCGGCGCGATCCGAAGCAGATCTGCGTGGTGGAAGAACTCGCCGACCTCTGGGCGGTGGAGCGCAGCCAGATGTATCGCGGCCAGTATCACGTGCTCGGCGGCACGCTCAGCGCCCTGCAGGGCGTCGGCCCCATCGAACTACGCATTCCCGAACTCGCCCGCCGCGTGGCCGAAGGCGAAGTGCGCGAAGTGGTGCTGGCCACCAACGCCACGGTCGAAGGCCAAACCACCGCCCACGTCATCACGCAAGCGCTCGAAGGCCAGGAAGTCCAGATCAGCCGCCTAGCCCAAGGCATTCCGATGGGCGGGGAGCTGGATTACATGGATGACGGAACGCTGGTGACGGCGTTCAAGGCGCGGACAGTGGTGTAGCCATCATTCCCGCGCAGGCGGGAATCCCGGAATTCCTGTGAGGGCTGCGTTCCTGGTTCTGGATTCCCGCCTGCGCGGAAATGGCAATGCTATTTCAGCAGCGCCTGAAACACCGCATCCTGCAGCCGCACCGCCACGAAATGCCCGCCCTCCGGCTCCACATGCAGCACCGCATTCGGCAAATGCGCCGCTAGCTTCTCCACAAAATGCAGCGGTACGATGTTGTCTTTCGCGCCGTGGTGGAGGGTGATGGGGAGGGTGATCTTTGCCACGTCGAAACCGGGCGCGCTGAAATCCAGCATGGTTTCGCGCCATTGGCCGCGCCAGCCCTGGGCGAAGGCCATCCGAATATCTTCGGCCAGAATATCCTGAATGGCCGCATCGGCCAGCAGTTTCCGGTCGTCCGGCGGGGCGTGGCGGAGGATGTTCTTGATGACGGCGCGGGGATGCTTGCGCGCCAGCGCGGCGACCAGATAGGCCATCGGTTTGGTCAAGGGCCGGGCGCGGCGGGTCGCGCTTTCATAGAGTTTGAACAGGGGGTCGAGCCCTACCCGCGCATCCGGCGAGCCGTAGGGAAACCACCAGGGGGAAAGCAGTACGACGCGGCCCAGCCGTTCCTGGATCGCATGCGCGCAAGCCAATGCGTAAGGTCCACCGCCGGAAATGCCGACCAGATCCACCTTCGCCAGCCCCAGATGATCGAGCACGGCGCGGATGTCTTCGGCGAAGCCGAGGAAGGTGCGGGTCGGATGCGGGCTGGAAAGGCCAAGCCCCGGCCGGTCCGGGGCCAGCAGCCGGAACCCGTATTCCCCGGCTTTTTGCGCGATGATCCCTGCCAGGCGGTGGCTGCCCGGCGTGCCGTGCAGGAACAGCAACGGCTTCCCCGCCGGATCGCCGTACTCGGCCACGGCCAAAGTGCGGCCATCGGGAAGCGGGATGCGGTGCATGTGGGTGGGTTGAGTCATGACCGGACTATACAGCCAAATGCCTTTCCCGTCATCCTGCCCCGTCATCCTGCGCGAAGTCGCAGGATCTCTGAATTTCCACGGCACGGGATCCTGCGACTTCGCGCAGGATGACAGGGCAATGAAATGTTCGATGGTAGCAGCTTCCGACGCAATCTTCACACTGCCTACTGGATGCGGGGTTGGCGGTTACAGAAAGCGGTGCATGATATAGACATCCACCAGCCCCAGCCCCTTGTGCTGAAACCCTTGCGGCACCGTTCCGATGATCTGGAAGCCGAGGGACTGCCAGAGCTTCACCGCGACATGGTTGGTACTGACGACGTAGTTGAACTGGATAGCCGCGAAGCCGAGAATGCGGGCGGTTTGCACCGCATGCATGCCCAAAGCACGCGCCACGCCCTGCCCGCGCGCGGTTTCGGCGACCATGAAAGACCCGTTGCCCACATGCGCCCCGCGCCCCGTGCGGTTGGCGCGCACGGCACCCATACCAAGCACGCGGCCCGCCGCATCCACCGCCACGAATCCGTGATTACCGGGGCCGATCCAGTAATCGATGGCCTCCTCGCGGCTGCTGGATTCGTCATAGGAATAAGTATCACCGCCCGCGATAACGGATCGCCAGATCGCCCAAAGGGCGTCGGCATCTTGGGCAGTGGCGGGGCGGATGGCGAAAGACATCGTTGGATCGCTTTAGAAGAGTAAAGGCCCTCTCCCTTTGGGAGAGGGTGGGGTGAGGGTCTATCAGCTGGCTTCGTCGCCCGGCGGAAAGACCCTCATCCTCCGCTTCGCTCCTCCTTCTCCCAGAGGGAGAAGAATATAGAATAGCGCTCCCAAAGGGAGATGGCGTTACCTACCCCTGCACCACGCGCAAAATGGGCGAGGTTTCGGGAGTCACCTCCCCTTCGATCACGCTTTCGGTATCCATCTGAATGGCGATGCCGGGCACGCGGTGGGGCACGTCTTTCGGCATCGGCACGCCCAGGCCCTGCATGTTGCGCATGCGCGGCAGCAGACGGCTATTCACCGATTTGATCACCGAATCCAGCCCACCGGCGGCGGATTTGATGCCGCGGGTGATCTTGTCGATATGGCCGATGGCGATGGCGGCGGCTTCCACCAGCTGCGTCGCCTGCGCCACGATCTGCGTTTGATTGTCGGCCTGGCGCTGCAGGCGGATATGGCCGGAGGCGAGCGCCAGCAGGCCGTGCAGCCCGCTCGGGCCGGTGACGATGATGTTGGATTTGTGCGCGCGCATCAGGAATTCGCCGTCCGCCGCTTTCAGCTGCTCCAGCATCGCCTCGCTCGGCAGATACATGACCAGCACAACAAGACCGAGTGCGCCCGCGCCGTGTTGGGCCTTGAACCATTGCTCCACCGCCTGGTGGTATTCGCGGCCCGCCAATTGCTTCAGATGCGTCTGCATCGAATTGCGCAACTGCGTGCGCGCTGCCGCCTCGCCCGTCGTCTCGGCTTGGGAGGCGATGTCGAGGAGGAATTTGCTGGCTTTGGAATCGATCACCATCAGGCCGTTCTGCGGCAGATAGATCACCGCATCCGGGCGCTTGGCGCCCTCGCCCACCTGCTGGCCTTCCATGCTGTGCTGCAAAGTATAGTCGCGGCTTTCCTCCAGCCCGAGATTCTTGAGCAGGTTGGAAAGTCCGATTTCCGCCAGTTGGCCCGCGCCGCCGGGGCTGGTCATCGCTTGCCACAAAGTGCCCAGGCGGGCGGTGGATTGCTCGGTCTGGCCATGCAGATGGGCGACGGAGGATTTGAGCTGCTCGACCTGCTCCATGAACAATTTGCTTTTGCTCTCGGTCGATTCCTCGGTGGCCTTCTTGGCCGCTTCCAATTCGCGCTTGTGATCTTCCAGCAGCTTGGTGGAAAGATCGCCGCCCGCTTTCATCACCGCCGCTTGCGCGTCGCGCACCGCGGCTTCGCGGCTGGCCTGCCAATCCGCCATCCGGGTTTCCATGGCGGAAAGCTGCTGTTCGGCCAGGGCCGCGCGGCGTTCGGCGGCGGCTTGGGCTTTCAGGGCTTCGTCGCGCGCGGCTTCGGCGCGATGTTTGGCGTCCAGCGCTTCGCGCTTGGAAACTTCCAGCATGTCTTGCGCGGTTTCGGCCTGCACGGCGCGGGAAATCAGATCGTCTTTATCCGCATTCGCCTCGCGCAGATGGGCAGTGCCGCGCTTGAGGGTGGAGAGATACAGCGGCAGCAGCAGGCCCGCCGCCAGCACGGTGCCGAGCAGTACGGCGATCATCCATGAAATATTCATTGCGCGCTCCGTTGACCAAGCTAGTTTGCGAATCTGCATCTAGCCACAATTTCAGGCCCGTACCAATGGAAAACCCGAACCAAGTCGCCGCCATCGTTCTCGCTGCAGGCAAAGGCACGCGCATGCGCTCCGACCTGCCCAAAGTGCTGCACAAAGTAGCGGGCGCGCCGATGCTGGTACATGCGCTCTTCGCCGCCGAAGCGGTGGAGCCGGACGAAGTGGTAGTAGTCACCTCGAGCGAGTCGGAAGCGGTGCAGAAGGCGGTTTCCGGCGAGTTCAAAGGCGCGCGCTTCGCCGTGCAGCCCGAACAGCGCGGCACGGGCGACGCGGTGCGCTGCGGCCTCGAAGCCCTGCCCAAGGATTGGAACGGCACCGTGCTGGTGGCCTACGGCGACATGCCGCTGCTGACGGGAGAAACGCTGCAGCGCGCGGTGGAAGCCGTGGAGGGCGAAACGAAACTTTGCGTGATCGGCATGAAAGTGACGGAGACGAACGCCTACGGGCGGCTGGTGCTGAACGGTTCGCAGCTGGAATGCATCGTGGAATACAAAGACGCCACGCCGGAAGAGCGCGCCATCCTCTGGTGCAATTCCGGCATCCTCGCATTGCGCGCGGATCTGTTGCGAAGCTGCCTGCCGAAACTCACCACGAAAAACGCGCAGGGCGAATTGTACCTGACGGATGTGGTCGGCCTCGCCCGCGCCGAGGGCGCGATCTGCGTGATGGTGGAGGGGGATGCGACGGAGCTGACCGGCGTGAACGGTAAGCCGGAGCTCGCCGCCGCCGAGGCCGCGTTCCAGGCGCGTATGCGCATGAAGTTCCTGGAACAGGGCGTGACGCTCATCGCCCCCGAAACCGTGCATTTCGCGCATGACACCGAACTGGGGCGCGACGTGGTGGTGCATCCCTTCGTGGTGTTCGGGCCGGGGGTGAAAGTGGCGGATGGGGCGGAGATCAAATCCTTCAGCCATATCGAAGGCGCAGAAGTGGGGGAGGACTCGAAAGTGGGCCCCTATGCCCGCCTGCGGCCCGGCACGATGCTGGAGCGCGGCGTGGCGGTCGGCAATTTCGTGGAACTGAAAAAACACCCGCATGGAACCAGGCGCGAAAGCCAGCCACCTTTCCTACCTCGGGGATGCGACGATTGGGAGCAACGCCAATATCGGCGCGGGCACCATCACCTGCAATTACGACGGCTACGCCAAGCATGTAACCAAGATCGGGCGCAATGCCTTCATCGGCTCGAACAGCGCGCTGGTGGCGCCGGTGGCGATCGGCGAAGGCGCGATCGTTTGCCG
>CBDFGH010000008.1:0-105343 GCA_965247145.1 Rickettsiales bacterium
TGGCGATGCCGCGCGCTTTGGATTCCGCGTTGATGTTGTCATCCACATCCGTGATGTTGCGCGCATAAACCACCGCCGCTTCGCCATACATCGCGCGCAGCAGGCGGAACAACACGTCATACACCACCACGCTGCGTGCATTGCCGATATGCGGGCGTTTGTAGACCGTGGGCCCGCACACATACATCCGCACCCGGGACGGATCGAGCGGGGTCAGCGCATCCTTGCGGCGCGTGAGGGTGTTGTGGAGTTGGATAGAGATCATCGTCTAAGCTCGTCATCCTGCGCGAAGTCGCAGGATCTCGGTGTTATGCGGGAAGAGATCCTGCGACTTCGCGCAGGATGACGACAATGGAACTAAGCCGCCTCGCCCTTCAGGCGCGCGATCGCCTTCTCGCGCGGCAGCAGTTTCAGCACTTCCTTCAATTCCGGCCCGTCCTCCCGTCCCGTCAGCGCGCGGCGCAGGGGCATGAAGAGGTCGCGGCCTTTGCGGCCGGTGGCGGTTTTCACTGCGTTGGTCCATTCGCTGAAGCTGTTTT
Organism: Rickettsiales bacterium; assembly: GCA_965247145.1. GTDB lineage: Bacteria > Pseudomonadota > Alphaproteobacteria > Rickettsiales > JAIXRX01 > CBDFGH01. The sequence goes on from CBDFGH010000008.1 coordinate 540, forward strand.
CGTTCGCCGGGTCGGCAGGGTAATGCTCGGCGGCGGCGGTCGTGAAATCCACGTCTTCGGCGCGCGGGGCCAGCGGCTGGTGCAGAATCACCCACCAATCCAGCGCTTCTTCCACCTTGTGCAGATTGCCGCGCACGGAATGCCAGAAGCTTTCGGTCACGCCCTGCGGTTCCAGCCGCGGCAGCACATCCGCCCATTCCATGGCCGAGACGATGCGCGCGTTCAGGCGATCCAATTCACCTCGCTCGTAATTGGCGGGCGCGCGGCCGAACTTGGCGAAATCGAATTGCGCGATGAGTTGTTCCAGATGCGTGAAAGGCTCGATGGGATCGGAGGTGCCCAGGCGCGCCAGCAGCGAATTGATCGCCATCGGCTCCAGCCCTTCGGCCCGCAGGCCGCGAATGTCGCTGCCGCCGGTGCGTTTGGAAAGCTCGCCGTCTTTGGTTTTGAGCAAAGCGGTATGCGCGAAAATGGGCACGATGCCTGCTGCGTTAATGCCGATCAGAGATTCGAAAATCTGAATCTGCGTGGCGGTGTTGGTCACATGGTCTTCGCCGCGCACCACATGTGTGATCGCGTAATCCAGATCATCCACCACCGAGCAGAAAGTATAAAGCGGGATGCCGTCTTCGCGGATGAGCACGGGGTCGCTGACATGGCTGCCATTGATGCGCACCTCGCCGCGGATCAGATCGTTCCATACGATGTCTTCATGGTGCAGTTTGAAGCGCCAATGCGGGCGGCGGCCCGCCGCCATCAGCTTGTCCTGTTCTTCTCGGCTCAGATTCAGCGCCGCGCGGTTATAGATCGGCGGCAGGCCTCGCCCGCTTTGGATCTTGCGTTGGAATTCGAGTTCCTCGGGCAATTCGTAGCAGGGATACAACCGCCCGGCATCGATCAGCTTTTCTTTCGCTTGCAGATAGCGGTCGAAGCGTTCGGATTCGCGGAAGGGCGCGCCGTCGAAGCGCAGGCCCAGCCACATCAGATCCTCGATGATCGCGTCCTCATATTCCTTCTTGCTGCGCTCGGCATCCGTATCGTCCAGCCGCAACAGAAACTCGCCGCCCTGCTGGCGCGCGAAAAGATAATTCACCAAAGCGGCGCGGATATTGCCGACGTGAAGATAGCCGGTGGGGCTGGGCGCGAAGCGGACCCGGATATGGGAAAGGGGGGAGGACATGGCGACCTGGAGCTGGAAGAAGGAAAGCGGCAGAATAGCCGACCCATCAGCCGCAACGCAACTTGTAGATGAGAATGATGGCCGAAGAAGCGACCGTGACCACATTCGTCGCCACGATGGGCCAGTCCTGTTTCAGGAAACCATAGATCAGCCATAACACTCCCGCAGCGGTATAGATCACATACATCAGCCGCGAAATATCCTTGGTTTCCCGAGTGCGGACGACTTTCCACACTTGCGGAAGAAGCGAAGCCATCGTGCCCGAAGCAGCGATATATCCAATGATTTCTTCCATGCCGTGCCCCGGATTGTGCGAAGTGGAAGATAAAACGAGCCATGTAAAAACATTGTCCGAGAATTAGCGTCAAGATGCATCAAATCAATCCACTTCTGCACGGAGTAATCTGCATCAGGGTTGGCTATTCCCACTCCGCACTTGGTGCGGCGTGGGAAGAAAAGTGCGGTGGCTACCCCGCAAATCCATTCGTCATCGGCAGGCGGCGGTCGCGTCCGAAATTCAAAGTGGTCACTTTCGGGCCGGGTGGGGCTTGGCGGCGTTTGTATTCGCTGAGGCGCAGCAGGCGGGCGACGCGCTGCACGGTTTCGGGATCGAACCCCTGGGCGACGACATCCGCCGGCGAGGCGCGGCCTTCGATCAATTGCGCCAGAATCGCATCCAGCACCTCATAAGGTGGCAGGCTGTCCTGGTCTTTCTGATCGGGGCGCAGTTCGGCGCTGGGGGCGCGGATCAGGGTGAATTCGGGGATGACGCGGCCCTGCGGCCCGCGCAACTCCGGCGCGTGATGCGCGTTGCGCCAGCGGGCGATGTCGTACACACGGGTTTTGTACACATCCTTCAGGGGATTGAACGCGCCGTTCATGTCGCCGTACAAAGTCGCATACCCCACCGCCATTTCCGATTTGTTGCCCGTGCTCAGCAGCAGCATGCCCAGCTTGTTCGACAGCGCCATGAGCACCACACCGCGCAGGCGCGATTGCAGATTTTCCTCCGTCACGTCCGCCGCCCGCCCCGCGAAATGCGGCGCGAGCAGGTCCGTCAAAGCCGCCACGCCGGGAGCGATGGGGATTTCCTTGGTTTCGATGCCCAGCATCCGCGCCACTTCCAGCGCTTCCGCCCGGCTTTCGGGCGAAGTGTAGACCGAAGGCAGCAGCACGCCCATCACGCGCTTCGCGCCCAGCGCATCCACCGCCATGGCGGCGACCACGGCGGAATCCACACCGCCGGAAAGCCCGAGCAGCACACCCGTATGGCGACCTTTTTCCACATAATCGCGCATGCCCAAGACGCAAGCGCGCCAAGTGGCGGCCAGCGGATCGGAGAGGAGGTGCAGAGCATTGGTAGCCGGTTGATCATCCAGCCTCACCAATGTCTGAGCCTCGATGAAATCCGGCACTTGTACCGCCAGCCCGCCTTGTGCATTCAGCAGAAAGGATGCGCCGTCGAAGACCAGTTCGTCCTGCCCGCCGACGAGATTGAGATAGATCAGCGGCGCGGCACAAATGATTTGGGCCGCTTGTGCCAGTTCCAGGCGGCGAGCCTGTTTGCCGGGTTCGAACGGGCTGGCATTCAGCACGATCCAGGCATCCAGGCCATGTGCGCCCAAGCCCTGCACCGCTTCGGGGTGCCACAAATCCTCGCAGATCAGCACCCCCAACCGCAGACTGCGCCAAAGCATCGGCGTCGGGGCCGGTCCGCGCGCGAACACCCGCGCCTCGTCGAACACGCCGTCATTGGGCAGGCAATGTTTGCGCCGTATCTCTTTGATCTTGCCGCCTTCCAGCAAAAACGCGGCGTTGAACAACCCGCCCGTGTCGCGCCATAATCCGCCCACCAGCATTGCCGGACCTATGGCGCAATCCTGCGCCAACTGGCGCACCGCCGCCATCGCCGCATCCTGAAACGCCGTATGCAGAATGAGGTCTTCGCAAGGATAGCCGGTAATGGCCATTTCGGGAGCGATGAGGAGATCGATATGTTGCGCCCGAACATGAGCCAGACGCAATTTCGCCGCATTGCCCGCCAAGTCACCGACGATGGAATTGAACTGGATTAAAGAGAGGGAAAGGTTGGAAGCCATGATGCGTAAGCTCGGTAAATGATAATCAAGCCTTCACCGCCCCCACCATCTCCGGCACCGCCGCGAACAAATCCGCCACCAGCCCGTAATCCGCCACTTCGAAAATCGGTGCATTCTCATCCTTGTTGATGGCGACGATGATCTTGCTTTCCTTCATGCCCGCCAGATGCTGGATCGCGCCGGATAGCCCCACTGCGATGTAGAGTTCGGGGGCGACGATCTTGCCGGTCTGGCCCACCTGCCAGTCGTTCGGCACATAACCCGCATCCACCGCCGCGCGCGACGCGCCGACCGCCGCGCCCAGGGCGTCCGCCAATTGTTCGATGAGGCGGAAATTCTCGGCGCTTCCCACACCGCGACCGCCGGAGACGACGATGCGGGCGGAGGTAAGATCGGGGCGTTCGGATTTGGTAGCCTCCAGGCCGAGGAAACGCGCGAGGCCGAGCGGGGCGGGTGCATTCACCGTCTCAATCGCCGCATTGCCGCCTTCCGATGCCGCTTTGTCGAAGGCCGTGGGGCGTACGGTGAGCAGCACCAGCTTGCCGCCCACGCGCACTTTCTCCAGCACGTTGCCCGCATAGATCGGGTGGGTGAAGGTTTGTGCGTCATGGATCGCCACCACTTCGGAAACTTGCGGCGCATCGAGCAAAGCGGCGGCACGGGGTAGCACATCGCGCCCGAAGGTGCTGGCGGGGGCGATGATGTGAGAATAGGTGGCAGCAAGCTGCACGATCAGCGGCGCGAGCTCTTCGGCCAGCTGGCCTTTGAACTGCGCTCCCTCCGCGAGCAGAATCTTCGCCACGCCGGGCACTTTCGCTGCCTCCTCGGCGGCGGTCCGCGCAGCGATGCCCGCCACCAGTACATGCAGTTCGCCGCCCAGGCTTTTCGCCGCCGTAATCAACGCACGATTCACGCCACTGAAGTGGCCATCGGCGATTTCGGCGATCAGTAAAGTGCTCATGAATGCTCCATCGAAAAGCTCTCTCCCTTCGGGAGAGGGTGGGGTGAGGGGGATCTGGCTCTATTGGATCGATCGGCTAACGCGAGATTCCCCTCACCGGCTCGCGCTGCTCGTCACCCTCTCCCGCAGGGAGCGGGCTCACCATCTAAATCACCTTCGCTTCGTTGCGCAGTTTGTCGATCAGTTCCGCCACATCCTTCACCTTCACCCCGCCTTTGCGCTTGGCGGGTTCGGCGAAATGCAGGGCTTCGATGCGGGGGGCGAGGTCGGTGCCGTATTCCGCCGCTTCGCGCTTCTCCAGCGGCTTGGCGCGGGCTTTCATGATATCGGGCAATTTCGCATAGCGCGGTGTGTTCAAACGCAGATCGGTGGTGACGACTGCGGGCAAGGTCAGGCCCACTTTCGCCAGGCCGCCATCCACTTCGCGTGTTACCCTCACCGCTTCGTTTTCGATCTCGATTTTCGAGGCGAAGGTGCCCTGCCCCCAGCCCAGCAAGGCCGCCAGCATCTGGCCGGTCTGGTTGGCATCGTCATCGATCGCTTGTTTGCCGAGGATGATGAGGCGCGGTGCTTCCTGCGCCGCCACGGCGGCGAGCAACTTGGCCGCGGCCAAAGGCTGGATGATCTCGCTGGTCGCCACATGCAGCGCACGGTCCACGCCCAAAGCCAAGGCGGCGCGCAACGTCTCCTGCACCGCATCCGGCCCGATGGAGACGGCGACCACTTCGGTGGCGATGCCTTTTTCTTTCATACGCACCGCTTCTTCCACGGCGATCTCGTCGAACGGGTTCATCGACATTTTGGCATTGGCGATATCGACGCCGGAACCATCCGCCTTCGGGCGCACTTTCACGTTGTAATCCACCACGCGCTTGACGGCGACGAGTACCTTCATGAGCAAGCCTTACGATTTGGAGGCGAAAGCGAAGAACAAAGTGGCCAATGTGCAGCCTTGAAGAATCACGCGCATCATCATCAACTTTGCCCCATATTTGCGGTTGGCTTCCCCGCCCACCGTCATCAGCACCACGCCGAAGACAAGCACGGCGAGCGTGGCGAAAGCGAAGCCGAGGGTGACGAGAAACATGGGGTTCATAAAATGCTCTAGGCCGGGTTGACGCCGTGGGTATGGCCGCCCGGATGGGTGGGGCCGCTCAAAGCGTTCAAATCGCTGCCTTGTTCCGCGCCGCGCAACAGGGTTTCACTCGCCGCCGGGGCCTTGCCCTTCAGCACATAATGGCGGCTGCAATAGGGGCAACTGACCTTGTGGGAATGCGGATCCAAATGCAGCCATACCCGAGGATGCCCCAAATGGCCCCCATCACAGGCCACGGCCATTTGGGAAATTTCAATGGTTTCGAAGGCGGATTGCATGGCGGAACTGGACGAAAAGGGTGATTTCTAAGAATCTACGCCAGCGCGGGCGAAATGCAAGCCCAGTGGAAGCTTTTGTACAATCCAAAATCACTTTCGCTACGACGGCGAAAACAGAATCAATTCCGAATCACAAACCCGTCATCCGCCGCTGAACTGATCCGCACCGCGCGGGGCTGGAACTGGGCGCGGTTTACGGTGGGTTGGTTGCCGGCGGCGATGCCTTGGGCGGCCATGTCTTGCACGATCTGGGTGGAGACGGCGCGGGTGGCGTCTGGCGTGGGGGCGCTGGGATGCGGCAGATCGGTGCGCACCACATTCACGCCATGGTCGCGCTCGCTGGTGAATCCGGCGGGTTCGAATTGCGCATCGCGGTTATAGACGCGGATGACTTTCATTTTGGGCGAGGGATCGGCTTTCGGGGCGCGGCTGTTGGTGTCGATCGTCGCTTTCGCGCCGTAGGGGCGGCTGACATGCGGGGCGTTCGTTACCACGTTCAGGCTGGCCATCTCCAGGCTGGCGATTTCGCGTGCGTTGGCGGGCGCGGTGGCGGTGGCAGTGGCCAAAGCCTGGCCGGGGCTGCTGCCGGTGCGGGTCAGCACGCCTTTCCAGCGATTATAGACCGCCTGCATGTAGGGATTGCCGAATTTCGGCGTTTGCGAATGGTAGAAAGCGGTGGCTTTCATCCATGAACCTGCCGCATCGAAATTGGTGCGCAGGAAACGGGCGGCATAGGCCACGTTGGATTGCGGATCGAAAGCCTCCTGCAGCGTGTTGAAAGCCTTGGCATGGTGCTTCAGATTCACCTGCATGCAACCCACATCGATGCTTTCGATGCCTTGGGCGCGCAGCTTGGTCACCGCGCTGATGGCTTCCTGCTTGCTGTCGAAATAATAGCCTTTGCCCGCGGCGTTCACGGTCCACGGCCAGGGCACCACGGCGTTGATGCCTTTGTGATAACGACCGGATTCGTTGGAGCCGATGGCCATGAGCAGATGGCGGGGAATGCCGTATTTGGTTTCCTGCAGGGGCATGTGCTGCGTGCATTGCCGAGCACCCGCCAGCAGCGCATCCTCGTTCGTCACTTGGCCCGCATGGGCAGAGGCACCCATCAGAAACACGGCCAGCAGCCCGAACAGGCCCATGCCGAATCTTCCCTGATGGCGTTTCGTCTCCCCCGAGGCGAATGCGGTCACAAATCACACCTTAATTTTATTGTTTCCTTACCTTAACCGCTGATGCCCCCGCACGCAACGATCAATCTGGAAATGAAATATGCAACTTTCGGGCCAGAATCAGGGTGCAGTACCGGGATTGTTCGCTGCGGCATCCGGCAAAACGGCGGGTGTGGCCAGAGCCTGCGGCACGACCGGAGCATGCGGCTCGTCCTTGCTTTCCGCCACCCATCCCTCGCCCGAGGGCAGCGCGGCCTTGGCATCGCCCAGCCAGGCGGCGATGTCGGTCATCACCCGTGCACCCTGCAGATCGCGCAGCAGCATGTGATAGCCATTTTCGTAGCGCGTGGCGCGGCAGGCATGCCCGGCGGCGGCGCATTTCTCCAGCAGTCGCGCCACGGGCCAGGGCGGCACCACCTGATCGCGCGCGCCATACAATACGAGGGTGGGCAGGCCTTCCGGCTGGTGCCCGGCGGCTTCCTGGCCCGCATCCATCATCCCCACCAGCCCGAGCACCGCATCCGCCCGCGAGGCGTGGATGACGTTCGGATCATGCGCCAGCGCCATCAGCATGGGGATATTGTCGGAGGGCAAAATCTTCAAGCCCTGCCCGGTCAGCACCATATCCGGCGAAAGATGCGCCAGCGCCCAGAGCGGGGCGCGGAAGATGGGATTGAAGGTTTCGCCGCCCCACACGGCGGGGGCCACCAGAATCAAGCCATTCAGCGCATCCGCCGCCACATCTCCCTGCGCCAGCGCGTCCAGCGCCACCGCACCGCCCATGCTTTCCCCCAGTAGATACAATGGACTATTGGGATACGCCACCCGCGCCGCCGCCACGAAGCGCCCGGCATCCTGCCGCAGATTTGCCCCGGCCCATATACCGCGCGCGGGCGATTGGCCGAAGCCGCGCTGGTCGTAGGCCAGCACCGCATAGCCCTGCGCCGCCAAGGTGCGGCCCAAACCTTGGAAAGCACGACTGTAATCGTTGAATCCATGCAGCGCCAGGATCACCGCCCTGGGATGCCCGGCGGGCAGCCATTGCCGCAGCGGCAGGCGTACCCCGTCTCCCGGCAGGAACGCGTATTCCTCCAGCATAGGCGTCGCTTCGCAGCGCGCCAGCCCCTGCCGCTGCGGCCCGGCGCAGGCGGTGCAGGCCAGAAGCCCCGCCAGCAAAATGCGTTTGTGCCATTTCATGGCGCGATTTAGGGGGCTGCGCGGCCCGCTGGCAAGCGCCATCTGCGTCCGCACCATGCATCCGGCCGCGCGATATTCATTCTTTGGCAAGGCTTTCCGTGGTAGAATCAGTCTGTTCGTTGACCATGATGCGAGGCGCCCATGCCTGACTTCCGCCGTATGCTGACCGAAGATTACCGGCTGACTACCGCCGAAATTCTGTACCGCTTCCCCGATTACCCCGACCTGCTACAGACTTACGTCTGGCAAGAATACGACGTGGCCCCGCGCTTCCCCGCTTTGCAGAAGTTCCTGGGCTTCTGGGAGCGCGAAATCGAAGGCCGCCTCCACAGCGTCCGCATCTGCACCGCCCGGCTGATTACGCCCGCGGAAATGCGTTATGCGCAAGGGGTGTGGAGCATAAACTAATATGTTCGCTCCGCGAAGGCCTGTCGACCTTCGCATGAGCCTGACACCTTCGGTGAGCTCAGGGCTGGGTTTTTACGTTCGCTCCGCGAAGGCCTGTCGACCTTCGCATGAGCCTGACACCTTCGGTGAGCTCAGGGCTGGGTTGGCCTACCGGCCTCGCATAACACTTGGTTCCTGACCTTACACACTCCGCACTTGATGCGGAGTGCCGCTCGGCCCTCACTACAACGATGCAGGGCTTGTGTTCATGCAGACGCGCGCTTAGCTTGCATGCATGCATCATCCCCCGCTCGTCCCCCTGCCCCACCGTGCCGTGCTGCGCTTCAGCGGCGCGGAGGTGCGGGAGTTTTTGCAAGGCGTGATCACGGCGGATGCGCGCAAGATCGCGCAAGGCGCGGTGGTGTATGGCGCGTTGCTTTCGCCGCAGGGGAAGATGCTGGCGGATTTCTTCCTGCATGCGGCGGGCGAGGATGTGCTGCTGGAGACGGAGGCCGCCCGCGCGGGCGATCTGCTGGCGCGGCTGAAAATCTACAAGCTGCGGGCCAAACTGACGATCGCGGATGAATCCGCCCAATGGCACAGCGCGGCTACCTTGGGCGAAACCGCCCTGCCCGCCCATACCATCGGTGGAACAGACCCCCGCAGCCCGGGGTTTGGCATGCGTCTGCTGCTTCCGGTTCCAGTCTCGGAATGGGCCATCGCACATGGTTTTTCCCTGGCAGATTTCACGGATTACGACCGCGCGCGCATCCGCGCTTTCCTGCCGGATGGCAGCCGCGACTACATTCCCGAACGCAGCTTCCCCCTCGAACTCGGCCTCGACCATCTCGGCGCCATCGATTTCCAGAAAGGCTGCTACATCGGCCAGGAAGTGACCAATACGCAAAAGCGCCGGCTGGCGCGGCGCAAGGCCCTGGGCGTGGTGCAGGGAATGGCGCTGCCGGAACCTGGCGCGGCAATTGTGATGGACGGCGTGGAGATTGGAGAGATGCGTTCGCAGGGCTACCATATGGGTTTGGCGCTGCTGCGCATCGAGTATTTCGGCGGCGTGGCGCAGCGCAGCGATGACCATCTGCAGGCCGAGCTTCCGGTTTGGGCAATGGCGCAGTAGCAACACGTGTCATCCTGCGCAAAGTGCAGGATCTTGTAGTTACTTAGCTCAGGGATCCTGCGACTTCGCGCAGGATGACGCATGTATAAGCAAGATGACTAGTTTATAATTGAGACTTATGCCGCTTGCGGATTCAACGTAAACCATTGCCCGCAACGCTGATGGAAATGCACGGCATCGAATCCTTCGGGCGCCAGTTCCAAGCGCGCGGGCGAAAGTTCGGGCAGATGCGCGAAAGCGTGTAGCATCGCGTTCAAGCGCTGGCGCAGCGCTTCCAGATCCGCCGAAGCATGGCGGTGGAAATAAAGCAGATTGCCGAAGGTCGCGCGGTTGAGGAATTGCGCGCCGGTGTCGAGCAGCACGGCCAACGTGTATTGCACGTCTTCGTAATGAAAAAGAAAATCCAGCGTCTCGGCGAAGGAATGCGGCAGCAGCACGCTCTGCACTTCCTCCAGCATCAGGGTGGAAAGAAACAATTGCTCCTCCTCCGCTTCCGCCGGCACCATCATGGCCACGATGGCCTGAATGTCGTTATGTCCGAAATTGGGGCGGGTGCGCAGCCAGTCGTAGAAATGGCGGAAGGGTGCGCTGGCCAGCTCGGCCGCATCGGTCGGCACACGGCGTCGTTCGGCTTGCAACTCCACGCCGGGTTTCGGCAGGCGCGCCGGGCGGTCGAGGCCTTCGAGACTCGGCTCGGGCGTGATGAGCGTCAGTTGCGGCAGCTTGGCGCGCTCGTCATCCTGCTCGCGCACGCGCTTTTCCCATTCGGGGTTATGGATCACCTGCAGTGAGATCGGCTCATGGGCGGAAGGCTGGCCGGGATGCTGCGCCTCTTCCAACGTAGCGGGCGGGCGGGCCTGTTCCTGCCGCGCCTGCCCGATGGCATAGGCGCAGAGGTCTTCGAAACTCACATGCCCACGGGTGGCGATGTTCTGCAGGCGGCCCAAACTGTCGAGCACGCTTTGCGGCGGCTGGGCCGCGCGTTCGCGCAGCAGCCATTCGCTTTGGTATTTCAGCGGGTGGTTCTCAGGGTTCGGCTCGCCCACATAAATCGGGAACGGCGTGCGCGCGGCGGGGTCGGGGCCGAACTGGCAGGGAACGGTGAATTGCTTCATGGAAATGCGCGTATATGGGGGCTTCGGGGCAGCGCAGTATGCAGTGCATGCGCATGCGAGGCCAGCAAAAAGCCATGCCGGGCCGTGTGCAGCATTGCATCTTGACGAAGCGCGCCGCACAATGGAGCGTATGGAGGGCAGACTGGACAAGCCGCCCAACCCATCCCATATCCGGTGCACGACATCGCCGCCCGCAACCGTCTTCGATTCCACTGATTCAGGATTACCCATGGCCAGCCGCCGCATCGACCAGCCCGAAGACGGATATTTCCAGGGCAAATTCCTCATCGCCACCCCCAGCGTCGGCGGCAGTTTCGCGCATAGCGTCATCTTCGTCGTCTCGCATTCGGACGAAGGCGCGATGGGCATCATCATCAACCGCCCGCTGCCGGATGTGGCGTATGGCGATGTGTACGAGCAGCTGGGCCTGGAAGACGGCGACCGCGTGGCCGCCGACGCCGCCGTGCATTTCGGCGGGCCGGTGGAAACCAACCGCGGCTTCGTGCTCTACGCGCCGAAGGACAATGAAGCCTACCCCGACAGCATCGTGATCCAGGACGGCATCGCCGTTTCCGCCAGCGCGAAACTGTTGGAAGCCATCGCCAAGGGTGAAGGCCCCGCGCAGCATATGCTGACCGTGGGCTATGCCGGATGGAGCGCCGGGCAACTGGAGCAGGAGATCGAAGAAAACAGCTGGATCGTCGCCCCCGACATCGCCAACCTGGTCTTCGATGGCGACCATGAGAGCAAATGGAAACGCGCCGCATTTAGCCTGGGCGTGGACCCGATGCGTTTGAGCACGGTGGCAGGGCATGCCTGAGCAAATAGAAACCCCGAAGACGGGAATCTATTACCGGCAGGCTCTACGCTTTCATCATCGATTCTTATAGGCACGATTGCCACGCGTTGTATAATCAATGCCATGAATGGGTCATGGTATATATTGTTTGGCATCGTCGCTAGTTTAGGGGCGTGGTGCCTCTGTCGCCTGGCGAATCAACACGCAGCGCGTAAGTTTCTTGTGCCGCCGACAAGGGGCGGCAACATTGTTTATCTGAAAGAAATCCCGGCAAACCTTTACCAAACCTTGATTGTGTGGTTTTTTGCCCTTCTTTCAATCGCATTACTGATCACGATCAGCCCACGTTTTTATGATATGCCCTGGCCGTATGGGTTGTGCATCGCTGCTTGGCTCTTTGCATGGTGGAGTACGGCAAGAAAACAGCTCAACGGCGTGGTTGCCGTGTTGGTAGATGAGGGAATTTGGCTTTATTATTTAAGCACCTATGGCTCAGCCAAACGGATTCTTTTTCCTGTTGAAAACTTTGGGACCATCAGCTTCAAACCTGGCACAGGCATGCTTCCGCGCAACCACGGCAATTGCCTCTATGCGACCATCCAACTGCCCCATCTGTCCAGATGGTTCATGTGGGTTTTGCCGCGCTATGGTCTAGATTATGATATGCAACAAGGATTGAGGCGCGGAGAATTGATGCTGCCGGATACCGCCAGCGAGCATAGTGGCTATCGCTATGATCCGCCCCTTTCGCAAGCGAATCTGGTAGAATATCTGGCCGAACGCTACAAATTGAAAAACAGCACCTTACACAGCCCAAATCAATTAAACTCTTTCGAAGTGGAATGCTTGGAAACCTTGAGACAGGCCCAGGCCGAACATGCGCTGAAATCTTGACGCAAAGCCATTAAACACCTAATGATGGCGCCGATTTCCCTCTACCCGAATTGTCCATGACCCTCGCTTTCCAAGACATCATCCTCACGCTGCAGCAATTCTGGGCGAAGCAGGGTTGTCTCATCCTCCAGCCCTATGACATGGAGATGGGTGCGGGCACGTTTCACCCGGCCACCACCCTGCGTGCGCTGGGCCCGAAGCCTTGGAACGCAGCTTACGTCCAGCCATCGCGCAGGCCCAAGGACGGGCGCTACGGCGAAAACCCGAATCGGCTGCAGCATTATTACCAATTCCAGGTGGTGCTGAAGCCCAGCCCCGAAAACATTCAGGAACTCTATCTCGATTCCCTGCGTGCCCTGGGCATCGACCCGCTGAAGCACGACATCCGCTTCGTGGAGGATGACTGGGAAAGCCAGGCATCCGGGGCCTGGGGCCTGGGTTGGGAAGTGTGGTGCGACGGGATGGAAGTGACGCAATTCACCTACTTCCAGCAGATGGGCGGCATCGAATGCAGCCCGGTGACGGGCGAGATCACCTACGGCCTGGAACGCTTGGCGATGTACATCCAAGGCCGTGAAAACGTCTACGATCTCGCTTTCAACGCCCCTGAAAGCACGGTGCCGCAGACCTACGGCGAAGTGTTCCTGCAGAACGAACGCGAATTCTCCGCCTACAATTTGGAGCATGCGGATACCGAACAGCTCTTCCAGCAATTCAAAGACGCGGAAAAGGAATGCATGGCGCTCGTCGCCGCCAACCTGCCCCTCCCCGCCTACGACCAATGTATCAAAGCCAGCCACCGCTTCAACCTGCTGGATGCACGCGGCGTGATCAGCGTCAACGAACGCGCGGCCTATATCGGGCGCGTGCGAAATTTAGTGAAAGCCAGCTGCGAAGCCTGGCTCGAAAAGGAAAACGAACATGCGTAACCTCCTCCGCCTCGTCATCGCGATCCTGTGCATTATCGTCGCTTATTACATCGTCATGTGGGCGATGGGCCATCTCGGCACCAGCCTGTAAGGAGCCACCCATGCAACTGACCATGATGAAAGCGAAGATCCACCGCGCGACGGTGACGAACGCGGATCTGGAATATGAAGGCTCGATCACGGTCGATCCCGCTTTGCTCGAAGCTTCCGGCATTCTGCCGTATGAGGCGGTGGATGTGCTGAACATCACCAACGGCGCGCGCTTCACCACCTACACCATCGAAGGCAGCACCCCCGGCGCGGGCGAGATTCAGGTGAATGGCGCAGCGGCGCGCATGGTGCAGAAGGGCGATATGGTCATCATCGTCGCCTACGCCCGCATGAGCCCGGAAGAGGCGAAACTGCACGTGCCCACCGTGATCCTGGTCGATGCGCAGAACCGCCCAAAAGCCGCGCTGGATGCGGGCTTCGCACCCAAGATGATGGATGCCCACTCCATGCATGAGGCATAAGCGTCATGGCCGACCTGCTGCTGGAATTATTCAGCGAAGAAATCCCCGCGCGCATGCAGGCCCCCGCCGCCGCGCAGCTAAAAGAAGCCGTGCTGAAAGGCCTTGCCGCGCTGGGTTACGCAGCCACAGAAGCGGTCGATTACGTCTCCCCCCGCCACCTTGCCCTCATTGTGCGCGGTCTGCCCGAAACGCAGGCGGATGTGTCGAGCGAACGCAAAGGCCCGCGCATCAATGCGCCACAGGCCGCGATCGACGGGTTCCTGCGCTCCACCGGCCTCACGATCGAGCAGCTGGAAGTGCGCGGCGATAACTACTTCGCCATGATCGAGCAGAAAGGCCGCCGCACCGCCGAGGTGCTGCCCGCCATGATCGAGGGCATCCTCGCCGATTTCTCCTGGCCCAAAAGCATGCGCTGGGGCAGCGGCACCCAGGCCTGGGTGCGCCCGTTGCACCGCATCACCTGCCTGCTCGACCATGTCGTGCTGCCCGTGCAGTTCGCGGGCGTCACCTCGGGCAACGAAACCTTCGGCCACCGCTTCCTCGCGCCCGCCGCGATCACGCTGCATCATCCGAACGATTACGAGCAGAAACTGACGGATGCGGATGTGCTGATCGACGCGGCGCGCCGCCGCATCCGCATCGAAACCCTGCTCGCCGAACGCGCGGCGGAGTTGGGCCTGACGCTGAAGGACGATCCCGGCCTGCTCGCCGAGGTGACCGGTCTGGTCGAATTCCCGAGCGTGCTCGCCGGACGCATCGACGCCGCCTACATGCACCTCCCCCCCGAAGTGCTGATCTCCGAAATGCGCGAACATCAGCGCTATTTCGCGCTGCTCGACGCGGAAAGCAAGCTCGCCGACCGTTTCCTGCTGGTCTCCAACATGGATGTCGCCCGCATGGACGATAACGGCGCGGCCATCGTCGCCGGAAACGAACGCGTGCTGCGCGCCCGGCTGGCGGACGGAAAGTTTTTCTGGGAACAGGACCGCAAGATTCCGCTTAAGGATTGGGCGAATAAGCTCGATGGCGTCGTCTTCCACGCCAAGCTCGGCGCCATGGCGCAAAAAGTCGCTCGCATCGCGGCACTGGCCGAACATCTCGCGCCGCTGGTCGGGGCCGATCCCGGCCTCGCCCGCCAGGCCGCCGAACTCTGCAAGACCGATCTCCCCAGCGGCATGGTCGGCGAATTCCCCGAACTGCAAGGCGTGATGGGCCGCTATTACGCCCAAGCCGAAGGCCTGCCCGCCGAAGTAGCGGATGCGATCCGCGATCATTACAAACCGCTCGGGCCTAACGAAGCGGTGCCTGAAGCGCCCGTCAGCATAGCAGTCGCATTGGCCGATAAGCTGGATACGCTCGCGGGCATGTTCGCGGTGGGCGAGAAACCGACCGGCAGCAAAGACCCTTTCGCCCTGCGCCGCGCGGCTTTGGGTGTCATCCGCTTGATACGAGAGAACTCTATATCGTTCCAACTTCTGAGTTGGCTTAACGAATTTTCTAATTCCCCAAGTTTTTATTTATTCACTTTCAGAAACAAGGATGATGTTCCTAGTTACGCATTTTCTACGCCTGTAGCAATGAGCCGTTATTCAGGCAGAAACACGATATTGGCTGCAGGCATCAAGCCTGAGGATGATGAATTCTACAGTGCGCGTGAAGAACATGACTCTTTTGGGTTCGAATTCGAAACTAAGCTAGGCAACGATGAGAAGACGAGCGTTGAGGAAGAGCTTTATCTGGAAAATGAGCAAGCCTTTCAGTATGAATTCGTCAGCAGCTTATTACAGTTCTTCCACGACCGCTTGAAAGTCATGCTCAAAGACGAAGGAGTCCGCCACGACGCGGTGGAAGCCGTGCTCGCGCCAGAGGCGGACGATCTGCTCGACATCGCCACCCGCGCCCGCGCACTGAACGCGTTTCTCGACAGCACGGACGGAGCGAACCTTCTCGCAGGCTACAAACGCGCCGTGAACATCCTCCGCATCGAGGAAAAGAAGGATGCCCGCGCCTATGCGGAAGCCGTGCAGACCACGCTTCTCAGCCAGGATGCCGAACAGGAGCTCTATTCCAGCCTGCTGAGCCTCGACAAAACCTTGGGCGCGAAGCTCGATGCGCGGGATTATGCGGGCGTGATGGCCGATCTGGCCGCTTTACGTGCCCCAGTGGATGCCTTTTTCGAAGCGGTGATGGTCAACGATCCCGCCCCCGAAACGCGGGCCAACCGCTTGAACCTGCTGCATTGCCTGCGCGAGCGCATGAACCGGGTGGCCGCCTTCGAGTGCATTCAGGCCTAGCGGGCGGAAATCCGCGCCAAACGCATCGCCCGCTTACGCGGAATATGTTGAAAAAATGCCCGCCTTTCAGTAGAGATGGCGCAACTTTCGTGGTGCGGCCCAAAGCCGCGCTTTTCCTGGGGATGATGGGGACCGACGATGACCAAATACGTATATAATTTCGGCGACGGCTCGGCCGAGGGCAAAGGCGAAATGCGCGAGCTGCTGGGCGGCAAGGGCGCGAATCTGGCCGAAATGTGCAGCCTTGGTCTGCCGGTGCCCCCCGGTTTCACAGTGACCACCGAAGTCTGCATCGAATATTACAAAAACGGCAAGCAGTTCCCGGCTCCCCTGAAGGCCGAAGTGGAAAGCGCCATCGCGACGCTCGAGAAATCCACCGGCAAAAAATTCGGCGACCCGAAAAACCCGCTGCTGGTTTCCGTGCGTTCCGGCGCGCGCGCCTCCATGCCGGGGATGATGGACACGGTGCTCAATCTCGGCCTGAACGACGCGACGGTCGAAGGCATGGCCAAAGCCACTGGCAATGCACGCTTCGCTTATGATTGCTACCGCCGCTTCATTCAGATGTATTCGGATGTGGTGATGGGCGTGGAGCATTACCATTTCGAGGAAATCCTCGAGGCGAAAAAAGACGAACGCGGCATCACGCTCGATACCGATTTGAGCGCCGACGACCTCAAGGAACTGGTCGAAAAATACAAAGCGAAAGTGGAAGACGAAAGCGGCAACCCCTTCCCCACGGATGCGAAAGACCAGGTGTGGGGCGCGGTGCGCGCCGTGTTCGACAGCTGGATGAACGCCCGCGCCATCACCTACCGCAAATTGAACGACATTCCCGAAAGCTGGGGCACCGCGGTCACCGTGCAAAGCATGGTCTTCGGGAATATGGGCGACGATTGCGCCACCGGCGTGGCCTTCACCCGCAACCCCAGCACGGGCGAGCGCGCCTATTACGGCGAATTCCTGGTGAACGCGCAGGGCGAAGATGTGGTGGCCGGCATTCGCACGCCGCAACCGCTCACCAGCATTTCCCGCCAGGAATCGCACTCCGAACTGCCGAGCATGGAAGAAGCCATGCCCGTGGTGTTCAAGCAATTGGTGGATGTATTCGAGAAGCTGGAGAAGCATCACCGCGATATGCAGGACATCGAATTCACCGTGGAACGCAACAAGCTCTGGATGCTGCAGACGCGCAACGGCAAACGCACCGCCCAGGCCGCCATCGGCATCGCGGTGGATATGGTGAACGAGAAATTGCTGACAACGGATGAAGCACTGCTGCGCGTCGATGCATTGTCGCTCGATCAGTTGCTGCACCCGTCGCTTGATCCGAAGGCCGAGAAGATCGTGCTCACCAAAGGCCTTCCCGCCTCTCCGGGCGCCGCCGCCGGTATCGTCGTCTTCACGGCGGAAGAGGCGGAGGACCGCGCGCATAAAGGCGAAAAAGTCATCCTCGTGCGTATTGAAACCAGCCCGGACGATATTCACGGCATGCACGCCGCCCAAGGCATTCTCACCGCCCGCGGCGGGATGACGAGCCATGCGGCGGTGGTCGCGCGCGGCATGGGCAAGCCCTGCGTTTCCGGCGCGGGCGATCTGCGCATCGATTATAAAAAACGCGAATTCACCGCTGGCGGCAAAACCGTGAAAGCGGGTGATTTCCTCACCATCAACGGCTCTTCCGGCGAAGTGTACGAAGGCCGCGTGCCCACCGTGCAGCCCACGCTCTCCGGCCATTTCGCCACCCTCATGGGCTGGGCGGACGCCGCGCGTACCCTGAAAGTGCGCACCAACGCCGACACGCCGCTGGATGCCAAGACCGCGCGCGATTTCGGTGCCGAAGGCATCGGCCTGTGCCGCACGGAACATATGTTCTTCGAGCCCGAACGCATCATCTCCGTGCGCGAGATGATCGTGGCCGAGACGATGGAAAAGCGCAAAGCGGCTTTGGCCAAACTGCTGCCGATGCAGCGCCGCGATTTCACCGAACTCTTCCGCATCATGGACGGCCTGCCCGTCACCATCCGCCTGCTCGATCCGCCCCTGCACGAATTCCTGCCGCACTCGCCTGATGAGATGCAGGAAGTGGCGAAAGTCACCGGGCTCGCCGTCTCCGCCATCCAGGCGCGGTGCGACGCGCTGCACGAGCACAATCCCATGCTGGGCCATCGCGGCTCCCGCTTGGGCATCACCTACCCTGAAATCTACGCCATGCAAGCCCGCGCGATCTTCGAAGCGGCGGCGGATGCGGAGAAGGAAGGCATCGATGTCATCCCCGAAATCATGGTGCCGCTGATCTTAGGCAAACGCGAACTCGACATCCTCAAAGCGGTGATCGACGCGGAAGCGCAAGCGGTGGCGAAAGAGAAAAAATCGAGTGTCGAATATCTCGTCGGTACGATGATCGAACTGCCGCGCGCCGCATTGAAAGCGGGCGAGATCGCGCAGACCGCCGAATTCTTCAGCTTCGGCACGAACGATCTGACCCAGACCACCCTCGGCCTCAGCCGCGACGATTCGGCCAATTTCATCGAAGCCTACAAGCAGCAAGGCATCTTCGAAAAAGACCCGTTCGTGAGCATCGACGTGGACGGCGTGGGCGAGCTGGTGGAGATCGCCGCCACCCGCGGTCGCGCCACCCGCGCCGACATCAAACTCGGCATCTGCGGCGAACATGGCGGCGATCCTGCGAGCATCCAGTTCTGCCAGGAAATCGGCCTGACCTATGTCAGTTGCTCGCCTTATCGCGTGCCGGTGGCCCGCTTGGCGGCGGCGCAAGCGGCAGTGAAGATGAAAAGTAAGAGCACCAAAAAGAAAGCCGCATGATTCATTGAGCATGGCCATGCAATTGCTGATCGTTTCGCGTTCTCCAATCGAGTCGCTGCAAACCCGATTCGGCGGGCTTCCCCTACTCGCAGTCGAAAGCACATGGCCCCGATGCGCCGAATGCGACGAACCAATGCAGTTCCTCGGGCAATTACGCCATGCGGATGATGCATTGATGGCGCTTTTCATGTGCGATAATTCCGAAAGCAGCTGCGAGCATTGGGACCCCGATGCGGGAAGCAACCGTGTCGTGCTTCTCCATCCAGAGCATCTCGTGCAGCCTGAGGTCCCCGACAACCCGCATGCGTTACGCCCGTCCAGCTACGGCGCGGCCTATCTGAACTGCGACGCATCCGGTTACGAGACCGCGCGCAGGGCATGGACCAATGCCACGAGCCGCCCGATGCGCGATGTGCTGGGACAACTGGGCGGCGAGCCCCAATGGCTGCAGCATGACGAAACGCCGCAATGCGCATGTGGCCAGCCGATGCGTTTCATCGCGCAGCTCGAACAAGGCCCGAACGCACAAGAGGAGATGAACTTCTGCGGCGGCGGTTGCGCTTATATCTTCGTCTGCGACGATCATGCGGCGAAGATGGTCATCCAAAGTTGATGCGGACTGCCGAAGCAATCGGTAGGAAATCGAAGCAGCTTGCTGAGCAGGCCGTCTACATCGCACGCTTCGCCGTCTGACTTTTTGCCTGCGACCATGCCGTCAAATCCGCTTCGGCAGAACTTCCCGGCCGAGGTATCACGATCATCGCATGATGCAGGTGGCTCGGTGCGACAATCTCGACGTCATCGCCGTACGCCAGTCGCAGGCTGGCATGGAACGCCGCGCGCATCCGCTCGGAAGCGACGCGGAATGGTACGCCACGGGTCGGCACCTCATGGCGCAGAATGAATCCCGGCAATACCTCGCGCGGCAAAACTTCGCATGTATGGGCGATGATCCGGTCGCGCGCCGTTTGCCTGGCATGGCCGTTATCGTCTGACCCATCGTATTTTCTTTTTGACCATTTCTCGGTGAGATGGTTGATGAGAGACTGATTCTCTTTTTCAATGCTTCGGCGCGCGATTTCTTGCACAGACATGCCGTGTGTCGGTTGATACACGATCACACTGCCAACCCGTTGGTCGGGCTCCTGAACAAATCTAAAAATTTGATTTTTGGCGGCAACGGTAAATTCTTCGGCCGGCAATTGGTTCTCTATGGCGCGGTAAAATCTCCAAGCTTTGATAATTTCAGGGTTGCCCATATGCTCATTCAAGGCATGCTTCAAATGCCCGTCCATGTTTGCGATCCGCTTCCGCATGGGCAGGATGGTTCGACCGCGTGGGTGACCGAAGTAAAAGCTTCCGGATCGTGGAAATTCATGACTTCCTGCAAAGCAAAGAAGTCCCCAGGCGCAACGCGGTTGAGGCTGAATAAAGCCGCGCGCGGATGATCCATCGCAATTAACGCATCAATCTCCAGATGCCGCATTTTTACAAGATCGTCGAAAAGCGTTGCCGCCTCTTTCCGCAGCGCGGCAGTCACCGCAAGTCCCGAGCATGGCACGACATCACGACATGCGCCGTAGCCATCTGTTCCAGCAGGTTATAAACCATGCCCTGCGGCTTCGGCACAAACGCCGTTCCGAACAACCGAAGAAAATTCCTCCGCTGCATATCTCTCCCCATCTATCGATTGGGAAGATAGGAGAAAATGATGACCGTTTGATGACAAAAAACCCACCAAGTCGGCAGGTTTTTTGTTTTGTGCTGATCAGCTTGCTGCTTAAGCGGCCGCCTTCGCCTTCAGCGCCTTGCGCAACTGGCGTTTGATCTTCAGCGCTTCGGGGGGCAGGGAAGCGGATTTGGCGGTCAGCAGGAAGCCGTCGAGGCCGCCATTATGCTCCACGCTGCGCAGCGCGTGCGCGGTGATGCGCAAGGGTACTTTCTTGCCGAGGATATCCGAAACCAGGCCCACATATTGCAGGTTCGGCAAGAAACGGCGGCGCGTTTTGCGGTTCGAGTGCGAAACGTTGTTGCCGGACATGACGCCTTTACCGGACAGTTCACAGCGACGGGCCATGGGGCCTCCTCAAGCAGAAAAATGATTTTAAGAGGCAAGCCGAATAGCCCATACATCCGGGGGCGTCAAGGCAAAAGGCGTGGACGGGCGGGGATTGTCGGCTTAATCTGACCCCGAAGCCGCCACGCCCCCAAACCCACCGCAAAGCCCCTGCCCATGCCCATCAAGCAAACCGACACCAGCCCTTCGGCTTTCACCCTAAGCAGCCCCGCCGCGCGCGAAGCGTTTCTCGATCACGCGCGCACCGTGCTGGGCGCGCTTCAGGAAAGCGGGATGGATGACGAAGCCTGGCATCTCAACAGCCTGGCCGAAAAACTGGCCGCGGGCGGCAGTATTACCGAGGGCGCAATTGCGCGGGCGGTGGCGGCCCATCTGCGCGCCGAAGGCATCGAAAGCCAGAACGGGCAAGACGATCCGTTGCCCACCACCCTCATCCGCCTGCTGCATATGGCGGCGGAACGGGTGGAGGAATGCTAGTTTATTCCTCCTTCGGCGTTTCCTTCACCAATGCGCGCGCCTTGCGGCGGATGGGCTGGGTGATGGGGCAGACGCTGGAGACGAAGTCGTACAAGGTACTGGTCAGCGATTCCTGCACCAGGCTGTAGAAAACGAACTGCCCCTTCTTCTCGCTGCGCACCAGCCCGGCATTTTCCAGGATGCTTAGATGCTTGGATAAAGCGGGCTTCGACATTTCGAAACTCTCGGAAATCTGGCCTGCGGCCAAGGGCCCCGCCGAAAGCAGGGAAAGTATCTTGCGGCGCTGGATCGAGGAAAGCGCCTCGAAGATCGATTGCATTTTGTGGGGACCGCTCATGAAAACCCGCTTGCTAAGTTTGTTTAATTAGTTTATTAGTTAAATACAGCCTTAGCTACATGATACTTCAATTATCGATTTCGCACAACCCGCACCACAGGATGCAACCCATGTTCTATACCCTGCTTCTCTACATTCTCGTCAGCCTCAGCCTCACCATCGGCGTGGGATATACGCTTCACAACAATGGCCGCGTGTTCCTGGTGGAGGCGTTCAATCAGAACATCCTGCTGGCAGATTCGACGAACCACCTGTTGCTGGTAGGGTTCTATCTCATCAATCTGGGTTACGTGCTGCTGACGGTGCGCACGGATATCACCGCCTACAACGCCACTTCGCAACTGATTTTCCTGTGCGGCAAGGTCGGCATGGCCGTCATCGTGCTTGGGATCATGCACTTCTTCAACAT
Source organism: Rickettsiales bacterium (assembly GCA_965247145.1). Lineage (GTDB taxonomy): Bacteria > Pseudomonadota > Alphaproteobacteria > Rickettsiales > JAIXRX01 > CBDFGH01. The sequence goes on from CBDFGH010000008.1 coordinate 22,714, forward strand.
GTTCATCATCCTGCGCCTGGGCAAGAAGCTGAGCACGCTGGTGGGCGCACCCGCTGCAGCTTGCTAACCTTTCCTCGGTCGGCCCAGCGGGTCGCCCGTCTTTTTTTTCGGAGGATTTATGATATCCGCGACCGAAGCGGAGCCATTGCGGCTATCGCATCTGACACTCCCTATTTTCTATATGATCCAGATTGATGCATTCGCCACGGGTATGTACGTCAACTGGCACGCGTTGCATGAAAGGATCGGCTCCAGTCTTGGATCCGGTATATTGTGCTGTGTGGGCGCCATACTGATACTGCCCATACTCTATGTAATCGCACTGCCCAGCGCCTATGCCACCATGTTCTGCCTGCGCCGCTACCAGATCAAACCGCTTTCGATTTGGATCATCGCGACTATGGCCGCCAACCCCATCTTTGTTTCAGGCCTTCTCACTGCCATAAGCAATCCGCTAGAAAGCGCATACGATCTGTTGCCACTTCTCGTACTCGGTGGAACCGCGAGCATTGTATCCGCTTATGAAATGTATCGGCACTGGGCGCAGGTTCCTTTCTCTACACGCGGCGTCAACATCCTCGATTATCTTATGATCGCCATCGGTAGTTTTGTGATACTCTATGCTCCATGGGCAACCATCGTCGCGCTTTAGCGCTGCACGCAGCCCACGATCTGCGGTGCCTGGCGCATGCGCGCTTCGATGCGGGCGGCGAGTTGGCGGTGAGAGGCGGAGGGTTTTTCGGGCAGGCGGCGCAGCGGAGACGGCAACGCGGTGGCGAGCAGCGCCGCTTCATGCGCGGTGAGGCGGCGGGCGGATTTTTGGAAATGGAACTGCGCAGCGGCCTCCGCCCCGAAGATGCCCGGCCCCCACTCGGCGATATTGAGATAAATCTCCAGAATGCGCCGCTTGGGCAGCACAAAATCCAGCCATAGGGTGAGCGAGGCTTCCAGCCCCTTGCGCAGCCAGCTGCGCGCGCGCCACAGGAAAAGATTCTTCGCGGTCTGCGCGGTGACGGTGGAAGCGCCGCGCGGGGCGCGCCCTGTGCGCTCGGCCTTCTTCACCGCCTTGTCCATCTGCACCCAGTCGAAACCGTCATGGCCACAGAAATTACCGTCCTCGCTGGCCAGCACGGCCAACGCGAGGTTCGGCGAAATCCGCTCCATCGGCACCCAATCCCGCCGCATGCCCTCCCCCGTCAGAAAGCTACCGAGCATCACGGTGGAGATGGGGCGCACCAAGGCATAGACCGGCACCAGCAGGTAAGGCAGCAGCAGCGGAATCAACAAAGCGCACAGCCAGAAACGCCGATTCATGATACCGCCGCGCAGAGAGATGCGGGCAACGCACAAAAGCCCTGTTGTTCTAGCGATTCCCCGACGGTGGGCATGGACAGATCAGATATCCAGATTTTCCACGCGCAGCGCATTTTCCACGATGAAATCGCGGCGGGGTTCGACCACATCGCCCATCAGGGTGGAGAAGATGGTTTCGGCCTCATCCACATGCTCGACCTTCACCTGCAGCAAGGTGCGGTTGCTGGGATCGAGCGTGGTTTCCCAGAGCTGGTCGGGGTTCATTTCGCCCAATCCTTTGAAGCGCTGCACGCTGATGCCCTTGCGGCCCTGGTCCATCACCGTGTCGTAAAGCGCCTGCAGGCTGAAGAGTGGGTGCTCGTTGTTCTTGAGTTTGAGTTTCGCGCTGCCACCGGCGAAGAGGGCGTTTTGCGATTGCACGAGAGTGGCCAATTCGCGGGCTTCCTTGCTGCCGAAGATGCGGTCGTCGAGGAAGACTTTTTCTTCCACGCCGCGGACAGAGCGGGTGAGCACCAGGCGCGCCTCTTCCTGCACGGCTTCCCAGCCGGTTTGGCCGACCTCGTTCAGGCGTGCGATCCAGGCGGGAATGCGGTCGCTGATTTCGGCCATCGGTTTGCCTTGCGGCGTGAAGAGGCCCGTGGTGGCGGCGGCTTCGGCGATGGCGAGTGGCATGCGGCGCGCGAGCGAACGCAGCCAGCGGGCGGTTTGTCCGCCTTGCACCACCAGCGCGCGCAATTCTTCGCCCCGGAACACATCGCCATTGTGCGGGGTCAGCGTCACTTCTTCGAGCACGCTGTCCAGCAGGTAATTCTCCAGCGCGGCTTCGTCTTTCAGGTAAGTATCTTTTTGCCCACGGCGCACTTTATACAGCGGCGGCTGGGCGACGTAGAGATAGCCCTTCTCGATCAGCTGGGGCATCTGGCGGTAGAAGAAGGTGAGCAGCAGCGTGCGAATATGCGCCCCATCCACGTCGGCATCCGTCATGATGATGATCTTGTGGTAGCGGGCTTTGTCGATGTTGAAATCCTCGCGCCCGATGCCGGTGCCCATGGCCAGCACGAGCGTGCCGATTTCCTGGCTGGAAAGCATCTTGTCGAAACGTGCGCGCTCAACGTTCAGAATCTTGCCCTTGAGCGGCAGAATCGCCTGCGTGGCGCGCGTGCGGCCTTGCTTGGCGGAGCCGCCCGCCGAGTCCCCTTCGACGATGAAGAGTTCGGATTTGGCGGGATCGCGTTCCTGGCAATCGGCCAGCTTGCCGGGCAGTGAGGAGATTTCCAGCGCACCTTTGCGGCGGGTGAGTTCGCGGGCCTTGCGGGCGGCGTCGCGAGCAGCGGCGGCTTCGTAGATTTTGCCGATGACTTGTTTGGCGGCGGCGGGGTTTTCCTCGAACCATTGGTTCAATTTTTCGGAGACGAAGCTTTCCACCACCGGGCGCACTTCGGAAGAGACGAGTTTGTCTTTCGTCTGGCTCGAGAATTTCGGGTCCGGCACTTTCACCGACAGCACGCAGGTGAGGCCCTCACGCGCATCTTCGCCCGAAAGCGCGATCTTCTCTTTTTTGGCGATGCCGGATTCGGTGGCATAGCCGTTGATCGCACGGGTGAGCGCGGCGCGGAAACCGATCAAGTGCGTGCCGCCGTCGCGCTGGCGGATGTTGTTGGTGAAGCAGAGCATGTTTTCGTGGTAGGAATCGTTCCATTGCATGGCCACTTCCACGCCCATGCCGTCCTTCTCGCCCATGATCATGATGGGGGCGTGGACGGCGTGTTTGCTGCGGTCGAGATATTCGACATACGCCTGCGTGCCGCCTTCATAGTAAAACACGATTTCCTTCGGATCCGCCGGCTCAGCACCGTCTTCGGGCGCTTCCGTCGCGCGGTCGTCGCGCAGCAGAATGCGCACGCCGGAATTGAGGAAGGCCAGTTCGCGCAGGCGATGTTCCAGCGTTTTGAAATCGAAATCGATGTGGCTGAAGGTGGAGAGCGATGGCATGAAGGTCACCTTCGTACCGCGCCCGCCATTGGCCTCACCGACCACGCGCAGATGCTCCACGGTCTCGCCGATCTCGAAGCGGGCGGTATGTTCCTTCCCGTCGCGCCAGATGGTGAGCACCAGCCAATCCGAAAGCGCATTCACCACCGAGACGCCCACCCCGTGCAGGCCGCCGGAAACCTTATAGGAATTCTGGTCGAACTTCCCGCCCGCATGCAATTGCGTCATGATCACCTCGGCGGCGGAAACACCCTCTTCCGGGTGAATCGCGGTGGGGATGCCACGTCCGTTATCCGACACCGTGACCGAACCGTCCAGGTTCAAGCTCACCGTCACCAGATCGCAGAAGCCCGCCAGCGATTCGTCGATCGCGTTATCGACTACTTCGTACACCATGTGGTGCAGGCCCGAGCCGTCATCCGTATCCCCGATATACATGCCGGGGCGCTTGCGCACCGCATCCAGCCCGCGCAGCACTTTGATCGATTCCGCGCCATAATTCGCACTGCCCGCGGCATGCGTCGCATCGTCCATATGTTCGTTCATTTTCACTGCTGCGTTGGTCATGGGACTATCTCTGGGAAAGCCTGGAAGGAAAGGATGATTTGGTTGTAGCAGAATGAGGGGCGAAGGCAAGGAAACCAACGCTTTTTTGCCCAGTTTCTTATCCACAGATTTCAACCTGAAATGGGCCATGATGGGGGGTTAAATTTTTAGCCAAAAAGATCAGAATGCAAACCTAGACGCAGAAACGTCACTTCGGTTTCGCTGACGCTGTAAACCAACAACCAATCCGGCTCGATATGACATTCCCAAGCGGGGGACCAATTTCCGACCAGCGGGTGCGGCTTTGGCCGAGCGGGCAGCGCGCCATCTACGATCAGCGACTTCATCACACGATCCAGCTTAGCCAAATCTTTGCGCCGCTTTTTCGCACGCTTGTAATCGCGATGAAAGCGATTTGAGAATGAGGATCTTCGCATCTACTCCGACTCGAGCGCGCGCTTTATCTCTTCGAACGTCGCAAAGCGCTGCCCGCCGCCATTCGCCATTTCTTCCATCGCCGCCAGCGTTTCTTTATTCGGAATGCGGGAGCGGAACGGCATGCCCTGTTCGTGGATGGCCTGATGGTAGAACATACGCGTCGCATCCGCCATCGTCAGGCCCATTTTGGCGAAAAGGGCTTCGGCGGCGGCTTTGGTCTGCGCGTCGATGCGCAGATTAATCTGGCTGGTTTTCATGACGTGCTCACTGTCTATTCAATGTATAGCTATTGTATAGAAAAACGCATCATTCCGCAAGGGGTATCAATCTTGATTGCGAAACGGCAAACCCTTGAGAGTGCGATAGAAGCGGGGTGAAAAGCGCAGCCTCCGTGCCAGTCAGCCATGCCTGCACACGCAAATCGCGGATATGCTCGAAAAGCGCGGCGCGGCGGGTTTCGTCGAGATGGGCCACCACCTCGTCCAGCAGCAGCAGCGGCACGCGCTGCATCCATTTCGCCGCAGCGCGGGCTTGAGCCAGCAGAATCGAAAGGAGCACGGCTTTCTGTTCGCCGGTCGAACATTGCGCTGCCTCGCGCCCGTTCGGATGCCATACGCGCCATTCGCTGCGATGGGTGCCGGCGCTGCTGCGGCCGCTGAAGCGGTCGGTGCCACGCGATTCCAGCAAGGCGTCGCGCAATTGCGTTTCGACTTCCAGTGCGGCGCGGCCTTCCTGCAGCGCGCGTTCGGCCAGTCCCACCACTTCCATGCGCGCACGCGGAAAAGCTTCGGGCCCTTCGGTGAGCGCGGCGGCGATGCGCTCCAGTGCGTCCAGCCGCGCGGCGGCAATGGCGACGGCGCGCTCGGCCATCGCCTTCTCCAGGCCCTCAAGCCAGGCGGGCTCGCCGCGCCCGGATTTGAGCAGGCGGTTGCGTTCGCTCATCGCCTGCTCGTAAGCCGCCACGCGGCGGGCATGTTCGGGGTCGAAGCCATAGACCAGGCGATCGAGGAACCGGCGGCGCGCGCCGCTGCCTTCGAAGAGCACCTGATCCTGCTGCGGCGTGAGCCACAGCGCGCTGAGATGCTCGCCCAATTCGGCCATGCCGCGCACGCGCGTGCCGTCGATCAGCGCGATGCGTTTGTCTTTCGTGGGGTCCGCCGGGTCGCGGCCCGTGCCCATCACCACTTCGCCGTGGGGCGTGTGCAGCTTGGCCGCCACGGCCCAGGGCAGCGGGCCTTCCGGCGCGGCATGATCGAGTTCAGCAATCTTCGCATGCCGCAATCCACGCCCTGGCGTAAGCAGGGAGACGGCCTCCAGGATGTTCGTCTTTCCTGCCCCGTTCGGCCCGACCAGCACCACGGGCGCGCCGGAAAGATCGAGGCGCAGGACAGTGTAGTTGCGGAACTGGGTGAGGGTAAGCTGGGAAAGGTGGGAGGTGGTGTGGGGCATGGACTAAACATACCCTGAAGAAGTGACCGCTGTCTTCCCTCTCCCGCTTGCGGGGGAGGGATAGATTTGGTTAGCGAACGCAGTGAGCTTAGCAAATCGGGTGGGGGTTTAAGTTCTCGCTAAAAACAAACCCCCACCCGGTTTCCTAACCTCGCGTTGCTCGCTAAGGAAACGCGGCCTCCCCCGCTGGCGGGAGAGGCATTGACTAGTTCGATTGCACTTTCATCGGCATCACCACATAGAGCGCGCTTACGTCGCCGGTGTCGCGCACCAGGGCGGCGCGGTCGGCGTCGGCCAGCACGAACTGCACGGTCTCGCCTTCGATCTGGCCGAGCACGTCGATCAGGTAACGGGCGTTGAAACCGGTTTCCATCGGCTCGGCGGAATATTGCACATCCAGCGTTTTGGTGCCGCCATGATCGAGGCTGGAGGCCGAAAGCGTGAGCTTGCCGTTTTCCACCGACAGCTTCACGCCCCGCGTTTTCTCGGCGGCGATGACCGATACCAGATCCACCGCATCCGCCAGCAATTTCGGCTCGACCTCCAAAATCTTGTCGTTGTTCTGCGGAATCACGCGCTCGTAATCCGGGAAGGTACCGTCGATGAGCTTGGACAGCAGCACGGCGTTGCCCACGGTGAATTTGATTTTCGCATCCGAAAGCGCGATGCCGACCTGGGCCACGCCCTCATCCATCAGCTTGCGCAGCTCGGCGATGGTCTTGCGCGGCACGATGATACCGGGCATGTCGGAAGCGCCCTTCGGCATCGGCACTTCGATACGGGCCAGGCGGTGACCATCGGTCGCCACTGCGCGCAGCACGTCCGCGCCGTTGTTTTTGGCGGGGTGCAGATAGATGCCGTTCAAGAAATAGCGCGTCTCGTCGGTCGAAACGGCGAAACGGGTTTTATCGATCAGCGCGGCGAGCTCGGTCGCTTTCAGCGTGAATTCGTGCGCCATGTCGCCTTCGGCGAGCAGCGGGAAATCTTCGATGGCGAGGCAGGCGAGCGAGAATTGCGCCGGGCCCGCTTTCAGCGCGACCTTCGCGCCACCCTCGGTTTTGTGCAGCTCGATCATGCCTTCCGGCAGTTTGCGCACGATGTCGTAGAAAGTGTGGGCGGGCACGGTGGTAGAACCGGCGAGGCCCACATGCGCGTTCACTTCGTCCGTGACCGTGATGTCCATGTCCGTCGCGGTCAGGCGCAGGGTGCTGCCGCTGGCTTCCAGTTTCACGTTCGCCAGAATGGGGATGGTGCCACGGCGTTCGACCACCGATTGCACATGGCCCAGCGCCTTGAGCAGCGCGCCGCGTTCGAGCGTGACCTGAATGGCGGAGCCGGTCACTTTGGTGGACGGCGATTGCGTCTGAACGGCGGCATTGGCCATGCGACTACCCCTGCAAGAATTTTTTGATTGTTGCGAAACTTATAAAAGCCGTGTGGCTATGCCGCAACGGGAAAGATGACGGACGGGCAAAGTGTCTGTGGATAAGTACTCGTCGTTCGGATGCCTTACAGAACATCCGATCAGGGCTTGATCGTATTGCCTTGCAACCGACCCAAAGCGGGCACCTGCCCCGGCAAGGTGATTTCCGGTATCCGCAACCGCTTGAGCCCACCGGGCCGGATCGGGGCCACCACTTGCTTCTCTCCTTCGATCAGCAGCACGCCGCCGAAGGTCCAGAACCATTGACGGCCGAAACCTTCGATGAAGCGCGCCGCTTTGAGCACCCAAGGGCGCTGGGTGGGCGGCAGCCAGAGGGCATAGGCCCCTTGGGTGAAAGTGAAGCGCTGGTCGGAGAGCAGGCTCTTGACTTGCCAGGGGCTGAAACCGCGACCAAAGGCGAAGGGCCCTTCGGCGGCACGCACCCACAAGCCGCGCCGGTTCGGCACGATGATGAGGATTTTGCCGCCGGGGGCCAGCACGCGCCAGCACTCATCCAGCAATGCGCGGGGTTGTTCGGTATGTTCCAGCACATGCACCAGCAGGATGCGATCAAGCGCCCCGTCGCGCAGCGGCAGCATGGTTTCGTCCGAGAGCAATGTGCGGTTCGCCCCGCCGCCACTGCTGGGCGCAGGCCAGGGAACGACGCCCTGGCTGGCGGGCATGACCGCCAGCAGATGGTCGGCTTCCGCCAGATACGGCACGAGATACGGCGCGGCATAGCCGATGCCCAGCATCGCCTCTCCTTTGGCCACAGGCCACAGGCGGCGTACCGCCAGCCGGATCAACTGCGCCGCATACCCGCCCGCCGGCGAGGCATAAAAGTGCTTAAGTCCGACGACATCGGGCCAGAACATGGAGGTTTCAGGAGTTGGGTTACAGGTTTCAGCAAGGTAGCGTGAAAGCGGAAACCTGTAACCTGAAACCTACTTCAGCCATTGCGCGGTAAACACCGTCAAACTCCGCACTGGATGCGGAGTCCAGCCACTTGTGCCGTAAAGGGGACGGAGCGGGACTCCGCATCAGGTGCGGAGTGTGGCGAGTGATGGAGTGTGACGAATGATCAGGGCAGGCTCATTTATGGCTTAGCCACTCCGCCACCTGGGGCGCGAAATAGGTGAGAATGCCGCGCGCACCGGCGCGCTTGAAGGCCAGCAGACTTTCCATAATGGCGGGCTGTTCCTCCAGCCAGCCGTTCTGAATGGCGGCCAACAGCATCGCATATTCGCCGCTCACCTGATAAGCGAAGACCGGAAGATCGGTGCTTTCCGCCGTCTGTTTTAAAATGTCTAGATAGGGCATGCCGGGCTTGATCATCAGCATATCCGCGCCCTCGACGATGTCGAGCACCACTTCGCGCGCGGCTTCGCAGGCATTGGCCGGGTCCATCTGGTAGGAGCGTTTGTCGGCGCGGCCGAGGCTGCTTTTGCTGCCCACCGCGTCCCTGAAAGGACCGTAGAAAGCGGAGGCGTATTTGGCGCTATAGGCAAGGATGCTGACCTGGGCATGGCCCGCCGCGTCCAGCGCCGCGCGGATCGCGCCCACCCGCCCATCCATCATATCCGACGGGGCGACCACGTCGCAGCCCGCCTCCGCCAGCGCCACGGCCTGGCGCGCCAGGGTCGCCACCGTGCTGTCATTATCGATCTCCCCCGCCACCACGAATCCGTCATGCCCGTGGCTGGTATAGGGATCGAGCGCCACGTCGCAGATCACGCCCAAATCGGGGTATTCCGCCTTTAGCATGCGCACGGCGCGATGTACCAGATTATCCGCCGCGAATGCCTCGGCCGCGTCTTCGGATTTCTTTTCGGGGGGCGTTGCAGGAAACAGCGCCACTGCGGGGATGCCCAAAGCCAGCGCTCGCGCCGCTTCCATGCGCAGTGCATCCAGCGTCAGCCGTCTTACGCCAGGCATGGAGGCCACCGCCTGACACCCCGCCTCCCCCTGCCCTTCGCACAGGAAAAGCGGCCAGATGAGATCGGACGGATGCAACCGGGTTTCGGCCACCATGGCGCGCAGCCATGGCTGGCGGCGCAAGCGGCGGGGGCGATAAAGAATGGGAAAATCAGACATCTTCACGAATCCGTCACGGAAAGCAGATAATATCTCGGATCCTTAACGCAGTTTCCCGAGGCCCGCATGTCCTTTCTCGATCAATACGGCAAAGCCCACATCAAAACCCTGCTGTATGGTGGGCATAGCATTAGCAACTACACGCCGCAGCCTGCCTACGGGCTGGAACAGATATTCGATCCCGCCAATAAGGTTTCCGGCGATCTTCGATCTTTCGCGAAACAATGCACTGATTTGCAGCCTTACCCCATAACCGCGCGCGGCATCATCAGCCGGGAAAGCGGGACGCACCGCAATCTGGTCCGTGGTTATCACAATCTGATGAACGCCATCGGTACGTTGGGAGAAAAGCTGCATGCGTCCGGCGACCCGAAGCTGAGCATTCCACAGGCGCATGCCATTGCGCGATTGCTGACCTTAGAGGAACTGGACATCGCACGCGAAGCGCTGGAACCGTTCAGAGAGGGCCGTGGGGAAGAGATCAACCGCAAACTGGTGAAACTGGAACAAACCGCCGCTTTCTTAAGCACCACCGACGACATCAACCACATCACCCAGCCGGAACGGGCGTACGACCGGCCGCGCTAAGCGCCGAACGCCTTTAGTAGAAACCGCACGCAGGCCTCCAGCCCTTCGGGGTCGATGCCGTGGCCGAGCATGGGGCGGGTGTGCACTTCCAGCGGAACGCCCGCCGCTTTGAGCGCAGTTTCCGCCAGGCCCAGCGCCACGAAGGGCACGATCATGTCCTGCTCGCCGTGGATGAGGCAGACGGGCGGTTTGCTCTTGATCTGGCCCGGCAGGGCTTCCGACCCCAGCAGCGCACCGGAAAAGCCGACCACACCCGCCAGCAGGGAGCTGCGGCGCAGGCCGACATGCAGTGCCATCATGCTACCCTGCGAAAACCCGACCAAAGCGGTCTGCGCGTCGCTCAAGCCATATTTCGCCTGTTGTTCGGTGACGAAGGCATCCAGCCCCGCCTCGGCCTGCGTGCTGCCCGCGAACATGGCAGCGGGCGTGCGGTCCTGCAGCGAGAACCATTGGAAACCGTACGGGCTCATGTCGCAGCGCTGCGGTGCGTTCGACGCATTGAACACCGCATCCGGCAGCACCTGCGCCACGGCGGGCGCGAGGTCGATGAGATCCGCCCCGTCCGCACCCAGGCCGTGCAGCAGGATGATCAATTGTTTGGGCACGCCGCCGGAAGCGGGGCCGAAGGTGGGGCCGGAAAGGGACATGTCAAAACTCGCTCTAGGATTCGTCATCCTGCGCGAAGTCGCAGGATCTGGTTGGTGTATGCGGCGTAGGGATCCTGCGACTTCGCGCAGGATGACGTTGCTGGAGAAGTGACATAGGTGCTGCTGGAACTTTTGGCAAATAACCCAAACTATTTGCGGATGCGCTCCGGGGCGCTTAAGTATGGGGCATGTCCAATTTCGATCTCTTCGCCCCTGCCCCGGCGCCCGCCCCCGAACCCGGCGCCGCCCCGGCGCCCACCCCCGGCCTAGCGGGCAAGCGCCTGTATCTGGTGGATGGCTCGGGCTTCATCTTCCGCGCCTTTCATGCGCTGCCGAAGCTGACGCGCGGCGACGGCACGCCCGTGGGCGCGGTCATCGGCTTCATGAACATGATGATGAAGCTGATGGACGGTCACAGCACCGACTATGCCGCTGTCATCTTCGATGCGGGCCGCCACACTTTCCGCAACCGCATGTACGACCAATACAAAGCCAACCGCGGGGAACCGCCCGAAGAACTGATTCCCCAATTCCCCCTGGTGCGCGAAGCCACCCGCGCCATGAACCTGCCCGCCCTCGAAGTGGTGGATTTCGAGGCGGACGATCTGATCGCGACCTACACGAAACAGGGCGTGGCCGCAGGCATGGAAGTGGTCATCGTCTCCTCCGACAAGGATCTGATGCAGCTGATCGAGCCCGGCGTGTGGCTGTTCGACGCGATGAAGAACAAGGAAATGCACGAAGACGCCGTGCAGGAAAAATTCGGCGTGGCCCCGGACCAGTTGGGGGACGTGCTGGCGCTGATGGGCGATAGTTCGGACAATATCCCCGGCGTGCCCGGCATCGGCCCCAAAACCGCCGCCGAGCTGATCCAGCAATTCGGTAGCCTGGAAGGCTTGCTTGCGGGACTCGACCAGGTAAAGCAGCCGAAACGCCGCGACGTGCTGGCCCTGCACGCGGAAAACGCCCGCCTCAGCCGCCGCCTCGTCGCGCTGGTCGAAGACGCGCCCGTGCCGATGCCGCTCGAAGAACTCATCATCCGCGCCCCCGACCCCGCCATGCTGATCGATTTCGTGCGCCAGCAAGGCTTCCGCGCGCTGCTGTCGAAGCTGCAGGACCGGTATGGCGTGATGGAAGGCACCGCCGCCGTGCCGGACGAAACGCGCAAGGAAAGCGGTATAGCGAAAGCGGCTTATTTCAGCGCCAAACCCGCAGCCCCCACTGTGCAGACGACCGTCGAAGCCGCGTCCATCGACCGCACGAAATACCAGCTCGTCCAATCCATCGACGAACTCCACGCTTTGCTCAAGCGCGCCACCGAATCCGGGCGTTTCGTCTTCGACACCGAAACCACCGGGCTGGATGCGCTGCGCGCCAATCTCGTCGGCGTCTCCTTCGCGCTTGCGCCGAACGAAGCGTTCTACATTCCCCTCGGCCATGTCGATATGCTCGACCAGCCCATTCCCGGCCAGATTCCGTTGCAAGGCGCAATTGCCCTTCTCAAGCCCGTTCTGGAAGACCCGGCGGTGCTGAAGGTCGGGCACAACATCAAATACGACGCGCTGGTGCTGCGCAGCCACGGTATCGTCACCGCGCCCTTCGCGGATACCATCGTGATGAGCTACACGCTCAATGCCGGGGTGCACCCGCACAATATGGACCTGCTGGCGGAGCGTTACCTCAAGCACCTCACCATCAGCTACGACGATGTGACGGGCAAAGGCCGCGCGCGCAAGAATTTCGCCCAGGTCGATCTGCCCGAAGCCTGCGCCTATGCGGCGGAAGATGCGGACGTGACGCTGCGGCTGTATGAATTTTTCTGGCCGCAGATCGTCGAAAAGAAACTGCTGCGCGTCTATGAGATGGATGTCGGCATTATCCCCGTATTGATCGAAATGGAACGGGCGGGCATCGCGGTGGACCGCGCGCATCTGGGCCTGCTCACCGGTATTCTCGCCACGCGGGCGGCGGAGCTGGAAACCGAGATCCATGCCATCGCGGGTCACCCTTTCTCCATCGGCTCCCCCAAACAACTGGGCGAAGTTTTATTCGGCGAGCAGAAGCTGCCCGGCGCGAAACGCAACGCGAAAACCGGGCAATATGCCACCGGCGCGGAATTGCTGGAGCAGCTTTCCGAAGACGGCCATATCCTGCCCGCCAAGGTGCTCGAATGGCGGCAATCCACCAAGCTGATGAACACCTACACGGTCAGCCTGCCCGAACAGATCGACCCGCGCGACGGGCGGGTGCATACCTCCTTCAACATCACCGGCGCCGCCACCGGGCGTCTTTCCTCATCCGAACCCAACCTGCAGAACATCCCCATCCGCACGGAGATCGGTCGGCGCATCCGCGATGCTTTCGTGGCCGAGCCGGGGAACAAATTGCTCAGCGCCGATTACTCCCAGATCGAGCTGCGTTTGCTGGCGCATGAGGCGGATATCGTGGAGCTGAAGGAAGCTTTCCGCATCGGTCGCGACATCCACACCGCCACTGCCTCGCAGATGTTTCAGGTGCCGGTGGAGGAAGTGAACGGCGATCTTAGGCGCAAAGCGAAGACGATCAATTTCGGCATCATCTACGGCATCAGCGCCCATGGCTTGGCGGTGCGGTTGCAGATCTCCCGCCAGGAAGCCGGGGCTTACATCGCACAATATTTCGAACAATATCCGGGTATCCGCGCCTACATGGAACGCAAAAAGGAAGAAGCGCGCGAGAAGGGCTACATCGAAACCGAATTCGGTCGCCGCGTGCATGTGCCCGGCATCAACGAACGCAACCCCAACATGCGCGCCTTCGCCGAACGCCAAGCCATCAACGCCCCCCTCCAAGGCACCGCCGCCGACATCATCAAACGCGCCATGCGCAGCCTGTCCCCCTTAATGGATGCGCATGCCGGGCGCGCCAGATTACTGCTGCAGGTGCATGACGAACTCGTCTTCGAAATCGAAGAAACCCTCGCCCCCACCCTCGCCCCCCAGATCAAAAAAATCATGGAAACCGCCGCCCACCTCTCCGTGCCTTTGGTCGTAGAAACCGGCACCGGCCAACATTGGGGCGAGGCGCATTGATGCAGCCCGCCATCAGCGAAGGCCGTCTGGTCCGCCAGGCGCTTGGCGCGGATTGGGAGAAACTGCCGGAGACGGTCCGGGCGCGGTTCGCACAGGATCCGGCGGAGGTCACCCATTACACTGGCATCATGACGGAAGTGGCCTGCTCGCGCTTGGGTTGGCTGATGGCGCAGATGGGGCGGTTGGTGCGCGCACCGCTCATCCCCCACCAAGGGCATAACATTCGCATCGCGGTGCATGTGTTCGCCCCGGGAGATGGCAGCGTGATGAAGGAACGCACCTATTTCTTTCCCGGTAAAAAGCCGCTGCGCGTCACCTCCGCCATGCGCATCGGAGCGGCGGGATATTTTCAGGAATGCGTGCATGGCGGCATCGGCATGAATATGCGGATTTTTGCCGAAAACGATGCACTGCATTTCGTCAGCGATCATTATTTCTGCACCTTGTTCGGGCGGCAACGGCGCATCCCCCACCTTCTCACCCCCGGCACCACCCATGTGGTGCATTCGGATGCAGAGGATGGGCAGTTCCGCGTACATCTGGAAATGCATCACCCGCTTTTCGGGCGCACCTTCCTGCAATCGGGATTGTTTCGCGAAACGGACGGTCGCCGTTAGAACGCAAGCCCGGATTGATGCTCGCCCGTGGCGAAATCCTTCCGGTGCTGGCGCAGATGACTCAATGCATCGCGCAAAGTATTTGCGGCGATCTGCGGAAAATCTTGCGGAGACACGGAAAAGATGTCGAGCGCGTCCGGGTGCATCAGCCGCAGCGCGTCTTTCAACACGGGAATCAAACGCCGGGCATCGGTCACTCGACTTGCCAACAAGACACGCTCTTTCTCGCACACGATACCTTGCGGCTTGCCGCTGCGTTGCGCCTGTTCGAGACATTCCAGCAAATCGGCGGCGGTAAGAAAGATTTCCCGGGTTTCCTTAAAATTCTGCCCGATGCGCTGCACTTTTTCGGCCTCGGTTCCAAGAACACAATGCGGATGCGACGACTCGCCACCACCGCCCAAAGCCAGTAAATGCGATGCCACTGCGCGGCAGCGATTGGAAAATTTCTTTTCCGTACTTTCCGAAGGAACATCGCAATCAGGATTGTGTTCGAGAATATTCGTCATTCGCCATGGCCCGTGTGTTGAATAGATTAGGGGTTCGGTTGGGCAAGGTCGGTTTGTTGACGTATATTGGCCAGTTGAACGTCGATCTTCGCCAATGCTTCGCGGCGCATACGGTCGTAATCGCGTTCCACGCTTCGACGTGTATCCAGATACCATCGGTCAAAATCACTCACGGCCATCACTATACCCTGCCCTTATGTATCTCGGATTCTTTTGTTAACCCAGCCAATACATCCCGCTGCTTGAAACTGAAGATGGCTACGTTTTCCAGCGCCTTATCAATTAGTTGAACTGCGTCGAATTCGGCGGATGAGTTGTAGGAGCGACCGGTTTGCAGCGCTTGCGGTTTCAACGCTCCGATGTTGCCGCGTAAATCCTTCATTAGCCTCTCTTTGCCGTCGCGATCAATGGTGGCGATGGCGCGATAGATGTCACTGTTCAAGTCGATCGTCGACGGATCGCGCTCCAAAGCATCGCTCATGTTTAGTACGCCGAGCAGCAACTCATAACTGGCGACGAGCGGCTTGGCGCAGTCGACATTGGCACCGTGGGCATTGCGGTCCTTGTACGGTATATTGGCGGCAAGGTTGTTGCGGCCGAGCGGTTGACCCAGCAACGTGTAGAGCAGCAGACGCGCGGGTTGAACAGCATTACTCAGCGTTTTCGCGGCTTGGCGCAATTCCTCGATCTGTCTCGGGGTCGGTGTTTCGGTGGGGGCAGGCGGCATTCATACCTCGGTATTGACTGGAACTATTCCCAGTGTAGCCGCCTTGCGTTACTATTTTATGAAGGCCGGGTAGTTTATCACCCCGGTTTCGCTTGCATCCCCTGCACCCGAGCGCTATTTCCTAGCCCATGGAAAAGCCCGATTCCGGGCGAATGAACTACCTGCCCGGTTCCGGGCAGATGCACGTTTAGGAAAGGACGCGCCTTCGCATGAGCAGTCTGGCCGTAGCCGAGGACAGTTTCGCCCGCAAATTGGGTACCGTCCGTATCGGCGGCAAGGAAGTGTTTCCGATCATCGAAGGCGGCAAAGGCGTGGCGATCACGACCGGCCACACCGCAGGCGCGTTCGCCGCCGCCGGAGCCGTGGGTACTTTTTCGGGCGTAAACGCCGATTTTTACGACGAAAACGGTGAAGTCATCCCGCAGATCTATTATGCCTCCACCCGCCGCGAGCGGCACGAGGAGTTGGTCGCCTTCGGTATCAAGGGCGGCATCGAGCAGGCGCGCATCGCGCATGAGATTTCCGGCGGCCAGGGCCGGGTGCATATGAATATCCTGTGGGAAATGGGCGGCGCGGAGCGCGTGCTGCGCGGTATTCTCGAAGGCGCACCGGGCATGGTGCATGGCGTGACCTGCGGCGCGGGCATGCCCTACAAACTCAGCGAGATCGCCGCCGAATACGGGGTCTATTATTACCCGATCGTTTCTTCCATGCGCGCTTTCCGCGCTTTGTGGAAGCGTGCCTATTCCAAAACGGTCGAATTGCTGGGCGGTATCGTGTATGAAGACCCCTGGCTGGCGGGCGGACATAATGGCCTCTCCAACGGCGAAGACCCCACCAAACCCGGCGACCCCTACCCCCGCGTGGCGGAACTCCGCACCTTCATGAACGAAATGGGCCTGCATCATGTGCCAATCATCATGGCGGGCGGTGCATGGTATCTGAAGGATTGGGAGCATTGGCTCGACAATCCCGAAATCGGCCCCGTCGCCTTCCAGTTCGGCACCCGGCCGCTGCTGACTCAGGAATATCCGATCTCGGACGCCTGGAAACGCAAGCTGATGGCGCTGCGTCCGGGGGATGTGTTCCTGAACCGCTTCAGCCCCACGGGGTTCTATTCCAGCGGCGTGAACAATGCCTTCATTCAGGAATTGCGCGGCCGCGAAGAGCGCCAGATTCCCTTCGTCACCGAGCCGAGCGGCTATCTCAGCGAGCCCTTCCCCTTCGGCCCCCGCAAACGCCCGATCTATATGACGCCCGAGGATAAGGAA
This sequence comes from Rickettsiales bacterium, assembly GCA_965247145.1. Lineage (GTDB taxonomy): Bacteria > Pseudomonadota > Alphaproteobacteria > Rickettsiales > JAIXRX01 > CBDFGH01. The sequence continues at coordinate 39,400 of CBDFGH010000008.1, forward strand.
AAGGCCGATCAATGGGTCAGCCTCGGCTTCGAGGAAGCGATGAAAACGCCGGACGATACCTTGATTTTCATCAGCAAAGAAAAGCAGGAAGAAATCGTTAAAGACCAGATCGAATGCATGGGCTGCCTCAGCCACTGCCGCTTCTCGAACTGGAAGGACCATGACGATTTCACCACCGGCAAAAAAGCCGATCCGCGCAGCTTCTGCATTCAGAAAACCCTGCAGGATATCGGGCATGGCGGGGATGTGGAGCACAATCTCATGTTTGCCGGCCACAACGCCTATAAATTCGCCCAAGACCCCTTCTATTCGAACGGCTTCGTACCCACCGTCAAACAACTGGTCGAACGCATACTCAGCGGATATTAAAAAACGCTGGCAGCGAATTACTGTACTATGCTATCCTAAGGCCCTGAATCACATAATTGCATTGCATGCTTATGCGATGCCGACAGAAATCGGATGAACGGGTGGCCATGCTGAGAGAACAATATCACGATATTGCGCAGCGTCTGCATCAAGCGGGTATGCGGCCTACCCGCCAGCGCCTGATGCTCGGGCATTTGATCCTTTCCCGTGGTCATCGCCATATGACCGCCGAGGCTCTGTACCGCGAATCCCGATTGCTGAGTTCCCAGGTCTCGCTTGCTACGGTCTATAATACTTTACATCAGTTTATGGCCTGCGGCCTATTGAAAGAAATCGTGGTGGATGGCGGCCGCGCTTATTTCGACACCAACACCGAAGTGCATCACCATTTCTACACCCCCGAAACCGGAGAGCTGGTGGATGTGCCGCATCACCATGTCGAAATCCTCCGGTTACCGAGTTTGCCCGAAGGCATGGCGGTCGATCAGGTGGATGTAATGATCCGTCTGAAGCGCGCGGCGTAAGCAGACCGGTGTAGACGAACTCGACATTGCCATGAATCGGCGCTAGGTTCTTCCCATGTTCATCACTGCCGATTTCGATTATCAGCGTCAATATGCTCGGCACCTGAATTTGGCGGAGTTTGGCGAAGCGGCGCAGTTGCGCCTTCATTCTTCCCATGCATTGATTGTCGGGGCCGGAGGGTTGGGCTCCGCTTCCGCCAGTTATCTTGCCGCCGCCGGGATCGGTAAGATCACATTGGTAGATTTCGACCGCGTCGAACTTTCCAACCTGCACCGCCAGATATTACACGAGCGTGGCGACATAGGACGCCCGAAAGTGCATAGCGCAACGGACCGCCTGCGCGATCTCAATCCAGATGTGCATATTCGCGTATTCGACGCACGGATCGAACATATCCTTGCCGCGCCAGGCGCGCTGGACGACATCGATGTGGTGCTTGACGGCAGCGACCGCTTCGAGACGCGACTGGAAGTGAACATGGCTTGCGTATCGGAAGGCGTGCCCCTGGTATCCGCTGCCATTCTGGGCTGGGAAGGGCAAATCGGCGTATTTGCGGGACATCTGCCCGATCAGCCGTGTTATGCCTGTCTCGTCCCCGAAGTGCCGCCGGATGCGCCGAACTGCCGCAGCAATGGTATTCTCGGGCCGGTGGCCGGTATCTTCGGCAGTTGGCAAGCGATGGAAGCCATCAAGATCGTGACGGCAACCGGTATGCCTTTGCTTGGGCGCCTCGCGCGGCTCGATGGCCGCACCGGGCGCATGCAGGAAAGTCTTCTGCAAAAAGATGCTTCCTGCCCTATTTGCGGGCCGCAATCCGTGGGCTGAGCTATCCGCGCGCCTATGCCGAGACTTGCACGCGACGACGATTTACGGCACGCTGCGGCTCTCCTTTCCTACATATGTGCTACCATGATCCGACTGCCGCGAGCCTTTCCGTTCCTTGCTTTCCTGCCGCTCGCATGGCTAACGCCCCTGCCTGTCTCCGCCGCTGACCAAGCCCCCAGGCCCGCAACGGAGGAAAGCGCCGCGACGGATGAAGATGCGAAAGCCGATGCCCTGCCCCTGCCGCGTTTTGCCTCCCTGCGCAACGGCGAGGCCAATGTGCGCGTGGGCCCGGGCAAGCAATATCCCATGCGTTGGATTTATCATCGCGCAGGTCTGCCGGTGGAAATCATTGAACAATATGAATATTGGCGCAAAATTCGCGACCCTGACGGCGATACGGGCTGGATTCATAAATCCATGCTCAACGGCCACCGCAGCGCCATCGTCAAAGGCGGCGTGCGCCTGTTATTGCGCCAGCCTGAAACCGGAGCGGGCATCGTATTGCGCGCCGAGCCGGGCGTTTCGGGCGATCTTATCGCCTGCGAAGCCGCTTGGTGCCGCATTCAGATTCACAGCCGCAAGGGCTGGCTGCCGAAGACGCAGTTTTTCGGCGCCTATCCGGACGAAGTGTTTCAATAACCGTCATGAAAACGTAACCTTGGGGGTATATTCTAGTGCATCGCACTTTCGCGGGTAGGGATCATGATCAATCGCAGCGCCATCGACCAGAATTTCGAACAAGTTGCCCTGGAGCTTGGGGTACTCACGCCTGAGCAGGAACGCCAGGTGTCCGAAGCCGTGCGCAATCATCCGCAGCCCGTCCCCGCTGGCGGCCAAGTCGCGATCAATCTGGGCTTCCTCGATATGGAGGTGAAGACCGCCGTGTTGATGGCCCAGAGCGGCGAACGCATGCTGCAAGCGCTGGAAGCCGCCCAGGCGCCGGAAGGCGACCCCGCCGCCCAGGCACGCCTTACCAAATATCAGGAACCCCAACGCTTCAACCGTCTGGGCACGGTAGCGGGCGAAGACCCCGCGCTGGCGCGCACGCAGAACCAGTGGAAACAGGCCGAGAACTATGCCTTGAAACGCCGCCTGCCGGGTGCGGATGTGACGCCGGAAAAAGACGCCGCCGCCCGCGAATTCATTCTTACCAACGCCGAGCAATCCTACCGCTTCGCCGCCGCTTGGATGAAGGTGCGCGCACAGGAAATCAGCCCGCAAGATCCAGCAAAAGCCGCACTCATGCAGAAAGCCGGAATGGAGCTGGAAGTCAGCGCCCAAGCCATTTTCGTGGATGCCCGCGCGCGCTTCAGCGTGCCCGCCGAGTCGCGCCCCACGGCGGAGCAATTCGAATTTTCGGTGCAGCAATACCGCGAGCGCGAACGCGCCAAAGCCGAAGGCAAAAGCTGGGTGGCCAGCACGGGTCGCCCGCCCGCAGGGCCGGAAGGCGGAACGCCGGGCGGCTTGTAGCGCCTAGTCCATCCCGTTGAACAGATCGGTGCTCAGGTAACGCTCGGCCATCGAAGCGACGATCACAACGATTTTCTTGCCTTTCATCTCCGGACGGCGTGCGATCTCGATCGCGGCGGCCAGGGTCGCGCCGGAGGAAATCCCGGCGGGGATGCCTTCCAGCCGCGCCGCCGTGCGCGCCGTGTCGAAAGCGGTCTGGTTGCTGATGCGGATGACTTCGTCGATCACGCTGTTATCCAACACCTCCGGCACGAAACCCGCCCCGATGCCTTGGATTTTATGTGGCCCCGGCGCACCGCCGGAAAGCACGGGCGAATCCTCCGGCTCGACCGCGACGATCTTCACACCGGGCTTGCGTTTTTTCAAAATCTGCCCCACGCCCGTGATGCTGCCGCCGGTGCCGACGCCCGCCACAAACACATCCACTTCCCCGTTCGTATCGTTCCAGATTTCCTCCGCCGTGGTGATGCGGTGGATGCGCGGATTGGCCGCGTTCTCAAACTGCTGCAGCATCATCGCGTTCGGGCGCGAAGCCACGATCTCGGCAGCGCGGGCGATGGCGCCTTTCATGCCCTGGGCGGCGGGCGTGAGTTCCAGCTCCGCCCCCAGCAGCTTCAGCATTTTCCGCCGCTCAACCGACATGCTCTCCGGCATGGTCAGCACCAGCTTATAGCCCTTGGCCGCACACACGAACGCGAGCGCGATGCCGGTATTGCCCGAGGTCGGCTCAACCAGCAAAGTATCTTTCGTCAGCTGCCCGCTGGCCTCCGCCATCTCGATCATCGAATCGGCGATGCGGTCTTTGATCGAGGAGAGCGGGTTGAAGAATTCGAGTTTGGCCAACACCTCGCCGCCCGCGCCTTCGGTCATTCGGTTCAGCCGCACCAGCGGCGTGTCCCCGATGGTGGCGAGCACGTTGTCGTAGATTTTCCCACGGCCATGGGTGCGCGGCGCTTCTTCGGCGAAAGGTTTGGGGGCGAGGCTCATGTTCGGCTCCTGAATGCGTCATTCCCGCGCAGGCGGGAATCTTTGCGTTTGGCATTTCTCGCGAGAGAAAAGGCGGGTAAAGATTCCCGCCTGCACGGGAAATGACGATGGTGGTTAGGAAGATCAGATAGCGTAATCGATGCGGATGGGGCGGGCTGGGGCAAGGCGTTGACGATGGGCCGAAAGGCATAAATCTTCCAGCGTGGTTCGTTTCAATCCTTCCAAGGCGCGCTGCAGGGCGGAGGACCAAACCGGGGCCAGCACATGCGCGGCGGGGCTGGCAGGATGCGCGGCAGGCATGGCATCATTGCCCAATTCCTCGGCGGCCATCACCACTTCCAGCAGCGTGATGGATTCGCGTGGCCGATCCAGCGCATAACCGCCGCGCGGCCCGCGCACGGAACGCAGCAGACCCGCATGCACCATGCGCTGCAAACGCGCCTCGAGATAGCGCGGCGGCAGGCCCAGTGTCTCGGCCAAGGCATTGGCGCGCAGCGGCTGTCCGGCGGGTGCCAGGGCCACGGTCAGCGCCGCTTCCGCTGCATGCATCCAAGCGGCGGGCCAGAGTGCGTCCGGGGGCATCAGCTGGCTTTGGCGGCGGTGCCGGTGGAACCGAAGCCGCCCTGCCCGCGCGCGGTTTCGCCCAGTGCGCTGCCGCTGTCCCATTCCACCCGCGCATAAGGCGCGACGATCATTTGCGCGATGCGCATGCCGCGCGTGATCTCGAACGGCTCGGTGCCGTGGTTGATGAGCAGCACGCCCACCTCGCCGCGATAATCCGCGTCGATCGTGCCGGGCGCGTTCAGCACCGTCACGCCATGCTTGAAGGCCAGCCCGGAACGCGGGCGCACCTGCGCCTCGTAGCCTTCCGGCAGGGCGATGGAAAGGCCCGTGGGCACCAGCGCGTGGCGGCCCGGCGCAAGCACCATCGGCGCGGGGATGGCGGCGCATAGATCCATGCCCGCCGCATGCAGGGTGGCATAATGCGGCAGTTCCAGCCCTTCGGCATGCGGCAGGGTCTGAATGGCGATGCGGACTGTGTCTTGGCTCATGCAAGTTTCTTTCGTGGAATCGGTTTCTCGGGGCGGCGGGCTTCCTGCCAGGCGGCGATATCCGCGCCCAGGCGCTCGGCCAGCGCCACTTTCCGCAAGGTGCCCAGACGTTCGATGCTCGGCGCTTCGCCCGCGCGCGCGCCCGGCGCGGTGCGTTTGAACAGCACGATGTCGGTGATGTCCGCGCCGAAGACGCGGCCTTCGGCGGCGTTGGTCGCCACCAGCCAATCGCAGCCCTTGGCCAGCAGCTTGCCGCGCGCATAGGCCTCCAGCGCATGCGTTTCCGCACCGAACCCAATGACCAAAGCGGGGCGGTGTTTCGGGTGAATGCTGATATGCTGGAGAATGTCCGGATTGGCCTCGAGCTTAATGGTGGGCACCGAACCATCGGCGCGTTTCTTGATCTTCTGGCCCATCGGCTTGGCCACTTTCCAATCCGCCACCGCGGCGACGCCGATGAAGATGTCGGCGGGCAGCGAGGCTTCGCAGGCCTGCAGCATATCTTCCGCCGTGCGGATGAGCACGAATTCCACGCCTTCCGGCGGGGTGAGCGCGGTCGGTCCGCTGATCAGCGTGACACGCGCACCAAGGCGCAGCAATTCGGCGGCGATCGCATAGCCCTGCTTGCCGGAGGAATGGTTGGAGAGATACCGCACGGGATCGAGCGGCTCCTGTGTGGGCCCGGCGGTGACAATGGCGTGGGTGTTCTGGAGAGGACCAACTCCGGTAGTTGCCATCTCCCTCTCCCTAGAAGGGAGACTGAGTCGCGAGTCGACGAAGCTGAGGAGAGGGTGATTCTCAACAAGCGCGGGCACCCGTTGCGATTCACCCTCTCCCTGCCCTCTCCCTGCTAGGGAGAGGGGAATTTCATTGAGCACCGCCAGCATCTCACTCACCTCCGCCAGCCGCCCCTCGCCCACTTCACCGCAAGCCATCAATCCCGCTGCGGGTTCGATCACGCGCACGCCGTCCGCTTTCAGTTGCGCCAGGTTGCGCTGGGTCGCGGCATGCTGCCACATCGCCACATTCATCGCAGGCGCCACGAACACGGGCGCGCGGGTGGCGAGCAGCAGGGTGCTGGCCAGATCGTCCGCCCGCCCCTGGCTCATCTTCGCCAGCATGTCCGCGCTCGCAGGCGCGACCAGCACCGCATCCGCCTCGCGGGCGAGACGGATGTGGCCCATCTCGGTCTCGTCCTTCAGCGAAAACAGATCGGTATAAGCGGGCGATTCGGCCAGAGCGGCGGCGGCCAGCGGCGTGATGAAAGCCTGCGCGCCCTGGGTCAGCACCGGCGTCACCCGCCATCCCGCCTCCCGTGCGCGGCGGATGAGATCGAGCGATTTATAAGCGGCGATGGAGCCGGTGATGATCAGCAGCAGATGTTTCGACATGCGCCGAAACTACCAGCCCTAGCCCCGATGGCAAGCATTCTGCGCGCCACAACTGTAGAATCCGTCATTGCGAGCGCAGCGAAGCAATCCAGCCGCACCGCGCGTGGAGAAGCTGGATTACCACACTGCGCTCGCAATGACGGATAGTTGATGCCTGCACGCGAACATCCGTATGGAATCCGGCTCTTATGTCTAAGAAAATGCGGCTTCATACCAACCAAGGAGCGCGCCATGCCCAAGCAAAAAGAGCCCTGGGACACCCCCAACCCCAACAAACACCACCACACCCTCACCCCTGTCGAAAAAGCGAAGGCCAAGCGCCTTGCGAAGAAGGATGGGCGAAGCAAGCCGAGTTTGGTGGATAATATGAATGCGATGAAATGATTATGTGCGCTTAGAATCTTCGGAGCGCGCTTGCACTTCCTGCTCTAACCAGGATTCGAACTGCTGAAATAATTTCGGCAACCGCCCCAGCAACCCCTTCGCCTCCCCTGCATAAAACTTCACCCGCGCTTTCGGGCTGAAATTGTCTTCCATCCATTCGCGGATGAGGGGTTCGGCGAGTTGCCACATGTTGATTTCGGGGTAGAGCATGCGGCCCACGCCTTCGGCTACCACCATGGTTTTCTGCAGCAGCAGCAGATGCGGCTGGGGGTGCATGTCGTAGGTTTCGGCGATGGTGATGAGCTGGCTGAGCAGCTGCCCCACCGAGATCTCGTTCAGCGGCTTGCCGGTGATGGGCTTGCCGATGGCGCGCGCCCCTTGCGCGAACTCCTCGATGCGGATGTGGCGGCCGATATAACCCGCCTCCGAATGCACCCGCGCCACCATCAGGTAATCCTCGGTGAGGAAGCCATGGAGGATCTGCGCCAGCACCAGACGGTTCGGGTAATCGATGCGGCCCATGATGCCGAAATCCACCACCGCCAGTTTGCCCTCCGGCGTGACGAAGAGATTGCCGGGATGCAGGTCGGCATGGAAAAACCCGTCCCGGAACACCTGCTTGAAAAAGCTGTTGGCGGCGATTTCGACGATGCGTTTGAGATCGTGGCCCGCCGCTTCGATGAGCGCGACGTCCGAGACCCGGATGCCATGGATGCGTTCGGTGGTCAGCACGCGGCAGGCGGTGCGCGCCCAATCCACGGCAGGCACGTAGAAATCCGCCTCGTCCGCCATATTCTCCGCCAGCTCCACGGCGGCGGCGGCCTCGAAACGCAGATCCAGCTCCAGCCGCATGGAAACGGCGAAGGTCTCGACCATTTCCTTGTGCCGGAAGCGCTTCAATTCGGGGCGGATGCGGTCGATGGTTTCGGCCAGCCAGAAGAAAAGTTCGATATCGCGCGCGATGGCTTGGGCGATGCCCGGACGCACGATCTTCACCGCCACTTCGCGCCCATCCGTCGTCACCGCGAAATGCACCTGGGCGATGGAGGCGGCAGCCACCGGCACATCCTCGAACGCGATGAATTTCTCACTGATCGGTGTGTTCAGCTCCGCCTCGATGATGGCGCGGGCCTGTTCGGTGGGAAAAGCCGGAAGCCGGTCGCGCAGATGCGCGAGGCCCAGCGCCACTTCCTCGCCCACCAGATCGGCGCGGGTGGAAAGACTCTGGCCGAATTTGATGAAGCTCGGCCCCATCGCTTCCAGGGCATGGGCCAGCCGCAAACCGGGGCCTTTATCCCGCAGCGAACGGCGGCGAATGAAGTGCCCGAGACCCATCAAAGCACTCGGCGGATTCAGCGCATCGAACACGAACAAAGAGTCGTGCCGGGCAAGGGTCCAGCCGATGCCGAAGACGCGGGCGCTGTTGCGCAGCTGGCGGAAAACGCGGCGCAGGAAACCGAACATCTAGACCCTCCAACCGCGATGGATCGCGACCACGCCCGCGCTCAGCGCGCGCGCCGAAACATTGGCGAAGCCCGCCTCGCGCATCATGGCGGCGAAAGTCTCGCGGTCGGGGAAACGGCGGATGCTTTCGACGAGATACTGGTAGGAGTCGCGGTCTTTTGCCAGCAACCCGCCCAAGGGCGGAATCGCCGTGAAGGAATAGGCGTCGTACAATTTGCGCAAGGGCGCGGGCGAGACGTTGGAAAATTCCAGGCAGGCGAACAATCCGCCCGGTTTCAGCACGCGTGTGGCCTCGCGCAAAGCAGCGGGGATGTCCGTTACGTTGCGGATGCCGAAGGCGATGGTGACGATGTCGAAACTCGCATCCGCAAAAGGCAGTTTTTCCGCATTGCCGCAGGCCCATCGCAGATCGCGCCAGTTGCGGTCGGTCGCGCGGTTCTGACCCACACGCAGCATTTCGTGGTTGATGTCGCAGAGGGTGATGCCGACGGCTAATTGCTGCGCCTCGGCGCGCTCGCTCATGCGGAAAGCGATGTCGCCCGTGCCGCCGGCAAGATCGAGCATGGTAAGGTTCGCGCGCAAGGGCAGTCCCGCCACGAATTCGCGCTTCCATAAGCGATGCACGCCCAGGCTCATCGCATCGTTCATCACGTCGTAGCTTTGCGCCACGCCATCGAACACCGCGCGCACACGGCCCTGCTTCTCTTCCCAGGGAATGTCGGTGAATCCGAAATGGGTGGTTTTTTCCTGCATGCGGTGGTTCTACCGCGCAGGCCGCGCGCGCGCCAGTGCAAATACGCACGCACCGCGCTATATAGGCGGCATCATTCAGCGAGGAAACCATGCCCGAATTGCCCGAAGTCGAAACCGTGCGCCGCGGGCTGGAGCCGCATCTGCTCGGGCAGCGCATCACGAAAATCGAGACCATGCGGGCGGATGTGCGGCGCCCTTTTCCGCCGCATCTGGCCGCATCGCTCGAAGGCGCGACCGTCATCCGCGTGGGGCGGCGGGCGAAATATCTGCTGTTGGATACCGACCGCGGCCAGACCACGCTGGTGCACTTGGGCATGAGCGGCAAGCTGCTGCTGCGCCCTGCCCGCCCCAACGCCTTGGATAAGCACGACCATCTGCTGATGAGCCTCGCTTCCGGCCAAGTGCTGGTCTTCAACGATGCGCGCCGGTTCGGGCTGTGGGAACTGGCCGAAACCGAACATCTGGACGAGCATCCCCTGTTGTCCCATCTCGGCCCGGAACCTTTGTCGGCGGATTTCGACGCGGATTATCTGCAGGCGGCGCTGGCCAAGCGCAGCGGGCCGCTCAAACCGGTGCTGATGGATCAGGCGCTGGTGGTGGGGGTAGGTAATATCTATGCCGCCGAGGCCTTGTTCCGCGCACGCCTGCACCCCCAATTGCCCGCCCATACGCTCGGCAAGTTGCAGGTCAGGATTCTGGTGCCCGCCATCCGCCAAGTATTGGAAGAAGCCATCGAATCCGGCGGCTCGACCCTGCGGGATTACGTGCGCTCGGACGGGGATGCGGGCTATTTCCAACATCATTTCGCGGTGTATGGCCGCACAGGCAAGCCCTGCACCCGCTGCGCCACCCCCGTCGAGCAGATCGTGCAAGCCGGACGCAGCACATTCTTTTGTCCCAATTGCCAAAAAGCAACGGGCGGAAAAAAGCTGCCGCCCAAAGCCAAGCGCCCTGCGGCGTCAGGCAAATAACTGGCGGATTTCTGCGGCTTTGCGGTGGGGATAAAATTACACAAAGCTGCTTGACTTCACCCCGCCGCGTGGTTACGTTCACACCTCCTTAAGACATTCCCACCCGGGCAGCGATGCTCGAAAAATACTCTCCGGGTTCACGCCCGCACCGCCCACCCTCCGCATCGAAAAATCGCCACACGATTCCGATCCGGCCCGCATCATTTCGATACAAAAAATTTAGCAGAGAACGATTCCACCATGGCTCACCACAAATCCGCACAGAAGCGCATCCGCCAAACCGAGACGCGCACCGCGGTCAACCGCGCCCGTACCAGCCGCATCAAAACCTTCATCAAGAAGGTCGAAAGCGCCATCGCCGCCGGTGACCAATCCGCCGCCGCCGAAGCCTTCAAAATCGCGCAGCCCGAAATCGCGCGTGGCGTGACCAAAGGCGTGCTGAAGAAAAACACCGCTTCGCGCCGCATCAGCCGTCTGGCCGCAGGTCTGAAGAAACTGGCCGCCTAAGGCACGCCCCGGCGGCTTCGCCCGCCGGGATCGAGACCAAAAGCACAAGATCCAAAAGCATCAACACCGGTGGGCATTGCTACACCGGGGCAGGATTCTATTGTCCGACAGCGTGCACCCGCGCCGGGCCGAACAGAAAACGGGAGAGCAACATCATGTTGCAGGACGCCTCACTGCGCGAGTTGAACGCGCGCGCGCTTGCCGGATTGGCCATGGCCGATCCGCGCGCGATCGACGTCTCCCCCGAGGAGGCCTGGGCTGTGCTCGGTCAGGAAGAAACCGCCCAACTGATCGATGTGCGTACCACGGCGGAATGGAGTTTCGTCGGCGTGCCGCATTTGCGCGATCTGGGTAAAAACTTCACCGCTCTTTCTTGGCGTAATTTTCCGGATTTCGCGCCCAACGAACAATTCGCCGCGCGCCTCTGTGCCCAATTCCCCGATAAATCCACGCCGCTCTTTTTCCTGTGCCGCAGCGGCGGTCGCTCGCTCGATGCGGCCCTCGCCATGCGCGAGATGGGGTATGCAGCGTCTTTCAATATCGCCGGTGGTTTCGAAGGCGACCTCGATCAGGCACGCCACCGAAGTCAGCGCAATGGATGGAAAGCCGCCGGGCTTCCCTGGGAACAAAGTTAAGCACCGAAGACCCAAAGCACCGAAGACCGACAAACGAACCGCAGAGTTCCGAAGAACAAAACCAAAAAGACCATCGCATCCAACATCCGTAGCAGGGGAAATTTCCGCATATGAGCCAGCCCACCGCCTCCACCGTTCTCGCCTTGCACCCCGCGGCATCCGCCGCGCTGCCCGCCAGCTTCACCCAGGCCTGGGGCCGCGTGCGCGAAACGCTGCGCGCCAAACTGGGAGATGCTACGTTTCGCAGCTGGATCTCGCCGCTGGCGCTGCTCAGCCTGGATCAGGACACCGTGAATCTCGGGGCGCCCACGCGCTTCGTGCGCGAATGGGTTTCCTCGCATTACATCGAAACGCTGCGCGATGCGTGGCGTGTGGAGTTGTCGGCGGTGAATTATGTCGCCGTCACCGTTAGCCGCGACGGCGCGCAGACGCCTGCCGAACCCGCCGCGCCTACGCTCATCCTCGAGCCCGCTGCGCGTGCTTTCCCCGCCATCGAAGCGGACGGCGTCAGCGCTCCGCTCGATCCGCGCTATACGTTCGATCACTTCGTGGTCGGCAAACCGAACGAGCTGGCGCATGCCGCCGCGCGCCGTGTGGCCGAAAGCACCTCCGCCATTCCCGGCGGCAATCCGCTGTTTCTCTATGGCGGCGTGGGCCTGGGCAAAACCCACCTGATGCATGCCATCGCCTGGCATATCCGTCGCACGCAGCCGGAACGCAAGGTGCTCTATCTCTCGGCCGAGAAATTCATGTATCAATTCATCCGCGCGCTGCGCTCGCGCGAGGCGATGGAGTTCAAGGAACTCTTCCGCAGCGTGGACGTGCTGATGATCGACGATGTGCAATTCATCAGCGGCAAGGATTCGACGCAGGAAGAATTTTTCCACACCTTCAATGCGCTGATCGACCAGAACAAGCAGCTTGTCATCTCCGGCGACCGCAGCCCGAGCGATCTCGACGGCTTCGAAGAGCGCGTGCGCAGCCGCCTGGGCTGGGGCCTGGTCGCCGACATCCACACCACCAGCTACGAATTGCGCCTGGGCATTCTGCAGGCGAAGCTCGAAGCCTTGCAGAAAGGCGCTCAGGGCCATGGCGTAACGGTGCCGCAGAAAGTGCTGGAGCTGCTCGCCCATCGCATCACCTCCAACGTGCGGGTGCTGGAAGGCGCGCTGAACCGCCTGGTGGCGCATGCCACACTCGTCGGCACGCCCGTCACGATCGAGAGCACCGGCTTGGTGCTGCATGATCTGCTGCTCGCCCATGACCGCCGCCTGACCATCGACGAAATCCAGAAGCAGGTGGCAGCCCACTACAACATCAAGCTCTCGGACATGCATTCCGCCCGTCGCAGCCGCGTGGTGGCACGCCCGCGCCAGGTGGCGATGTATCTGGCCAAACAGCTCACCAGCAAAAGCCTGCCCGAAATCGGTCGCAAATTCGGCGGCAAGGATCACACTACCGTCATGCATGCGGTCAAACGCATCGACGAACTGATGCAGGCCGATTGCGAAATCGCCGATGACGTGGCGCTGTTGATGCGGCTGCTGCAGAGTTAGCGAGCGAGCGAACAAACTAAAAAAAAGGGCCGCTCTGTAGAGCGGCCCTTTTTTGGCTGGAAAAACGATCAGTATTTTACACTGCAGCCATAAGGCTGGGTGGCTGCGGTTTCTACTTTTTTACCCGCCTGCAGAGATTTTACCGCTTCGCGCACGTAGTTCTTGGCACTTTGAATATCGGCCAAATCCGGGGTGGGTTTGTCGTCGAGCGCGCCCTGATAGGCGAGCATGCCGCCCTTATCGATGACGAACATGTGGGGCGTGGTCTTGGCATGGTAGAGACGACCCAATGCACCGTCTTTCCCGTCGAGCACCAGCGCGGTCGGATGGGCGTCGGCGTCGTGGATGAAAGTGTTGGCGGTGTCGGCGGTCAGATACCCTTCCTTGCCTTCGGCCGACGAATCGACGCTGAGCCAGATCACGCCCTTGCCGGTCAATTCCTTCTGCAGATTCTGCATATTGCCGCCATCGCCGACATTGGAATAATGCTTTTTGATGAAAGGACAGCCGGGATTCATCCATTCCAGCACCACGATCTTGCCTTTGTAGGCGCTCAATTTCTGGGTTTTACCGTGACTGTCGGTGGCGGTGAAATCCGGCGCGGGTTTGCCGATCTCCAGCGGTGCGGAAGGCGCTTCGATGGCGAAAGCGGGCACGGCGAAAGCGAGAGCCGAACCGCCGAGCAAGGCGGCGAAAGCGAGGGAAGCGAGGCGCATGAAAAGTCTCCTGGTTCGTCATCCTGCGCGAAGTCGCAGGATCTCTGAATTATCTTGGCACGGAATCCTGCGACTTCGCGCAGGATGACGCGAGCGGCAAACCTACTCCCCGCTCTCCAATGCATCAAGCACGATGCGTGGCGTAAGCAGCTGCGGCAGGATGAGTGCGGGCTTTCCCTGCGGCGGATAATACACATAGAGCGGCACGCCGTTGCGCCCGAAATCGGCAAGAAATTCGGTGATCGCAGGATTTTCGCGCGTCCAGTCCGCCACCATGCTCACCACGCCTTTGGCGGCGAAGGCCTGCTTCACCGCTTCGTCGTTCAGGCTGCTGCGCTCGTTCACCTTGCAGGTGAGACACCAGGCCGCTGTGGCATCCACGAAAACGGGCGTCCCCGCCGCGCGTAGTTTTTCGATTTCCGCGGCGCTGAAAGCAATGCTTCCCGCATGTGACATGGGCGCACTCACCCGGTCCTGCGCGCCTTGATACAGCAATGCGCCCAACACCAGTAAGACCGCTGCGCCGAACAGAAGGCGGTACGAACCCGCGCGGAACTGCACGAAGCGCCAAGCCCAGGCGGCCAATCCGACCCAGAACAAAGCGGCCAGATTCCAGGCCAGTCCCAGCGCACCCAGTTGCTGCGCCACCACCCAAAGCAGCCAAAGTGCGGCAGCGAACATCGGGAAGGCGAGAATCTCCTTCAGCCGCTGCATCCACACGCCCGGTTTCGGCATGCGGCGCACCAGATGCGGGAAAACCGATAGCAGCAGGAACGGCAGGGCGAGGCCGATGCCAAGCGCCAGGAAAATCGCCATCGCGGCCAGTGGCGGCAAGGTCAGCGCCGCGCCCAAAGCCCCGGCCATGAAAGGTGCGGTGCAAGGCGTGGCAACCAAGGCCGCGAGCAGCCCACCGAAGAAACTGGCACCGTAGGGATGATGCTGCGCGTCCGGCCCATGCGTATTCGCGCCCAGCAAGGGCCATTCGAACAACCCGGCGAGATTCAAGCCCATCAGCAGGAACAAGCAGCACAAAGCCGAAACGAAGCCCGGCTGCTGCAACTGGAAACCCCAGCCCAGCGATTGCCCGCCCGCTTTCAACAGCAGCAACCCGCCACCCAGAACCGCGAAGCACAACAGTACGCCCGCCGTGTAAGCCAGCCCATGCAGCCGCACCACGCGCGGCGCGGCGTCCGCCTTGCGCGCAATGGCCAAAGCTTTCAGCGAGAGCACCGGAAACACGCATGGCATGGCGTTGAGAATCAGGCCACCGATCAGCGCAAACAAAATCGCCAACCCGAAGCCCAGCGGCGCGGGCGTATTCGTGGGAAGAGCTGCAGGCAAAGCCGCGCTGGGTGCGGAAATTTCCGGCTGCGGCGTGGCCGCATTTTCCTGCGAAACTATCGCGGCATTCACCACACCGTGGCGATGATAGGTGACTTGCCAGGCCTTGATTCCGTCTGTCGTTTTGGCGGTGATCACGGCCTGCACCGAATCCTCCGCCGCCACGGCGCCTTTGGGCAGAGTAAGCGCTACATCTCCCCCGTCCGTACCGCTGTGCTCGGCCTTGGAAATGGCGGTGACACCGGGCGTCAGCACCAGCAGATCCCATTCGGAAACCGCCTCCTCGGTGGGCGCGACCGTGTTGAAAGTGATTTCTTTCGCTTCCGGCGAGGTCATGAAGATGGCGCTTTTGTCGGGCCATATCTGCGGAATTCGCGCTTGTGCCGCCGCCAAATTCGGCGCTTCCATCGCGCTTTTCGCCGCCGCAGCTTGGCCCTTGGTCAAGGTCAGCGCGAATTCCGCTTTCTCCGGCACGCAGATGTCGTGGCAGATGAGCATGGCGAGCTTGACGGTGACGGGCACCGAACCGGCCAGGGATTTCGGCGGCGTGACCGGCAGCAGGAAAGTGGCCTTGCCCGCATACCCGTAATTATACAGCCCTTCGGTCTCAAAGCGCTCCGGCACCGGGAAGTGCAATGGCCCGGCGACGAAACCTTCCGGCGCGACCAGCTTCACCTCGGTGGGGATGCCGGAATCGCCGGGGTTGGCCCAGTAATAATGCCAGTCTGATTGCGATTCGACTTCGACGCCGAGGAAGAACGGCACCTCCCCCGCCACCGCATCCGGCGCGATGAGGCGGGCGCGGGCATGGCCGGTTCCCACCCAGGGCGAAATGTTTTCCGCCTGTGCGGCGGTAGCGAACAGCAGGCAAAGCAGCAGAGAGAGCCAACGCATGGGGAAGATCATGAAGGGCTCCGTTATGGGTGGGATGCGGTGACCGCGCGCACGAATGCCGCATAGCCCCGCGTGATTTCGGCGAGCTCATGCTCAAGCATCGGCAGCAAAGACCCGTCCGCCTCGAAAGCGCTAGCCGAATCGCCCAGCGCCATTTGGCGGGGATAGAGATGCACATGCAGGGATTCGAGCGGCACGCGCAGCTGCGCCAGCCCTTGCGAGCCGCCACGGCGGGAGGGCGAGGCCGAAAGCAGCAGCGCGCTTTTATGCGCGAAAGGATTCGGCCGCAGGCAGGAAATCCAATCGATGAGGTTTTTCAGCGCAGCGGGAAACGACCAATTATATTCCGGGCTGGCGATGACCAGACCATCCGCTTTTTCCAGCGCTTCCAGAAAACGCAGCCCGCCTTCGGGCATGGTCTCGCGGGTGGGAATCACTTCCGCAAACATCGGCAGCGAGAAATCGTCGAATGCATGCAGCGCCACAGAAGCGCCCGCTTCTTCTAGATGTGTCGCCGCGCGGCGCAACAGCCGCTCGTTCGAGGAACCGGGACGCAGGGTGGCGGCGAAAGCGAGAAGGCGGGGGGGTGTTTGCATGAATATCATCGGCTACTGTAATGCCCGCGAAGGCGGGGAATCAGAAGCCCGCAGCGTATCGGGCCACGCGGCTTGGCGCAAGCTTTAGGCCGCCTGCAGCCATGCACGAAACAATGCGAAGGCCTGCGCCCGGTGGCTCATGCCCTGCTTGGCGGCGATGGGCATTTCGGCGAAAGTAGCGGTGTGGCCGAGGGGCACGAACATCGGGTCGTAGCCGAAGCCTTCCGCCCCACGCGGCGGCCAGGCCAGCACGCCCTCGGCCCGGCCTTCGAACCAGATGCAGGTGCCGTCCGGCGCAGCCAGGGCCAGCACGCAAGTGAAGTAGGCTTCGGTGCCAACGGGTTCGATGTCGCGGCGGCGCAGCGCTTCTGCCACCCGTTGCATGGCATGACCGAAATCCTTCTCCGGCCCGGCCCAGCGGGCGGAATAAATTCCCGGCGCACCCTCAAGCGCAGGCACCACCAGCCCCGAATCGTCCGAAAGTGCGAGCAGACCCGACCCCTTGGCGGAAGCATGCGCTTTCAGCGCGGCATTGGCCTCGAAGCTGTTGCCGGTTTCTTCCGGCTCCGGCAGCCGGAGGGCGGCGGCGGAGGTAATCTCCAAACCGAGATCGGCGACCAGTGCACGCAGCTCGACCAGCTTGCCCTGATTGTGGCTGGCCAGCACCAAACGCTCGCCGCGCGTGGGTTTGCGCGGCTCGATCATGCGGCGGCGGCGCTGACCTGCGCCAAAGCTTGTTTCTGCATATCCACCAATTGCGCGATACCGTGCTGCGCCAGCGCGAGCATTTCCTGCAATTGCGCGGGGCTGAAGGGATCGTGCTCCGCCGTGCCTTGCACTTCCACCAGCAAGCCCTTGCCCGTCATCACGAAATTGCTGTCCACTTCGGCGGCGCTGTCCTCGGCGTAATCGAGATCGAGCACGGCCTGCCCCTTGCTGATGCCGCAGGAGATGGCGGCCACATGGTCGAGCAGCGGGTTGCGCTTGATCTGGCCTTTGGCCACCAACGTGTTGATCGCCATCGCCATCGCCACATATCCACCGGTAATGCTGGCGGTGCGGGTGCCGCCATCCGCCTCGATCACGTCGCAATCGACGATGATCTGGCGCTCGCCCAGCGCTTCGAGATTCACCACCGCGCGCAGGCTGCGCCCTATCAAACGCTGGATTTCTATGGTGCGGCCGCCTTGCTTGCCCTTGGCCGCTTCGCGCGGGTTGCGGCTGTGGGTGGCGCGGGGCAGCATGCCATATTCGGCGGTCACCCAGCCTTTGCCGGTGTTGCGCAGGAAGGGCGGCACGCCGCTATCCACCGTGGCGGTGCACAGCACCTGGGTGTGGCCGAAGCGCACGAGGCAGGAGCCTTCGGCATAGCGGCTAATGCCGGTTTGGAGCGATACGGCGCGCATCTCGTCGGGGCGGCGTCCGGTGGGGCGGGGCGTGAAAACAGGGTCGGTCATGGCGTTCCTCGGTGAATCTTTGTTCCTGCATGGCACGGTTGGGCCGCAGCCGCAACCCACCAGCCCCGAACGCGCCTGAGGGACGGACTTGAAAGGGCGGGCGATATTGCCTACATAAGCGCCCAACGCCTTATCATTTCGCCCGAAGGAGCCCGCGATGGCCGACGCCGCCCACGCCAACGAAACCCCCGAAGCCGCCATTCCCGCCGAAGATGTCGAGATCATGCTGGAAAACGAGATTCCCGACACGGCGCCCGACACGGCGGAAGAAACCGCCACCGAAGACGCATCCGCCAGCCTGGAGCAGGAATTGCTGCTGATGAAGGATCAGCTGCTGCGCACGATGGCGGACGCGGAGAATTACCGTAAACGCAGCCAGCGCGAGTTGGAAGACGCCAACAAATACGCGGTCACCGCCTTCGCGCGCGACATGGTGGGCGTGCTGGAAAACCTGCACCGCGCCATCGCCAACATCCCCGCCGAAGCGCGCGCGACCGACAAGAACCTCGATACTTTGGCCGAAGGCGTGGAGATGACGCAGCGCGAGCTGATGAGCGCCTTCACCCGCCACGGCGTGCGCCGCCTCGATCCCGTGGCCGAAAAGTTCGACCATAATTTTCACCAGGCCGTGGCGCAGATCGAATCGGCGGACGTGCCCGCCGGGCAGATCGCGCAAGTGCTGCAAGCCGGCTACGTCATTCACGACCGCCTGCTGCGCCCGGCCATGGTGGCGGTGAGCAAGGGTTCCGGCGGCGAAGCTCCGGCTGGGGTGGACACGCAGGCATAACTTAATCTTGTCATCCTGCGACTGCGCGCAGGATGACGGTGTGTGTTCTTGCCATCCCATATCGCGCGGCTATGATGCGGCAACTTTGCGCAAAGAGGTTTCATGCTCTCCCGCTTCATGCCCATCCCCGACTTTCCCTTCTCGCGCGATGCATCGTCACGCTTCCTGCCGTGGATCATCGGGGGGTTGAGTTTTCTCGCGGCCATTCTGCTGTTCGCCGCCGTTTCCATGCAGGCGCAGCTTTCGGCGAACCGGGCGCATATGAGCCGTATGCTCACCGTGCACATTCCCGCCAATCTCGACGTGCCGCAATCGCTGCTGGTCGGCCAGGTGCAGGAAGCACTGAGCGCAGACGGGCGCGTGGCCAAAAGCGTGCAGGTGGGACAGACGGAACTGCGCGCCCTGGTCAGCCCCTGGCTGGGCAGCGCCGCCGCCCAAAGCGAAGCCCTGCCCCTGCCCGTGCTGATCGAGGTGGAACTGAAAGCCGACGCCAGCGCCGATATCGGGGGCTTGAGCGACACTATTCAGCGCGTGCATGGCGGCATCCGCGTGCAATCCTATGCGGCGTGGCTGGAGGATTACCTGCACACGCTGCGCGTGATGCAGATCGCCACTTTGGCCCTGGCGCTGCTGCTGCTGGCGGTGGCCGCTCTGGTCGTCACTTTCGCGGCGCGCATGTCGCTCACCATCCATTACCCGGCGGTGAATCTGCTGCATTCCTTCGGCGCCACGCCGGATTATATCGCCCGCCAGTTTCAATGGCACGCGGCCCAACTGGCGCTGAAAGGCGCGCTGCCGGGCATCGCGCTGGGCGGCATTCTCTTCACCGTGATGGGCTTGCGTCTGGCGGGCGGTTCGGGCGAGACGCTGCTGCCGGATATGCGCTGGACCATCGGGCATGCCTTCTGCCTGCTGGTATTGCTGGGCGGCACAGCGGGTATCGCCATCGGTTCGGCGCGGCGTTCGGTGTTGCGCGGATTGCTGCGCCCCGCCCCGCGCGCGGCTTTGTAGCTCCATGCTGCGCGTAGCCGTCAAAACGCTGCTCCTTTCCTTTTGTGCGATTCTGCTCGTGAGTTTCATCGCTTTCCTGCTGGCGGTGCCGAATCGCGCCAGCGAAAGCGCGGAGCATGCGGATGCGGTGGTGGTGCTGACCGGCGGCGGCCAACGCGTCGAGCTGGGTTTCGAGCGGCTGATGCAGGAACGCGCCGACCGCCTCTTCATCACCGGCGTCAACTGCGATGCGCGCCGCGACGAGATCTTCGCTACCTTCAAAAGCCTCGACCGCGCGGCCTACAAAAAACTCAAAGACAAGATCGAGCTCGGCTACGTCGCGCGCGATACGGTAGGCAATGCGCTGGAAGTGGCGGCCTGGGTCGCCGCGCAGGAAACACCCGTCCATTCCCTGCGCGTGGTCACCGCCAGCTACCATATGCCGCGCGCTTTGTGGGAACTGCGCCGTGCCTTGCCCGGCGTGCATTTGATCGCGGACCCCGCTTTTCCCGCGCCCTTCGACAACGCCCCCTGGTGGCGCACCGAACAGGGCCGCCGCCTGACGCTCAGCGAATATCTAAAGATCGTCTTCAGTGTCATCCGTCCGCTGCTGCCGCTGCGTGTGGGGCGCGCTTAGTGCTGTTCCTCCGTTCCCTTGCCTTCAATTTATTGTTCAGCGCCTGGACCTACGGGCTCGCTTTCTTCGCCCTGCCCTGCCTGATCGCGCCGAAACGCCTGGGCGGTTTCGCCATCGCGCGGCTGTGGGGGCGGGGAAATCTCTGGCTGCTGCGCGTCTGTTGCGATATTCACTACCGCATCGAGGGGCTGGAACATCTGCCGCCGGGCCCGGCCCTCATCGTCAGTAAGCATCAATCGGCGTGGGATACGTTGGTGTTCTGGCCCGTGCTGCGCAAACCAGCTTACGTGCTGAAAAAAGAATTGCTACACCTGCCCTTTTTCGGCTGGTACTTGAGCCGCCTGGGCATGGTGGCGATCGACCGCCAGGGCGGCGGGGCGGCGGCGAAAGCGATGATCGCCGAAGCGAAACAGCGCGCCGCCGAAGGCCGCAAAATCGTGATATTCCCCGAAGGCACCCGCGTGCCGTTCGGCAAAAAGGGTGATTATCAGGCCGGGGCCGCCATGCTGGCCGGGCAGTTGAAACTGCCGATCATTCCCGTCGCGCTGAATTCCGGCGCATTATGGGCACGCAAAGCCTTCACCAAATATCCCGGCACCATCACCCTTCGCTTCCTGCCCGCCATTGAGCAAGGCGGCGGCACGCGCGAACTGCTCGCGCGCATGGAGGCGGCGGTGGAAGAGGGTTGCGCTGGGCTGATCAAAACATAACACTGCCCGTCATTCCCCGAATTCCGCAAAGCGAAATTATAGGGGAATCCATGAGATAGGTCCTGCATAGGGCACTGTATATTTGTCGCAAGAAACCAGGGACTGTGTGGATTCCCCTATAATTTTACTGCGTAAAATTCGGGGAATGACGAGGATCGAATTTTAGGCCTAAACCGTCTCGATCACCAGTTTGCCTTCGTTCAGCCGCAGCACGGGATATTGATCGAACTCTTCCATCAGCCCCTGATCATGCGTGGCGAAGACGATGGCGGTGCCCCAGCGGTGGAGGGCTTCGAAGAGATACATGATCTTCTTGCTCAGCACGGGGTCGAGATTCCCGGTGGGTTCATCCGCCAGCAGAATATCCGGCTTGGCGATGACGGCGCGGGCGATGGCGACGCGCTGCTTCTGCCCGCCGCTCAAAATCTCCGGGCGGCTTGTCGCATGTTTGCCGATACCGACCCATTCCAGCATCTCGCGCACCTGGCGCTGAATCACTTCTGGACGCACGCCCGCCACTTTCAGCGGCAGGCCCACATTTTCTTCCACGGTCAGATGATGCAGCAGGCGGTAATCCTGCCAGACCACGCCCACGCGACGGCGCAAGGCGGGAAGCTCGGATACTTCCAAACTGCGCAGATCTTTGCCGAACAGGCTGACCTTGCCGCGGTTCGGCGTGCGCAGCAGCGCGAGAATATTCAACAGCGAGGATTTCCCCGCGCCGCTCGGGCCGGTGAGGAAATGAAACGTGCCAGCTTTCAACGAAAGATTGATGTCGCGCAGCACATCCTGGCCTTGGCCGTAGGAAAGGAAGATATGTTCCAGCCGCAGGATGCTGGCGGCCAGTTCCGGCTCCGGCGGGGCGACGGGCGGCTCATGGATCGCTGGGTCGAGGACGGTGCTGGCGAGCATGCGAAGGACCAAACTGGGATGGATGTTTTCTTACAGGCGGGGGCATTGTACAAGCGGGCAGGAATGCGGGCTTTCGTTTCCCGGTGCGCGCCGTATAATGCACCCGTATCATGGCCAGCGAATTTGCGTTTGTCAGCTTCTATCGCACATGTGGCGCCACCTTTGGAAAAGAGATCGCATGATTCTGGAATGCTCCGAATGCCGCGCCCGTTTCCTGATCGCCGATGCCGCGCTCGGCGTGGCGGGGCGGAATGTGCGCTGCGGGCGGTGTAAGCACCAATGGCACCAGGACCCGCTGATGGACACCACCGCCATCGGCCCCCTGCCCAAGCCGCGCGCGCGCGATTCGGAAATTCCCGCGCCGCAGGACTTCCTTTCCCACATGGCCGTCCAGGAAAGCGCCGATTCCGCCCTGGGCGGTATCATCTACGACGAACGCCGCGTGCCCGCCTTGCGCCCTCGCCGCCCCGCGCCGCTCTGGATGCGCGCGGGTGCCGCCCTCACACTGGCCGCTTCCCTTCTGGTGGCGCTGCTCGCCCATGCGCCTTGGCTGGATGCGCACTTGCCCGCCAGCCGCCCGTTGCTCGCCGCCTTCGGCGCGCGCCCCAGCACCGGGCTCACACTGGCGGATGTCGCTTTCAGCAAGAAGGAGGAAGCCAACGGCATGCGCTATACCTTGGGCTGCGCGGTGCGCAATATGGGTGCCACCACCCAGTCTCTGCCGGAATTGCGGATGCAGATGCAGGGGCGCAGCGGCGGGCTCGTGCTGAATGCGCATCGTCTCCTCGCCCCCATCCCCCGCATCGCGGCGGGGGACGAAATCCCCTGCGATATTCCCCCCGCTCTGCTGCATACTGGCGCAGCCAGCCGCATCGCGCTCGATCTGGGCAGCCCATGGGAATTGTGGTTGCGCCGCTAATCGGCGGATTTCAAGACTTTCCGCTTTACAGCCGCGCCAAGCGCTGGCAATCACAAACCATTCACCCCCATTGATGTGTTTCTATGTCGCGCCCGATTCCGGTCTTGTTCACCGCCCAGCAAATCCAGGAACGCATCCATGATCTGGCGGGCGAGATCGCGGCCAGCATGCCGCCGGAAACTGTGCTCGTCGCCCTGCTGAAAGGCAGCTTCATCTTCGCCGCCGATCTGGTGCGCGCCCTGCACCGCACCGGCATGAAGCCCCAGATCGATTTCATGACCCTGCGCTCCTACGGCAAAGGCACCGAAAGCAGCGGCAAAGTCGACATCGTGCAGGACATCAGCGAGGAAGTGGCGGGCCGCCCGGTGCTGATCGTGGACGACATTCTGGAGTCCGGCCGCACATTGGCTTTCGCACGCAACCTGCTCAATGCCCGCGGCGCGACGGATGTGAAAGTGGTGGTGCTGCTGGAAAAGCCCGGCAAGCTCAAAACCCCGGTCGAAACCGATTTCCTCGGCTTCACCGTGCCGGATCGCTTCGTGGTGGGATATGGCCTGGATTACGCGGGCTATTACCGCGAGTTGCCTTTTGTGGGCTATCTCGAGGCACACTAAGCTTCGTGATTCCTGAATGGGCTTTGACGATTGTAAAAGAAATTTACATCGAATTCCTCCCACTCCGCACTTGATGCCGAGTGGGGACGAAACGCCGGAACAGCACTCCACATCAAGCGTGGCGTGTGAAAGCTTGAAGTTTGCAACATGAACTGCGCCATCATTCCCTTCTGGAAAATTCAGCGAATGACAAAGCGTCAGTCTGACAGCTTCCGATATACGCCGAGCATTTCCTCGTAGCTCTGGCGTGGCCGTGTAAGGTGCGCATCCGCCCCATCC
The DNA here is from genome assembly GCA_965247145.1 of Rickettsiales bacterium. Lineage (GTDB taxonomy): Bacteria > Pseudomonadota > Alphaproteobacteria > Rickettsiales > JAIXRX01 > CBDFGH01. The sequence continues at coordinate 63,141 of CBDFGH010000008.1, forward strand.
ACCACCACTTCCGCCGCAATCGGGCGGGCGTTGTAGCTGCTGCCCATGCTGGAGCCGTAAGCCCCCGCCGAGCGGATGACGACCAGATCGCCCGCTTGCAGCGGCGCGATGGCGCGATCCTTGGCGAAGACGTCGCTGCTTTCGCAGACGGGCCCGACGATATCGGCGGGTTCCAACGCCGCATCGGAAGCCACCACCGGCACGATCTCGTGATACGCATCATACATCGCCGGGCGCATGAGGTCGTTCATCCCCGCATCCAGCACCACATAGCGGCGGCCTTCTTCTTCCTTGATGTAGAGCACGCGCGAGAGCAGCACGCCCGCATTCCCCGCAATCATCCGCCCGGGTTCGAGCACCAGCAGGCAGCCCAGCGGCTCGACCGCCGCGCGTGCCAGCGCCGCGTAATCCTCCGGCGAAAGCGTGGGCTGATCCGGCGTGTAGGGAATGCCCAAGCCGCCCCCGAGATCGACCACTTCGATGGTATGTCCCGCCGCGCGCAAGGCGATCACAAACTCCGCCACCCGCGTGAAGGCGGCGGCGAAAGGCGCGGCGCTGGTCAGTTGCGAACCGATATGCACGGAGACGCCTTGCACGCGGATACCGGGCAAGCGGGCCGCCAGATCGTATACCGCTCCGGCGCGGGCGATGGCGATGCCGAACTTGCTTTCTTTCTGCCCGGTCGCAATCTTCGCATGCGTGCCCGCATCCACATCCGGGTTCACCCGCAGGGCGATGGGAGCGATTTTGCCCAGTCCGCTCGCCACTGCGGAAAGCGCGCGCAGCTCCGGCTCGGATTCGAGATTGAACTGGAAGATGCCTTCGCCCAGCGCATAGGCCATTTCCTCACGCGTTTTTCCTACGCCGGAAAACACGATGCGGTCTGCTGGAATACCCGCCGCACGGCTCAGGCGGATTTCGCCCGCACTCACCACGTCCGCCCCTGCCCCGGCACGCCCCAATACCTGCAGCACGCCCAGATTGCCATTGGCCTTTACTGCATAACACAAACGGTGCGGCAGGCCTTCGAAGCGCGCCGAAAGCACGCTGAGATGGCGGCGCAAAGTGGCGGCGGAATACACGTAAGTCGGCGTGCCGTGAGTGTCAGCGATGTCGGCCAGCGCCACTTCTTCGGCATGCAATACGCCCCCGCGATACAGAAAATGATCCATCTAGGGAGTCCGCACATTGCCGGTCATCGAATCCATCATCCGGTCCTGATCGGAAACCGCCCGCGTCGTCGGCACCATGGAAACGGGTTGGGCGACGGTATGTTTTTCGCCGCGCTTGGTACCTTCCAGACGCAACGGGCGCTTCACGCCGCAGGCGGCGAGCATCGCGCACAATGCGAAGAGAGCAATTATGCGCATGCTAATTTCCTTCCGGGTTCAGCGAGCGGCGGCGCGCATCCGCCACCGCTTCGCGCACCAGTTCGGGCGCGGTGCCACCGAAACTGCGGCGGCTGGCCACCGAATGCGCCACGCCCAGCACGTCGAATACACCCTCTGTGATGCGGGGCTCGATAGCCTGCATGGCGGCCAGCGGCAGTTCCGCCAAAGTGCTTCCCGCCGCATCCGCCGCCGCCACGATGCGGGCAGTGACATGGTGGGCGTCGCGGAACGGCATGCCCAATGTGCGCACCAGCCAATCCGCCAGATCGGTCGCGGTGGCGTGCCCGAAGCCAGCCTGCGCCAGCATGCGTTCGGGGTGGAACTGCGCTTCCCGCAACATGCCCGCCATCACGCGCAGGCACAGCGAAAGTTGGTCCGCCGCTTCGAACAAGGGTTCTTTGTCTTCTTGCATGTCTTTATTATAGGCCAGTGGCAGGGATTTGAGCGTGACCAGCAGCGAGAGCTGCGCGCCTAATATCCGCCCGGTCTTGCCGCGCACGAGCTCCGCCGCATCCGGGTTTTTCTTCTGCGGCATGATGGAGGAGCCGCTGCTGAATGCATCCGACATGGTGACGAAACCGAATTGCGGCGTGCACCACAGCACCAACTCTTCGGCCAGCCGCGAAAGATGGATCGCGCAGATCGAGGCGGCGCTCATGGTTTCCAGCGCGAAGTCCCGGTCCGAAACCGCATCCAGCGAATTGCGCATCGGGCCTGCGAAACCAAGCGCCTCGGCAGTGGCGTGGCGGTCGATATTGTAGGGCGTGCCAGCCAGAGCGGCGGCGCCCAGCGGGCATTCGTTCAGGCGCGCGCGCCCATCGCGCATCCGCCCCCGGTCGCGGCCCAGCATCTCGACATAAGCGAGCATATGATGGCCGAGGGTGACGGGTTGGGCGAGCTGCAGATGGGTGAAACCGGGCATGATGGAAGCGGCATGCTCTTCGGCCACCACCAAGAGCGCGGCCTGCAGATCGCCCAGATCGGCGTCCAAACCGTCGAGCGCATCGCGCACATAGAGGCGGAAATCGGTCGCCACCTGATCGTTGCGGCTGCGGGCGGTGTGCAGCTTGCCCGCCGGCTCGGCGATGAGTTTCTTCAAGCGCGCTTCCACATGCATGTGGATGTCTTCGAGCTTGGGCGTGAAGGTGAATTGCCCGGCCTCGATCTCGGCCAGAATATCGCTCAACCCCTGCTGGATGGCTTTATTTTCGGCCTCTGTCAGAATGCCTTGGGCAGCGAGCATGGCAGCATGCGCTTTCGAACCCGCAATGTCTTGTGCATACAAACGTTTATCCACATTGATCGAGGCATTGATGCGCTCCATCAGATCCGCCGGGCCGCTGGCGAAACGCCCGCCCCACATGGGATTGGCCGCACCCGCTGGCGCAGCTGTGCCCGCCGTGCTAGGACGAACGCCAACTTTTTGCGTCAAGGGAGACGATGCCATGCCCACTCCTGAAGATGATACGATACTCGGGAATTCCAGCGTTTCCGATACACGCAAACCCCGCCATCTGGCAAGCATACTCGCGGTTGGGGCCGTGGTCTTCGGGGCGCTGATCGCCGGATTGATGCTGCCTATGCCGGGCAAACAGGCACCGCTTCCCGCCATGCCCGCAGCGGACGAAACCGCTTTGGAAGACCCCGCGCAACTGGGCGAAAGCCTGGCTCGCCAAGCGGCGGCCAATCTGCCGGACTTGGAATTTCACACGCTCGACGGGCAGAAAGTGACTTTGGGCTCGCTGGTAGGCCACCCCGTATTGCTCAATTTCTGGGCCAGCTGGTGTACGCCCTGCGTGAAGGAAATGCCCGAACTGAACGCCCTGGCCGCCCGCCACGGCACGCGCGGCCTGCGCGTCGTCGTCGCCTCCCTCAACGCCACCCCGGCGGAAGCGAAGGCATGGCTGGTGAAACACAAGCTGAACGCCGTGCTTCCGGTGATGGACCCCGGCGGTGCGCAATTGATGAAAATGGGCCAGGCCGGACTGCCCACCACTTTACTGATCCGCGAGGATGGCAGCCTGATGGAACGCATCGACGGCATCCGCCAATGGGACGCGACGGAGATGAAAGCGAAGCTGGAAAAACTGATGGCGAAGTAGTGCTACCAGACGAAAGCAGGCAGCACATATTCCGGGCGCGCCCGCTGCTGGGTGAACAAAGTCTCCAGTGCCACACCCGCCTCCATCTCCCGCTTCAGAATCCCGCCTGTGATCAGCGCACTGGCGATGCCTGCCGCATTTGCGCCCGCAATGTCCGTATGCAGCGAATCGCCCACGGCCAGGATGCGGTCTTTGGGGATGCCCGCGAAATGCTCGAACACCGCATCATACACCACCTTGTGCGGCTTGCCGATATAGGTGATTTTGCCGCCCAGTTCTTCATAGCGCCGCGCCAGGTGCCCGGCGCAATAGATCACGCTCCCGTCCTGGCGCACCACTTCGTAATCCGGGTTGATGCAGAGCATGGGCAGGTTGCGGGCGGCGCATTTTTTCAGGCGCGTTTCCTGATCCTGCGGCGGCTGAAACAGGTAATCGTAGCCCGCACAAAAGATGAAATCCGCTTGGTCGGGATGTGCCACGCGCTCAAGCGACAGGCCTTGCAGCACCGGCAGATCCGCTTCCAGCCCGATGAACACGCAACGGTCGCCCAGATACGCGCCCTGCCCGCTGGCGATCCAATGGTGCGCTACCTCGCCGCTGGTGATCACGCGCTCGAACTGCGCGGCGGGCACGCCGAAGCGCTTCAATCCCTGCTCCGCCACCACCGCCCGGCGCGGTGCGTTCGACAGGAACACCACATGCTTGCCCGCCGCATGCAGCTCGGCAAGGCACGCGGCGGCGGAAGGATACATCTCCACCCCGTCATGAATCACGCCCCAGAGATCGAGGATGAAGGCGTCGTAATTGGCTGCGATATCAAAGAGGCGCATGCTGATTTAATCGCCGGAGCGCAAAGAGGTTGGTAAGCAGTAAAATCAATGCCGAAAGGATGGGTATAGGTGTCAATAGAACGCCAAATCCGCGTGCTATAACATGGTTGTCGGCACCACCTGGGCCGCTAAAGCTGAAATTGTGCGCATCTGGTAGATTCCAATAGATCCATGCCGTAATAAGCGAAACGAGAAGCCGCCATGGAAATCGGCTTTTCTTATAGTCCACTACAACGGAGGTGAGCATGCAAAGGGCAAAGACGATACAGAGGTAAATGTGCAATGAACTGTAGAAGTTGTCCAAAGCACCATCATTGTCTGGATTTGCTCCAACGGTTCCAGCGGGAACATAGAATGAAGCAGCGATGAGAGATAGCGCTACCCAATTTTTTTGCACTACGCCGCCTCCCGCACCAATGCGCGGTCGATCATTTCCGCCGTTTCCGCTTTGCCATACAGCGCGATGAACCCGCCCATGCGCGGGCCGGTGGGTTGACCGAGGAGGGTTTCGTAAAGACAGCCGAACCATTCGCGCAAATTCTCGAAACCATGCGCTTTGCCGATGGCGAAGATTTCATTCTGCAGCGCATCCGCCTCCGCATCCGCCGTGTTGGTCAGGTAATCGTGCAGCGCGCTCAGCGCCGCACGCTCGCCCTCGGTGGGAGCGCGGTAGAGTTTGGTGGGCTTCACGAAATCATGGTAATAGCGCACCGCAAAATCGGCCAGTTTGTTCAGCTGCGGGAATTTCTCCGGCGTCGCGCCCGGCACATAACGCGCGATGAAACCCCACAGCACTTTCGCGTCTTCCGGGTTGCAGGCGCTGGCGAGGTTGAGCAGCAGATTGAAGGTCAGGCCATGACCTTCCGGCGCGGGCGGGTTGCCCTGGTGAATATGCCAGACGGGGTTGTCGAGCTGTGCCGCAGGCTCTTGCGTCGCGTATTTCCCAAGCCAGGTCAGATAATCATCTACCTGCTGCGGGATCACGTCGAAATAAAGCTTCTTCGCCTTGCGCGGCGCGTGGAACATGTACAGCGACAGGCTCTCCTCGGTCGCATAGGTCAACCATTCGTCGATGGTGATGCCGTTGCCTTTGGATTTGGAAATCTTCTGGCCCAGCTCGTCGAGGAACAATTCGTAGTTGAACTGATTCGGCGGATTGCCGCCGAGAATTTTGCAGATGGCGGAATAGAGATTGGCCGAGGAGAGATGGTCTTTGCCATACATCTCGTAATCCACACCCAGCGCCGCCCAGCGCATGCCCATATCCGGCTTCCATTGCAGCTTGCAATGCCCGCCGGTGACCGGCAGCGTCAGCTCTTCGCCGTCCTCGTCGTCGAAGGTAATTGTGCCCGCTTCGGCATCCACCGCCTTCAGCGGCACATACAGCACGCGCCCGGTTTTCGGCGAAATGGGAAGAAAGGGCGAATAGGTCGCCTGGCGTTCTTCGCCAAGAGTCGGCAGCATGACTTTCATGATCTGATCGACGCGCTTGAGCCCCAGGCGCAACGCGTCATCATACACGCCCTGCTTGTAGAGCTCGGTCGCGCTGTGGAATTCGTAATCGAACCCGAAGCGATCGAGGAAGGTACGCAGGCGGGCATTCATATGTGCGCCGTAGCTCTCATGCGTGCCGAAGGGATCGGGCACCTGCGTCAGCGGCTTGCCGAGATGTTCGGCGAGCATCGCCTGCTGCGGTAGATTTTCCGGCACTTTGCGCATGCCGTCCATATCGTCCGAGATGCAGAACAATTTGGTGGGAATGTCGCTCAAAGCCTCGAAGGCGCGGCGCACCATGGTGGTGCGCGCCACTTCGCCGAAGGTGCCGATATGCGGCAGGCCGGAGGGGCCGTAGCCGGTCTCGAACAGCACATAGCCCTTCTCGGGCACCTTGCCGCCCAGGCGCTCCACCAGCTTGCGCGCCTCCTCGAAAGGCCAGCTTTTGGCGGTAGCAGCAGCGGCTCTGAAATCTTTCAATGCGTTAGTCATGGGTACGATCTTTGCGAAACTGTAACAATGCGGTGTTAGGTTACTAGCAGCCCCCCCAGCAAAAACCAAGCGCGCTGCGCGTTTGGCAGGTATGTGCATGACGAACGATTCTCCGCTCCGCCCCGCCTCGCGCCGTCCTTCCACGGCGGCACGGCTTGCCTTTGCCGGCGGCAGCTTGATCGCGCTGGGTGGACTGATGGAACATAGAAGCGCCTCCGTTCTGCCGCGCATCGCCGAACCGATAACCCTGTTCACGGACGCCCAGCGCGCTGCGGTGCTGCAGCCGCTGACCATGCCCAAGCATCATGCAACCAAGCCGCATATTTCCTCCCCGCAATATACGCATTGGAAAGACGACCCTGTCAACGCCGTCGCCACCCCGCCCGAGGAAGGCGAATGGACGCTGCTGGATTCGTTGTATGATACCAAAACCGTCATGCGTCTGGGCCAACCCGTGCATTCCGATTCGCTGGGCGGACGCGACAGGCCCATGCTGCTTTCCTGGTTGCCCGATCGCTTCCCGGCCGACAGCGTGCGCGTCAATGCACTGAAAGGCACGTTGCACGTCAAAGACCGGCTGGTGCTTATCTGGCCGGTGGATAAGAAATGGAAGCGTCAGGAAGGACCGTATATCTATGGCGCGCCCTCTCAAATCAATGTGACCGAAAGCGGCGACACGCTTTCGGATATGCCTGAACGCCAAACGGTTCTACCGCTTTCCACCAGCGCACATTTCAACCATCCCTTCGGCGAGCGGTTCCTTTATCAACCCGGCAATCTGCATCTGCTGCTGGCCCATGCCCCACCACCGAAAGACGGCGCATTTTACGATATGAGCAAGCTGCCGCTGCGCACGCCGCAGAAGCAGAATCCGGCGAAGATCACCTTTGCGGACATAGCGCAGAAATACAGGATATGTCGCGAGATGCTGCACAATATCGCGCATTGGGCGCCGCGCGCACAGGATAAGGACTACAAGTCTGAAAACAACTTATTTCCGCTAATGACTTTCTGGAAAGAAAGCCGCGAAAACTGTTTACCACCGCTCGATCCGACTATCATCAACCCATATGGCTACGGCGGCCTGCCGCAATTCGGCCTTTCCAACGGCACCGATCTCGGGGTGCAGAAGCGCAACAGTCTGGTTGCCCTGCGCAGCATCCACATCGTGAACGAAAAACGCGAATGGCGGCCTTTGAAGATCGACGGCCAGACCCTGCGCGGCCCGGAGGATCTTCTGCGCAACTGGAAGGCACAGATGGTGTGCTACTATACTTTTCTCGGCAGTATCCAAGAGCGTATGCAAGACGATTTTGCCGCCAATCGTCACCGCCCGCACATGAAGGGTGTCACATTGTTCGGCGTCTGCATGGGAGCATATCTCACGGGCGACGCATCGGCGGTCGGCTTCATGCGCCGGGGCGCAAGCAAGCAGGATGCGAACCACACAGGTACGGGAGATTACATTCGGCATTTCAGCGAATTGCCAATGGAAGCTTTCCGTATACCCAACATAGGACTAGACGCGCAGACGACCGAGTTGGTCACTTCGAATTTCGCCCATACCGATCAGACGGAAATCACGCCGCAGGATATGGGCGAGCTGGCGCGCCGCGCGCTGAAGCCGATGGCACCGGATAAGACCATCAATCTGAACAGTCACGCCGAACGCATGATGCGCATGGCGATTGCCACGAATCAGGCGTCGATAGACACCAGCAAGCGGCGCTAGGCCGCCGCCTTCCGATCGGCTATACCAATCCAAATCAGCATTACCGGGAGAGTCCCATGCTGGGGAAAGTTTGGGCGGGGGCGATGCTGGTGGCGTTTGCCATGATTGCAGCACAAGTCGCCTTCGGGGATTGGGACGCGCCGCAGCGCATGGTCGGTGCGCTGTTCGACCAGGCTGCCGCTTCCGTCACCATCAGCCTGGGGCTGGCGGGTACGCTGGCTTTCTGGATGGGGCTATTCGCGCTGGCGGAAGCCTCCGGCTTGGCAGCGGGCCTGGGCCGTTTGCTCACTCCGCTGTTGCGCCGCTTGATGCCGGAATTGCCCGAAGGCCACGCCGCCTTCGGGCCCATCGCGCTCAATATCGCAGCCAATATGCTGGGGCTCGACAATGCCGCCACCCCTGCCGGGCTCAAGGCGATGCAGGCCATGCAGCAAACCAACCCCACACCGGACCGCTTAAGCGACGCGCAGGCGATGTTTCTGGTGCTGAATGCGGGTTCGATCACGCTGCTGCCCGTCTCGGTGCTGATGTACCGCGCCCAGGCGGGCAGCCACGATTCCGCCATTGTCTTCCTGCCCCTACTGCTGGTGAGCCTGGGCGCGAGCCTCATCGGCATCGCCGCGGCCTTGGCCTGTCAGAAGCGCAACCTGCTGCGCGAGCCGCTGTTGCTGAGCGTTTTCGCGGTGCTGACCATCTCGGTCGTCGGCCTCGGCCTATGGGCCGGGCATGCCCCGGCGGAAACGGTGCGCCACGCCTCCTCCCTCATCGGGAACGGATCGCTGCTGGCGGCGGTGGCGGGGCTGCTCGTCGTCGCATGGATGCGCAAGGTGGAAATCCTGCCGGTTTTCGTGGATGGCGCGCGCGAAGGCATCGTGCTGACTCTGCGCATTCTGCCCTACCTTTTGGCCATGCTGGCGGCGGTGGGCGCATTGCGCGCGGCGGGGTTGATGGACGCATTGACTGCCGCCATCGGCTGGTTGGCGGCGCAGGTGGGGATGGACACCGCGTTCGTGCCCGCTTTACCCACCGGCATCCTCAAAACCTTCAGCGGCAGCGCCGCACGCGCATTGATGCTCGACACGTTCCAGGCGCATGGGGTGGATAGCTTCGTGGGCCGCCTCGCCTCGTTGTTCCAAGGCGCGTCCGAAACCACCTTCTATGTGCTCAGCGTCTATGCTGGCAGCGTCGGCATCACTCGCGTGCGCTGGGCGCTGGGCTGCGCGCTGGTTTCGGATGTTGCCAGCTTGGTGCTGGCCGTGGCGTTGGGATATGCCTTCTTCGCCTAGACCCGCGTCATTCCCCGAATTCTTGCTCAGCAAAATGATAGGGCAATGACGCGGCTATTTCACCGCCTCGCTCAATCCCTCTTCCTTCACTTGGCTGCGGTAGCGGCTGAGGAAGCTTTGCATCTGCGTGATCGTCTGCGCCATTTGCGCGATGCTTTGCGGGGTCACCGGCGTGTCGGAGGTCAGGAAGGCGAAGAGGTCTTTGTGTGGATTCTCTTTCACCAGGGGGCCGAAATAATCGCGTAGATAATGCAACTGGTCGGTGTCTTTCTCGAAACTATAGGCCAGCGCGAGCTTCAGCAGCGCCCCCATCTCGGGTTCGGTCAATGCTTTGGTCGGGTCGGGTCGTTGGGAAAGAATGCCTTCGGCCACCGCGCCGACGTTTTTCCAGTCCCCGATGTCCCAGGCGATATCGAGCTTCAGCAGATTGGCATCCAGACTGCCATCGTCTTCCAGAAGCTTTACCGCGCGGGCGCCCTCTTTCAAATCAGCCAGGGCGCGCGCGGTAAGCAGGTCGCGTTTCTGCTGCAGTTCCACCGAATTGCCGCCGAAACCGGTGCGCTCCATCACATCCAAAGCCTGCTGCGGCTTGCGGTCGAGCAGGTAGATCAAGGCCAGCCGCGCGCCCACCCGGCTGCGCTCCTCGCCCTGCAGGCGGAACTGCACCTGATGATCGAGCAACGCCGCAGCGCGGTCGAGCAGATCCACTTCGGCCAGGCGGTCGGCGAGGTTGCGGATCATCAGATCGCCCTCGGCTTCCACCGGCGTCAGGTCTTTGAATTCATAATACAGCGTCAGCGCATCCAGCGGTTTCATCGTTTTCGCACCATCGCCGTTGAACAGCATCACGAAGGTTTCGGCCATGCTCTGCGCGGCTTTGAAGGCGTCCTCGGTGTTGGGATAGGCGGTGGTGATTTCCTTGAGCGTGCGCAGACCATCGCGGTATTTTCCGGTTCGGATCTGCATCTCGCCCAGTTGCTTCAGTACCTGCAATTCCAGCGGATCGTCGCGCCACAATATGCGCAGCGCATCCAGTTGCGGCATCGCCTCTTCCTCGGTGATTTTCTTCTGCGCGAGATTGAGATTGATGCGCGCAAAATTCGCGCGTGCCCGCCAGTAACGGTCGTCCACATCTTCGTTTAAATTCTTCCAGAGTTTCTCCGCTTTGTCCGGGTAGCCCGTGCGCGCGAGAATTTCGCCCGTGAAGAAATCCATCGCATGCGCGGTCGGCGCGTCATCCCGGTCCAGCCCATCTTTCTTCATGCCATCCAGCGCAACCAGGGCTTCGTTGTAACGGTTGCGCGCTACCAGCCGATCGATGGTGACGACACCAATGCGGCGGCGGACTTCTTTGGGATATTGCCGCAGATAGCGCGCATTGAAGCGCGGGTAATCGATCAATTCGTCCGACTGCCCGGTCAGCTCGGCGAGGAGGGTGCGCCAGGCGTCCATTTCCTCGTTACCCTGCAGTTCGGGTGTGCCGAAATCGCGCGCCACTTCCGGCATGCGCCCCATCAGGAAATTGGCCAACCCCGCATAGGCCGAGGCACGCTCGCGGATATAGCCGTCGAGGTTCGCGTCACGCAAAGTACTGAGCATTCCGAGTGCTTCCGCGCTTAAACCTTCGGCCAGATAAGCCTGCGCCAGCCGCAGCCGGGCCGCATCCGCCAGTGCGCCGGGATTCAGCAGCAGCGGGAACAGATCCTGTTCCATCGAGCGCAGGGTCTGGCCGTGTTCCGCGGCCATTTCTTCGCGCGCAAACAGGCTGCTATGCGCGGTTTCCGCCGTCTCTTCCTTGCCCGCAGGTACGCTGGGCAGGCCGGGGCTGAGGCGCAGACCTGCCTCCGCGCTCAGGCGCAATCCGTTGCGCTGCGTCACCACGCCGATATCCGGCCCGTGGCTGGCAATCACCACGCCTTGCGCGCTGGGCAGCAGTTCCATCTCCACATAATCGCGACCAGGCGCGATGCCCTGCCCCGCCGCATAACTCGGTGCGATGCGCAGCACATCCCCCACCACCGGGTCGGTCACATCCACGGGCGGCGAAGTCTCCAACGCATTCACCAGCAGATACGGCTTGAGCGGCGTGTCGGTTTTCGGTTGCACGATCAATGGTTCACTGGGCAGGCCGAGGCGCGGACTGAGCACCGCGTCCCATCCCTGCCCTTCCGGCGCGCGCTGCAACCGCACGCCTTTCAGCCCCAGGGTGGAAAGACGCAGAACGATCGCGGAAGGATGGGCCAGCTGTTCGAGACCACGAACCAATGTTGCATCTTTGATCGAGTCCACATTCAACGCCGCCGGCCGGTCGAACACCAGCCACAGCGCATCGCCCCGTGCAAAAGCGGCAGCGGCAGTGCGTTCCACGAAGGGGAAACGCAGCACCACCTGATCCTCCGCCGCCTGGGTCTGTATGGCCAACGCAGGCGCCGTGCTGCGCTGCAGAACGATGCGCTGCGGCTGGGTGGTCGGCGCCGATACGGGTACGGCCCCGAGGATCGGTTTGTTTTCCTGTGGCACGGGCACGGCGGCGGGCTTGGGTACGGCTGAAACCGACGCTGCTTCCTGTGCCGGTGGGGGAGGCGATAAGGGTTCTTGTGGCTCCGTTGCGCGTGGCGGCGGAACGATTGCCGCTTCGGGTGCTACAATATCCGGCTTTGGCGCGTCCGGCTTTGGCGCGTCAGGCTTCGCCGCAGAAGCGGCCGAAACGGGGATCGCTGGAATGGAGGTGACCGGAGGAGGCGCAGCAGCCGCCTGCTTTTCCTCCGTCACCGCCACCTTCGGCACCGGTGCCGCCGTCGCTTTGGGTACCGGTGTGGAAGGCGGCGCGGTGATGATACGGGCCTTGGACGGAATCGACGGAACGGGTGGCTTGGGCTCCGCCGCTTTGGCGACCGCTTTCTTTACTGCAGGAGGCTTGGAGGCAGGTGCTGGTTTCTTCGCCGCCGTTTTCGCTTCGGACGTTTTGGTTTCCAGCTTTTGGGGTGCGGGCTTGACAGCTTCCTCCATCACCTCCGGCGTCGCCGCATCTTCCGTGCCCAGCAGATCGACGCCGGTCAATCGTCCACTCACGAAACTGCGCGTGCGGTAGCTTTTATCCAACGTCAACGTCACCGTTCTGCCGTCTGCGCCCAGGGAGGCGGAACGCACCACATTCGGCAGGCGCGTCAGCAGGCGGCTGAAATCGGGATCGCTCGCTCGGCGGTCGAAGGTGACGACGAGCTTGTTGCCCTCCATGCGCGTTTGCAGCGTGGTGGGCTGCGCCCATTCGAAGGTGATGCGGGTGAAGTCGCGCACCACCTGCCCGCTGGCGATCGGGGCGGCGAACGCGCCGAAGGCGATCAGGGAAGCGCCCAGCGCAGACACACCGAGACAGGCGGCCAGAGCACCGCCCGCCGTCGCTGATGGCCGTAAACCTCGCCAGACCTTCGCCATTCGTGGTGCGATGCCCCTCCCTGCCGGTCGATGATTGCGTCCGGTCGTGTTGGGCGGCATTATGGAGGCATTGCGCCCATGCGTCAAACCCGAGCAAGGCAAAGCCATGCATACCCCATCCCCGATCCGCATTTCTATGCATGCCTGTGCCTCCGAAGCCGCGCTTGGCGAAGAAGCGGCACGGTTGGCCGCGCTGATGCGGCGTGGCGATTGCATCCGTCTGGAAGGAAATCTGGGTGCGGGTAAAACCAGTTTCGCGCGGGCCGCTATCCAGTCCCTTTCCTGCGAAACGGTGGAGGTGATAAGCCCCACTTTCACCCTGGTGCAATCATATCCCGTGCAGATGGAAGGCAAACCCATGCTGCTTTCCCACGCCGATCTCTACCGCATCGAAAATGCGGCGGATCTGGAAGAGATCGGGATCCACGAACTGCACCTGCAAGGCGCGTTGCTGGTGGAATGGCCGCAGATCGCCGCCGATTGGCTGCCGCCGGAGGCGCTTACGCTGCGTTTGTCGCCCGGAGACGGGCCCGGGGCACGCCTGCTGGAATATCTCGCCACGCCGCAGAGTGGTTGGCAGGCGCGACTGCGGCATGCTAGCTGAATGGATGTTTTATTGAATTTATTCTTCGAAAGTCACATCGATGCATGATTCCGAACGCATGACGCACAAGACGGCCTTCCTGGCGCAAGCCGGCTGGAGTGCCGCGCAGATACGCGTATTGGCGGGCGACGCCTCTTTCCGCCGCTACGACCGCGCAACGATGCCGGACGGTCGCGTGGCCGTGCTGATGGATGCGCCACCGCCGGAAGAGAATATTGCTTCATTCCTGGCGCTGGCGCGTTGGCTGCATGCGGCGGGTTTCCCCGCCCCGCAGATTCTGGCAGAAGACCAGATGCATGGTTTTCTGCTGCTGGAAGATTTCGGCGACGATTCCTTCGGACGTGTGCTGGGCACAGCCCCGGAGCGCGAAGCGGAACTGTATCGCAGCGCGGGCCGTCTGCTGGCCGCCCTGCACCTGCATGAAAACACCCTGCCGGACGTGCCGCATTACGACCGTGCGACCCTTCTGCGCGAAGCCTCCCTGCTGCCGGACTGGTATTTGAAAGCGGTGGAAGGCGAGCAGCCCCAGGCACGCGAATCTTTCCTGCACGCATGGAATACGGTGCTCGACCAATTGCCGCCCTTGCCCGCCGTGCTGGTGCTGCGCGATTATCATGCCGACAATCTGATGCTGTTGCCGGAAGATCGGGAACATGCGCATGGTTACGGGCGCGTAGGCCTGCTCGATTTCCAGGACGCGCTGCTGGGTTCCCCCGGCTATGATCTGGTGTCGTATCTGGACGATGCGCGCCGCGACGTTTCGCCGCATACCCGAACTGCGGTGTTGGAGGAATACGCCCATCTGACCGGCATCGAGCCATCCGCGCTGCGGGTGCATTGCGCAGTGCTGGGCGCGCAGCGCAACTGCAAGATCCTCGGCATTTTCATGCGCCTGACGCTGCGTGACGAGAAGCCTCAATATCTGGATTACCTGCCGCGCGTATGGCGTCTGCTGGAACATGAATTGCACGAACCCCTGCTCGCCCCGGTCAAGGCCTGGTTCGATGCGCACCTGCCTGCTCCGATGCGTATTCTGCCGCCGCTGACGGAGTTGAAAACCGCTTTTGCACGACATACGGCATGAGTCAGGCGGCGGACTCCAGCCATCTCGGCCTCCATGCCATCGTTTTCGCAGCGGGCCTGGGCAAGCGCATGCGACCGCTGACGGAACACATACCCAAACCTTTGATCGCGGTTGGCGGTATCACGATGCTGGACCGCGCATTGAATCTGCTGGCCCATGGCGGCGTGCAAGCGGCGGTGGTCAATTACGCCTATCTGGGCGAGCAGATCCTCGCCCATCTCGTAGAGCGCAGCCTGCAAGGATGGATGCCGCGCCTGATCGGTTCTGCCGAGCCCGAACCGCTTGAAACCGGCGGCGCGGTGCGCCACGCCTGGAAACATCTGTCCGCCGCCCCTTTTTTTGCCATGAACAGCGATGTGGTGCTGTTGCCCGGCGCACGGCACCCCGCGGCGCGCATGCGCGCATGCTGGACCGCAGACATGGACGCGTTGCTGCTGGTGCAACCAATGGATAATGTACGCGGCTATACGGGGGCGGGGGATTTCTTTTTAAGCGACAGCGGCACGCCCCGTTTTCGCCGAGGGGAAGAAACATGCGCCCCCTTCGTTTTCACCGGCCTTCAACTCCTGCATCCGCGTCTTTTCACGGATATTCCCGAGGGGCCTTTCTCGCTCAACCTGCTGTATCGCCGTTTGTGCGAAGCGCCCGGAACGCCGCGCATCCACGCATTGGTGCATGACGGCGACTGGCTGCATGTAGGCGATCCGGCGGGGCTGGACTTGGCGGAAAGTTATTTCATGCGTTGAGCGATCCCAGCGCACGGAATACTCGTAGCCTGTATCAACCACCCTTCAGCTTGCATGCTTTGTCGTCTGGATGTTTCACGCAATAAGACGTGGTTTTATCATCGTTCCCCGAAGACGAGCAAACCGGTGATTTGGGATTGTCTTTGCAGAAACTCTCGCTGCCGCCGCCGGTGGGATTACACATTTCCTTGGTCGGATTGGTCTTGCAATATTCCGCCTCGGCGTTGCATCCCTCGCCGCTCGGGTCGAGGGTGCAGCGGTCCAATTCGGTCGTGATGCATTTCTGATAGACCTCCTGCGGCTTCGAGAAATCACCCTTGCAAACCTCTGCGGCATCGCAATGCGGTTCTTTGGGTTGGGAAGCGCAGAAATCCTTGTCGTCCTTACAAGAGTCGCTGTTGGGGTCCAGTCCGCACGGGCCAAGCTGGTCGCGGATGCATTCGTTTGAACCGGAATCGACGATACAAGTGAGAGGCTGCTGCGTAAGGCCAGGATTTTCTGGGTCGATGCCTGCTCCTTTGTAGAGTTTGTCGCGCGTGCTGCCATCCGGCACGATAGACTTATCGGGGCATTGATGGTCATCCTGGCCTGAACAGACATCGTTCACATCGTCCATCAGTTTGTCCACCTCTTCCTGACGGGAACCGGGCATGCTGTCTTTGTCGTAGGCTTTGCGATATTGATCCATGCCATCATAGGGTTGGGAGGGAACGTCCGGTTTCTCTTCCTTCCCAGGCGTAGGCTTTGCGTCCAAATTTTGGTCGGGCAGCACATTGATCGCGGGAATGAGCTGTTTGGAGATATCGATCGGCAGCACGTCGCCTGCGGAGGGCACGTAGCCTTCCACCGGTGTGAAGGTGTAATATTCGCCCGTTACGTTGCCGTCCTGGTCTTTCTTCTGGTCTTTATGCAGCAGGTAATGCATCGGATCGGCCTTCTTTTCTCCCTTGATGACAAACAATTTATCATCCGCCGTGATTTTGATTCGGGCATAGCTGTCAAATTTGATCGGCTCCTTGCATTGGCTGCGGAAAGAGACGCCATAGGGGAACGTCAATATACGCTCTTTGCCGGCGGGCACCTGCAACAAGGTATCCGGCGGGGTCAACACAAGCACATCACTGTCAAAAATAGGTCTTTCCGAGCTGAGTCCCTGCTCGTATTTGGCTTTCAAATCGTCGTCGCCTACCAGATGATTAGTCAGCGTTACCTTACCGTCCTTCACTTTCACGGCATTGTCCATGCAGGTTTTGCCCACGTCGTAGCAAGGCGGGAAGATGATATTGGCAACATCGTTCAACAAACCGCGAATGGCAAAACCGGGATATTTGGAAATAGCGATATCCGGCACACTTTGCGCCGCGTCCGGCTGGATGTCGCGCCCGTTGGGCGGCGTGCGGTTCAAAGTGGGTGGCATATGCAATTCCACATCCCCCACCACCACAGCCTGGGGACCTGTAGTGCGCTGACTAATAATCGGGCGCGGCAAGCCATCTTTCGGATTGAAGCCGGAGGTAGCAACCTGGCTGAGTTGAGTACCCAAGGCTGCGGCGCCGCCCGCATACAATGTATCCAACTGTCCTCGTGCACTCATACCCGCGAGATTGTCCGGGGCGCGCATCAGATCATCCAACGTTGGATTATCCCGAAGGCCTTCGAAACTATACAGTGCGCCCAAGGCATTGAACCCGGGCTTGATGGTCGATCCGCTATGGACCGGATCGAAATTCACGCCGATATTCACATCCACCGTCAGGCTGAGCAGCTGGCTGCTCTTGCTGCGCGGCACACCCACGAAGCCGATGTATGGCTTATTGGCCATGCCGGGGAACATCGTCAGTAGCCGTGCAACCTGCGGATCCGGCCGCAGGCGGGCCAATACACTGAGAGGCAGATGCGAGATCTGGGAACCGAGGCTGGTGGTTTCATAACCGGGTCCGCGCACGTCGGCCACCACATCATATTTTTCCGCGTTCTTCATGGTATTGCGTGAGGCTGGCGGCGTGTCATATCCGGCGGAAAGACAATCCATCACATCCTTCTCCGGAACCAGATGCATTTCATTGGGAGAAACGTTCGCGATATCCACGCGCTGATTGTTATTCGCTGCGGCGTTCGGGCGCACCATGCAGCCGCCGCGATAATCGTCGCCGTAAGGACGATAGATGCGCACCATGTTCCAGAGATCGAGCCCCTTGGCAGTAACGCGCGGGTCCTCGAAGCTGCATTCGCGCAGCATCGGGTCTGCCTGACAGCGGGTGTTGTAGACCGCGAAGCTGGTGTGATTCTGTACACTCTGCTGCACCAATGCGTTGGTTTCCGAGTCAGGGAAATTGCAATTGGCACCACCCGCGCCGATGCAGCTTTGGAGACGCTTCAACGCAGTGAGCCTTGCAGCGGGTTTGGCGTTGTTGGGGTCTTCCAACTGAGCGGCATGACGGTAGATGGTCCGGTGACGGGCATTGCCCGCCAACTCGGTAATGCCGCAGGAATCGGGGTATTGCCCCGCATTGGTCTGCAGCACATGCACCCAATAGCGGTCGCGGCCCGCGGCGTTGGGCTGTTCACCCGGCTCGGCGGGATTGGCCGCGAGATAACTGCTGTCGTTAAAAGTTTCCGCTACGTAGCCGATGAAGGGTACATATTCGTCCGCAGCCATTTTGAAATTGTCGATGGCTTTTCCATCGCCGATGGGTTGCCGGGTTACACGATCGGGATAGGCCACATTGTAATCCGAAGGATCGAGATAGACGATGTCTCCCGGCTGTGCATTGTCCAGGCCGCGCAGCACGGTGGCGGAAGCGCCCGGACGTTTGGCGAAATTGGGGAAGCGTGTATCGGAAGGAATATCCCAACGGTATATCTTCGAGTTGCTGTCGGGGATGTTGGCGATCTGCTTATCGTCCATCTTCGGATCCCACAGGAACCCGCGATGCGACAAGGGCCATGTCACGGTGTGATCCTTGACGCCATTATTGAGCAACACGCTCCCACCGGCCATTTTCAGCACCACGTCTTCCATCATATTCACTTTGTGCAGCTTTTCGAACTGCCCGATGCAATTGAGACCGGTATTGCGGTATGTGCGCGCCTGATACAGCTTCAATTCGGTCCAACTGGTCAGGGGGTGGACGGTGTTGTCGTTCGGCAGATGCACGCAAGCATCCCCCTTGAAGCGCGTTTTTCCATTGTCCAATGGATGGAAGGGATCGTTATGGATGTTGTTCGTTTTATCCAATGCGGGGTCCAGACTTTTCGCTGTGGGATCCTCCTTGCCGAGATAACCCCAGCCGCCGATGCGGCATGAACGCTCCGCCGTACCGACACCCACCACACGCACGCGCGCACCCAGATCGCTGTTCAGATCGATGTTCTTGCCGTTGATTGCACCCCACTCAGTGCCGGTATCCCACAGTCGCATGTAAGGGCGGTGATCACCGAAATATTCTTCGAAGGTCGTACCTTCGGCAAACATGTTTCGATCTCTTTCCGCCTTGGTATAGGGCGCCAGGCGTAGCAGATTGATCGGCGCGAGCGGCTTGTTGATCTCGTTGCAGCAATCTTTGATGCTGACCTTACAGGTGTCCTTGCAGAAATCTTTATCGCGGTCCGGCATGCTACCCGAGGTGCTGCAGGGCGGGAATTTATTGCGTCCCTGCTTGGTGCGATCGGATTTACAGAAACTGACCGTGCCGATCTTGGCCACGCCCTGCCCCATTGAAGAATCCTTGCCTTTCTCGAACACGGCCTTGAACCCTTTGCGCAGTACATAGCGCGCGGGGAAGCAGAGTTGCGGGAATTTCCCGCCAAACCAGCTGCCGCAGATTTTCTTCGCCATGGGCCGCAGCGCGTCCTTCCAGAGTGAGCGATATTCGGATTTGAACTGGCTGTAGGCCTCTGAGAAATCGTAGGTATCGAAGCTTTGGAATATTTCGCGAATCTGGTTCATGTCCACCTGCCCATCCTCGAAAGGATCAAGCGTGCCCGTCAGGAAGCGGAACCACATGGTGTCGTAGGGATGGCCGGAGAACGATCCGTCCGAACCGCGCTTGCCTTCTTTCAGCAGCAGGATGAGTGCGCGGATCGGATCGATGATGCTTCGGCACTTATTTTTACTGTTTCTTGCTTTACAATCTTTGTCCGAACTTTTCTTCGCCACCATCCATAGATTCTTGGCCTCGTTGTGCCCCATGGGATCGAAGAAAATGATGTCCATGATGCCGACCACGATGTCGCCGCAGACCGTGATACCCCAGCATGCCGCTTTCGCAATGTAATAGAGCACAGCGCGAATGACTTCGATGATGATCGAAATAATCGGCACGCCCTTGACCTCCGACCACAGACAATCGCGGTTGGTGGTGATGCGGCACATGATGCAATTGTCGAAGCGCTTTTCGCGGAAGCGGAGAATATCCACCGGGGTTGCGGCACAATTCACCGGCTGACCCCAAACGGGTATGCCGTTCATACCGGGAATCCACCAGAAATTTTTCGATCCGCAATAATCCGGTTTATTGTTCAAACTCATCGAAACGCAAACATCGTATTTGTCGCGGTCGTTGGTTTCGAAATCCCAGCGCGGCGTGAAGGGATGCGTCACATCCTTGATCGACTCATAGGGGTTGGTGATCAGATCGGCGATTTGCGGGCGGAAATTACGCTCGCGGAAATTCAGCACGCCGCGCGGCTGGGGTAGATATTTCCCCGTTTCGTCTTCGTAATAATGGTCGATCCCCGGCGCCACGATCTGCGCATTGGGGTTGTGAATGTATTTGGTGATGGTCGTATCGTTCGGATTGGCGAGATACTTTGCGAATTCCGCATTATATTCGTCCATGTAGCTTTCATCCCAATGATTGATCGTCGGGAAATAGATGGCGGGGAAGTAATTATTGACCATCGTGCCGTACCAGGCGCGTTCCAGATAACGCCACGCGTCATATTCGTGCCGCACGATACCGGTGGATTTGCCTTTGCTGTCGAGCTTGCATTTGCCGGTACTGGAATCCCAATCGGACGGATGCTTGCACCGGTATTCGTCCACCATGCATTTGCCGTTGGCGTCTTTCATGCAATCATTGGGCGGAATGAGGCTGAGCGGCTGGCAATTGGTAGGCGTCATCGAGGGGCGCGACTGGGTGTCTGCGATATAGGTCGGATACAGGCTTTGGCTGGTGATGTATTGATTGGTGCAGCTGTCCAGCATCAGACGCGTAAAGAAAGGTGGATTGCAGCCGTGATAGCTGCAGCCCGCTTTGGCAGGGCGGATCGGGCTGCAGGTAATGGCGTTCTTGATGGTGGGAATCAGGATCGTCGTCAAAATATTCTGGCGCACATCCTGCGGCAATTTGAAATCGGTCGATTCGTCGCGGGGTGCAGTGTCGGTATCTTCGCGCAATTCGTCGACCTCGTCGGTCAGCCACCCGTAGGTGGCAGGCGTGCGTGGGCAGGTGGAGCGCTCCAACCAGCCTTCGTTCAGGTTCAGCGGCGAAACACGCGGGGTGGTCATCCGCACCAATGTCTTTTCCGGCACCGACCCCGAAACACCGGCGGTCACCGGTTCGAAATTGAAACCGAAACCCAACACGGCGGTTTGCAATTGATAGCTCGCCTGCAGCAAGGGCGTGCCCAGGCGCTCAGCCGCACTGATATCGCCCGGTATCATTCCGATAGGGCGGAAATTGGTGTAGCGATTGTCACGCGTGAAACTGTTGATCATCGCATAAAGATTGGATTGCGAGATCGGCCAGACGATGGGCGGAATGCAGTAATAGATGCTGTAGTTCGGAGCGCGCAAGCACATCTGCTTGCGTAGATCATCGGCCACAGTGAAGAGTCCGGCAAATTTCTCCACCAGCTTGTCCATTTTATCGCGAAGCTTCGGCACCGCGTTAACCTTGGTGATAAGGGCCGGAATCTGACCCGCGACTTTTTGGAAATTGAACAAAGCGGCGGGATTGAAATTCACCGAAATGTTCACCGAGGGTGCTACCGCGCCATCCAATGCACGCATGGCGCCGATGGCGGTATTGAGCGGCCCTTTCATGGCCTCCGCTTTGTCCATCAGGGTGCGCATGGCAGGCGGAATGGGCAATACGGAAGGGGGACAGGTTGCGAGATTCTGTAGGCAGGCTATCGCCGCGCCATGACCCTGGGCGATTACCGTTTGCATGCGGCCCATCGAATCGAAGAAATGCTGGAATTGTTCCCTCGTGGGAGGGGGGGCTTGATTGTCTTTTCCCGTCAGATCCTTGCCATCGTTTTTGGCACGGGTCGCCTTTTTGAGCTTGTCCATTACATCCATTGCGCCGTTGAGGCTGCTGAGGTCGAGATTTTTCCCGCTGGCACTATTCAATGCCTTTGCATTTTCCAGCGCGTTGCTGGTCTCCGCCATACCGGAAGCGGCGCTCTTGGCGTCGTCCATTTTCTGCGCCATGTCGATGAGTTGTTTCAACGATTGCAGCGCACTTACGGCGCTGCGCACGGTCTGTGCAAAAACCACGATCTTTCGGATCGTTTTCGCCGCCTCGTAGATTTTGATGAATAATTGAACAAGACCGGTGAAACCGTTCATGCCCAGCATGCCACTGAGAGAGTCGGTAATGTCGTCCTTGCTTAAACCGTTCTCCCCCGCCGATTCCAATGTGCTGAGCACATCGCCCAGCATGCCGCCGGTGCATGTGCCCGTGACGGAGGAAATGAGGCTTTTCACCTTGTCGGCGCTGCCATCCAGGTTGTTGGGAATGCTTGCCAAGGCACCCACGGCATTTCTCATGCCGTTTAGCTGGATGTTATAACCGCTCAATTGATTGATGGCGGATTTGACTTTCGGGTCGTCGAGCATTTCGACTTCGGATACCGATCGCGTCATCCCGGTCGAAAGGATGCGGTGTTGCTGCATCAGATCCTCAATGGCGGAAATCTCAACCGGGTCGGTTGCCTCCGCGGCCATCGCATTCAAATCCGCCCCCAGCGATTTGAAGTTGTCCACATCCGCCTTCGAGGCCCGGATGCTGGAAATGGCTTGGTCCAAATTCCCAGAGACGATGGCGCTGGCACCGGCCGCCGCATCCGACATCAGACCCACATTGGCCGCCACACTGCCAAGATCGCCAATCTTACCGATGACCCCATTGACGTCTTTCATCGTTTCGTCGAATTTATCGAAATCATCCGTTTCGCTGGAATCGACATTCAGACAGGCATTGTCGTTGCGAGTGACCCCGGTATTGCTCGGCAACGGACATTGGGCCGCCTGGGCGGGCATCAGATCGTCCGAACTGGGTTTCTCCACCGCTTCCGACGGTTGGGGACCCGCGGCGTTGCCCAGCCTGGGCTCAGGTTGAAGGGTCGATTCGTCGTCACCGGTGCTGGGGGCGGTAATGCTGCCCTGCAAAGGGTCGGTATCTGGCGGGTTTTGGGCCGCAGGGCCAAATTTGTTCGGATCTTCGAAACCGGGGTCGTCTGCCGGTTTCTTCTTATTTACCGGCGGTTCTATGCTGGGATCGGGCACTAGGCCCTGCATGACCGATAAGGCAGGCGCGGCCATACCCAGCATACCGCCCGTGCCGGAAACACTGGCTGTTTTCAGCAGAGGATCGTTGGATTTTTCGCTGTCTTCACGCGGCAGATGCAGATTGTGCAAAATGCGCACCACGCCTTCCGGACCCCCGAAATTTTTTAATGTCACACCTGCTTCGGGGATGCGATCGAGGGCTTGGCGGATAAAGGCCTGATCGTTCAGCATCGGGCGCAATTCATCGATGGAAGAACCCACCGCCTGCATGACCGCCTCTAATTCATAATAATCCATGCCGCTGATCGAGCCGACCGCTTTCTGCAGCCGGTCCGGCCCCATTTCGGCCAATACTTTGGCCAGACGGCGCCCTTCCTTGGGCAATTCGCTGATACTCAGATTCGGCACCGTATGCAACGCCATCACCGAATGCAGGGTGGATTCGACATCCGCGATCGCTTTCTCCGACATGCCGCGCATGTGCCGCGGCAGCATGTTCCAATTACCTTCCAGATACGGCTTCAATTCCGGCTTGGTCTTCAGCATGTCGTTCCAGAAGCCTTTGATATCGGATTCGGTCATGGGTCGGTCGGTTTTGGGATCGATCATGTAATGATCGCCTTCACGGAAAAATTCCTTGAACTCTTCCATGCTGATGACAGGCTTGCTGCCGTCATATTTCGCATAGTCCATCGGTGTCAGCGCGCGGGCGGCGGTGGCGGATAAACACAGCATTCCGAGCATTGCCCAACACGCCCAAAGGCGACCATGTCGCCATGCGCCTACTCTACCACGAAGGAATTGGGGAGGATGGAATTGGGACACGCGAATCCGTGCTTTCTTCTCTATTGTTTTTTTTACCGCAAAGAACTTTGGACTTGCGGAGGGGGCATGAGACGTTTTTCTGCGCGGGCTTCTTGTCTAGACCTATGGTATCAGTCTAATATGTCTCTTTCATGACGACAACCATTCATCGGCGGATAGATTTTTTATCCGCGCTTCTCGGGTTTTCATGCCACAACCCAATCGTAACAATTCGACCGAAGCGCCAGATTTTGCCCAGGCGGGGGAAGTCGACAGCGGCGTGTATTTTCAACGTGCCCGCGCCTGGTCGCGCATGTTGTACGATTTTCCCATCGTCGAGCGCAGCTATGCGTTGCTGGCGCTGTTTATCATATGGCTGACGCTGCTGTTGGCGATCATCATTTTCTTTTCATTCGATCCGCTGGTGCGGCCCGTGCGCGTACCGTTCGAAAACCCCAACAGTGGCGAAGATATACCGCGTATCGTCACCCTCTCGGGCCGCGACCGCGCACCGCTGCAGAAATCCGTTGCACGCTACATCGCCCAGCATTACGCCGTGGCACGGGAGAATTATCGTTACGATCGCGAGACCATCGATTCTCAATATCGTCTCGTTTACAATCTGAGCGCACCCGATGTTTTCGATGCCTACCGCAGCACTCTGCAACCGAGCAACCCACAAAGCCCGCTGGCGCGCTTTGAGCGTCATACGACATTGCAGGCGCTTTATCCCGTCACCGAACTCGAGGTTTCCGCACCGTCCCGTGGGCTGGTGCGCGGTCAGGCACGCGTGACCTACACAGAACGTATCAACGGTCCGGGCGGCTACAAACAGGCGCGGCGCAGCGCGACCTTCGAATTTACCATGAGCGAAATATCCGTTCACAAAGAGGATAATCGTGTCTACCAATACAATGACCAAACCGGGCAGGATGAAAAGCTGACCGGCGCGATTAATTTCCGCGTGACCCGCTATCAATCCCCAACCGAGTCGCCCCGCCCATGATCCTTCATTCCATGATCTCAGCGTTCCGCTCCCTGCCCTCCATGTTGCGTCCGCTCGCGGTGGCTTTGCTGCTGACCCCCGCACTGGCAGGCCCTGCTTTCGCACTGCGCGACAGCCGGCCGCTGGCCACCGACCAGCGCATTCACACCATGATGTACAGTGCGGATGAGGTCTATAAATTCACCGGCCATTATGGCTTTCAATCCACGATCGAATTCGCTGCCGACGAAGAAATCCAGACTATCTCCATGGGCGATTCGGTAGCATGGTTGTTGGAACCTTCGGGCAATCGCATTTTCCTGAAGCCACTGGAACAAAACGCCACCACCAACATGACGGTGCTGACCAACAAGCGCAGCTATCTCTTTGAGCTGCATGCGCGCGAAGCCAGCGGCATCAGCGATCCGCAGCTCGTTTTCGTCCTACGCTTCATGTACCCCTCCGACAGCAACGATTATATTTCCGGGCTGGGATCGATCGACAATACCGTGCCGGACCTGGACGACCCGGAAGAACGCGGCAAGCTGAACTTCAATTATACTCTGCGCGGCAAGGAAACCATCGCACCGCTGCGGGTGTTCGACGATGGGGAATTCACTTTCTTCGAATTCCGCAACAAAAACGCCGATGTGCCCGCCTTTTTTCTGGTCGACAGCACCGGCAAGGAAGCCCTCATCAACTACCGCACGCGGGGAGACTACATCGTGGTCGAGCGCGTTTGGGGCGTCTATACCCTGCGTCACGGCTCGGATCTGGTCTGCGTGTATAACGAATCTTGGAACGGCGGTGCGGGCCGCAACGTAGCCGCCGGAGATAAAGTTTCCGCCGCTCCTGTCTCTGCCCGATCCGCTGCGATGAGCGAATCTAGAGGCGACCTAAAAAACGAGCAGTTCATCACGCCGACCGGTGCGGGCGCCGCAGCGGCGAGCAACGCACCGGTCGGCCGTTAGCCTGTCTTAGTTGCGGCGCACACAGCGTATTGGGAAACTGTTACCGCGACCGTAATTCTCATATGTGCCGTAACGCATCTGAATGCGCATAACGTCCGAGTCGTTCAGCTCGCTGGAGGTCCAATACGAAGTGCTGTCGCTTTGAACGAACCCATAGGCAGCTCCCAGTTCATATTGATTGTTGAACAACACACCCATTTCGTACGAAGTGGGTAGATACCAGTCTGTATGACCGCCGTAATTTAGGTTTTTGCAATAGAAGTGCGCGGGATAGTTGCTGTTGGCCAAGCTGCGTGTGCCGGGATAACCGTAGCGCATGATATTGCCCATGTTTGGATTGCCACCGCCGGATTGCCATTGCATCGAAGGGTCGGTGCCGGCGCCGGTAGGAGAAGCGCAACTGGGTGCGGCGGCGGTTCCGGTGCAGCCCGCCGGGCTCACTACCAAATTGCCGTCTCCCGCAAAAATTCCGCCGCCGCAATCGCTGCCGATGACGCCGCTACAGAGGGTTACGGTGTAGGTGCCGTCGGCGCCGATCAGTGGCACGCCATACATGCGGCTGTCGGTGGTGCCGGGCGCAGCGATCACCGTGGTGGTCGTCGTGGTCGTGCCCGTGCCGCCCGGTTCCTTCCAATCGGTGCCGTTGCAGAAATAAAGTTTTTTCAGCGCGCTGTCATACCGCAACGATCCTTCCGTGCCGGACGGCGAAGCGCAGGCGGCTTGTGCCTCGATGGGCAATGCAAACATTGCCAGAACGAGAAAAATAAATCCTTTCATGGGGTCTTCCTCTCTAATTGCGACGTACGCAACGGATGGCGTAATTTTGGTCTTTGGTGTCGATATTGGATTGCCCCCCTGTCGAGGTCGGATCTCCAGGCCGTACGAGGTAATGGTATGCCGTTACATGGTGGAAACGCTGCCCGTTATATGCTTCGCTCGCCGACATATAATTGATGTTGTAGCCATTGTAATATGACCCCCCGATATCGGAAAGCGACTGCACGAACAATTCCGTTTCGTACAAGGTCGGCACATACCAATCGCTGTAGGTCACACCGCCCACGCTGAAAGACAGATTCCGGCAATATTGGAAAGCGGGATAGTTGCTGTTGTTGTTCGATTGGTTGGTCGCATAGCCATAGCGTTGACTCGACATGGTGGTAGGGCTGTTGGAGGTTTCGTAGCGGTTGTAATAAGTGTCCCGCCCCGCATAGGGTGCCTGAGTAACGCCGCCCACCGTTTCGGTCGGGCAGGTCGTGCCACTGCAGCCCGCACCCGTGGCCACCAGATTGCCGTCCCCGATGTAGAATCCTCCCCCGCACCGGCTGCCGATGGCGCCGCCGCAGAGATTGACCACATTGCTGCCCCCTGCCCCGACAACGGGAATTCCGTTCAATAAATTCGGCGCTCCGGCAGTATCGACGACCCAGTTGGTGCCATCGCACTTATACACTCTTCGTTCGGCGCTGACATATTTGTAACTGCCCAAAACGCCAGCAGGGCTTGAGCATGCGGCCCAGGCGGCTTCGGAAAAACCCATGCACAGAAATGCCATGGCGAGAGATAAACGAAACGTGAGTTGATTCATCATACTATCCTAATTGGCAATGCACCCCATCCATCCGCTGGGATCGGCACTCATGCGGTAGATATGGCTGGTACTGTTGAAGATATCGCCCCAGTTGCTGCCGTTTGCGCAGCTCTGCGACTCGGGTGGGCGCTGCCCCGCACAACTTGCTGGACATGCTTGCGTTGTGGCGGGTTTGTCGCCGGGGACACAGGTCGCGCCACTGGGGCAATAGACAGTGCGCGTCTGCACCGAACCGGTCGCGTTGCAGCTGACGGAGCGGGTTTGGAAGCCGCCGCCGCAGGTATTGTCGCAGGTCGTCCAGCTGCCTGCATCCCAGAAAGGTAGAGGGGCGCAGCTGCCCCAAGGACCGGCCACCCAGCCACCGCAGGGCTGCGCGTTGCAGCTTTGCGATTGCGCGGGCGAAGAGCCGCAACTGCTGACGGTGCAGCTTTCGCTGGAACTGGGTTTCACTCCATCGCACACGCCGCTGGCGCAGGTGGGGGTGCGGGTATGAATACCGGTACGGCTGCGGCAGGAAGCGGTGCGGTATTGCGTACCGCTGCCACAGGTAGCGCTGCACTCGCCCCAATCCGAAAGCTCCCAGTCTCCCACGGTGATGGTAACGCCGGCACTGTCTTTACACGCACTCCATGCGCCCGGATCCCAGGCATTGGCACATGTGCCTAGATTGCAGGCTTTCTGCGAAGGCGGCGGGGTGGTGGTACAGCCGGTGAAGGGCCGCGAGGTGGGCGGTTTGGGCGCCAGACAATCGACACCGACCGTCTGCGAACAGCTCGTTGCACCCGCCACGTTCACACAATCTACGTTGAGGCTGAGCGTGCCGCTTGCGGTGGAATTGCAACTGACCGTGCGGCTTTGCACGCCGTCTCCACAGCTTTGGGAACACGCGCTGTAACCCATATCCGGCGTGCCGTTGTTGTATGTGGTTCCCGCCGCGCCGTTGATCGCGTTGATGCTCCATTCGCCGCCGGGCGTGGTTCCGGTAGTCGGCGTCACCGACCATCGGCATTCCTGGCTTTTGGATTTGGCATTCTGAAAGGAGCGACCCGCCAGAATGAACGCGGCATTGCATTTACGCCCGACATTGGCGGCGTAACCGCGTGTGGTCGCATCGCGGCATGCGCCGGCGGTTACGCCATTGCCTTCCTCGACCACCATCTGCCCGTTGCTGGGCGAGCCGTCATCGATCATGCGGTCGATGCGCTCGGCTTCTTCCGGTGTGAGCGGCCCACTGCCGCTGGTTTCGGTAAAAGAACCGTCCGCTGCGGTGATTTGAATCAAGTGGATCACGGCAACCACGCGGTCGGGTTTACGGCCTTCGATGGTCAGGGCCGCACCGGAACCCGCCGCGCTGGGCGGATAGACTTTGCCGATATTTCGGCTATTGGCGCTGAGCGTGAATTTTATCAGGCCAGCACGGGAAAGATGTTCCCAGAACAGGCGCTGCTCGAGCAAAGCCTGCGCCGGGTCGTCGCTTGCCAGATCGATGCGGCCATTGCCATTGCCGTTGCAGCCGCTGCAGGCGAAAAGGCCGCTCGCATCCGAAGTATCGCCAGGGAAGGAATTGTAGCGCTCCTGATAAATCTGCACGGCGCGGCGCAGATCGGCCAATTCCTTAGCCACGTTGCGCAGCGCCGCGTCGCGCGTAAGGCTGCTGGCAGCCAGAGTTCCGGCCACGATGAAGCCGAAAATGGCCAACACCATGGCCATTTCTATGAGGGTGAAGCCGCGACGTTTTCGAACCGATGAGGGGTGGTGCGCTACGGACATGTCGAACCATCCTTCCAATCGCCATCGCAGCAGATCAAGGTGGTGCCGGAAGTGCCTTTCGCTCGTGTATCGCCGTGGCGTATGCCCCCCGCTGCCAAAGGAAGCGGATTGGTGCCGGTAAACTTGATGCGCTGCACGCAATTTTCCGGTTGGTTCTTCATGACTGTGGTTGCGCCCGAGGGCTCGTAGCCGCAACGTACAGGCGGCTGGCAATTTCTCTTTTCCACCAGTATCGGCACTACGACATCGTCGAATACGCCATCTTCGTTGTGCCAGTTGTCGGCGGTGTAGCGCTGCAGATCGCTGTCGAAATCGCAGTTGGTGGAATCGTAGCCGTTGGCGACGCAACTCTGCATGGTACCGTAAGAACTGATGGCGCCGTTTTGGTTGGGCCCGGCACTGATGAGCAGGCCTACCGGGCGTTGCACACCGGCATTGAGCAGCGGCCAACCGCGCAGATCATTGGGCGTGGTGCTGCCCACGCTGTATATTTGGAACGGCGATCCGTAGGCGGTGGGCAGGACGGTGGGCGAAACACCGGCCGTGGTATTGGCCAATTGCGTATCCATCACATAGACGATCTTATTTCCCCAGCCGTCCAGCATCGCGTCTTGCGGCAGGTTCAAGGCCATCACCGGCACGGCGCCTGCCACCACGGTACTGCCGGCATTGCAGAATACGCCCTGGTAACTCTTGGTGGTGGGGTCGCAATTACCAGGAATGGCGGCTTTCCAGCAATCCAGCACTGGCTTTTGGAAAGCGGTGGCGGTGTAGGAACGGTCATAGCGTGCCGGGCATGGCAGAATGCGGTGCCCGACATCGTATTTGCTGTAATTCTGGATCGCCAGTTCGATCATGCGCAGCCGCACCTGGGTCGTGCGCAGGCGTTTGCGCGACTCACTCGCTTCGTTGGGCAGAAGCAGCACCACCGCCGCACTCAGCACCAGCAGAATCGCGGCGATGGCGATCAAGGTGAACCCCGCCTCCGAAGCATGCGAGCCGATGATGGGGCGCGGGGGCGCGGGGTGCATCGCTAAAATTGATACGCGGTTTTCCAGCGCACGAAATCATCGAAATACGTCGCGGTGGTATCGCTGTAGGTGATGGTGGCGTCGCGGAAAATATTGTTGAACTGGGGCACGGTGATATGGGCATTGGTCTCCTCGATCGGACCGCCGCCAATGGTGCCGATGGTGCTGATATTGCGGCGCGCTATGCCGCTGGTGGCGCGATTCGCCCAGGCACCGAAACCGTTGGCGCCATAGGAAAACAAGACGTAGACCGCCCGTGCGCCCGGCCCCACGGCAGCACAATCGCCGCCGCAATTGGTTTTTTCGTTGCCGTTGGCGTCCTGAATGATGATCGCCGCCGCGCCGGCAGCGGTGGTGTCCGTGTTCCAGCAAGTCGTCGCGCTTGTGACGCCGCGCGTGTAATTGTTATCCACCACATACATGATGCGATTGTTCCAGCCATCGAACGCATAGGCATCCGGTATGCTCAGCGTGCGCGTGGGCACCACCCCGACCAGAGTATAACGCGCCTGATCGACGTTGCCCGATCCCCAACAAGCGGCGGCGCGAGTGCCGTTGCCGAACGCGTAATAGGCATTGGGATGTCCGCCCGCGCAATCCTGCCGCCCGAAGGGGTTCGAGGAAACTTCGTCGATCCCCGCATCACCCCGCGCTGGACAAGGCAGCGTGCCGTAAGTCTGCACATACAATTTTAATGCATCTTCCACGCGGTCGAGGCGATTGCGCGTTTCCTCTACGCGGCCCGCCTGCAGTTTATCTGCATAAATGGAAAGCCCGCCGCCCATGATCACCGCGATGATAGTGAGCACGATGGCCAGCTCGATCAGCGTAAAACCCACGCGGTTTGCGCGCTGGGCGACATGCAGAGGTGAGGGGTGGAAATGCGGCATGCGAAAACCTTCGGCGGCGAAGCGGTTTGGGAATCAGACTAGGCCGGATAGGTTGAATATTTGGTTAAGATTGCCGCGAATGTCGTGGGCTTTCCAGGGGCTCGGTGGTCCCTGCGTCATTTCGAACCACCTGATATTCACCCTCGATCGCACTCGGTACAGAGTTCGGCTGTGGATGGGCGCGCATGGAGCGGCGGAAACGGTGTATCCGCCATGCTAGGAAAACCGCCAGCACGCTGCCCAGCAATACCAAAAACACAGTCCCGAAAATCAGCGCCACCAGCAGCAAGCCGCCCAGCGCGATGGAACCGATGGCCCCGAGGATGAAGGCCATGTCTACCCGCCCCCAACCCCGATGCCGTAGCTTTTCACCAAACTGCCCGCCACCATGTACCAGCCATCCACCAGCACGAAGAAAATGAGCTTGAAGGGCAGCGAGATCATCACCGGCGGCAGCATCATCATCCCCATCGACATCAATACGGAGGCGACCAGCATGTCGATGATAAGAAACGGTATGAAGATCAGGAAGCCGATTTCGAACGCGCGCTTGAGTTCGGTGAGCATGAAGGCCGGAATGAGCACCTGATAGGGCGTCTCTTCGGCTTTTTCCACTTTCAGATTCGGTTGCATCTGCATGAAGAGTTCGATGTCCTTGTCGCGCACATGGGAAAGCATGAAACCGCGGAACGGCTCGGCGGCGGCCTTGATCGCCTCCTCCTCGCCCATGCGCTCTTCCATCAGCGGCTTGATGCCGTCTTCGTAGGATTTCTCGAAGACCGGGGCCATGATGAAGAGCGTGAGGAACAGCGCCAGGCTGGTCAGCACCTGGTTCGGCGGCGTGGTCTGCAGCCCGATGGCGTTGCGCAGAAAAGACAGCACCACGATGATGCGGGTGAAGGAGGTCATCATGACGAGGATGGAAGGCGCGAGTGCCAGCACGGTGACCAGCAACAGAATTTGAATCACCCGCGCACTGGCCGACCCGCTGGAAGGCCCGCCCATGCCCGCCACGTTCAGCGAGAATTGCTGCGCATGCGCGAGTTGGGGCAAGGCGAAGATTGCAGCGAATATCAACGCAGCGACCACCCAGCCAAACGCGCCGTCGCTGCGAAAGCCGCCCCCCAATCGCGTCACTGTTCCCTCACTCTCATACTCTGCAGTGGATGCGGAGTACTGACGGGACGGAGCGGCACGCCGCATCCACTGCGGAGTGTGAAAAAATAGAAGTTCGTGGCATGGCTGGATTCCGGCCTGCGCCGGGATGACGGGGCTAATATTCACTGGGCATCTCCTTCAACCGCCGCAGCGGCAATCTCTGGCAGCACGATGCCCTGCTCCACCACCTGCGCGCCCTGCGGACCCACGCAAATCAAATGTCCCACATCGCCCCGGCGCACCAACAGCAGCCGCGTTTTGGGGTCGAGATGCAGGGTGCTTTCGATCTTCATTTTCAGGCTGGGATCCAGGCCCGTGCCCTGCCCGAACAAACGGCGGCCCTGCACGCGCTGCACAATCCAGGCCACGCACAGCAGCAGCACGACCACCACCGCCAGCGAAAAGGCGGCGCGGCCGAATTGCGCCAGAGGCTCGCTCATCGCATGGTCGTGCGGATTCATTCGTCGTCCTTCTTTCCGGTGGGCGTAGCGCCGCGCATGCCGTAAGCCCGGTGAGCCTGCTGACGGGCTTGCAGATTCTCCAATTCGTCGCGCACCTGGTCCCGCGCTTCGGTGGTGGCGGTGCCCAAAGTGCCGAAAGCGGCGGCCAACATCTCCAATCGCGGCGCGTAGCTCTGCGCTTCCTCGGTGGGCAAGGCAAGCACTTGGCGGCAGAGCCGCGCCACTTCGTCATCCACGCCCTGCATATCATCCGGCGTTCCGGCGTCCAGCGCCTGGGCGCAATGGCGCAGATGTGTTTCCAGCGCGTCCAGGCGCTCGGTGGGGTTCAAGGATTCCGGCAGGCTCCAGCGCATCTATCCCTCGATCACATCGTTCGCCTGCGGGCGGTGGATGGCGTCCGTCCCGCGCGGCTGGCTTAGGCGCGCTTCCTGCGCATTCGCCTTATAGACATAGCTTAAAATCTCGGCCACCGCCGCATAGGCCTCCAGCGGAATCAGGCTATCCACTTCCAGCATGCCCAGAATCTCGGCCAGCGGCGCGTCTTCGCGTACCTTGATGCCGTTCGCGAAGGCGATATTGAGGATCTGCTCGGCGATGGCGCCCTGCCCGCTGGCGGAAACGCGGGGTGCGGCATCCTTGCCCGCCTCGTATTGCAGGGCGACGGCGATGGATTTGGCGGGTTTCTGCGGTTCGTCAGCGCGTGCCATCGCCGCCTCCGCCATTCTCGTCGTCCCAGTTGGAAAGCGCCTGCATCCAATCATCCGGGCCGTTCATTTCGCCGGTGGCGGCGGCGCGGTTCTCGGCGCTGATCTTATCGTGAATTTCTTTGCGTAATACCGTGGCTTCCGGCGGAAAGACGAAGCCCAGCTTCACCACTTTGCCGCGCACCTCCACCACAGTCAGTTCAATAGAATTGTTGATGACGATCGATTCCCCGATCTTGCGCGACAGATACAGCATAAGCACTCTTTGCTTGCACCCGAGACAGTCGGGCGGGGGATTCTTCCCCTTTTGGCCTGCCCATTGCATAGCATGGTGCATAGGGCGCTGCACCGCAAAAGACATAAATGCATTATAGGCAAAGATTGCCTATTTGGCGAAGAAATTATTTATGCTATGTTGATGTGGTCGTGAGTTGATCGCTACCAAGGCCAGGAGGCCGCCCAGCCCTGAGCTGCCGAAAGGCTCAGGTTCATATGCATCGCAGGAACGATGCACGGAACAAACGCAAAAGGATTATCCACGATGGATTACGGTAACCTGACCCTCATGCGCTTGTTGCATCAGAAAATGGATTACAACAACAAGCGCCAAGACCAGCTGGCTTCCAACATCGCCAATAAAGATGTGCCCGGTTATCAGGCGCGCGACATCAAAGAACCCGATTTCGCCAGCATGGCCAATGCCGCCAGCAAACGCATCGCCCTGCGGGTGACGGATCCCAAGCACCTTACCGGCCCAACCGGAGGCGGCAGCGCGCAAGCGGATAAGATGCGCACGACGTATGAGACCGTGCCCGTGAAAAACAACGTTTCCTACGAAGAACAGGAAAAGAACATGGCCATGAACAAGATGGAATATCAGGAAGTATTGAATCTCTACGGCAAATACGATTCCCTGTTTAAAACTGCCATCGGCCAGCACTAGTCCTAATAAGGCACACGACTTGCATAATCAGATGTAGAAACCCAGAAAGCTCTTTCCATGCCCGCATCCGATCTCGTCAAATCGCTGCATATCGCCTCCAGCGGCCTCAAAGCCCAGGGCGACCGCATGCGCATCGTCTCGGAAAACATCGCCAATGCGGGCACCACCGCACTCACCCCCGGTGGCAACCCCTACCGCCGCAAAACCATCTACTTCAAAGACACGCTCGACCGCGAAGTGGGGGCGACCACCGTGCAGGTTTCGCGCTACGATACGGACAAGACGGATTACACCAAGAAATACGAGCCCGGCCACCCGGCGGCGGATAAGGATGGCTATGTGCTCTATCCCAACGTCAACCCCGTGATCGAGATGATGGATATGCGCGAGGCGCGTACGGGCTATGAGGCCAATCTGAATGTGATCGAAACCTCCAAAAGCATGCTGGAATCCACCATCGGCATGCTGCGCAACTAAAAACAAAAGACAGGGAATACCGCCATGACCGTTATCGCCTTCAGCGCCGCCAGCGCGGCTTACGGCGCCGCCGCCAAGATCACCCCCACCGGCGGCCAAGCGCCCGCTCTGGGCAATATCGCGGGCGGCGCGGATAGCGCTTCCGGCGGCTCCTTCGGCGATCTCATGGGCCAGGCGCTCGGCAGCGCGCGCGACAGCCAGTACAAAGCCGAATCGCTCTCCCTCGGCGCCGTCGGCAACAAAACGCAGATCCACGATCTTGTCACCGCCGTAAGCGACGCCGAACTTACCTTGCAAACCGTCGTCGCCATCCGCGACAAAATGATCAACGCCTACCAAGACATTTTGAAGATGCCGATTTAATTTCTATTGGCTCCCATGCTCAGCAGCGACGGGAATATCTGCAGCAAGTGAGCGATCGTTCGTGTTTCCTGTCGCATATGAGATCGAGGAACCTGAATGATCGACGGCGTGGACATGACAGTTCGCATATCATCGTCTATGGTACGGGGAAAATCAGGAGGCACCATGGGCGAGCAGGAAGTATTGGATGTGATGCGTGAGGCATTATGGGTGCTGACGAAAGTTTCCGCGCCGCTGATGCTGGTCGCTCTGATCGTGGGCCTCGCGATTTCGCTCTTTCAAGCGCTGACGCAGATTCAGGAAACCACGCTTACTTTCGTGCCGAAAATTCTGGCGATGTTTGCCGCCATCGTATTATTGGCACCTTTCATGATTGCCCAACTCACCGATTTCAGTGAGGCGATGTTTACGCGCATCACCGAAGTGGGAAAGAATGACCGTTAAAAAAATGATTGGTAACTTGGTCGCGCCTTCATGCTCGGCACCTTACTGACCGCGCAGATTACGGCGTTTCTGCTGGTGTTCGCACGCGTGGGCGCCGGGGTAATGCTGCTGCCGGGCATCGGCGAAAGTTTCGTTTCACCCACTTTGCGTTTGGCTTTCGCACTTTTGGTGGCACTGGTCATGGCTCCTGCGTTGCTCGCCACCCTACCCGCACCACCGGATTCCGCCTTGGGCCTGGGCGCATTGATTGCGGCGGAAATCACCATCGGGCTGTTCATCGGCATGCTATGCCGCGTGGTGCTGAGCGCATTGCATACCACGGGCACGATCCTTTCCCTGGCTTCCGGGCTTTCTTCCGCGCAGATGTTCGATCTTACCCAGGCGGCCCAAGGTACATTATTGGGCAATCTGCTCAGCATGGCAGGGGTCGCCTTCTGGTTCGCATTGGATTTTCACCATCTGATGCTTAATGCATTGTTCGACAGCTACGGCCTTTTCGTGCCCGGCCAATGGATCGCGATGGGAGACGGCATCGAGATGTATGGGCATCTGATGGGGGGATGTTTCGCCATCGCCGTGCAGATCACCGCGCCGATCATGCTGGTCATGCTTTTGCTCAATCTCGGCAGCGGCATTCTCAGCCGCCTGATGCCCGCACTTCAGGTATTCTACCTGCTTCTTCCCATACAAATACTGTTTACCTTCGAAATGTTGAAATGGACCGCAAGCGGTATGTTTTTATGGTATTTTCAATTTGCGGAAGAGCATTTGATTCACTTGCTGAAACCCTAGGAAGGCGACCATGTCGGAAGATCAGGACGAAGCTTCGAAAACCGAAGACCCGACAGCGAAAAAGCTGGAGGATGCGCTGAAAAAAGGCCAGGTCGTATTCTCGCGTGAAGTAGTAAGTTTTTTCATGCTCTTCGCATTGGCATTGGAAATCGCCTGGGTCGCACCCGGCTTGGTGCATCAAATGAAAGTCGCACTCGTGCCATTCATCGAGCGGCCTGAAAGCTATGCCCTGGACCGTAATAATCTGGGCGGGCTGATGCTCGCCACCGTCGCCTTGTTTGTCAAACTATTGATCATGCCCATGATGGTGGTCGTCGTCGCCATCATCGCCGGCAGCATGATCCAGAAACCCATTACCTTCACCCTGGCTTCGAGCAAACCGCAATGGTCGCGCGTATCGCCCATGGCGGGCGCGAAGCGGCTTTTTTCCATGCGCTCAGTCACCGAATTCGTCAAGGGCCTGATCAAGATGGGCATCGTCGGCACCATCATGCTTTCGGTGCTGCGCGGGGAAGGCAAACATTTGCCCGCCCTGGCAGACACGGATGCATTGAGCTTTCTGGCTATTCTCGGCAAAAGTTCGCAGAATGTGGTGGTGGCCGCCTGCGCCG
This sequence comes from Rickettsiales bacterium, assembly GCA_965247145.1. Classification (GTDB taxonomy): domain Bacteria; phylum Pseudomonadota; class Alphaproteobacteria; order Rickettsiales; family JAIXRX01; genus CBDFGH01. The sequence continues at coordinate 99,851 of CBDFGH010000008.1, forward strand.
CCATGTTCTTCATCGCGGCGATGGATTATCTTTATCAGCGCTTCGAATATATGAAGGGCCTGCGCATGTCCAAGCAGGACATCAAGGAGGAATACAAACAGCAGGAGGGCGATCCGCACATCAAGCAGCGCCTGCGCGCCATCCGCCGCGAGCGTGCGAAAAACCGTATGATGTCTGCAGTGCCTACCGCAGATGTGGTCATCACCAACCCCACCCATTTCGCCGTAGCACTGAAATACGACCCCGGAGCCATGGATGCCCCGAAAGTGGTGGCCAAAGGCGCAGACGCAATTGCCGCCCGCATCCGCGGTGTGGCGGAAGACAACAAAGTTCCCGTGCTACGCAACCCACCCCTGGCCCGTGCGATCTATGACAGCGTGGAGATCGATGCGCCGATCAAAATGGAACATTACAAAGCTGTGGCCGAAGTCATCGGCTATGTCTATCGCCTGAAAGGCAAAAGCATGCCCAAAGCCGGAACCCGTGCGGCAGGCCAAACCAACCCGTCTCAAGGCAAGCGTCCTTAGAGCCGGCGATTTAGCCGAGTAAAAAGAGCAGATGACGCTCCAAATTGAATGCGCTAAGGTGCGGCAGCGCATAAAGAGTCCAAGAATGGGCCGGCGTGGATTACACGGAGGTTAGTAAGCATTATGGCGGGCAAGCAAGCGCGAGAACTTAAGGAGCGCCTTTCCAAGGAGCCGGACTTCATCGTCCGTCGCCGTAGCAAATTGTGGCTGCAACTGAGCGGGCTGATCGCCATCGCTTTCGCCATCACCTATTTTTCCTCCAGCCAAATGAGCAATGCGGGCAAGGTGCCGGTTACGCATACCCTGCTGCTGATCAGCACGCTTATCGTGCTTGGGCTTCTCGGCTATCTGCAGGTGCAGCGCCACCGCGACCTGCTGCTGATGACCGAGTTCCAGAATGCGCTCTTCGCCAGCGTGGCGCGCCTGAATTACCGCTTCTACATCATCGCCCGCCGCGACGGGACGATCGTTTATTACGATCCCGGTTTCCAGAAACTCTTCCCCGAATTCGCCACCCAATCCCAGCGCATGCTCGACAGCCTGTTCACGCACAACCAGCTGCCACAGGAAATGGGTGCAGAGATCAATCGTCTGCTGCAGGAAGAGGAAAACGGCGTGATGCTGTTGCCCTATCAGGCAGCGGACGGGACGCAGATGACATTGGTCGTGCATGTCGACCCGCTACCCACCCCGAAAGGCTACACCGCCATCCGTGGCCGCGAATACGTGGAGCGCAAGGAAGGCGGCGTGGGCAATGCCGCAAGCGCAGGCTACAGCAGCACCAAATCCACCCTGGCCAGTACCGCCGGCGCTACACCGGAACTGCTCTCCACCATCATCGAGCAATCCGGCATCGCCGCCTACGCGATCGACACCTCGGGCCATGTAATTTTCGCCAATGGCGCGATGGAACAGGCTTTGGGCTACGGCCGCGGAGAAATGACCGGCAAACCGGCGGATACTTTCGTTTATCAAGCCAACGGCAATGCGGGCTTCAGCCAGGGCGCGGATGCGTTTGAGGGCGAAGCGCTCTTCCTGCACCGCAATGGCGGCATGGTGAAATTCTACGTGCGGCAGGATACCTGGATGAACGCCACCGGCCAACGCGCCGGATGCCATGGCTACCTGTTGCCTATGGACGATGCGCGCCGCGCATAAACAACCCCCACTCCACGGAATCCTCCCATGCATGCCGCCCACACCACGCCGGAACGCGACAACGCTTCCGCCTTCGCGCCCCTGTTTCATGCCTGCCCGATGGCGGTCGCCCGCATCGGGCGCGATGCGCGGGTGAAGGAAGCCAATCCCGCTTTCCTGCGCATCACCGAACGCGCCGAGGGCGATTTTACCGAACTCTTTGCCGAACCCGACCGCGCCGCTTTGCTCGATTTGCTCAGCCAGGTGCGCGACCATGCAGGCACCAGCGCCGTGCTCGATGTCGCGCTCAACAGCACCGAAGCCCGCAGCGCCACGCTCACGCTCGCCTGCCCGCCGGACAACGGACCCGACCTGCTGGCCTATCTCGTCGAAACCACCGAACAGAAAAACCTGGAACTGCGTTTTTCCCACAGCCAGAAAATGCAAGCGGTCGGCCAACTCGCGGGCGGTGTGGCACACGATTTCAACAATTTGCTCACCGCCATGATCGGCTTTTGCGACCTGCTGCTGATGCGCCACCCGGCGGGCGATCAGTCTTTTGCCGACATCATGCAGATCAAGCAGAACGCCAACCGCGCCGCCAACCTCGTTCGCCAGTTGCTGGCCTTCTCCCGCCGCCAGACCCTGCAGCCGAAGCTGCTGGATCTGACCGATGTGCTCGCCGAAATCTCGCATTTGCTGCGCCGCCTGCTCGGGGAAAACGTCGAGCTCAAAGTGGTGCATGGCCGCGACATCGGCACCGTGAAGGCCGACCAAGGCCAGCTGGAGCAAGTGCTCATCAACCTCGCGGTCAATGCGCGGGACGCGATGGCGGGCGCGGGCGGCAGCCTCACGGTGCATACCCGCATCACCACCCTCGGCCCCAACAACCCCCTGCCCGCCCACTTCATCCCGCCAACGGACGAGGAAGCCATTGCACCCGGCGAATATGTGCAGGTGGATATGGTCGATACCGGCTGCGGCATTCCGCGCGAAATGGTGCAGAAAATCTTCGAGCCGTTTTTCTCCACCAAGGAAGTCGGCAGCGGCACCGGACTCGGTCTCGCCACCGTCTACGGCATCGTGAAGCAGACCGGCGGCTATATCTACGTGAGCAGCGATCTGGGCCAGGGCACCACTTTCAGCCTGTTCTTCCCCCGCCACGCCGAAATCAGCCCCGCCGCCAAAGCCGAGGCGATCGAGGCCCAGGCAAAGCTCGAAGATTTGAGCGGCATCGGCACCATTTTGCTGGTGGAGGACGAGACACCCGTGCGTATCTTCGCCGCCCGCGCCTTGCGCAACAAAGGCTACACCGTGCTCGAAGCCGATTGCGCCGAGACCGCGCTGGAGATCGCCGAAGAGCAGGGCGAGGCAATTCAGGTGGTATTATCGGACGTGATCATGCCCGGCATGAACGGGCCGGATATGGTCGAGGAATTACTCAAAGCCCACCCCAATCTTCGCGTCGTCTTCATGTCCGGCTATGCCGAAGACGTGCTGAACAATTACGGCGCGCAACGCGATTTCCATTTTCTGCCGAAGCCCTTCACGCTGAAACAGCTGGCGATCAAGGTAAAGGAAGTGGCCGAGGGCAAAAGCGCGGGGGAAGCCTAGGTATAGCTTTTTTCGATGCTTTCCATGGAAAAGATCGATTGGTTTTCACTGTGATTTCCGTGCCATCGTGACGCCATGCCATTCAAGGAGACGAACATGACCAATCGACCCGTGATCGAAAATCTGAACAAAGTACTGGCGGATACTTACACGCTGTATCTCAAAACCCAGAACTACCATTGGAACGTGACCGGCCCGAATTTCAGCGGCCTGCATGCTTTATTCCAAACCCAATACGAAGAACTCGCCATCGCGGTCGATGACATCGCCGAGCGCGTGCGCATTCTCGGCGCGAAAGCTCCGGGCGGATTTGCCGCCTTCCAGAAACTTGCCACGGTGAAAGACGCCAGCGGCGAAGAAGCCGCCGCCGCCATGGTGAAGCAATTGCACAGCGATCACAGCCTGGTGCTGGGCAGACTGAAAACCACCCTGAAAGCCTCACAGGACGCCGAAGACGAAGGCACCGTGGCACTGATCAGCGAACGTATTTCGGTGCATGAAAAGACGGTGTGGATGCTGGGCGCCTCGCTGTAATTTCAGAACGCTCCCACTCCGCACTTGATGCGGAGTGCTGCTCCGACCTTTCGTCAGCGCTCCGCATTAAGCGCGGAGCGTGCAGAGGCCGGTTTCGTATCGGGTCAGTTCGCTTCCGTAGACCGGCGTGATGTCAGCCCCGCTTCGATTGCTGCCAGAAACACTTCCACCCCAACCGCCGCCCCTTGCGGATGCTGCCAAATCGCGGTAATCGCCGCCACGAAATCCGCGCCCGCCGCGACCAGCGGCCCGCAATTCTCGGGCGTGATGCCGCCGATGGCGACGCAGGGGATGGTCGAAGCGCCGCTCCACAGCGTCAGAATCTCCGGCTCCGGCGTGCCCCATTTCTGGAGCTTCTCGGCGGGTTTGCTGGTGGTGGGATAGAACGCGCCGAAGGCCACGTAATCTGCCTCCGCCTCGCCCGATTCCATCGCCAGATCGCGGCTGGCATGGCAGGTCACCCCAATGATCGCCTCCCCCATCATCGCTCGCGCGCGGCGCAGCGGCACGGAGATCAGATCTTCCTGCCCCAGATGCACCCCGTCGCAGCCATATTCGGCGGCGAGATCGACACGGTCGTTCAAAATGAAAGGGATTTGGTGGGCATGGCAGATCGGCATCAAGCGCTCGATCCCCGCGCGAATCTCGGCCTCGCTCGCCTCTTTCAGCCGCAGCTGAAACACTCCCATTCCCGCCGCCAGCGCCGCATCCAACTGCACCGCAAACGCATCCATATCCGCAATATGCGCAGGCGACACGCCATACAGCAAACAGCTGTCGGTCACCTCCTCTTCCTCCGCACGCCGCGCATGGCGATTTTTCCCGGCCATCGAATACTCCCTAAAAAAACTCCCTCTCCCTAAAAGGGAGAGGGCTGGGGAGAGGGTGAATCGCCGCGAACACCGAAGTTTGCGGCAACTCACCCTCTCCCTGCGCAACGCGCGGTCCCTCTCCCTTCTAGGGAGAGGGAATTGGCTACTTCGAGTAGATCGCGACGATCTCTTCCAGCATCGCCAGCGCTTCCGTTTTCGGGCGCTGGAAGACGTTGCGGCCGATGATCGAGCCGTGGCCGCCGCCATCCTGAATGCCTTGGATTTCCTTCAGCACATCCGCTGCAGTGTCTTTCGCGGCACCGCCGGAGAAGATCACGATGCGGCGGTTGCCGAAGGTGGTCTGCATGATGTGGCGGATGCGTTCGGCCATGTTGGTGTTCGGCACCTTGGCGGCTTCGATGGATTTCTTGGCTTCGGGCAATTCCAGGAAACCGGTGGGCGGTTTGACCTTGATGATGTGGGCCCCGAGCAGCGCCGCGATGTGCGCGGCATAAGCGCAGACATCCAGCGCCGTCTCGCCGTCCTTGCTGATGTCTTCCCCGCGCGGGTAGGACCAGACCACCGCGGCCAAGCCGTACGATTTCGCTTCGGCGATCAGTTCGCGCGCTTCTTCGAACATGTCCAGGCTAAGCGAAGAACCGGGATAGATGGTGAGGCCGATCGCGCCGCAACCCAGGCGCATCGCATCCTTCACCGAACCCGTTACTGCCTGGTTCGGCAGGTTGGATTTCGGCAGCAGCGAATTTGCGCTGTTCACTTTCAGGATAAGCGGAATCTGGCCCGCATAGGTGCTGGCCCCGACCTCGATCATGCCGATGGGAGCGGCATAGGCGCTCAGGCCCGCATCG
>CBDFGH010000009.1:0-87162 GCA_965247145.1 Rickettsiales bacterium
AGTCGGATAATACCAAGTCTCGAACGTAAAATCACCTGCGTCCATGACTAAGTTATTTTTGGCAGGCATGGTTAGGTAGGAACTTCCATTGAAGTATGCCGTATTATTGCTGAATTTTACCACCGAATTGCTTTGTTGCGCGCTCACTGATTCCATGTCGTTTTTCCTCACCCCGTCAATCAATCCGCCATTGGCGAAATTGGTGAGAATCAGCGTATTCGCATCCGAGGCAAAAGCGTTGGCGGGGGGCGTAAAGTCGGCGGAATAACGGGCCGAGTTAGAAAAACGGAAATTCGAAATATAACCATTCATCCAAGAACTGTTTCCGGATTGCCAGCGTCCGATATTGGCGTGCCCGCCACATAACTGGATTTATCCAACATGTTGCCGTTCAGCGTTCCGTTGATGTATATTTTGGTGTAGGCGCTGCTGCGCACGATCGCTACGTGGTTCCATGAGCCTATGTTCAACGCGCTACTGGAAACCAAACGCGCATCGTTCGATCCATCGCCAAATCGTACTTTGTCCGATGTGATGGCGATGACGGGCGCGATTTCATTGCTGAGACGGGCATCATATATATTGTAAAACGATCCACCGGTCGAGGTAGCGTAGTAAACCCAGAATTCGATAGTAAAATCGTTCGTGGCGATTGCCAATGCGGCGGTGGTCGGCATGGCGAGATAATCGCCCGAACCATCAAAATACGCGCTGCTCATACCAGAATAAGGACCGTAACTACCTTGCGTGGTATTTCCGTATCGTGTGATGGCGATGTTATTCGGGGAGGAATCGACAAAAGTGTGGTTATTCGTAGCTGAACCGTTGGCTTTCAGCAGTAATGACACGTTGTTAAGGTTGGGATCTGGTGTGGTAGTGGTGCATGACCCGCTGCCACCTACTGTGGTCCACGCCGTCCCATTACAGAAAAATAGGTTTTTGGCGGTCGTATCGTATCGCATCATCCCTTCTGTACCACTGGGCGCTGTGCAATTACCGGCCCAAACCGGCATACTACAAGCAATAATGATCACCGATAAGAGGGCGCAGATAGTGCTGGCTTTATAACGCATAGGAAAATCCCCGGATCCATATGGACCAGCATAATTATATCCATAAATCCGATTTTGTACCACGGATTATTAATGGCGAGCGATACGTCCATGTTCTCATTCGCATAACATTGTATACAAACCTTACCTGTGCCAACCTTCGAACTTGGTCTATCAAAAGACTAAAAAGTCAATTTAATCTATGGCTTTGACAATGGAATCTTCAGAAAATAAGTCCCCCCTATGGGTGATAAACGACCTTCAACAAGAGGCATTGTCACATATAGATAGTATTCTATACTGAGACAGGCTATGTATTTCTCTGATTTTCACTTGGGTGGGGTGGACGGGGATGCATTGCAAGCATTGTGGAGAGTTTCGTTGCCGCAAGGACGGCATGGTGCGGGGACAGCAGCGCTATTATTGCAAGGCGTGTGCGCGCCGCTTCACTGGCTCCGACGGAAGGACGCGTTACAGCGACCAGCAGAGACTGATGGCGCTGGCGCTTTACAGGGAAGGGGTTGGTTTCCGGGGCATCGGACGGCTTCTGGGTATTTCCTATCAGACGATCCTGCGCTGGACGCAGTCGGCAGGCGAGGAGATCAAGCGCATCATTCGCGCCGAGCTGCCGCAAGACCTGCCCGCCATGGACATGGTCGTCATCGACGAAATGTGGCATTACACCCAAAAAAACGCAATAAACTGTGGATATGGATTGCTGTATCTGCCCTCACCGGGCGCGTCCTCGCCGTCGAGGTGGGTGCTCGTGGCGCTAAGCCCCTCAAAAGACTCTGGGCAAGAATCGCGCATCTGAAGCCGTTCTGTGTCGCCACCGACGCATGGAAGGTCTATCGAAAGGTCATCCCGAGCCACCTGCTCGTCCAGACCAAAAGCTCACCTGGCCCATCGAATCGCTGAACAGCAGGGTTCGGCACTATCTCGCCCGCTTCCATCGCAAAACCTTCTGCTACTCCAAATCAACCCGCATGGCAGAACTCTCACTCTACTGCCTGTTCTGGTCAAACACTATCTATACGTGACAATGCCCAACAAGATTTCTCTTAATAAGAATAGATTGGATCTTGAGGGAAGACGTCAAGCATCAATCAATGGCGGAAGGGATGAGATTCGAACTCACGATACGGTTACCCGTATACACACTTTCCAGGCGTGCGCCTTCAACCACTCGGCCACCCTTCCGCAATACCTCGAATGTCGAGGGGTTGAAGCCAAAGCGCACGCCTCACCAAGAGGCTTGCCTTCGGCAAGCAGGGCGCCTTCAACCACTCGGCCACCCTTCCGCAATACCTCGAATGTCGAGGGGTTGAAGCCAAAGCGCACGCCTCACCAAGAGGCTTGCCTTCGGCAAGCAGGGCGCCTTCAACCACTCGGCCACCCCTTCCGCAATACCTCGAATGTCGAGGGGTTGAAGCCAAAGCGCACGCCTCACCAAGAGGCTTGCCTTCGGCAAGCAGGGCGCCTTCAACCACTCGGCCACCCTTCCGCAATACCTCGAATGTCGAGGGGTTGAAGCCAAAGCGCACGCCTCACCAAGAGGCTTGCCTTCGGCAAGCAGGGCGCCTTCAACCACTCGGCCACCCTTCCGCACGCGCTGCCGATGGCTGGGCGCGGGAGCCATGTAGCTAGCCGATGGCGACAAAAAGCGCACGCATTTTCTGCAGTCTCAGCGCAATGCCGGTTTTGCCGGGGTGGAATCATTGGCCGCAGCGTCGGGGGAAGCAGCGGAAGGGGCGTGGGCATGTTTGATTTCTCTCAGCATCCAGAAAGCGAAGGTGAGTATCAGCAAAGGCATGCCAGGTAAGCCGAGCACATGCAAAACGAAACACAAAACAGGAAGAAAATACAAAGCGATGCAAAGCCAGATACGCATATTTTTCCAAGCATTCACGCGCAGAACGCCGATGACGGCCCAAGTGAGCATCAGCAAATCGTATCCCATCCAATAAGGGCTGGCGAAAACGGCAGCGGCGGCGAATAGCGCAAAACGCAAAACGGGGCCTTGGGGCGTATCGTGCGATGTACGAAAACCACGCCAGACAAGGAACCCTGCAAACATAACGGCCACTGCCTGCGAAGCGTAACACCACGCAATCGGCACATGCATCATGCGCAGTTCGATGAACAACGTTGGCATCAAGGCGGCGATGACACGCGGCGCATGCTGCATGATCTGCGCCTTGATCGGGCATGCCGTGCTGCCAATACGCCAACCCATGGCCCGGTGCCATAGAGCAAAACGACGCATACGGCGGACAATAGGCACACCAAGATTGCAGCACCGATCATGCGCCATTTCCCGCGTGCCAATAATGCAATCGGCATGAGCATCATCAAGGGTGGCTTGAGTGCAAACAATCCGAGCATCGCACCCGCGTGGACGGGCCGACGATCCATGTTTTCGAACAGGCATATCGATATGCAGAGAAAGAAAATCGAGGCCTGGCCGGAAATCACTGCCAACAATAATGCCGGAGAGGCGAGAAGCAGCATGGCGTCCTCCTTGTCGCGCCGCCAAAGCCATAGTAGTGCAACCGCCTGTAAGAGCCACCAAAGGCTAAGCGCTCCACTGTAGGGAAGAAGGCCGAATGGAGCGGCGGCGAGCATGATATTCGGGGATAGGACCAATGCTGCACGGCATAATCCGCGCCGAGGAAAGCTTGGAGCCGTGCACTGTAATCCAGCACATCGTACCACGGTGCAATCTGAGGCTGCCATGCGGTTTTGCCTGCCATCCAGAAATTCATGAAATCTCGCCCTATCACCAGCGGGGCATAATCGAAAAGATAGCCGTGCTGCCAATGCAGACGGAAAAGATACGCCACCAACAACATCAGGCATAGCAGGCTGGAAACAATCAGCAGACCACGTCTTGCCTCTGCATTGGGGCCGGAATGGAAATTGGAATGGAACATAGGATCAATGTGAAGCGACAAGGAATGCATAGCGATTTCACGCTTCGACGAAAAAACCAAGCGACATACATCAAATGCTGCGCATTCTTTACCCATGGTTAAAATCGCATGCGTTAGATTGTGCTTACGGCATTGCAGGGAGGCGTGCCGTAGCAGCAAAAGGGATGGGTATGAATGTCGGTATAAGCGGTAATGGCTTCAACATCGCACTGGGCGGCTTGCAAAATGCGGCAAAGCGGTTGGACGAAAGCGCCCAGCGGGTAGCCGGTGGTCAAACGCAGACATTGGATGACATCCAAAAATTGGGCAGCCGGGATGTCGACCCCGTGCAGGAAGCCGTGCATCAAAAAATCGCGACCTATGATTTCAAGGCGAACTTAAAATCGCTGGAAGCACAGAGCAAGATGCAAGAGGAAGTCATCGACATCCTCGCCTAGCGGCTTGATCGCGCTTAAGCGGCTTCGACCGAAGTCACTTCCGGCACATAATGCTTCAGCATATTCTCGATGCCGGATTTGAGCGTGGCGCTGCTGCTGGGACAACCGGCGCAAGCGCCGTGCATCTCCAGTCGCACCACCCCGGTATCCTCGTCGAAATCATGAAAGACGATATCGCCGCCATCCTGGGCCACAGCGGGGCGCACGCGGGTTTCGATCAGTTCCTTGATCTGCTTCACCAGCTCGGATTCATCACCCGGCGCTTCGGCACTGGCGGTTTTCTCGCGTATCACCGGGCGACCTGCGACGAAATGATCCATGATCGAGGTAAGCAGATAGGGCTTCAAATCTTCCCAGGCATGGCCTTCCGCGCGGGTGACGGTGATGAAATCATGCCCCAGAAAAATGGCGGTGACGCCTTCGGTTCCGAAGAGCGTGGTGGCCAATGGAGATTCCGCCGCATTCGCCGCCGAAGTATAAAACGCCGTGCGCCCCACCGGCAGCACTTCGATGCCGGGGATGAATTTCAGTGTGGCGGGATTCGGGGTGGCTTCGGTCTGGATGAACATGACAAACATTGATAAGTGAATTGTGAGGCCATTCTAGCTTCCGGCCGCATTTTCACAATGAATTTATCGCATGGAACGCCAATGAAACCCTGGGATTCGTTTGATCTGCTCGCTGCCCAACTACGCACGGACATGCAGCGCTACCTGGATTATTACCCGGCATCGCAAGTCATCGACGGGCCGATTCTGGCTTTTTGTGCTTATTTCGATTCGGAAAACGGATCGCTAACCCCGATCATGCTGGCCCAATCCGCGCATGAGGATGGCATCGAGGTGAGCGATGTCGCGGCCTGGGCGTGGAATGGCGAATGGGCGGGCGGAGAGATCTCGGCTGCGGCCTGCGCTTTGCTGGAGGCTTACAATGTGCAGCTATGCGATGACGCGACCACGGAGGCGGAGCAGATCGAGATGCAAGAAAATTTCATCGATGCGTTGATGCATGCGTTGAAAAGCCTGAATTTCGACAATTTGAACCGGGCACTCGGCTTCCTCTATTTCGCCCAGGCGATGGACGAGGATATCGATCTCATCGACCGGACCGTGCCCGCATCCCTTCGCACATTACATTTCGCCGGGTGAAGTCAGCCCAGCGCCGCCGCGATGCGTTGTGCGGCTTTGGCGGGATCGGCTGCATCGGTGATGGGGCGGCCAATGACCAGCGTATCCGCACCCAGGCGCAATGCTTCCGCCGGGGTCAGCGTGCGTTTCTGATCGTCCGCCGCGCTGCCTTCGGGGCGGATGCCGGGGACGACGAGGTGGAAATCGAGGCCGCAGGCGGCGCGGATGACGGCGATTTCGCGGGGGCTGCAGACGATGCCGTCCGCGCCTTGTTTCAGCGTCAGTTCGGCGAGGCGCAGCACTTGCGCGGCGGTGTCGGCGGGCTGGCCGACGGCGGCGAGGTCGGACGCATCCAGGCTGGTCAGCACGGTGACGGCGATGACGAGCGGGGCGGGCTGGCCGGTTTTGGCGGCGAGGTTCCCGGCTGCGTCGCTCGCGCGCCGCAACATTTCCGGGCCGCCGGAGGCATGCACGGTCAGCATCCGCACGGGCAGGCCAGCGGTGGATTCGATGGCTTTTGCCACCGTGTTGGGGATGTCGTGAAACTTCAGATCGAGGAAGATCGGCAGGCCGTGCGCGGCCAGCCGTTCCACCCCCGCCCGCCCATGCGCCACGAAGAATTGCAGCCCGAGTTTCAGGCCGCCGACATGGGGGGCGATGGCGCGGACGAGTTTGTCCGCCTGCGCGATGTCGTCCGTATCGATGGCGCAATAGATCGGATTATGCATGGGCTTTGAACATCGCATCCAGACGGCGTTGCGATTCTTCGGGCGAGACTTCTTCCACCAATGCGCTGATCATCCATACGATGCCTTGGGGATCGACGACGCGTGCGCTGCGGTCGCCCCAGAACATGTCGGATGGCGCTTCCACAGACTTCGCCCCGGCGGCCACGGCGCGATCATGCGTGGCGTCGCAATCCTTCACATAAAGCAGCAGGGTGACAAGCGGCAGGTCGGTTGGGGCGCGCTTCACGCGCTGCAGGTGCGGCGGGTGCATGGCGGAAAACATCAGCGTGGTGTCTTCCACTTCCATATGCACATGCGCATGCTGATTGGTGGGGGCTTTCATGGCGAATTTCAGCTCGGCCCCGAATGCTTTCTCGCAGAACGCGATCATCGCATCGCCATCTTCGATGTTGAGGTAGGGGATAAGGTTTTGGCGGATGTGGGGATGGTGGGGCATGAAACGTTCCTTCAATCTCGTCATCCTGCGGGCCCGAAGGGCAGCGCAGGATCTTTGTGTTATTGCGGATAGGGATCCTGCGACTTCGCGCAGGATGACGGCGTGGGGCGGGCGGGTTTAGGCGAGTGTATAAACCGTCTCCCCAGCCACCACTGTGCGGATCGCACGGCCTTTCGTAGGGAAATGGTCGAAGGGTGAATTCTGGGATTTGGAGTGGAAGTCTTTGGGGTTGATGCTCCAGGGGCGGTCGAGGTCGATGAGGACGAGGTCGGCGCGTTTGCCTTTTTGCATGCGTCCGGCGGGGACATGGATGATGTCCGCCGGTTTGTAGGTCATGGCGGCCAGCACGTCGCGCAGGGGCATGATGCCGGTGTGGTAGAGGTGCAGGCTGAGCGGGAGCATAGTTTCCAGCCCGACGATGCCGAAGCTGGCCTGGCTGAGGGGTACACGCTTGCTTTCCGAATCGTGCGGCGCATGGTCGGTGGCGATGGCGTCGATGGTGCCGTCGCGCAGGCCTTCGATGACGGCGAGGCGGTCTTTCTCGGCGCGCAGTGGAGGGTTCATTTTGCTGAAGGTGCGGTATTCCAGCACGGCTTCGTCCGTCAGCATGAAATGGTGCGGAGCGGCTTCGGCGGTGACTTTCAGGCCTTTGGCTTTCGCGCGGCGCACGGCGTCGATCGCCTCGGCGGTGGAGATATGGAGGACGTGATATTGCCCGCCGGTGAGTTCGGTGAGCAAAATATCGCGCTCGACCATCACCGCTTCCGCTGCGTTCGGAATACCGCGCACGCCGAGCTGGGCGGAGACCGCGCCTTCGTTCATGCAGCCGCCGTTGGAGAGGTGCAAATCCTCCGCATGCTGCGCCACCGGCACGCCGAGGATGGAACTGTAGGCCAGCGCCTGGCGCATCACCTGCGCGTTCATCACGGGCAGTCCGTCATCGGTGAAACCCACCGCGCCCGCTTCCTTCAGCAGGCCCATCTCGGTCAGTTCCTCGCCCTTCATGCCCTTGGTGATATTGGCGTAGGTCGTCACATGGACGTAAGCGGTCTCAAGCGCGCGGCGCTGCACATACTCCACCACCGGTACATCGTCGATCGGTGGCTTGGTGTTGGGCATGCAGGCCACTAAGGTCACGCCTCCGCAGGCGGCGGATTTGCTGCCGGTGGCGATGGTTTCCTTGTATTCCTGGCCGGGTTCGCGGAAATGGACCTGGATGTCGAGCAGACCGGGGGCAAGGATATGCCCGCCGCAATCGATGATCTCCGCCCCTTCGGGCGTGCCGTTCTTGAAAAGATCGGGGCCGAGATCGGCGATCATGTCGCCCTCGGTCAGCAACCCGCCTATGGCGTCGAGTCCGGTCTCCGGGTCGATCAGCCGAGCGTTGATGTATGCTACGCGCTTGCCATGGTTTTGGCGGGTGGGGAGGGTGAAGGTTTGTGTCTCGGTCATGGTGGCTATTTACGGGTGAGGATGAAAAGTGATGCGAGGGCAAATCCGGCGCCGACCCATTGCGCAACTAAGGAAGACGGCGACCACATATATGATCATCCAAGGTTTCGATGGCAAAACGCCCTTATCAAACGGGGTGAATCTCAGTCTTCTTTCGGCGGCATGGGAGGCGGCGAGAGTTGGGGCGAATTTTCGAGCAAACGGTCTACATCGCGCGGGTCGGACGGGAGCAGGATACCCTGACTCTGACTTAATTCTCCCGGTGTGGAGGGAATGAGGCCCCCACGCACAGGGGGAATCATTTTCTGGTTTTCACCGTGCCGCATTCTAAGTTGAATTATGGAGGTGGGCGGCGGTATGGCGACTGCCGCTCCGGCACTGCACAGTAAAAGCAAAGTCAAGCCAGGAAGGATGCGAAACATGCTCATGCCTGGCTGCTCCGTGCCAGAATCGCCAGCACCGCCTGCCGCACCGCCACGCCCATCTCCACCTGCGCCAGAATCAGGCTGCGGTGAATATCGTCCGCAATGTCCGGGTCGATTTCCACGCCGCGGTTGATCGGGCCGGGATGCATGACGAGCGCTTCGGGGTGGGCGAGTGCCAGCTTGGCGCGGTCGAGTCCCCAATAATGGAAATATTCGCGCACGCTGGGGATGTAGTTGGCATTCATCCGCTCCATCTGCAGTCGCAGCATCATCACGATATCGCAGCCGACGATGCCTTCGCGCAGGGTGTTGTGCGTGGTCACGTTCGGGCGGGCGGCCAGGCTTTTGGGCAGCAGGGTGGAGGGGCCGATGAGGCGCACTTCCGCGCCCATGGTCGAGAGCAGAATGAGGTTGGAGCGCGCCACGCGGCTATGCAGAATATCCCCGCAGATCGCCACTTTCAAGCCAGCAATGCGGCCTTTGCGCTGGCGGATGGTGAGTGCATCGAGCAAGGCTTGCGTGGGATGTTCGTGGCTGCCGTCGCCCGCATTGATGACCGCGCAATTCACCTTCTGCGCCAACAGATGCACCGCGCCGGATTCATGGTGGCGCACGGTGATGAAATCGGGATGCATGGCGTTCAGCGTCATCGCCGTGTCGATCAGCGTTTCGCCCTTTTTCGTGGAAGAAGATGCGACCGACATGTTGATGACATCCGCGCCCAGGCGCTTACCGGCCAGTTCGAAGCTGGTGTGGGTGCGGGTGGAATTCTCGAAGAACAAATTGATGAGTGTTCGCCCGCGCAGCAATGCGGATTTCTTATCCGCGCTGCGATTCAGATCGATGAAACCCTCGGCCTCGTCGAGAATATGTGTGATGTCCTCCGCCAAAAGCCCCTCGATGCCCAGCAGATGCCGATGCGGGAAAGTCCAATGGGGGGAGGGTGAGGTCATGGCTCGAAGCCGAAACAGAGTGAACTACGGCGTAGCTAACATGGAATGATACGACGCCGCCAGAGCGAAATGAAAATTTTCACAACCGTCATCATTTTGTAATACAATTCATGATATTGATGAATCTCATTTTCTAAGTACAGTTATTTCCATGGATAGAAAAACCACCGACCAGTTCTGGATCGACGTATGCGGTGTGGTCGGCATGATCGGGCTGTTCGTCGTCGCCTCAGCCGCGCTCAGCATAGTAGCGGAAACATTGATAGTAAGCAGCGCCGTCGGGCTTTTTCTAGGTGCTTTGAGTACCGTGGCTATCGGCGCCTTTGCTTACGGAGCTAATCTCAAGACGCGTATCGCGGAGGGGGAAATACGTTCCACTTTGGGCGATTCGGTACAAAAAACGCACGAAATCCAGCTTGCCGCGCCTTCTATTTCTACCCCAACGCCCACATTGTCCGCATCGCTTAAAGAGACGGAGCCCACGGCGTCGGAGGCGGAATTGACAAGCATGGGTAAAACAGAGCATACCGACAGGATCAATGCCGCTCGGCGTGCCGCTCGGGGTACGGGAGCTGAAATCACCCTTTAGAGACATTCCTCATGCGTTTTGTCTTTTCCAATATAGCTTACCTCATTTTGACCTTGGCGCTTGCTGCCTGCGGTGCCGCCCCCAGCGAGCAAAGCAGCCAGACTGCGGATGACCTTCTGAAAGTACTGAAGGGCCCGACCATCACGGGCGTGGACGATACGATGATCGCCGCCGCGCGCGAGGCGGAAGCGGCGGGTAATTATAAGCGCTCAGCCAGCACTTATCAGCAGTTGCTCGACAAAAAACCCGAGGACATGGTCATCAAACTGGCGCTGGCCAATGCCCTGCGCCGCAATGGCCAATGCAACGATGCCCTGCCGCATTTCGACGGTGTGCTCGCCAAACAGCCAGACAATGCGGATGCGCTGGAAGGCAAGGGCCTGTGCCAGATGAATCTGGGCGATAGCAAACAGGCCGCCGACACTTTCACCCTGGCCCTGGCCGCCGACCCCAACCGCTGGCGCAGCCTGAACGCGGTGGGCATTCTTTTCGCCTCCAAAGGCAAGACCAACGAGGCCATCGCCTATTTCGAGCGCGCGCAACAGACCGACAGCAGCCAGGTGGCGGTGTTGAACAACCTCGCATTGGCCTATCTGCTCGACAAACGATACGCCCAGGCCATCGAAACCTTCACCCGTGCCCAGGCGCACCTGCCGAGCAAAAGCACCGAACGCGCCCGCATCGATCTCAATCTCGCGCTGGCTTACGCTCTGAGTGGGGATATGGATACCGCGCAGCGCATTTCCGCGCCGCATCTGACCGAGGCCGGACTTTACAACAATATGGGTTTCTTCGCGAGTCTGGCCAAGGATGAATCGCTCGCGCGGGATTATCTGAACATGTCGCTCTCCAAAAGCCCGACCTACTACAAACGCGCCCAGACCAATCTGGAAACCGTACCGAAAGGCGCCAAAGGCGATGCCAGCAGCAATCAGAACGGCGTAACGGTCAAGCGGCTGCATATTCAAGGCAAACCCTATCAATCGCCCACAGCCGCGCGCAGCGCGCCAGAACCTGCCCCCGTGCCGAAAGGTTTCGTTCCCGGCGAACAGGGTGCACCCGATGTGATGCCGGAAGTAAAACCCAGGCTGGTCAAAGGCCTTTCCGAACCCGACCCGACGGAAGATGGGACGCTGGCGCGTTGACGTCCGAATGACACCATCCCCAATGCCGCCGTCATGAAACCGTAACAGCGCTATGCGAGGATGGAGGGTGAAAGGAACTGCCCCGATTTATGGCCGTATCGTCCCAACCCACCCAGGCGCCTCAGGAACCCAGCAAGCTCCAGAAGAATGCCACCACCCTTGGCCGCTCCATGCTGAGCGGCGCGACGCGTGGGCTGTGGTCGGGCGCGTGGCAGTTCGGCAAGAATGGCTTTGTTATTAGCACCGTGCTGAGCATCGGTCTGATTGCCGCGGGGTTGATTGGCTTCAATTCTATATTGGCTTGGACACTGGGAGCCGCAGCAGTTGGCGCGGTAGGGATGTTGGTAATCAACCTTGGCCGTGGGTTATTGAATGGCTTGAAAGAAAACCATTACCGCAACCGTGCGGAAAGTGTTGCAGCCAAAGCGCAGGAACAGGAACAAGGCAAAGGCCAGGATCGCGCCCAGACGGTGAACCGCGCGCCGGATCTTTCGAATACCGTTTCTCCCGGGGCAAACAGCGCGGGCGTGAGCGGCGGGTCCAACAGCGTAAAGGTGAATGGTGAGGCGGCCTCCACCATCTCTTCCAGCGCATCGGTCGGCAGCAATGCGCCTTCGTCCGAATCATCGCCCGAAACGGCTACCAACATTGCTTCTTCCGTTCCCAAAGGCAATGTTGCCTATGGCCAGGGGCCGAATGTGGGCGGCAGCTGGGAAGAGCTGGTGCGCCGCAATTCCAGCGCGCACAACATCGCCCGCTAGGTACGCTTCACCGCCAAGCCGCCCGCCGCCTGCATGATCGGCATCAGTTCGATGCGGTTGATGTTCACATGCGGCGGCTGACGCAGCGACCACATGACCGTTTCCGCCACATCTTCCGCCGTGAGCGGCTGAATGCCCGCATAGACCGAAGCGGCCTTTTCCGCATCCCCATGATAGCGCACCAGGGAAAATTCCGTTTCCGCCATCCCCGGCTCGATGTTCGTCACACGCACGCGCTTCCCCAGCAGATCGGCGCGCAGATTGTCGCTGAACTGGGAAACAAAAGCCTTGGTGCCACCGTACGCATTGCCCCCGGGATAGGCGTGGCTTCCGGCGATGGAGCCGATATTGACGATATGCCCTTCGCCCCGCGCCACCATGCCCGGCAGCAGCGCATGCGTGCAATACATCAGGCCTTTGACGTTGGTGTCCACCATCCGCTCCCAATCCTCCAGATCGGCTTGGTCGGCGGGGAGAGTGCCCAGCGCCAGGCCTGCATTGTTCACGAGAATCGCAATATCGGCAAAGGGTTCGGGCAGGCTGGCGAACATGCCCGCCACCTGCGCTCGGTCGCGCACATCCAGCGCCATGCGGTGCACGGGCACGGAAAGGCCGGCCTGCAATTCCGCCAACCGTTCCGAACGCCGCCCGACCAGCACGAGCGGGTGGCCCGCGGCGGCCAGCCGCTGGGCGATAGCGCGCCCGAACCCTGCCGTGGCCCCGGTTACGCAGGCAATCGCTTTACTCATCATAGGCTCCATGCTCGTTTTTTTCGCGGTGTTTGGCTTCGCTCCACAAGGCTTCCATGCGCGCCAGCCCCGCTTCCGGCAAGGGAATATTCTGCGCGCGCAGGCGGGCTTCGACATGGGTGAAACGGCGGGTGAATTTCGCGTTGGTACCGCGCAAGGCTTCTTCCGCATCCAAGCCCCAATGGCGGGCGAGGTTGGTGCAGGCGAAGAGCAGGTCGCCTAGCTCTTCCTGGCGATGTTGGTCGTTATCGGCGGCTTGCAATTCGTTCAATTCCTCATGGATTTTGGCGATCACGCCTTCGGTGTCCGGCCAGTCGAAGCCGGTGCGGGCAGCGCGGGCGCCCAGCTTCTGCGCCCGCATCAAAGCGGGCAGGGCGGCGGCGACACCGTCGAGCGCGGAGGGCGGGGTGGCGGATTGCGCGGCCTTGGCTGCGCGTTCCTGGGCCTTCTGCGCCTCCCATGCGCTGGTCTGCATCTCCGCGTCCCGCGCTTGCGCATCCCCGAACACATGCGGGTGTCGGTCGGTCATTTTCTGGGCGATGCCAGCCGCCACATCCGCGAAAGTGAAATATCCCGCTTCCTCGGCCATCTGCGCGTGGAAAACGACCTGCAGCAACAAATCCCCCAATTCTTCCTTCAAGCTCACCATGTCGTTCTGCCCGATGGCTTCGGCCACTTCGTAGGCTTCCTCGATGGTGTAGGGCGCGATGGTGGCGAAATTCTGCTCGAGATCCCACGCACATCCGCCCTGCGGATCGCGCAGTTTGGCCATGATGGAAAGCAACTGCTGCATAGGGGCGAGGTCGGTCATGGATTTCCGGTAGGAGGTCGATTCGCGAAATTATGTGGGGCAATCGCGGGAATGGGAAGCGCAAAGGTGGAAGGCCATGGCCGCGCGGGAATCGGCACAGGAGCATGACAGCGCTTGCAACCCATGCGATGCGCATTACACTCCGCCGCATGATTCGCCCTTCCTCTTTGCATTCCCTGGCCCGCCCCGCCATTGCCAATCGCCTCACGCACGCGCTCATCCTGCCATGTGCGTTGGGCAGCGTGGCGCTGCTCGGGCTTGGGGCGTATCTTGCATTATTCGCCTCGCCCGCGGATTACCAGCAGGGGGAGACGGTGCGGATCATGTATATCCATGTGCCTTCCGCCTATCTCGCCACTTTGGGCTACGGGCTGATGGCGCTGTGCGGGTTGTTCTACCTGGTATGGAAACACCCCGTGGCGGATATGGTGGCGCGGGCGAGCGCGCCCGTGGGGGCGAGTTTCGCACTGCTGACGCTCGCCACCGGCAGCCTGTGGGGCAAGCCCGCCTGGGGCGCTTGGTGGGTGTGGGACGCGCGGCTGACTTCGTTTTTCATCCTGTTCCTGCTTTACCTCGGCTATCTCGCACTGGAAGGCGCGTTCAACCACCCGGAGCGGGAGCGCAAGGCGGCCTCCGTGCTGGCGCTGATCGGCGCGGTGAACCTGCCCATCATCAAATTCAGCGTGGATTGGTGGAGCACCCTGCACCAGCCCGCCAGCCTGCTGCGCGAAGGCGGCAGCCACATCGACCCCAGCATGCGCGCACCGCTTTATGTGATGCTTGCGGGGTTTACGTTGTTCTTTGCGTGGATGGTGCTGGTACGGCTGGACGTAATGCGCATCGAGCGGCGGGCAGGGCGCGGGCGTTAACGATATTGCGAGCCAATCCCCCGCATGCTATGCGCCCAAGAATGACCTTATAAGAGAGCCCGAATCATGACCTTTGTCGTCACCGAAGCCTGCATCAAATGCAAATACACCGATTGCGTGGAGGTCTGCCCCGTGGATTGCTTCTACGAGGGCGAGAACATGCTGATCATCAACCCGGATGAATGCATCGATTGCGGGGTGTGCGAGCCGGAATGCCCGGCGGAGGCCATTCATCCGGAATCCGAGGAATTGCTGAAATGGGTGGAACTGGCGCGCGATTACAGCAGCCAATGGCCCAACCTGACCGTGAAGAAAGAACCGCCTGCGGATGCGGATGCGCACAAAGGCGAAGCCGGGAAATTCGACGCCTTCTTCAGCCCGAATCCGGGGCTGAGAAATGCATGAGATGAGCCCTCTCCCCATGGGAGAGGGTGGTGAGCAAGGCGAGCCGGTGAGGGTCTCTCGGCTGGCGATGGATGACATTTCAGGAAACAGCGACCAGCCGAAACACCCTCATCCTGCTTCGTCGTCCAGCGACTCAGTCTCCCGAAGGGAGAAGGCATTGCGCGTCCTCACCATCCCGGCACTTAGCGACAACTACATCTTCCTGCTGACCGACGGCACCCACGCTGTCTGCATCGATCCCGGCGAAGCCGCGCCGGTAGAGCGTGCTTTGGCAGAGCATGGGCTCACGCTGGATGCCATCTGGCTCACGCATCATCACAACGATCACATCGGCGGTGCGGAAGCGCTGCGCGCAAAACATGGCTGCCGCATCATCGGATTCGCGGGCGATGCCCACCGCCTGCCGCCTTTGGACGAGACTGTACACGAAGGCAGCCGCCTGCATTTCGCGGGTGAGCAAGCCGAGGTCTGGGAAACCCCAGGCCACACGCTTGGTCACGTCGCATATGTTTTCCGCAAACCGGCGATTCTTTTCTGTGGCGATACGCTGTTCCTAGGCGGCTGCGGGCGGTTGTTCGAAGGAACGGCGGAACAGATGTTTCAGGCGTTGCGTCGGTTTCTTTCGTTGCCGGGCGAGACGATCCTCTGCTGCGCACACGAATATACCGAAACCAACTACCGCTTCGCCCGATCGATCTTTCCAGAAGACGAAGCCGTTGCGCTGAGATTGGACAAGGCTTTGTTCAGACGCCACCACAACATGCCAACCGTGCCCGAACGGCTGGACGGCGAACGCCTAACCAATCCGTTTCTGTGCGCGGTGGCGGATGGCGATCCAGTGGCATTCACCGCCCTGCGTGCCGCACGCAACCACTGGTCTTAACCCAGCGCCACTGCGCCTTGACCTCGGGTATATCGCGGTGGCGGGTTGCCGATTGCGGCGGATTCATGCGCTTTCAAGGTTTGCTCTACCAGTGAAAGCAGCTCCTCGCGCGGGATCTGCGCGCTGCATAGATGCCATTGCCCGTCTCGGTCTTCCGCCGTGCGCAAGCGCTGCTGATACAGAAAACCGACTTTATGCTCACCTACGCAGACTGCGTCCGGGTGCCCGTTTTCGCCCGGCCCATGCGGCTCGAAGGGCAGACCCACCGGATGATACGGCCCGTTCGGGCTTGAAGCAGCCGCCATGAATACGCGCTGGCGGCTGCCGCGCGGTGCCACCTCGGCGGGCAGGAAACATACCCCCACCATCATGTAGCGCCGGTCGGCCAGCTGGGTGATCTTTGCCCCTTCCAAGCCCCATTCGTAATCATCCTGCCCGATCTGGTTGTGCAGTTTCGCACCCCCCGCTTCGGCCATCTGATCATGGGTGAGAAGGCATTGGATGCTGTCTTTGTACCATGCGCCGTAGGTGCCGTGGCGCTTTTCGCGACGGAGGGAATAGATGTCGCCGCGCCCGATACCGTGGCCCGTCTGATAGCCGGAAAAGGTTAGATATTCATAGGTTTTCCGCCCCTCGCGCACTTCGCTGACGCTCGCATCGTACAACCCCTGCAGATCGAAGCCGCGTTCGCGCATATCCTGCACGCTGATCAGAGGCTCGGGGGCGATATTGTAATGCAGGCCGTCATTCGAGGTGCCATGCAGAATCGCGCTGTCCGGCTGGAAACAGCCGGATTGGACGTAGAGATCGTACTGCGCCGCACCGCCAATCGTACGGCAGGTGATGGCGGGGGCGCATGCTTCGTGAGGCACCAGATTGAAGCCGCAGGGATTTTCCGGCCATGCGATGTGGAGCGGACCGATTTCCTGCCAGGGCCCGTCGAAATTTTCGGCGGCGAACAGCCCGATGTCCCATTGCTCGCTGCGATGGTCTTGCGCAGTCGGGTGCACATGCCCGCGAGAGGCGCACATCCGAAACGTACCGTCTTCCAAAGCGTAGATGCAGGGATCCTTGAATTCCGGGTGCGTGGACAGGCGGTCTTGGCGGGCCGTTACCGCTGCTTTCTGACTGTCAAAACCGAGCTTCATACTTGTGCCTTTTTAGATAAGCACCAAGTAATATTACTCTTTGTTTACGATTTTATGACGATGGGGGGGATTCCGCCAAAACCGCCGCTTCAGCCTGCGCTTCGTTCTTGATCTGCTCCAATTCCTCGTCGCTCACATTCCAGTTGCGAATGCCTTTTTCGCCGGGAATGAGAATGAGATCGAGCGCCTTCGGGTCGCGCACGAAGAGGCGTTCGCCCTGGATGGTGCCGAGGTTGGGGGGAATGTTGTTTTTGCTGAGGCCTACCACCGTGTAGGCCCCGTCGCGCATCATGCCGAGCACCATGCGGGGGCGGTCGATGAAGACTTGGCTGCCCCGCAGCAGATCGACGATGTCGCGTGTGTCGTTCGGGTGGGCGCGTTTGACCAAGTGATGGACGATCACCATCGCGCACTTTTTCTTCATGGCGAATTCCTCGATGGCCTCGAAGAAATTGCTCACCACTTCGGAATTCTCCTCGTCGCCCTCCAGATATTTCCGGGCGGGATCGATCACCACCAGCGAAACATCCGGCAGCTTCTGCAACTTATGCAGGAAATCGCCGATATTGGCTTTGCTACCGTCTTCACGGGTGCCGAATTCGGCATGCTGCAACATCAGGCGGCAGCTGCGCCCTTCGGGATCGATCATGCTGGCGCGGGCGTTGACGATGGCGGCGCTGTCTTCGCCGGAGAAATAAATCACCAGCCCCTGCGCCTTGTCCTTATTGATCGGCATGCCCAGCCAATGGGGCGTTTCGTCTTCCCGCCAATCGATGGAGGCAAGCACGGCGAGGCGGTGGGCGACGGAGGATTTCCCTGTGCCCCCGGTGGCCCCGACCACGGTGATGGCGGCGCGCGGAATCCAGCCGGGCACCAGGAATTCGAATTGTTCTTCCGTGCTCTCGCGTTCCGCCCCGGTGGCTTCGAATAATTCGATGTCGCGCGCGCAGAGATTGTAGAAACGCAGGTTGGTTTCGATGCGTGAAATATCGCGCCCGAATTTGGCATAGAGCGCAGGCTGACGATCGTAAGCCTGCCAGCAGATGGCGGCATCCAACGCATTTTGCACGGGCTGCTGCAGCCCGCCCACCGCTTCCGGCTGGCGCAACAAAGGCCCGAAGAGATCATCGGCGAAGGGGGCTTGGTAGGAGCCGTGCTTGGTCAGATATTCCATGCCGGAAAGCAGATAATAGGGCGCGTAGATCTGGCCGTTGAGGTTGCTCAGCTGAAACAGCGCGTCGCAGCCCAAAGCCCAGCGGCCATGATCCAGCGAAGGTAGCATTTCCTTGGAAAACAGCAGCGCCTTCAAGCCCGCCTGTTTGTTTTCTCCACGCACCAGATATTCCGCCACGCAGCCCAGATCGCGCAAACGGTCGATGGCGCGGGGGTCGAGGCGTTCGATGCCGAGGGTGGCTGCGGTGCACCAGGCGAAGCCGGAACCCTTAGGTTCGTAGCGGCCCGATTCGTCGATGGTGTGCACCATGGGGTTGAGCAGGAGGGGGCTGTTGGGCAGCGCGCCTTCGTTGTAATAGCGGCGCAGCTTGCGCACTACGTCGGTCGTTTCCTCGGGCCCGAACCACAGGCGCAGGCCGGTTTCCTTGGCGCGCACGGTTTCCTGACCGGGCTCGCTGTACAGGCACATCTTCCCACGCAGACCCACGGCAGTGTGGGCAGCCCAGAGCAGGCGCAATTCTTCGGTGATTTCGTTGAATAGCTGGTCGATATTCACGCGGGCCCTTTATTGGTGACTGGTTTTCTTGTAGCGGGGACAGAGATGCCCTACCCATAGAGGTAGTAACCCCCATCCTGGCATGCAAGGATTAACGGAACGTGAAACCGCGTGGCGCGCAGGCAACAGGGCCGGATCTCTTTTCCGATAGGGAAACCGAGCCGCAGGCACGGGCCGAACGTGCCGCGCGGGCACAGCGGTTGATCCGCATTCCGCTCAGCTGGCCGCTGGCCCAGGCGGCCGCACGGATGATCCTCGATCAATATCAGAAGGAAGGCGAGGCGCCGGAAGCCCTGGCGCGGCTGCTGATTCTGGTGCCCACCCGCCGCGCCGTGCGCACCCTGCGCGAGGCGCTGCTGGCCGAAAGCGGTGGCGTGCCGCTGCTGCTGCCGCGCATTCAGCCGGTAGGGGAAGCGGCGGATGACGAAGCGATCTTCGCGCAATTGCTGGGCGACCCGCAATCCGCCGAAGCGATGCTGGCCTTGCCGCCCGCCATGGAAGAGCCCGAGCGCCAGTTGCGCATGACGCAACTTCTCACACGGCTAGAGCCGCATCTGCCGCTCGAGCAAGTGGCGAGCCTCGCCCTTTCGCTGCTGGAGGTGATCGACGATTGCCAGCGCCATGGCTGCCACGCCGAAAGCATGACCGGCCTCGTACCCGAGACGCTCTCCGAACATTGGCAAAAGGTTTTGCGGGTGTTGAAAGTGCTTTGGGAATTCTGGCCCGGCATCGTGGCGGAAGCGGGCAAGATCGACCCCATCGCCCGGCGGGACGCCTTGCTGCATTTGCTGGCGGATCATTGGGAGCGGGTAGGGTCGGCCCATCCCGTATTGGCCGTGGGGACGCTCGGCAGCCAGAAAGCCAGCGCGCGTTTGCTGAAAGCGGTGATCGGGATGGAGCAGGGGCGTTTGATCCTGCCTGCGCTGGATGAAGGAATGAATGCGGAAGCCTGGAAAGCCGCAGGCCCCAGCCACCCCGCCCACCAATATTGCGCTTTGCTGAAGATACTGGAACTGGAACTGGAACGCGAAGATTTACTGCCGTTGGATGTGCATGCGCCCGCCTCGCCGCGCGCACTGCTGCTGCATGAATCCCTGCTGCCCGCCGATTTGACCGACCAATGGCGCAACCCGGTTTTAAGCGCGGAAGACTTGGCACAAGCAACGCACGGCCTGCGCATCGCCACCGCCGCCAGCGGCGCGCTGGAAGCCCAGGCCATCGCGCTGATGCTGCGCGAGGCGGTGGAAGTGCCGGAGCGCACCGCCGCCCTCATCACGCCGGACCGCATGCTGGCGGAGCAGGTCAAGGCCGCGCTCGCCCGCTTCGACGTGGCGGTGGACGATTCGGCGGGCACGCCGCTGCTGCGCACGCCGCTCGGGCGGCTGTTCCAAAGCGCGATGGATGCGGTGTCTTCCAGTCTGCCGCCGGTGGAATTGCTTGGCCTTTTGAAGCACCCGCTGTGCCGCATGGAGCAGCCGCGCGGTGAATGGCTGGCGCAGGTGCGCAGGCTGGAACGCCTGGCCCTGCGCGGCGTGCGGCCCGCTTTCGGCCCGGCAGGATTGCTGGAAGCGCTGCGACGCTTGCCGGAAATGGAAAAGAAACAAGCCCGCAACAGCGCGGCGGCGCGCATCGCGTTGGAGCCCTGGCTGCAAAGCGTGATGGAAGCGTTGCAGCCGTTGCACGCGGCCTTCCACGCGCCCGCCAGCGGCCTCGGTCTCGCCGCCCTGCTGACCACCCATATCGCGCTGCTGGAGCGGCTGACGACGGACGAGCACGGCGAAGTGCTACTGTGGCAGCAGCCCGAAAGTGCTGCTTTGCTCAACGCGCTGGAAGGCCTGCAGCGCCATGCGGCGCAACTGCCCGCGCTCGGCCCGCAGCATTATCCGCCGCTGATGGTGGTGCTGCTTGCCGGGGCCAGCTGGCGGCCGCTCTACGGCACGCATCCACGCCTGCATATCCTCAGCCCGCAGGAAGCGCGGTTGCAGACCTACGATCTGCTGGTGCTGGGCGGGCTGAACGAAGACATCTGGCCCACGCCGCAGGATGCGGGACCCTGGATGAGCCGCCCCATGCGGGTGGCGGCAGGCCTGAACTCGACCGACGAATCCCTCGGGCTGCAGGCGCTGGATTATTTCCTGCTGGCCAACGCACCGAACGTGGTGCTGAGCTACGCCACGCGGCAAAACGGCGCGGCGGCGGTGCCTTCGCGCTTCGTGCAACGGCTGCATGCGGTGCTCAGCGCCTATACCCAAGCGGGTATGCCAGCGAATCTGCGCGAGAATCGCTGGACGCATTGGGCCGAGCAGCTCAACCAATGGAGCGGCGCGGTGGAGCCCATCACCCGCCCCGCGCCATGCCCGCCGGTGGAAGCGCGCCCGCGCAAGCTGGCCGTCACGCGGATCGATACATTGCTCAGCAACCCCTACGATCTCTACGCCTCCCACATCCTCGGGCTGCGCGAACTTCAGGGGCTGGATGCGGAGCCGGAGGCGAGCGATTACGGCAATCTCATCCACCAAGTGCTGGAAGATCTGGCCAAGGAATTTCTGAATGGCTGGACGGAGCGGTTCGAAGACCGCTTCTGGGATATCGTCGCCGAAAAGCTGGAAGTGTGGGCGCATTTCCCGCTGCTGCAAACCTATGCGCGCGCGCAGATGGCGCGGCTCGCGGTGTGGCTGCTGCCGCTCGAAGAATCGCGCCGAGCCGAGGCAACGGATATTCTGCCGGAGCAGACTCTGACCCATACATGGAATGCTCCTGGCGGGCCTTTCACCCTCACCGCCCGCATCGATCGCACGGAATTGCTGCCGGGTGAAAAGCTGCGGCTGGTGGATTATAAAACCGGCGGTGTGCCGAGCAAAGCCGATTTTGCCCAAGGCCGCAGCAACCAACTGCCCCTGCAGGGGTGGATGGTGCAGCAGGGCGCCTGGCAGGGCCGCACGCTCGACCGGCTGGAGTTCTGGAAACTGAATGCCGACGAGGAAGACGAGGCCGTGCTGCCGCTCGAATCCATCGCCAAGCGCGAGGGGACAGGGCTCTATGCGGAAGCGGGGGCGGCGGCCCAAGCCATCGTCTTTGCCTATGACCAGCCCGACCAACCCTACCGCGCCGAGCCCAGCCCGCAGAATGTGCGCTGGCACCAGACCTACGCGCATCTGGCGCGGCAAGGCGAGTGGGAGGAATAACGTCATCCAGGCCCAGTGCCGGGATCCGGTGGTTGACCTGTTCCACTAGTGCGTTAGTACAACGAATCCCGGCACAAGCCCGGGATGACAGTGCGGTGGGGCGTGATATACACGCAGCAGAATCATTCACTCATGCATCGCCCCCATGTTCGGAACCAACCCCATTCGCCCGCCGGAATCCGGCGATGGCAGCGTGCTTCAACTGCAGGAAATCTTTCCCACTTTGCAGGGGGAGGGGCCGTTTGCGGGGTGGCCCGCCGTGTTCGTGCGCCTGGGCGGCTGCAATCTGGCGTGTAATTTCTGCGATACGGAATTCGAAAGCTTCGTGCCCTGGGCCTTGCCGAGTCTGCTGCGAGAAGTCGCCCGACTGGCGCTGAACCCTGAAGGAAAACGCGTGCGCAATCTCGTCGTCATCACCGGCGGCGAGCCGTTGCGCCAGAATATCGCGCCGTTCTGCGCCGCGCTGATCGTGGCGGGTTTCCAGGTGCAGATCGAAACCAACGGCACGCTATGGCGCGAGCTGCCGCCGGAGGTGAATATCGTCTGTTCCCCCAAGCCCGGCCCTATGGGCTATGCGCCGCTGCGCCCCGATCTGCTGGCACGCACGAACGCACTGAAATACATCGTCAGCGCATCCGATCCCCGCCACGGAGCTGTGCCAGAAACACAAGCCGTGCCGATCTATGTGCAGCCGATGGACGTGCAGGATACGGCGGAGAATGCGCGTAATCTGGCCCATGCCGTCGCGCTGTGCGAGTCACACGGATACCGCCTTTCGTTGCAGACGCATAAATTGCTGGGCATTCGCTGAGACATGCCTTAACCGCAAAAGAAGATACACCGTTTCCGCCACTGAAAGAGTGACCGCCATGGCCCCGCGCCACATACTCATCGCCATGCTGGCCACGCTGCTGTGGGGGTGCAACTTCATCGCGTCCAAATATGCGTTGCAGCATTTCACGCCGTTCCTTTTTTCCTCGCTGCGCTTCCTGCTGGTGGGGCTGGCGGTGGTGCCTTTCGTGCCGCGTCCGCACGGGGTGCAGTGGAAGCATCTGCTGCTGCTTTCCAGCACGCTCGGGGCAGGGCATCTGGCGTTTTCCATCATGGGTATGGCGCATGGGCTGGACATTGCCACCACCGTCATCACCATTCAGCTCGGCACGCCCTTCGCCTGCGCTTTGGGCGCGGTGCTGCTGAACGACAAGCTCGGGCCGTGGCGCACGGGCGGGCTGGTCATCGCCTTCTGCGGCGTGCTGCTGGTGGTGGGCACACCCAGCGTGGCGCAGAATTACACGGGCTTTCTGCTGGTCTTTTTCTCCGCTTTCATGTTCGGCATCGCCAATATCGTGATGAAACGCATTCCCGCCATCCCCAGCTCGCAGGCCATCGGCTGGATGTCATTGCTCGCGGTACCGCAGATTCTGCTGTTGTCGCTATTGTTCGAGCATGGACAATGGCAGCAGATCGTCACCATTCCGCATGAATCGGTGGTGGCGCTGCTCTATTCCGCCTTCGGCTCCACCATCGTGGGTTATGGCAGCTGGTACTGGCTGATGGGGCGCTATGAGGTAAGCCAGGTTACACCCTTCGCGTTGCTGGTGCCTATTTTCGGCATCGGCATCAGCCAATTTTTCTTCGCGGAACATTTGAGCGCGCTCACCCTCATCGGCGGCGTCATCACGCTGATCGGCGTCGGCATCATCGTCGTTCGTCGCCCGCGCACGGCGGAAATGGGCACCTGATGCGCTGGCTGCCTTCTCCCAATTGCGATGCGCGCGTCGCTGAGGTTTCGATGCTGGTGCTGCATTACACCGGTATGCGCACCGCCCAGGAAGCCATCGACCGCCTGCGCGACCCGGCGGCGAAAGTGAGCGCGCATTACGTGGTGGATGAGGACGGCTCGGTGCTGCAACTGGTGGAGGAGGGAATGCGCGCCTGGCATGCGGGGGTGAGCTGCTGGCGGGGTTTGCGGAACGTGAACGCCGCCTCCATCGGCATCGAGATCGTCAATCCCGGCCATGAATTCGGCTATCGCGCCTTTCCGCCCGCGCAGATGGAAGCTTTGGTGGCTTTGTGCGACGGTATTCTCGCGCGCCATCCCGGCATCGCGCCGCGCGATGTGGTGGGGCATTCGGATGTTGCGCCTTTGCGCAAGGAAGATCCCGGCGAGTTGTTCGACTGGCGGGCACTGGCCACCCAATGCATCGGGCTGTGGCCCGAAGTGATACAAGCCGACGAACGCGCCACTGCCGCTTTGCGCCGCGAATGGAATTTGCCGCCGATGCTGCAGGAAGGGAACGACCATAACGGCGTGACCCTGCTGCGCCGCGACCTGGCCGCTTGGGGCTATGACCTGCCCCCCGAAGGCGCGTTCGATGCCACACTCGCCGCCACCATCCGCGCCTTCCAACGCCACTGGCGCCCCCGCCGTATCGACGGCCGCTGGGACGACGCCTGCGCCGCGCGGCTGGATGCCCTGCTGAAATTCCCCTCCCCCTAAAAGGGGGAGGGAGGAGCCGCATCGCGGCGGAGGGAGAGGATGAGCCGCAACGAAAGACAGCGCCCTTTACGACTCTCCCCGTCCCAACTTCGCCTACGCGCGGCTTAATCCCTCTTTTAAGGAGAGGGCATATATGCAGCTATCGACTTTGCATTTCTGCGCACTTCCCCTATACTCCCGCCCATCAGTGGGCCAGGCAGCGGCTTGTCATTTCGGTGATGAGAGGAAAGTCCGGGCTTCATGGAACAAGGTGGCGGGTAACGCCCGCCCGGGGCGACCCGAGGGAAAGTGCCACAGAAAACAAACCGCCGATGGCCCTTTAGGGGGATCAGGTAAGGATGAAACGGTGCGGTAAGAGCGCACCGCGGACTTGGCAACAAGGACGGCACGGCAAACCCCACCCGAAGCAAAACCAAATAGGGGCGGCGCGTTGGCGCAAGCTGACAGGCATCGTTCCATGCCGACCGCCCGGGTAGGTTGCTAGAGCGGCGCAGCAATGCACCGCGCAGATGAATCGCTGCCCAGGCCGCAAGGCTGGACAGAACCCGGCTTACCGGCCCACTGATGAGTTATTGCGTTTCGCTCCGCGAGGGTCTTCTGACCCTCGCATGAGCCTGACGGCTTCGCCGAGCTCAAGGCTGGCTCGGCCTGCTGGCCTCTCATCACAAGAGTAGAAACTTCTATTTGCATCCCCCACAGCCACACTCCGCACTTGATGCGGAGGCTGCCGCTTGCTCGGATTTCGTTTTTCTCGATAACATCAAAAAAAAGCGGTCCCGAAGGACCGCTCGAATGGACCACTGCTACGTGATTTGGTGGTCTTGCTGGGCAAGACGATACGAGGTCCCTGTCATGCGAACCGGGGGCAATTGCCATGAAGATCAGCATGCCAGCCTGTGGATAAGTTCGCTATCTGGATTGCCGCCGGTTCCGTCATTCTGCCATAGGGACAAAATGACGGAGCAGGATTACTTGCTCGCCGGGGCCAGCATCATGTGGGCGGAGCGGCCTTCCATGCGGGGTTCGGATTCGATTTTGACGATCCCTTCCGCCAGAAGCTGCTCGCGGATGCCGCGAATGAGTTTGAATCCGATATCCGTATGGTCCATTTCGCGGCCGCGGAACTGCAGGGTGATCTTCACCTTGTTGCCTTCCTCGATGAAGCGATGCAGGTTGCGCAGCTTGATCTCGAGATCGTGCTTGTCGATGTTCGGTCGCATTTTCACTTCTTTAACAACAACCTTCACCTGCTTCTTGCGGGCCTCCTGCTGCTTTTTCTGCTCTTCGTATTTGAACTTGCCGTAATCCATCAACTTGCAGACGGGCGGCTCGGCGTTGGGCGAGATTTCCACGAGGTCGAGCCCGGCGGCGGCGGCGAGGCGCATGCCTTCCTGCACGGTGCTGAGTCCGATCATTCCTCCATCCGCCCCGATCAGGCGGATCTGGGTGACGCGGATCGCGCCATTCATGCGCGGCTCATCGCTTTTGTTGGGCGGGGTCATACGGTTGGCTTGGGTGGGAAGAGGGGGCATGGGCTCCTGCGGGTCGTTGAAAAAACGTAGTTTAAAGGTAGATAGTTAATTATTGATTGTCATTCCCGCGAAGGCGGGAATGGCGGAATCGGTTATGACACGCTCTCGGGGGCGCGGCATTCCGCAACCGTAGCGGCAAGAAAATCAGCAAGCGGTACGATCTTCTGCCCCTGGTCGCCCAACCGGCGCACAGCGACCGCGCGTGCCTCGCGGTCTTTGGTGCCGACCGCGACGATCAGCGGCACTTTCGCTTCCGAATGATCGCGCACCTTGGCATTGATCTTCTCGGCGCGCAGATCGAGTTCGGCGCGGATACCGGCTTTCACCAGCGCGGCATGCACTTCGCGGGCGTACTCATCCACTTCGTTGGTGATGGTGGTCACCACGGCTTGCACGGGGGAAAGCCAGAGTGGGAACTTCCCGGCATGCTCTTCGATAAGGATACCGATGAAGCGTTCCATCGAACCCAGCACGGCGCGATGCAGCATTACGGGTGCATGTTTTGCCCCATCCTCACCGATGTAGCTGGCACCAAGGCGTTCGGCGGTATTGAAATCGACTTGCAAAGTGCCGCATTGCCAATCGCGCCCGATCGCATCACGCAGCACGAATTCCAGTTTCGGACCGTAGAAGGCACCTTCCCCGGGGCTATATTCGAATGTAAGACCCGCTTCTGTCGTGGCAGCCGCCAGGGACTGTTCCGCTAGATCCCATACCACATCCGAACCGATACGTTTTTCGGGGCGGGTGGAGAGCTTCACGGCAATGTCGGTGAACCCGAATGCAACATACACATCCTTCAGCAATTCGCAGAAACGCTTGGTCTCCGCAACGATTTGCTCCGGTGTGCAAAAAATATGTGCATCGTCCTGCACGAAATTGCGAACGCGCATAATGCCGTGCAACGAGCCACTGGGTTCGTTGCGGAAGCAAGAGCCAAACTCGGCCATACGCAGCGGCAAATCGCGGTAACTTTTGATACCCTGTTTGAAAATTTGTACATGGCAAGGGCAGTTCATCGGCTTTACGGCGTAGGTTTTGCCTTCGTCCACTTCCACGGTGAACATATTTTCGCGATAGCTTGCCCAATGGCCGGAAGCTTCCCATAGCGAACGATCGACCAATACTGGCGTTTTGACTTCGATATAACCGTTGGCTTGAATCTTACTGCGCACAAATTCTTCGATGGTGCGATAGAGCGCCCATCCCTTCGCATGCCAAAACAGCATGCCCGGAGAATGTTCCTCGAAATGGAACAGATCGAGTTCGCGGCCCAGGCGGCGATGGTCGCGTTTTTCGGCTTCTTCCTGCTGGAAGAGATAGCCCTGCAGTTCTTTATCCGTGGCGAATTGAATGCCGTAGATGCGGGTGAGCTGCTGGTTCTGGCTGTCGCCTTTCCAATACGCACCCGAAACGCGGGTGAGCTTGAAACTCTTCGGCAGCATGCTGAAATGTGGCGCGTGCGGGCCGCGGCAGAGATCGATGAAGGCGTCATCGCCCGTGCCTTGGCGGTACAGCGAAATCTTGCCCGCTTCGGTCATATCATCGGCGGGGGCATTGCGGATGATCTCGGCTTTGTAAGGTTCGCTGCGCGATTCGAACATCGCGATGGCGGCATCGCGCGCCCACATTTCGCGGATGACGGTCTTGTCCTCCGCCATGATTTCGCGCATGCGGGCTTCGATCTTTTCCAGATCGTCGATGGAGATGGTGCGCTCGGTTTCGATGTCGTAGTAAAACCCGGTATCCACCGTGGGGCCGATGGCGAGTTTCGTGCCGGGATAGAGTTCCTTCAACGCTCGCGCCAGCACCTGCGCCGTGGTGGTATGGCGCAGAATATCCAGGCCGTCGGGGTTCTTCGGGGTGAGGATCTCGACCTTCGCACCATGCTCGATGGGCAGATACAGATCGCGCTGCGCGCCATTCACCTTCACACCCACGGCAGCTTTCGCCAGTCCCGCACCGATAGAGGCAGCAAGCTCGGCCCCGGTGGGCGCATGGTCGAAGGATTTGATCGAGCCGTCGGGCAGGGTAATCGCCACTTGCGCTTGACCGGAGG
The DNA here is from genome assembly GCA_965247145.1 of Rickettsiales bacterium. GTDB lineage: Bacteria > Pseudomonadota > Alphaproteobacteria > Rickettsiales > JAIXRX01 > CBDFGH01. The sequence continues at coordinate 27,930 of CBDFGH010000009.1, forward strand.
CAGAGCCGGGCGCCGAAGCGGCGGAAGCGTTAAGAGACATGGAAATGCTGCGGAATCATAGAAGCCCAAGGCGATAGGAAAGGACAGCTATCCTCCCGTTATACGCCTTTGCTGTCAAGTGCTAAGCAAGAGCGCCAAGGCCTTCTTATCGATGGCGGCGATGGGTAGGGCGCGGATTTCGGGAACGGTGTACCAGTCGTTTCCTGCCAGGGAGGCTTGGTCAACCGCCATCGCCCATACTTCACAGACCAGATTGAAATGGGTGAAAGCGTGGCTGACCGTGCCTAGATGATGCGCTGCGGCAAGCGAAACGCTTTGGCCCGCATGCTCCCAGGATTGTGCCTCCGGAAGCGATTGCGGGAAGCCGTACAACCCGCCGAGGAGCGCCGTTTCGCGCACGGCCATGTGATAGCGGCGCGTGCCGTCCGGGCCGGTGCGGAAGGCGAGGAGGAGCTTATAATGGCGGGTGGGCTTTTCTTTTTTCACCTTAGCGGCCGGGTAGGCCTCGGAGTTGGTCTTGCCTTCGCAGATGTCGTTTGCCGGGCACAGCATGCAGAGGGGGTTGCGCGGCAGGCAGATTTGCGCGCCCACATCCATCATGGCCTGGTTGTAATCAAAAGCTTTTTCGGCATCGAACAATTGGTGCGCCGCGTCCCATAGCTGGGTGTCTGTGGATTTTTCCCAGGCGAAGATGCGGGAAAGCACGCGTTTGAGGTTGGCCTCCATCACCGGCACGGGCAGGCCGAAGCCGAAGGAGGCGATGGCATGCGCTGTATTGCGGCCGATGCCGGGGAGGGCGAGTAGACCTTCGACAGTAGCGGGGAGGGATACACCGTCATTGCGAGCGCGGCGCGGCAATCCAGCCTCTGCGCTTGCTGAAGCGTTGGATTGCCGCGCTGCGCTCGCAATGACGAGTTGTTTCGCCGCTTCATGCAGGAATCCGGCGCGGCGGTAGTATCCCAAGCCTTCCCAGGCTTTCATCACCGTTTCGCGCTCGGCATTCGCCAGCGCTTCGATGGTGGGGAATTTCTTCAGGAACGGATGGTAATAACGCGCCAGCACGGTGGCCACTTGCGTTTGCTGCAGCATCACCTCGCTGACCCAGATGTGATACGGGTCGGGTGTGGTGCGCCAGGGCAGGTGATGGCGGCCATGCTTGGCATACCAGTCATGCAGGCGGGAATGGAAGGCGGGGATGTTCTTTTGCAGCATGGCCTTGCGCGCACGGGGGGCTGTGGTACTTCTAACGGTTCCATTCCTATAGGTGTTCGAGTCGTTCATGTCGCTTACTTCCGCATCCAAGAAAACCGCCGCGCCCGTTGCCGTCACCACCGGCCCCATCGTCGGCTCGAAAAAGATTCATGTGACGAGCGAAAGCGGGCTGCAAGTGCCGCTGCGCGAAATCATCCTCACGAAGAATGCAGGCGAGCCGAATCTGGCGCTGTACGATACCTCCGGTCCCTATACGGGCCACGACCCGATCGACATTCGCGCGGGCCTGCCGAAAGTGCGGCCCTGGGTGAAGAACCTGGCTGAGGTGGAGCAATATGAAGGCCGCAGCGTGCTGCCGGAGGATAATGGCTTCAAATCCTGGCAAGGCGCGGGCCAGTTCGAAGGCAAGCTGGTCGAGGAATTTCCGCATGTGAACCGCCAGCCGTTGCGTGCCAAAGCCGGGCAATGCGTGACGCAGATGCATTATGCGCGGCGCGGCATCATTACGCCGGAAATGGAATATATCGCCCTGCGCGAAAACGAAGGCCGCACGGCGGAATCCGAAGCGATGATTCAGCCGCGTGTGGGTGGCCGCACGCATACGGGCGAGAGCTACGGCGCAAAACTGCCGAAACTCATTACCCCCGAATTCGTGCGCGAAGAAGTGGCGCGCGGTCGCGCCATCATCCCGGCGAACATCAACCACCCGGAACTCGAGCCGATGATCATCGGCCGCAATTTCAAGGTGAAGATCAACGCCAATATCGGTAATTCCGCGGTCACATCTTCGGTGGCGGAAGAAGTCGAGAAAATGGTCTGGTCCATCCGCTGGGGCGGGGACACGGTGATGGATCTTTCCACCGGCCAGAACATCCACAACATCCGCGAATGGATCATCCGCAATTCTCCGGTTCCGATTGGAACGGTGCCGATCTATCAGGCGCTGGAAAAAGTCGGCGGTGTGGCGGAAGACCTCTCTTGGGAAATCTTCCGCGACACGCTGATCGAACAGGCGGAGCAGGGCGTGGATTACTTCACCATCCATGCCGGCGTGCGCCTGCCCTTCGTGCCGCTGACTGAGAATCGCGTGACCGGTATCGTCTCGCGCGGCGGGTCGATCCATGCCAAATGGTGCATCGCGCATCACAAGGAAAACTTCACCTACACGCATTTCGATGAAATCTGCGAGATCATGCGCGCCTACGATGTGAGCTTCAGCTTGGGCGATGGCCTGCGCCCCGGCAGCATCGCGGACGCGAACGATGCGGCGCAATTCGCGGAATTGAAAACGCTCGGCGAACTCACCAAGAAAGCCTGGGCGCAGGATTGCCAGGTGATGATCGAAGGCCCCGGCCATGTGCCGATGCATCTCATCAAGGAGAACATGGAAAAGCAGCTGGAAGCCTGCGACGAGGCGCCCTTCTACACCCTCGGGCCGCTGACGACCGACATCGCGCCGGGCTACGACCACATCACCTCCGGCATCGGGGCGGCGATGATCGGCTGGTTCGGCTGCGCCATGCTGTGCTACGTCACGCCGAAGGAGCATCTCGGCCTGCCGAACCGCGACGATGTGAAGGAAGGCGTCATCACCTACAAGATCGCCGCCCACGCCGCCGATCTCGCCAAAGGCCACCCCAGCGCTCAGCGCCGCGACGATGCCCTCAGTCGCGCCCGCTTCGACTTCCGCTGGATGGATCAGTTCAATCTCAGCCTCGACCCCGATACCGCCCGCGAATACCACGACGAAACCTTGCCTGCCGAAGGCGCGAAAGTCGCCCACTTCTGCAGCATGTGCGGCCCGAAATTCTGCAGCATGAAAATCACGCAGGAAGTGCGCGATTTCGCGAAGACGGATTTCGGGAAGCAATTGGTGGCCGAAGGTGCGGATGCCGAGGCGGGGATGAACGAGATGAGCGAGAAGTTCAAAGCCTCCGGCAGCGAAATCTATCAGAAGGTCAGTTAGCTCGTCATTGCGAGCGCTGCGAAGCAATCCAGCTTCAATACTTGTTGAAAGGCTGGATTGCTTCGCAGGCGTTGCCTACTCGCAATGACGGAGATATGGGTGGCACCCCTTCTTTTGTTTCGGCCTTCGTGATCCGCATTTTTCGTTTTCTTCTGCTACTCATACCTTATCTGCTTCTGGCCGGAGCGGGTGCGGCCTATTGGTCCCGCACGACTTATTATTCCGAGATATTTTCGGCCTGGCTACCGCTGTGGCTGGCTTTGTCGATTCTCCTCACCGGCTATCTCATCTGCACCATGCGCACGCTGGCCTTGCTGGTGGCGCTGGCGGGTACGTTTCTGATGGCGATGTGGGTGGTGGAGGCGAATGATTCGCCGGGTTTCGCGCCGCCGATGGTGGTGGATTCCCTGCGTCATGCCACCATCGCGCAATGGAACCCGAAAGGCGATATCGGCTTCATCGAATGGCTGAACCACCTGCCGCCGGAGATCGATCTGGTGGTGGCGAACGAGGTGGGGAACGCCGTGTGGCGGCAAAGCGCGGTGGCGGGCGCGCGCTTCCCGTTCAAAATGGCGGATGGCGAGGCACAGACCGTGCTGCTTAGCCGTCAACCCTTGCAGAACCCGACACCTGTCATATTGCCCGGCAACCCCAACCCCATGCTGCGGGCGGATGTGACGCTCAGTGGGCGACGCATGCGGATTTTCGCTTTGGCCGCCACCGCACCGAGCGATGCGCAACATTGGCGGCAGCGGGATGTGGAGCTTGCGCATGCCGCGCCCGCCATCGCCGAGTCGCCCTATCCGGCAATTCTCATCGGCAGTTTAAACATTTCGCCCTATGCGCGCATTTTCCCACGCTTTCTGGCCGAGGCGCATCTGAGCAGCCAGACGCCGGCCCATGCCATGCCCGGCAGCTGGCCGAGCTATCTTCTGGTGCCGCCGCTGCAAATCGCCAGCGATCATTTCTTGGTGGGCGAGGGGATCAAAATCCAGCATCGCGGGCGTACCATGCCTTGCTGCTCAAGCCATGTGGCAATGTATACGCGTATCGGATTCTAGCGTTTATTGCGGCAGGGGCAATGCGGCCAGCAATGGCGCGGCCAGCATCAACGCGATGAATAGTACGGTCAGGTGGTTTTTATAGAGGGCAAGCATGACGACCTCCTTTTGGCAGAATGGAATATCTGAGCATGCGCCTGTAAAGATCAAACCGCCATGCAACCGCAAAGCGCGATGCCTAAATAAGCAATGCGGCGCGCGCTTCTGGACGAAACGAGCGATTATGGACGAAGGCTTCCTACCATCTGCTGGCGGCTCGCCTGTTCTGCCGCGATCCGCGCGCGCCAGATCATGCTTTCCGGCTGAACCGCTTGCATGAGAACCTGACCCTTGGCATGGCTTTTGGCCTTTTCCGAAAAATCCTGAAATAAGTTTTGGCATAGCGAATTTCGCTGCATGAATTCGGGATGAAATTGTACGCCGCTGATCGATTTTTTCGCCAGCGGACCGTTCGGGTCGACCTCGAAAGCAGCGATCATTTTCTCGGTTCCCTGACCGGAAGAACTTGGCACGTCATCCGTATAATGCGCGCTGGGTTTCAGCCCGCTGCCCAACCGGTGTACGCATTGATGATGGAAGCTGTTCACCTCGTCGTTGAATGCTTCCGATGGCGGTGGCGCGCCGGGAGCGGGCGCCATCAAGTGTTTTTGCCCTGAGATCTTGGCCATGTCGGAGCTTTCGACCAGATGAATAGACTGGACGGCGACATGGGCCGCTTCGGTCTGCGCATGATCGTTTTTGCCGGTGATCTTGGCGATGTCCTGAATCATGTCGCCGCCGTAGTAATTGCTCAGGCTCTGCGCCCCGGAGCAGATGCCGAACATGGGCACGTTCATCTTATCCGCCACGGCGATGGCTTGCTTTTCGAAGGCGGCGCGGGCGGCGAGGTTGTCGATCACCTCATTGTCCATCGCGCTCAATTCCGCCACGCCCTTCTTGGCTTTTTGAAGGCGCTTCAGTTCTTCTGGCGGCAGGGCGACGCTCAGCGTTTCCTCAATGCGTTGCTGGCCGTAGCTTTCGGGGGCGTGGTCGTAATTGTTGCCCATCAGCAGCAGGCCGCTCGCGCCTTTTAGCGCCTCTTCGGCCTTCACGCCCGCATGCCGCGCAACCAGGCGCACTTCGTTGCCTTGCGATTCCAGAATCTTCACTGCCGCTTTCACGGATTCGGAATCCGGATGCCCGCCGGAAACGACGATGACCGGTTTTACTGAAGGCGCTGACTGAAATGAGATCGGTGCGCGCGGCGCTTCCGCAGAAAAAGTGCCGTTGGCCGTTGGCTGCGCATAAGGGAAGGGCGCCTGCGGCAGTGCCGCCGGTGCTTCGAAACCGATAAATGATTTGATTCGGTCGAACAGACCCATCACAACCCCTTGTTGCCGCTCTAGGCTAAGTCTCTAGCTAACCACAGAAGTGTTACGATGGTATTACAATCCCCCCTGATCGGCATGAAAGCCCTACCTTTTCTTCCGCACCCATGGGAAAAGCTGGCCGCGGCGCGCGCTTTCCCAAAAGAAGTCAATGCCTTGTGGTATAAGTCGCAGGTGCGGATTTATGAGGATCTGCAAAAAGAGGCGATGGATTGCTACCGTATCACTTATCCCGGCCCAGCTGGAGAGGTGACCGGTTTGGCCGCGCTACCAAAATTCACGAACGATCACAGCCGCCTGCCCTTGGTAATCTTCAATCGTGGCGGTAGCGGCGAGTTTGGGAAACTGACGGCCTACAATGTCGTTTTCCCCTTCGCCGATCTGGTGAAGGCAGGTTACGCAGTGCTGGCCAGCAATTACCGGGGCAACGACGGTGGCGCGGGCCAGGACGCATTTGGCGGCGCAGATGTGGAGGATGTGCTGGCATTGATCGCGCTTGGCAAGAAGCAGCCTTGGTGGAATGGCAGGATCTACCTCCTCGGCTGGTCGCGCGGGGGCATGATGACCTATCTCGCGCTGAAAGCCGGAGCGCAGGTGAATGCGGCGGCGACCTTGGCCGGGGTGGCGGAAATGGAGTTCGCCCGCTTCGCACGCATGATGCCGCAGGCGCAAGAAAACGAAGTGCGCGAAGCCTTGCTGGCCCGGAGCGCGCTGGAATGGCCGGAAACGCTCAGCACACCGCTGCTGCTGATGCATGGGGATGCGGATAGCACGGTGCATGTGGGGCATAGCCGCAAGCTGGCGGAACAGTTGAATGCATTAAGTTACGAGCATCGGCTGGTGATCTATCCCGCCGGAACGCACAGTTTGAGCCGGTATCATAAGGAGATAGCGGCGGAGTTGCTGGCTTGGTTCGGTGCGCATTGATGTCATTCCAAAAATTCTTCCATATCCGGAATGCGCGTGAAGGCTACTTTCGTGCCGCTGAAGCTCCGGCCCTGGCTGGGCAACATACCTAGAGATACGCTGTCGCGTCCGTATCGTTTGTTCAGTTTGTCCATCGCATGCGAGAGATCTTCGGCGCGCCCGCGTTTGCGTGCATCGAAACCGGGAAGTTGATCAAACAATTCCGATTCGATCTCCGAAGCGGGCATCAACCGGTGCAAGGTGACGGAGACTTTTTTCAGATGCTGCCCGCGAATCTCGCCCAGCATGTGCGTCCAGATCAGATCGAGCAGGTGTAGGAAAGTGTGGTTGTCCTGCGCGCGGTAGCATTTCGCCTCCATCTCATAGCGCAAACCGCTTTCAATGCGGGCGGAGAAGGAGAAGCCGGAGGCGTAATAATCCAGCCGGCGCAGTCGGCTGGCGGCTTTCATCGTCAGGCGGCGGGCGACATGGATGGCGCGTTCCGGGTGGCGCAGTTCCGGCGCCATGACGTGACTATGGCCGATGGTGGAACGGGTGGTTTCCTGTTCCGGCAAGTCCGCCCCGCGCAGCAGATACCACATCTTCTCCCCCCACAAACTGCCCCAAATGCGGCGCATCCGCTCGGGGTTCAGGGCCATGAGGGAGGGCATGTCGAAAATGCCCGCGCGGTGCAGCCGCAATTCCATATTCGCACCGATACCAGGCAAATCACGCAATTTTAACGAATAAAGCCGGTGGGGCAGGTCATGCACATGCAGCACGGTTAATCCATCGGGTTTCTTCAAATCCGTCGCCACTTTGGCCAGATAGCGATTGGGGGCGATGCCGATGGAGCATTTGACATATTCGCCGATATGCTGCGCCAGCCCACGCTTGATGGAGTGCGCCAGTTTGGTCGCCGCCTCGGGTGTGGCCTCGTTTTTCATCAGGCGACAGGCGGCCTCGTCGATCGAGCACACCGCTTCTACTGGAATATGGCGGTCGATCTCTTTCATGATGCGTTCGTGGAATTCCACATAATGCGAATGATCGGCATAGACGCAGATAAGTTCGGGGCAAATGCGCTTGGCTTCCCAGATGGGTGTGCCGGTCTTGATGCCGAAAGCTTTGGCCTCGTAGCTGGCGGCAATGGCGCAGGTCGCGTCCGTCTCCACCGGCACCACGGCGACGGGCTTGCCGCGCAGCTCCGGCCGCAATTGCTGCTCCACGCTCGCGAAGTAGCTGTTGAAGTCGATATAAAGATACCGCAGCGTGTCGGCGAAAAAGGGGTAGGGGTCGATGGACATGGATATATCTTAATCCAACGGCCGATAGGACGTCCATCTTAAATTAAGATCATCTTGTTTTAAGATGGATGCATTGGATCAGGATTGATCTTAATTATTTTTGCGGCCTGGATTGTCGCATTTGGTCATGTTTTTGATGGCCGAGCTGACTGAACCGAGGCTGATCGTCGCATTCACTTCAAATTGTGCTTGTTGCAGAATGGAATTCTGAAACCCAATATCACGTGCACGGTCCACGAAAGTGGGGGAATCGGATGGCGTGGCATGGGCATTGTGTTCCACGGAGTTCTGCGTTGCGGCAACCAGCGGTAGGGAAACGCCCGCCCCGATCCCGATGCGGGGGCTCGCTTGATAATGCAGATGCGCGCCCAGATTCCCGGTAGCCTGCAGCGCTTTCCGCTTCGCGTCTTCCGCAATGCCGAGAATCGTAGTATTGCCGGGATTTTCCATTGCCGTCTCCAAGCGGCCGGTAGCGCTGGTGTTCAAGCCCGCCGGAGGATTGGCGTAATGGGCACGGTAATTGGGCTCCAGCGTCTCGGTCACGCGGCGATCGGTTTCCAGCATCGCGGGGGCAATGTGGTCGCGGCTCATTTGCGCTACGGATTCTGCCGTCTGTGCGCGGGTGCCGACCGAGGGCATGAGATGGGCATAGGCAGTCGCGGTCAGTTTATCGCCGATATGCGCCGAGACAGCCGCGCCAAGGACCGGGCGTAAAGTGAGATGCGTGTCATGGCGCGTGTAGAGATCCGCCTGCAGCCCGCCGTAAGCGGTAGTGGAAAGGCGATCGGATAGATCGTGGCGGTATTTGGCGAGTAGCGGAACGCTTAAAGTCGGCGTTTCGATGGTGGCGGACCGGGAAGCATAATATCCAGGCCCCCTATCGGTGGCGCCGTAGCGCTCCGCCGCCCAATGGTCGAAGGTTTGGGCATAGGTTTGCGATGTGTTGCGCAGATCGCCGACGATCTGGGTATCGGGCACGGGAATGGTGGGATTGGCATTATAGACTGGCTGCATATGCAACACCGAGGCGGTATTGAGCACCGCGCCTCCCGCTACCGAAAGACCGGGCACCGTGTCAATACGTTTTTCCACTGTCACGTAAGGCTTGAATGCTAGCTGATTGGCCTGTCCGGAGGCTTGGCCGGATTGCTGATATTCCGACCAGAAATTCTGCAAGCCTATATGCCCGTCCGCTCCGGCCACTTGGTAGGACAGGCCGGAGGAAGCATTCAAGTGGATGTCCTGCAGATCCATTCTTCCCTGATTGGCGGTGGGCATGATGCCGGCGGAAACCCGCATGTTCGCATCCCGCCGCCCCGAGGGCATCGGCGCGATCATGCTGCCGGGAATATTGGCGACACCGATTCTGGCGCGGATCGGATCATTGTCGTCTTGCGTGCCCATGATTCAACCCGAGTGGCTTTTGATCAGGTATTGTAGCGGAAGAATGTGAAGTAATTATGAACATGCGTTAAGCTTAGGCTGCAAATGGGTCACGTCAGCACTCCGCATCAAGTGCGGAGTGTGGATAGATTTGGATGCCAGATTCCTGTGATGCTAGGGCGGCAGGTCTGGGCCAGCCATCCGCTCGCCGAAGGCGTCAGGCTCATGTGAAGGTCGGTAGACCATCGCGGAGCAAACGTAATAACTACCACCAATGTCCGCTGCGCGGATATTGGTGGCTCGGGGGTGATTTGAACACCCGACCAAGGGATTATGATTCCCCTGCTCTACCACTGAGCTACCGAGCCGCCGAACCGGGCGGGATACGCCACGGCTGTGAGAGGGGCCTCGGATAGCAAACCCGCACGCGATTGTCATCCATTTTTCGTGCCCAAAGGCTTTTGGTGCGCCCAAAATCGTGCTAGAGCGGCGGCATGACATCCGCATCCAACCGTCTCCCCGCCATTGTCCTCCTTTCCGGCGGGCTCGACAGTACCACCGTGCTCGCCATCGCGCGCGAACAGGGATTTGCCGCGCATGCGCTCAGTTTCGATTACGGCCAGCGCCACAAACAGGAACTGATCGCCGCCGCCCGCGTGGCCCGCGAATATGGCGCGGTGGAGCACAAGATCGCCACCATCGATCTGCGCCTGTTCGGCGGATCCGCGCTGACGGATGCCATCGAAGTGCCCAAAGACCGCAGCCCGGAACGCATCGACGCGGAGGCCGAGGGCAATCATATGCCTAGCACCTATGTGCCCGCGCGCAACATCATCTTCCTATCCTTCGCGCTGGCTTACGCGGAAGTGCGCGGCGCGCGGGATATTTTCCTGGGCGTGAATGCACTGGATTACAGCGGATACCCCGATTGCCGCCCGGAATTCCTCGATGCCTTCCAGACCATGGCCCGATTGGGCACCGCGCAAGGCGTGCATGGGGAAGGGGTGACGCTGCATGCGCCGCTGATCGCGATGAGCAAAGCGGACATCGTGCGCGAAGGCATGCGCCTGGGCGTGGATTACGCGCTGACCACCAGTTGCTACGATCCGGTGGCGGATAAGGCTTGCGGCCGCTGCGATGCCTGTGCGTTGCGCGAGCGGGGTTTCGCGGAAGCGGGGATGAAGGATCCGGCCTTGGTATAAAACCTCCGCATCGGAAGAGTAGCCCAACCACCAGATCCCGGCACAAGGCCGGGATGACAAAATAAGGAGCGAGACGATGGATGATGCGATCTATGGCGGCCTGAAACAACTGGGCGCCAACGTAGCCCAGCCGCAGAGCCCGGAAGCGGCGGTGATCGAGCGCGTGGCGAACCCGCATGCGGACCGCCATTATCTGGTGCGCTTCGTCGCGCCCGAATTCACCTCGCTCTGCCCGCTGACCGGACAGCCGGATTTCGCGCATCTGGTGATCGATTACGTGCCGCAGCTGTATTTGCTGGAGAGCAAGTCGCTGAAGCTTTTTCTGACCTCCTTCCGCAACCATGGCGCATTCCACGAGCAATGCACCATCGACATCGCCCGCCGCATCGAAGACGAAATCCTCCCGCGCTGGCTGCGCATCGGCGGCTATTGGTACCCCCGCGGCGGCATCCCCATCGACATCTTCTACCAAACCGGCAACCCGCCCGAAGGCGTATGGCTGCCAGATCAGGCCGTGCCCCCCTATCGCGGCCGCGGATAGATTGCGTCCCGGCCCATGCCGGGATGACGTAGATAGGGCGGAGCGGGACTCCGCATCAAGTGCGGAGTATGGATAGAACTGGTGTTTATGGCAAGTGATGCAAAGGCAGGAAGCCGAGCCAGCCTTGAGCTCGGCGCAAGCCGTCAGGTCCATCGTGGGCGCAGCAGCGCCCATGGGGACGAAACGCAAAAACCGTGCGGCTACAGCGTCGGCGAGAATAAGTACGGCAAATCCAAAAACGTAAACCGATCCCGCGTAAATTGCGCGTGTTTGGCGGCGGCTTCGAATTGGGCTTTGCGCCAGCCGGCTTGGCCGGGGTCGGTCATCGCACCGACTTCGGTGAGCCATTGATACAACTCGCGCGGCTCATAGCGGCGGATTTGGGATTGGATGCGCGCGCGCATGCCGTCCCAATTATAGGCGAAGCTTTCGAGGAATTGCTCGAAACCGCGGTCGTTCAGCAGTTTCGAGAGATAGATCTCGTTCATGTCGCCCGCACCTTTGGGGCCGAAATAACCTTCGATATGCTTCAAAGATTGCCATTTGCGCTCCCGCGCGCGGGCTTTCCATTGCCCGGTCAGCCATTGTTCCACCGGCGTTTTCAGCCAGCTTTGCTGCAGAAAGGCCATATACAGCGTGGCGATGGAGATATGTTCGCCATGCAACGGCTTTTGCGTGGGGGCAAGGCTTGAGGCTGGCACCACGGCCATGGTGTGGGCGATGAGATGCTCGCCCTGGCTCGCCGGATGGCTGGCACCCATCAGCGCCATGCCCAGGCCCGAGAGCAGCAGGTTATCCATCAGCACCTTCGCCGCTTCCGGCGAGCGGCGGCGCAGGGCGGCGGCGGATTGGCAGAGTGCCGCCTCGTTCGCCTCGGTCAGCTTGAAAGGCAGGGGGTCGTAAGGCGTTTCCATCAGCAAATGCGACATGTACCAATCCGTCTGCACGGTGAAGCGGCAGATGGCGTCGCCGAATCCGGCGGCTAGGGTGCGCTCCGGCGCGGCGCCGAGCAGGCCCATGTCGCACAGCACCACTTTGGGCATGCGTGCGGACAGCGTTTTCTTGGTGCGGTCGATGGTGATGGAGGCGGTGGGGGAGAGGTACCCATTCATCGAAGCGGCGGTGGGGATCACCGCATAGGGCATGTTGTTCTGGAAGGCCGCGTATTTGCACAGATCGTTGATCGTGCCGCTGCCGATGGCGAGGATGTAGTCGCAGCCCTTGGCATTGGCGGTCACGTGATCGACCAGGGTTTTCGTCGCATCCGCCGTATGGGGGATTTCGACGGGTTTGTGTTCGCCCCAGTTGGTACCGATGGCCTTCAAGGTGTAGCGATCGCCGACGATGACGGGTTTGCCTTCCATGCCCGCTTGGGCCAGCATGCCCAGCGGATCGACCCCCACGCGGTCCACCCAATAGACCGCCGTACCCGCCATCGTCTTTTCGACTCGGGCGCGCTCTTCGGCGGAGATGGCGAGATCGGGGAGTTGGAAGGGACGCATTGCGTGCGAGCGAAACCGAAAGAGTGGAGCGGATTGACACCGGGGACCGGTATGCTAGGCCCTACTCCTTCCCATAAATTGCCAAGGGATGCAACGCGATGATTGCGCGATGGATCAAATACGCCGCCACCTGCGCCACATTCTTGCTCCTCGCCGCTTGCGGCCAGGGTGCGAAGCCGAAGGATGACGCCTTCTACGGCGTAAAGATCGGCAAGACGTATAATGTGAACGGCGAAGCCTACACGCCGCAATACCAACCCTATTACGAGGAAGAGGGCATGGCCTCCTGGTATGGGCCGGGCTTCCATGGCAAGAAAACCTCCTACGGCGAATCCTTCGACACCAACAGCATGACCGCCGCGCACCGCACTTTGCCGCTGCCCAGCATGGTGGAAGTGACCAATCTGGCCAATGGGCGCAAAGCCATCGTGCGGGTGAACGACCGCGGGCCGTTCAGCAAGGGCCGCGTTATCGACGTTTCCCAAGCCGCCGCCGAAAAGCTGGGTATGATTGGCACCGGCACGGCGCGGGTGCATGTGCGTTACCTGAAAGACGAAACAGAAAAATACATCGTGGCGCGGGGAGGCAATCTCGATGCCTTCCAAACCGCCGCCCTGAACAGCACACCCGCCCAGATGTATCAGCGCGGCGAGGAACTGGCGGCGGATGCGCCCGCTGCTCCGGTCTATACGGTGGCGAGCAACGACCTCGCCAGCCCGATCGCCAACGATGCGGCGAATTACGCGCCCGCTTCCGGCGGCACCACCAGCCGCGATCTGGCGCCCGCAGAGAGCATGGTCGCCCAAACGCTGGAGAATGCAGATGTGCACGTGCCCACCACGTTGCCCGCCACCATGCCCATCGGCAAGCTCAGCACCGCCCGCACGGCTATCACGCCCACGGGCGGCTCTTCATTCGTGCAGGTCGGGGCTTTCGGCATCGAGGAAAATGCGAAAAAGACCGCCAACCAACTGGCGATCTACGGCAATGCCACGGTCATTCCGTTCGAGGCATCGGGGCGGAAAGTGTACCGTGTGCGCTTGGGGCCACTGGCGGCGGCAGATGCGCAGAAGTCGCTGGAACAGGTATTGAGCGCCGGGTTCAAGGATGCCAAGATCGTGCGCTGATTCGCCGCATGCACCACAAAGTCATTTGAAGAAAAACAAGCCATGAAAAAAATCCTCTCCGCCTTTTTCCTTTCGGCCCTGCTTAGCGCTCCGGCCTTCGCCGCCATCGAAACCAAAGCGCGCGAAGCGATCATTCTCGATGACGCGACGGGCGTGGTGCTGATGGAGAAGGAAGCCGACACCCGCATGCCGCCCAGCTCGATGAGCAAGCTGATGACGGCCTATGCAGTGTTCAAGCGCCTGAAGGAAGGCAGCGTGAAGCTGACGGATGAATTCGTGGTGAGCGAGAAAGCCTGGCGCACGGGCGGCTCGAAAATGTTCATCCATGTGGGTGATTATGTGAAGCTGGAAGACCTGCTGCGCGGCATGGTCATCCAATCGGGCAACGACGCCTGCGTCGCCATCGCCGAAGGAATTTCCGGCACGGAGGAAGCTTTCGCCGGAGAGTTGAACAAGGACGCCGCCGAGCTGGGTCTCACCGCCTCGCATTTCGTCAACGCCACCGGTCTGCCGGACCCCGAACATTACATGACCGCGCGCGATCTTTCGATGCTGGCCCGCCGCATCATTCATGATTTCCCGGAATATTATCACTATTTCTCCGAGCTGGAATTCACCTACAACAACATCAAGCAAGGCAACCGCAACCCGCTGCTCTACGGCAATACTCTGGGCGTGGATGGTTTGAAGACCGGGCATACGGAAATGGCGGGTTATGGCGTTGTCGCCTCCGGTATCAATGCACGCGACGGCCGCCGCGTCATCGTCGTCATCAACGGCACGGCCAGCATGCAGGCGCGGGCGGATGAAGCGCGGGCGCTGATGACGCAGGCTTACTTGAATTTCGAAAACCTCACCGTGGCCGCCCCCGGCCAAGCGCTGGACGAATTGCCCGTATGGATGGGGCAGGCGCCGAAAGTGGCGGTGGGCGTGAAAGACCCGATCATCTTCACCCTGCCGCGCGGCCAGCTGGGCAAAGTGAAAGCCACCGTGAAAGCGCAAAGCACGCCGAAAGCACCGATCCGAGCGGGGGATGAAATCGCGCAACTGGTGGTGGAAGTACCCGGCCAGGAGCCGCGCATCGTGCCGCTGGTGGCCCTGCAGCCGGTAGCGGCGCTCAGCGGCCTGCAACGCATTGTGCCGAACCTGAACCATCTGATCTTCCGTGGCCAATAGCGCGCCCATCCATACATCACCGGGCCTGTTCATTACGTTCGAAGGCGGGGAGGGCAGCGGCAAAAGCACCCAGGCCCGGCTGCTGGCCGAAGCTTTCGAACAGGCAAACCAACCTTGTTTGCTCACCCGCGAACCCGGCGGCACCCCACAATCCGAAGCCATCCGCCAATTGGTGGTGACGGGAGATGCGGATCGTTGGATGCCGATTTCCGAACTGATGCTGTTTCAAGCGGCGCGGGTGGAGCATTACTACCACAAGATTCTGCCGGCGCTGGAGGTTGGCCGCGCCGTGGTGTGCGACCGTTTCGCCGATTCGACGCGGGTGTATCAGGGCATTGCCAAAGGCTTGAGTGTCGAACTGGTCGATCTGTTTCACACGAATTCCATCGGCGTCTGGCCGCATCTTACCCTGTTGCTCGACATCGATCCCGCCTGGGGCTTGGCGCGCGCCGGAAACCGTGGCGGTAACGAGACGCGGTTCGAGCGGCATGGCGTGGAATTTCACCAGATCATCCGCCAAGGCTTTCTCACGCTGGCTGCACAAGAGCCAAACCGCATGCATGTGCTGGACGGCGCGCAGGATGCGCTCGATCTGCACCGTCAGATATTGTCGGTCATTCAGCACCGCTTCGGCCTCGCGCTCAATGCAGTGCGATCCGACATGGTGCGCATCTGATGCTGCATCCCCGCGAGCAATCCCTTTTCATCGGCAACCAAACGGCGGAATCGCAGCTGCTGCAAGCCGCCACCTCCGGCCGCCTGCCGCATGCCTGGCTGATCCATGGCCCGAAAGGTGTGGGGAAGGCGACGTTGGCCTATCGCTTCGCGCGTTTCGTGCTGGCCGGTGGCGCGCAAGCGCCAGAGCCGGACATGTTCGGCGGCCTGATGGCACCGGAAAACCGCGACCTTTCCATGTCACCCGAGGCACCCACCTTCCGCCGCGTAGCCGCCGAAACCCATGCCGATCTGCTGGTGCTGGAAGCCAGCGGGAAACGCGGCGAGATTGCGGTGGAAGAAGCACGCAAGGTGGCGCATTTCCTGGCGCATACCCCGTCCGAATCCGCTTGGCGCGTGGTGATTATCGATAGTGCGGATGCGCTGAACCATGCGGCGGCAAATGCGCTGCTCAAAGCCATCGAAGAACCGCCCGCCCAGGCGCTCATGCTGCTGGTGGCGCATCAATTGGGCCGCGTGCTGCCGACCATTCGCAGCCGCTGCCGCCAGCTGCCGCTGATTCCGCCGGATGCGGCGGATTACCAACGCATTCTCGACAGCACCGGTGCGCCGTTCGGGGCGGAGGAGGCGGAGGATTATCGCCGCCTGGCCGAAAACGTGCCGGGCCAGGCCATTCAACTGCACCATCTGGCCGCACTTGGCGCCCAGAAAACGCTGCTAGACGCCATGGGGCAGGGCGATGAACGCCAGCGCGCCCATGCGCATGCGGCCTATGCCGGAAGTCTGGCCACGGGTGACGACGGCAGCAAATGGTCGATGTTTACCCTGCTGTTCAGCCGCGCCTTGCAATTACTGATTCAACTGGCTGCGGATGATCCCATGGCACAAGCCTCGCTGACCGATGCCGAGGCCCGCATTCTGCCAAGTATGGCCACGCGCAAGCCGCTGCCCGCCTGGCTCGCTCTGTGGGACGAGGCGCAGAAGCTGATAAGCGACACCGAGCGGCTGAACCTGGATAAGAAACAAACGGTGATGCAACTGTTGGGGGCCGTATAGACCAAAAAAAGGGGGTAGTACCGTTAGATACTCCCCTTAGCTTCATGCATTACATTGATGCGCATATATGCACCATGATTGCCGCAAGAATGTACGGCGGTCGCCCTTCGTTCTCTACGGCATCCCATGCCTTCTCGGCATTCTGAACCTCAACCCAATACAATTTTTTTGCTCCAAAAAAAGATTGTTTTTCTTGAAGCACATGCCAGTGAATCTGGATGCCGTTTCCAGCAGCATCCGGTGATTCTTTGTCCGTTGCAACTTTTTCCACTTGGCTCAGAGGAGCGAAGGCTTGTGCCAAGTTTATCAAAAGTTGCTTTTGGCCGTCAAAATATGCCTTTTTTTCTTCCCATGTGGAATGGGTAAAAAATAGGCTTATCTGATTCGCATGAAGCAAATCGGTTGCTAAACCCAAGTCTAGGTGTTGCCACCCGAACTTAGGAATGTTGATAGCTGCGGAATTCGGAGTTTTCCCCATTTTATTATTTTTGTTTCACTGCAAAAACGTTTTCACAGCGGTATCCAAGGAGTACATCAGTATCATGCTCTAATGTTGTTTCAGAATTATGACAGCCTGTACCTTTCGCAGTCATTCTGAGCTTTGCGCTGGGAGAGCTTGGAAACATGGTTTATAGCGGAGGGACCGCATCCAACCACCGAGCCGCCATGACCCGCCCGTTCTACATCACCACCCCCATCTATTACGTCAACGATTCCCCGCATATCGGGCACGCCTACACCACCATTGCGGCGGATGTCGCGGCGCGCTATCGGCGTCTGCGCGGGGCGGAAGTGAAGTTTCTGACGGGTACGGACGAGCATGGCCAGAAAGTGGACAAAGCCGCCGCTACCGCCGGCATCCACCCCCAGGCCTTCACGGACGAAGTCTCCCAGCGCTTCCGCACTCTGGTACACGATCCGCTGGATGCGACAGGCGGGGCGAATCTGCTGAATGTTTCCAACACCGATTTCATCCGCACCACCGAAACACGCCACAAGACCGCCTGCGTCGCCATCTGGAATGCCATGCTTGCCAATGGCGACATTTATCTCGACCGCTATGCCGGATGGTACGCGGTGCGCGACGAGGCCTATTACCAGGAATCCGAACTCATCGAGAAAGGCGGCAAGAAAGTCGCCCCAACTGGCGCGGAAGTGGAATGGGTGACGGAGGAAAGCTATTTCTTCCGCCTTTCGAACTACACGCAGAAGCTGCTCGATTTCTATGAGGCGAATCCGGATTTCGTTTATCCGCAAAGCCGCTTGAACGAAGTGAAAAGCTTCGTGGCGGGTGGCTTGAAAGACCTCTCCATCTCGCGCACCACCTTCAACTGGGGTGTGCCGGTGCCGAAGGATGACGAGCCGGGAGAGAACCTGCCCGGCGCGCCGGAACATGTGATGTATGTCTGGGTGGATGCGCTGACCAACTACATGACCAGCGCGGGTTACCCAGATACGCAGAGCGAAGAATTCCAGAAATTCTGGGCCGCCGGGGCCAGGCCGGGCACGCGCGGCAACGCGATCCATGTGGTGGGCAAGGACATTCTGCGTTTCCACGCGGTCTATTGGCCCGCATTCCTGATGGCTGCCCAAGTGCCGCTGCCCAAACGTGTGGTGGCGCATGGCTGGTGGACGATCGAGGGCGAGAAGATGAGCAAATCGCTGGGCAATGTGCTCTCGCCCGCCGATATGATCGCGCTCGCCGGTGGCATCGACCCGCTGCGCTATTTCCTGGTGAAGGCGATGCCTTTCGGGAATGACGGCGATTTCAACAAGACGCGCATGGTTGATCTCATCAATGCCGATCTGGCCAACAAAATCGGCAATCTCGCGCAGCGCACATTGAGCATGATCCAGAAAAATTGCGGCGGCCGCGTGCCGGCCTTCCAGCCCGCGCATTTCACGCCGGAGGATTATGATTTTCTGGAAAGCTTCCTGGTGACGGTGCGCGACACCCCGGAGGCAGTGGACGCGCAGATGGCGGATTTCGACTTCGTGAGTGTGGCCAGCGGCGTGGTGGGCATGGCGGAAGCGGCGAACGAATATATCGACAAGCAAAAGCCCTGGTCGCTGAAAGACAACCCGGAGCGAAGGGATGCGGTGCTGTATCTGCTGGCGGAATGCGTGCGCTGCATCGCCGTGTATCTGCAGCCTTTCATGCCGGAATCCGCCGCCAAAATGCTCGATCTGCTGGCAGTGCCGGATACGTTGGAAGCGCGCGGTTTCGCCAGCACCTACCATTATGATTTCGCACTCACGCATGATCTGAATGCCTATGCGCTGAGGCCCGGCACCGAACTGCCCGAGCCCAAGCCAGTATTTCCAAGGATCGAGGCGGGTAAGACGGCTTAAATATAAAGCTCGGCAACTAACGTTGCCGAGCTTCTAGGGATTATTTAACCGCAACTGTATTTGTCACGGCGATTGATAAATTCATCCCTTGGCTTTTCAGCCTTGGGATAGCGTCGTAGGACCTTTGCCTTCCATGCACTATCACCATCGTGGGCTAGAAGACCGGCTTCGCGGGCAGATAATTGTTGTCCTGCCTCAAACTTCCAGTATGCATGGCTTGCAGTCGCGATCTCTTCATTGAGAGTTTTTCGATCTTCACGGCGCTTATAACGTGAACCTCTTCGAGAAGCTTTCGGATTTGCTCCGTAGTGATACTCTTGGGGAGAGAGCATTCCCCGCATGAATCTTGCCATTTTTTTATTGTTTAAGTCGCAGCGCGCATTAGTTTCATTAACAGGTGCATGCGACGTGAGGTATTATCAATAATTTAGCGTAACCCCTATATTTGTCAACTCCATGCTCGTCGATAGCCATTGTCATCTTAACTACCCCGAATTCGCCGATCTGCCCGCCGTGCTGGCGCGGGCGGAGGCGGCGGGGGTGGGGTTGTTCCAGACCATCGGCTGCAAGCGGGCGGATTTCGCGGCGGTGCTGTCGATCGCGCGCTCGAACCCGCGCATTTTCTGCTCCATCGGCGTGCATCCGCATGAAGCGGAAAGCCATCAGGATCTGACGCTGGAGGAATTGCTGGGCTACGCGGCAGACCCGAAAGTCATCGGCCTGGGCGAAACGGGGCTGGATTTCTATTACGACCACAGCCCGCGCGATATGCAGGAGCGCTTGTTCCGCCTGCATATTGAAGCCAGCCGCCAGAGCGGCCTGCCGGTGATCGTCCATACGCGGGACGCGGATGCGGATACGATTCGCATTCTGGAAGAGGAAATGCGGGCAGGGGCCTTCCCCGGGCTTATCCATTGCTTCAGCACGGGCCGCGAATTGGCCGAGCGCGCGATTGCGCTGGGCATGCTGATTTCCATTTCCGGCATCATCACTTTCAAAAAGGCCAAAGAGTTGCAGGATGTGGTGCGCGATCTGCCGCTGGAATCGCTACTGGTGGAAACCGATTCGCCCTACCTCGCGCCCGAGCCGCATCGTGGCAGGAAGAACGAGCCGGCTTTCACCGCCTTAGTCGCCCGGAAAATCGCCGCGCTCAAAGGTGTGGCTTTGGAGGAGGTACAGCAACAAACCACCAGTAATTTCTTGCGCTTATTTGCTAAAGCTCGCATCGTACATACCGACGGGGAAGGAGCGGCATGCGCGTAATCATGCTGGGTTGCGGGGCTTCGACCGGCGTACCGGTGGTGGGGTGTCAATGCGCGGTATGCACCTCGAATAATCAAAGAAACAAACGCTTACGCCCGAGCATTCTCATTGAACATGAGGATTTCCGCCTGCTGGTGGATGCGGGGCCCGATTTGCGCCAGCAATCCCTGAACAACGATATCACGCAGGTGGATGCGGTGCTTTTCACCCATGCCCATGCCGACCACTGCCACGGCATCGACGATATTCGGAACTTCAATTTCCACAAAAACGGGCCAGTGGATTGTTATGCGGACGCCGAAACGCTGGCGGAAATTCAGCTGCGCTTCGAATATGCGTTTCAGCCGCCGATTCCCGAATATGGCTGGTTCCGCGCCTGCCTCTCGCCGCATCTGGTGACCGAGGGCACGCATCGCATCGGGCCTTGGGATGCGCGGATTTTTCCGCAGCGCCACGGCCGCATCCATTCGCTCGGCCTGCGCATCGGCGACTTTGCCTACAGCACGGATGTGAATCATCTGACCGAGGCGAATTTCGCCGTGCTGGAAGGCACGAAAGTCTGGATCATCGACTGCCTGCGCCGCGACCCGGCACCCACCCACGCGCATCTGGCCCTGACACTGGAATGGATCGCGCGCGTGAAACCCGAGCGCGCGATTCTTACGCATATGGGGCACGATTTCGATTATGCGGCGTTTCTGGCAGAATTGCCGAAGGGCGTGGAGCCGGGCTATGATGGACTCGAAATCAGCCTTTAGGTCAATGCTTGCAGCAGCACGGCGATCCAGATGAACAGCGCCATCAGCCGCGTCATCAGCACTGTGGCGCTGGCGATGTCTTTGGCTTTTTTGGCCAGGCGGCTGTAATCCGGGCTGGCTTTGTCCGTCACTGCTTCGATGGCGCAATTGATGAGTTCGACAATAACGATCGGGCATTGCGCGCCCAACAGAATGGCCAACTCTTGCGCATTCACCACGCGATAGGCATACAGCCCGAGCGCCACCAGAAAAGCCACCACCACCTGCCATACGGCCCGGCGAAACGATTGATCATCCGCCCACGCCATGCGCAAGCCGGAGAGGGAGTTTTGGAAAGCGGAGAAGAAGTGCAGATTCATGCGGGTTTCATAACAGAATGCCAGAAGCCGACATAGAAAAAACGGGATCGTCAGCGTGATGATTTGCCCAAGCGCCAATCATCCGGATCGTTCCAGCCGCTTTCATGCATGCATGCGCTGTAATCTGCCTGCCGCAAAGTGGTGCGCTCCCGCAAGGTGCGTGCATTCGCCGACCGTTCATAGGTGCGGTCGGTCCCGTCCGTGCTGATGACGCGAACGGTTTCTATCGGCGTGGTTCGGGTGATTCGCTCAGGGTAGGCGGCGAGGGATGCGGTGTCACAGCGGCTGCGATCTGCGCCATAAAAACGGTTCAGCAAAGCATTTTCGTATTTGCATTGGTTGTAGGCGATCTGGTCGGTTTCGGTGCGCAATCCCAAGCACATCGGCTCGATCAGATTCCAATCGACCGAGATCGGATCGATGCCGCGGCTGCGCATGTAGGTGGTCAGCGAAATGTAATCACGAAATGGCGATGCATCGCCAGTTTGCGCGAGGCTTGCATGCGGAGGAACAGCAAACAACCACGCGAGCATCAAGCAACCCGCCGCACTATGCATGCGCGATACAATCGATTTCACCGCAATCATCTTCTCATCCTTCCTGTCTCGCTTGTCTGCCCGCTGTTGTCGTATCCAGACCTTAAACGAACCTTATTTTCCATAATATATATTATACAACTTTCGTACCTTTCGATGAGTCATCATCGACGGGCGGAAACAAGCTCATCCCGCCCGATGCAATCGCAGCAGAAAGCCCATGATCCAGGGGCAGATGGCGGTGGCGGCAGTAGCGATTCCAGCGAGTAGATAGCAGGCTAGCGCCGCTTGTTCCGGCGCGGCCAAGGTGCTGGCGCAGCCGAAGATCATCAGCGGCACGGCCAATGGTAGCGCGACCAGCAATTGCAGCGCTGCGGCACGCGCGCTGCCGAGCAGTAGCAAGCTGGCGCTGCAGCTGATCAGCCAGAAAGCCCAGGATGCGAGCAGCATCAGCCCGGCCATGCGCCATGCGATATGCGCCTCCAGCCCACCCAGCATGGTGGCCGGAATGCCAAGCACGACCAGCGGCAGTACCAAAGCGCACCACAGCGCCAAGGCTTTCGCCAGCAGCATCGGCCCTTCGGTGATCGGCAATAGTTGCAGCTGCAGCAAACGGCCACCCGCTTCGTCTTGCACCACAAAGGCGGGAATGGTGATCTGCAGCGCGACCAGTACGCCCAGCCACCATAATCCCACCAGAACCGGCGCCTGCGCTGTAGCCTCCTGCCCCATGCCCAGCACGGCCAACAGCAGGAAAGTAAGAATAAAGCCAATGGTAACAATTAGATGATGCGCATGCCTCATCTGTTGCATGAATTCATGTTTACATAAGGTAATTAGAATGCGCATCATGCAGCAAACCCTTGCTCAGACTTCGTTTGCGGAGATGCGTAATCGTTCAGATCCAGCCATTGCGCGGTGGGAATCGGTATTTCCGTTTCATGCGCGGTGAGAACGACAATGCCGTTGCGATTTGCGCGGGTGATGAGCAGTTCCCAGAATAAACGCCGCCCTTCCGCATCCAGATGCGCCACCGGTTCGTCCAGCAGCCATATCACGGCGGGCTTGAGCATCAGCCGCGCCAGCGCCACCCGTTGTTGCCAACCAGCGGACAAGCTGCGCAATGGTTGTTCGGCCAGTGGATCGAGCTTCCAATATCCCGCCGCCGTCTTCAAACGCTCCGGCGTGCCATACAGCCTTGCCCAACCGTGCAATGCTTCGCGCACGGTCTCGCTGCCGGAGATATCCGGGCGGTGGGTGAGCAACGCCACTTCGGCGCGGTAATCCATATCGCCCCAGATGTCGGTTCCGGCGAAGGCGATACCCCCCTCCTCCGGCCGGATCAGCCCGGCCAGCGCGTGCAGCAGCGTGGTCTTGCCCACGCCGTTGGTGCCGCGGATATGCATCAATGCACCCGGCAGCAGCGTGAATCCCACACCGTGCACCAAGCATGCGCCGCTGCGCGAAAGCGCCAGATTGGTGCAAGAAAGCATCGTATCCTTTCGATTTCCGCAGAAATCCAACTTTTCGGGCGGTCGGTAATGGTCTATTAAGGAAGCCCTTTGTATGGTCTCGCTATAGCGGCAGAAAGGCCAGCCCGCAAGGCGCACCGCCCTGCCCGACTAAACCATAAAAACACCCCATGGGAGCTACTGCGTGAAACCGACCGGTAAAGACAGTCTTGGCGTTCGCAAAACATTGCAAGTCGAAGGCAAAAGCTACGATTATTTCGATCTCAAAGTCGCGGAGCAAAAGCTCGGGGCGGATTTGAGCCGCCTTCCTTTCTCGCTGAAGATTCTGCTCGAGAATCTGCTGCGCTTCGAAGATGGCGTGTCCGTCACCGAAGACGACATCCGCGCTTTCCCCGCCTGGCTCGAGACCAAAACCTCCACGCGCGAAATCGCCTACCGCCCTGCCCGCGTGCTGATGCAGGATTTCACCGGCGTGCCCGCCGTGGTCGATCTCGCCGCGATGCGCGACGCGATGGCGCGCAAAGGCGGCAACCCCGAACTCATCAATCCCCTTTCCCCCGTCGATCTGGTGATCGACCATTCGGTGATGGTGGATACCTACGGCAGCTTCGACGCCTTCCGCGAAAACGTGGCCTTGGAAATGGAGCGCAACGGCGAGCGCTATTCCTTCCTGCGCTGGGGCCAGAGCGCCTTCGATAATTTCCGTGTCGTGCCTCCCGGCACCGGCATCTGCCACCAGGTGAACCTCGAATACCTCTCCCAAGTCGTATGGAGCGACGAGGACCAAGACGGCAAGATGGTCGCCTTCTCCGATACATTGGTCGGGACCGACAGCCACACCACCATGGTGAACGGCTTGGGCGTGCTGGGCTGGGGCGTGGGCGGGATCGAAGCCGAAGCGGCCATGCTCGGCCAGCCGGTTTCCATGATGCTGCCCGAAGTCATCGGCTTCAAAATCACCGGCACCTCGCGCGAAGGCACGACGGCGACGGATCTCGTGCTCACCGTCACCCAGATGCTGCGCAAAAAAGGCGTGGTCGGGAAATTCGTGGAATTCTACGGCCCGGGCCTGGCGAACATGCCGCTGGCGGATCGTGCCACCATCGGCAACATGGCGCCGGAATATGGCGCGACCTGCGGCATCTTCCCGATCGACGAGGAAACGCTCAATTACCTGCGCCTCACCGGGCGCGACGAAGACCGCATCGCGCTGGTCGAAGCCTATGCCAAAGCCCAGGGCATGTGGCGCCTGGACGGTGCGGAGCCGATCTTCACGGATACGCTGGAGCTGGATCTCGGCAGCATCGAGCCTTGCCTCGCCGGTCCCCGCCGCCCGCAGGACCGCGTGAATCTGACGGACGCCGCCATCGCTTTCGAAACCGCTTGGCCGGAACTCAACAAAGGCAAGACGGACCGCCATGCGCATCTTCCCGTGGAAGGCATGGATTTCACCATGGGCCATGGGGATGTGGTCATCGCCGCCATTACCAGCTGCACCAATACCTCTAACCCCTACGTGATGATGGGCGCGGGCCTGCTCGCGAAAAAGGCGGTGGAGCTCGGCCTGCAGCGCCAGCCCTGGGTAAAATCTTCGCTGGCTCCCGGCTCGAAGGTCGTCACCGAATATCTGCAGCAGGCGGGCTTGCAGACCTATCTCGATCAGTTGGGCTTCCAGTTGGTGGGTTATGGCTGCACCACCTGCATCGGCAATTCCGGGCCGCTGCTCGACCCGATCGAGAACACCATCCGCGACAATGATCTCGTCGTCGCCTCCGTGCTTTCGGGGAACCGCAACTTTGAAGGCCGCGTCCATCCGCTGGTACGGGCAAACTACCTCGCCTCCCCGCCGTTGGTGGTGGCCTACGCGCTGGCCGGAACATTCAATCTCGACATCACGAAGGATTCCCTGGGCAAAGGCAAAGACGGACAGGATGTGTATTTGAAAGACATCTGGCCCACGAACAAAGAGATGTCCGACGCGGTGCATACCTGCGTCACGCGCACGATGTTCAAAGCGAAATATGCCGAAGTGTTCACGGGTGATATCAACTGGCAGCGCATCGAATTCGCCGGCGGCAAGACCTATCAGTGGGATCAAAACAGCACCTATGTGCAGAACCCGCCCTTCTTCGCCACCTCCGTCAGCGGTTTCAGCGACATCGAAAGCGCCAGTGTGCTGGGTATTTTCGGCGATTCGATCACGACCGATCACATCTCTCCCGCCGGCAACATCGCCAAAAACTCGCCTGCCGCGGCCTATCTCGCGGAAAACGGCGTCGATCCGAAGGAGTTCAACTCCTATGGCGCGCGCCGCGGCAACCATGAAGTGATGATGCGTGGCACCTTCGCCAACACACGCATCAAAAACGAAATGCTGCCCGGCACCGAAGGCGGGGTGACGAAATACCTGCCGAGCAGTGAACAGATGAGTATCTACGACGCCTCCATGCGCTATCAATCGGACGGCACGCCGCTTGTGGTCTTCGCAGGCAAGGAATACGGCACCGGCTCCAGCCGCGATTGGGCGGCGAAAGGCACCCGTCTGCTCGGCGTGCGCGCGGTGATTTCCGAAAGCTTCGAGCGCATTCACCGCTCCAACCTCGTCGGCATGGGGGTTATTCCCTTCGTCTTCCAGGCCGGCACGGATCGCAAAAGCCTGAATCTGGTGGGCGACGAGAAAGTCACCATCAAAGGCCTGAGCACCCTCACCGAACCGCGCCAGATTCTCACCATGAACATCGTGCGGGCGGATGGCAGCAGCCAGGACGTGCCGCTGGTCTGCCGCATCGATACGGCGGATGAGATGGATTACGTCCGCTCCGGCGGCATCCTGCACTTCGTGCTGGACGAACTGGCCCAACGCAAGATCGCGGCGTAATTCCGCCGCAGAATAAGAAGCGCCGCGATGCATATCGCGGCGCTTTTTTTGTTCCATGATGCTACTCGGCGCTGGACAAGCATTTACGCGCAACGTCACCCCATCGTAACAAAACTTTCACAGAGTCGAAGCGACCCCTGTGGTATGTTTAAAGGGAACAAAGGAGGCCTACATGAAGTACTCACCATCTGCCACCGCTCTTAAAATCCCTCAGGATAAGTTAGACGAGTTGTATCCAGAAAACGTTTCCCTGAGCAAGCTTCAGCCCATTGGTTTGGAACCCGATTACCGCACTCAGCAACAGAGCCATAATCGCTAAAGCTCCGCGTTTTTCGTTCCTCTGATTATAGACAAAGCCATGTCCCAAATTTCCCAAGTACAAAAACTCATGCAGCGCGACTCCAACCCGATCCATTTCCTAACGGCAAAGGATACTTCAGGGCGAGATTGCTATTACTTCATCATGTCTCCCCTCGAGAAGATCAACCGCATGCTGAAACAGGCAACGGATGATGGCATCGACCTGACAGAGTTCGACGTCGTCGCCCGAGGCTTCGGCACCGAACCGAGCGAGGCGGTAACCGAACTGCTAAAGAAATACTACAGCTTCGATCCTACCTTGATGCGGCAGAAGTCAGAAGCGGCAAGCTGATTTCTTGAATCCAAAAGAAAGGCGTTATTATACTTGACGTACCCAAATCCAGAATGCGGGTGTAGCGTGATGCACCTTCAACCTGGATTTATGAGTCTTGCGGATATGCTGAGAATTTATGCACAGCGTTACTTAGAAATTGGCGAAAACATTGGTTACGCTAGCGCCCTCTACACTGTTTCCCAATACCCGGAATACGCTCTTACAGATGTAGATAAAAAGGAACTGAAGGACTACCTCAAAGCGATGTTAGAGATTGCCAAACAGGTAGAGCTTCCTGTGGCGACAGCATTGCTTACTCAGAGTTTGGGCGATATTCCAGAAACCGAACGTGAGTTCGATATGCTGGTGAAGGCTATCAATGCCGAGATTAAAGATAAGCTATTTTTCTATGTGCCCTCGTCTCGTGCAAAATATCACGAGAATATAAGCATTATGCCAGAAAGCGTTTTGGCAGCCTTTCCTATGGCTGCCCGTGAGATGCGAGGAAGTGGATCATGCTATGCGTTTGGTCTTTTCACAGGATCGGTATTCCATGCGATGCGAGCGGTTGAAATTGCAATGCGCTCTCTCGCTATTGAGCTTGGCGTAACTTTTCCTTTCGCTATCGAACTAGCTCAGTGGCAAAATGTAATAGACGGAATTACGAAAGAAATTAAGAATTTGGAGTCTTTGCCTAAGGGAAGCTCTAAATCTGAAAATCAAAAGTTTTATTCAGAGGCCGCAATACAATTCACCTACTTCAAAGATGCTTGGCGCAATCACGTTTCGCACTCGCGAGTGATTTATGGTGAGAGCGAGGCGCTAACAATACACGACCATGCCTTGCAACTACTTGTCAGCTTGTCTCCAAAATTATCGGAAGCTTCTAGTTTGCCTTTAGCGGAGCGGCCATAGCCAATGCAGCCTCAAAACGCTTATCAGCCTCGGTGGGGTTTAGTTCGCCAGCGTCGATTAGTTCTTGGGCGGTCTGCCGGAATCTCTCCGACTGCTCCGCTTGCGTCATGTCGCTTTTCTTCTTCGGCATCGCTACATTCCTTTACCAGTCGTTTCATAGGTAAGGCGCTTACCAACTACGCCCATCAGCAAGGCTTCGGCCCGCTTGGCATCGTTGAAGCCATTGGCTTCCCGATTGTTGTAGCGGAAGTCGAACTCGGCAACGTAGCGGTGCAAGTGCTTCTTGTTGCAGTGCTGATAGACGCCTTTCATGCCGCGCTTAAAGATAGAAAAGCTGCCCTCGATGGTGTTGGTGTGGATGATGCCACGGCCATACTCGCCCGCACCGTGCGCCACAAAATCATGATTAGCGAAAGTGCGCTTGAGGTTGGTGTATTGCCCCGCTTCGTCAGTCATAACGTGCGCTTCGCGGGCGATGTTGGCTTCCAAGATCGGCAGAATATCAGCGGCTTTAAGGCTATCGACAACCATGCTGCGCTTCTGTCCGGTTTCGCGGTCAACAAGCGAAAGGACTTTGTGTTTGTGCGCGTAGCCACGGCCCTTCTTGGAGCCTTCAGGCTTCACAGTGCGGTCGTTGCCGATGAAAGTTTCATCCACTTCAACCACGCCGCCACCGCTACCGAACGGGGTCAGATCGCCGGAGCGCATCGCTTCGCGGATACGGTGCGACATAAACCAAGCGGTTTTAAGAGTGACGCCAAGGGTGCGGTGAAGCTGGTTGCTGGAAATGCCTTTCTTGCTTCCGGCAATCAGATAGATCGCTTGCAGCCAGATATGCAACCCAACGTGGCTACCCTCAAAGATGGTGCCGACCTTCACGGTGAAGGGCTTCCGGCACTGATAGCACTTGTAGGTTCCCATGCGGGTGGACTTACCGTTCATCTTGCTGATGCGGCAAACACCCCCGCAATGCGGGCAAACCGTACCGTTCGCCCAAACGCGCGCTTCAACAAACGCAAATGCGGCGGCTTCATCATGGAAATGCGGGACGGAAAGGGCGGAAGTCATGGTAATCTCCTTGTTCGATAAGGATAGACTACCGATTCAAAGTGGGTACGTCAAGTATAATAACGCCAAAAGAAAAGCCCCACTATTCGGTGGGGCTTTTCTTTTCAGAGATTATAAAGGTTCAAACCGTACCTGATGCATATTTAAATGCGGGTGAGCAGTAAAACCTGCATCCATCCATGCATGGCATTGAACGTGAGTGGTATCTCCCGTCTCGTTCGCCCACCATTCATTGTATTGTCGTGCGGAGAGAGGAAGAGTCGCACAGAGAATGGATTCAATCTCCGCAAAATCTAAAACGAGGGATTTTGCGGATTGACCTTGAAGAAACGCTTTTAGCGGATCGTACTTCGCCATTGAGAGCTAGTTCCGCCGCGAGATCACGAACTCCGCCAGCGCCCGCAGCACATCCGCCTGCTTGTCGAACGGCGCCAAATGCGCGATGGCTTGCCGGGCGAGCACTTTGGCCTGCTGGCGCGCGCGGTCGATGCCCATGACGGAGACGAGGGTGGCTTTGCCCGCCGCTTCGTCTTTGCGCACGGTCTTGCCGGTTTCGGTGCGGGTGCCTTCGGCATCCAGCAGATCGTCCGTGATCTGGAAGGCCAGGCCGAGGTCGTGTGCGTAGCGGAAGAGCGCGTTGCGCAAGCTGCGCGGCGCTTTGCCCAGAATCGCTCCCGCTTCGCAGGAATGCGCGAAGATCTCGCCGGTTTTCAATTTCTGCAGACGGATGATCTCGTCGATGCTCAGCTCGCGGCCTTCGGCCTCGATATCCATCATCTGCCCGCCCACCATGCCGCGGAACCCGGCGGCGACCGAAAGCGCGCGGATCAGTTCGCAGCGCACCAGCGGATTGGGATGTACATGCTCGTCCGAAAGCACTTGGAAGGCGAAGGTCAGCAGCGCGTCTCCGGCCAGGATGGCGGCGGCTTCGCCGAATTGTATGTGGTTGGAGGGTTTGCCGCGGCGGATGGGATCGTCGTCCATCGCGGGCAGATCGTCGTGGATCAGCGAATAGGTGTGCACTAATTCGATAGCGGAAGCGACCATGAGAGAGGAGTCGCGCGACACACCGAACAAATCGGCGGCGGCCACGGTCAGGAACGGGCGCAGTCGCTTACCGCCCGAAAGCGCCGAATAGCGCATGGCCTCGATCACCGTGCTCTCGCCGAAACGGCGGGATGCGGGCGGCGCGTCGTTCGCCGGGCGCAGCTGGATGACGGTGCTGGCATCCCCGAATTCTTCCTCACCGCCATCCGGCGCGGGCAGAAGTTGGTCCATTTTGCGGGTGAGGGCTTCGGAAACTTCCTGCAAAGCCTGTTGGAGCATATCGTCCACGGATAACCTTCCCTTGTTCTTTATGAGTTTTACGACAGATTCGCGGGCTGGGTGCCAAGCGTCCCGTCTACGTTTTTAACGATGGTTTCGAGCTGCAGCTTGGCTGCTTCCAGCTTGCGCTGGCAATGTTCCTTCAGCGCCGTGCCGCGCGTATAATCCGCGATCGCGCTTTCCAGCTCGCCCTGCCCTGCTTCCAGCTTGCGCACGATGCCTTCCAGTTCGGCCACCGCCGTCTCGAAACTCATGGCGGCGATATCTTCATGGGCAGGTGCGGTTGCTTTGGTGGCCATAAGGCGTATATCCTAGCGGTGAAACGAGCGGGCAGCTGTATAAGTCGGGTAACTGGGCGGGCGGAGTCTAGGCATCCGGCCCCACTCCCGCAAGTGCTATATGTCCTATACGAAAAACGGGTCCAATTCCATGTTTGAATCCCTCAGCCATCGCCTTACCGGCATTGTCGGCACCCTGCGCCGCAAAGGCGTGCTCACCGAAGCCGACCTCGACACCACCCTGCGCGAAGTGCGCGTGGCGCTGCTGGAAGCGGACGTGGCGTTGCCGGTGGTGAAAAGCTTCACCGCCAGCTTAAAAGAAAAAGCGATGGGCGCGGAGGTGATCAAAAGCGTCTCGCCCGCGCAGATGATCATCAAACTGGTGCATGACCACCTGACGGAATTGCTGGGCGGCGCGACCTCCGAACTCAACCTCACGACCACGCCCCCCGCCGTGCTGCTGATGGTGGGGCTGCAGGGTTCGGGCAAAACCACCAGCTCGGGCAAGCTGGCACTGCTGCTGAAGAAAAAGCAGAATAAGAAAATACTCCTCGCCTCGCTCGATATCTATCGCCCCGCCGCGCAGAAACAGCTGGAGACGTTGGCCGCGCAGGTCGGCTGTGGCTCGCTGCCCATCATCGAAGGTCAGAACCCCGCGCAGATCACCGAACGCGCGCTGCATGTCGCCCGCACCGAAGGCTATGACATCCTCATCCTCGACACCGCAGGGCGTCTGCATGTGGATGGGGCGCTGATGCAGGAACTGAAGGACGTCAAAGCCCAGGCCCGCCCCATCGAAACCCTGCTGGTGGCGGATGCGATGACGGGGCAGGACGCAGTGAAGATCGCCGAGGCTTTCCACAGCCAGATCGGCGTCACCGGCATCATCCTCACGCGGCTGGATGGTGACGGGCGCGGCGGCGCGGCGCTTTCCATGCGCCAGATCACCGGCCAACCCATTAAGTTTGCCGGGATGGGCGAGAAGCTCGACGCGCTCGAACCCTTCCACCCCGAACGCATCAGCGGGCGCATTCTGGATATGGGCGACGTGGTCAGCCTGGTCGAACGCGCCGCCGAGCACATTCAGCAGGAAGACGCCGAAGCCATGGCGCGTCGCATGGCGCAAGGCAAGTTCGACTTCAACGATCTGCTGAAACAACTGCGCCAGATGCAGAAGATGGGTGGTCTGGGCGGCCTGATGAGCATGATGCCCGGCATCGGCAAACTCAAAGCCCAGATGGCAGAGGCGAATGTGGACGACAAGGTGATCAAACGCCAGGAAGCCATCATCCTTTCGATGACCCAGAAAGAGCGCGAAAACCCCGGCATCATCGCCGCCAAACGCAAAATCCGCATCGCCGCCGGTTCGGGCACATCCGTTCAGGAAGTGAACAAACTGCTCAAAGGCCAGATGCAGATGGAGGATATGATGAAGAAGATGAAGAAAATGGGCGGCATGGGCGCGATGGCGGGGATGAACCCGGCGAAGCTCAAGGGGATGCTGGGGAAGATGGGGATGTAATTGAACAAACTCGTCATCCTGCGCGAAGCCGCAGGATCGCTGAGTTCTTCTAGCGCGGGATCCTGCGACTTCGCGCAGGATGACGGGACTAAACAATTATCCATTTGCATCCCGCCGCACGCATGCTATAGAACGCGCCTCTTAAATCCTGCATTTCATCGAGAAAAACATGGCCATCAAAATTCGTCTCGCCCGCGGTGGCGCGAAAAAACGTCCTTATTACCGTGTAGTGGTGGCCGATGGCCGTGCGCCGCGCGACGGGAAATTCATCGAGAAGATCGGCACCTTCAACCCGCTGCTGCCGAAAGATTCGGCCGAGCGCGTGAAGATCGACGCCGAACGCGCCCAATATTGGCTCTCCCAGGGTGCGCAACCCACCGAAAAGCTGGCCAAGCTGCTTTTCAACCTGGGCATCACCAAAACCCAGCCAGATTTCGCCAGTAAGCCGAAAAAGCCGGTGAAGAACCCCGGCAAGCTCGGCGCTGCCGCTTAATATGCCACTGCTAGAATATTGAAACCCCGCTCTCCAGCGGGGTTTCTTTATTCCTACGCTCCCGACACCGTCGTTCCCGCGCAGGCGGGAATCTTTGCGATTGGCGCTTCTCGCGCGGAAAATTTCGGGTAAAGATTCCCGCCTGCGCGGGAATGACGCGTGGATAAGCGTGCGGAGTATTATGACTGACACAACCAAATTTCTCACCGTCGGCAAAATCGTCGCCGCCCATGGCGTGCGCGGTGAAGTGAAGGCCTTGAGCTATACCGAAGAGCCGAAAACGCTCGCCACCCTGCCTGGGTTGATGGACGCCAAAGGCCGCGCTTTGAAGGTGGTCTATCGCGGCATCGTCAAAGACGCGTTGATCCT
This sequence comes from Rickettsiales bacterium, assembly GCA_965247145.1. GTDB lineage: Bacteria > Pseudomonadota > Alphaproteobacteria > Rickettsiales > JAIXRX01 > CBDFGH01. The sequence continues at coordinate 60,634 of CBDFGH010000009.1, forward strand.
GAAGATCGATGGGGTGGATGACCGCAATGCGGCGGAAGCCATGAAAGGCACGTTGCTGCAGGTACTGCGCACGGCCCTGCCCGCTTTGCCCGAAGCCTCGGAAGAATTTTACCTGGAAGATCTTGTGGGGCTGGAAGTGCGCAGCGAAGGTGCAGTGATCGGCCGTGTGGCCTCGGTGCAGAATTACGGGGCGAGCGATATTTTAGAGATTGCGCGCGAGGGCCAAAGTGCCACCGAGATGTTTGCTTTCACCGAAGCCAATTTCCCCGAACTGGATATCGAGGCGGGCTGGATCCTGCTTTCGGTGCCGGAAGAAATCTAATCGCGCAGCAGCGACTTTTCCTGCCCGCATTGCATCGGGAAGCTGTCGAACAAACGCCCCACGCCCAGCGGCAGTTTGAATGCGTGCTTCTCCAGCGTCTCCACTTCATGCACCTTCAGTCCCTCCATCCCTTCCAGCGTGGGCGCGAGGGTCATTTCCCGCGTGGGACCGCGCTGGAACCATTGCTTTTTCAACACGTCGGCTGCCTCATACAGCAGGAAATCCGTGCTCAGTTCCACTTTCCATGCATTATCAAGATACAGATAGCTGCCTTTGCACATGCCCGCATCGCGCACCACCATCACCGGCAGGCCGTTTTCCGCAGTCGCGCTATCCACATTCAAGCTGCCTTCCTTGCCCTGCAATTGTACCGTCAACATCGGGCCTGCGGAATCGGGCGCGAGGTCGCGGATGCGGCTACCGAACTGGGCAGGCGAATAGCTGAAGCGGTGAGTGCCGATTATCGCATCCAAATCAACGCCGATGGCTTTCAGATCGTCTTCACTGCCCCGGCTGCAATTGCGCCCACCGAAAGGGATGGCGCGGTAAAGGCGGTGTAGCTTGCTGTCTCCCTGCGCGATGGCCTGCAGGAATCCGTTCATAGCCAGGGTTGCGGCGCATTGGCGCGTCACCGGCATCAGCAGCGCGACATCCAGCCCGGTAAAATCGCTCTTGCCCTTTTCCTGCACCGCATTTTCCACGATGGCGATGGGCGTGCACATAGCGATGGTCTCGGCCATATTGGCCCGCGTTCCGGCCAGTATGGAAGCGTGCTTTTTGGTCTGATGCAGCTCTTTGTTCATCCCGCCGGGGATGTAGATATTCAGCCAGCTATGCCCGGCCACCACATGATCGTAGCGGTGCGATTGACCGATGATGGCGAAATCATCCGGTGTGGCGCGCCGCTGCAACAGATCGCCCCGCGCCTGTTCAGCGAGTGGCAGGTAATCGATATGCTCGCCGTTCAGGTTGAAACTCAGCCGTCCTTCTTCGCCGATGCTGAAAAGCGGGCCACAATCCGGTTGCTGGCTGTAGATGATCTCCTCGTCCTTGCGGATCAGCGTGCCGTTCTCGATCAGGGAGCGGATCAGCGGATATTCGGTCAGGTTCGACTGGTAGCGTGGAAGCATGCGGGTTGTGCCAGGGCTGTGGGCGGGATAGAAGCTGATGCTACCGCAAGAATATGACAGTTTTTCGATGTTCCTCGCCCAGATCGTCACCCTTTTCCCCGACATGTTCCCCGGCCCGCTGGCGCATTCGCTGCTGGGGCGGGCGATGGAGCGCGGGATTTGGGCATTGCAGGCGCACCAGCTGCGGGATGCCGCCACCGACAAACACCGCACGGTGGACGATACACCTTATGGCGGCGGGGCGGGCATGCTGTTGAAGCCGGACGTGGTGGCGGCGGCGGTGCGCGCGGCCATCGAACGCCAGCCCCAGGCGCGGCGCATTTATCTCTCCCCCCGCGGGCGGGTGCTGGATCAGCCGCTGGCGGCGGAACTGGCAGATGCACCGGGGTTGATCCTCGTATGCGGGCGCTATGAAGGCCTGGACGAGCGCGCCATCGAAGCGCTGGAGCTCGAGGAAATCAGCATCGGGGATGTGGTGCTGACGGGCGGAGAAATCGCCGCGATGACGCTGCTGGATGCGACCGTTCGGCTGCTGCCCGGCGTGCTCGGCGCGGACCTTTCGGCGGAGGAAGAAAGTTTCGGATTTCACGAGGATTACGCTTGCCTGCTGGAATATCCGCACTATACTAAACCGCCCATTTGGGAAGGCATGCCCGTGCCGGAAGCGCTGCTAAGCGGCCATCACGAGCAGATCCGCCGCTGGCAATTGGCAGAAGCCGAACGCATCACGCGCGAACGCCGACCCGATTTGTGGACGAGATATCAAGAGAGACAACAATTACGGCGCGATGATGCGCTGAGAGCAAAAAAGGAAGCTAAGCCATGAACCTGATCCAGACATTGGAAAAAGAGCAGATCGAAAAGCTCTCGGGCAAGAAAACCTTCCCGGCCTTCCAGGCGGGTGATACGATTAAAGTGCAAGTGCGCATCGTGGAAGGCAACACCGAGCGTCTGCAGGCTTTCGAAGGCGTGTGCATCGCACGCAAAAACGCCGGTGTGAACTCCTCCTTCACCCTGCGCAAAATCAGCCATGGCGAAGGCGTCGAGCGCGTCTTCCCGCTCTACACCCCGCTGCTCGACAGCATCGAACTGGTGCGTCGCGGTGTGGTGCGTCGTGCGAAACTGTATTACCTGCGTGAACTCAGCGGCAAATCCGCCCGCATCCGCGAGCGCAAAGAGCCGATGGGCGCCAAGGCCGCCGCTGCAAAAGCCGCCAAGGAAGCCAAAGCTCCGAAGAAAGCCGCCGCCTAAGCAGCTTCGCGGTTTTCCGCCAAGAATCAAGCCCGCGGCCGGAATCTTCCCGTCGCGGGCTTTCGTCATTCCCCGAATCGCGCAGCGATTATAGGGGAATCCACACCGTCCTTCGAAGCACGCACCGCCATGCAAATCTTCGCCGACAGCATGGATTCCCCTATAATTTGCGAAGGGCAAATTCGGGGAATGACGAGCCCTTTGAATTCATCCGCCACTTTTCCGGTCCCGCCATGCCCCGCACGCTTTTCGACAAAATCTTCGAATCCCACCTCGTTCACGAGGCGGAGGACGGCACCTGCCTGCTCTATATCGACCGTCAGCTGGTGCATGAAGTGACCAGCCCGCAAGCCTTCGAAGGCCTGCGCATCACCGGTCGCCGCCTGCGGCATCCCCAAACGCATCTCGCCGTGGCGGATCACAACGTGCCCACCACGCCGGACCGTCATTTGGGCATCAAGGACGAAACCAGCCGCATTCAGGTGCAGACCTTGGAAGATAATTGCGCCGAATTCGGCGTGACCTATCTGCGCATGGATGACATCCGCCAGGGCATCGTCCATATCGTGGGCCCCGAGCAAGGTTTCACCCTGCCCGGCATGACCATCGTCTGCGGCGATTCGCATACCTCCACGCATGGTGCCTTCGGGGCTTTGGCCTTCGGCATCGGCACCAGCGAGGTCGAGCATGTGATGGCGACGCAGACGCTGATTCAGAAACGCGCCAAGAACATGCGCATCGATGTGACCGGCAAACTCGGTTTCGGGGTGACGGCGAAGGATGTGGCACTCGCCATCATCGGCCGCATCGGCACCGCCGGGGGCACGGGTTACGTGATGGAATATGCGGGCGACGCCATTCGTGGCCTGTCCATGGAAGGGCGCATGACCGTGTGCAACATGTCGATCGAAGCGGGCGCGCGCGCCGGGCTCATCGCCCCCGACCAGACCACCTTCGACTACCTGCACAGCCGCCCCATGGCCCCCACGGGTGAAAACTGGCTGCGCGCGGTGGAATATTGGAAAACGCTGACGACCGACGCGGGCGCGCATTACGACATGGTCGTGACCATCGACGCCTCCGAGATCGCGCCGCAGGTGACCTGGGGCACCAGCCCGCAGGACGTGCTGCCCATTACAGCCTTCGTGCCCGATCCCGCCAAGCAAGAAGATGACGGCAAACGCCGCTCCTACGAACGCGCGCTGGAATATATGGGGCTGACGCCGGGGCAGAAACTGGCGGAAGTGGCGGTGGACAAGATCTTCATCGGCAGCTGCACCAATGGCCGCATCGAAGATTTGCGCGCCGCCGCCGCCGTGGTGCAGGGTCGCAGCGTCGCGGGCAATGTGAAGCTCGCCATGGTCGTGCCCGGTTCCGGGCTGGTGAAGGAACAAGCCGAACGCGAAGGCCTGCATACCATTTTCACGGATGCGGGATTCGAATGGCGCGAACCCGGCTGCTCCATGTGCCTGGCGATGAACGCCGATTACCTCCAACCCGGCGAACGCTGCGCCTCCACCTCCAACCGCAACTTCGAAGGTCGCCAGGGCCGCGGCGGGCGCACGCATCTGATGAGCCCCGCCATGGCCGTCGCCGCCGCCCTCACCGGCCACCTGGCCGATGTGCGGGAATTGAGCGCATAGATGACCAACGAAGAGAGCATAAGCATCTCTATGGAAACACAGGCTTTTGCAGGCCTGGCCGCGCGCAGCATGGCGTTTTTCATCGACCTGCTGCTTTATCTGCTGATCGCGTTCCTCGTCTCGGTTCCATTGAGTTCCATCATGCTCATGGATCAGCAGATTCCTACTTTCCGGCCTGATCGCACCATCGGGGTGCGGGACGCGCTGCTGATGCTGGTCATCGCCGTCACGGACGCCTATTATCTTTCCTCGCCCAAGCAGGGCACACCGGGTAAATCCATGCGCCGTCTGCGCGTGGTCGGCCGCAATGGCGAGCCCGTAACTTTTCTGCGCGGCTTTTGCCGGGGCGTGATCAAGGTTATCCCGCCCTTCGCCGCCGTCAGCCTCGTCACCATCTTTTGCACAAGCGAAAAAACCGCGCTGCACGACATCCTCTGCTCCACCCGCGTCATTTACGGAAAAAAATAATGCAGCCCTTCACCACCCTCAGCGGCACCGCCGCGCCGATGCCGATCGCCAATATCGACACCGACATGATCATACCCAAGCAGTTCCTCAAAACCATCAAGCGCAGCGGCCTGAAGGAAGGCTTGTTTTACGAGATGCGCTTCCGTGTGGACGGCAGCCGGGTGGATGATTTCATTCTGCACCAGCCGCAATTCGAGCACGCCGAAATCCTGATCGCCGAGGAGAATTTCGGCTGCGGTTCCAGCCGCGAGCATGCGCCCTGGGCGCTGCTGGATTACGGCATCCGCTGCATCATCGCCCCCAGCTTCGCGGATATCTTCTACAACAACAGTTTCAAAAACGGCATTCTGCCCATCACCCTGCCGAAAGAGCAGGTGGCGGCGCTGATGGAATTTGCCGCTGGAAGCATCGGCCCGATCAGCATCGACCTACCGAATCAGACCATCATCGCCGGGAACCAGAGCTTCGAGTTCGACCTGGACCCCTTCCGCAAAACCTGCCTGCTCAACGGGCTCGACGACATCGGCCTGACGCTGCAGAAGAAAGATTCCATCGACCGTTTCGAGACCGCCCAAAGCCAAAGCCAGCCTTGGTTGCGAAGTACGCATGCGTAACCTGATCGCTTTTTTTCTGATCACTTTCCTGGCCGTTTCCGCCCATGCGGAAAGCATGGCACAGAAAGAATTCACACTGTTTCAATCCGAAGCCGATGCGGTAAGTAAAGCGATGTCGGATTGCCATGCGATTGCGCGTGTGCAGATCAGTCAAGTGGAGCGACATAAGGAAACGGCGCGCATCGAGCACGGAAATTTGGTTTTGAAAACGATGGCGGGAGAAAAAATCCTGCCTGCCGGTATCGTGCCCTGCGGCAAGGCGGAAGGCTTCAGTTCCGATATGACTTTGTATGTGTTGATGGGAACCGTTCCCAGCCTGCATCTGGCGGTGGTACAAAAGATCGAGGTGGAGTGGGAGGAATATGCATTCGTCGATCTCACCACAGGAACGATCACATCCTCGCCCAGTTATGATGCCGTCTTCAGCCCCAGCGGCCAGTTGGTCGCCTTTGCCAATTATGACGGATCATCCATGGGGCTGGATGGCGTCTCGGTTTTTTCGCTGCAAGACGGCGGCCTTCATCCCAATAAGCATTATGACAATGATCGTATCGGCTGCGTGCCGCGCCTAGCCATCAATCTTGCTGCCGCGAATTGGCAGGATGAAACCACGCTGCGATTGGATTACACGGTGCAGAATCTGGACAATCCCGATACCCGCATCGAACCCTGCAACTTCACGGTGAATTAATCATGCCCTTCGTTCTCCTCGCCCCCGACCATACCGACGCGGAGGCACCTGCCCGCCGCCTTGCCACGCGCCCCGCGCATCTCGAAGCCATCGATCGTCAGATCGCACTGGGTACCATGATCTATGGCGGCGCGATGGTGGATGCGGCGGGCCGGATGAACGGCAGCATTATCGTCACCAACTTCGCCACCCGCCCCGAAGCCGAAGCCTGGCTGAACGCCGATCCTTATGTCGCGCAGAAAGTATGGAACCGAGAAGCCTGCCAATTGATCGAGACCAAGACCGCGCCTGCATTCGCTGGCGTGAAAGCAATCTTACAAACACCGAGATGAATCATTTAGGTTCTTTCCTCCTCTGCCTAGCAACAGCGTGGTGCTTGATGACGCAGTCCGCTTGGGCTGCAAAAACCCTTCCCTATGGTGCGCGTCTGAACGCGGCCATCACGGAATACTATCTATCGAGGGACGACCATTGTGCCCGCGAAGAAAGTGCGAAGCATACGGATGCCTCGTGCATGCAGAAGGACACGGATGTCGTTCTCACGGAAGAGGAAAAACAGCGGAACTGTTTGAGCGAAGAGTCGCGGAAACGGGTGACAGGCATATGTGAGCAAAAGAGGCTGATCGCAACCGGCGGAGCCGCCTCCCGGGTCGAAACAGGCATTGTTCTTCGGATGCACAACGGCTCGAAGCTTATCGCCGACTCAGCGGAGAATGGGGATCTATTTTATTTGGATTATCTACGCGATGTCGGTGCTCATCTGTTGATTTTTAGTGAAGTGGAAAGCTGGACGTACTTGCTTGCCTTCGAAAACGGCCGCGAAGTGGTATGGGATTTTAGTGTGCCGGAAATGATTTTCAGCCCCACCGGAAAACTGTGGACGCACTGTTCATTCTTCGACGACTACGGAGTCGAGTATTTCTCCTGTAAAGTAGAAACCGACAAGACGGTTGATGCAAGCTCTGAAGATTACCGCTACTGGCAAAATACTTACACTCGTACGCGAACGCTTTATGACCTTCGCCAGATTCCTTGCATCCAGCGGATCGAAGCCGCCAAAAAACCGGTCAAATCGGTTGCATGGAAAGACGAAAAAACATTAATGATAACCTCTGGCCTCAAGTGCATAATCCACCTTGATCGATTGAAACGATATGATGACGACAAAACACATCCTTCTCCTACCCGGTGACGGTATCGGCCCCGAAGTGGTGACACAGGCGGTGCGGGTGCTGGATTTCTTTTCGGCACAAGGCCCGGTGCAGTTCACCACCGAAACACAACTGGTCGGCGGCAGCGCCTATGACACGACGGGCAATCCGTTGCCGGAAAACACGCTGGAAGCTGCGAAAAAAGCGGACGCCATTCTGCTCGGTGCGGTGGGCGGGCCGAAATGGGAGCCGCTGGATTATTCCGTGCGCCCGGAGCGCGGCCTGCTGGGCCTGCGGAAAGAACTACAGCTTTTCGCCAATCTGCGCCCTGCTATTTGTTATGACGCGCTGGCGGATGCTTCCAGCCTGAAACGCGAAATCATCGCGGGTCTCGACATCGTCATCGTGCGCGAATTGACGGGCGATGTGTATTTCGGCGAACCGCGCGGCGTGGAAACCCTGCCCGATGGCCGCCTGCGCGGCGTGAACACCATGGTCTATACTTCGGATGAAGTGGAGCGCATCGCGCGCGTTTCTTTCGAACTGGCGCGCAAACGCGGCGGTAAGCTGTGTTCCATCGACAAGGCGAACGTGCTCGAAGTCACCGAAATGTGGCGGGGCGTGGTGCAGAAAATCGGCGACGAAGAGTACAAGGATGTGGCCCTCAGCCACATGTATGTCGACAACGCCGCGATGCAGTTGGTACGCAACCCCAAGCAGTTCGACGTGGTGGTCACCGGCAATATCTTCGGCGACATTCTCTCTGACATCGCCGCCCAGCTCACCGGCTCGCTCGGCATGCTGCCCTCCGCCTCCTTAGGCGCGAAAATGGCGGATGGCCGACAGCCGGGATTGTATGAGCCCGTGCATGGCAGCGCGCCGGACATTGCGGGCCAAGGCATCGCCAACCCGATCGCCACCATTCTTTCGCTGGCCATGATGCTGCGCTACAGCTTCGACCTCGGGGCGCAGGCGGATCTGGTGGAAGCGGCGGTGAGCCAGGTGCTGGGCGAGGGAATTCGCACGGCGGACATCGCGGAAAAAGGTGCGAAGACAGTGGGCACGGGCGCGATGGGCGATGCGATTTTGAAAACGCTGGAAGCATTGGCGAAGAACAAGGCAGCGGCCTAAATCCCAAGCCGTCATCCTGCGGCCGCGCAGCGGAGCGCAGGAACCCTATCCGCAATAACACAGAGATCCTGCGCTGCCCTTCGGGCCCACAGAATGACGAAAACGAAAGAAGAAAAAATCATGAGCTACAAAATCGCCGTTGTCGGCGCGACGGGAAACGTCGGTCGCGAAATTCTCAAAATTCTCGATGAGCGGAAGTTTCCTGCGCGGGAAGTAGTGGCGCTGGCCTCGGACCGCTCAGAAGGCAAGCAGGTGAGTTTCGGCGAGGACAAGATCCTCACCGTGCAGTCGCTGGATAAGTACGACTTCAAAGGCACCGATATCGTACTCTCTTCCGCCGGCGCCAGCATCTCCAAAGTCTTCGCGCCGAAAGCCGCCGCCGCCGGTGCGGTGGTGATCGACAATACCTCGCATTTCCGCATGGACCCGGACGTGCCGCTGGTGGTGCCGGAAGTGAACGGCGACGCTTTACGCGATTTCGCGCGTTTCAAAATCATCGCCAACCCCAATTGCTCGACCATTCAGATGGTGGTGGCGCTGAAGCCATTGCATGACCAGGCCAAGATCAAGCGCGTGGTGGTCAGCACCTACCAGTCCGTCTCGGGCGCGGGCAAGGAAGGCATGGACGAGCTGTATGAGCAGACCAAGGGCATGTTCATGAGCACGGACCAATCCCCCAAGAAATTCCCCAAACGCATCGCCTACAACGTCATCCCGCAGATCGACGTGTTCATGGAAGACGGCAGCACGAAAGAAGAATGGAAGATGGTCGAGGAGACCCGCAAGATCATGGGCGCGAACATTCTGGTGAACGCGACTTGCGTGCGCGTGCCGGTTTTCATCGGGCATTCCGAATCGGTGAATGTGGAATTCGAGAACGAGATCACGGTGGAGGATGCCTACGAAGTGCTGGCGGACGCGCCGGGCGTGGTGGTGCTGGATCGCCGCGAGCCGGGCGGCTACGCCACCCCCGCCGAAGTGGTGGGCGAGGACGGTGTGTTCATCTCCCGCCTGCGCAAAGACCCGACGGTGAAGCATGGTTTGAGCTTCTGGTGCGTCTCCGACAATCTGCGCAAAGGCGCGGCGCTCAATGCCGTTCAGATCGCCGAGACCTTGATCCAGCAATATGCCCTCAAGCCACAGAAGGTGGCTTGAGAAGCGAATAGCGGGTTATAGAAGGTGGCTTGAGGAATCAGATTATCGCTCTGCCATTCCAGGCTCGTCCCGGGATGACAATGCGGCGGGATTGGCGTATCATTCGGCCAGCAATCACCGGGGGCCGATCATGCCGCATTCCACCATCCGCGCGCTTTCGCTGGGCACGGCGATGTTCATGCTTTCGGGCTGCATCACCTCCTACAAAGATTTCAAGGAACCGACCCCGCCCACCTGTGTGAGTTATACCGGTACGATGAAGGTGGCGAAGGATTGGAGCCATTACATGCCCGATCTCTATCCCGGCGTGAAAGGCTGCATCGGCGCCCATCCGGCAGGCACGGCCATGGTGGCGGATGTGACGCCGCTGAAAGGCGGCGACATCCAAGTCATCATGCAAGGCCCGGATAGCTCGATCTATACCTGCCTGACCAATCCCAAAAGCCCGAAACCCCGTAGCGTGAGGCCCGGGCCGGATGCGATCAACAGCAAAGGCCCCGCTTTCCGCCCCAGCACCTGGGACAAACCCCCGCCCGAAAAGTGCATCGTCCATGAGCGTGTGGACAGCTGCAGCGGGCTGCCGTTAGGGTGGCTGACTTACTTCCGCTGTTAGTCATCATATCTTAACACACAGCATTTATACTGTTCTTCTATTTCAATCCGAGGGGGAAAATCGATGAATACGAAAACAGACGAGACGAAGGCATTGTTGCTGCCGATCCTGCAAAAACATGTGCCGGATCATGTGGACGCGATCCTTGGCAATGACAATCTTGTACTCAAAGCAGGCCTAGCTATTCACGCGATAAGAAATGAAAATCTGGCGAATTCGATTCGCGCTGGAGCGATCCAACAATTCGATGATTTATTGGAACATTTTTGCGGCAAAAAAGGTTTTGATCTCAACGTGGCTTCGTGCATCCGCTTTGATTTAGAAAATGCTGCCACTTTGACCGATCCCTCCCGTGTAGGCAAAGTTGGGGAGGTCAGATCGGGTTTTGAACACAAGGGGCCGGGTCGCGCATTGCGATAGACGTTCATAAGCAAAATATCTAACATCTAGTTTTTGCGGCGTTCAGCACCTCTTTCGCATGCTCGGTCACCGATACTCTCGGCCAGACCTGCGCGATGATGCCGTTTTCATCGATAAGAAATGTCGTGCGCAGGACGCCCATATATGTGCGGCCATACATGTTCTTCTCGCCCCATACCCCGTAGGCCTCGCAGGTTTCCGCGTTGTCGGAGGCGAGATCGAAGTTGAGTGCGTGCTTGGCTTTGAATTTGTCGTGGCTTTTCACATCGTCTTTCGACAGGCCGATGATGATCGTATTGGCGGCCGCGAATTCGGCCTGCAGGTCGCGGAAGTCTTTTGCTTCCGTGGCGCAGCCGGGGGTGTCGTCCTTCGGGTAGAAATAAAGCACCACTTTTTTGCCCTTCAAGGAGGCAAGCGAAACTTCGCGACCGCCATCGGTAGGCAGTGTGAAAGCCGGTGCTTTGCTGCCCAGCTCGGGGAGGATGGGTGCGGGCGCGGCAATGGCGGCGGCTTCGGTCATGTGTTTTTCTCCTGTCATCGTCATCCCGCGCGAAGTCGCAGGATCTCAAAGTTTTTATGGCACGGGATCCTGCGACTTCGCGCAGGAAGACGTGAGAAGTGGCAAGCTAGACTCCTCTGCCCAGCGATCCCATAATCATCGCGTGCGATTGCGCAGCGGAATCTTTCAGCAGAGTGGCAAGCGAAGTGCCCGATGGCAAGCCCAAGATTTCCGCTGCCAGCCGCCGCACGCTTTCAGAAGGTATCTGCCGCGCATCCGGCTGGCAGAGCCGCAGCAGGGTCAGAACCTTGAGTTGAAGATCATAGCTCGATTGAAGAAGCTGCGCTTGATCCTGCCCCAATCCCTGATGCTTCGCCAATCTTTGGGCGGCAACAAGCGGGACCAGCAGTGCGATGGTGGGGCATGGCAACGCCTGCGGCGCAAAGGCGAGTGCTAAACCTTGCAGCAGGAAATCGATCTCCAGCAGACCGCCATCGGCGTATTTCACGTCCCATTCGCTGGTGGCTGCATGTTCGGTGCGGATGCGGGCGCGCAGGTCGGCGATGTCCGTCCGCAGCTTCGCCCAATCCAGCGGATCGCGCAGCAATGCCGCCGCGGGAGAGATCCGATCGATTGCCGGACACGCGAGCGGCGGCGGGGATGCGGCCATCGCGTTCCCAATTCCACAGGCTTGTGCGGGATATGCCGAGTTGGCGAGCGAGCTCGCTTCTCGTAAGCGGTTCGGTATAAGTGAGCATCAATGCCTCCACTGTTCACGGGTTTGAACAGAGAAGGTGCCATGGGGGCCAATTCTCCGGCGAGGTGCTTTCGGTGGCTACGGCGCCAGAAAACCGCCCCCGGACTGCACGGGACGACAGCGGATTTTCGGGCGCTCGTGGTGGACCGGCGGTAGCCCCTCGCAATAGCCCGAACCAACCGCTTCCGCAGATCGACCGTAAGCCATTGATATAATTAATGAATACTGGAGCGGGCGAAGGGATTCGAACCCTCGACCCCAACCTTGGCAAGGTTGTGCTCTACCCCTGAGCTACGCCCGCTCTGGCGCCGGCCCGTGAACCACGGGCGGGTAAGGAGCGGGGCCACTAGCATCGCCCCTGCGCCTTCGCAAGTCCCGCGTGGCGCGTCGAAAAGCCTTGGCTTGCGCGCGCCGGAACCCACATAAGGGGTTCCACGAAGACCCGGAGACGTACGTTGGCCACGCTTGGAATGACCCCGCAAGAACAGGAAGCCGTGGAGGCGTTCCGCCGCGACGTCGTCGAACCGTCGATGACCAAGCTGATGATCATCGATTTCTGGGCCGAATGGTGCGGGCCGTGCAAGGCGCTGTCGCCGGTCCTCGAAAAGGTCGCGGCGGATTATGCCGACAAGGGCGTCTTGCTCGCCAAGATCGACACCGACAAGAACAAGTTCATCGCCGCGCAATTCCAGATCAAGTCGATCCCCACCGTCTATGCGATGTTCCAGGGGCAGTTGGTCGCCGACCTGACCAGCGCGCGCACCGAATCGCAGTTGAAGGCGATGCTCGACCAGATCCTGACGCAGCTGCCGGTCGACAGCGCCGAAGCGCAGACCGAGGCCGAGATCGAGCCGCTGATCGCAATGGGCGAGCAAGTCTTGGCGGAGGGCGACGCGGAGCGGGCATTGTCGGTGTTCGATCAGATCGCCGAGATCGCGCCCGATCACCCCGAGCTGGTGTCGGGCCGCGTCCGTGCGCTGGTCGCCGCGGCGCGGCTCGATGACGCCGAAGCGGCGCTCGCCGCCGTTCCAGAATACGCCGCCAAGGCGCCCGAACTCGACCGCGCGCGCGCCGCGGTCGATCTGGCGCGCTCGGCACCGCCCGCCGCCGACCTAGCGCCGCTGGTTGCCGCCGCCGCGGCCGATCCGGAGAATTTGCAGGCGCGCTTCGACCTCGCCAACGCGCAGATGGCGGCGGGCGAACGCGACGCGGCAGCGGACTCGCTGCTGGCGATCGTCGCCAAGGATCGCGACTGGAACGACGGCGCGGCACGCGCGCAGTTCCTGAAATTGCTCGAAGTCGTCGGACTCGAAGACCCCTGGGTGTCGGGCCTGCGCCGCCGGCTGTCGGCGATTCTGTTCACGTGACCACGCGCCTCTCGATCTTTCCCTTGGGCGGCGCGCTGCTGTTCCCGCGCATGCACTTGCCGCTGCACATCTTCGAGCCGCGCTATCGCGCGATGATCAGCGACGCGATGGCGCGCGACCGGCGGATCGGGATGATCCAGCCGCGCGTCGCCGGCATGCGCGGCCCCGATACCCAGCGCCAGCCCTTGTTCGATCTCGGCTGTGTCGGGCGGATCGCCGACGTCGAAGCGATGGACGATGGGCGCTACGACATCGTGCTGGAGGGCGTGTCGCTGTTCCGCATCGTGCGCGAACTCGACGTGACGACGCCGTTCCGCCAGGTCGAAGCCGATCTGCTGCCCGAAGCCGCCGAGCCCGAGGCGCTGTCGATCGCGCACCGCGCGGCGCTCGAAACCGAATCGCGCCGCTTCGCCGACGCGCAGGGCTATGCGGTCGATTGGGATTCGGTCGCGCGGCTCGACGACGAAGCGCTGGTCAACGGCATCGCCCAGATCGCGCCGTTCGATTCGGCGGCGAAGCAGGCACTGCTCGAAGCCGCGGACCTGGCAGCGCGCGCCGAACTGATCGTCCAGCTGATGCAGTTCTTCGGCCGCCACGACGGCGAGGACCGGGTGACGTTGCAGTAGCTTCCTGTGTTCCTGCGAAAGCAGGAACCCAGAGCCAAAAGCCGTTTCGTCTGTAACCCTGGACTCCTGCTTTCGCAGGAGTGCCGACCTAAATCGGAATCTGCTGGCTGATGCAGTGGAAGCTACCGCCGCCGGTCAGGATGTGGTCGGCGCGGATGCCGACCGCCTGCCGCCCCGGGAACAGCGCGCCGATCGCGGCGACCGCGGCTTGGTCGTTGTCGCTGCCGTACAGCGGCACCACCACGCTGGCATTGCCGATATAGAAGTTCATGTAGCTCGCCGGCACGATCTCCTCGTCGCGCAGCACGCGGCCGGGCGACGGCACAGACACCACGGTCACGCCGTCCTGCTGGGTGGCGCGCTGCGCGGCGCGCTGATAGACCTGCCAGTTGGGATCGTTGTCGCTCGCCGCCGGCACCGCCAGCGTGCGCGGCGCGACGAACCGCGCGAGGTTGTCGACATGCCCGTCGGTATGATCGTGGAGCAGCCCGTCGCCGAGCCACAGCACCTCGTCATAGCCGAGGTCGCGGTACAATAATTGCTCGATCTCGCCGCGCGTCATCGCGCCGTTGCGGTTGCGGTTGAGCAGGCATTGCTCGGTCGTCACCACCAGCCCGGTGCCGTCGCCGTCGATCGCCCCGCCTTCGAGAATCCAGTTGAAGCTTTCGCAGCGCTTGCCACGCGCCCGCGCCAGCCGCAGCCCGACGTCATCGTCGCCCGGCAGATCATATTTGCCGCCCCAGCCGTTGAACTGGAAATCGGCCGCGACGCCGTCGCCGCGGATGATCGCCGCGGTATCGCGCAGCCAGATATCGCCGAACGGCTGCACCACGATCTTCGCGATATCGCCCGCGCGCCGGCGGGCCGCCGACGCCGCTTCCTCGTCGGCGGCGACCAGCAGCACCTGTTCGCCCTTGCCCCCGGCATGCACCGCTTCGGCGAACGCGATCACTTCGTCGCGCGCCGGCTCGAGGTCGAGTTCCCACAATTCAGGGTGGCTCGGAAAGCCGATCCACACCGCCTTGTGGGCTGCCCATTCGGGCTTGGGCGGCGGCAGGCGAGTCACTTGGCGGCGCGGTCCTTGTCGCGGATCACGCGGAATTCGGCGCTCTTGTACCAATTGGGCCAGTCATTCCCCATCGCCAGCTGACGGCCGAGCTGGAAATACAGCGTCAGATCCTGCACCGCGCCCGCCCAGTTCCACGCCGGATCATATTCGTCCTGCGGCTTGTGATAGCGGTTGGCGATATAGTCGAGCACCGCGGCATGGCCCTTCGCGACCCCGCCATCGACCAGGTCCTCGCCCGATCCGCCGTCGAACATCGGCACGCCCAGTTTGGCGAAGCTGAAATGGTCCGAGCGGAAATAGCCGCCGCGTTCGGGATTGGGCTCGGGCTTCATCACCCGGCCCTGCGCCGCGATCAGCGGCTTGATCCAATCCTCGAGCTCGGACTTGCCATAGCCGGTGACGACGACGTCGCGCGACGGCCCGATTACATTCAATCCGTCCATATTTACCCCGCCCACCGTCTTGCTCAGCGGATAGACCGGGTGCTCGGCATAATATTTGGAGCCGAGCAGCCCCGATTCCTCGGCGGTCACCGACATGAACACCATGCTGCGCTTGGCCGGCCCCGCCTTCACTTGCGCCTCGGCCAGCGCGATCAGCCCGGCGACGCCGGACGCATTGTCGAGCGCGCCGTTGCAGATGTCGTCGCCCTTGACCGCGTCGCAGCGGCCGAGATGATCCCAATGCGCGGTGTACATGACGGTCTCGTCGGGCCGCTCGGTGCCGGGCAGGATACCGATGACGTTCTTCGACGCCTGGCGCTTGATCGTGTTGCTAAAGCTCACCGACGCCTTGACGCCAAACGGGACGGCCTTGAAGCCCTTGACCTTCGCCGCCGCCGACAGTTTCGCGAAATCCTTGCCCGCGCTGGCGAACAATTCTTTCGCCTTCGCCAATTGCATCCAGCCGATCGCCTTGGACTGATCCAAATGATCGCCCTTCGCGTCTAGCTCGAGCTGCGGTCCGGTCCAGCTCGACTGCACCACGCCCCAGCCATAGGCCGCCGGCTCGGTATCGTGAACGATCAGCACCGCGGCGGCGCCCTGCCGCGCGGCTTCCTCGAACTTGTAGGTCCAACGCCCGTAATAGGTCATCGCCTTGCCCTCGAAGAGGCCGCTCCGTTCGGGCTTCTGCCAATCGGGGTCGTTGACCAGGACGATGACGGTCTTTCCCTTCACATCGACCCCGGCATAATCGTTCCAGCCCTTTTCGGGCGCGTTGATGCCGTAGCCGACGAACACGACAGCGGAATTCCTGATGTCGATCCGGGGCGTGACGCGGTACGTCGCGAGCACCATGTCGGTGCGATAGGTCAGGCTGACCGGGGTCTTGCCCCCGGTAAAGGTCATCGGCGTCATGTTCTGCGCATTGAGCTCGACCAGCGGCACGTCCTGGAACCACGAACCGTTGTTGCCCGGCTGCAGCCCCGCCGCCTTCATCCGTTCGACGATATAGCCGGTCGCCTTGGCTTCCGCCGGCGTAGTCGGCGCGCGCCCCTCGAAATCGTCGGACGAGAGCGTGCGGGTCACATCCTTGAGCGTATCGACCGAGATTGCCGGCGTACTCGATTGGGCGAGCGCGGGAGCGGCAACGATAAGGGCGGCGAGAATGAGGCGGCGCATGATCGACCTTTCGCGAAAGCGTGCGCGATGTCTGGCAGCGCCCCCGCGGCGACGCAAGATGCGGGACACGCTTGCGCCAAACCGCGCGTGGGCTAGTGTCGCGGTTTCAAGAGCATAGGGGCTGGATATGCGTATTACGGGGTTGACGTTGATTGGTCTGGTGCTGGCGCCGTTGGCGGCGCAGGCGTTCGCGGCCGACGCTCCGCCCAAGGGCGCCGCGCAGACCGCCGCGGCGTTCGGGCAGCGTGAATACATCCAGCAGATCAGCCTGTCGCCCGACGGCACGAAAGTCGCCATGCTGATCCCGGCGCGAGGCCGCGGCCTGGCGCTGATCGTCGCCGACACCGCGAACGCGGCGCTGCCCAAGGCCATCCTGGCGTCGACCGGGCGCGGCGACCAGTTGACCGATTGCCATTGGTCGACCGACACCCGGCTGATCTGCCGCATCTACCTGACGATGAGCAACGGCGGCGCTGTGTACGGCTACACGCGCGTTGTCGCGATCAACGCCGATGGCAGCGGCCTCAAGCAATTGACCCCCAAGAGCACCGGCCAGGCGCTGGGTTTCAACGCGAATGGCGGCGATTTGATCGACTGGGGCGCAGGCGGGGCGGGATCGGCCTTGATGACGCACTCGTACGTCCCCGAAATGTCGACTGGTTCGTTCACCACCAACGCGCGCGAGGGGCTGGGCGTCGATCTGGTCGATACGAACACCCTGTCGCGCAAGATCGTCGAGCCGCCAAACGGCGCCGCGATCGATTATGTCAGCGATGGTCAGGGCAATGTCCGCGTCATGGGTACGCGGTCCCGGATGAACAGCGGTTATGCCGGCAATCGCATCACCTATTCGTACCGCGCGCCGGGCTCCCGCGATTGGAAACAGCTCGCGGTCAACGAAATCGTCGGCGACCGCACCACGGGGTTCACGCCGGTCGCGAGCGATCGCGACAAGAATGTCGCCTATGGCTTCGAAAATCGCAACGGGCGGACCGCACTCTACAGCGTCACGCTCGACGCCAATCTAACCAAGACGATGCTGGTCGAACGCCCCGACGTCGATATCGACGGACTGATCGCGATCGGCCGGCAGGGCCGCGTGGTCGGCGCCAGCTATGCCACCGACAAGCGGGAGGCGGTGTTTTTCGATCCCGCGCTAAAGGCATTGCAGGCCAGCCTGGCGAAAGCGCTGCCCGGACGGCTCATTACCTTTGTCGATGCCAGCGCGGACGAGAACAAGCTGATCCTGTTTGCCGGCAGCGACGTCGATCCCGGCAAATATTACCTGTTCGACAAAAAGGCGAAGGCGCTGACGATCATCCTGCCGACGCGGCCCGACCTCGCCGGGGTCACGCTCGCGACGGTGAAGCCGATCACCTACAAGGCGGCGGACGGCACCGTCATTCCCGCCTATCTGACACTGCCCGCGGGCAGCGACGGCAAGAACCTTCCCGCGATCGTGATGCCGCATGGCGGCCCCGGATCGCGCGACGAATGGGGGTTCGACTGGCTATCGCAATTCTTCGCGGCGCGGGGTTACGCCGTCATCCAGCCGGAATTCCGCGGATCGACCGGCTATGGCGACGCTTGGTACCAGAAGAACGGGTTCCAGTCGTGGCGCACCGCGATCGGCGACGTCAACGATGCCGGTCGCTGGCTGGTGTCGTCGGGCATTGCCGATCCATCGAAGCTGGCGATCGTCGGTTGGTCATATGGTGGCTATGCCGCGCTGCAGGTGTCGGTGCTCGATCCTAGCCTGTTCAAGGCGATCGTCGCGGTGGCGCCCGTCACCGACCTCGACACGTTGCGCAACGAATCGCGCGACTTCGCCAACTTTCCGCAGGTCGATGCGTTCATCGGCCATGGCGCGTGGGTGACCGAAGGGTCGCCGGCGCGCAATGCCGCGAAGATCAAGGCACCGGTATTGCTCTTTCACGGGGACCGCGACCAGAATGTCGGGATCGGCGAATCGCGGCTGATGGCCGACAAGATCAAAAGCGCGGGCGGCGCGGTCGAACTCGTCGCGTTTGACGGGCTCGACCACCAACTCGACGACAGCGCCGTGCGTGCGCAGTTGCTGGCCAAGGCCGACGCCTTTTTACGGACATCGATGGGGATGGCGCCCTAGTCGGCCTTCACCGACCGCACCGCGAACACCGACAGCAAAGCGGCAGAGAAGCTGGCCAGGAACAGGTACGCGCCGAGCAACGGTCCCGCCACGACACCGCCCTTCATCAATCCCCAGCATTCGCCGGCGCAGATCTGGATCGGCCAGCCCGGCACCTCGATCAGCACCAGCGCCGGGATCGCGGTGGCGACCAGCGCGCCCCAACCGAGCAGCGACCAGCGTAGATCGCCAGTCATCGCGACCAGCCCGATTGCCGCCGCCAGCGGCACGGCGACCGGAACCGCGCCTTTCGCGGCGACGACGAGCGAGCGGCGAAACGGCGATCGCTCGCCCCCCGGCGCAATCCGGGCGCGGAACCCCAGATCGGCGATCATCGCAATGAAGCCGCCATGCGCCGCCACGACCGCGGCGAGCCAGAGCGACAATCCGACCCCGCCGGCCGCCATATTCACCATCGCGGCAAACAACAGCGCGAAGGCAAGCGCCGAACCGCACGCCAGTCCGATCGCGACGCTTATCATGCGCAGCAGCGAAGCCGGATCGATCGGGCGAATGGTGGCGGTCATCTGATCCCTCGCCGCACGACTATAGGTCGGACGGCGACCACATGAAAAGGGCGGCCCCGCAGGACCGCCCTGTTCATGTATCGCCCGGTCAACCGGATCAGCGCGAGTAGAATTCGACGACCAGATTCGGCTCCATCTTCACCGGATACGGCACTTCGTCGAGCGTCGGCACGCGCGTGAAGGTCACCTTCGCGTTGCCGTCGGGGGCGACATATTCGGGGATTTCGCGCTCGGCCAGGCTCTGCGCTTCCATCACCAGTGCCATGTCCTTGGCCTTGGCGCCCAGCGTGACTTCGTCGCCGACAAAGCAGCGGCGCGAGGCGATGTTGCACTTCACGCCGTTGACGCGGATGTGGCCGTGGCTGACCAGCTGGCGCGCGGCGAAGATCGTCGGCGCGAACTTCGCGCGATAGACGATCATGTCGAGCCGCTGTTCGAGCAGGCCGATCAGATTCTGGCCGGTATCGCCCTTCATCCGCGCGGCCTCGGCATAGCACGCCTTGAACTGCTTTTCGGTAACGTCGCCGTAATAGCCCTTCAGCTTCTGCTTGGCACGCAGCTGGATGCCGAAATCGCTGACCTTGCCCTTGCGGCGCTGGCCGTGCTGGCCGGGGCCATATTCGCGCTTGTTCACCGGGGACTTGGGCCGCCCCCAGATGTTCTCGCCCATGCGGCGGTCGAGCTTGTGCTTGGCGCTGGTGCGCTTGGTCATCGGTCTTCCTTCAATCGCTATAACGTTCAAGTCCGGTATCGCTCTGCTTGGATCATAGAGATCGGCAGGGCCGCCGCTTCACCGGAATGCGGGGCCGATTGCGAAGCGCGCGCCTCTATGGAATAAGCGCGCTCCGGTCAAGGGTCGGTCAGAATCCGCCGCTAGCGTTCCGGTTGCGAACGTCACGGCCGGCATCGAGCGCCTTGCCGGCATTGCTGTTGTTCGCTTCGTCGATCTGCGCCCATTCGGCCTTGGTGTGGCAGATCGGACGCGAGCCCAGGAACGAGCCGGTCTGTTCGAGCCGGCGGCAGACCTTCTTTTCCTTCTTCGGCGTTGCCGTCGTGGAATCGCCCGTCTGGGCGGCGAGCGGCAGGGTGAACGAAACGGCGGCGGCGAGCGCCATCATCTTGAAACGCATGAGACACTCCACTTTTTCGGGTTGGCCGATCGGTACCAGATTTGCCGCACGTGCAAAAGATGGAAAACGTCAGCTTAACTGTCGTTGAATGATCAGTGAACCCCAGGGCCGAGATTTCCGGTATCGGTGCTCGACCGCCCGGAACCGTTCGCCATGGGATCGACCCCATTGTTGTCGATCATCGCCCATTCGGTCTTTGTATGGCATACCGATGGTGTCATATTGGAACCCGTCCTCGCCGGCAGCGCCCGACATATCTTGCGCTCTTTTTTCGGCTTCGGGTCGGGATTTGGCGTCGCGCCATTGTCGGTCTGGGCGATCACGGGCATCGCGACCGATACCATTGCGGCGAACGCCATCGTCTTGAAACGCATATCTAACTCCAGGAATCGGCTGGCGCGATGCTATCGATTTCGTACGTGCGGCGAAAGAGGAAAAACGTCAGCCTCGCTGTCGTGGATTGGCGAGCGCCGACAGCACCCCGCGCACCGTCCGCACTTCCTGGCTCGACCAGCCGGGCTTGGTCAGCAGCGTACGCAACGTGCGCCGGGTGACGGGGGTGCGATCGGGCGGGAAGTAGAAGCCCGATTCGTCGAGCATCGTATTGAGCTGGTCGATCATGCCGTCCAGCTCTTCCTGTAGAGCGGGCGGCGGCAAATCGGTTTCGGGCGGCTGGGCCAGCACGACGCGTTTCGACCATTCGTACGCGACCAGGATCACCGCCTGGGCGAGGTTGAGGCTGCCGAACGCCGGGTTGATCGGCACGGTGATGATCGATCGCGCGACCGCGACGTCGTCGGTGTCCAGCCCCGAGCGTTCGGGGCCGAACAGAATGGCCGATCGGCCCGGCGCGGCGTGGATGTCGCGCGCCGCCGCTTCGGGCGTCACCACCGGCTTGGTCACGCCGCGCTTGCGCACCGTGGTCGCATAGACATGTGCGCAATCGGCGACCGCGGCGGCAACGTTGGCGAACACCTGCGCGCGTTCGAGCACGATATCCGCCCCCGACGCCGCCGGCCCCGCGCCCGGATTGGGCCAGCCGTCGCGCGGGAGCACCAGCCGAAGGTCGGTCAGCCCGAAATTGAGCATGGCGCGCGCCGCCTTGCCGATATTCTCGCCCAATTGGGGGCGAACGAGGACGATGACGGGTTGCTGGGTCACGGTCGCGCGGTTGCGCGTTTGCGGCCCCGCCTGTCAACGGCGTACGCTATTTCGGCGTCATTACGCCATCACGACCACCAGGTAGCGATGATGTCAAACGCTTACCGGCGACATCGCTCGGTTTAGCACAGGCAGCATTCCCTGTGCGATTAAATGACTGTTTAGCCACGTCCGTTCGATCACTTCGAGCGTTATGCATTCGTGCCAATAAAACAGTCGCGCCCGGCCCAGCGCGGTCGCCGCCACCTTCTCGGGCGTATCGAGGTGCTGCCCCATGCGCGATCTCAAAGTCGTCGCCAGTCCTACATAGAGTATCGTGCCGTCGACTGTGGTCAGTACATAGCAACCCGGCTTGGCTGGGACGAGCGAAAGCTGATCGCGCCGAAAGGGGACGTTATTAGAAACGGGCGGCGTCAGATCGCTGACCTTCATATCTCGATGTTCGATAGCGACGATTTATGCAACGCCCGAGCCATTTCCTGCACCGCCACGGTCAGCGCCGCCGAATTGAGCATCCCCGCCTTGCCGCCCAGATGCCACCATTCGGGATGGCCGACCGCGGCATATTCGCCTTCCATATTATCGAAGGTGGCCTGTAGCTGCTCGGCCATAGCTGCCACCGTGAAGCTGCTCTTGTCCATCATCTTTACGAAGAACGGGATCGAGAAGCGGCAGAACAATTCGACGCCGTTATATTTGAACAAGGTGGTTGCATCGCCGTCGTCGAGCAGTTCGGCAATTGCCTTCCAGTAATTGAGGAAAACGCGCTTCTCACGGTCGGAATCGCGCAACGCGAGCAAGGGATTGTTCGCGGTCAGAACATAGCGGACGACCGAGGTTACGAAAGATTTCTGGTTGATCGCCCCGCTCTTGGCTTCGACATTGGCCATCTGAATCCGCCCGAGCCACGGCGATCCCTCAGTCACGTTGAGATAGTCGATTAGCTTCAGCGCCTTATCGACCTCGCCTTTCTCGACCGTCCGCAAGATCCAGCGTGGCAGGCTCGGCATGTCCTCCATCTCGAGCGCTTCGGTCAGACGTTGCACGATGCGCTGCTCGACCGCCCTATCGACGCTTTTCTGAGTCGTATTGACGATCAGAAAATGGCACATCTGCGCCAGTCGCGGTAAGTTGACGGCGATATTCACCGGTATTTCGAAGTCAAGCACCCGCGGGTCGCGCTCGGCCGCCATCCGCAGCCCTTCCAACCTGTGCTGGCCATCGACGACACTGAACGGACCAACCACATCGGTGTCGATCTCAATCGTGTTGGTGCGTTCGTCGATCAGGATCGACTTGTCGGTCGCCAGAAAAACCGAGGTCGGCAGGAAGGCATCGCGACTATCCTGCCCGGCAACGACATAGTCGGCCAGGCGTTTGGCTCGTGACACGTTGAGCAACCGCTGATAGCCGCGCTCGCCATGTTCGGGGTCGAGTGTCTCGACATTGTAGAAGCCAGGCTTGACCACGTCGCGCACCGTCATCGACGTGGCGTAGAGCGTCAGACTTCCCTGCCGGCTCCGCGCCGCCGGTACCACGATCCTTGCCATCGCCCGCCATCCCCGTTTTGCACAATATTCTATCGGCAATCGCCTTCGACTCAAGGTATATTGCCGCCCGAATGGTGGTTTCGCCATACGATAGCGTGATGGGGGTGGCGCACGCGCGCGGGCCCGCGTAAGGGGCGCAGCATCCAACCCGAAGGATTACCGCCCCGGCCATGCGCATCGCCATCGCGTCCGATCACGCCGCCGTCGCCCTGAAGACGACGCTGACCGAGTGGTTGCGCGACGCGGGGCATGAGGTCGACGATCTCGGCCCGTACGACACGGCAAGCGTCGATTACCCCGATTACGGCTACAAGCTCGCCGATGCCGTCGCCAGCGGCGCGGCGGAGCGCGGCATCGCCCTGTGCGGGTCCGGGATCGGCATCGCGATCGCGGCCAACCGCAACCCCGGCTGTCGCTGCGCCCTAGTGAGCGAACCGCTGTCGGCGACGCTCGCGCGCACGCACAACGACGCCAATGCGATCGCGATGGGCGCGCGGCTGATCGGCCCCGACATGGCGATCGCCTGCCTGAAAGCTTTCCTCTCCGCCGATTTCGCCGGGGGCCGCCACCAGCATCGCGTCGATAAATTATCGGCCAGGGAGTCCGTATGAGCACCAATCCCACTACGCTTCACGACGTCCAGCCGGATGGATTCTTCACCCACGGCCTCGCCGAGACCGATCCGGCGGTGTTCGCCGGGGTGCGCCACGAACTGGCGCGCGAGCAGAACCAGATCGAGCTGATCGCGTCGGAGAATATCGTCTCCAAGGCCGTGCTCGAAGCACAGGGGTCGGTGTTCACCAACAAATATGCCGAAGGGTATCCGGGCAAGCGCTATTATCAGGGTTGCCACCCGTCGGACGAGGTCGAACAGCTGGCGATCGACCGCGCCAAGCAACTCTTCAATTGCGGCTTCGCCAACGTCCAGCCGCATTCGGGGGCGCAAGCCAACGGCGCGGTGATGCTTGCTTTGACGAAGCCCGGCGACACGATCATGGGGCTCAGCCTCGACGCCGGCGGGCATCTCACCCACGGCGCCAAGGCCGCGATGTCGGGCAAATGGTTCAACGCGGTGCAATATGGTGTCACCGCCGACACGCATTTGATCGATTTCGACGAAGTGCTGGCCAAAGCCAAGGAGCATCGCCCGAAGCTGATCATCACCGGCGGGTCGGCCTATCCGCGCCAGATCGATTTCGCCAAGTTCCGCGCCATCGCCGACGAAGTGGGCGCGCTGTTCCTGGTCGACATGGCGCATTTCGCCGGGCTGGTGGCGGGCGGCGTCCACCCGACCCCGTTCGGCCATGCGCACGTCGTCACCACCACCACGCACAAGACGCTGCGGGGCCCGCGCGGGGGGATGGTGATGACCGACGACGAGGCGATTGCGAAGAAGATCAACTCGGCGGTGTTCCCGGGGCTGCAGGGCGGACCGCTGATGCACGTCATCGCCGCCAAGGCGGTCGCGTTCGGCGAAGCGCTGCGGCCCGATTTCAAACTGTACAGCGCCGCGATCATCGAGAATGCCAAGGTGCTGGCGGCGACGTTGAAGGAGCGCGGCTGTAACCTCGTGTCGGGCGGCACCGACACGCATCTCGCGCTGGTCGATCTCACCCCGCTCGGCGTCACCGGCAAGGACGCCGACGAAGCGCTCGAACGCGCCGGCATCACCTGCAACAAGAACGGCATCCCCAACGACCCGCTGCCGCCCGTGAAAACCAGCGGCATCCGCGTCGGCTCCCCCGCCGGCACGACGCGCGGATTCGGTCCCGCCGAGTTCCGCGAGATCGGCAATATGGTCGCCGACGTGCTCGACGGATTGGCTAAAAATGGTGAACAGGGTGATGCCCAGATAGAAAATGCTGTGCAGCAGCGTGTTAATGCACTATGTCACCGGTTCCCGATCTATCAAGGACTGTGAAGATGACCGAGAATCTGACCCGCATGTGCCCGCATTGCGACGCTGCCCTGGCCGAAGGCGCGAAATATTGTTCGAACTGCGGTGCGTTTGTTTCGAGCGACGGCGAGAGCACGTTCGAATCGGCCAAGACCTTCGTGATGAACAGCGCCGCCGAAGCCGAACAGGCCGCGCGCGGGCTGATGAAGGACGAGAACGCGCAGAAGATCGCTGGCGCCGCCGCGGTCGGTGCGGTGGCCGCGATCCTGCTCCCCATCTCGATGGCAACCGGCGCGATCATCGGCGGCGGCATCATGGCCTATAATCGCTTCGCCAAGAAGGCGTGATCCGATAGGGTCCGTGGTCGACTAGCAGGATACGGACCCAGGAATGCGATGCCCCTTCTGCGGACATGAGGACAGCCAGGTAAAGGATTCGCGGCCAACCGAGGATGGCGCCGCGATCCGCCGCCGGCGACAGTGCGAGGGGTGCGCAGCGCGCTTCACGACGTTCGAACGCATCCAGCTGCGCGAACTGGTGGTGCTCAAAAGCGAGGACAAGAAGGAGCCGTTCGAGCGCGAGAAACTGCTCCGCTCGATCGAGATCGCGACCCGCAAGCGCCCGATCGAGCCGGTGCAGATCGAGCGCCTCGTCTCGGGCATCCAGCGCCAGTTGGAGACGTTGGGGGAGGCGGAAATATCGTCGAAACGGATCGGCGAGTTGGTAATGGACGGGCTCAAGGGCCTCGATTCGGTCGCCTATATCCGTTTTGCCAGCGTGTACCGCGACTTTAGCGAGGCAAGGGATTTCGAGGAGTTTGCGGGCAACGTGGGCGAAATGGGGAAGCCCTGATCGCCGGCATCAGGCTGGCCGGTAGATTTGCCGCAGAAATCGGTTCCACCCCTTCTTGGCCCGGCGTTCCACCGCGAACTGGAAGCCCAACCCTTCATCGACCGGCCAATAGATCATCCGTGCCAGTCCCGCAGGCATTTCCGCCTCGAACGCCAGCGCCTGTGAATGAACGTCCGATCCGTCAGTCAGCCGTCCCTCGGACCTTTTGCCATCGTTGGTGAACGAAAATACATTAATCCCGCCTTCCGCCGCGCCGCCGAATAGCGCGATCTCGCGATAGGTCCCACGCTCGCCCATCTCCCAGCGCGCGTCGAGTTCGATCCAGCCCTTGCCGAATGGGCGGAAGCTCCGCGTGCATCGCATTGCGCTGGCCGGGCTATCACCCTCGCCGCCGGGCGCGGTCTGCCAGTCGCCGAGCAATGGGTTGAGTGGACCAAGTAATCCCCGTCCCATGCGCCAGTCGGTCATGCTAGGCCTCCATGGCGATGGCGCTACGCCGCCTTGCGCAACTCCAGCCGGCCCCAGATTTCGGCCAGCGCGTTGGTCAGGTCGCGCATCATGCCCTCGTCATGCGTCGGACCCGGCGTAAAGCGCAGGCGTTCGGTGCCGCGCGGCACGGTCGGGTAATTGATCGGCTGAACGTACACGCCATATTCGGCGAGCAGCACGTCGCTGATCTTCTTGGCCTTGACCGGATCGCCGACCATGACAGGCAC
>CBDFGH010000010.1:0-263274 GCA_965247145.1 Rickettsiales bacterium
TGCATGCGCGCTTCGATCTGGTGCGCAGCGTCGGAGAACAGCGAATCGTCGAAGGGCGAGGCGGCGTTGGCATGCAACTGCCCTCCCGATTGCCATTTCATGCCGATGCCGAGGGTGCGGTTGCTCAGTTCGGCCAATTCTTTGCGATCGTTGGTATCGGAGGTCGCGAAACTTTCGGTCAGTAGCGCGATGTCGCCCGCCACCGAACTGGCGAGGTAGCGCTGAATATTGTCCCAATGCCGGTTGTAGAACAGCCAGGCTGCCGTGCCCTGGGCGAGCAGAATCGGCAGCAGTACGATGAGCAATGCGCGGGCGAACAGGCTGGTTGGAAGCCACCGCTTGAAACGGCGCTCCCGGTCGGGGCTTGGAGAGAGGGCGTGATCGTTCATGGCAGGCTCATGGTTCGATGCGCAGGCGGTACCCTTGACCGCGCACAGTGAGAAGATAGCGCGGGCGCCCCGAATCGTCCTCGATTTTCTTGCGCAGGCGTCCAGCCAGGACATCGATCTGCCGCTCGCCGCCACTTTCCGCGCCCAGGCTGCGGAGCAAAGTCTCGCGGCTGAGCGTGCGCCCCTCGGCGGCGACGAGTTGCCCAAGCAAAATAGTTTCCGATTCGGTCAGATGCACGATCTCTTCTTCCCGGCGCAGCAGGCCCTCCGAAAGCTGCCAGGCGAAAGGGCCGAATCGCGCCGTTTCCGAGGGCGCAGCGCTTGGCGCGCTACGACCCAGGATGCTGCGCAAACGCAACAATAGTTCTTTTGGTTCGAAAGGTTTGGGCAGGTAGTCGTCAGCACCGGCTTCCAATCCTTCGATGCGGTCCTCCGTACTGCCTTTGGCCGAGAGCAACAGCACGGGCAGGCGGTTGCCGCCGATGCGCAAACGATGCGCGAAGGCGGTGCCGCTTTCGCCGGGCATCATGATATCGAGTACCAGCGCATCCGGCATCAGCAGCCCGAGGATTGATTCGGCCTCCACCGCGCTGGCCGCTTCGGAAACGGCGAAATCCTGCGTGCGCAGGTAGATGGCGAGCAGATGGCGCAGGGCGTCGTCGTCATCCACCACCAGAATATGCGGGCCGGGCAGGGCGAAGGGGGTTTCTGTTTCCGTCATGTTCATCCTCCGCGCGCACCGGGTTTGCGCAGCAACAGATAAAAGGCGCCGCTGCCGCCATGCGTGCGGTTGGCGGCGGTGGCGGCCACCACATGCGGCCGGATCATCGCGTCCCCCAGCCAGTGCGGCATAGCCTGGCGCAATTTCCCGTCTCCCTCCACGCCGCCCGGACCGCGGGCGCGGCCTTTGCCGGTGATCACCAGCAACAAACGCACACCCTGCGCGCGGCTGCTGCGCACGCGGGCGGCGAGCGTAGAGAAGGCTTCGACGAGCGAATAGCCATGCAGGTCCAGCACCGCATCCGGCACCAGCTGCCCCCGCTTCATCCGCCGCGCGGTGGCCGCATCGACGCCGTCGAACTGTCCGAGGGTGGGGGTGGGTTTGGGAGGGGGTTTTTGTCCTCCCCCGCCCGCGGGGGAGGGTAGGGTGGGGGTTCTCTCCACTTGCACGGCAGATCCAATGATCTGCAGAACCCCTTCCAAATTCTCCATCACTTCATGATTCCAGAACCGCAGCACGCGGAACCCGGCCTGTTCCAGAAACCGTGTCCGCCGCGTGTCGTAATTCTCCTGCTCGGCATGCTGCCCGCCATCGAGTTCGACGATCAAAGCCGCCTCATGCGCAACAAAATCCACGATGTAGGCGCCCACCGATTGCTGGCGGTGGAATTTGAAGCCATACATCTGCTTGCTGCGCAATTGACCCCACAGCTTCTTTTCGCTTTCAGTGACCGACTGACGCAGTTCGCGGCCACGCTCCAAGGCTTGGGGGTTGCGGGTTGAGTGTTGTTTCGTGCCGATCGGTGCGTGTTGCACCAACCCCCCTCCGGCTCCCCCCGCGGGCGGGGGGAGGGTAGATATCCGCCCTTCTTCACTGGCCAGCAGCGCCTCGAAATCTTCTTCCTCCACCTCCGGCGGTCGTGTCATCCGCCGCGCTTCTTCGGGTGTGGCGTGCAGCGGGAGAATCTCCGCGCAGAAGGCGAGCCAAGGGGTGAGGTCGCCGGTATCGGAGGGATCGCGCGGCATGGCGTTCACTCGAGGATGCGGCCATCCAGCCGCGCCGCCAGCTCGGGGGGGAGCAACAGGGTGAAGATGCCCTTCTGCTGCATGCCGCCGGCCAGGGCTTCCGCCGGGGGTTCGAAACCGAAGAACAGATCCGCCCGCGCCGGACCCTTGATCGCCCCGCCCGTATCCTGCGCGATGAAGAGGCGGCGGAAAGGCACATTGAGCGGGGCCTGCATTACCGCGGCGGGCAGGGTGGTGGCGAGGAAGACGGGCGCGCCGTACGGCACGAATCGCGGATCGACCGCAAGCGAGCGCTGCGGCGTGAGCGGAATACCCTGCGCGCCCAGCGGCCCTTCGCTCGGGTCCGCCCCGGTGCGTTCCTGGAAGAAGACATAGGACGGATTCTGCTGCATGACTTCGACCGCTTCGGTCGGGTGCTCGCGCAGCCATTGCTTGAGCTTGAGCAGGGTCACCTTGCCTTTTTCAAACACGCCGCGATCCATCAACACCTTGCCGATGCCATTATATTTATAACCGTTCTGACCCGAAAACCCGACGCGCATGATGCCGCCCTCTTCCAGCGCGATGCGGCCCGAACCCTGGATCTCCAGAAAGAAGGCGGCGACGGGATCATCCACACAGACCAGCTCCAGGCCTTGATTGGCCAGCGCACCTTCGTTGATCGCCCGGCGGTCGTAGTAGGGCACACCTTCCTGGCGGTCCGGCGGCAGGCGGTAGAGCGGCGTGGTGTAGCGCCCGCCGCATTGGCGCGAGCCGAAGAGCAGCGGCTCGTAATAGCCCGTGACCAGCCCGCTATTATCCGGCAACGGCTGCACGGACATCGGGGTGAAGCGGGTGAGGAAGAAATTGCGGGCGGCGGCTTCGTCCAGCGGGAAGATGGGCATGGCTTCGGCGCAGAGATTCTGCCAGGTGCCGGCGGAAACCTGCATATCGCCTTTGCCCAGCATCTTGCCCGGGCTGGCTTTGGTCCAGGCGCGGCAGGAGCGCTGGAAAGCGCCAAAGGCTTCGCCCATCGTCTGATCTTCGTTCCACCCCGCAATGTCTTCGAAGCGTGTAATGTTCATCCGCGCCTTCACGGGTGAGGGCGGTGGTTTCACGCCACCGCAGGCGGAAAGCGCGAAAAGGGCGAGCGGGGCGAAGAGGCGGATGCGGCGCAGCAGCAAAGCGGACATCTAAGTGGCGCTCACCGTCCAGTTGGGCGAACGAGCGCCCAGCTCGCGCTCGAAGGTCCATTCGTCTTCCACGTGGTGGATCGCGCCCGGGCTGCCTTCGATCACGGCGCCGCCGCTATCCTTGCTCATCTGAATCTGCTCGCTGAGGAAATGCACGGTGATACGGGCCAGACGTTTATCCAGCACCGCTTCGGTGATGGTGGCCTCGGTGATGGCGACCAGGGTGCCGTGACTGCTGAGCTTGGATTCCTCGCGTGCGGCGATGGCGGCTTCGAACTCGGCATAGACTTCCGGGCTGAGCAGGCTTTTCAGCGTGGCGCGGTCGCCTTTGTGAAAGGCGTTGAAAACCCATTCGAAAGCGCCTTTCGCGCCTTCGAGGAAACTCTTCACGGTCAGGCTCGGTTCGAGCAGACGCATGGCTTCCAGGCTGGTTTTCACCGCGCCCGCCTCCATCGCTTCCAGTTGCGGATCGATCGCGCTGCGCAGCGGGCCGGGCAGACCGGCAGGATCGATGCCTTCGGCGCGGGCGGTGGCGTCCGCATTCAGCGAACGGCGCAGCGAATCGCGGCTTTCGGTTTTTTCGCGCGGGTCGAAACCGATTTGCTTGCCCAAATTGTTGCGCAGGCGCAGCAGCACGAATACGGCGATCAGCGCGAGCACGATGAGGTCGGCGTAGGAATCGTTCATGGCGTCATCTTGTCTGTGGAAAGAATGGAATGATTGGATACTGCCGCAAGCCGCCACCAGCGGCAAGGGAATCGGTGCAGGGAATCGGTGCGGAAGGGCGCAGGCAGGGCTTGCTTGATTTCCGCCCGCCGCCCGCCTAGATTGCGCCCCATCCTTCGACCCCCACCCACGAAAGCCGCGCGCATGGAACAGCCCAGTCAGCCTCTGACCTTCAGCATCAAGGCGCAATATGTGCGCGATCTGTCGCTGGAGAACCCGCATGCGCCCAACAGCCTGCGCGCCCCGAAAGAGCGCCCCCAGGTGCGCACCGAGATCGAACTCGACGTGGCAAACCTTGGCGAAGATCATTACGAAACCGCCATCAAAGTAAGCCTGCGCGTGCTGGACGGCGAGGCGACCCTGCTGCTGCTGGAGTTGAAATACGGCGCGGTGGTGCTGGCCAAAGGGTTCAATGGCGGACAGCTGGACGCGCTGCTGCGCGTGGACGTGCCTTTCATCATCTTCCCCTTCGTGCGCCAGATCGTGGCGGACGCCTCGCTCAATGCGGGCTTCGCGCCGATCATGATGGAGCCGATCGATTTCCGCACCATCTACGAATCCCGCCGCGCGGAAGCGGCGATGGGGAACGCCTAAGACCGTCTCAGGAATTATGCACCCAGCAGATGGTACAACAGTCCGTCGATCAGGAACCACGCCAACGGAGCCGCCATACGTAGCCAGAACCATCCGACGGCGCCCCATGCAAGCAAGGCGAAGCCAAACATAACGCTATCGATCAGCACGAGAGATATAAACGACGGGCGATCAGTTTTCATGCCCGCCAACAGCGTACGCATCTGCCAATCTCCTCGGCACAGACGAAACGCGGAGAATCCCGTCCAGATCGCCAGTGAAGAGAGACCGGCCAATGGAAACAATGCCAAGACGATAAAATAGGTTTCCACCCCCAGTTCGGGCTTGAAATCCCGTACCAGCAAGGCGAAGAAGCCGAATAGTACACCGCACCACAGGGTCATCAAGCATCGTGCGAAAATGGATCCCACCGATCATGAGGGTCGGCCGCGCGTTTTATAGAGTGAGAACAACACTCCGCCCGCAAGTAGCCCGAAAGTCACGCCGAGCGAAATGGAGGCGGGGATTTTTTCGATATGCAGGAATTCCGCCACGAACACCTTGCCGCCGATGAAGACCAGCACCAGCGAGAGCGCATAGCGCAGATAGGCGAAGCGCGGCAATAGCGCGCTGAGCGCGAAGAACAGGCTGCGCAAGCCCAGAATGGCGAAGATGTTCGAAGTGAACACCACATACGGATCGCGCGTGATGGCGAAGATGGCGGGCACCGAATCGAAGGCGAAGATGAGATCGGCGAATTCGATCAGCACCAGCACCAGAAAGAGCGGCGTCGCATAAGTCTTGCGCTTGCTGGGGCGGCTGGGATGCGGCGCACGCACGAAAAACGCCTCGCCGCGCAGCCCGTCCGTCACCCGCAGATGGGTGCGGATGAAGCGCAGCACGGGATTGGCCGCGAAATCCGCCTCTTCTTCCTCGCTGCTGAGCAGCATCTTGATGCCCGTATAGACCAGGAAAGCGGCGAACAGCAGCAGCACCCAATCATAGCGTTCGATGATGGCCGCCCCCAGCCCGATCATGATGCCGCGCAGCAGGAACACCCCCAGTATGCCCCAGAACAGCACCCGGTGCTGCAGCGCGCGGGGAATGGCGAAGTAGTTGAAGATCAGCGACATCACGAAGATATTGTCGAGCGACAGCGATTTCTCGACCACATAGCCGGTGAAGAATTCGCGGCCTTTATCCGCGCTCTGGTCGTGCCAGACCCAAATGCCGAAAGCGATGGAGACGAGGATGTAGAAAAGGCTGGTGAGCAGGCTCTCGCGAATGCCGATCTCGCGCGTTTTCCGGTGCAGCACGCCGAGGTCGAGCGCGAGCAGGGACAGGACCAGAACGGCGAACACGGCCCAATCGTTGAAATCATGTGGATGCATAGGGAAGATATAGTGCGCCAATGATGAAGGAACAATGAAAAGCCACGAGTAAACCCCTCTCCCCGCAAGTAAGAGTGAGTTTGGCCGATAACGCAGATTTTTGTCGTATGTCGGCGTGGGATTTGAAACAATGCATGCATGAAAACACAGCTTCAGCATTTCAACATTCACCTCGTCTCCGACTCGACCGGGGAGACCGTCTCCTCAGTGGCGCGTGCCGCCATGGCGCAGTTCGAAGGCATCGAGCCGGAGGAATTCGTCTGGTCGCTGGTGCGCACCAAAGGGCAGATGGAAAAGACCATCAAGGGCCTGGAGGCCCATCCCGGCATCGTGCTGCATACGCTGGTAGACGACAAATTGCGCGATTTTCTGGTGACCGCCTGCCACCGCCTGGGTGTGCCCTGCATTTCCGTGCTCAACAGCGTGGTCAGCGAATTCGCCGAATTTCTTCATCAGCCCATCAAAGCCCGCCCGGGCAAGCAATACGAACTCACCGAGGAATACTTCCAGCGCGTCGAAGCCATCGATTATTCGCTCAACCACGATGACGGGCAGGCCGCCTGGAATTTGGCGCAGGCGGACATCGTGCTGATCGGGCCCAGCCGCACCAGTAAATCCCCCACCGCCATGTATCTGGCCAATCGCGGCTTCAAAACCGCCAATGTGCCCTACGTGATGGGCGTGCCGCTGCCGGAAGGGCTCGAGACGCTGACCAAGCCGCTCGTGGTCGGCCTGACCATCGATCTCGAGCGGCTGCTCGCCATCCGCCGCACCCGGCTGCAGAGTATGAAGGACACGGCAAATGTGGAATATGTCGACAGCGAGATGGTGCAGGCCGAGATCGTGGCCAGCCGCAAGCTTTTCATCCAGCGCCGCTGGCCGATCATCGATGTGACGCGCCGCAGCGTGGAGGAAACCGCCGCCACCATCATCCAAATGTACCGCGAGCGCTTCGGCACGTCCCACCCCGTGCAGGCCGGTGCGTCGTGACGGCAGGGATGCCCCCTTTCGACGGTGAGTTGCCGCAGGCGGCGCGCAAGGCAGCGGTGCTGGGCGACCCCATCGCCCATTCCCGCTCCCCTCGGCTGCACGGCTTCTGGCTGAAGGAATACGGCATCGACGGCGCCTATGTGCCGCTGCGTGTGGAAGCCGGGCGATTGAAAGATGCCTTGCAAACACTGGCCGATCTCGGGTTTGCGGGCTGCAATCTTACGCTGCCGCACAAGGAAGCGGCGCTGCCGCTGATGGATGAGTTGGGCCGCGCCGCCCGCGCCACCGGCGCGGTCAACACGGTGATCTTCCAGCACGACGCGTTGCGCGGCACCACGATGATGGGCCGCAATACGGATGCCGAGGGTTTCATCGAAAATCTGCGCGCCGGGGCGGGCAACCTCGTGCCGTATCTGGAAGCACCGCTGCTGCTCGGGGCCGGGGGCGCGGCGCGGGCGGGATTGTATGCGCTGCTCACCGCCGGGGCCCGGCAGGTCACGGTGGTTAACCGCAGTCTGGCACGTGCGCAAGGATTGGCGCATGAATTCGGCCCACGCGTTCTTGCCGCAGATTGGGCTGCCTTGCCCCGCTTGCTGCCGAAGGCCACACTGATAGCCAATGCCACCTCGCTCGGCATGCAGGGCGAACCCGCCTTGATGCTGCCATGGGAGACCCTGCCGCACACGGCGCTGGTGACGGATATGGTCTATACCCCGCTGGAAACCGAATTGCTGCGCCGGGC
The DNA here is from genome assembly GCA_965247145.1 of Rickettsiales bacterium. Taxonomy (GTDB): domain Bacteria; phylum Pseudomonadota; class Alphaproteobacteria; order Rickettsiales; family JAIXRX01; genus CBDFGH01. The sequence goes on from CBDFGH010000010.1 coordinate 7,730, forward strand.
CCGCGCGGCGGGCTGCCGCACGGTGGACGGGCTTGGCATGCTATTGCATCAGGCGCGCGGCGGTTTCGAAGCCTGGTTCGGCGTCGCGCCGAAAGTCACGCCGGAATTGCGCGCGGCGGTGCTGGCATGACGCGGCTCAAATCAAGAAACCCCGCGCCCCCCAGACTCACGCCGCAAAAGCGCGGTGCGAAAAAACCGTTCGTGCTCGGCATCACTGGCTCCATCGCCATGGGCAAAAGCACTGTGGCGCGCATGGCCGCCCGTGCCGTGCGTGGATCGGTGCTGGTGGATGCGGACAAGGTGGTGCACCAATTGCTCGATGTCGGCGGGGCGGCGGTGGAAGCGGTCTCCGTTGCCTTTCCCGCAAGCTTGGATCACGATACCCAAGGCCGCCCCTTCATCGACCGCCACGCTTTAGGCACGGAAGTCTTCGCCCACCCCGAGCGCCTCGCCCGCTTAGAGGCCGAACTCCACCACCGTGTACGAAGCGCCAACCTCCGCACCATCCGCCAGGCCCGCTTGCAGGGCAGTCCGTTGGTTGTGCTGGAGATTCCGCTGCTGTTCGAAACGGGCGTGGAGGTGATCTGTGACGCAGTATGGGTGGCGAGCGCCCCGACTTTTCTGCAGAGGTTGCGCGCCTTGAGCCGCGTCGGCATGACCAAAGAAAAACTGCATGCTGCACTGTCCCGGCAGTTGCCGGATGCAGTCAAGCGTCGGTACTCTCATCGCGTGGTGCGCACCGGACTGGGACAAGCGCATGCCTACGCGCAGGTGCGAGCGTTTCTGGCTTAATAAGGGGTAAGGCCTTGGCTAAGACCCGCTTTCGGCTTGATTTGGCTGCGTTCGCGCAAAATGCCGCTGACGCGCGTGCCATACTCGGTCGTGTCGATGCCAATTTCTGTTAATGTGCTTTGCAACGTGTCGGCGTCCTTCGCATTAAAACGGAAGCGAATCGGGTTTTGATTTGCTGTCAGCAGGGTCAGTTCCTTGACCTCTCCCGTAAAATTTTGCCCTTCCACGCCGCATAACATTTCGTATGCTTGCAGCTTCGTACAAAAAAGATTCGTCAGGTTGAGAGCCGTCTCTTTGTCGGGAATGACTTCTTCAAGCATCGTCGTTATCTTCTGCGGCATCACATACAACTCAACCGCCTCTTCGCCGCGCGTTCCAAATAGCAGGGCATCACCGAGAACGATCCCCTTGCGCACGTAACGCTTCAGCGTATCTTGAAGGTCTGCGATAAGGGCGTGCTTGGCGGCTTCCTGTTTTTCTTGCGGCGTTATAAAGGCTCCTAGCATGTTTAAACGCCTACAATACTCTATAATTATTTAAGTCTGGTGACACCCATGCGCGAAATCGCTCTCGATACGGAAACTACCGGGCTCGATCCCCATACCGGCCACCGGGTGGTCGAGATCGGGGCGGTGGAGATGATGGGGCGGCTGCGCACGGGGCGGGTGTTCCATGCCTATCTGAACCCTGAACGCGACATGCCCCCCGAGGCGGAGAATATCCATGGCTTGAGTGCAGCATTCCTGCGTGACAAGCCGCTCTTCGCCGAGGTGGCGGAGGATTTCCTGCTGTTCCTGGGCGAATCGCCGCTGGTGATCCACAATGCCAGCTTCGACATGAAATTCATCAATTGGGAACTGGCCAATCTCGGCATCGACCCGCTGCCCATGGTGCGCGCGATCGATACCGTGCCGATGGCGCGGGCCAAATTCCCCGGCGCCCCCGCAAGCCTGGACGCGCTCTGCAAACGCTTCGGGGTCGATCTCTCCGTGCGCACCAAGCATGGCGCGCTGCTGGATGCGGAATTGCTGGCGGATGTGTATCTGGAGCTAACCGGCGGCCGTCAAGCGGCGATGGAGCTGGCTGCCACCGCATCCGGCCCGGCGGGGGAAGAGGGCGCGCTTTCCGCTCCCGCATCGTTGCTCGATCGCAGGGCGCTGTTTCTTGCGCCAAGCACCGAGGAACTTACTGCACATGCGCATTTTCTGACGCAAATCAAAAACCCCATCTGGGGTCATTCGACATAAGGGTTTTTAAATCCGTCGATGAGCGCGCAGGAAAAGACGCACCACATCCGTCGCATGCGCCTCGATCTCGGCGGGCGTGGGACGCGAGCGCAGGCGCAGCAGGCTCGATATGTAAAGCTCGCCGCGCAGCAATGCGCGAAAATGATTGGCCACCTGCCCGACATCGCCGAAATCATAATCATCGCCGTGCCTTTCCAGCAGCATTGCCAGTTGGCGTTTGGTCAATTGCGGTCCGGCTTCGATCATCAGGCGGTTGCTGCGGGGTTGATGCACCGCTTCCGCCGCCATGATGCGGTGCAGGCTCATCACTTCCGGCTGCAGCCACAGGCTCAGCAGGTCGCGCGCCACGCACAGCAACGCTTCCGCTCGCGGCAACCCGGTCATCTCTTCCGGGTTGCGCAAGATCAGCAGATCCTGGCCCAGGGCATGGATCACCGCCTGAAACAATGCGTCCTTGTTCGTGTAATGGCTGTAGATCGTGAGTTTCGAAACACCGGCCTGGGCCGCGATGGCGTCCATACTGGTGCCGGTATAGCCTTGCGCCACGAAGCATTCCCGCGCCGCCTGTAAAATGGCCGCCTGCTTGGCAGGGTCTTTGGGCCGCCCCACACGGCGCTTGGACAGCGGTATTTCTGCGGATGCGGGCATGCGGGCTTCCTGCCTCTGGGGCACAATTGGCTTAATTACTAAACTTGATAGTACAGATATGGGAAGGCGCGCCGCGATTGCAAGAGCACTATTTCGCGACGGCTTCCGGCAATCCCACCGCCCAGCCACGAGCCCGTCCGTCCGCATCTTGCGTCAGGAGGTGCAGATGGCGACCCCGCTGCGCGAGGGCGGTGATTTGCATGGCATCCGGTGCGCGCAGGAAAAGCCAGGGCCGCCCGCGCCATCCGCCCTCCGTGGGCAGGACGAATACGGCTTCGCGTCCGGTTGCGCCGTCTTTCGCCGCCACCCATAAGGTTCCGTCCGCGCCCGCGGCGAGGGCATGCGGCAGCGCGAGCCAGATGGATCCCGCTTTGGCGGGCGCGAGCGTGAAAGCGTGATCGGTTTCCACCGCCGGATCGCCGCCTTGCAGAAACAACCCCGCATCGAACCGCGTCGCCGTCGCATCCGCCTCGCCCCGGCGCGTGGGCGGCACCAGTTCGAGCATCCGTCCTTTGGGCGCGCGCGCCTCGGGCGGCAGGATCAGATAGACGAATCCGGTGTGGGGCGATTCGGCGAAGGCCAAGACGGCCAGCGGTGTTTTGGTTTGCTTCCGCCAATCCAGCGTCCCGTCCGCATTCACCTGCGCTTGGTCATTCCCGCGCATCAGAAGCTGCTGGGAAAGACGGTAGGGCGTGGGGGGCAAAGCGGGAAAGGGGGCGGAAGAAAGTCGGGCATCCGCCGGGATTTCCCATCCCTGCTGCGGGTGCAGCGGCGCAAAGGCGAAAGCCTCCGGCGGCACCGGGCGCGGGGGAATGCTGCGCGTACAGGCGGTGACGGCCAGAAGACACAAAAAAGCGACTTGGCCGAAGCGGCCAATCCTAAAAACAAGCGGTGCATTTTGCTCGGTAGCGATGCGCATCGCGTCATTGTAGCGTCTTCGGTGCGGATCGCACGGCGAAATTATGCCACGGCGATCCGCATTGATTTATCCCGCGATTTCCGCGCGCTGGGCGGCGGCATCGCTGGCTTCCAAAGCATAACCGGCGGAGCGGACGGTGCGCACCAGTTCGGGCTGGTTGCCTTCGGCGTCCAGGCCCTTGCGCAGGCGGCGGATATGCACATCCACCGTACGCAGTTCCACGTAAATGTCATGGCCCCATACGGCATCGAGCAATTGCTCGCGGCTGAAGACGCGGCCGGGATGTTCCATCAGATATTGCAGCAAGCCGAATTCGGTGGGGGAGAGGTGAATCTCCTTGGCTTTCCGGTACACTTTGTGGGTGGCCAGATCCATGCGCACATCGGCATATTCCAGCGTCTTCTCGGTCAGCGCCGGGCGGAAGCGGCGGAACACGGCGCGAATGCGCGCGGCCAGTTCGCTGGGGCTGAAAGGCTTCACCATGTAATCGTCCGCACCGGCGTCCAAGCCGCGCACGCGGTCGTTTTCCTCGCCACGGGCGGAGAGCATGATGATGGGGATGCCTTTGGTCTCGTCGTTGTTGCGCAAGCGCTCGCAGACTTCGATGCCCGACAGGCCCGGCAGCATCCAATCGAGCACGATGATGTCGGGGCGGCGTTCTTTCACCATGGTCAAGGCCTCGGCGCCGTCGCCGGTCGCCATGACTTTGAAACCCTCTTTTTCGAGGTTGTAGCGCAGCAGCGTGAGGATGGCTTCCTCATCGTCCACGATCAATACGTTCGCTTCGATCATAATGCCCTCGTTATCACTTTCCCTGTCGCCAGATCTTTTGGCTTCTTGTTGCGGCATGCCTCAATGGGTGGGCGCGCCGTTGGTTGGTGCCTTGGTCTCCCCGATGTGGAAATTCCGCTGGTCCTATTAGGGGTAACCCGCCTACAGTTAGGAAACCGTAAATGCTGCAAGGGTGATTTTTACCCATTCTCATTTCAATTGCCACTGATGCAAAAAGGCCACTCACCCCCATGCACCCGCAGGAACCCTTGGCCCCAGAGCCCGATCTATTGACCGCCGTGCCCGCCGAAGACGTGGCGCTGCCCGCCGATGGAACCGAAAAGAAATCCTGGCATTTCGTCTTCGAGGTGCTGCCGCTGGCCGCTTTCTTCCTCGCCTACCGCCAGTTCGGCATCTGGACCGCCACCGAAATTCTGATGGGCGTGACTGCTTTCTGCGTGGCCGCGCAATGGTTTCTTACCCGCCGCCTTCCAGTGCTGACGCTGCTCTCCGGTATCATCGTCGGCCTGTTCGGTATGCTCACCTTGTGGCTGCACGATCCGCAATTCATTAAAATGAAGCCGACGCTGATCTACAGCCTCTTCGCGCTGATTCTGGCGGGCGGGCGATTGCTGGGGCACAACCCGCTGGCCAAGGTTTTCGGGCAAGTCTTCCCCCTCACGCCCAACGGCTGGCGCATCCTCACCTGGCGCTGGGTGGCCTTGTTCCTCGCACTCGCCATTGGCAACGAAATACTGTGGCGGCATGTGAGCGAGGCGGTGTGGGTGAATTACAAAGTGTTCGGCTTCCTGCCGCTGACCCTGCTATTCGGGGCGTGCCAGATGCGGCTGTTGATGCGGGAGAGCATCCGCCCGCCGTCATGAAACTGACATATCGGGGAGGTATAGGAATGAAGTCTATCTTATTTTCTTTCAACTTTGGTCACATTGAAAGGTCACAATTTAACCACAAGAAAAAATGGAATACTTACAGAAGTTACCCATTGAATTAGTGGCATTTATAACCGCCACATTTGTAGTAGTAGTGATTTGCATCATTGCGCAAAGTGCAGGAAACGGTCGTGAGCTTCAGAAAGCAAATATGTACTTTCTGATGAACCGCGAATTACAAACGCAGTTCGATATGACTTTGCTGGAAGTAAAGAAGAGCTTCATCAAAGAAGAAATAATTCGGCGAAAGCTGGTGTCATTTCTAGCAACTAAGACAAATCGAACCGTTAGCGGCATCTACGTTCATCCTGACTGGATTGATACGATGGAGGGAATTGTTGAAGACTGGGATAAAGATGGTATTCCAGACAAAGAATGGATTTTTCGACCCGATGGTAGCTTGGGTAGCCATAAGTTCGAATTCGGGCTGATTCAAATTACCGTCCACAAAACGCATCGTATGGTGTGTTTTGCCCGTGAGGAAGGCCGTATATACGAGCCTATTATGACGTTCTACATCGCTCCGGCAGGAGTGTAGAACGTACTGAAAAGCACCCCTGACCAGGGTGCTTTTTATTTATGCGCCCGCCAGCCAATATCCCGCCGACAAAAACCCTCCGGCCAATCCACCGCATCCACCGCCCGGTACGCCGTATCCCGCGCGGCGCGCAGGGTTTCGCCGAGGGCGCAGATGCCCAGCACGCGGCCGCCGGTGGCGAGGATCTGGCCGTCGCGCAGGGCCGTGCCTGCATGGAATATGACGCTGTCGGGCAGGTCGGCGGCCTTGTCCAACCCGCCGATCACCGTGTTCTTCGCATATTCGCCGGGATAGCCATCCGCTGCCAGCACCACGCAGACGGCGCTCTGGGGCGACAGGGCCACGGGCGGCATCTGCGCCAGCGTGCCATTCGCACAGGCAAGCAGATACGGCAGCAGATCGCCCTCCATGCGCAGCATCAGGCTTTGCGTTTCGGGGTCGCCGAAGCGGGCGTTGTATTCGATGAGTTGGGGGCCGTCTTTCGTCAGCATCAGGCCTGCGAACAACACGCCTTGGAACGGTATGCCCTCGGCGCGCATGGCGGCCAAAGTGGGTTCGATGATCTCGCGCATGGTGCGGGCTTCGATTTCGGGCGTGAAACAGGGGGCGGGGCTGTAGGTGCCCATGCCGCCCGTGTTGGGCCCGGTATCGCCTTCGCCCACGCGCTTGTGGTCCTGCGCCGCAGCAAAGGCCAGCGCGGTGGTGCCGTCGGACAGCGCGAAGAAGCTGGCCTCCTCGCCTTCCATGAAGGCCTCGATCACCAGGCTCGCGCCCGCCTGCCCGAATTTACCCCCGAGCATTTCCTCGATGGCTTCGCGCGCTTCCGCCTGCGTGGCCGCGATCACCACGCCTTTGCCCGCGGCCAACCCGTCCGCCTTGATGACCAGCGGCAGGGGATGCGTCGCTGCATAGGCCTGTGCTTCGGCGCCATCGGTAAAGCGCCGGTAGGCGGCGGTGGGGATGTGGTATTTCGCGCAGAGATCCTTGGTGAATCCTTTCGAGCCCTCCAGCTGCGCGGCCTTTGCGCTGGGGCCGAAGACGGGGATGCCTGCGGCCTGCAGCGCATCCGCCAACCCCTCCACCAGCGGCACTTCGGGGCCGATGACGACGAGGCCGATCTGTTTTTCCTGCGCGAAAGCGACGATGGCCGCATTGCCGCTCACCGCCACGCATGCCGCGACCGCCGCAATCCCCGCATTGCCCGGCGCGCAATACAGCGCTTCGCATTGGGGCGACTGTTTCAGCTTCCAGCACAACGCATGCTCGCGCCCGCCACTGCCGATGACCAGGATTTTCATGGGAGACCTCCATTGGAATGGGAGCATGTGGAATGTGAGCATGTGGAATGGGAGCATGGTTAAGGCATCGCCGCCGTTTTGTCATCCTCCCCTCTCCCCAGAAGGGAGAGGGAAAGCGCGCAGCGCAGGGAGAGGGTGAGTTTCAATAAGCGCTTGGCGTTTGTGGCAACCTCACCCTCTCCCCTAGCCCTCTCCCTTTTAGGGAGAGGGAGTGGCTGGCGTTCTGCATAGAGCCGTATTAGATTCCCCGCATGGAACCCATCTTCGCCCCCACCCCCACTGATCACAACGCGATACCCGCCTACAGCGTGAGCGAGATCGCCCATGCGTTGAAACGCACGGTGGAGGATAATTTCGGTTATGTGCGCGTGCGCGGTGAAGTCTCCGGCCTGAAGATCGCGGCTTCGGGCCACGCCTATCTCGCGCTGAAGGATGCGGATGCGCTGCTCGATGCGGTGTGCTGGAAGGGCACGATGGGCAAGCTGAATTTCCGGCTGGAAGACGGCATGGAAGTCATCGGCACCGGCAAACTCACTACCTATCCCGGCCGCTCCAAATACCAGATCGTGCTCACCAACATCGAAATCGCCGGCGAAGGCGCACTGATGGCGATGCTGGCGGCGCGCAAGGCGAAATTGCAGGCCGAAGGTTTGTTCGACGCCAGCCGCAAACGCACTTTGCCCTTCCTGCCGCAGACCATCGGCATCGTCACCTCGCCCACCGGGGCGGTGATCCGCGATATGCTGCACCGCCTGGAAGATCGCTGGCCCGTGCGCGTGCTGCTGTGGCCCGTGCTGGTGCAGGGCGAACAGGCGGCGGGGCAGGTGGCCGAGGCGATTCGCGGGTTCAACGCGATGGAGGTGCCGCCGGATCTGCTGATCGTGGCACGCGGGGGCGGCAGCATCGAAGACCTCTGGGCATTTAACGAAGAGATTGTAGTGCGTGCCGCCGCCGAAAGCCGCATCCCGCTCATCTCCGCCGTGGGGCACGAGACGGACACCACGCTGATCGACTTCGCCTCCGACCACCGCGCCCCCACCCCCACCGCCGCCGCCGAACGTGCCGTACCGGTGCGCAGCGAGTGGCGTCTTTCTCTACAGGAATCCGGCAACCGGCTGTATGGCGCGGTGCTGCGCCAATGCCAGCAAAAGGCCGACCATCTGCGCGCCGCCGTGCGCGGCCTGCCCAAGCGCGAGCAATTGTTCGAACTGCGCGAACAGAAACTGGACGATCTCGAAACCCGCCTGCGCACCGCCCCCGCCCGCCTGCTCGAACGCCGCGAGACTCGCTTGGCGCTAGCCGCGCGCGGCCTGACCCTCGGCCCGCGTGTCGCGCTCGGCGAGCGCCGCCTGCAGGGCCTGGTCGAACGCCTGCCCCATACCCTGCCGCGCCTCATCGAACGCCGCGAAACCCAGCTGCAGGCCGCCACACGTGGCCTGCGCCCGGAAGCCCTGCTGCGCGACGTGACCGCCCGCCAGCGCCATCTCGATCAACTCCAGGCCCGCTCCACCCAGATCCTCGCCCATGGCATGACGCTGCAAACCAGCCGCCTCACCCAACTCGGCGCTCTGCTCGAAAGCTTCAGCCCGCACAATGTATTGAAACGCGGTTATGCTTTGGTTCGGGATGCCCAAGGTCACCTCGTCACCAGCGCTGGAGCTTTAACGCCCGGCCAGCCGCTGCAACTCACGCTCGCCGAAGGCGTAGCGGAAGTGAAAGTGACACGGGCGGGGTTGCTGTAATCTCTATCTTTGCCGCTGCGAATACAAAGCAAGACTCCGCATCAAGTGCGGAGTGTGGCGAGGCCCGTGCAAGTTTCAGTGATGCGAGGGCAGGAGGCCCGAGCCAGCCCTGAGCTAGCCGAAGGCGTCAGGCTCATGTGAGGGTCAGCAGACCCGATACGGAGCAAATGCAAATACTCAGCCTTGAGCTGCGCGCAAGCGCTCAGGCTCATGCGATGGGCAAGAGCCCATCGCGGAGCGAAATGAAAAAAGAGACGCAGCCCACACAGCCGCGTCTCTTCTCTCCCAACCCCTTCAAGGAAGGGGGAATCGTATGTCGCGTTAAGCGACGATCTCGAGGCCGCTGAAGAAGAAGGCGATTCGGTGGCGGCGTTTTCGGCGGAATCCGAACCATGCACGCTGTTGCGTTCGATGCCTTCGGCGAACATTTTGCGGATGGTGCCGTCGGCGGCATTGGCCGGGTTGGTCGCGCCCATCAGATCGCGGTTTTTCTGCATGGCGTTGTCGCCTTCCAGCACCTGCACCACCACGGGGCCGGAGATCATGAAGCTGACCAGCTCGCCGAAGAAGGAGCGTTCTTTGTGCACGGCATAGAAGGCGGCGGCTTGCGCTTCGCTCAATTGCAGGCGCTTCTGGGCCACGATCTTCAGGCCGTTTTCTTCGAAGACGGCGTTGATCTTGCCGGTGAGGTTGCGCTCGGTGGCGTCCGGCTTGAGGATGGACAGGGTGCGCTCGGTGGCCATAGGGATACTCCATGATTGGGCTTCAAAGTTGCGCGCCTTATACGCGGCGGAAATGCGGCAGGCAAGGCCAAAAGGTGGAGAAGTGGGCCAACCCCGCCCGGCAGGGGGTGACGCCCGCGCCATAGGCTGCTATGGTGCGCCGCAACCGCGCCCAGAACCCACGGAAATTTCCATGCATTTGCGCCTGCTTTTTCTCTGTCTGCTGCTGCCCGCCTTGGGCGGCTGCACGGATTTCGCGCTGCGCGATCTGCGCGGGGCGCAATATAGCGGCACCGCCTTTCAGCAAGCGTTGGCTTTGGAATATCGCGGGCTGGCCGAAGACGATGCGGCGAATTACAATTGGGCCGACAGCCAGGCCCACGCCGAGCAAGGCCTGATGGCCGCCTACGGACAAGACGTGCCGCCCACCGCGCCGGATGCGCGCGCGCTGCCCGCCGGGCAGGAAGATCTGCAGAAGGCCTATGACACCTTGCGCAATGCGCTCAATTCCAGCGCGCGCGACACCGCGCCCAAAAACCTCGCCCGCGCCCAAAGCCAATATGAATGCTGGCTGCAGAAGCAGGCCTATAATGTGGACGCCGCCGCCATCGCCACCTGCCGCGAGAATTTCGCCGAGGCGATGGGCGCTTTGCCGCAAAGCGAGCTGGCCAAGGCGGGACAGCCGACGGAGGCGCTCGCGGGCGCGCCGCAGGATTTCTATGTGCTGCTCTTCCGCTTGGGCAGCGCGCGGCTGGACGTGAGCGGGCGCGCCCGATTGCAGGAAATCGCCACCAATCTCAAAAGCGAGGCGGCTTACCGCATCGTGCTCAACGGCCACACCGACCGGGTGGGGACGGACGCCTTCAATCTCAAACTCTCCGAATCCCGCGCCCAATCGGTCAAGGCCGCTTTGGCCGAAGCGGGGCTGGACCCCAAGCGCATCGACGTCTTCGCCTTCGGCGAGACCGACCCGAAAGTGCCGACCGAAGACGGCGTGAACGAGCCGCAAAACCGCCGGGTGGAAATTCTGCTGAATTAGTAGGCGGATAGGCGTCTCCACATTCCGCCTCTCATCACCCCTCTCTTGCCACACTTCGCATCCAGTGCGGAGTGTGAATGGGGCGGTAATGCACTGGTTTAAATTGATTTTCTCGTATACAGCATGTCAATGCGGACTGGGCCTTGTCTCCCTAATCCCCGTTTATCGGGATGATGGGAGGGGCGGCAAAGCGGCAGAGAAATAACGCGAAATGCACCCAACCGTCATGAAACGGTAAAGATTGGGGACTAGACTCAAAGTCTTCACAAGGAGCGTGCTATGAGTGGCGAAACACAAACACAGGCGGAAACAGAAAAAGGCGGCCTCGGCGGATTGCTGGGCGGCCTTGGCGGTATGTTGTCGAGCCTCATGCCGTTCATTCTCGGCCTTCTGGGCCTGTTTTTCGTGATCAAGAAATTCATGCCCGATAGCTTCATCTCCAAGCTACTGCCCGACCTCCCCTCCTTCGGTGGAGACGATAAAGCCAAGGACAAAACGCCCGAAACGGACCCCGCCAAACTGCCCGTGCAGGCCCGTTCGGTCGATCTGCGCAAACTTATCGAAAGCTATGCCGATACGAGCCACAACGGCACGGTGAACGCCAAAGAGGAAGACGCCTTCAACGCCAAAATCGCCAAAGTGGTGAAAGGCGGCGGACGCATGAGCGACAATGAAATGAACGCCGCCAAAATGCAGCTGCTGATCCACGATACGGAAATCAAGCAGACCGTATCTGCCGGTTTGAAAAACGGCAAGCTGACCGACGAGGGCTTCAACGCGGTCGCCCAGCAAGTGGCGGCCTATCTGCATCCCACCCAAGCGCGCGGCGCCGCCAAGCAATAAATCTAACGGACTGAATCTACTTCGTCGGCACCGTCACGAACAGGCTGTCGCCGCCGCGCCATACGCGGAGGAGGGCGAAGTTGCGGCCGGATTTGGCGGCTTGTTCCAGGCCTTTGCGCAGAATATCCGTGCTTTTCAGGGGCGTCTGCTGCAGTTGCAGCAACACGTCGCCCGGGCGCAGGCCTTCTTTCAGCACGGCGCTGCCGGGGGTGATGTCGATGACCACCAGCCCGTCCACATCCGCCGCAATCTGGTAGCGCGTGCGCAAGGCGTCGCTCACTCGGCTTAAGCGCATGCCTAGAAGTTGCTCGCCCTGCGGCGCGCTTTTATCGCTTTTGGATTGGGCGGGTTTGGCCGCGGCTTCGTCTTCTTCCTTGAGGATTTGAATGGTGGCGCTGAGCGATTGTTTCTTCCCGTCGCGCCAGATTTCGACCGGCACGGATTTGCCGATGCCCGATTCGGCGACGATACGCGGCAGGCTGCGCATGGCGCCGATGGCCTTGCCGTCGAAGGTGAGGATCACGTCCCCGGTTTTGATGCCCGCTTTGGCGCCGGGGCTGCCCGCCACCACATCCAGCACCAGCGCGCCGCGCGCTTTATCCAGCCCCACCGATTCGGCGATCTGGGCATTCACTTCCTGAATCTTCACGCCCAGCCAGCCGCGCGAGACATGGCCGGATTCGCGCAGTTGCTTGAGGATGGGCTGCGCCATGGCGCTGGGCACCGCGAAGCCGATACCGATATTGCCGCCGGAGGGGGAGAAGATCGCGCTGTTGATACCGATCACCTGGCCTTCGGTGTTGAACAGCGGCCCGCCGGAATTGCCGCGGTTGATCGCCGCATCCGTCTGGATGAAATCGTCGAACGGCCCGGCATTGATCGAGCGCTCGCGCGCGCTGATGATCCCGGCGGAAACGCTGCCGCCCAGGCCGAAGGGATTGCCGATGGCGATCACCCAATCGCCCACCCGGCCCGCATCCGAATCCCCGAACTTCACGAAAGGCAGCGGGGTTTTGGATTCGACTTTCAGCAATGCCAGATCGGTCTTCACATCCTTGCCGATGAGCTTGGCTTTGAGTTCGGTATTGTCGTGCAGCTTCACGTTGATCTCGGCTGCGTCCGCGATCACATGCGCGTTGGTCACGATGTAGCCCGCGGGGTCGATGATGAAGCCCGAACCGAGGGAGGTCACTTCCTGCTCGATCTCGCTTGCCCCGTCTTCCGCCCCGCCTTGCGGCATGGGCTGCATGCCGAATTGCTCGAAGAACTGGCGGAAGCGCCCGAGATTCGGATCCCCCGGTACGCCGCCGAACGGCGCGCCGACCCCTGCGCCGGGGGCCTTCATTTTCTGCGTGGTATAGATATTGACCACCGCTGGCAGCAACGGATCGACCAGCGGCGCGAAGCTTTCGGGCGCGGCGCGCGCAAAGCCGGGGGCGGGAATAAGTGCGGTGGTGGAAGCGAGGCCAAACAGGCAGGCGGCGAACAGATGACGGGCAGACATGCGAACTCCGGATGGGATGGTATTGGCGGAATTTAGTGCAGGCACGCGACGAGAGCAAGGTGGCGTTGAAGCTGATGACAACAACGCCCTCCCCCGTCCGCGGGGGTAGGGAGGAGCGCGAAGCGCGGAGGGTGGGGGGCTTCTCGGCTGGGCGTATTGCTTGCGTTCGTGGGGATGAGAAAACCCCCACCCTGCCTCCCCCGCGGGCGGGGGAGGAGTTTAGGCGAAGCGCGGGGTTAGATTACTTCCCGCTACCCTGCCCGAAGGTCTTTAAAAACCCGCTGCCGGGGCTCAGCACCATCGTCGTGTTGCTCCCTTTCAGCGTCGCCTTATAGGCCTGCAGGCTGCGCCATTGCTCGAAAAATTGCGGGTCTGTGCCGATGGCCTGGTTGTAGATGCGGGCGGCTTGCGCGTCGCCTTCCCCGCGCAGGATTTGCGCTTTCTTGTTGGCTTCCGCCACCGCCACCACGCGCTCACGGTCCGCATCCGCACGGATTTTCAGCGATTCTTCCGTGCCGCGGGCGCGGAATTCGCGGGCTTCGCGCTCGCGCTCGCTGCGCATGCGGCCGTAGATCGCCTCGCTGTTTTCCGGCGGCAGATCGGAGCGCATGATGCGCACATCCACCACCTCGATGCCGAAACCGCCCTTGGGGGCGAGCTTCTTATCGGTCTGCGCCGCGCCGCGCACTTGCGCGTTCACTTCGCTTTTGATCTGGTTCATCACCCGCGTGCGGTCTTCGGAGAGCACCGCTTTCAGCGGCACGCTGGCGATGGTCTGGCGGATGGAGGATTCTAAGATCGCGCCCAGGCGGCTATGCATGGTCTCCTCGTTGCGCACGGCCACGTAATATTGCACGGGGTTGACGATGCGGTAGCGCACGAAAGCATCCACGATGATGCGCTCGGAATCGATGGTGATGACTTCGCGCGGCTCGGCGTTGAAATCGAGCAGGCGTTTGTCGAAGCGGCGCACTTCCTGCACCAGCGGCAGCTTGAAATGCAAGCCCGGCTTGAATTCGGGGCGCACGATGCGACCGAATTGCAGCACCAAGGCCTGATCCGCCTGGCCCAGGGTGAAAACGCTGCCGAATAGAATCAGCAGCACAACGATCGAAGCGCCGATGGCGGCAAAAAGACGGGTCTCGTTCATCGGGCAGCTCCCGCATGCGGTAAGGTGGGGGCGTTGTCGCTGTCATCCGCTGCCTTGGCAGGTGCGGGCGCGGGCGGCATCGGCAGCGCAAAATACGGTGTCGCTCCGTTGCTCGCGCCTTTTTCCAGAATCACCTTCGGCACGTCGCGCAGCACGTCTTCCATCGTTTCGATATAGAGGCGGCGGCCGGTCGCGTCCGGCGAGGCGTGGTATTGTTCGGCCACGCTGCGGAAGCGCGCGGCATTGCCCTCGGCTTCGGCCACCACGGCCTGCTTGTAGCCCTCCGCTTCGCGGATGATCTGCTCGGCCTGGCCGCGCGCTTCGGGCACCACGCCATTGGCATAGGTACGCGCGCGGTTCTGGATGGTTTCCTTGTCCTGCTCCGCCGTCTTCACCGCACGAAACGCGTCGATCACATCGCTCGGGGGGTCGGATTTCAGCAGATTCACTTTTTCGATACGGATGCCCGCGCCGTAGGCATCCAGCGTGCTTTGAATCAGGTCGCGCGTTTCGATCTCGATTTTCAGCTTCTCTTCCTGCTTGGCCAGCACGGCGGTGATGGGGCGGCGGGCGATGACTTCGCGCATGGCGCTTTCCGCCACCGGGCGAATGCTGCCTTCGGCGTCGCGCACATTGAACAGGAAGTCTTCCGGGTGCTCGGCATTGATCTTCCACTGTACGTCGAACCCAATCTCGACGATGTTCTGATCCCCCGTCAGCATCAGCTTCTCGCGTTTGAGCTGGTTGTCGCCGCGGCTGTTGGCCGCCACGCCGGAACGGAACCCGATCTCGACCGTGTTGATGCTGAGCACGCCAAGCTTGTTCACCGATTCGACGGGGCTGGGCCAATGGTAGCGCAAACCGGGATCGGTCAACCCGACGAAACGCCCGAAGCGCTGCACCACGCCGACTTCCTTGGAATCCACCACATAAAAGCCCGAAGCCAGCCACAACAGCC
The DNA here is from genome assembly GCA_965247145.1 of Rickettsiales bacterium. Taxonomy (GTDB): domain Bacteria; phylum Pseudomonadota; class Alphaproteobacteria; order Rickettsiales; family JAIXRX01; genus CBDFGH01. The sequence goes on from CBDFGH010000010.1 coordinate 22,851, forward strand.
CGATGCCGACGCCCAGAAGGCCCACGGCGCGGGCGGGGCGGTTTTCGAAATTGAAACGGTCGCCCATCAGATGGCGCAGGCGCGCCAGGGCATCCTCCAGCGGATCCTGCCCGTTCGGCTTGAAGGGGGGCTTGTCGCCGCTGCCTTTCGGTGCGTTGCCTTTGCCCGCGCCCCAGGGATTGTTGCCCCCGCCGCTGCTGCCCCATGGCCCGTTGGTCATGCCGATCTTCCGTCTTTCAATGCCCGGCGCTGGATGCGCGGGGACGTTGCTTGCTATATAGTGCCCATGGGCGAAACTATAAAGCCCCAAACCATGCCCTGCCCATTCCCATGCACCGAGACAACGAGCCCGCCATGAAGCCGCCGCCGCCCACCCGCACCGAAATCATCTCCGCTTTGTCCGGCCTGGCCGCCACCGGCATCACCCTGCGCCCCGGCATCGACGGCGTGCGCATCGGCTTTCTGGTGCCCGAAACGGTGAGCGAGGCGCAATGCCGCGCCGCCGAAATACGCATCCGCTCGATGAACGGCGTCGAAAGCGTGACTGCCGTGCGCACGGGCGAAAGCGTGGCTGCGCCCGCGTCTTCTGCTCCATCCCCCACGCCTGCGCGTCCCGCAGTTTCCACTCCTGCGCGTCCCGCGCAATGGAACCGCACGCCCATCCCCGGCGTGGCGCGCATCATCGCGGTGGCGAGCGGCAAGGGCGGGGTGGGGAAATCCACTATCGCGGCCCTGCTGGCGCATGCGCTGCGCGCCGAAGGCCACCGGGTGGGGTTGCTGGATGCGGATATCTACGGCCCCTCCCAGGCGCGCATGTTCGCGCTGTCCGGCCAGCCGGAAGCCATGGACGGGAAGCTGCACCCGATGCTCGGCACCGGCGGCGTGCCCGTGCTCTCCATGGGTTCGCTGGTGGGGGAGGGGGACGCGCTGATCTGGCGCGGCCCGCAACTCTCCAAAACCCTCGCACAATTGCTGCGCGGCGCGGGTTGGGCGGGATGCTATGATGGGCAGGGCCTCCAGACCCTGCTGATCGACATGCCCCCCGGCACGGGCGACGTGGCGCTCAGCCTCGCGCAACAAGCCCCGATCGACGGCGCGATCCTGGTCACCATCCCCAGTCATGTCGCGGTGATGGACGCCGCCAAATCCGCCGCCATGTTCAAAAAGCTCGACATCCCCCTGTTGGGTATCGTCGAAAATATGGCGGGGTTGATGGTGAACGGTGCGCTCACGCCGCTCTTCGGCACCGGCGGCGGGGCGGCATTGGCCGCACGCACCGACGCACCCTTGCTCGCCAGCCTACCCCTCTGGCAGGAACTGGGGCCGTTACTGGATGGGGGAAAGCCGCCAACAGCGATGATTTATGAATCTATTCAAATGCTTGTAAGTGCAATTGGCATTTTCACGAAACGGTAACACATCCTCGATAGAGTGGTTTCACTTTATATTTAAAACGGATGGCTAAAATATGTCCAAGAATCCGAGTAACGAAATAACCCGTGCAGCATTTCTTAGAAGAATTGCGGTTGGTACTGTGGGAACCGCCCTATTGGGCAGGATGGCCATCGATGGCATTGTGGCGTCCCGAGGGCCCACCGCGGACAACGTGCCATTGCTCGATGCCGATTGGCTTTATACCGGCCTGATCGGAGACCCGGAAACGGGGGCGGAGAAGGTCGAGAAATACACGATCCACGTGTCGGACAACCAAGCGGTGCTTGCGCACCAGACGGCAGCAGGCGAACGATTGGAGCGGGCCAATTCCTTGGTCGGACAATTGCATCTATCCGAAACGGGACGGGAATACGAAACACTGTTGGTAGGTCACAATACGAAGGAACAATTCATTCCCAAAGGTTGCAAAACCATTATTATCCCCCAGTCGGCCTTGGCGGAAGTCGATTGTGCGATGCTTGAGGTGAACCAGCCTGTCGAAGGACCGGTCGACCAGGCGAAACCGCTCGAGGGAAGCGAAATCACTCTGCGGTTTGGCAACAAAGAACATCCCCAAAAAGAAAAAATGCAATTGCATTTCTACCCCGGCGAACCGCTGCCCGATATCCTGGTCTACGGCGTGCGTCATGCCGGCCTGGGGCTCACGGATTTTCGGATTGTCGCGGGAATGAAGGGAGAGACTTTGGCGCACAAGGCAACCGCGGCACCCCACACGCCGCTCGCGCCCCAGCCGAAAACGGCATCTCTTCCAGGCATGAACTCCCAACGAACGCTGGATACGGTAGATGTTTCAAGCCTGATGGTCGAACCGTACCGCCAGGCGCGATTGAAAAAACTGATCGGCGACACTGCGCTCAAACCGCCTGTTTTCACCCCTGGCAACGAAGCCAGCGACCATGATCTGACGCAACTGATGAAGGCGACGTTGGACCCCGCGCGGCGCACAGTGGCCTTGGAAGAAGGCATCGTACCGGATGCATCGAGTCGAGCGGTAAGCCGCTAGCGCTTCCCCCGTTTCGGCCGTACCGGTCCGGCTTCGGCATAACCCTGCGCGGCGGAACGTTTATCCCGCGCTTTGCGCCCGCTGCCGGGCTCGCCCAGGCGTGGGGCATCGCTTTCTTCCAGTTTCTTGAGTTCGTCGCGCAATCTTGCCGCCGTTTCGAATTCCAGGTTGCTGGCCGCTTCCAGCATGCGGGAACGCATATGGTCGATATGGGCCTGGATGTTGTGGCCACCGGTGGCGGGGGCGTTGTATTCGCCCGTCACGCCCTTGATGTTGACCGTGATGCTGTCTTTTTCGTAAGCGCTGTCCATGATGGCGTGGATGTGGGTTTTCACGCTTTGCGGCGTGATGCCGTGTTCTTCGTTCCAGGCCTGTTGAATGGTGCGGCGGCGCTCGGTTTCCTCCAGCGCGCCTTTGATCGAATCGGTCATCACATCCGCATACAGAATCACCTTGCTGTTCACGTTGCGTGCGGCGCGACCGATGGTCTGGATCAGTGCGGTGCGGCTGCGCAGGAAGCCTTCCTTGTCGGCATCGAGAATCGCCATCAGCCCGCATTCGGGGATGTCGAGCCCCTCGCGCAGCAGGTTCACGCCGATCAACACGTCGACCTCGCCCAGGCGCAGACGGCGGATGATATCGATGCGTTCCAGCGTCTCCACATCCGAATGCAGATACAGCACCTTGATGCCCGCTTCCTGCATGTAATCCGCCAGTTCCTCGGCCATGCGCTTGGTGAGCGTGGTGACCAATACGCGCTGGCCGAGCTTGATCTGCTCATGCGTTTCCGCCAGCAGATCGTCCACCTGCTTCGCCACGGGGCGGATGATGCAGACGGGATCGATCAGGCCGGTGGGGCGGATGATCTGTTCGGCGACGCGATGGCCGGAGCGGGTCAGTTCCCAAGTGTTTGGCGTGGCGGAAACGAACACCGTATCCGGCCGGAACATGTCCCATTCCTCGAATTTCAGCGGGCGGTTATCCATGCAGCTGGGCAGGCGGAAGCCGTGTTCGGCCAGCACGGTCTTGCGCGCCCTATCCCCATTATACATACCGCCGATCTGCGGCACGGTGACGTGGGATTCATCGACAAAGAGCAGCGCGTTTTTCGGCAGATACTGGAAGAGCGTGGGCGGCGGTGCGCCGGGGGCGTTGCCGGAAAGGTAACGCGAATAGTTCTCGATGCCCCGGCACATGCCGGTTTCCTGCAGCATTTCGAGATCGAACATGGTGCGCTGTTCCAGGCGCTGGGCTTCGAGCAAGCGGCCCTGGCTGTGAAAGAATTCGAGCTGGTGTTTCAGCTCTTCCTTGATCGACTTGATGGCTTGGTCAATGGTGGGTTTCGGGGTGACATAATGGCTGTTGGCGTAGATCGTCACGCTATCCAGCCGGTTGGTCGTCTCTCCCGTCAGCGGATTGAACTCCGTGATCTGCTCGATCTCGTCGCCGAACAGGGCGATGCGCCAGGCGCGATCTTCCAGATGGGCCGGGAAGATGTCGAGATTATCGCCGCGCAGGCGGAAGCAGCCGCGATGGAAATCCATGTCGTTGCGGCGGTATTGCAGCGCGATGAGCTGGGCGAGGAGTTCGCGTTGCGGCAGATGCTGGCCCTTGTTGAGCGCGATGCGCATGCCGTAATAGGTCTCGACCGAGCCGATGCCGTAGATGCAGGAGACCGACGCCACGACGATCACATCGTTGCGCTCTAGCAGCGCGCGGGTGGCGGCGTGGCGCATGCGGTCGATCTGCTCGTTGATCTGCGCGTCCTTCTCGATGAAGGTATCCGTGCGCGGCACGTAGGCTTCCGGCTGGTAGTAATCGTAGTAGGAAACGAAATATTCCACCGCGTTGTTGGGGAAGAAGTTCTTCATCTCCTGATAGAGCTGCGCGGCCAGCGTCTTGTTGTGTGCCAGGATCAGCGCCGGGCGCTGGGTCGCTTGAATCACATGCGCCATGGTGAAGGTCTTGCCCGAACCCGTCACGCCGAGCAGGGTCTGGTCGTGCGCGCTGTCCTTCAACCCGCCCACCAGGGAGGCGATGGCTTTGGGCTGATCCCCCGCCGGTTCGTAGTCGGACGCCACCTGCAGGCGCGCGCCGCCACGGGGCACGATCTGCTCGCGGGTGGGACTGGTTTTGCCTTGGTGCAGAATGGCGGCCATGCCGGAAATATATCCTGTATCGGTTTTTCAGGGGCAGGATATGGGGCGCGCGCGTAAAATTCCTAGGGCTGGGCAGCCTGCACGCCGGAGCAGCATGCTATTTGATCTTCACATCCATGATGCTGAGCGCCGCAGGCCCGAGGATGATAAGAAACAACGCAGGCAGCATGAACAGCACCAGCGGAATGGTGATGATGGCGGGCAAGCGCCCCGCGCGGGTTTCCGCATCCATCAACCGCCGCATGCGGTAATCCTCGGAAAGGACGCGCAACGTGTCGGTCAGGCTGGTGCCCATGCGTTCGGATTGCAACAGCGCCCCGACCAGGGTTTTGAAGGGAGCCAGGTTGGTGCGGCTGGCTAGATTCATCAGGGCTTGTTGACGATCGTTCAGCAGGGAAAGCTCCATGCGCGTGCGGTTCAGCTCCTCGGTGATTTCCGGCGCGGTGCGGCCCAATTCGCGCGTTACCCGCGCCAGAGCGCCATCCAGCGCCAAGCCGGTTTCGACGCAGACCAGCAGCAGATCGAGCGAATCGGGAAACTGATTGACCAGCTTTTTCTCGCGCTTCTGCCTGCTGTTGGAAAGAAGCAACGGTGCACCGAACAGACCCACCGCCAGCAGGATGCCGCCGAGGATCATATTCATCAGGCTGCCCGAACCGCCCGAACCGGTAGGCGCAAACAGAAGATAATACACGCCGAGCAGTGCGATCAATGGCCCGGCGATGATGCGGAAGCCCAGAAAATAGATCGGGTGGTTGGGTGAATGGAACCCCGCACGGTAATATTCCATCGCATGGTCTTTGCGGTAGCGTTCCATATTGATGCCGACGCTCAGTATGGCATGCAGGGTTTCGGCCAGCGGAGAAAGATCCGGCTCAAGCGTCATTTCCGCGCCGGTTTCGGCGGATTGGTAGCTGTTGTCGAGCGATAGCCCTTCGCTGTCGATATTCGTGCGCCCGCTGCGCTGAATTTCGCGCAGACGATTTTTCACCGCCGAGCGGCGCCCGATGAACTGAAACACGGTCTGCACCAGTACGAAACCGATGAGGGAGATGACGATGGCGATGACAATCGGCGGCATGCGGTGCTCCCTAGACTTCGATTTCGGACATTTTGCGGATGACGTAGAACCCGAGGCCGACCAAGCAGACGGCAGCAAGCAGGATGTAATGTCCGCGCGGATCGATGAACATCGGTTTCAGGTAATCCGGCGAGATCCAATATAATATGCCCACCAGGAATACCGGCAGGCCGCCGAGGATCCATGCCGTGGCGCGCCCTTCGGAGGTAATCGCACGTACTTTCAGGAACAATTCCTGGCGTTTGCGGATGATGTAGGAAAGCTTGCCCAGTACCTCGCCCAGATTGCCTCCCGTTTCCTGCTGCACGGTAAGCACCACCACGAAGAAACCCACATCGTATTCCGGCACGCGCTTGGCCATGCGCGAAAGCGCATCCACCAAAGGCCGCCCATAGGTTACTTCATCGACCAGAATGCGAAACTCGTCTTTTACCGGCGATTCGCCATGTTCTGCGACCAGACGAAGCGAGGAATTGACCGGATTCCCCGCGCGGATGGCGCGCACGATCATATCGATGCCGTCGGCGAAGCGGTCCATGAATTTGCGGTTGCGCTTTTTTACCCGGTGCATCAGGTAAGCCCGGCCGATGAACAGCGATAAAGCCACGCCCACCGGCACCATCAGCAGCCCGAACAGGTTCACCAGCACGAAGGTAAGCGCGATGGTGATCACCAGCATGCCCAAAGCGGTGATGCCCGCTTCTTTCTGCAAGCCGGATTGCACGATCATCCGATAGAAATACAGCATCCCGGGAATGCGCACGATGGCTTGGCCCAATGGCGAAAGATCTTCCAGCGCGTCGCGCATCGTGTAATCGTGCGCGGTCATGGTCTGCATGGAATCGTTGGCCGAAGACTGGGTCTCCTGTCGTCCGCGCTCCAGCCCGGTCAGCAATTCCTGTCGGCGCTCCACGACGTTGCGGCCCGTGGATTTGGGCAGCAGCAGCATGAAGACCACGAAAGTCAACACAGACCCTGCCAGCGCGATGATCATCACTGTCATGATGGCGTCTTCCGCGAAAGGAGGGTGAATGTTTGCTGCATGCTATGTGCGCACCGCGCGCTGGATGATATCGTGGATTTCCGCTTCGCGTCCGAAATATTGGGCGCGTGGCATGAAAAGCGGGCGAATGCCGCTGGAATAGAAATAGCCCTGCAGGCGGCCATGCTCGTCGATGCCACTCGATTGATAGCCGAACAGGGTCTGAGTGGTGATGACATCGCCCTGGATGCCCGCCACTTCTTCGATGTGGGTGATGCGTCGCGCCCCGTCGCGCATACGCGCCACCTGCACGATGAGGTTGACCGCGCTGGCGATCTGCTGGCGCATGGCCTGCACCGGCATCTTCACGCCCGCCATGCCCATGAGGTTCTCGATGCGGCTGAGGCAGTCGCGCGGGTTGTTCGAGTGGATGGTGCTCATCGAGCCGTCATGGCCGGTATTCATCGCGGCCAATACGTCGATTACCTCGTCGCCGCGGATTTCGCCCAGGATGATGCGGTCCGGGCGCATGCGCAGCGCGTTGCGCACCAAAGCCCGCTGGGTGATGGCACCCGCGCCTTCCAGATTGGGCGGGCGGGTCTCCAGGCGCAGTACATGGGGCTGATGCAGCTGCAATTCTGCCGCATCCTCGATGGTGATGACGCGTTCGTCGAGGTCGATGTGGCCGCTCAAGGCGTTGAGCAACGTGGTCTTGCCCGATCCAGTGCCGCCGGAGACGAAGATGTTGAGGCGGATATGGCCGCAGATTTCTAGAAACTTGGCCATCTCCTCGCTCATCGAGCCGAGATCGACATATTGATGCAGCGGCATCTTGTTCTTTTTGAACTTCCGGATCGAGACCAGCGAACCGTCCAGCGCCAACGGCGGAATGATCGCGTTGAAACGGCTGCCGTCGGGCATGCGTGCATCCACCATCGGGCTGTTCTCATCCACCCGGCGGCCCACGCGGGAAACGATCTTCTGAATGACGTTGAGCAGATGGCGTTCGCTGGCGAAAGATACGTCTGTCATCAAAAGCTTGCCGCGCTTTTCGATATAGATCTGCTTGTGGGTGTTCACCATGATGTCGGCAATGTCGGCGTCGGCCAGCAGCACTTCGAGCGGGCCGAAACCGAGCACTTCGTCGATCAGGCTTTGCTTCAGCAGATTCAACTGCGCATTGGTCAGCGGAATGGTGATGTTGACGATGATCTCATCCGCCATGTCGGAGACCGCATTGCGGCGTTCGCCCATCGGCATGTCTTCGAGCTTGCGGAAAATCGGATGCTCGAAAATGGCCTCCAGCAGCAATTCGCGTGCACGTTTATATTCGCGCGTTTCCAACTTTGGGTCGGTATAGACGGCGGTGCCGATTTCGCCCTGGTGGCTGCCCTCGGGCACAACATTGGGCGCGCGCGGCGCGGTGCTGGCGGGGGTGGGGGCGTCTTGTGTCTGCGCCACCGAAGAAGCGTTCGGATCGGTCGGCAGTTTACGCGCGGCCGATGGCACAAGAGCCTGGCCGGGTTGCATGGGCGCGAAGCCGTCGTTACTCGTTTTCTTGCCGAACATGGCTTATTCTTTCGCTTGGGTTACGCCGCACCGGGGCGACGAAACAGATGCTTCAGCCCGTTTTCGCTACCTGCCGGGTTGGGGGCGAGGGTCGCGGGCGCTTGCCCGATCAGCCCGCCCGCCAGATCGCGCAATTGACGCTGTAGTTGAGAAGTGCCGAGTTCCATGACCGTGCAGCCTTGATTCTCCGCGCCGATGACCGTGCGAATATCGTTGGCCAGGTAATGGGTGATGGAAACGCCGCAGACGCGCTCGAAATCCTTTACGCTCACCGCCTCTTTGAATTTTGCCCCGCTGCGGTTGACGACCAAGCCGAGTTGCGCGCTGTCGATGCCCAATTCGCCCCAGGCGCGCAACAGACGGGAAGCGTGGGTGACCGAGCGCAACCACAATTGCGCCACCATCAGATAAGCATTGGCGCTGGAGATGGCGGCAGCCGTCCACGGCGTCCATAGATGCGGAACGTCGAGCACCACGATGTCGAATTTACTGCGCAGGACGCCGATCATATCGCGGATCAGTTCGGGCGGAACCACGGGCAGGGTACGCAGCTCGTTGGGTGCGGCAACGATGCTCAAGGCATCGCGGTAGCGCACCACCATCCGTTCCAGCAGCGTCGCATCGATTCCCCGCTCGGGATGCTCCATCACTTCGCGGATACCGTAAGGGGAGGTAATATCCAGATTCTTGGCCACCATGCCGAACTGGTAATCCATATCCACCAGTACCACGGATTTATTGAATTGCGCAGCGAGCGCATAGGCCGTGTTCAAGGCGACGGTGCTTGCCCCATCGCCCGAGGCGGCGCTCATCACGGAAATCACTTGCCCGCGTTTTTCATTGTCCGGCCCGGTGGCCACCAAAGCGGCGCGTACGTCCGACACGCGGGCGGGGCGGGGGAAATATTCAATGACGCCACGGCTGCGCAACTGGCGGTAGAAATGGATGTCGTTGGCCGAGCCGACGACGACGACGCGGGTGCCCTCCACGCAATGTTCGGCCATCTGGTCGATTTCGGGCAGCACGTCCGCCACCCGTTCGCCGATGTCGATGAGGATGAATTTCGGGCTGTTGGCGCGTGCGGCGAGGGCAAATGCCGCATCCAGTGGCGTGCCGAGCACGATGTCGGCGACGGAATATCCCATGGCGGTTGCCAGCTGATGCGCGAATTCGACGTCGCTCTCGCGGGCCAGAACGGCCATCAGCGGACTGTGCTGTTCCATGGGATCGGTCTCTACTTTCTTGTGGTCCGGCGGGCGGGCGGTCGGGTTAGTTGCTACTGCCGGCGCCGCTGCCACCGCCGCCGGTGGTGAGTTGCTGGAATTGGCTGCTGACATTGGGGGCTGCGTATTTGTTCGGTTGCGTTGCACCCTGCTGCACCTGGTAAGCGCGGCGGCCGTCCATGTTATCATGCAGCGCGGGGCTGATGAACTGGCGTTTGTCCGGCACCATCTGCACCGTATTCACGATCATCGAGCAGCCGAAGGTCGGATGATTGAGATTGTACGGGTTGTGCGGATTGTCAAGATAGCGGTTGTCGCAATCCCGCGCGACGATGCGCTCATAGATCAGATGCACGGCGTCTCCGCCCTGGGAGGGCGCGCGCTTCACGTCTTTGACGCCGAATTTTTCCAGTGTGTGCCGGGCGGCGGCGCAGGCGAAATCGCCGTCCGTGCAGTTCAGTTCGGCGCGGGTGGGCTGATCCTGGTTGAGCCAATAGATCAATTCGTCCTGCGCACCCGCTTCACCCAGATTGATCGAGACCCGCTCGGTCGAGCGATCAAGCAGCGATTCGGGTGCGCCGCGGCTGAAATAAGCCGCATCGGGAATGTCTTCGCATCCGCCAAGGGAAAGCAGTAAAAATGCGAGGGGAAGGATTCGTGTCGTTGCGTGCATCATATCCGCCTAATCTACCATAAAGCCCATGGGACCTTCCAGCAGCGGTGTCTCCGACACGCGCAGGGAGGTTTCGCTGATGGCGCCAAGCGCCCCGTAGAAGAACTGCTCCATTGTGCTGGCGGCCTTGAAATTGTCCGTCGGCAGTCGGATATCCGAACCCTGTACGGGATCGACAAGGTACGGCGTAACGGCGATCACGAGTTCGGTCTCGTTGCGTTCATAAGTGGTGGAACGCAGCAAGGCACTGAAAATGGGAATCTCGCTCAAGCCGGGAATCTGGTTCACGGCGGAATTCAGATTATCGCGCATCAAACCCGCGATCATGAAGCTTTCCCCAGGCGCCAGCTCCACGGTGGTTTTGGCGCGACGGGTGGAGACGGTCGGAATATTGATGCCTTGGATGACTTTGGCCGCGCCCGCGATTTCAGACACTTCCGGCTGCACGGCAAGACGGATGCGCGTGTCGCTGATGACATAAGGCAGGAACTGGACGCTAACCCCGTATTTTTTATATTGCACGCCGGAGGAAGCGGCGGAACCGAGACCGCTGACGATCGGCACCGGAAATTCGCCGCCGGCCAGGAATTCGGCTTGCTCGCCCGAAAGCGCCACTAGATTCGGCTCAGCGAGTACTTTGAACAGGCCCTGGGTTTCCAGCGCGTCGAGCGAGGCAGTGAGCGTGGTGCCGCCGCTGGCGACCGTGCCGGAGAGGAAGCCGAAGAGATTGTCGCTGTTATGGACTACGCCCCCTGGAACGAAACCGGTGAGCGTGCTGCCATCTGCCTGCGTAACGGTCTGCCCGGAGAAGATGCTTGAGCCTCCGCCGGAACCGCCATTGATGGTGGTGGAGCCGGATTTTTTCCCGCCCGAAAGAATCGTGCCCAGGTTTTTCACCGCCGTGCGCTGGATCTCGCCGACCCGTACCCGCAACATGACCTGCTGCCCGCTCGTCACCTGCAACAGATTGATGACTTTGGGTTCCGGAAGCACGCTGGTGGTAGCGCCTGCAGCTGCGGCGCCCCCACCACCCAGGGCCGAGCCCTGGTCCTTCATGAATTCGTTGACGATCTGCATCGCCTTATCGATCACCGCGCCGCTGCGCACATCGCCGATGAGAGCGATATTGGTGTTAACCAGCTTCACACCGATCGGGTCGTTCGGGAGGAATTCGCTGAGGGCGCGGCGGATGGCGGGCAGATCGTAGGTGACCAGGATCTCCGAATCGCGCAATACATTGCCTTTTTTATCGAAAATGCGCAGCGAAGTGCGACCGATCTGTTTGCCGATGATCGACAATTTATTGGTGCCGTGCACATGCACGTCCGCGATGTCGGGATTCGCGACCATCACTTCGTTCATTTCTTTGTCCCCGGTGCCGATCAGCTCGGCGCGGTTCACCGGCACGGTGATTTCATCCGCCCGCGCGGCACCGGAGCCGAACGTAACGAAGCCGGTGGCAAGAACGCTCAGGCAGAACAAGATCGATCCCAGCCCGAAAGCGGAGGAGAGGCGGGGCGACATGCGTGGGGTGGAAAGGGTCATTGGGCCACCGAAGCTTGGGATTGAACGGCATCAACCGGCTGCGGCACGGCGGGAAGCGGCGGCAAAGGTTGGACCTGGGCGGAAGGAACAGGCGACACGGGGGCCGCTGGCGGTTGCGGCGCCATGGGAAGCGGCGGTGTCACAGGGGCAGGAGCGGCAGGGGCAGGAGCGGCAGGGGCAACAGGGGCAGGAGCAACCGGCGCATTTTGCGCAGCAGGGGCCGCCGCTTGGTTTTGCGTCGGTTGGACCTGCGCCGCCGGAACCTGTGTTTGCGCCGGGGCGGCGTGCTGCGTTCCGCGGGCCGGTATTGCGGCGGCAGTCGGGGCATCGTCGTTTGGCGGGGTTTCGATCTGTACCGTCTCGCTCTTTACGCCGCGCACCACGATCACTTGCACATTGTTGTTAACGGGCATGGCGGCAGCCATGGGGCTCATACCCGTTTTGCTGGGGTCGGTGATGTAGAAATGCGTAATGTCGAAGCGAGTGGTGGGGGTTTCCAGATTCTCGCCCTTGTCTTTGATCGGACGCAATGCCAGAGAAAGCGTGCCTTTCTTTTCGGAAAGGCGCAGCTTTTGCGCATCCTCAGGCGAGACTTGCAGCGAAACGCTGGTCGGTAGAACGGGTTTTTCTCCCGCGTCGCTCATGGCGCGTTGGTCGACCGCAATCACCGGCACATTCACCAGCAACGGCTCGGAAATTTCTTCCTGCTTGGGCTGGGCTTGGGGATTCTGCGGGGTGGGCTGCACCGGTACTTCGACCACATGGGTCAGCAATACGTCCACCCGGTCGCCGGGATAGACGAAGCCCGCCACGCCTTTGAAACCGTCGGTCGCGATGGTCACCATGCGCTGGCCGTCCGGCAGGGTGGCGGCGATGAAGCTGGGGTCTCCCTGTTTGGCGATTTTGCTCAATACCAGCGGCTCGCGCGGCTGGAACGGGCTGCGCGCCACCATGCCGACGATGTTGGCCTGGGGGCTGCCGCTCAGAAGAAACTGATCGACGATCAGACGTTCCGGCCAGTCCTGGGCGTCCAGCATCGAAGGGTCGATCACGGTGCCGGGCGCGATATAGCGTGCCGCGATCAGCACCTTTTTGGTGGCTTCCGGACGAATGACCTCGACGGGCTTTTCGACAATCACGGATTTTTCCACCACCGTTTTCTTTTCCCCCAGATAATTCATGGCGAAGAAAAAGAAAATGACGGCGACCGTCAGCGAAATGAAAATGGCAATCAGGCGCATAGTTGGCGGCCCCGTTTTCCTGCAAATGTTGTTTTTTGGCAAATTTGTCTTCAATTGCTTAGCGCATCATTGCCCGATGCGGGCGCCGAATTCAATCGGTTCCATAAGCGAGGCCCAATAATTCATAAACACTCTGCAAATCCCAGCCCGGAACGAGGCGTTGGGCCGCACCGACCGCAGGTTGCGCCGCGTATGTGGGAAAAATGTCGCAAGGGTGTAAATTTGGCATAAAGATTTAAAATCCTTCTACCGGTCTGTGGCGGGAAAACTATTGTCGCGGGCTTGCGCATCGCCTACATCATCCGGCAGACCCTGCAGGTTTTCAACCTTTTCATCTCCAGCCTCGCGGCCCGCCGCGCCGGATTGACGCATTTCATGGATCGCATCCTCATTCTCGATTTCGGCTCCCAGGTCACCCAGCTCATCGCCCGCCGCGTGCGTGAGACCGGGGTCTATTGCGAGATCCGGCCCTTCAATATCCTCGATAGCGAGATCGAGGCTTTCGCTCCGAAAGGCATCATCCTCTCCGGCGGCCCGGCCAGCGTGCGCGGCGAATTCTCGCCCCGTGGCTCGGAAAAAGTCTTTGCGCTCGGCGTGCCGGTGCTCGGCATCTGCTACGGCGAGCAATGGATGTGCCAGCATCTGGGCGGCGCGGTGGAAGCGGGCGACCACCGCGAATTCGGCCGCGCCCATGTCAATGTCGTCAAAGACAGCCCTTTGTTTGCCGATATGTGGAAGACGGGCAAGGATTACGTGGTGTGGATGAGCCATGGCGACGCGGTAACCGCGCTGCCGGAAGGATTCTCGGCCATCGCCTCGACGCCCACCGCGCCGTTTGCGGCAGTGGCGGATGAGGCGCGCAAACTCTACGGCGTGCAATTCCACCCCGAAGTGGCCCACACGCCGGACGGCGCGAAGATGCTGAGCAATTTCGTGCACCGCATCTGCGGCGCTTCGGGCGATTGGACCATGGAGAATTTCCGCGAAGCCAGCATCGCCGCCATCCGCAAGCAGGTGGGCACGAGCCGCGTGCTCTGCGCGGTTTCCGGTGGGGTCGATTCCTCGGTGGTCGCGAAATTGCTGCATGAGGCGATCGGCGAACAATTGCTGTGCGTCTTTGTGGATACCGGGCTGCTGCGCGGCGGCGAAGGCGCGCAGGTCTATGAAATGTTCACCCGCAATTTCGGCATTCCACTGATCCATGCGGATGCGAGCCAGTTGTTTCTGGAGCACCTGGCGGGCGTGACCGACCCGGAGCGCAAACGCAAGATCATCGGCGAGACTTTCATCGAAGTCTTCGAGATGGAAGTGGCCAAAAACGGCGGCGCGGATTTCCTGGCGCAAGGCACCCTCTATCCGGATGTCATCGAATCCGTCTCTTTCACTGGCGGACCCAGCGTGACGATCAAAAGCCACCACAATGTGGGCGGCTTGCCGGAACGCATGCGGATGCAACTGGTCGAACCCGTGCGCGAATTGTTCAAAGACGAAGTGCGCGCTTTGGGGCGCACGCTCGGCATGCCCGCCGAGCTGCTGGAGCGCCACCCCTTCCCCGGCCCTGGCCTTGCCATCCGTCTGCCCGGCGAGATCACGCAGGAGAAGATCGAGATTCTGTGCGCGGCGGATGCGGTGTATCTGGATGAGATCAAGAAATCCGGGCTCTATAACGAAATCTGGCAGGCCTTCGCCGTGCTGCTGCCCGTGAAAACCGTGGGCGTGATGGGCGATGCGCGGACTTACGAATATGTCTGCGCCCTGCGCGCGGTGACCTCGACGGACGGGATGACGGCGGATTATTACCCCTTCGAGCACAGCTTCCTGGCCCGCGTCTCGAACCGTATCGTGAACGAAGTGCGCGGTGTGAACCGCGTGGTGTACGACATTACCAGCAAGCCCCCCGGCACGATCGAGTGGGAATAGATATGCGTGGTGGGGAATAATATGGCCCGGATGCGCATCGGCAAAAAGCACCGGCGGCCTTATGGGCGCTGGCTCATTACGTTGCTGGTCGCGGGCATCATCGGGTTGGCCGCTATCTGGGGCGCGGGCTCGGTGCTGCCGGAAGACCAGGCGGTGATTCGCGGGGTATTCCTGAAAACGCCGAACGAGAAAGTGTGGGCCGCGCTCACCGATTATCAGGCGATGGGCGGCTGGCTCGGGGTATCCGAGGTCAATCATCTACCCCCGCGCGATGGCTATGAAGTGTGGGAATTGAAGCAGGAGGAAGGCCACAGCATGACCCTGCTGGTGGTGCAGTCCGAAGCCCCGCATATGCTGAATCTACGGTTGCTGGACACGCCGGGCATGGCAGGCGCGAGCTGGAGCTTCGAGCTGATTCCCCAAGGTCAGGGCACCGAGAGCGGCACTTTCGTGAAATTGAGCCAGACCGGACAATTGCGCAGCCCGCTCTGGCGTTTTCTGGACCATTACATCCTCGGCCCCGATCTGGGCATGCGCCGCTTCCTGAATGCGCTGGGCCGCAAATTCGACCAGAAGGCCAAGATCGAGGAACTCATCGCATGAGCGCCATCCGCGCCGCCAATACCGCCATTGAGACTGCGCAACGCATGATCGAGGCCGCCCGCGCGGCGGGTGCGGATGCGGCGGATGCGCTGCTGGTGCAGAGCGCCGAGACGCATGCCAGCATCCGCCTGGGCAATCCCGAGGAAATCGAACGCGCAGAGTCCGCAGGCATCGGGCTGCGGG
Source organism: Rickettsiales bacterium (assembly GCA_965247145.1). GTDB lineage: Bacteria > Pseudomonadota > Alphaproteobacteria > Rickettsiales > JAIXRX01 > CBDFGH01. Next base: position 38,488 of record CBDFGH010000010.1, read on the forward strand.
TCTGGGTGGGCAAACAAGTCGCCAGCGTTTCGGGCACCGACACGCATCCAGACACGCTGAAGCGACTGGCCGAACAGGCGGTCGCCATCGCCCGCGTGGCGCCTGAAGATCCTTACGCCACACTCGCGCCGGAACCATTGCTTGCGGGGAATATAGACGCCTCCGCGCTCGATCTGGTGGATGACAATCCGCCGGATCTGGCTTGGCTGCAGGCGCAATGCCGCCTCGCCGAAGAAGCCGCGCGCGCCGTGCCCGGCATCACCAATTCGCGCGGCGCTTCCGGCAGTGTGGGCAGCGCGGAAGTGGCACTCGCCACCACGCAGGGTTTCGCCTGCAGCTACCGCACCAGCAGCTGCAACCTTTCCGTCTCCGTATTGGCGGGCGAGGGCACGACGATGGAGCGCGATTACGCGACTTCCAATGCCCGCCACCGCAGTCAGCTGCGCGACCCCGCCGCCATCGGGCGCGAAGCCGCCGAACGCACCCTGGGTCGCATGCATGCCCGCCCGGCGCGCAGCGGCCTGGTGCCGGTAATCTACGAACCCCGCGTGGCGCGCGGCCTGATCTCCGCGCTTTCCAGCGCGCTTTCCGGCACCGCCGTCGCCAACGGCACCAGCTTCCTGCGCGACGCGATGGGCACGCGCATCCTGCGCGAAGGCGTCGATCTGATCGACGACGCGACCTTGGTGCGCGGCCTGGGCTCCCGCCCGTTCGACGGGGAAGGGGTGCCCGCGCGCCGCCTGGCGCTGATCGAAAACGGCGTGCTGCAAAGCTGGCTACTGGATGCGCGCACTGCGCTGCGCCTCGGACTCACCACCACCGGCCACGCCATTCGCGGCCTGTCGGGCCCGCCCGCACCTGCCCCCTCGAATCTGTTTCTCAAAGCCGGGCCGGACAGCCCGGAGGCCTTGATCGGCGAGGTCAAGGACGGATTCTACGTGACCGAAACTTCCGGCATGGGGGTGAATCTGGTGACGGGGGATTACAGCCAGGGCGCTTCCGGCATGTGGATCGAGAACGGCAAGCTGGCTTATGCGGTGAGCGGTGTTACCATTGCCGGCAAACTGGCCGATATGTTCGCCAATTTCACGCCCGCCAACGATCTGGCCTTCGAAAGCCGCCTCAATGCACCCACCCTGGGGGTGGGGCGGTTGACGGTGGCGGGCAGCGCCCACCAAGGAAGCCCCGCATGAGCCGCCGACCCAATACTTTGACCACTGCACCGCAGGCCAGCTGGCCGCTGTTCAAGCGCCTGTGGTCCGATTACATCGCGCCGCAAAAGCGCAAATTGCTGCTTGCCGTCATCGGCATGGTCATCGCCGCCGGGGCGACCGCCGCCAATGCCTGGATTCTCAAACCCGCGCTGGACGGCATTTTCCTAAAGCACGACGACGACATGCTGCGGCTGATTCCCATCGCCATCGTCGTCATCGCGGTGGTCAACGGCGTAGCGACCTACAGCCAGAACATTCTCATGCGCCATGTCGGCCAGCGCATCATCGCCGATATGCAGACCGAGCTTTTCGCCCATTGCCTGCGCGCCGATCTCGCGCTGTTTCACGACCAGGCCCCCGGTCGCCTCATCAGCCGCTTCACCAACGATATTCAGATGATGCGCGCCGCCGTATCCAACGTATTGACCGGTGTAGCGAAGGAATTGATGACCACGCTTTTCCTGCTCATCGTCATGATCTACCAGAGCCCGTTGCTTTCGGCGGGGGCGATTCTGCTCTTCCCCATCGCCATCCATCCCATCTTGCGCATGGGCCGCCGCATGCGCAAATTGTCGGACCAGACGCAGGACGAACTCGGGCTGCTGACCGCGCGCCTGGACGAGACTTTCCAAGGCGTGCGCCTGGTGAAAGCCTATGCGCAGGAGCACAAGGAAAGCGAACGCGCGCGCGAAGTCATCGAGCGGCTCCACCATCTCTATATCAAATCCGCCCGCGTCCAGGTGCTCTCCAGCCCCTTGATGGAAATCCTCACCAGCCTCATCATCGCGGGCGTGATCTATTACGGCGGGTTGCAGGTAATGAAGGGCGTGACCTCGCCCGGTGCCTTCTTCTCCTTCATCGCCGCGATGATCATGGCATATCGTCCGGTCAAAACCATCGGCACCTTGAACACCCAATTGCAGGAAGGCCTGGCCGCCGCCGCGCGCCTCTACACCGTGCTCGACACCACCCCGAGCGTGGCGGACGCGCCGGATGCGACGGAGCTGAAAGTCACCGAAGGCCATCTGCGCCTGGAGCGCGCCAGCTTCCGCTACAGCGGCCAGGAAACGCTGAACCGCGGCGCCATCGAAGATTTGAGCATGGATATTCCGGCGGGCGCGATGGTGGCCCTGGTCGGTCCTTCGGGTGCGGGCAAATCCACCGTGTTCAACCTGCTGCTGCGCTTCTACGATCTGCAATCCGGCCATATCACGGTGGACGGACAGGAGGTGCGCCTCGTCACCCAGCGTTCCTTACGCGAAAAGATCGCCTATGTGGCGCAGGATACCGTGCTGTTCGACGATTCGGTGGCGGCCAACATCGCCTACAGCCGGCCTGAGGCCAGCCGCGACGCCATCGAACGCGCCGCGCGCCAGGCCAATGCGCATGAATTCATCGCGGCCTTGCCGGAAGGCTATGATACGGCGGTCGGCCCCGGTGGGGTGAAGCTTTCGGGCGGCCAGCGTCAGCGCCTCGCCATCGCGCGCGCCATTCTGAAAGACGCCCCGATCCTGCTGCTGGACGAAGCCACCAGCGCGCTCGATTCCGAATCCGAAAAACTGGTGCAGGCGGCGCTGGAAGAACTCATGCAGAACCGCACCACGCTGGTCATCGCCCACCGGCTTTCCACCGTGCTGCATGCCGATCTCATCTGCGTGCTGGATCAAGGCCGGGTGGTGGAGCAGGGAACGCACACCGAACTGCTGGCGCAGGCCGGGCTTTATGCGCGGCTGTACGAGCAGCAATTCGCCCGCCTGCCGGATGCGGGCATTCCGCCCAAACCGGTCTTTCCGAAACTGGGCATGCCATGAGATTGTCCCGCGAGGCTCGCGCACGGCTGCGCACCATATTGCGCTTCCCCTTCACCAGTCGTTACGGGCAGGTGGTGCTCGGCGTCATCATCGCCAGCTACATCCATCTGCTCTATTTCACCGCCCGCGTGCGGCGTCAGGTACATCCGGAAGCGATGCCGTATGTACGTGGCGAGCAGCCCGCCATCTTCGCCTTCTGGCATGGCCGCATGCTGCTGATGGCACGCTTCTGCCCGCCCAAGCGCCCCATGTGGGTGATGATCTCCTCGCACCGCGACGGGCAGTGGATCGCGCGCGCCATGCGGGCCTTCCGCTTCGGCACCGTGCGCGGTTCTTCCAGCCGGGGCGGTCACGGCGCGCTGCGCAATGCTTTGGGCCGCTTGAAAGCCGGGCACAATGTTTCGCTGACGCCGGACGGGCCGCGCGGGCCGTTCGAGGTGGCGCAGCCGGGCGCGATCAAGCTCGCCGCCATGTCCGGCGTGCCGGTGATCGCGGTCAGCTTCGCCAGCAGTTTTTCGCTGCGCGCCCACAGCTGGGACCGCTTCCTGCTGGCCTTTCCCTTCGGACGCTTAAGCTTCGTGGCCGCCGCTCCGCTGTTTGTGGATGCGGATGCGGATGAATCGACATTGATGCAAGGCAGTGCAAAATTGACCCAGCGCTTGGCAGAGGCCACCAAACTGGCCGACCGCATGGCCCTGCACCCCAAAGCCGCAGGCTCGCGCTGAAACGCGGGATTTTGTCCCGTGGCAAGGCAAGTCTTGCCAATCTCGCGTGAATTTGGAACAGTGCCGCCTATTGCCTTCCGCTGCGGCGGCGCCCTTCACTGTACAGGCACCATGAACGCATTTGCCGCACCGCCTATGCCCACTCGCCGTCACTGGCGGCTGTATCGCCTGCTGTGGCGGCTGGCCACGCCCATCGTTCCTTTGTGGCTCGGCATGCGCGCCATGCGCCACAAGGAAGACACCATGCGCCTGGGCGAGCGCCATGGCCGCTCCGGTCTTGCGCGGCCCGATGGCCCGCTTTTCTGGGCGCATGCGGCAAGCGTGGGCGAGGCAAACGCCGTGCTGCCGCTGCTCACGCAATTGCTGGAGGCCCACCCCGAATGGCACGGCCTCATCACCACCGGCACGCGCACTTCCGCCGCTTTGCTCGCCACCCGCCTGCCGCCGCGCGCGATCCATCAATTCGTGCCGCTCGACCATCCGGCCTATGTGGCGCGCTTCCTCGCGCATTGGCGGCCGCAGGCGGTGTTCTGGAGCGAATCCGAGCTCTGGCCCAACCTGCTGCTCGACACGCGCGCCACGGGTGCACGCATGTGGCTGGTCAATGGCCGTATGTCGAAGCGGTCTTTCAATGGCTGGCAGCGCGCCCGCACCCAGATTCAGGCATTGCTCGGCGTATTCGAAGCGATCTATGCAGGCAGCGCGCGCGACGCGCAGCATTTCGCCGCCTTGAGCAAAACCACGCCCGTGCGCTTCGTCGGCAATTTGAAATACGACACGCCGGAACTGCCGGTGGATGCTGAAGAACTGGCCCATATGCAGGAAAATATCGGCGACCGCCCGGTGTTGCTCGCCGCCTCCACCCATCCCGGCGAAGAGGTGATGCTGGCCGAGGTGCATACGCGCCTTTCCGCGCATTGGCCGAACCTGCTCACCATTCTCGTGCCGCGTCATGCCGTGCGCGGGGAAGGCGTCAGCGAATTGCTGGCGCGCCAGGGCATGCAGGTGGCGCGCCGCGCGGCCTATGAATCGATCACGCCGCACATCCAGATGTATGTGGCGGATACGATGGGCGAGCTGGGCCTGTTCTACCGTCTCGCCAGCGTGGTTTTCGTGGGCGGCAGCCTGGTGCCGCATGGCGGCCAGAATCCGCTCGAGCCGCTGAAACTCGGCGTGCCGACCGTTTCCGGTCTCTATATGCAGAATTTCGCGGATATGGTGGCGATGCTGGAAGCCAGCGGCGGTTTCAAACGCGTGCTGAGCGCGGAAGCTCTGAGCGCGGAAATCGACCATCTGCTCGGCGACCCGATGCTGCGGCAGGAGCGCCTGCATTTGTGCCAGGGCGTGCTTGAGGCCCAGGGCGGGGCGCTGGCGTTCCTCGGCTTCGATCTCGGCGTGGCCTTGGACGAAATCGCACAGCCGCCCGTGGAAGAAACGCCCGCCATCGAAGCGGCGGCATAGGGCCATGCTGCGCACACCCGCTTTCTGGCGCAGGCGCGGGCCGCTGGCCTGGCTGCTGAGTCCATGCGGCGCATTCTATCTGATCGGTGGGAAAATCCGGCAGGCGCGGGGCAGACCGCAGGCCGCGCCGATTCCCGTCATCTGCATCGGCAATGCCGTGGTGGGCGGTTCGGGTAAAACGCCGGTGGTGCGGGCCTTGGCCGAAATGTTGCAGGCGGCGGGCCATCGGCCGCATATCCTTTCGCGCGGCTATGGCGGCAAGGCGGTTGGTGCCATGCCCCGCCGCGTCCAGACGACCGACCATTCCGCCGATGTCGGGGACGAGCCGTTGATGCTGGCCGCCACCGCACCCGTATGGGTAAGCCCCAACCGTCTCGCCAGCGCGAAAGCGGCGGCGGACGCGGACGCGGACGCGGATGCGGCGATCATGGATGATGGCTGGCAATCCACCGCCCTGCGCAAAGACATCAATCTGCTGGTGCTGGATGGGGCTTACGGCATCGGCAACGGTTTCGGCCTGCCCGCCGGACCATTGCGCGAATGCTGGCCAGCGGCCTTGGCGCGGGCAGATGCGGTGGTGCTGTATGGGCAGGATGCGCATGGGTTGTTGCAAGGCAGCGACCTACCCGTCTTTCGCGCCGCCCTCGCTGCGGATAGGGAGGGCGATTGGCACGGTCGCCGCCTGCTCGCATTCGCGGGTATCGGGCGCCCGGAGAAATTTTTCGCGACGCTCGAAAATCTGGGTGCGCAGATGGTGGAACAGCGCGCCTTCCCCGACCATCATCCTTACGATGCGGAGGAAATTCGCGCGTTGACCGAGCGCGCCCAAGCGTTGGATGCGACCCTGGCGACCACGGAAAAAGACTGGGCGCGCATGGGGCGGCCGGAAGCGGTGGCCTATCTGCCGGTGCGCTGCAGGTGGGAAGACGAGGCGGGCCTGCGCCGATGGCTGCTGGCCCGCCTCGCGGCGGCCAAAACTAGTCTTTGACGCCGGTTACGGCGAAGCCCTGGCTTTTGTAGTTATTCACGCAATCCTCGTCGTTGCCCTTCTGGATATGGTAGCCGATGGCGCCCCCGGCCCAGGATGCGCCGGAACTGCCGCCGCAGGTGGTGACCTGTCCGGTTTTCGGGTTTTGCAATGTGGTGGTCGGCGTCGTGCAGGCGGCGAGGCCGAGCAAGAGAAGCGTGGCGGTGGCGATGCGAGTCATGGATGTCTCCCCGTTGAGTGAATGATCAGGTGGTCGGCACGCGCAGCTTTCCCTCGGCCAGATCCCGTAAGGCCTGCGGGTAGAGGCGGTGTTCTTCGGCCAGAATGCGCGCGGCCAGCGTGGCTTCGGTATCGTCTTCATACACCGGCACTTCGGCCTGCGCCACGATCGGGCCTTCGTCGCATCCGGCGGTAACGAAATGCACGGTGCAGCCCGCGAATTTCACGCCCGCTTCCAGCGCGCGGCGGTGCGTGTGCAGGCCGGGGAAGGCGGGCAGCAGGGAGGGGTGGATGTTCAGCATGCGGCCGTGCCACTTTTCCACAAACCCCGGCGAAAGCAGGCGCATGAATCCCGCAAGGCACACCAACTCGATGTTCGTGCCGGTCAGTGCTGCGTGCAGCGCCCCGTCGTAAGCCTCGCGCGTCGTATAATCCGTGTGGGGCAGAACGAGCGTTTTCACGCCCGCCCGACCCGCGCGTTCCAACCCGTGGGCATGCGGTTTGTTGGAAATCACCAGCACGATTCTTGCGGGATAGTCCGGCTGCTCGGCGGCATCCAGCAGGGCCTGCAGATTGCTGCCCGAGCCGGAGATGAGCACCGCCGTGCGGATTTTTTCCACGGTTAGAACTGCGTGTCCGGTAAGGCCACGGCGGGGCCTTCTTCGGCCCGCGCTTCCAGCGCGCCGATGACATAGACCGTCTCGCCATGCGCTTCCAGCACAGTGCGCACTTCTTCCGCCTGCGCTTTGGCCACCACCAGCACCATGCCGATGCCCGCATTGAAGGTGCGCCAGAAATCTTCCATCGGCACTTGCCCCGCTTTCTGCAACCAGCGGAAACATTCCGGCATCACCCAGGCGCTGGGTTCGATATGCGCCTGCAGATGATCCGGCAGCACGCGGGGAATATTCTCGATCAGCCCGCCGCCCGTGATATGCGCCAAAGCGCGCACGCCGCCGGTGGCGATGGCGGCCAGGCAGCTCTTCACGTATATGCGCGTGGGCTCCAGCCACACCTGTCCGAAATTCTTGCCCTCGGCGAAAGGCGCGGGGTCGGCGTAGGTCACGCCCGCATGCTCCATGATACGGCGCACCAGGGAAAAACCATTCGCATGCACGCCGCTGGAAGCGAGGCCGAGCACGAGATCGCCCGCCTGCATCGCGTCGTGGTTCGGCAGCAGCCCGTCCCGCTCCACCGCGCCCACGCTGAATCCGGCCAGATCGTAATCCTCGCCATGATACAGCCCCGGCATTTCGGCGGTCTCGCCGCCAGTCAAAGCGCAGCCCGCCAGGCGACAACCTTCGGCGATGCCCGCCACCACCGTGGTCGCGTTATCGACCGACAATTTCCCCGTCGCGTAATAATCCAAAAAGAACAGCGGGCGCGCGCCTTGCACCACGAGATCGTTCACGCACATGGCGACGAGGTCGATGCCGATGGTGGTGTGGTCACCCGTATCGAGCGCGGCTTTGAGTTTGGTGCCCACGCCGTCCGTCGCTGCCACCAGCAGCGGGTCCGTCATGCCCAGCGCTTTGATGTCGAACAGCGCGCCGAAACCGCCCAGGCCCCCCATCACGCCGGGGATGGCGGTGGATTTGGCATGCGGCTTGATGCGTTCGACCAATGCATTGCCCGCATCGATATCGACACCGGCGGCGGCATAGGTCAGGGAATGGGGTGCTGCAGACATAATAAGATTGGCCGAAAAGTAAGTGTGAGTGCGCCATCCATGAGAAGGCTGGCGCGGCGGTTACGGCTTGTTTATTATGCCGCCGTGCCGCCCGCAAGCCCCAACCCCGTCAGGAACCGTGATGCGCATCATTCTTTCTCTGCCTGCATGGCTGTGGCTCGTGCCCTGTACCGCGCTCGCGCTCTCGGGCAACGCGCAGGAAGCCGACGCGCCGACCCCGCCGGGGCTGGAGATCGATGCGGGCAGCGCCAAGGATTTGCCGCCGGATCTGGTCGTGCATGCGGGCCGGCTGCCGAGCGAAGTGGTGGTGGCGGTGACGCTGAACGCCGAAAATCTCAAACTCGCCGAGACGACCGCGAAGGATCTGGCGGTGCGCGAGGGTCTGCGGTTCGTGCTGAAGACCCAAAGCCCCGAAAAATCCGCCGCCTTGATGCAGATGGTCGAGCCCGAGCACCGCAAAAGTCTGGTGCGCACGATGAGCGCGACCGACGAAGTGCGCACCGTCGCCACCTACCGCGCTACTTTGCACATACTCTACGACACGGCGGGGCTCGAAGCGCTCATCGGCCATCCACTGAAAGACACCACGCATGATTCGCCGAAAGCCGTGCTTGCGCCCGCCGCCGGGCAGGCGGCGCTGGTGATTCCGGTCTGGGCGAAGGCCGAGCCTGCCTTGATCTGGGAGGCGGAGAATCCCTGGCGCAAAGCTTTGGCGCGCGCCGCGCTGGAGGAAAGCAAAGGCCGCCTGATCCTGCCGCCGGGCGATGCGGCGGACCAACGCGCCGTCACCGCCGTCACCGCACCCACATTGACCTTCGCCCAAGCCGCGCCGATGGCCGAGCGTTATGGAGCAAGCGAAGTGCTGATCGCGCGCGCCACGCCCATGCCGGGCAACAATCTGCGTCTTCAACTGCAGCGCCTCACCCCCAACGCCGCCGAGCCGCAGGAGATGCTGATCGCCCCCGAAGAAGGCGCGGATGCCGATACGGTCATGCGCAAAGCCGCCTCCGAAGTGGCGGCGCTGGCCCGCAAACGATTTCAAAACGCCGCCGCCAGCAGCGCGCAGGCCGCGACCCAGACGCACCAGGTGCGGGTGCTGGCACCCATTACCCGCGCGGCGGATTGGGCGGGCATGCGCGCGCGCCTCAGCGGGTTGTCGATGGTCGAGTCGGTGACGCCGATCAGCCTGGGAACGGACGCGGTGGAGCTCGATATCACCTTCCGCGGTCCACCGGAACGCTTCGGCGCGGCCCTGAAAGGCGCAGGCATTCACGCTACGCCGCAGGCAGATAAGTTGTTGCTCGGGTTTTATCCTATTCCCTAATGACTTCGGCCCAGGTAGTTTCGCGCTCGTCATGGCCAATCCCGGTCCGCCGAATTTTCAACCCCACACGAGGCCCCATGGCTTTTTTGTTCGACACGGAAACGCGTCCCTTCTCCTATCGTGCCATGATTTTCTGGCTGGCGCTGATCGTGGTGCTGGTATGGTTTCTGATGTCGGTCAGCAGTGTGCTTCTGCCTTTCCTGCTTGGGCTGCTCATCGCCTTCCTGGCAGACGGATTGTGCGATAAAATGGAGCGCCACATGCCGCGCGCGGTGGCGGCGGGCATCGTGGTCGTCGGTGTGCTGGCGGCCTTTGTGGGGATTCTCATCGCCGTGCTGCCGCTGCTGGCCGACCAGCTGGGTCAGTTGTTGCAGGCCCTGCCGCACATGGTGGTGCTGGGCAAGGCCTGGGTGCTTAACTGGGTGAGCCATCTGCCCATTCCCCGCAACGCGGTGCCGATGGAGGAGGTGAAGGCTCAACTGGGCGAGGCTTCCAGTGAACTGGCGGGTACCGCCAAATCCGTGGTCGGCACCGTATTGCGCTCCGGCGGCGCGCTGCTCAATACCATCACGCTGCTGCTTATTACACCTGTGGTGGCTTTTTACTGCTTGCGCGACTGGGACAAGATGATCGCCACGGTGGACAGCGTATTGCCACGCCAGCACGCCCCCACCATCCGCCTGCAGGCGCAGGAAATCGACCGTACGCTGGCGGGCTTTTTGCGCGGCCAGTTGAATGTCTGCCTGATTATGGGCATTCTCTATGCCATCGGACTGACGATTTGCGGCCTCAATTTCGGTTTGGTGATCGGTTTGTTTTCCGGGGCGCTGTTGATTGTGCCTTATGCGGGTGCCGCGATGTCGACCATCATCGGCGTGGGCATCGCCATCGCGCAGTTCGACGATACGGCGCATATCCTGGCGGTGGCGGCGGTATTTCTGATCGGGCAGGGGCTGGAAAGCAACGTGCTCACCCCCAAGCTGGTGGGCGACAAGGTAAACCTGCATCCGGTCTGGCTGATCTTCGGCATGCTGGCCGGGGGCGCCTTGATGGGTTTTGTCGGCGTGCTGGTCGCCGTGCCGCTCACGGCGGTGCTGGGCGTGCTCGTGCGTTTCGCCATCGGGCGGTATATGAGCAGCCCCTTCTACGATCCCGCCATGGCGGACCGCGTGCCGCTGGTGATGGATGGGGATACGGTGGTTTCGACCGCAACGACGACCATCATCCCCGCCGAAAGTTACTAATCCCCATGCGGCAGCTCACGCTCGATGTGGGGGTGCGGGGCTCCTATGCACCGGAAGATCTGACGGTGAGTGCCGCCAATGCAGCATTGATTGCCGAACTGGAAGCCGAGCCTTCCACCGCGATCCCTGGGTTGCTGCTGACCGGCCCGCCGAAAAGCGGCAAAACGCATCTGGCCCGATTATGGGCGGTGCGCCACCGCGCTTTGTGGCTTTCTCCCGAATCGCTCGGCACCCAACCGGCGGATATGCTGCTGCAGGGCCGGACTTCGGTGGTGCTGGACGGCTTGGAACAGGTGCGCGACTGGCCCGCCCTGGCGCAGGCGATGAACCAACTGAAAGCGCAAAGCGGCTTCTGGCTGATGACCGTCTCCGGTCCGGTCGATGCTCGGCTGGTGCCGCTGCCGGACGCGCGCTCGCGCCTGCAGGCGTTACAGGTGCGGCCCATCCCCAAGCCGGACGATGACCTGTTGGAAGCCTTGTTGCGTAAACGGTTCAGCGATTGGCAGTGGCAGGCCGAGGAAGGCGTGATCCATTACATGATGCCCCGTTTGCCGCGCGATTACACCGGGCTGGATGCGACATTGGAACGCCTGCGCTGGCACATGGCCCACGATCCGGGCCGCCTCACCGTGCACCGGCTGAGACAATGGATGGAACCGCATGCGGAAGTCCCTGTTTAGAATAATTGTAACGATTTACTAGGGATTTAGTTCCAAACAGACTGGCATGGAACGGGATAAATACTTGATAAAAACTTTATGAATGCTATCTGGATTAAACATTTTTTAGCTTTCAACGCAGTACCCTGAAGTCATGGCCATTCAAACCATTGCATCCAACACACGGCTTCTTTCCAACCGATTGGCAAACATCGATGTTTTGATTGCCGATTCGGATATGCCGATCGCCAACCTCGTTCGGGACGTGCTGAAAAGCGTGGGTTTCAGCCAGGTGCGCATCGTCAAAGACGGGCGCGAAGCATTGGATCTTCTGGTCAGCCAGCCGATCGATCTGCTGATTACCGATTGGCGCATGGAACATATGGACGGCGTTTCGCTGATGCGTTTCCTGCGCAGCGATCCGAGCTCCCCCAACCGTTTTCTGCCGATCATTATGCTGACCGGGCGCGCCGAACGGCGGGATGTGGAAGAAGCGCGCGATGCGGGCGTCACCGAATATGTGGTGAAACCCTTCACGGCCAAGGCCTTGTTCGAGCGCATCGTGCAAGTGATCGAGAATCCGCGCAGCTTTATCCTCGCCAAAGCCTACCAGGGGCCGGACCGCCGCCGCCGCGCGGTCGAGTCCAGCGATCAGGAACGCCGCAAGACAAAACCCAAACCCAAGCCCACCCCCACCCCCCGTAGCTAAGCTCAAAATCCCCTTCCCGCGACCCCAGTGAGGAACCGCGCATGCTTTCCCCGACCCCATCGACGCCACCGGCTTCTCCAGAAGAACCGATTATCTTCCAGCCGGATTTCCGGCTGCGCGAAAAAATCGGTCGCGATGTAACCATCACCGATCTGCTCAAGCCCGAAATGCTCAATCAAGCGCAGGCGGTCATCCAGCAATCGCGGCAGGATTTCATCGCCTGGATCAAGGAAGACGTGCTGTTCATGCAGGAATTACTGGAGCAGTTGCAAGAGACGACCTGGGACGCGAAACTGCTCGATCAATTCATGCGGCTGGTGCTGCAGGTGAAGGCCCGCGCCGGCACTTTCGGCTATCCGCTGGCTTCTGAAATCGCCCGCCGTCTGTACGTTTTCTGTGAGGAAGGCTACCGCGCCAAAGCCGACCACATGCTGGTGGTGCGTAAACACACCGAAGGCCTGCGCGTGGTCATTCATAACAATATTGAAGGCGACGGGGGGCAGGTCGGCCGCGAATTGCTCGCCACCTTAAGCAAACTGGCCGAAAAACTGAAATAAGCGATCAAGCCGCGTGTTATCCCTGCATCCAGCCTTCGCGGCTGCGGCGTAAAGCGGCAAGCAAGATAGGCCGAGAACCCAGTTCGGCCCATGTCTGGCGCTCGGGCAGATGAAACACACACAAACCCGCCGGTGCGAAACCTTGGGCCAACTGGCGGCCCAGCCAAGGCTGCCGTTCCATTTCCGCATCCGAGAGCAGAGCCAGGGCCAGCTGGTGAACACCGGGATTGTGCGCCAGCAGCAATAGACTGCGCACATTCGCATCCACACGCTGAATGCGTTCCGACATCAGATCCGGCATTCCCATATACAATCCGGATTCAACCGCGATCTGGGCGAAACCGCGGCGTTCTCCCATGCATTGCAGGGTTTCCTGGGTTCGGCGTGCATCCGAACACAAAGCCATTTCCGGCCAGGCGAGGTCTGGTGGCCAGTCCTCGCCCACGCGGCGTGCCTCGGCCATTCCTTCGGCGCTCAAGGCGCGGGCATGGTCGCTCTCCTCGCCCATGCTGGCGGTGGCATGGCGCATGAGAATGAGTGTACGAAATGAATGCGACATGGATTAACCCGTTCTTAGTGCCCTTGTGCTACACAGAGCGGAGCCGCTTGCCAAGCATTGTACGATCCGCACGTCTTTTCACTTCTTTTTTATCCCGCATGCCGATGTCCCCCCCGCTTCCTACCGCCGCACCGCATTTCGATCTTGAAGCCGCGAAACGCTATGTACCGCGCCCGGAAGCACGTTTCATCAATCGTGAAATGTCGTGGCTGGCTTTCAATACGCGGGTGATGGAAGAGGCGCGCAATCCCTCCAATCCCTTACTCGAACGCGTGCGCTTTCTGTCGATCTCGGCGGCCAATCTCGACGAATTCGCCATGGTGCGCATCGCAGGCCTGAAAGATCAGTTGCGCCACGGCGTGACGAAACTCAGCGATGACGGCCTGAGCGCCGCCGAGCAGCTCGAACAGATCCTGCGCGAAACCACCACCCTGGCGCAAAACCAGCAGGCCAGCTGGGTAGGACTGCGGCGAGAGCTGGCCGAACAGGGCATGCGCGTGCTCGACGCCGCCGATCTGAATAAAGCGGATATCGTCTGGCTGCGCGCCTATTTCATGGATCATATCTTCCCCGTCCTCACCCCCATCGCCATCGACCCGGCGCATCCCTTTCCTTTCCTGCCCAATCTCAACATCGCGCTGTTGTTCCGCCTGGGCCACGGCCCGCAGAAAAAGCGCGAGCAGGTCGCCATCGTGCCGCTGCCGCCGAAGCTCGACCGCTTCATTCCGCTGCCGGCGGAAGCCGGCAATCAGCGTTTCCTGAAACTGGAAGACGCCATCGTGCTGTGTCTGGACGCGTTTTTCCCGGGCTATGCGACGCTCGACGTCACCGCCATCCGCATCGTACGCGACAGCGATCTGGAGATCGACGACGAGGCGGAAGACCTCATGCGCTCCTTCGAGCGCGCCGTGCTGCTGCGCAGGCGCGGGCGCGTCATCCGCGTCAAAACCATGTCCTACATCTCCAGCTTCCTGTTGCAATTCGTGCTGGAACATCTGCAGGTGGGGCTGGAGGAAGTGGAACTGGTCGAGGGCATGGTGGGGCTGTCGAACCTGATGGAGCTGGTCAATGTCGGGCCGGACAGTTTGAAATTCCCGAGCTTCAATGTGCGCTTCCCCGAGCGCATTCAGGATTTCGGCGGGGATTGCTTCCAGGCCATCGCGGCCAAAGACATCGTGGTCCATCACCCCTTCGAAAGCTTCGACGTGGTGGTGCAGTTCCTGCGCCAGGCAGCCGCCGACCCCGATGTGGTTTCGATCAAACAGACATTGTACCGCACCAGCGACGATTCCCCCATCGTCAAAGCCCTGATCGAAGCGGCCGAGCGCGGCAAATCCGTCACCGCGCTGGTCGAGCTCAAAGCGCGCTTCGACGAGGAAGCCAACATCCGCTGGGCCCGCGATCTGGAGCGGGCGGGGGCGCAGGTGGTCTATGGCTTCGTGAAGTTGAAAACGCATTCCAAGGTCTCCCTCGTCGTGCGCCGCACGGAGGGAAAGCTGAAATCCTACGTGCATTTGGGCACCGGGAACTATCACCCGAAAACCGCGCGCAGCTACACCGACCTGTCTTTTTTCACCACCGACCCGGCCATCTGCCGCGACGTGGCGTTGTTTTTCAACCATGTGACGGGCTACGCGCCGCCGCAGGGCTTGCAGAAATTGATTCTCGCGCCGAACGATCTGCGCCCGAAAGTCTCCGAACTCATCCGCCAGGAGATCGCGTTTGCTAAAGAGGGCAAGCCCGCGGGCATCTGGGCGAAGATGAACGCGCTGGTCGATCCGCAGATCGTCGATCTGCTCTATGAGGCCAGCCAGGCGGGGGTGGAAGTGCGGCTGCTGGTGCGCGGCATGTGCATCCTGCGCCCGGGCGTGCCGGGATTGTCCGAACGGATTCAGGTGAAAAGCGTCATCGGGCGGTTTCTGGAGCATTCGCGCATCTTCGCTTTCGGCAACGGGTTGCCCATGCCCAGCCGCCAAGCGCGCCTTTATATCGGCTCGGCTGACTGGATGGTGCGCAATTTCGACTGGCGGGTGGAAACCATGGTGCCGATCGAAAACCCCACCGTGCATGCCCAGATCCTCGACCAGATCATGGGTGCCTATCTGCGCGACAATCTGCAAAGCTGGATGCTGGGGCCGGACGGCAAGTACACCCGTCTGCAACCCACCGAAAGCACCCCCGGCTTTCGCGCGCACGATTACTTTATCGCCAATCCGAGTTTGTCGGGGCGTGGGCGGGCGCTGAAAAAGATCGAGGAAGCGGCGGAACAGGACGATTCCCTCAAACGCATGGCCCTCCCGAAACCGAAAGCTGCGAAAAAGAAATGATATCCAATTTAGCCTATGTCATCCGCCGGCCGATGACTCCCTCCCCCGCTCGCGGGGGCAGGGTGGGGTGGGGGTTCTCTCCCCTCATTCGACAGCATGCGCGGAAAGAACCCCCCTCCTGCTCCCCCCGCGAGCGGGGGGAGGGTTCATCCTTATGACCCGCCTCTCCCCCACCCTGCCTTTCGGCGAATTTCAGCATGACGGCAAGGTCGGCGTCATCGACATCGGCTCGAACTCCATCCGGCTGGTGGTCTATGACGGCGTGAAGCGCGTGCCGGTGCCGATGTTCAACGAGAAGATGATGTGCGGCCTGGGGCGGGGTTTGGGCGAAACCGGGCGGCTCAACCCCGAAGGCGTGGTGCTCGCGCATCAATGCCTCGCCCGCCTGCTCACCATGGTGAAGCTGCTCGGCGTGGCCGAATTGCAGGTGCTTGCCACCGCCGCGATCCGCGATGCGGAGGACGGAGAAGAGTTTGTCGAAACCGTCCAGGCGCGCCACCATTTGCGCATCCGCGTCATCTCCGGCACCACCGAGGCGCGGCTGGCGGGTTATGGCGTGCTGGCGAATATCCACGCGCCCGTGGGCATCGTGGGCGATCTCGGCGGCGGCAGCATGGAGGTGGTCTCGGTAGAAAGCGGCGCCTTGGGCGAACAGGCCACCTTGCCCATCGGCCCGCTGCGCATGCTCGATATCGAAGACGCCACGCCCGAGCGCATCCGCGCCACCATCCGCGACGCCATGCTCGGCGTCCAATGGCTGGGGCAGGGCAAGGGACAGGCTTTCTACGCGGTGGGCGGCTCCTTCCGCGCCATCGCCAAACTGCAGATGGACCGCCAGAATTACCCGCTGCACATCCTGCACCAATATCGTGCCCCGGCGGAGATCGTACGCGAAACCTGCCATTTCGTGCAATCCCTCAGCGTGGAGCAACTCAAGCAGCTCGACGTGCCCGGCAAGCGTGCCGCTGCCCTCGGCCCCGCCGCCATGGCGCTGGAAGAAGTGCTCGCCGCCACCGGCGTTTCTGAAGTGGTCTTCTGCGCCAGCGGCATCCGCGAAGGTTATCTCTACGAACAGCTCTCGCCCTTCCTGCGCACCGAAGACCCTCTGATCGCCAGCGCGACCGACCTCAGCCGCCATGAAGGCCTGCGCGTGGCCTATGCGCGCGAGCTCTTCGCCTGGATGAAACCCGTCTTCGAAGACGAAACCTCCGCCGAATCGCGCCTGCGGTTGGCTTTGTGCATCCTCAGCGAAATCGCCTGGCACATCCATCCAGAATATCGCGGGGCCTATGCCTTCCAGCGCATTCTGCATTCGGCCCTGGTCGGGCTGGATCACGCCGAACGGGTGGCCCTCGCCGTGGCGCTGCATCACCGTTACAAATACAAGGAACCCGTGACTTCCGACCTATTGGAACTGCTCACCCCCCGCCAGCGCGCCTGGGGCCCGGCGGTTGGCGTCGCCGCCCACCTCGCCTTCCAACTCTCCGGCGGCATGCCCGGCAATCTGCCGCTCTCGCGCTTAAGCTTGAGCAAAAAGGAAGTCGAATTGGAACTCGACGAAACACTGAAAGACGCGCTGGATGACGGCATTCACAAGCGTTTGAAAGCGCTGGGCGTGCGTTTGGGGGAATGGGAAAGCTAAAAACGCTGCGCCCAGGGCGTCGATGCTTCGGCGCTTGCTTCCAAGGCCGTGGTGAATTTTCCCATCACCGAGCGTTGCGTGATCCGCACGGGATTTCCTTGACGGATGGAATCGACGAAACGCAGCACAGGCTCGGGATCTATCTTGTGCGGGGTATTATAATTAGCAGGCAAGGCGGGTTTATGTGCGATGATTTCGCGTATGGGTACGAGGTCTTGCCCTGAGTTCAATCGCTCCCAGTAATCCTCTAAGGGTTCGTGCAGCCCAACGAGATGGCGGCGTAGATCGACTTTTTCTGGCTCTGCGATGGGATGCGCGCCGCCTTGAAATGCAGGCTGGGTACCGTAAAGCTGCGGCTGATCGGTATTGCGTAACACGCGATCCGTAAGGAAAGCATAGAAACCGGGCGTCGCTGTATCCTTCATTGTGTCTAGCAAGCGGCTTGCCTTTGCACTGCGGCGCTATGCGCCGATGCGGGGAGCAATCCATTCGCATCTCCATGCTGGGCCATCAGGAAAGCCGCCGTTTCCGCTTCCAATCCATATTGGTTTTGTCCCGGCCAGCTATAAAGGCGGACGAACTCCGCTACCATCTTTAGATTGTCATTGCACAATGCAACCCATTGCGCTTTCGCCTCCGCTGTGTTGCCACTGGCGCGTAATGCTTCAAGTGCCACCGTTTCCCGGTTTTGCAGTTGCCGCAATTGTGCGATGCGTTCCGGCGGCGCGATGGGAAATGAAAAAATCTGACATAGCCTAAGCTTAGCCGAAGATCATGACGTTTCGATAACTCAGCGCCCCATCGCGCAGAGCGCGTCCACCAGCACCAGCTGCAGGTGGCTGTGGTTGAGTTTGGCCTGCAGGTTGGGGTAGGGGGTCAGGGCTTGTTTGCAGGTTTGCACCAAAGCGTTCTGGGCGCGGTTGATGCCGCTCAGCATGGTCAGCATGTCGGCGTTGTCACCTGCGGCCTGACGCCGGGCGCTTTCATATTCTTCCATAGCCTGCTGCACTTTCGGCGTGCTCAATAGCAGGCGCAGATGCACCTGATAAAAGGCGTGCTGCGCCAAAAGTGCTTCCACCTGGGGATTGAGTGAAAAACGGAGATTGGGTTGGGCCATGAAGAAATCATACCACGCTGCGATGGAACAAAGCCACTGAATGACTTTAAGGCAGATACAGCTTAAATACTTTCAAGCCACAGGCAAGCGTATGATTAAAAAAGAAATCAATCAATAGTGATTCTAAAAATGCACGGGCAGTGACACAGCCGCGGCCAAGCGCTGCAAATAATCGGCGCGGGTGACCTCCTGCACGCCGAATTGCAGCAGATGCGGATTGACGAATTGCGTGTCCAGTAGCACGAAACCCTGCATTACCAAATGTCGCGCCAAACCGACCAGCGCCGCTTTGCTGGCGCCGGGAGCAAGGCTTACCATGCTCTCGCCGAAAAAGGCTCCGCCCAGGGCCACGCCGTACAGCCCGCCCAGCCACTGCCCGTCCCGCCAGCTTTCCACCGAATGGGCGAAGCCCTGGGCATGCAGCTCCAGCAGCAGCGCGATAAGCCGTTCGCTGATCCAGGTCCCGCTTTCCTGCGTGCGCGCCATATCCGCACAGGCACGCAGGGTTTTCTCGAAAGCGGTATTACGGCGGATTTCAAAGTTTGCCTGGCGCAGATCACGTTGCAGGCGGCGCGGCACATGGAACGGATCGAGTGGCAGGATGGCGCGCGGGTCCGGGCCATACCAGCGCAGACGATCGCTGTGGCGGGAAGGCGCCATGGGAAATGCGCCAGAGGCATAAGCCGCCAGCAGATGTTCCGGGCTGAGTTGGTCGGCGTCGGACGCGTCGAATGCATGCATGATCGGATTATATCATCCCGCTCTTCTGCGGCAATATGTCATCAAACCGTCATGCAACCCTGCTACACACCCCGCCCAATCAGGAGCCAGACATGCCGCAGGATACTTTGAAAACCAACCCGCCACAAGATGGCGACACGCGCCGCGCCGAGCCCGTCTCGGAACCTTCATACGTCCAAGGCAAGTGCGTTGATCCGAACCAGCAGGGCTACAAAACAGGCCACCAAGACACGCCATTGCCGGACAGCAATCCTTATTACGATGCCCAAACCGGCGTTGCGGTGAATCTGTCCGCACAGGCGCGCATGCGGATGGAAGCCCATCTGGGTGCCCCCTGGGACCGCACGAAGCATCAGGCGCTTCTGGCGCAACTGCTGGATGACAATGCGGCGCAATGGAAGCCGAAATCGGTGATAACCGGTGAATCAGGAAATCTGGCATTCGATTTGGAAAATCCGGAAGGACGTGCCGCATTACGCCTGGTTCAAGCCTATCAAGCCGAGCTGCAGGCGCGACTCGCGCGTTCCGCACGCACGCCTACCTAGTGGCGCACCCACTCCGCCAACGCTTCCAGCCCCAGCGCATAGCCCAGCGGGCCGCAGCCGCAGATGACGGCTTTGGCCACGGCGGAGACATGGCTGTGATGGCGGAATGCCTCGCGGGCGTGGATGTTGGAGAGATGCACTTCCACCACCGGTAGATCCACCGCCGCCAGCGCATCGCGCAGCGTGATGGAGGTGTGGCTGTAGGCACCGGGATTGATGAGTATGCCGTGCGCGCCCATACCATGGTCAGTGCCGCGCGCTTCGTGAATCCAATCGATCAATTCGCCTTCATGGTTGCTCTGGCGGAAATCGATACGCAGGCCGAGATCGGTCGCGCGCGCCTCGCAGCGCATGCGCAGATCTTCCAGCGTGCCCGCGCCGTAGATCGCAGGCTCGCGCGTGCCCAGCAGATTGAGGTTCGGCCCGTTCAATACGAGCACAAGCGGCGTGCTGAGGCTGGGCGGCTTCGGGGTGGTGACGAGGGCGGAGGACATAAGGGCCTTATGGATTGGCAGGGAGGAAATTGGCGCTATGATGCCCGCACCCCGCGAATTTGTCACCCGAAAGAGTCTTGCATGCGCCTGCGCATCAACGGCGAGGAACGCGACCTCGCATTGCCCCCCGAACCCACCGCCGCCCATCTGGTCGAAGCCCTCGGCCTGGATCTGCGCAAAGCGGCGCTGGAGCGCAACCGCCTGGTCCTGCCCAAAAGCCGCCACGCCGAGACCCGGCTGGAGGCGGGAGATGAGATCGAGATCGTGCAATTCATCGGGGGTGGTTAGCCACTGTGAATCAAGGAAGCCTTATTGGGGCGGATAGGAATTGTTACGGCGAAATTCACATGAAGTGGCAATGAAGTTTGTTATCATGCGCCTATGGCCGAGCATGATGCGCAGATCCTCCTCTATCCCTTCCCGCAATATGCGCCGGGGGATTGCGTCTATTACCGCGACGGGGTGTTTCAGTTGAAGCTTCAAGCTGCGCAGCTTTTGAACCAAGTCGCCTGCGGCAGCTACAGTCTCACCCCGCAAAACATCCATGCGCTCGCGGACGTCAACCGCCGCTGCCACGAAGTGGGCTTGACCCCGCTGGATTATCCGCCATCTATGTAACTCGCCCGAGTTGCTTGAAGGATGAGCCCCATGAGTACTGATACCTGGTCCGTCGCCGGACGCACGCTGACCTCCCGCCTTATCGTGGGCACCGGGAAATACAAGGATTTTGCCGAGACCAGGGAGGCCATCGAAGCTTCCGGCGCGGAGATCGTGACGGTGGCGGTGCGCCGGGTGAATATCTCCGATACCAGCCAGCCCAGCCTGCAGGATTTCCTCGATCCCGCGAAAATCATCTACCTGCCCAACACCGCCGGTTGCTACACGGCGGAAGACGCGGTGCGCACGTTGCGCCTGGCGCGCGAGATCGGGGGGTGGAATCTGGTGAAGCTCGAAGTGCTGGGCGACGAGATGACGCTCTACCCCGACATGCCCGCCACCTTCGAGGCGGCCAAGGCGCTGCTGGAAGACGGGTTCGAGGTGATGGTCTACACCAACGACGACCCGTTGGCGGCCAAGAAGCTGGAAGAAATGGGCTGCTGCGCCATCATGCCGCTGGGCGGGCTGATCGGTTCGGGTCACGGCCTGCTCAACCCGCTGAACATTCAACTCATCATCAACCGTGCGAAAGTGCCCGTGCTGGTGGATGCGGGCGTCGGCACGGCGTCCGACGCCGCTTTTGCGATGGAACTGGGCTGCGACGCGGTGTTGATGAATTCCGCCATCGCCCATGCCCGGCAGCCGGTGCGCATGGCGCGCGCCATGAAACACGCCATCATTGCCGGGCGCGAAGCTTTTCTGGCGGGCCGCATGCCGAAGAAGCAATATGGCGAGGCCAGTTCGCCCATCCAAGGCAAAATCGGGGCTGCATAATCCTTTCATTTGGCGTATCGCTACGCATCGACACGATGCAACTTCCGGAATGCCCAAAGCATGAAAACCACGCCCGAACTGGAACTTTCCCCCTTCCGCTTTCCTTCCGGATGGGCGTTGCTTTCCCCGTTACTGATCGGGCTGCTGCTGGCCGCGCTTTGGTATCTGCACCGCCACGGCCTGCCGTGGGACGACGCCTGGGCGCGCTGGTTCTATCGACCCGAGAATAGCACCGCGCAAAGCGGCCCCTGGGTGTGGGACGAGCATCAGCGCCGCACCAGCTTCTGGGCGCACCACATGGTGCGCCTGGGTTTCCAGATCTTCGGGCTTTTCGCGGCCTGGATGGCGTGGCGCAAACCCACCGCACGGCGCGGATGGCTGGCGCTGCTTCTGGCGCTGATCCTGGTGCCCACGCTCATTTCCAGCATGAAGCATATGAGCCATCATTATTGCCCGGATCATCTCGCGCGTTTCGGCGGCCCGATCCGCGAAGATGGCTCGTTCGACGGCTTCGCCATGGATGCGGAAACCCAGCATCCACCGAAACCGCAATGCTTCCCCGCCGGGCATGTGGCGCCGGGCTTTGCGTTGATGGCGCTGATCTTCGTGGCGCGCACGCGGCGCGGGAAAATCGCCGCCGTGGCTCTGGCGCTCGGTTGCGGCACCGCGCTGACATTTCTGCAGATGGCGCGCGGCGAGCATTTCTTCAGCCATGGCATGGCCAGCCTGATCGTGGCGTTGTTGCTACTCGTGCCGTGCCACTGGCTGGCGGGCGGATTGCTCCGGGCCATCGGCCTGCGCGGCAGATGGCGCGCCCGTGCCACCCATCGCATGATGTATGAAGCACTTGCCCTCGTCGGTTAAGAACGCTCGGTACGGATAGAGAGCATCGCCAATAGGAAGGTGGCCAGGGTCAGCGCCAATGCCCCGCGCATTGCCAACGCCGAGCCGAGCAACAGCGCAGCCGGTGTCATCAGTATCAATCCCGGCAGCAAGGCATGCGCGGCGATGCGCAGCCAGTCCTGGTAAGCGAACCGAAGACCGACGAGATACTGCGCCAGCCAGCCGAAAGCCGCGAGCAACAACGAAGCGATTACGGTCATCAACCAGAAAACCAGCAAGGCCACGGCAATGCCCCCGCAGCAAATCAGCATGACCCACGACCCGATGGTCTGGCGATAGACGCCGGCGTCCACATGCCGCTCCTGGCCGAAATACTCGCCCACGCTCCAATGTTTGCGGATGCCGAGCTTGGGGAAAAGGGAATAGACGTCGCGCTGCGTGACCATGAACAGCACATGATTCTTCGTCATCCATTCCATCACCTGCGGCGGCTCGCCGCCCCGCGTATCGAAAATGAAACTATCGCCGAGTTCCCCCGGCCCGTTTTCGGAAACGACGACGCGGCGGGGAATGGGCTCCGCCCCATGGGCCACGCCGCCCTGCACTTCGAGCACGGGAAACATGGCGGAGATGTCATAGAGTTCGGGGATGGCGATGGTGGCGTACCATCCCAATCCGATGAACTGGATGCACAGGCACAATTTAACGAGAAACCCGAGCCCGGTCCCCGGCTCATAAGCGAGATCGCGGTAGAAATTGGGCCACCAGAAATGGCCGAAGAAACGCGCGAGCATGAGTGATCGTTCCCGTGGGTAAAAATGCTATTTGTAGACGTGCACCTTGTTGCCATGCAGCGCCAGATCCAGCCCCTCGGCTTCGATCAACGGTGTAACGCGCAGTCCCATGAGCGCTTTTACCAGCTTCAGCAGCAGGAAAGTCGCCAGCGCCGTATAGGCCACGACCACGGCCACCGCCACGGCTTGCGCCCCGAGCTGCGCCCAATTGCCCTCGATCACGCCGGAAGTGCCGCCGATCTCTTTGCTGGCGAAGACGCCCGTCAGCAGCGCACCGACGATACCGCCCACACCATGAATGCCGAAAGCGTCCAACGTATCGTCGAAGCCCAGGCGCTCTTTCAGGAAAGCCACCGCACCGTAGCAGGCCAAAGCCCCGGCCACCCCGATCAGCAGCGAGGATTCGAAGCCGACGAAACCCGCGGCGGGGGTGATGGCGACCAGGCCCGCCACCGCGCCGGAAATCGCGCCCACCACGCTGGGCTTGCCCTCATGTTTCCATTCCACCAGCACCCAGGTGAGGCCTGCTGCGGCGGCCGACGTATTCGTCACTAGCATCGCCATGCCCGCCTGCGTGCCCGCGATGAGGGCGGAACCGGCATTGAACCCGAACCAGCCCACCCACAGAAACGCCGCGCCCATCACAGAGAGCACGAGATTGTTGGAGGTCGATTCGTTCGGCACCCGGCTTTTGCCGAGCACCAAAGCCGCCACCAGCCCGGCGATGCCGGAGGTGACATGCACCACCGTGCCGCCCGCGAAATCGAGCGCTTTGCCAAGGCCGAACAGGCCTGTGTAACTGTCATCCCCCGTACCGCCGATGAAGCCGCCCGGACCCCACACCCAATGCGCCACCGGCGTATAGACCACCGCGATCCATAGCGCGGAGAAGACGAGCACGGAGGAGAATTTGATACGATCCGCCACGCTGCCCAGCAGGATGGCCGCCGTGATGATGGCGAAGGTCATCTGGAAGAAGATGAACACGGTCTCGGGGATGGTGCCCGACAGCGAAGTCGGCTTCACGCCATGCAGCAGAATCTTCGACGCATCCCCCAGCCAGCGGAATTCATTGGTGCCGGTGAACGCAAACCCATACCCCACGATCGGCCAGACCAAACTCACCACGATCGCCACCGCAAACGTCTGCATCAACGTCGCCAGCAGATTATCCTTCCGCACCAGCCCGCCATAGAACAAAGCAAGGCCAGGCAGGGACATCATCAGCACAAGAATGCCGGACATCATCATCCAAGCCGTGTCGCCCTTATCGAGCGCGGCATCGGCGGCGAGGGCAGGGGTGGCGAGAAAAGCCAGAGGGAGAAAACGAGAGAAACGCATGAGCTGACCGAAGCAAGAATGAATAGCATTTCTAAGCCCAACCCCGCGCGGCGGCAAGCGGCGAGTCATTGGAATTCGCAAAAGAAATTACCCCCAGCGCTGCACAAAAATTCGGCGACTTGCTCAATGAGCATGCATTCCGTGCAATGACGCTACAAGCTAACTTTGCGCTGATCTGGGACTATTGTCGGCTTGGTTGAAGCTTACTCATCAAAAGATCGCTCGCCTGTTCATCCAGCGCGAAATCCACATCGATTGTTTTGAACACATGCATGGTCTGCCCATCATGGGTAAGCATTCGGTTCGTGGCATGGATCGCTGCATAGGGAATGGCGAAACCGCGTTGGCTTTGGCGAATGCCGCGACCGGGCGTCATCAGAAGATGCGTCGGGGTGAAGCGCAGGCCTAGGCAATGTAGAAAATAATCGCGGCCCAGCATGCCGGTGTAGAAATCGCGCATATATGGCGTGGGGGTCCAGCCATAGGCATATCGCAAATGCTGTTGGACCGAGGGAGTGAGAAACGAGGGTTTATTGCTGAACAAAGGATTGGATAAAGCAAGGAATATCAGCCCAGCAAGGATCAGCCACCGCCGCCAATGCCTCACGCCGCTGGTTCTTCCGGCGCACCCTGCGCAGTGGATTTCGGTTTCTTGCGGGGGTCGTAGGGTTCCTGCACCGGCACGAAGGTTTTGGGCAGCAGCCGCTTGGTGAAGAACTTATCCTGGTAATAGAATATCTTCTTCGTTTTCATCGGGGGGTTGGATTCGATGAGGATGATTTGTTCGTCTCTTGGAAGCGTGATGACTTCCTGGGGAAGTACCAGCGCGCGTTGGACTTCGGAGGTGTTCACCGTACGCGCGCCGGGGTTGAGGTCGAAGAATTTCGGGCGGCTGTGCGATTCGCTCTTCACCGTCTTGTTCCCGATCATCTGGGAGATCATGTTCGCGGTGTCGATGTTGTTGGCGGCGAAGGTGACGCGGTAATAGGCGTTCGAGAGGAACGAGTTCATGCCCGCTTCTTCGTAGATGCCTTTCAGCTGCTGGGTATCCTGCGTGATCAGGAACAATTTCACGCGGTATCCGCGGAAATACGCGATGCCCGACTTGAAGCTTTCCATCTCGCCCAGCGTCGGGAACTCATCCATCAGCATCAGCACGCCGAAAGGTTCGTCCTTGCGCGGCATCCAGCGTGTCATGAAATCGGCGGCTTGCTGGTAGAAGGTCTTCAGCAGCGGTTCGAGACGCTTCAAGTTGTCCGGCGTCACCCCGCAATAGACCGTGATCTTTTTCTTCTTCATCTCGGAAAAATTGAAATCCGAGGTCGCGGTCGCGGTGTCGATCAGCGGGTTGGCCCAGAGCTCCAAGCCGGAGTTCAGCGTCGAGACCACGCCGGAACGTTCCTTGTCCGCTTTCTGCAGGAAGGAGGCGATGTTCATATAGGAAACCGGGTGGATTTTCTTGCCGATCGTATCCAGCACCACGGCCAGGCTATAGACCACGTCGTCCGAACGCATGGTGCGCACCACTTCGCCGAAGGAGCACATTTTCTCCGGGTTCGGCGGACGGGAAACGCTGAACAGATAGAGGATCACGCCCATCAGCAGCGAGCGCGCTTCGTTCTGCCAGAATTCCTGTTCGGGCAGGATCAAATTGCAGATCTTCTGCACGTCATCCACCATCTGCCCCATCTTCTCGCTGATCCAGTCGAGCGGATTGTAGCAATGGGTGTTCCCGTCCGGGTCGGCGGGATTCCAGACATAGACTTCCTGGCCGATGCTGGCGCGGTAGCCGCTGCAGAGCTCGTAGTTTTCCAGCTTGATGTCGTGGCAGATCACGCTGTTTTCCCAGAAGAGCAGATTCGGGATCACGAAGCCCACCCCTTTCCCCGAGCCGGTGGGGGCGAAGAGGAGGACGTGCTGGAAATCGTCTGCGATCAGGTAATCCGCCGCACCTGTGCGGCCCAGCAGCAGGCCCTTCTTGGCGCGCAGTTTCGCCGCCTTGATCTCGACCGGGGTTGCCCAATGCGCGTCTCCGTGCAGGGTTTCCTTGCGCTTGAAAGGGCGGAAATCGAGCAGCGGCGCGCGCAGCCAGAAAACCAGAAGGCTGCTGATGACAAAGGCCCCGACCACTGGACCGATGACGAATTTAAACAGGGGTTTCGCCGCCGGATGGTTGTGCAACGGCCAGAGATAATCCACATACAGCCACTTCACCACCGGCCAGAACTGATGCGGATCGAGCGCGCGCTTGGCGTAGACGAGGCCGTAGCCGAAGGCCTTGTCCGCGCCGTAGCTTGGTTCGTACAATTTCGCCATGACCAGCCACACCGAAGCGCAGACCCCGAGATACAACGGGATCACCACCAGGATCGCGACGACGATCATGACCATGAAGCGGTTATAGACGGAATATTTGAAGGCCATGTGGTCGATTCATCTAGCCTCCCCCCGCCCGCGGGGGGAGGTTGGAGGGGGGTAGCCACCGCTTGTGCCGTCGAACTTTTCTCGCACAAGCGGAGAGAACCCCCACCCCTCCCTCCCCCGCGGGCGGGGGAGGGGGTTTTCTATGTGGGCAATCCTAGTGCCCGCCCTCTTTAAAGTAAATCTCGGAAACGAAACGCCGACCGCGATCCCCGCGTTTCAGCTGCACGATGACATGGATGACGTTTTCGACATATTCCTTGATCTGCTCGCGCGTGATGCCCAGCCCCGCCTGCATCACCATCAGGCACAATTGTTCGATGGCCAAAGCGGGCGTGTCCGCGTGCAACGTGGAGACCGAACCCGGGTGGCCGGTATTGACCGCGCGCAGGAAGGCGAAGGCTTCCGCGCCGCGCAATTCGCCCACGATGATGCGGTCCGGGCGCAGGCGCAGGCAAGCTTCGATGAGTTGCTGCGTATCCACTTTGGCGCGGCCCTGGCCACCTTTCGAGGCGAGCAGATGCACTTTGTTGGGGAGATGTTCGAGATTGATCTCGCGCGCATCTTCCGCCGTGATGATGCGCTCGGAGACCGGGATTTCGCGCAAGGCGGCATTGACGAAGGTGGTTTTCCCCGTGCTGGTGCCGCCGGAGACGATGATGTTTTTCTTGGCATGGATGGCGAGTTTGAGGAAATCCTTGATCGCGCCCGCATCGAGCAATCCGCGCATCTGCGCATCCACCGGATTGAGTTGCGTGCGGCTGATCGTGCTTTGAAATGCACCCAAAGCCTCGTAATTATCCAAATTCAACTGCATCACGGTGGGTTTGCGGATGGAGAAAGCGACTTGGCCGTCCGCGCAGGCGGGGGGGAAAACGATCTGCACGCGGAAGCCGTCCGGCAGCGTGCCCGAAAGCAGGGGCATTTCCTCGCTGATGTTCTGGTCGGTCGATTGGGCGATGAGTTTACCCAGGGTCTTGAGATGCTGCAGCGTGAGATCGGGCAGTTCCTCGCGCACCATGTCGCCGCGCATTTCCACCCAGGCTTCACCGGGGCGGTTGATTGAAATCTCGCTTACCCCCTCGCGGTCGAACAAAGCGCGCAGGGGCTGCAGGTAGGTATCAAGCGCGGTGAGCGACATCTATTGCAGCACCGTCGGGCCGCTCAACACGTTTTGCGGGAAGCTGAGATCGTGATTGACGAAGATGTTGATGTGGGTGCCCTGGTCGAGCATGATGGTAGGCCGCACATCGATGAAGCGTTTGACCACGCTCTGCGTCGTATCCCCCAGATCGGTGACCGAACGCTGCAACGCGATCGCACCCGCTGAACCGGTGGTGGTGCTGCCCAGGCCGGAATTGCTGGTGCTGACATCGCCGCCGATCGCCGCATCCCCCGCCACTGCGGTGCCCACCGTGAGCAGGCTGGTGAGAATGGCCGAGGAATAGATCTCGAGATATTTGTTGTCCACCATGCCTTCCACGCCGCCCCGGCCGATCTGGTCCAGGCCGGGGGAATTGATGGCGATCACCACCCCGTCTGGCCGCATGACGCGCGACCAGATGATGTAGACGCGTTTTTGCCCGCGGAATAGATCGGTATTGTATTGCCCGATAACACGCGATCCTTTGGGAATGAGTACGCCCCGTCCCGATTCGGCATAGACATCGCGGCTGACGATGGCGCGGATGGGCGCGGGAAGATCGGTATTGATGGCGCTTTCGAGAATGACGTCGACGATCTTGCCTTGGGCGATGAGCGCCTCGAGATTGCTCAACCGTTCTGCCGTAACGACCGAAACTTTCTGTCCCTCGCCGTTGCGGGAGAATTGCAGATTGCTGTCTTTCGCATTGCCCGTTGGATCGCTTGAGATTGTGCTGGATTTCCCACCGAGCAGACTGGAAGCCCCGCCCCCGCCGCCACTCACGGTCATGCCTGAACGCCGGCGGCGCTGGCGCATTTCTTCCGCAGACTGACGGGCGCGGATTTCTTCCTGTGGATCGGCGCTCGGGGTATTGGCGGTAACCGGTGCGCCGGGCAGGCCGGGCACGCTTTCCTGAATCGGCAGCGGCGGTGGGGGCAGGGAAACCGCATCGGTCTGCACCGGCGCGGGGTCAGGCGGGGGTGCCGGCGCCGGCAATGGGGCCGAGGTATCGACGGGAGCGGCCACCGGCACGCTTTCGTTTTGTCGGCGGGCGGCTTCCATCTCTTCCTGCGTGGGGGTTTTGCTTTGACCGAAAAGCACAAAAAGCAACACGCCCACTAAGCCGATTCCCACGATCAGCATCACCACCACGCGGCTTTGGGTCGCAGCCACCGCCGGGCGGGTCTGCGTTAGAATCGGCTCCGCTTCCTCCGGTGTTTCCAGAAAATCTTCCTGGCTGGGCCGGTATCCTTCGGTGCCGTATTCGCCGCTCTCGGGTGCGTCGGGGGGATTGGTGTCCTGGCTCATGGGCCTACCTGCTTGCTGATGCCGTCTTGCGCATGCCGCGCATGGCTCGGGATGCGTGGATTATTTGTTTTGGCGCGTTTCGTTGTAGATGGTGGCTTTCTGCTCGCCGCTGCGCAGCACGAATTTCGCACCGACACCGCCCGCCACCCAATATTTATCTTCTCGGTTCAGCGGCACCGCGATTTCTTTGCCTTCACGCGTGACGCGGAAGAGTTTGGGCGCGCTGCTGGCATTCAGGAACTGGAAGTAGGTGCGCTGACCGTCGTCGAACATCGCGTAGGGCAATATCTGTCCGCTGCCCTCATAGGTGTAATTGAAATTGAGCGCCGCGCTGTTGGCCGTTGGCGGCAGCGGGGAAGGTGCCGCCGCAATGTTGTTCGCCGGAATATTGCTGGCGACGGATGCGGCAGGCAATGGCGTATCGTACGGTCCGGCCCCGTAGCGGTTTTTCGTGGCGGTGGTCGGCGGCGGGCTTTGCATGGCAGTGCTGCGCATGGCTGCGGGCAGAGACGGCTTGGGCTGCGGGGCGGGCAGAGAGTGGCTCTGTGCGCTATCATGCGGTGCGGCCAGTGGTACGGCGCTGACCGGCATGGGCATGGCCGGTGCCGGTTCCACCGCCGGGGCAGGCGTGTCGGACGCCATGCTTCCGGCGTTGTAATGCATCGTGGCCGGTGCCGCATTGCCGGTGGGATAGGCCACGGCGGCGGCGCCATAGGCGTTGCCGCCCATGGGATAGGCCTGGGGCGCCGGTGCGGCGGCAGGCACCATGGCACCCGGGGTGCGGGCATTTTTCGGATCGTCTGGATAGTAGAAGCGGATGACGTAGGCCAGTTCTTCCTGCGGCAAATCCGCCGGATTGGTGGCACGCAGGTCGAATTGATACGCGCGTTCGTTGGTGATCACGGTCATGTTGGTATGCAGATCGTCCGCCACCGCGCGGATGAACAAACGCCGTCCGGCGGGCACCACCTGCCAGCCCGCGCGATCTCCGATGGAAACGGTTTCGATGCGTTCCTTCGGCCCGAATTCCACGTTTGATTGAAAGCCGTAATAGGTCAACAGGCTATAGACGTCGTTCTCATTGAAGACGAATGTCTTGACCCGGCTGTCGGAAGCGACCGGCGGAGCGGGATTGGCGGCCTGTGCGGGCAGCATGCCTCCCAGCATGTAAAACAGGGCCGTGCCGCAGGCCATAGACATCAGTGCCGTCCGGCGGCGGGGCGGCAAAATCGGGGCTGGGTGAATCGCTGCGTGCTGCATCACTGGGACTCTTTAATTAGACTGTAATCGGAAACATAGAAGCCCACCGGATTGAAGAAAGCTTCTTCGAATTGTAAATCGACCTTGCGGAATTCATACTTGACCGTGGCCATGAAATGTTCGGTGGTCTGCACTTCGCCCACCCGGTTGCCGGTTTCCACGTAGAAATGAATCTGCGCCGTGCCGGGGCTGGGAAAATACATCGACTTGATCTTCACGTCGCGTTTGCCGGCCTGCCCCAGACGACCTGCGGCAGTATTGGGATCCAGCGGATTGGCCTCGCGGATGTATTTGCGAAACACATCCGGGTTGGACATCAGGCGGATGAGGTTCGCATTATAGGAAAAATCGCCGATGTTGATGGTTTGCCAGGCGCGCAGATATTGCACCAGGAAGTAATTGGTCACCGCTTTGTCTTTTTCGAACAGACCGCTATCGAGCGGTGCCACGGCTTGCACCAGGCCGGCACGTTTGTCGATTTCGATCGCGAAAGGTTCGACGGCAACCAAAGGAATGCGGGTATAAATAAGGAAAATCGTGCCCAGCAAGCCAAGCAGAGACACCATGGCGGCGACGAAGAGGATATTGCGCTGAACGATGGCCGTCTGGTAGCGGTCGCTATACCAGTTCTTGGTTTCGGTCTGCGCTTTGTCCTCGGGTTTCTTGAAATGCTCAAAGGCCATGGTTCATCCAGCCGCTTGCGGCCCCGTTAGCGCGGCTGCGCAGGGCATAGTTTTTTGATACTGCAGCCATGGCGCGAATGCAAGATGCATGCGGGCCAAGATGGGGAAAGGCCACATCAAATTTCATCGCTGTTCCCCTCCATCCGCTCGCGGGCCATATTGTACTCGTAGTTCCGTTCCGCAATTTCTTGCTCGAGTTCTTCTTTCTTCTTCCAGAACTCTTTGTGCTCTTCGCGCAATTTCTTCAATGTTTCTTCGTCGGCTTCCGAGAGTTTTTCTTGTTCCTGCAGTCGTATGGCCTGTTGATACCAGACGCCCTCCTTATTTTCGGCGCTTTTCAGTTCGAGCATGGCTTTGTTGTATTCGTCGCGGCGGGCATACATGTCGGGCAGCGTGGAGAATATCTCGTCCGGGCTCATGTCGGATTTGGAGAACTCGGCCCCCTGCTGAAACGCCATCGCAAAACGGTTGGGTATCGCGCGGACGATGCTGTCGTTCTTCAGGTAATCGGGATCGTATTGCCGAATGCTGTCTTTGATACTTTGCTGGTAGCCGGGATCGTAGCCGTAACGGAAGCCCGCGCTGAAATTGCGCGCCACTTTGTCGAAATTGCCGAAACCGAAACCGCCGCGCGCATCCGAATTCGCGCCGCCACCGCCGAGATTCATCGCATAGCCGGAACCGCCCAGGGTCTGGGCAATGGAGGGAAGCTGTTCGAGGATTTCATTGACCCCCCATATCACCAGCAACACGGATAAACCGTTATACAGAATGTATTTGAAGAATTCGAAATGCTTCAGCGATGCCAGATACGTCGTGCCTTTGGCATTGGGCGGGCATTCGAATCCATGGAAGGGGGCCATGCCGGGAACGAAATTGAACTTGCCGCCGATGCAGGGCGTACAAAACTCCACGACCTCGCCGGACTTGCCGAAGCTGATGCCGAAAGAGCGCAGATCCGTGATTTCGCTGGGCGAAATGCGCATCGCCTGCAGCAACCCTTTGAACATATCCCAGAAATCGAACAAATGGTAGGTGATCATGATAACCGCGAAGACGATGATCATCTGCAATGTATAACTGATGATGGCTTGCAGCCAGCGGTCGAAGAAACTGCGCGTATTGCGGAACATGGCAAAGCCGATGAACATGGGGCTGGCCGCCATCAGCAGCGCCACCGCACCCAGTGCGACCATGAAGCCGAGTGCGGCGCGGATCAGCATGAAAATCAAAGTCAGCATCATCGCGAATACCGGCCCGCCCACGATCGGGAAAACCAGGAAGATGAAGAACAGGAAGATGATGGCGGTGCCCGCGCAGGTCGGCGCGTCGGAGGGCAGATTGTCCTGCGGGTCGATAATCGGATTGGTGGAGAAAAGCGCGGCGAATTTCTTGAACTGCCCGTCCTGCCCGCTGAACGGATTGTCGGCGGCGGAATAGAACCAACTGATCGTGTCCTGACTGACCGAAAGGAAAAAGCCGTAAATCAGCTTCATCGCAATCTCGGCATTCAGCGCCAGCATCAGCACGAGGGAAATCTTGATAATCAGGATCATCGATTCCCGGGCGCTGAGCGAGGTCAACCCGAATAGCACGGACGCCCCGTAGATCAAAACCGCCAGCACCCCTGCGGCCAACAAGGGCGGTTCGACCAACTCGCGCACCGCGCAATAGCCCAAGGCCAGCGAATCGAACAAAGCGGCTTCCCAGGCCAGCAACACATGCTTGAAAGGCTCGTCGATCCCGGCATTGTCGGGATCGATCGTTTCATTGATCATATGCGGGTTGACGGGATTTCCGGAGGCGGTGCTGCTTGGGCAGCTGAAACTCTGATTCACGGAGATATAATCGAATCCACTGCCCGCCGCCTGTGCCTGCGTGCTTGAAAACACCATGCCACCCAAAGAGACAATCAGAAGCAGCCAGAAAAAAAGGCGTCCATGCACAAGGCCCTGCAGGCCGGTGCGTCCGTACGGGGCCGCACTAGGCAACGCCGAGATAGGCGGGTAGCCAATCATGCAGCGCCTCCCCTTTGCTGGCGCGCAATTGATCGAATTTCCGCAAGCGGTCCGCATCCGCCGAAAGCACATTCATCAAGGGCTCGAGCCCTTGCAGATTCAATTCGGCGACGATGGATTCCGGCCCGCGCTTGAGCAAAAAATGCCGCCGACGCGATTCCATGGCCTGAACATAGACCAGCTCCTGCTCGTTCAGCCCGAAAATATCGATCAGGCTACGGTCGGCGGTGGCGTCCGGCAGGAAGATCTGGGTGGCGATATGCTCCATGATCGTCGGGTTGAGCTCGCTCTTGGCCGCTTCCTCATGACGTTCCGTGGAAAGCAGCGCCATTGCGTTCATGCCGCGCAGGCGCTCGAACCACCCGCCCAGGCGGGTGGTAAAAATCGGATTGTCGAGCATGCGCCAAGCTTCATCCAGCACTACGATCGCGGGATAGCCATCGAGCTCGTTCATGATGCGGTGCAACAGGTAAGCCACAACCGGCGCGCGCGTGCGCGGCGTCTTGTTCAATTCGCTCAAGTTGAATCCTGCGATGCCTCCGCTGAGATCGAGCGCATCTTCGGCATGGTCGAAAATAGCGGCGAAAGCACCGGTGGAATGCCATTCGGCGAGGTAGATGCCCAGGCGTTCTTCACGCAGGCGCACGAAATCGGCCAGCACTTTCAATCGCCGCTCTTCGCGCGGCAGGGTGAAGAGATAATCGATCCCCCCCGCCAGATGCGGCCAGAACTGCTCGCGGTAGCGTGCGATGCCCGGTGCTGCATCCTGCAAAAGCGATTCGAGCCAGACGAGAAGGAAAGTACGGTTGCCAGGCGTGTCATCCATCAATAGCGGGTTCATTGCAGGCCACAAGGGCCGGCTCAGATGATCGGTCTCCATCACCCGGTGATATTCGCCGCCAATGGCGCGCAGGAAAATCTCCGCCGAGCGGTCATGGTCGAAATAAAACAGCTTCGGCTGGTATTTCCGTGCTTCCGAAAGCAGGAAATTCATGAGTACCGACTTACCCGCGCCGGGTGGGCCGACCAGAATGGTGTGCCCGTTGGTGCCGATGTGGAAGTTGAAGAAATAGGGCGTATGGGCGGCGGTGTAGAACAGCGAAAGCGCCGGACCCCAATGGGTGTTGTTGGCGCGGCCCGAAGGCAGGTTGTTCAGCAGCGCGAAGCCGCCGATGCGCGCGGCGTCGATCGGGCGCAGGCGGCGCAGGAAGGGGAAATTGCCAGGCAATTGTGCCCAATAGCTCTCCTCCAGCATCATATCTTCGCGCAGCAGCGTGATGCCCAGCGCATTGAATTCCCGGGTGCAGAGCAGCAGATTTTTCTCCAAGCCCTCCAGCGAATCATTCATCACGAAAATGGTGATCTGGTGTTCGCCGAAATCGGTGGCCTGCCCACGGTTGCTGGCCATCACGGCACTCAACCCGCTGCTTTCGGAGAGATCGGTATTGCCGCTCATTTTGAAGTAATCGTATTGCTCTTCGAAATGCTTCAACGCTTCTTTATGATGGATGAAATCGAAGCTCTGGCTGACCACGAACTCCACCGGCATCTGCAACAGGCGGCCCAGAGCGTTGAGCGAGATATTGTGAAATTCCTTGACGGTGAGCAATGCCCCGTACCGCGTTTTTCCCACGCGGTAATTGCGCACCTCCATCACGTTGCTGCCGAAGGCGATGTCCATCGCCTGGGAAAGCGTGTCGTCCAGCCCCCGCTCGGGCAGAGGAATATCCTCATCCGTCAGCGTGATGAGCTTGCTTAGGAATTTCAACGGTTCGGAATAGATCACGCCGCCATCTTCGATCAGTCCCAGCCGGTGCGCGCCGTACTCGTTCAGCACGCGCATCATCTCGATCGTCGCATCCTGCAACTTGGCGTGGGCTTCTTCGGTGTAGGCATCGCGCGCATGCGCATCCGCCCAGGGCACCAGGGCACGCAGGGTGCTGGCCATGTCTTTCAATCGTGCACGCTGACCCTGATGCAGCACGGTGATGTAGATTTCGTTCAGATATTGGTTGTCCCAGCCATTATGCTCGACCCAGGCGGCATTCAGCACGCGGGAGAAATCTTCCGGATATTCACCTTCGGGGCGGATGTCGGCGGCGCGGCGCACGGTGTGGATGCAGACCGCGAAATCGGTGGAATTCACCGACGCGCGGATGGCGTCGCGGATGGTCTGGCGCAAATCGCGGATGTCGTTGGTCAATGCTTCGAAGGCGAAGCCGGTGATCTTGATGATCTGCAGCAGCTCGCCATTTTTGGTAAGCAGGGTATGCGGGTCGATATGACAGGAATAAGGGACGAAATCTTGCTCGATCACCTCATGGTCGATCAGCTTCCCCTCGCTCTTTTTCAGCCATTTCAGGGGAAGGGGAGGCATGGTTTCTATCCGTCAAGGAACTTGGGAAAGTCGGAAACATCAATCCCCCGCCAGCCGAAGCTGACGGGGGGAAGATTATCAGTGTTTAGCTGCAGAAGTTGCCGCCGGTGGTGCTGTTGTTGCCAACACCATTGCCGACCATATTGACGATCGAAGCCGCACCGAAGACCAGCGCAACGCCGATGGCAACGATCAATGCCATACCCCAGGAGACCTTACCCATCAGAGCGCCGATGCCGACGATGATGATGGCGATCGAAGCGAGTACGCGGCCGGTGGTGCCGGTGAAGGCGTTGTAGATGTTGCACAGCGCCTGATCGATGCCGCTGCGGGTTTGTGTTTGCGCCAGCGCCAGATCCGGCGCCAGATTGTAAGCCAGCAGTACGCCGGTCATCACGACCAGGCACCAGGTGAAATCCATCGTGCGCTGGGCCGAAGCCGAGGGAGTCATAATGTTCATGGGAGTGTCCTTTTCAGTGTTTCAGTGTGTGGTTGTTTTTAAAAATGGTCACCAGTGGTTACGTTTCCTCCAACGCCAGTACCTTTCCTTATAGCACCGAAGCATGACAGTTTTTTGACAATGGCCATAAAAAAGCGACCATAAGCCGGAAAAACCACCCTTTGGTGTAAAGACTGACAAGGACGCGCAAACGTCATCCTATCTGCAGCCTATGTTGCGGAGGATTGCTTAAGGTTCGGTTAAACGCTTGGCCTTTTGCCCCGACTGTGGCATGGAACACACAGCATGACCCCAGGAGAAAAACATGACCCACCAACCCGAAACCGCGCTGCAGAAACTCGGCATCACCCTTCCCACCCCGGCGGCGCCCGTGGCGAATTACGTGGGGTATGTGCAGACCGGGAACCTCGTGGTGGTTTCCGGCCAATTGCCGCTGGAAGATGGCAAGCTGGCGGTGGCGGGCCATGTGGGCGAGGGCATCGGGCTGGAAGAGGCGCAGCGCGCCGCCCGCCTGTGCGCGATCAATGTGCTGGCGCAGGTGAAAGCCGCCTGCGGTGGCGATCTATCGCGCGTGAAACGCTGCGTGCGCCTGGGCATCTTCGTCAATTCCACCAAGACCTTTACCGACCAGCCCAAGGTGGCCAACGGCGCTTCCGACCTCATCGTGGCGGTGCTGGGGGATGTGGTGGGCAAGCATGCCCGCGCCGCCGTGGGCGTGAACATTCTGCCGCTGGGTGCGGCGGTCGAAGTCGAAGGCATGTTCGAGATCGCGTAGTGTAGACCTTCTCCCTCTGGGAGAAGGTTGGATGAGGGTCGCTCCGCGAGTTAGAACCAGCCGGTGGACCCTCACCGGCTCGCGGCTGCACTCGCCACCCTTCCAAAAGAAGAGGGCTCAATCACGCCGCGTAATACATCTCTTTATCCAGCGTATTTTCGCTCGCATCCACCACCAGCGTAATCGCCGCGTCGCCGGTGATGTTGATGGTGGTGCGCAGCATGTCCAGCACGCGGTCGATGCCCATGATGACACCGATGGTCTCGATCGGCAGGCCGACGCTGGAGAGCACCATGCCCATGAAGATCAGCGAGCCGCTGGGAATGCCCGCCGCGCCGATGCTCGCCACCGTGCAGGTGAGAATGAGTGTGAAATACTGGCTCCAATCCAGCGTAATCCCGAAGGCCTGGGCGGTGAACATGGCACAGATGCCGAGATAGATCGCCGTGCCGTCCATATTGATCGAGGCCCCCAGCGGCAGCACGAAATTGGCGCTGCCCTTGGAGACGCCCAGGCGTTCCTGCAGCACGCGCATGGCGGTGGTCAGGGTCGCTTTGCTGGAGGAGGTGGCGAAAGCCAGCGCCTGGGCTTCCACCATCTTGCGGTAGAAAGGCAGCGGCGAAACGCGGCCGACGATGAGGATGAGGAGGCCGAACAGCAGATATTGGAACAAGCAGGCCGCCACCACCGCCACCACCAAGGTGCCGAGGGATTTGAGAATGTCGAATCCTTGCGTGGCCACCAACCAGGAGATGAAGCCGAAGACGCCGAAAGGCGAAAGCTTCACGATCAGCTCGATCATCTTGAAGGTGAGCGTCGCCCCTTCGTGGCACAGGCGCAGCAGGTTGGGCACCTTGCCGCGCACGAGATTGAGCGTGACGCCGGTGAAGATGGAGAAAACCACCACCTGCAGAATGTTGCCCTCCGCCATCGCGCCGATGGCGTTGGTGGGGATGAAGCTCATCAGCAATTCGCCGAAACCGGTGGGGGCTTTCGCCGCCGGGGCATTGCCCGCGAATTGCGCGAGGTCGATGGAAAGACCGACGCCGGGATGGAACAGATGCCCCGCCACGAGACCGATCACCACCGCGAAGGCCGCCGTGGTAAGGAAAGCAGCCACGGCCTTGCCCGCGATGCGCGAGAAATTCTGGTCGTCCCCCAGATTGGTGATGCCGTAGACCAGCGCGAAGAACACCAGCGGGATCACCACCATCTTGATGAGGTCGATAAAGATGATGCCGAGCGGCTTGAACATCGCCGCATCCTCGGCGCTCATCACACCGCTGGCGATTTCATGTTTGAACAGCAACCCGACCGCGATCCCGAGAATCAGCGCGACGACGACCTGCTGCCATAAGGGGAAGCGGGGAGTGACGGGAGAAGATTCCGAAGCGTCCATGCGAAGTCCGATGCAAGCGTGGCGGGCGTGGGCCGCACATTAGCGGGCGCGCATGGCTTGGCAAGGGGAATTGGTGAGAACGCCCCGCCGTTAATCGCCGCTTTCGGCTTGCGGGGGCGCAGCCTCTTCCGCCGTCTCCGCGCCCGGCGCGGTCGCGTTCCTCGTGTAACTGCCTTCAGGGCTTAGGTAACGGGTGGCGAAAGGCGTGGGCAGCGGCACGTGGTGCTGGCGGAATTGCTCGAGGATCGCCATCCAGATCTCGGTCTTCGCCGCCGCCGTGCCCTTGGTGATATCGGACACCCAGAAATAACTTACCATCTCCACATAGCCTTCCTTGAAGGCGGCGATGAAGCAGGTGGGTTCCGGGGTGGGAGAGACGTAGGGGTGCGCTTTCACCGCCGCCAGCATGATGGCGCGCACGGCATTGAGATCGGCCTCATAAGCCACGAAAGTGCGCAGATCGAGCTTCCCCTTGCGCCCGGCGTAAGTGAGGTTGATGACGCGCTGGGTGATGAATTGCTCGTTGGGGATGAGGCAGGCGCGCCCGTCATCCGTATCCACCAGCGTATAGCGCGCGCCCGTGCGGCGCACATAGCCGGTCAGGCCGCTTTCCAAGGTGATCTGGTCGTTGACCTCGATCGAGCGTTCCATCAGCAGGATGATGCCGCTGACGAAATTCGAGGCGATCTTCTGCAACCCGAACCCGATCCCCACACCGAGCGCGCCGCCGAAGACGGTGAGCGCCGTGACATCCACCCCCAGAATCGACAATGCAATGAGGCCGACGATGCAATAAAGCGCGATGGTCAGTGTTTTCAGCAGCAATTGCCGCGTGCTGCCGCGAATCGACAGCTTGCCCAGCACGCGTTCGCTGCCGCGCTGCACCGCGCCCGCCAGCCACAGCAGCACGATCAGCGCCAGCAGCGAACTGAGCACGCCATACAGCGTCACCTTGATCTTGCCGAATTTGTATTGGATGCCCTGGCTCGCCTCGATGGCGGGATTGAGCAACTCCAGCACATCCAGCATGAACAACCCGCCGATGACGATGATGCAGAAAACGCGGGCCACCGCACTTTTCACGAAAAGCAATATGCCCTGCAGCAGCAGCCAGCCGAAGAAGAGCTTTCCAGCGATAGGGAAAGCCTCCACCGGAATGCCGTCATGCGACAACGCGCTATAGACCACGCCGGTGAGGATCAGCGTAAGCAGCGGAGTTGCGAGCGGGAGCAGGTAGATCGAGCCGTCGAGCACCGATTGGGCGAGCTTGTGCCTGCTGGTCGTGCGCAGGCGGCGCAGCCAGTAGCTCAGGCCGGTGCGCAGCACGAAAGCGAACAAGACGATGGCGATGAGAATCAAAAACTGCGCCCAGCCTTCGGGCTGTACCAGCACATCGTCGAACCAGCTGCGCAAAGTGGTGAATGCTTTCATGCTTCCTCGTCGTCTTCGGGCAAGGCGTCTTCGGGGGTCGGGGACGCATCCGCCACGGCGGGAAGGCGGATGTCGACGATCAGCCCGGTGCCGCTGTCGGGGCTGCGCAATGTTAGTGTGCCCTGGTGTAAATCGACAATGCGCTTGACGATGGCGAGGCCCAGCCCAGTGCCGGACTGATCGGTGGTCGGGGCTTTCACGAAGCGTTCCAGCACCCGCCCGCGATCCTGCACCTGGATGCCCGGGCCATTGTCGCTGACGCGCAGGATCGCCCAATGCTTGCCCTCCGGCGTGATCTCCGAATCCACCTCTACCGTGATCGCGCCGCCTGCGGGCACATAGGCGATGGCGTTGCGCAGCAGGTTCGACAGCAGCACAGCGACGCTGTCTTTGTGCGCCAGCGCCTTGCCGCGCCCGCCTTCGGCTAAGGTGAGCTTGATGCTTTTCTCCATCGCCCGGTTGGCCACGGTCGCCATCACGAACTGCGCCACGCGCATGAGGTTGGTGGGCCGCAGCTGGCCCTCGATCTTGCCCGGCGCGAGGCGGGAAAGGGTGAGGAGTTGCTCGACCAGATGGGTGGCGCGGTCGACGCTGCGCAGGATGTTGCGCATCGCCTTGCCGCGCGCCTTGTCGTCTCCCGCGCGCATGGCGAGCTGGGCCTGCAGGCGGATACCGGAAAGCGGCGTGCGCAATTCGTGGCTGGCATGGGCGCTGAAATCCCGCTCGTTCTGATAGATGTCTTTCAGGCGGTAGATACTGCGATTCAGCGCCACCAGCAAAGGCGCGGCTTCCGGTGGGGCGGCTTCGGCATCGAAGGGCTCGAGCGTTTCCAGCACATGCTCTTCCAGCGTGCCCGCGATGGTCCGCACCTCGGCATATTTCCGCCGCGTCAGATGCATCTGCCACATCCACAATCCTGCGGCGGGCAATGAAACGGAAAGCGCCGCGAACGGCACCAGCGCGACCGGCAGCGGATGCGGCAGCACCCACCAGGCGGCAGCGGTCCAGGCGAAAGCAAGGAGAAACAACGCCCCGAGAAGGAGCTCGGGCCGGTTAGGCATCGGAGGCTCCGGCGGTTCTTAAGCTCTCCCCCTTGAGGGTGGAGGGTTGGGTGGGGGTGGCGCCGCTGGTTCCGGCATTCGCGGCTCCACCCCCCTCCTGCCTCCCCCCCTCAAGGAGGGAGGTTTCTTTATCCGGCGCATCCATCACATACCCCAGGCCCCGCACCGTGCGGATGGCTTCTTTGCCCAGCTTCTTGCGCAGCCCGTGGATATGCACCTCCACCGTGTTGCTTTCGATCTCCATATCCCAGCCATACAGGCTGTCTTCCAGCTGTGCCTTGGTCACGATCTTGCCGGATTTCTCCATCAGCAGATGCAGCAGGGCCAGCTCTTTCGGCCCGAGTTCGATCTTCGCGCCGTTCAGCGTCACCCGCCGTGCGGCGGGATCGAGCGCGATGGGGCCGAGGGTGATGAGCGGCGAGGCCTGCCCCTGCGCCCGGCGGCGCAAGGCGCGTACGCGGGCCATGAGTTCGCCCAGATCGAACGGCTTGATGAGGTAATCGTCCGCCCCGTGATCGAGCCCCTTGATGCGGTCGTCGAACGTATCGTAGGCCGTGAGGATCAGCACGGGCAGGGGCTGGCTGCCCTGCTTGGTCTGCTTCTCGCGCAGGCCCTTCAGCACCTCCAGGCCCGAACCGTCCGGCAGCCCGAGATCGAGGATCATCAGCGCATATTCGTTCGCAGCCAACGCGTCCTTCGCCTCGGCCACATTTTTCACCCAATCGGCGGCATATTGCTCCATGGTCAGGGCCGACACCAGCCCGTCGCCCAGAATTTTGTCGTCTTCCACGATGAGAATGCGCATATCGGTCTCCTCCGCCGCGAGTGTGGCACGCCACGGCGCGCAGTCAACTTTTTTGCCGCCCGCACTGTATGGCAGACAAAAAAAGACCCGCCGCAAGGCGGGCCTTTTCGAGTAGGAAACCGTTTACTTGGCTTCTTTGGTTTCGGTCTTCACTTCGTTTTTGGTTTCGATCTTGGCGGGGGTGCTGGAAACGACCGGGGCTTTGGCGATGGTCAGCGGCTTGGCAGGCACCGCTTTGGCATCCACGATCTTGGCATCTTTCTTGTCGATCACCTTGGTATCCGCCACCGGGGCGGTGGTGGTCAGCGTGGTTTCTTTTTTGCTTTCGACGGTGCCGGTCGCCAGCGGCGCGGCAAAAGCGGGAACGGCGATCACGGAAGCGAGCAGCGCGAGAACGGTGAATTTGGTCATGGGACGTTTCCTTGTGTGGA
The DNA here is from genome assembly GCA_965247145.1 of Rickettsiales bacterium. Lineage (GTDB taxonomy): Bacteria > Pseudomonadota > Alphaproteobacteria > Rickettsiales > JAIXRX01 > CBDFGH01. The sequence continues at coordinate 80,496 of CBDFGH010000010.1, forward strand.
GGAATGAGTGAAGCCGAATCTTCGGCACATCCCCGTTCTACGCCCCCCACATTAAGCCCACCTGATGCGGGGCTTAAGCGGAGATGAAGGCGAATTTAAGCCCCCAAAGATTTTTGGTCCTTTTGCAGTAGCGTCCGCAAAGCTCGCTTTGCCGCAGCTTGGTGCGCTTCATATCGATCTTCCGCCTCGGGGGAGGCGGCAAGTAAGGCAGAGTAGGGATCGGGCATATCGCCGATGCTGCGTGCGATGTCTTGCAGAATGGTTTTGATGGCGGGAATGGGACATGCAGTGGAGGCAGCTCGCAGTTCTTCCCATCCTGCCATGCCCGCATTGCCGAAATATTGCGCTATGCCGCCGTTTCTCGTTTCCATATCCAGCCGGGCGAAGGCATGGCAAAGCCGTTCGGCGGAAGTGAGCGTGGCCGGGGCTTCCTGACGCTTCTGCTCGATGCGCTGAAAGGCGTCGAGCAGCCAATCTTCCAATGCCCAATCGTCCTGCATCCAACGCTCCTCGTGATGCGGCCAGCATAGCCCGGCCAGATCATACGCCAACAAAAAACCCCCACGCTAGGTGGGGGTTTTTCTTTCGATACGGAATCACTTACGCGTCCGTACCTGTCTTCGGCTCCTCGTGGCTGGCTTCCAAGAGTGCGGCGGCCGCATTCTCATTGGCGGCCCGCTCCGCCGCTGCCGCATCGAGACGAATCTCGACTTCACGATCACGCTCGGCGGCGATGCGCTTCATGCGGTTGACGAAGGCACCCGTACCGGCGGGGATCAAGCGACCCACGATGACGTTTTCCTTCAAGCCCGCCAGCATGTCGCGCTTCCCTGCGGTCGCCGCTTCGGTCAGGACGCGGGTGGTCTCCTGGAAGGAGGCCGCGCTGATGAAGCTGCGGGTCTGCAGGCTGGCTTTCGTGATCCCTTGCAGCACCGCGAAGGCCTCGGCGGGTTTGTAGCCCTCGGCAATGGTCTTGGTGTTGACCGCGTCGAACTCGTCGCGATCCACCTGCTCGCCGGTGAGGAAGGTGGTCTCGCCCGGGTTGCTGATCTCGACCTTCTGCAGCATCTGGCGCAGCACGACTTCGATGTGCTTGTCGTTGATGCCCACGCCTTGCAGGCGGTACACGGCCTGCACTTCGTTGACCATGTAATTAGCCAGGGCTTCGACGCCCATCACGCGGAGGATGTCGTGCGGCACGGGGTTGCCGTCCATCACGAGATCGCCCTTCTGCACGAAGTCGCCTTCCTGCACGGTGATGTGCTTACCTTTGGGAATGAGGTACTCGACCGCTTCCTCGCTGGCATCTTTCGGCTTCACGATCAGGCGGCGCTTGTTCTTATAATCCTTGCCGAACTCGACCATGCCCTCGATATCCGAGATGATGGCGTGGTCTTTCGGCTTGCGGGCTTCGAACAATTCCGCCACGCGGGGAAGACCCCCCGTGATGTCGCGCGTCTTGGTCGATTCACGCGGGATACGGCCCAGCACGTCCCCGGCATGCACTTCCTGCCCGTCGGTCACGTTCAGAATCGCATCCACCGGCAGGAAGTAACGGGCTTCCAAGCCGTTGGCCAAGGTGATGATCTCGTCGTTCTTGTCGCGCAAAGCGATACGCGGCTTCAGATCGGCGCCCTTGGTCTGCTGGCGGTAATCGATGACCACGCGGCTGGATAGACCGGTCGCTTCATCGAGTACTTCGCGGACCGACATGCCTTCGACCAGATCGCGGTAGCGCGCGATACCCGAGCGTTCCGTGATGATGGGGAGGGTGTAGGGATCCCACTCGGCGAGCTTCTGGCCTTTCTTGACCGAAGCGCCTTCTTTCACGAGGAGACGCGCACCGTAGGGCACTTTGAAGCGCGCACGTTCGCGGCCCTCGGCGTCCTGCAGCAGGATTTCGCAGGTGCGGCTCATCACCACCAGACGACCCTGGCTGTCCGTCACCACGTTGCGGTTGGACAGGCTGAGCGTCGAGTCATGGGTCGCTTCCACGGCGTTGTTTTCCGCGCCACGTTGCGCGGCACCGCCGATGTGGAAGGTACGCATGGTGAGCTGGGTGCCGGGTTCGCCAATCGATTGCGCCGCAATGACGCCGACCGCTTCGCCGATGTTGACCGGCGTGCCGCGGGCCAGATCGCGCCCGTAGCAGGTGGCGCAGATGCCACCATCGGATTCGCAGGTGAGCGCGCTGCGGCCCATCACCATCTCGATACCCGCTTCGTCGATCGCCAGCACGGCGGCTTCGTCGAACAGGCCACCGGCAGGCAGGATTTTCGCCCCGGTGATCGGGTGGTTGATCGGCTTGGCGCTGGAGCGGCCGAGGATCTTGTCGGCCAAAGGCACGATCAGTTCCCCGCCTTCGATGACGGGTTTCATCACGATGCCGTTCACCGTACCGCAATCCTGCTCGATGATGATGCAATCCTGCGACACGTCGACCAGACGGCGCGTCAGGTAACCGGAGTTCGCGGTCTTCAACGCGGTATCCGCCAGCCCCTTACGGGCTCCATGGGTCGAATTGAAGTATTCGAGCACGTTCAGGCCTTCTTTGAAGTTCGAGATGATCGGCGTTTCGATAATCTCGCCATTCGGCTTGGCCATCAGGCCGCGCATACCCGCCAACTGTTTGATCTGCGCGGCACTACCCCGCGCCCCCGAATGCGCCATCATCCAGATCGCATTCATGGTTTTGCCGGATTTCTTCACCTTGTCGTCCGCGCCCGAAATCACTTTCATCATGTCCGAAGCGACGCGCTCGGTGCAATGCGACCAGGCATCGATCACCTTGTTGTATTTTTCGCCCGAGGTGATCAGACCGTCGGCATATTGCTGCTCGAACTGCTTCACTTCGTTCATCGTCGCATCGATGTGTTTGCCCTTCGATTCGGGGATGACCATGTCGTCCTTGCCGAAGGAAATACCGGCGCGGCAGGCATGGCCGAAGCCCAGTGCCATGATGCGATCCGCGAACAAAACCGCTTCTTTCTGACCGCAATGGCGGTAGACGTTGTCGATGAGGTTCTGAATTTCTTTCTTCGTCATCAATTTGTTGAGGACAGGGAAAGGCAGGTTGGGATGACGCGGCATCAATTCGGAAAGCAGCATGCGGCCGGGTGTCGTTTCCACGATTTCCGACTTGGCTTTGCCTTCGGCATCCACGCCACGATAGCGGGCCTTGATCTTGGCATGCAGCGTCACGGTCTTGTTGTTCAGCGCCTGCTCGATCTCGGTGACGCTGCCGAAGATCATGCCTTCGCCCGGTTCACCATCGGCCTCGATGGAGACGTAATACAGACCCAGCACCATATCCTGCGACGGCACGATGATCGGCTTGCCGTTGGCGGGGGAGAGGATGTTGTTGGTCGACATCATCAACACGCGGGCTTCGAGTTGCGACTCGACCGAGAGCGGCACGTGCACGGCCATCTGATCGCCATCGAAATCGGCGTTGAAGGCCGAGCAGACGAGCGGATGCAGCTGGATCGCCTTGCCTTCGATCAGCACGGGCTCGAAAGCCTGGATGCCGAGACGGTGCAGGGTGGGCGCGCGGTTGAGCAATACGGGGTGTTCGCGGATGACTTCATCCAGAATGTCCCACACTTCGGGACGCTCGGATTCGACCATGCGCTTGGCGGCTTTCAGCGTGGTGCTGAGGCCGTAGAGTTCGAGTTTCGCATAGATGAACGGCTTGAACAATTCGAGCGCCATCTTCTTCGGCAACCCGCATTGATGCAGCTTCAGTTCCGGCCCGACCACGATGACCGAACGGCCGGAATAATCAACGCGCTTGCCGAGCAGGTTCTGGCGGAAGCGGCCTTGCTTGCCTTTCAGCATGTCGGAAAGCGACTTCAGCGGACGCTTGTTCGTGCCGGTGATGACGCGACCGCGACGACCATTGTCGAACAGGGCATCGACCGATTCCTGCAGCATGCGCTTTTCATTGCGCACGATGATGTCCGGTGCGCGCAGCTCGAGCAGGCGCTTCAAACGGTTGTTGCGGTTGATGACGCGGCGATACAGATCGTTGAGATCGGAGGTCGCGAAACGGCCGCCATCGAGCGGCACCAGGGGGCGCAGATCGGGCGGGATGACCGGCACCACATCGAGCACCATCCATTCCGGCTTGTTGCCGGATTCGAGGAAGGCTTCGACCAGTTTCAGGCGCTTCACCAGCTTCTTGCGCTTGGCCTCGGAGGTGGTTTCCACCAACTCGCCGCGCATGCGTTCCTTTTCGCCCTGTAAATCGATCGCGGCCAGCATGATCTTCACGGCTTCCGCACCGATGGAGGCGCTGAAGGTGCCCTCACCGAATTTGTCCTGCGCGTCGTAGAAGGTTTCCTCGCCCATCAGTTCGCCTTTTTTCAAAGGCGTCAGACCGGGGTCGGTGACCACGTAGGATTCGAAATACAGAACCTTTTCCAGATCCTTGAGCGGCATGTCGAGCAGGGTGCCGATGCGGGAGGGGAGGGATTTCAAAAACCAGATATGGGCCACGGGGGCGGCGAGTTCGATATGGCCCATGCGCTCGCGGCGCACTTTCGCGGTGGTCACTTCCACGCCGCATTTCTCGCAGACCACGCCGCGGTATTTCATGCGTTTGTACTTGCCGCACAGGCACTCGTAATCCCGGATCGGGCCGAAGATGCGCGCGCAGAACAAGCCGTCCCGCTCGGGCTTGAAGGTACGGTAGTTGATGGTTTCCGGCTTCTTCACTTCGCCGAAGGACCAGTCGCGGATTTTCTCCGGGCTGGCGATCGAGATTTGAATTTCGTCGAACTGGCGCATCACGGTCGGTTGACCGAAGAAGCTCATGATATCCTGTGCCATTTTTTTCTCCGATGAATCGATGAAAGATGAATCGATGAGTCGATTGGGCTTTCGTCGAAGTAGGCGTTTAAGTTGGGATGAACCGATTCATCGACGCATCGTTCATCGATTCATCCCAATATTCTAAGCGGCGTCCGATTCCTGCAATTGCACGTTCAGGCCCAGGGAACGCAGTTCCTTGACCATGACGTGGAACGATTCGGGGATGCCCGACTCGAAGCTGTGATCGCCGCGCACGAGCGACTCATACACTTTGGAGCGGCCCGCCACGTCGTCCGACTTGACGGTGAGCATTTCCTGCAAGGTGTAGGCCGCGCCGTAGGCTTGCAAGGCCCAGCATTCCATTTCCCCGAAGCGTTGGCCGCCGAACTGCGACTTCCCGCCCAGAGGCTGCTGGGTGACGAGGGAGTACGGCCCGATGGAGCGCGCGTGGATCTTGTCATCGACCAGATGGTGGAGCTTCAGCATGTAGATGATGCCCACCGTCACTTTGCGGTCGAAGGATTCACCGGTGCGTCCGTCGATCAGGGTGACCTGACCAGAGGAATCCTGACCGGCCTTCTGCAGCCAATGCACGATATCCGCTTCGCCCGCGCCATCGAAGACGGGGGTCGCGAAGGGCAGGCCTTTTTTGAGGTTGGTGGCGAGTTCGACCACTTCCTCGGTGTTCATCTTCTTCACGTTGGCGTTGATCGCATCGTCTTCGTACATGGTGCCGATCATGTTGCGCAGCTCGTCGATCTTCTGACCGCCCTGATACGCATCCAAGGCGGCGGCGACTTGCTTGCCGATGCCGATGGAAGCCCAGCCGAGGTGGGTCTCGAGAATCTGACCGACGTTCATGCGCGAAGGCACGCCCAGCGGGTTCAGCACGATGTCGACCTGCGTACCGTCTTCCAGATGCGGCATGTCTTCGAGCGGCACGATGCGGGAAACGACCCCTTTGTTGCCATGGCGTCCGGCCATTTTATCGCCCGGTTGCAGCTTGCGCTTCACCGCCACGAAGACCTTCACCATTTTCAGCACGCCGGGGGGCATGTCGTCGCCGGACTGCACTTTTTCCACCTTGTCGGCGAAACGCGCACCCAATTGACGCTCGGCCGCATCCAGCTGGTTTTTCAACTGCTCGATGGAGCGGGTGGCTTTTTCGTCTTCCACCACGATCTGCCACCATTGGCCCTTGCTCAGGGATTCCAGCAGCGCATCGTCGATCTTGCTCTTCGGCTTGGTGCCTTTCGGGCCGGTGACCATTTCCTTGCCGGTCAGCAGGCGCTTCAATTCACCGTAGACGTAGCGATCCACGATCGCGCGCTCATCGTCGCGATCCTTCGCCAGGCGTTCGATTTCCGATTTCTCCAAGGCCAGCGCGCGTTCATCCTTCTCGATGCCGCGACGGCTGAAGATACGAACGCCGACGATGGTACCCGAGACGCCCGGCGGCAGCCGCAGGGAGGAATCACGCACATCCGCCGCTTTTTCGCCGAAAATGGCACGCAGCAGCTTTTCTTCCGGCGTCATGGGAGATTCGGATTTCGGCGTGACTTTACCGACGAGGATATCGCCCGGCTTCACTTCCGCCCCGATATGCACCACGCCGACTTCATCCAACTGGCGAAGCGCTTCTTCACCGACGTTCGGAATATCGCGGGTCACTTCTTCGGCACCCAGTTTGGTGTCGCGCGCCATGACTTCGTATTCCTCGATATGGATCGAGGTGAAGACGTCGTCGGACACGATACGCTCGGAGATCAGGATCGAATCTTCGAAGTTGTAGCCGTTCCACGGCATGAAGGCGACGAGCACGTTGCGGCCCAGGGCGAGTTCGCCCAAGTCCGTCGAGGCGCCATCGGCGATGATGTCGCCCGCTTTCACCACATCGCCCACTTTCACCAGCGGACGCTGGTTGATGCAGGTGTTCTGGTTGGAGCGCTGGAACTTCTGGAGGTTGTAGATATCCACGCCCGGTGCATCGTAGGCCGATTGATCGGCGGTGCGCAGCACCACGCGGGTGGCGTCGACCTGATCCACCACGCCATCGCGGCGGGCGGTGATCGCGGCGCCGGAATCATGGGCCACGGTCGCTTCCATGCCGGTACCCACCAGGGGTGCCTCGTTGCGCAGCAAGGGAACTGCTTGGCGTTGCATGTTCGAACCCATCAGCGCGCGGTTCGCATCATCGTTCTCGAGGAACGGGATGAGCGCGGCGGCGACGGATACCAACTGCTTGGGCGCGACGTCGATATAATCGATCTCCAGCGGCGGGGCCATGACGAAATCGCCGCGGCGGCGGGCCGAAACCAGCTCCTCGGTGAACTTGCCGCCTTTGTCTTGCGCGGCGGAAGCCTGAGCGATGGTGTAGCGGCCTTCTTCGATGGCCGAGAGATAGGTCACTTCACCAGCCACTTTGCCGTTGATGACCTTGCGGTAAGGCGATTCGATGAAGCCGTATTTGTTGATGCGGGCATAGGTCGCCATCGAGTTGATAAGGCCGATGTTCGGACCTTCCGGGGTTTCGATCGGGCAGATGCGGCCGTAATGGGTCGGGTGCACGTCGCGCACTTCGAAGCCCGCACGTTCACGCGTCAAGCCACCTGGCCCAAGGGCCGAAAGGCGGCGCTTGTGGGTGATTTCGGAAAGCGGATTGGTCTGATCCATGAACTGGCTCAGCTGGCTGGAGCCGAAGAATTCGCGCACCGCAGCCGAAACCGGCTTGGCGTTCACGAGGTCATGCGGCATCACGGTGTCGATATCCACGCTGGACATACGCTCGACGATGGAACGCACCATGCGCAGCAGACCCACGCGGTACTGGTTCTCCATCAACTCGCCCACCGAGCGCACGCGACGGTTGCCCAGGTGATCGATATCGTCGATTTCGCCCTGGCCGTCCTTCAGACCGACCAGCAGCTTCATGGCAGCCAGGATGTCTTCCTTGGTCAGCGTGCCGTTTTCTTCCGGCGACTCGATGCCCAGGCGGGCATTCAGCTTCATGCGGCCCACGGCGGAGAGATCGTAACGCTCCGCATCGAAAAACAGGCTTTTGAACAAAGCTTCCGCAGCTTCCACCGTGGCAGGCTCGCCGGGACGCATGACGCGGTAGATATCCAGCAGCGCTTCTTCGGTGTTGGTGTTTTTATCCAGCGCCAGCGTGTTGCGGATGTAGGGCCCGACGCGCACGCCGTCGATGTCCAGCACAGGGAGTTCCTTGATCCCGCCTTCGGCCAGCAGCTTGATGCCGTCCACGGTCAGTTCGTCACCGGCTTCGATGTAGATTTCGCCAGTCTCTTCGTTGATCAGATCGGCGGCGAAATAATGCCCGGCCAGCTGCTCGTCCGTCAGCAGAATATCTTTCAGACCGTTTTCTTCGAGTTGCTTCAGCACGCGGCTGGTCAGTTTCTTGCCCGCTTCGGCCACGACCTTGCCGGTTTTGGCGTCGATCATATCCTGGTCGATCTTGGCGCCTTTCCACTTCTCGGCCTTGTAGCCGGTGGACCAGCCATCCTTGTGCTTTTTGTAGGTCACGGTGTTGTAGAAAGTGCCCAAAATCGCTTCGGTCTGCAGGCCCAGGGCGCGCAGCAAAGTGGTCGCCGGCAGCTTGCGCTTGCGATCGATGCGGACGAAGACGATGTCCTTCGCGTCGAATTCGAAATCGAGCCAGGAGCCGCGGTAGGGGATGACGCGGGCGGAGAACAGAATCTTGCCCGAGCTGTGCGACTTGCCCTGGTCGTGGCTGAAGAAGACGCCGGGGCTGCGGTGCATCTGGGAGACGATCACGCGCTCGGTGCCGTTGATGATGAAGGTGCCGTTGTCGGTCATGAGCGGAATGTCGCCCATATAGACGTCTTGTTCCTTGATGTCCTTGATCTCGCGCGCGCCCGTATCGGCATCCACGTCCCAGACGATCAAACGCAGCGTCACGCGCAGGGGAGCGGAGAAGTTGATGTCGCGCTGGCGGCATTCATCCACGTCGTATTTCGGCGCATCGAATTCATACTTCACGAATTCCAGCGTCGCGGTATCGGCGAAATCCTTGATCGGGAAGACCGATTTGAACACGGCTTGCAGACCGTAATCCTTGCGCACGGCACCGGAGGAATGTTCCATCTGCAGGAACTGGTCGTAGGAATTCTTCTGCACCTCGATCAGATTCGGCAGACGCGTGGCGCTCTCGAGGCGACCGAAGCTCTTGCGGAAACGTTTGCGGGCGGTGAAGGAATGGACATTGCTGGTAGCGGCGGCTTGAGCCATGACAACCTCTAAGCGCTAAAGAGCGCAATATATTTCATTAGGACGGGTAGGCACTTGCGGCGGAGGGCCATGCGGCGATGCGAAACGACGAAAACGGCACCGGAAAGCCCCGATACCGCGTCATTCAAAAAATTACTGTAGAAGCATCATGCGTATGTAGAACCCGAAACCGATATTCCAAGAGGGAAGTTACCGGGCGGTGGCAATCTACCACCACCCGGCACGCAAGCAATGCTTACTTTACTTCGACTTTGGCACCGGCTTTGGTCATGATGTCTTTGATCTTTTCGGCTTCTTCTTTGTTCACGCCTTCCTTGATCGCCTTCGGCGCGCCTTCGACCAGGTCTTTGGCCTCTTTCAGGCCGAGACCGGTGATCGCACGTACTTCTTTGATGGCGTTGATCTTGTTGGCGCCGGCATCGAGCAGCATGACGGTGAATTCGGTTTGTTCTTCGGCGGCGGCAGCCGGGGCAGCGCCACCGGCAGCGGCAGCGGCTACGGGAGCAGCAGCGGAAACGCCCCATTTTTCTTCGAGCATTTTGGAGAGTTCAGCGGCTTCGATCACGGTGAGGGCCGAGAGTTGATCGACCAGTTTTTCGAGATTGGCGGACATGAGATATACCTTGGTTTGAGTGGGTTAGTAAGTAGTAAATATTTGCGGTCTACTTTTCGCTGTAGGCCGAAATGACACGGGCCACGGCACCGGCCGGCGCTTGCAGCACGCTGGCGATCCGTTGGGCCGGGGTTTGCAGCAGGCCGACCAGTTGTCCGCGCAATTCATCGAGCGAGGGCATTTTCGCCAGTGCTTCCACTTGGCGGATGTCCAGACGCTTTTCGCCGAAACCACCGCCGACGAGCTTCAGCTTGTCGTTGGTCTTGGCGAATTCGGCGAAGACCTTGGCGGGGGCGACGGGGTCGGTGGCATAAGCCACCACCGTCGGGCCGACGAACAGATCGGTCAGGCCTTCGAATTTGGTGTTTTTCAGCGACAATTTGGTCAGGCGGTTCTGCGTGACTTTGATGCGGATACCGGCGTCGCGGCTTTTGCGGCGCAGGTTGGTCATCTCGGCCACCGTCAGGCCCTTGTAATGGGCGATGACGACCACGGCAGCTTCATTCAGCGCGCCGTTCAGGTCGGTGATGTATTGGGCTTTTTCGGTGCGGTTCATCGGAACTCTCCCTCGACTTCGATTAAGCGGCGTCGGCGGTGGAGGCCAAATCGACCTTCACGCTGCGACCCATGGTGGAGGAGATGGACACCTTCTTCATGTAAGTGCCCTTCGCGCCTGCCGGTTTCGCCTTGGTCACGGCCGAAAGGAACGCACGGATGTTTTGTTCGATCGCCTCGGCGGCAAAGCTCGCCTTGCCGACGCCGGCATGCAGGATGCCCGCTTTTTCCACGCGGAATTCGACTTCCCCGCTCTTGGCTTTCTTTACGGCGTCCGCCACGTTCGGCGTCACGGTGCCGAGCTTCGGGTTCGGCATCAGGCCGCGGGGGCCGAGTACCTTACCGAGTTTACCGACTAGCACCATCATGTCCGGGGTGGCGATCACGCGGTCGTAGTTCAATTCGCCTTTTTGCATGGCCTCGGCCAGCTCTTCGGCGCCCACCACGTCCGCCCCGGCTTCCGTCGCGGCGGTTGCTTTGTCGCCACGGGCGAACACGGCCACACGCACTTCTTTGCCCAGACCGTTCGGCATGGCGACCATGCCACGAACCTGCTGGTCCGAATGGCGGGGATCGACGCCGAGATTGACCGATACGTCGATCGTCTCGTCGAATTTGGTTTTGGCATTGTCCTTCACCAGGGCGATCGCCTCGGTGAGCGTGTAAAGCTTTTCGCGTTCGATGGCCTTGTCCGCGCCCTGCAGGCGCTTGGAGACTTTGGGGCCGGTGGGACGCTTATTGGCTGATTCTTTGGCCATGGGATTCCTCATTCTTTTCGGTTTCTCCTACGATGGCCTGAAGCGTGACAGGGTCGTAGTACGGTCGAATGCGAAAAGGGCAGACCCTTCGAGCATTGATTCAGTCGGGTTTTAGGCAGCTTCTCCGGTGACTTCCAAACCCATCGACAGCGCGGTGCCGCGCAGCATGGCGGCGGCGCCTTCGACGTCGTTGGCGTTCAGATCGGACATTTTCACTTTCGCCACTTCGCGCAGATCGTCCATCGACACTTTGCCGACGATGTTCTTTCCGGGCTCTTTCGAACCGGCGGTGAGGTTCGCCTTCTTCATGATGAGGTAGGAAGCGGGCGGCGTCTTCGTCACGAAGGTGAAGGAGCGATCCGAGAATACGGTGATGACGACCGGGGTGGGCTGGCCCACTTCGATCTTCTGGGTGGCCGCGTTGAACTGCTTGCAGAATTCCATGATGTTTACGCCGCGCTGACCGAGCGCCGGCCCGATGGGCGGCGAAGGGTTCGCTTTCCCGGCGGGAATCTGCAGCTTGATGTATCCGTCGATTTTCTTGGCCATGACCGTATCCTAATGCGTCCTTTTGCGGAGTATCTCGCGCGGACTTGTCGTCAAAAGAGGGCGAACTTATAGAGCAGTTTGCGGGAAGTGCAATGGGTATTTTGCAGATTTTTGCGGTGATCGGAAAAGCCCTCTCCCTCTGGGAGAGGGTGGGGTGAGGGTCTCTCCGCTTGCTTCGCCGCCAGTAGAGAGACCCTCATCCTCCGCTTCGCTCCCCCTTCTCCCAAAGGGAGAAGGCGTTATGCGACTTTATCCACCTGCCCGTAATCCAACTCCACCGGCGTTGGGCGACCGAAGATCGACACCGAAACCTTCACCTTTTCGCGGCCTTCGTCGATGTCTTCGACGATGCCGGTGAAGGATTCGAACGGGCCGTCATTGACCTTCACGGTCTCGCCGATCTGGTAGGAGATGGCGCGTTTCGGCTTCTCGGCGCCTTCGGTCATCTGGAGCAGCAGCGCGGAAATCTCGGCTTCCGGCACGGGCACGGGGCGTCCGCCCTTGCCGCCGCCCAGGAAATCCGTCACTTTCGGGATGCTTTTCACCAGGTGCCAGGTCTGATCGCTCAGCTCCATCTTCACCAGCATGTAGCCGGGGAAATACTTCCGGTCCGACGCCACTTTCTTGCCGCGGCGGATTTCCACCACGCTTTCGGTGGGCACGATCACTTCCTCGATCTTATCGGTGAGGCCTTGCTGGGCGGCTTTTTCCTTGATGGTCTGGGCGACCTTGTTCTCGAAACCGGAATGGGCGTGAAGGATGTACCAACGGGCTGCCATGTGTCTGCTCCTGCGGGGAATATCTAAAAAGTTGGGTTAGCGGCCGATGCCGAGGATGGCGCTGACGCCGTTGGAGATCGCGTAATCCACGCACAGGAAGAAAATCGCCGCGATCAGCACCAGCACCAGTACGGTGACGGTGGAGGCGATCGTCTCCTTGCGGCTGGGCCAGGTGGTGCGGGCGGCTTCGACACGCACTTCGCGGATAAATTTGGCGGGATTCATCATCAGTCTCCGAAAAGACAAGTTGGGGGGAGGACCGGTGTCCGTCATCAAAATGTCATTGGCATTAGGGGGAGGAGCGCAGTTATACGCATGTTGACGAATTAGCCAAGCTTTTTATGAAAGGTCGTCCATCATGAAACCACCGGTCGACTCACCGGCTAGTCAGAATACGCACGGGCAATCCTACGATCCCATGCGTAAGAGCAAAACACTCACGCCGCGTGAAACAGTCAAGCAGGCGGCCAAGGATTTATATTACATCGCCGCCGAATATCAGAGCCGATGCAACCGCACGCCGCTTGGGGGAAAGAACGCGCCCCACTTTCTAGACCAAGACCTCATTCAGCAACGGATGCGTGATGCCATGAACGATGGCAGGGCTGCCGTATATAATGAATTGCGCCCTGTATTGACGCTGGCCGGCATACTCTCCGTATTGGGCACCAGCCCTCAGGAAATGCGCTCCGCCGCTAACGGCACGGATAATGACGATTACACCATTCTGATGGGCACCAAAGCATTTCCCTATTATGCCTCCATTATTCAGGCAGGCGGAATACCTGCGAGAATCCACTCCGAAGATGTGATGGATACCCCCGGATCGAATGCCTCCGCAGCGGATCTGCAGGAATGGGCCGATTTGCAGAGGAAAGCGAGCGCTCCCCGAATCGATGATCCAGCCGTGCTGGACAAGGTTGACAGCGAGAGCGTAAAAGCCATTCCCACAGCCGCACTTCTGCCCACCATGGGGATGTATCTCGAAAAACTTCAAGTCGCCGCCGCCGCGCTGGCGGTTGAGAAAAGAGAAGAGCACCCTGCCAGAAACGAGGGGACTTCCGCCATCGGGGTGATGCAAAACGCGTTGAACGACCTTTTCGGAAAATACAATACTTGCCGTACGGGCCCAAGAAGTGTGACATTTCGATAGAAAATTTATGGAACCTCACCCGTCCTTGCGTGGTTTACCGACCGATCGAACAGGCCCGCTGATTATCCCGCATTGAAATAACGCGCGACAAAGGCGAAATAAAATCCGATCGCATACATGGCCAGCGAGAAGGTGAATACGGCCAGACTGACCCGGCGTAACCGGCGGCAGGATCTGGCCTGGGCCGGATCGGCCGGACAAGGGGCATAACGGCTTTTCCACCGCATCAGCCCGGAGAAGGTCAGCATGCAAGCGGCGAAGAGGAACAGCGCCACTTTATGCTCCGACAGCCAGATCAGTTGCGGCACGTTGGAAACTAACCCGCCCAAAGCCGCGCCTGCACCCAATGCGACGAACAACGCAGGCAGGGCACAGCAGAACAAAGTACTGAACGAGCCGAAAAGCGCCAATGTCGAGACGAGGCTGGAAGGTTTTGGTTTGGCGATGGGCATCACTCGGCCCGTGCAATGGCGGTGACGCTGTAGCCCGCATCCGTCAGCACTTTAGTGATCGCCGCATCGTCCAGCGTTTGTTTCGGCTTGGTGGCGATGGTCACCAACTTCTTATCCAGATCGACCGTTACGGAATCGACTTCGGGCTGCGCTTTGAAACTCTTCTCGATGCCGGTGGCGCAGAAGGAACAGACCAGCCCGTTGACGTTCGCCTTGATCGTTTCGGCTTGGGCCGTGCCTGCCAGCAGGAACAGCGCCGCACCCATCATCCATACTCCACGCATCGTTATCTCCTAAAATTGTAATTGCCAGTTGAACATGAATTGGTCGTTGCTACTGTATCCGGCTTCCAACAGCGTGGTTTTGTAGAAAAAACGCACCAATGGCGTCACCACCAGTGTCTGGTCCTTGGCCGGGTGATGGTCGACCTGAAGCATGAACCAGGTGTTGATGCCGTCGTAATCCGCCAGATAGGGCGCAACCCCGATGCGTGCCCGCTGCCAGGCCGAACTTTCGATGTTGTCCGCAACCATGAACCGGGCCTCGACCGAGGTGAAGACACGCCGCGTTTCGTAATCCGCCAGAAAGCCCGTCCAGGCCGAAGCTTCGTCCTCGCCATGAAAACGCGAAACGCCCGCTCCCGTCATGTTGAAGATATTGCCCTGACCGTCCGGCAGGTTCCACCGTTGAATCAGCGTATTCACCTGCGGGCCGAGCGTGGCGAATTCCTTGCCGCCGCTTTCCTGCTTGGCATACAGGCCCAGCGCATAGCGCGGTGTCACCGTATAATCCAGCGAGAGGCTGTGGCCGGTCTCGTCGTTTTCCTGCATCGCCATCGTCCCGCCGACATAGGAAAGTGGCTTGGCGCGTGCGTTTTCAGTCACTCCGAAAACAAGGAACGATGCGCATAGACATCCCGTCATGGCGCGTTGGTAACATGACGCATATCGCCTCCAGGGCTTAGAAACGATGCGGCGCGCGGGCAAGGCATGGTCAGGAAGAAAATCGGGGCGGGCTCTAATCGGCATCGTCGTGCATGTGGTCGAGGATGGGGCACTGGCTGGTCGGCGCATCGCCGCCCGGGCAGCGTTGGGCCAATGTTCTCAAGACCGATTGAATTTCTTTGAGTTCCTGAATGCGACGCTCGGCGTCCGCGATCTTCGCTTCGGTGCGGGAAAGCATTTTACCGCAGGTTGCTTCGTCGGAAGCGTCGAGAAGAAGCAATTGCTTGATTTCTTCCAGCGTGAACTGCAGCGCCTTTGCGCCTCGAATGAATTTTACCCGCCGAATCGCATCCGGGCCGTAAAGCCGATAGCCGGAGGCCGAGCGCCGCGCGGCCACGACAAGGCCGAGCTTTTCGTAATAGCGCAACGTATCCGTGCGCGTACCGGTACGCGCGGCCAGGGTTCCAATGGTCAGATCGATGTTTTTTTTATGCATGCGAACAAGCTACACCTTGGAGTATGCTCCAAGGTCAAAGGATTTTTTCGTCCAGGCCCCGCAGCATAGGCCGACCCGCACAGGCCGCTGCTTCCAAGGGGTGAGAGCATACCATGCCGCTCGGGCCGCGATACGCAGCCTTTTGGGCGAGAGTCAATGCGGATGCCACGGTTTTTCGCTCCGCTTACGGCGATCAGGCTACCGCTTCACGCCATGTCTCATGGTAATCCGCTTCCGTTTTGGCGCGCACTTCTTCCGCGCCTACGCCCGGCGCGAGTTCGATCAATCGCAGCCCGGCCTCGTCGCGCGCGAACACCGCCAGATCGGTGACGATCATCGTCACCACGCCCGCGCCGGTCAGCGGCAGGGTGCAGGCTTTCAGGATTTTCGGCGCGCCGTCTTTGGTGGTGTGTTCCATCAGGGCGATGATTTTTTTGACACCCGCCACGAGGTCCATCGCGCCGCCCATGCCTTTGACCATCTTGCCCGGCACCATCCAATTGGCAATGTCGCCGTTTTCGGCGACTTCGAGCGCGCCTAAGATGGTGAGGTCGATATGCCCGCCGCGGATCATCGCGAAGCTGAGCGCGCTGTCGAAATAACTCGAATCCGGCAATTCGCTGATCGTCTGCTTCCCCGCATTGATGAGGTCGGGGTCGATGGTCGCCTCGGTCGGAAACGGCCCCATGCCCAGCATCCCGTTCTCGCTCTGGAAGGTGACATGCATGCCGGGTGGAATGTGGTTGGCCACGAGCGTGGGCAGGCCGATGCCGAGATTCACATACGCGCCGTCATACAGCTCCAGCGCCGCACGCGCGGCCATTTCGTCTCGGTTCCAGGGCATTGTCGCTCTTTCGAATGATGGAGGTTAGCGCTTGCTGGAATCTTTGCTCAGCGCATTCTGCACGTTGGAACCACCGGCGGGCGGCTTCGGCGGGGCGGCTTTTTTGGGTTTCTTGGCTTCGCGGTTGGATTTCTGTTGTCCTTTGGCCATGATGGTCGCTCCGTGATGGTGATTGAGGGGATAGGATAGCGGATGTCGCGCTTTCGCGCGCGATGTTTATGCGCTCCGCACCGTACGGAACTCGATGCGTTTCTCAAACGTCTCGCCCACGAACACCCGCTGCACGAAGATGCCGGGGTGTGGATGTTGTCCGCGTCCAGATGATCGACCAGCTCTTCGACTTCCGCCACAGTCACCTTGCCCGCCATCGCCATCATCGGGTTGAAGTTGCGGGCGGTTTTGCGATAGACGAGATTCCCGCTGCGGTCGGCTTTCCAGGCTTTTACGATGGCGAGGTCGCCGCGCAGGGCGGTTTCCATCACGAAAGTCTGGGGCTCGCCGTCCGGCCCCGGGAATTCCCGCAGCTCCTTGCCTTCCGCCACGATGGTGCCCACCCCGGTGCGGGTGAAGAAGGCGGGGATGCCCGCGCCCCCGGCGCGGATGCGTTCGGCGAGCGTGCCTTGCGGGTTGAATTCCAGCTCCAGCTCGCCGCTGAGATATTGCTTCTCGAAGGTCTTGTTCTCGCCCACATAGGAGGAAATCATCTTCCGGATCTGGCGGGTATGCAGCAGCTGCCCCAGCCCGAAATCATCCACCCCGCAATTGTTGCTGATCACGGTGAGGTCTTTCACGCCCGAGGCATGGATGGCGCGGATGCAGTTCTCGGCGATGCCGCACAGCCCAAACCCGCCGGAGAGGAGGGTGATGCCGTCACGAAGCAGGTCGCTGAGAGCAACGGTTGCGTTGGCGTAGACTTTATCGGCCATGATTCAGTGCTCCTGATGCATCCGGATCGCCCGGAAGAATTGGTAGGGCGGATAATCGCGCAGCTTGGGGTATTCGCGCCTGCGTTTCAAGTTCCAGAAACTGATCATGCGGTCGCGTTCGCGGTTGAACAAGGTAGGGTTTTCACGCGCAAAGCGGTGCCATGTCGCCCAATCCGCACGCTGTAAACATTGTTCCGCCAAAGGGATGCTGATCTTAGTGACATAACCGCCAATGCCTTGAAGCAAGACGGCCAAGGCAGGCGGCGTATCATGATTCAGCAACCGGCCAAGCGCGATTTCACGCACGAAGCCATCGGCATGCATGCCGAGTATCACGAACAATAGCAGTCGTGTTGGGCGATCCCACAACGAGGTCTCGCGCAAAAGAGCAATCAAATCGAGATGCCGAAGCGGGCGTGGGAAAAATATGGGATAACCCTGCTGCTTCCAAAAACCAAACTTGCGCCACAAATGTCGGTCAATCCGCGTAAAAAGCAGTTTGAGCAATGTGTAACGCACCTGGAATTTCTGCTTGCTCCAAGCGCCGACAAGCAGAGGATATGTTGCGCCGTAACTAACCAAATTTTCCGATTCGATGGCGAGATTGTCCACTCCATGCTTCTGTAGGATTCTCATCACGGGTTTGAGCGTGGTTTCTCCTAGCCATGGAAAGCAAGCTTCCATGTCGGGCAGTCCTTCGATTTCTACGTAACGAAGCATAGGTAACCAAATCTGCGGTGAGCCTCCCTTTTTCGCTGGTAATTCCCTAATTTCCAGTTAAAAGCGCGCATCTCCAAAAAATTCCTACAGGAACGCTCTCATGACCGAGATTCGCAACATCGCCATCATCGCGCACGTCGATCATGGCAAGACCACGCTCATCGACCAGCTGCTGCGCCAGGCCGGCTCCTTCCGCGACAACCAGCAAGTGGCGGAACGCGTGATGGATTCGAACGATCTGGAAAAAGAACGCGGCATCACCATTCTCGCCAAATGCACCTCCGTGCAGTGGGACGATGTGCGCATGAACATCGTCGATACCCCCGGCCACGCCGATTTCGGCGGGGAAGTGGAGCGCGTGCTGAGCATGGTGGACGGCGTGCTGCTGCTGGTGGATGCCGCCGAAGGCCCGCTGCCGCAGACCAAATTCGTCCTCGGCAAGGCGCTGGCGCTCGGCATGCGCCCGATGGTCATCATCAACAAGATCGACCGCCCCGATGCGCAGATCGATGTGGTGCTGAACGAAGTGTTCGATCTCTTCGCCGCCATCGGCGCGACGGATGAACAGCTCGATTTCCCCGTGCTCTACGCCTCCGGCCGTCAGGGCTGGTGCGTGACCGAACTCGATCAGCCCCGCGAAAACCTGCATGGCATGTTCGATCTCGTCGTGAAGCACGTACCCGCGCCGGACGTGGACAAGGACGCGCCCTTCACCATGCTGGCGACGATTCTGGAAGCCGATCCTTACTTGGGCCGCATTCTCACCGGCAAAGTCTATAGTGGCCGCGCCAAGGTGAACAGCCCGGTGAAAGTGCTCGATCTCGAAGGCAAGGTGCTGGAAACCGGTCGCTTGACCAAGCTGCTTTCCTTCCAGGGCATCAAGCGCTCGCCGGTGGAAGAAGTGGAAGCAGGCGATATCGTCTCCATCGCCGGTCTGACGGTGGCCACCGTGGCCAACACCATCGCCGCTCCCGAGGTCGAAACCCCCGTGCCCTCCATGCCGATCGATCCGCCTACCATGGCGATCACCATCTCGGTGAACGATTCGCCCTTCGCGGGCCAGGAAGGCACCAAAGTCACCAGCCGCATGATCCGCGACCGTTTGCTGGCCGAAGCCGAAACCAACGTGGCGATTACGGTCGATGAAACCGCAGCGGGCGATGCCTACGTGGTCGGTGGCCGCGGCGAATTGCAGCTGGGCGTGCTCATCGAAAACATGCGCCGGGAAGGCTTCGAGCTGACCGTCTCCCGCCCCCGCGTCATCATGCGGACCGACGAGGACGGCAAAAAGCTGGAGCCGATGGAAGAAGTGACCGTCGATGTCGATGACGAATATACCGGCGTCGTGGTCGAGAAAATCTCGATGCGCAAAGGCGAGATGACCGACATGCGCCCGAGTGGCGGCGGCAAGACCCGCATCATGTTCCTGGCTCCCAGCCGCGGCCTCATTGGCTATCAGGGCGAATTCCTGACCGACACGCGCGGCACCGGTGTCATCAACCGTCTGTTCAGCGCCTTCGGCCCCTACAAAGGCGACATCCCCGGCCGCCGCAACGGCGCGCTCATCAGCACGGATCAGGGCGAAGCGGTGGCCTACGCGATCTTCAACCTGCAGGATCGCGGCGTGATGTTCATCAAGGAAGGCATCAAGGTTTATGGCGGCATGATCGTCGGCGAACATAGCCGCGACAACGACCTCGAGATCAACGTGCTGAAGGGCAAACAGCTCACCAACATTCGCACGACGAGCAAGGACGAAGCCGTCCGCCTGATCCCGCCGAAAGCCATGACCCTGGAAGAAATGATTGCCTACATCGAGGAAGATGAACTGGTCGAAGTCACTCCGAAGAATTTGCGGCTGCGGAAAACTTCGCTGGATGCGAACGAGCGGAAGCGGTTTGCCCGGGACAAGAAGAATGGCAAAGACGCGGCGTAACAATCGGCTGTATCGTTCAAAGGGGAGGCATGGCCTCCCCTTTTCATTTCTGCCTTACGCTCCATCACCTACTTCCTCTTGCGGTTCGGCCCAGTAGATCTGGTGGGCCAGTATCGCGAGGATGATGAGGATGAAGAAAGGCTGCAGCAAGGTGGGTACGGCGGGCGGTTCGCCATCGGCAAGGTAGGGGGTGTAGGAGAAGAACACCACGATCTGCGAGAGAACGGCCAGCGCAGTGAAGCGGGGCCGTGCGAAGGCCAAAGCGAACAGAAAGATTTCCGCCGACATCATGTAGCGCTCATGCATTCTGGGCAACAAGAACGGCACCAGAAACAGCAGGAAAGTGGCGAATGTCAACCGGTCGCCGCGCCGCATGCCGCGCTCCTGCATCAGCGCGTTCAGCGCGCAAAACCCGACGCAGGCGGTAGCAAGACACAAGCCGCCCGAAACGAAATAGGGCGAGAGAAAATTTGGCACCCATTGGTAAAGATTGGGCGAACTCCAGGTGAGTTGCTGCGGGTAGCCGTGCGCCTGAGTGAAGTAGATCATTAAGAGATCGGCCAAAGGCCGCCCGGCAAGCAGGGAAGGAACGAGCAAAAGCGCGTAGGTTCCCACCGCCGCCAGCGGCGCGAAGAAGCGACAGCGCGCATCGCTCACCCACAGAAAGACGAGGAACGGTACGAAGAATGCGGCTTGGAGCTTCAGAGCGAAAGCCACGGCCCAGAACGCCCAGCTGCGCGCATATCGGCCTTGATGAACCGCTGTGAAGCTGAACAGCAGAAACGCTGTATAGGCCGCATCGCACTGCCCCCACATGCTGCCGTTGAAGAACACGCTGGGCACGAAAAGTGTCATGATTCCGGCAAGCATCGGTCGGTGGGGCTGCGTGGTTTCCAGCCGCACGATCCGCATAATGCCATAAGCCAGCAGCAGGTCGAACAGCACCGCCAGCGATTTCACGGCCAGCAACGGCGAGAGCCCGACCAGCGTGCCCAGATAAAGCAACATCAGATAGGGATGGCTGTAATAATAGGGATAGGTGCCGAAACTGCGAAACCCCTGTTCGCGCAACACGCCATACCAGCCGGTTAGATCGACGTCGAAGTCATGCGAATGAAAGGGGTAGAATGCCACCCGCAGATAAATCGCCAGCAATGCCAGAACGACCATACCTGCCTGCACCATTCGGTCGATTGGGAAGCGATAGCGACTTGAGGCAATGGATGAAACACACGGTGTATCAGTGCGTCGTCCGGTGTTTTGGAATGGCGGAATCTCTTGCATTTCGGTCTCCCCAACATTGGTGTCGGGGAGTTCAGAAAACCGGATATAAGAACGGCTCGCATGCACCTTTGGCCGCAGCTTGAACATACGTGCATGCCTCCCCGACCAAGGTCGGAGAGTGTTGGTAACGGTACACAAGACCGCTTATATCCAGAGGTTCTGATGCCCCAAAGCAGCGAAGCTGCTTCACACATACGGTAGAGAGAAAGATCAACCGGTTCAAGTCTCGTGTGATGCAAAAAGCCCCGCTATCGGGCGGGGCTTTTTTTATGGTGATGGGCAGGCTTTTCTTCGGGGAGCATTTGGTCTAGCCAGTGATTCTGCTGCGCCCACCACACGCCTAAGCCCAGCAGCAGGATCAACACCCAGCCGAAGGTGATGCCGCCGGGGCTGCTGCGGTGATACAGGCCGTAGCGGCCTGCATGGGTATAGGTCTTGCCGTCCGCGTCGATGCCCGCGCGCAGGCCTTTGCCGCCCACCGAGACGCCGAGGCCGCTTTTGGAGAGATTCAGGCGCACCGGGCCGAGATGGATGCCTTTGCGAATATAAAAAGGCACTGGCTCAACGCTGCAGGAACAGGAAGGCGCATTGCAGGCCGGTGGCGGTGATGTTGTAGACGGCGGTGCTCGCCACGTTGGTGGTCGGGCAGTTGGGGCTGAGGTCGCTGGAAACCACGAAGATGCCCGTGCCGGGTTTACCATCGTCGATTTTGTTATCGATGGCCTGCGTTTCGCTGGGCTTCAGTGCGGGTAAAACAGGGACGTACGTATCGCCGCCGGTATTGCCGAAAAGAAGGGCGCGCTTGGGTACGACACCGAAGAAGCTCGCATGGCCCGTCGATTGGCTGTAAAACATGAAAGTCGCGCCTTGAATGCTGGTGGAAGGCGCATTGGTGCCGATCTGCATGGCGCAATAGGTGCAACCCGCCGTGGGATAGCCGGTGAAACTTCCCTGAATGAGCCCCGACAAAGCCAGATGCTGCATGGCAAGGGACGATTCCACGAAAGTCGGGTTGTTGCCGTCCCATACCCCGCCAATGAAGCCGTCTCCGTTGCCGTTGCAGGTTTGGGTGCCGCTGCGCGCGCCGGACGGACAGCCCCCGCTGGCGGTGCCCCAATAATCCGTGGCGTTGCGCATGTCGCCGGGTAGAGCGTTGTATTTACCGCGGAAAGTGTTGTAGGCCGCCATGTAGCGGTCTTTGTCGGTAAGAATGCGGTTGAGCTCGCTGGCGCGCACCATTTCCTGACCCGCCAGAATCCCGCCGACGATGAGGCCGATGATGACCAGAACGATCGACAATTCGACCAAAGTGAAACCCAAACGCCGCATCCGCAATACTCCCCATGCATGGTGCGACATTGTACCGCAGCCGAACGAGGGAGCAAAGGACTTACTTCGAAAGGGTTATTCCGCCGGGCGAATGCGGGCGGCGCGTTCGCTGGCGGATTTCAGCTGGCCGCAGGCGGCCATGATGTCCTGGCCCCGGGTGGCGCGCACGGGCGCGGCAAAGCCCGCCTCGTAGATGATGTCTGAGAAAGCGCGGATGCGGTTGTTGCTGGAGCATTCGTAAGGCGCGCCGGGCCAGGGGTTGAAGGGGATGAGATTGACCTTGGAGGGAATGCCCTTCAGCAGCCGAACCAGCTCGTGCGCATCCGCGTCCGTGTCGTTCACGCCCTTGAGCATCACATATTCGAAAGTGATGCGGCGGCCGCCCACGGCGTTCTTCCCGTTGGCCACGCGCTCTTCGGTGGATTCGCTTTGCGGATAATAGTTGCGGCAGGCTTCCATCAATTCGGCGATGGGCCATTTGCGGTTGATCGGCACGATCTCGCTGCGCAGATCGTCGCGCACCGCATGGAGGGAGACGGCGAGATTGACGCCCAGTTCGTGCCCGCAGCGCCGCATCATCGGCACCACGCCGGAGGTGGAGAGCGTGATCTTGCGCTTGGAGATGGCGATGCCTTCATGATCCATCACGATGGTTAGCGCCTTGGCCACTTCCTCGTAATTGAACAAAGGCTCGCCCATGCCCATCATCACGATGTTGGACAGGCGGCGCCCGTCCGGCTGCGCCGACCATTCGCCCAGCGCATCGCGCGCGATGACGATCTGATCGACGATCTCGGCGGCATGCAGATTGCGCACCAGCTTCTGGGTGCCGGTATGGCAGAATGTGCAGGTCAGCGTGCAGCCGACCTGGGAGGAGACGCACAATGTGCCGCGGTCTTCCTCTGGGATATGCACGGCTTCCACCTTGTTGCCGTCCGCGAATTTCAGCAGCCACTTGCGCGTGCCGTCAAAGCTCTGCAGGTCTTTGTCGAGTTTCGGGCGGGCGAGGGTGAAGTGGGCGGCGAGCTTTTCCTGCATCGGGCGGGCAATGTTGCTCATGGCGGAAAAGTCGCGCACGCCGTGGTGGTAGACCCATTGCCACACCTGCTTGGCGCGGAATTTCTCCGCCCCGATATCGGCCAGGGCTTCGCTCATCTCCGCCCGGCTCATGCCCACCAGCGAGCGCGGCCCGGTGCCGGAGGCCAAGGCTTCATTGCGTTCCGCCTGCTTGAAAATGCCCGGCTCGGCGCGCGCGGTGGCGGCCAAGGCGGTGGTTTCGGGCAGGGCAGCGGGGGTGGTTTGCATCTGGTTACTTGCACAAGGCTTTCATGCGAGCGTAAGCGGTGGTGAAGCCGGAAAGGGAGTATTTCTGCTCCACCGCCTTATCGTCCCCACCCGTGGCTTTCAGCCGCAGATTGCCGGATTTCTTGAAAGCGTCGACGATGCGCTTATCGGTCGCGGCATCTTTCGCCCAGGCCATGTCGTTCTGGCTGAACAGCGACATATTGCCTTTGCCAGTGACCAGCGTCACTTCCGCGCCGGGCTTGTAGGCGGTGCCGATGGCGGCGCTCACCTCATCCACATTCGCACCCCGGTGGGTGACCAGCAAATAGGCCTTGCCGTCCTTCGCCATGTTCTGCGGCGTGCTGCCGATGTAGCACAGCCCGTCATGGGTAAAGACGGTCCAGTCATGCACCTGGCGGTCCACGCTTTGCGCCTGCGCATAGGTGGCGGCGGCAATCAAGGGGGCGGTGAAAACGAACATCCGCATGCGCAGCATAGGCGGCACTCCTGCATGGATTGGGAAAGGAATGGGCATTCCTTATAGGCAATTCGCCGTGCGCGGGCAAGGAAATGCGCCCTCTCTGCATGTGCGCGATGCAGGAAACCTATGCGGAATCCGTGCCAGTGGCGGCATCCATGCTCAGGCGGCACAGCCCTTTTTGAATACCAAGCTCCAGCCCCTCGCCCAAAACGGGGCGCAGTTTCTGGCGCAGGCGATAGAGCAGTGTTTCGAGTGCATGGGTGTCGAGCTCTTCGCTCATGCCCCACCATTGGGCCAGCAACGCGGCGCGCGTAATGCCTTCGGGGTGATCGACCAGGGCCGCGAGCAGATGGGCTTCCTTTTCGCTGAGTGCGAGCGCTTCGCCTTGCGCATCTTCCAACCGCGGCGGATCGAGCCACAAACTGGCCGCACCGATGCGGCGCATGCGCCGCCGCCAGAGCTGCCCCAAGGCGGTGGCGATGGTTTCGGCGCGGGCGGGGCTGGCCAGCCAGCGCGCCTGCGGCGGTAGATCGAGCCGCGCGGGCGCGAGCACCAGCATGGGCATATCCAATTGAAGATCGGCAAGATTCGTCGCGCCGTCCGTCGCATCGATCAAAGCGATGCCCGCTTCGCCCTCCTCCTGCGCCCACAATCCGCACAGCGCCGCGAAGCGAGCAGGGTGGGTGGAGAGAATAAGCAACGGCGGATGCATGCTTACGGCCGTAGCTGGCCGATCAGATCATGCTGCAGTCGGCTGGTCGGTGCATCCACCTTCGGCGATTTCAGCGAAAGATCCGGCGCGGCGGCAGGCATTTTCTGGCTGGCCACAGGCGATATTTTGCGCACCACGGGCACGGGTTTCAGCTTGGGCGAAAGGCATTGATCGTGCGGCCAGGCGATGCCGGGCTGGCTATCCGTTGCGCGCAGGGCTTTTAAGGTCTCGTGCCATTTCGGGTGGGAGGAAGCGCCGCTCTGCGCGTGAGACAGAGCCGTGCCCAAACGTGCCAGTTCGGCGCAGCGTTGATGGTAGTAAGGCTCGTTTTTCAGGGTGAAATCATACACCACCAACAATGCGCGCACGGCGACGGTCGGCACATCCTGCGTGATGAACGGATAATCGCTTTTGCGGATGGTGGCCGCTTCGTAACCTTCTTTCAGCGCGTCTGCATCCAGGCTCAGAAAATGCACCTGGGCCAGGGCGGCGGCCTCCGGGCTCGCCGGATCGCGCGCCAGTTCGGCCATGTTCTGGAACAATTTCAGCGGTGCGCCGCCGACGATGAGCGCCGCGTCCGCACGCCCGGTCAATACGGCGGTGGCCGCTTCCGGCGGGGCCACTTTGTAGAGGTTGGAGGGTTTCACGCCCAACACCGAGAATACGTTCATCGCGGTCAGCATACTGCCGCTGCCTTCCGTGCCGATGGCGATGCGTTTGCCGGACAGATCGCCCACGCTTCCTACATTGCGGCTGGCCAACAGATGGACTTCCTCGCGGTACAAAGGTGCAACCAGGCGCACTTTGCTGGCGATGGATTGCGATTCCGCGCTCTGCGAGCGTTTGAGGAAACCCAGCACGTCCGATTGCACGAGGCCGAGGCCCGCATTTTCCGTGCGCGTGCCCATGCGGCGGAGGTTGTCGATCGAACCCATGGTCGTGCGCACTTCGATGGGCACATTTACGCTGCGACCGATCTCGGCAATCTCGCGGGCGATGCGTAGATCGGTGCCCGTGCTGGGTCCAGCCACGAAACCGAGTGGTTTGGCCCATGCGGCAGGCGCCATGGTCAGTATCAGTACAAGTGAAGCGAAGCTGCAGATCAGGCGCGAAGCGGCGGTCATGGCGTTTCTCGATTCGGGTGATTTAAGGACGCGACAAAAGGCGCAGGATGCGCTGCGGATCGGCGGGAATATGCGGCGTGGGCAGCGGTTCCGGCGTCATCGGCTCTTGGGTGGCGGGCACGGCGCGCGCCGCCAGCGGCAACGGCTCGATCAGAGGCTGAGCGGGCGCGGCGACGATCGGTGCGTGTGCGAGGATTGGAGAAGGTGTGGCGGTTTTTGTATGGTCGGATGCGCGCAGCATCCATACATTCACACCGATGCCCGCCAGCAACAGGGCAGCCAGCGCCCAGCGCCAGTGGCCGCGCGGCCTGCGGGTTTCCGCTTCGATCTGAATGCCGGCGAAAGCGGGCGCAACTTCCGGGTCGGCGGAAAGGTTGTGGAACTCGGTTTCTTCCAATTGCGGGAAAGCGCGTGCGGCGCGTTCGCTTGTGGTTTCCGCATCGCCGAGAAAAACATCGCGGTTCTGGCGCGCAGCGGCGGGCGAAACCCGCTCCGGTCGCCAATTCTCCGCATCGTCGCGATCCGCGGCCGGTTCGTCGAAAATCGAGCGATAGGAAAGATAATCCGGTTCCTCGACCCCCGAAGACGCACCCGGTCCGGCATCGTCGGATGCCGCTTCATTCGGTACGCGCGCAGCTTCAATTTCAGACGCCGCTTCGGATGGTTCGATCACGTTCCGCAGAGCAGTCCCCGACGATTCATGCTCGGGAGGAATGTCCTGAGTCACATCTTTCACTGGGGGAACCGCCCCCTCCACATCCGCCCGGTCTTTAGGGATGACATCGGAGGCAGGAGCGGTTTCTGGCATGGGCATATCTTGTGTGGTCGCGGACTCGGTTTCTGACTCGGGCAAGGTAGTCGCCGCATCGGTTGTCTCTTCTTTCGACTCGCCTTCCGTGGGTAGGGCTTCTGCGGCGGATGAAGTCTCCAGGGAAACCGGGAGCTCATCCTTCGTTGCTTTATTCGATGCGGGCAGCTCGATCGTGGGCGCGGCCATTTTCGGCATGGCCGAGGCGGGGCCGGCATAGGCGGGTCCCGGCAAAGCGTTGGCCAATACAGGCGCACTGGCCAGCTTGCTGCGGATGTTTGCCATCAGCACGGCATTGGCTGCCTGCACCGCACCGGGACTTGCGCCGAAATGCGGCTCCTCGTCGCGGGCATTGCGAATCGCGTCCAGCATCGGATCGTTGGCGGGCTGGTGCTTCGGTTTTTTCGGAACATTGGCCATAGGAGGGCTCATCAGTCAAAACGGCGGAATATGCGCATGGCGCGCACCGGTTGGGCACCATGCCCGAGGAGGCGGAGATTCTTAAATCATCTTAACGGGCATGCAAGCGCGAACTGATGCGGCGACGAGAAAATACCGCAGGGTTTTTATGCTCGGGCGATGCCGCCGCCCCGCTGAGGAGGCTTGACAACCCCCGCCCCCGCCCCTAGAACCGTGCCTCCCGCCGCCGAGGAACCACCGGCTGGCAGCCGTGGGTCAGTAGCTCAGGTGGTTAGAGCGCACGCCTGATAAGCGTGAGGTCGGCAGTTCAACTCTGCCCTGACCCACCATTTCTCAACTAGCACTCTCGTATTTTATGATATGCTTGTCGTGTGCGGGGCTGTCTGGGCTAGTCGCGACCTGAAACGACGCCAGAGAAACCGATTCCCAGCCGCTTTTAGGCTACCTTAACCCCGTTCTCTCTGCGGGCCTATTTCGGCGTGTCGTTTGTAGGGGCATAATTTGGCGCTAAATCCGAGTGAGCGACGTTGCTCGTGCCAGTCAAGTGGGATGTTGATTTGGCGAATCAGCATTTGAGTCGTGAGATGAGGAGGCTGCCTGCCTGCGATGATGGCTTCTACAATATCCGGTGCCAGGAACGCCAAAGGCATGGTTTTCTTTACGTAGCTGTCACTGACCTTATGGCTTGACGCGATCTCTGCCATGGATTCCACAGTGCCGGATAATAGCGATCGGCTCCAGGCATGCGCGCGGGCAATGGCGTTAACTAGCGTAGAATCTATTGTGGCAGCAGGCGCTATTCCACCCTCGATAACCAAGCGCATCTCATGCCCACGCCGTTCGCGAGCAATTGCTGCCCAGCGTTCCGACCTATGCATTCAGCGCTACGGACACGTTCCTCACGAATGGCCGCAAACGCAGTGTGGGGATCGAATTGTTCGGCCGCAGTGATCATGTAAAATTCATGACCTTCAAGGAGGCTATGGATAAAGGCGTAGCTACCCTCGCACCCAAAATGAAAAACATCATTCTGCAGACCAACACCAAGGTCGAAGGGTTGGAGTTCAACGGTAAGGAATTGACCCACGAACAGCAGGACAAAGTCATCAATGCCGCCGGCCGCCGTGAAGCGGCCCTCGCATTCCACGAAAAATATGTCGATCCGGAAACGGGTGTGAAGTTTGCCGACGAGCAATCCATCTGGTTCACCAGTGGGATTAAGAACGCAAAATCATTGACAGCCAAGCTCAATGAGCGGTTCGAAAACAATCTATTTCCCGGTAAGCCCTATGCCGCCTATATCGAAAGCAACATGATCAAGGAGGAGCGAAAAGACATATACGACCGTCTGGAGAACGGGGAAATCCGCGCCATCGTTTCAGCTGATATGTTGATCGAAGGGTTTGATCTGCCTAAATTGACCACTTGCTACATGGAACGCCTTACCCAATCCCCTGTGGTGATGGAACAGGCCGGTGGGCGTGTGGCCCGCGCGGCCGAGGGGAAGTTAGCCGGATTCGTCGTCAACATTACCACATCAAAAGAAGCCATCCGCCAACACGACCAAGTGTATTTCGGCGAATGCGCAGGCGGCTTTCTCGTGGAAAATGCCGCCTACGAAGAACAAAATCGTCGCCAACGCGAAGCGTTTGAAGCGCGCAAAGGCTCGCGAGAAGTGCAGGATCTGCCCGAAGGCATCACCGTCTATGCCACGCCGGAAGAGCATATGCAGTTCGATAATTTGTTGGACGAAGAAGAATTCGGCTACAAAGTACCAAAAGGTGCGATTCGTGGTGGCAGTGAGCTCTACCTACATTCTTTGCATAACGATTTTGGTTTCGGTTCCGCCAAATCCAACGAGATGATGCGTGACATCTATAACCTCGCCAAAAATGCGCGGGCGGTGGGAGAGGAGGCGATAATCTACCATGGCCGAGAATTGGTGCTTGATAAAGAAGTGGGATTAGCTGGAAAAAATGCCTGGATACATAATATTAGTGGTCAAGACCTTCAGGGTATGTATAAAAACGCTTTCGGAGATCGAACCCATTGGCGTGATTTCCCCAAAGGCACAACGGGGCTTGTAAGCGCTGTCCATGAGTATTTGGAAGGTCAAGGTTGGAAAACCGAGCGCAGCCGCCTTGGTAAAACTTTGGCGGTTCTTAAGCGCCAAGTGATGGATAATATCAGAGCGCTGGGACGCGAGCCCACGCCGGAAGATCATTTCACCATATCCATACGGGGGCATGATTTCGTTTGCTACCCGCGAGACCCGGCGCGAAGCGAAGTGGGTATTACCTTTGTGGGCGGTCCGGCTGAACATGCGCTTTGGGTCCGCAACGATCAGCGAATTGCCCGAAGTCTGCATAGTGCTATCATGGGCAATGTGCATATGCTCGGGGAGGAAGAAATCCACGGGTTCGTGCCGATCACTGCACAAGGCATCAAAAATTATCTAATTAGCAATGAGCCGGAAGATTCTCGAAAAGCGCCATATATGGGACTAGGTGTCAGCCAAATGGCGAGTGCACTCAATGCCGCCGCCAAAAAGGCTTTTGAAGCTAACACCCCAAGCTTCGAGTATGGTGGGCAGCTACTGCGAATGGATAAGGACGTTGTCTATACCCAGGTGCAATCTACGTTGAATAAGATGAGCCAGTTTCAGCTTAACATACCCCCCGAACGCTTGGCTGCAATGTATGATAAGATTTTTGGGGTGCGGCTGGATTTACCGGAAAATGTCGTTGACGGATATCGCCCGTTTGCAGATTCCAGGCAATATCGTTTTGATCTGAAAATCGCCACTTCGCTGGACGATTCTGTGCGGGATACCTTGGTCAAAGCGTGCGAACAAAACAGGCCGGGTTTTACGGTAAATGGTGTGACACTCACTATCGGTAAAGATGTAGGGTTGTACGCAGGTGAGCAATCGCTGAAAGAATGCTATAAAACGAGAAAGCAGATTACTGATTTCTTCTGGATCAAGCCGGAAAAGATGATTGAGTTGTATAAATCGCGCGTTAAATACTACATTCCCATGCCGCCCAATGCTCAGTATTTTTTCTCACATGACATTTATGGAGGTGTTCCTAAAAACTTTAATTCGGAACATGTTCGAAGCAATGTTGATGCTAGTTACGAAACGGTAGCATCCATATGTAGAATGATCATGCACGCAGTGGACGCTGGCCAGGAAGAAGTTGAGATTGGAGAAAAAACGTATCGTCTGGGCATCGATATCGGTCTTGCGACTTTGAAAGGAACACATCACTCGCCCGTGGTTTCATCGGAAGCCCATAAGACGTTGCTCGAATACGCGATCGAACAAACCAAAATTTTGACCAAACAGAAAATTGGCGAGCATGAAAATCAAGCCCAGGCCGCACGTTTTGTCACCGCGCTCGAAATACAAACCCAGCTGGGCATGGAGAAAATCGCGGGCAAGATTGGGGCAATGATGCTCGGTCTTAAAAAGCGGCTGCACGATGCGGAAGAGCCCAGCGTCACTTTGATGGGGGTCACGTTCACGCAAGGGGATATTCTCGTGACACCGGAGAACAAGGTGGGCATGCGCGGCGGCAAAGCGGAAGAATTCATCGAGAAACTGCAAGGCATGAAAAATGCGCCCACGATGGTAGACGGCCAGTCTCTGGATGTCGTAGAAGTGTTGGGGCGTCTGGCGGAATTGAAAATCTGATGACTAGTTTCGTTCAGCGCCTGTTGCAATCGGGCGACCTTCCGGCCTACCTTCTTACCGCGCGGCGAGGTGACGCCGTCTATCATTACGTCATCCAAACCACGCAGCCGCAGCTTCAAGCATTACTGGCGGCCGAAGATGATACGGTTGATATCACCCGATACGCCCGCATCCTCAGCTCGGGTCCAAACGTAGAACCCTCCCGGGAAGAGATCGAATATCTCGCTCTTATGCATGAGATTCAATACGAAGCAGTAAATTGACTGGCACCAACACATCATCACGACGCGGCCCGCCCGTGCAGATGGTGCGAATCAAGCGCGCGTGGGTGTCGTCGATGATGCATCGTTCGCCACATGCGGGATTTCTGCCGTCATCGCGTTCCCATGGCCTTGAGCAAGCCTGGGCTGGATGGGCTGAATTTTTTCATCGAGCGGTTATAGATTTGTCGTGGCTGAAAGAATGGCGTTTACGGTGAATCCATTTGCCCTGAACGGGTCTGCATAATATGGTGCGGCCGCCCTTAACAGATGGCAGAAACGGGAGATGGCATGGCGACGCAGGCTGAGGCGGCGGTGAAGACTTTTCCAATATTCCTATCGTTGGTGGTATTGCTGCGCAATCTAGAGACCGAGCTGGAACCGATGTTGCGCGAGATGAGCGCGCTTTTATGCCAGCTGGTCTCCGACCATGAAATCATCGTGGTCGACAATGCTTCGACCGATGGCAGCGTTGCGCTGCTGAAGTGCCTGACGCTTGAAACGGGTTTGCCGAATCTGCAGGTTTTCACCCTGACCAAAGAGGTCGATGTCGATACGGCCTGCTGGGCAGGCATCGAAAATGCCCTGGGCGACTATGTTGCGGTGATCGATCCAACCGTAGACGATGTCAATTACCTGCCTGAAATGCTGGAACGCGGCTTGGACGGAGCCGATGTGGTCTTTGCGGCCAATTTGGCCAAACCCCGCCAAAGCTTGACGTATCGTATGATTTCCACGGGATTTCATGCGGTGTATCAGTGGCTGTGCTCGGTCAATCTGGAGAAAGAGGCGGCACAATACCGGCTGCTTAGCCGCCGGTTGGTGAATTTCATTCTTCGCCACCCTGCGCCCTCGATCTCCTACCGTCATTTACCGGCCACCGGCGGCTTTGCGCGTCTCAATCTCTCTTATCACGCACATCCGAAAGTGGAGCGCAAAAAAAGTCTCACGGAAAGCATCGAGCGGGGCACCCGTCTGTTGGTTTCCACCACGCGTGCGCCGATGCGCCTGGTCACTGCGTTGTCTCTTTTCGGTGCGGTCGCCAATCTGCTTTACTGCATCTATGTGTTATGTGTGGTGCTCATGCGGCACGACATTGCCCCAGGCTGGGCGACATTGTCCCTCCAGCAATCGGGTATGTTCTTTCTGATTTCGCTCGTTTTACTGGTATTGGGCGAATACATTCTGCACATGGCGCAATTGACCAATGAAGGACCATCGTATCACGTGGCGCAGGAATTCACCTCTGCCATCATGACGCGCCGCACCAAGCTGAACATCGAGGAAGCGCCCAGTGCCGCCAAGGCCGGATGAGCCGGAGCTATGACGCATTCATCATCGGCGGCGGATTTTACGGAGCGGCCATTGCCGTCTATCTGGCGAAACAGCGCGCCTTCCGGCGTGTGGTGCTGATGGAGCGCGAACCTGCGTTGCTGCAGCGTGCCTCTTATACCAATCAAGCCCGCGTACATAACGGCTACCATTATCCCCGCAGCTTCACCACCGCTTTCCGAAGCCGGGTGAACCTGCCGCGTTTCGTGGCGGATTGGCCGCAGGTGGTGAAGAAGGATTTTACCAAGCTCTATGCCATCGCCCGTATCAATTCGAAGGTAACGGCGCGTCAGTTCGTAC
The DNA here is from genome assembly GCA_965247145.1 of Rickettsiales bacterium. Classification (GTDB taxonomy): domain Bacteria; phylum Pseudomonadota; class Alphaproteobacteria; order Rickettsiales; family JAIXRX01; genus CBDFGH01. The sequence continues at coordinate 113,330 of CBDFGH010000010.1, forward strand.
GGTTCTGTCGTGAAATCGGCGCCAAACTGGAGCCTGCCACGGCGGAGCAGCACCGATGGTTCGAACCAAAACTGATCGAGGATCTTTTTCTCACCGAGGAATATGCGTTCAATACCGACATCCTTGCCGAATGGGCGAAACGGGAGTTGGCGGAATGCGGGGTGGAAGTACGCCTGAACACACAGGTGACGGGCATCGAAGACCGCGGTTCTTTGCTGAATGTCCAATGCACGGGCGCGGAGGGTGAAGAGAACTTCTCGGCAGCCTATGTGTTCAATTGCACCTATAGCGGCCTGAACCAGTTTCTGGGGGCCTATCCGGGCACCAAGATACAATTGAAGCATGAGATCACCGAAATGGCGCTGGTCGAAATGCCTGTCGCACTCCGCCATCTCGGGGTTACGGTCATGGACGGGCCTTTCTTTTCGGCCATGCCGTTTCCCGCCCGCCAGTTGCACACGCTCTCGCATGTGCGCTACACCCCGCACACCCAATGGCTGGATGGGCCGGGACAGGATCCTTATGCGCGCCTGGATGCATATGCCAAGGAAAGCCGACATGACCGGATGATCCGCGATTCGGCGCGCTACATGCCGGCGTTGCTCGATGCGCGCTATGCCGATTCGCTGTTCGAGGTCAAGACCGTGCTGACCAAAAACGAAGGCGATGACGGTCGCCCGATTCTGTTCGAGCGCCACGCGAACCTGCCGCGCTGCTATTCCATTCTGGGCGGTAAAATCGACAACATCTACGATATACTGGAAAAACTCGACGCGGAGGATCTGCCTCTGACGCGTTCGCCTCTGACGCGTTCATTGTAAAGAATGATGTGCGCATGGTGCATGGCGCGCGCATACCGTCATAAACTTTTATCGCGCCAATGCGGTACTTGACCTATACGGCCTGTCATATCGCTTCCCCCATCGTGCATGTGCGCGACTGGCGTGGAGTCTAAGTGATTTCTTTGATTTTGGCGGGTATGTCTGTATTACACTCCGGCTGAAACAAATATCTAACCGGAGCGTACACTTATGGCGGACACGCCCATCCATCTCGTATCGGGTGTCACCTCGGGCATGGGGCATGCCTTCGCGCAACAGGCACTGGCCGCGGGCGAACGCGTGGTAGGACTGGTGCGCAGCAAGGACTCAGCGAAAGATATGGGCCTGACCGATATCATCGAAGTCGATTTCTCCGATCCCGAGGCCGTGGCGCAATGTCTGGCGAGCCGATCGGAGATATGGAACAGTTTCGTGAATTGCGCTGCCATCCTGCCCGCTCTGGCCATCCATGAATGCACGCCGCAATCCTTGAAAGAGATATTCAACATCAACGTCATCAGCCCGATGCTTGTCTGCAAACAATTGATTGGAAAAATGGCGCCGCAGGCATGCATCCTTCTCGTGGGTTCGATTGCCGGCTATAAAGGCAGCTACGATGATCCTTATGCTGCGACCAAAGGCGCCATTCACAGCCTGGTAAAGTCCATCGCGCTGAAATTCGCGCCCGATGTGCGTGTCGTTGGGCTTGCGCCGGGCATGACGGACGGTACGCGCATGACCAGCGAACTTATTCCCGGCCGGCGCGAACAAACGCTGCAGACCATTCCGCTTCGCAGTGCGGGCAGGGCCGAAGATATGGCGGCTTTGATGCATTTCCTGCTGCGCCCGGAATGCCAATTCATGACCGGTGCGATGGTCGATATCAATGGAGGTCAATATGTACGATGAAGCGCAGATGATATCGGTTTGTGCACCGGTTTACAACGAGGCGGAGGGAATCGAAGCCTACATCGACGAAACCATCGCCGTACTGCAATCCAATTTCCCGTCATACGAGATCATTCTCGTGGATGACGGTTCGCGCGATGCGACGGTGGATATCGTGAAGGCGAAAATGCGATCCGTTCCGCAATTGCGGTTGCTGCGCCTGTCGCGCAATTTTGGTCGTGAAATCGCCATGTCCGCCGGGTTGGACGCGGCAAAGGGCCATTACACCGTGATTATGGATTCCGACCTGCAGGATCCCCCGCACCTCATTCCCCAGCTGTATAAAAAAGCGCAGGAAGGCTATGACATTGTCTATGCCGCGCGCGCCAGCCGCGAGGGCGAGACATGGCTCAAGAAAAAAACTTCTCAAATGTTTTACAAGTTGACCGCCAAGCTTACTGGCTATGCCATTCCGGACGATGCCGGAGATTTTCGTATTTTCAGTCGCCACGCGCTCGACGCGCTTCTCGAGCTTCGCGAACATAATCGCTACATGAAAATGCTCTACGCCTATATCGGGTTCTCGACGGCTTCGGTAACCTTCTCGCGCCCGCCGCGTCCCTATGGCACCACGAAATACAACTGGGTCAGCCTGATCGGCGCTGCGGTCGATGCCATCGTTTCCTTTTCCGACAAACCATTGCGCTATGTGTCGCTGGGCAGCCTGCTGGTCAGCGGGATCTTGATGGTGGGCATAGCGGTGACCCTGCTCGGATCGCTTTTCTCGCATGGGTCAGGGGGCGCGCCTTGGCTCGCATTATTGACCTGCTTGCTGTTTTCTTTTCTGTTCGGATTCATGGCGGTTCTCACCGAATATATCGGTCGCATGCTGGTCGAAACCAAACAGCGCCCGCTGTACTTTTTGCGGCACGACTAGTCGCCACTGATAATTCTGACATTGCAGGTGGTATTGGGTGCGTATTTGCCTGAGAGCCAGGCGACGCCGTCCTGCATGATATCGAGTTGGAGCAAGTGCGTTCCCGCGAGGGATTGGAGTTCGGTGGCGCTGAAGGTGGCGTTGAGGGTGCGCGTGCGGTGGGGCGGCACGGCGGCGGCGACGAAGAGCTGGTAGGGATAATCGTTGTTTTCCATGGTTCCATCGGCACGGATGAGATGGCTGCGGATGGTGAGGGGGTGGTTGCGCGTGCCATCGAAGTTCCACCATACGTCGCTGTCGTTGTGCACGGTGACGGGGACCATGTAGTCGGCCTGGGGTGCCTGGGGCCGGTAGGTGATCGTGGCACCGGCCGGGCAGGCGATGCGTCCGCGCCAAGCCGCCTCGGGCAGCGGCGCGTCGTCATAGCCGGTGAGCTGTCGCAGCATCGGGGCGTCGAGCAGGGCGTCGAGATCGTCGCCCGCGATGTCGGTGGCGCGGGGGTGTGCTGCGAGCCAGGCGAAGAGGGGTTCGGGGGGGATGTAGTCGGGCAAGCGTTCGGGGGTGATGCTGGCGCGTTCGGTGAGACGCATGCGGATGGGCCAGTAGCGATGCGGATCGACCTGCAGGACGAAGCCTGGGCTGGGCAGGAGGAAGACCAGTCGTCGGCCGTCGGGTGAGACGATGGGCTGGTCGTGGAGCAGGGAGGAGAGCTGGGCGATGACGGATGCGCCATGATCGCCGTAGCCTTCGCGGTCGACATAGACGGCACCGAAGCCGAGGGCGGCCATTTCGCGGAGGGCATCGGGCATGGGCTTGCGGGCGACGCGGCGCTGCCACAGATCGACCGGTGTACCGATCAGACTGCCATACGACCAGCGCAGCGTCCGCGAATGCAGAAAGGGAAGCAGATGGTCGTATTCGATATGGCCAACCGCTTCATTGTATGTCCAGAAGGAGACATAGGGCAGCTCGAAGACCATGGTATGGGGGGGAAGCGCGTTCTCGACCTGCGCGATGAACGACCGGTCGGCTTCGTAGCGTGCGTTTTTACGGCCCATCGCTTCCAGATTGGCGGAGTAATCCCCGGCACCGTAGGCTCCGTCGTAGGGTGTCTGGTCCCATATACCGAACAGTGCAGTGCATAGGGGCAAAAGAAAAATCAGAAATCGCCATGCGTTTCTTTTTCGCAGCCAAGGCAGCACGGCGTGATCCATGCTGAGGCAGAAAATGAGGATCGAGCCAAGCTGAATGAACAGCGACAGGCGAATATAAAAGCGCACTTCGGGATAAACCAACGCGACCAATACGCCAAAACCGCTGGTGGTCGCGAGCAGGAACGCGCCGAGATTCATGACGCTCCATTGCCGCAGCATGATTTCGGTTTCCATGGGCCACAGACGCAAACCGCGGCGGCGTATCACCATCGGCACCAGCGCGAGCCCGATGAAGAAGCCCAATGTTGGAATTATCCCGAGACTGACGCCGAATACTTCGACGATCTCATTCGCCAGCGGCCGCCAATTGAAGGCGTTGGGAGCGCTGGTCGGCTCGCCGTGAATGCCCAGCCAGTTCTCATAGTGACTGATGCCCTTCCGCAGCTTCGGAACACGGTGCAGCGGAGAGGGAAGAATCATCGTGTCGAGACGCAGAGAATGCTTGTCGGCCATATAGAAGTGGCGTTGCAGCGGATACATCTGCGTCTCGGGGTTGGGATAGGCGTGCCGTTCCAGCAAAGCCGGAATCACCAGTATCAACACGCCTGCCGCGAGCGCCGCAAGCAACATCGCATAAACGGCGACTTGCCTCCGGCGCTCTTTCGCGCCGAAGGCCCGGATGCCGGTCGCCTGCAAGGCCAACAGCGGCAGCAGGAAAAAAGTATAATAGGCGTCGGATGCCCCGAGGAGGAAGAAAATCAAAAGGCTCGCCAGCATGCGCGGCCGGCGAAGGAAGTGTTTCAGATGCTCTTTTTCCTGCCATACGAGACGTTTCTGGACCAGCCACAGAAGCACCGTGAATGCCAGCGGTACCATGAAATAGACACCGAGGTAGATATTATAAGTGTTGCGGTAGATATGATAATTGGTGAAAGAAAAAAGCAAAGCCCCGACCAACGCCCAGGAACGGGAAACCCGCGATTCGCGCAAAAGAAAATACGTAGCCAGGCTGATGAGCGGGTACGACATCAAATAATAAAGATTCAGTACCACGGCATCGTTGGGCAGGATGAAGCCGATCAACTTCATCAACAGATTGTGCAGCCCCGCTTGCTGATACACCATCGTATCGGCGATCACGGCGCCGGTCGGCGCGCCGAGACGCTCTATCTCGAGCACGCCGCCGAAAGGCCCGCGCTCGATCATACCCCGCACTACCGCCAGATAACTCCACCCATCGCCATAATAGGCATTGGGGAGCGCGATGTGAAACGCCCATAATTTCAACACTACCGTCATGACCAGGATCGAGACCAGTGCGACCAGGCAATATTCGATCACGATCTTTTTGCGCATGGAGGAGTGGGTCATCTTTTTGCCTTCGCCGGTTCGCCACTGATAATTCTGACATTGCAGGTGGTATTGGGTGCGTATTTGCCTGAGAGCCAGGCGACGCCGTCCTGCATGATATCGAGTTGGAGCAAGTGCGTTCCCGCGAGGGATTGGAGTTCGGTGGCGCTGAAGGTGGCGTTGAGGGTGCGCGTGCGGTGGGGCGGCACGGCGGCGGCGACGAAGAGCTGGTAGGGATAATCGTTGTTTTCCATGGTTCCATCGGCACGGATGAGATGGCTGCGGATGGTGAGGGGGTGGTTGCGCGTGCCATCGAAGTTCCACCATACGTCGCTGTCGTTGTGCACGGTGACGGGGACCATGTAGTCGGCCTGGGGTGCCTGGGGCCGGTAGGTGATCGTGGCACCGGCCGGGCAGGCGATGCGTCCGCGCCAAGCCGCCTCGGGCAGCGGCGCGTCGTCATAGCCGGTGAGCTGTCGCAGCATCGGGGCGTCGAGCAGGGCGTCGAGATCGTCGCCCGCGATGTCGGTGGCGCGGGGGTGTGCTGCGAGCCAGGCGAAGAGGGGTTCGGGGGGGATGTAGTCGGGCAAGCGTTCGGGGGTGATGCTGGCGCGTTCGGTGAGACGCATGCGGATGGGCCAGTAGCGATGCGGATCGACCTGCAGGACGAAGCCTGGGCTGGGCAGGAGGAAGACCAGTCGTCGGCCGTCGGGTGAGACGATGGGCTGGTCGTGGAGCAGGGAGGAGAGCTGGGCGATGACGGATGCGCCATGATCGCCGTAGCCTTCGCGGTCGACATAGACGGCACCGAAGCCGAGGGCGGCCATTTCGCGGAGGGCATCGGGCATGGGCTTGCGGGCGACGCGGCGCTGCCACAGATCGACCGGTGTACCGATCAGACTGCCATACGACCAGCGCAGCGTCCGCGAATGCAGAAAGGGAAGCAGATGGTCGTATTCGATATGGCCAACCGCTTCATTGTATGTCCAGAAGGAGACATAGGGCAGCTCGAAGACCATGGTATGGGGGGGAAGCGCGTTCTCGACCTGCGCGATGAACGACCGGTCGGCTTCGTAGCGTGCGTTTTTACGGCCCATCGCTTCCAGATTGGCGGAGTAATCCCCGGAGCTGTAAGCTCCCGTGAAAGGGGTCTGGTCCCATACGCCAAAAACGGTAAGCACAATGGCCAGCACCATACATAAAGCGCGACCGTGCTTGACAAATCGTCGCTTGATCCTGGGCGCGAGGTGACGATCCATCACTACGCAAAACACGATCAACGACGCAAGATGCATGAAAAGCGACAGCCGCATGTAACAGCGGACTTCGGGAAAAACCACTGCGATCAATACGCCAAACCCGCCGCTGATGCTCAATAAAAGCATGAACAGATTGACGGCGCTCCAATGCCGCAGGGGTTCGTAGCGATCGGTCCCAACGGGATGACGCAGGCCGAACAGGATGATTGCCAGGCTGAGCAAAAAGCCGAGGGTCGGAATGATGCCGCTGTTCGCCGAGATGGTTTCGCTGCGAATACCGAGCCAGGTCTGATAACCGGTAATGAACTTACGGATGCTTTCCATGCGATGGGCCGGCGCTGGCATGATCATCGTATCCATGCGCAACGTATCGAAATCCGCCATATAGTAATCGCGCGCGAGCGGGTAGATATTGCGCTCAGGATTCGTGTGGGCCATCTTTTCCGAAAAAGTGGGGGCAACCACGGTAAAAATACCTGCACCGATCACGCCCATCAGGGTCAATACCAGCGCCACCTGCCGCAAGGGATGAGGGCGGGCTTGGTAGAAAATCAACAGGATATGGAAAGCCAGCAAGGCCAGAACGAAAAAAGTATAATACGCATCGGAAGTGGCGAGCAGATAAAGAATGAGTGCGCTTGCGCGAAATTTCGGCTGCCGCCACAGCGCCCACCAGGACATGCCCGCGCGCCATTCCAAACGCCGTTGCGCAAGCCACAGCAGCACCAGAAATGCCAGCGGCACCATGAAATACACGCTTAGATAGATATGCACGGTATTGCGGCAGAGGTGATAGGTGCTGAAAGTAAACAGCATGGCGCCGACGAAAGACCAGATACGCGAGATCGGAACCTCACGCAGCAACCAATAGGTGGCCATGCTGATCAGCGGATAGGAAAGGAAATAATAGATATTGATCACCTCATCGCTATTGCGACTGGGGACGAAAAAAGAGATCAAATGCAGCAATACGTTATGCATTCCTGACTGCTGGAATACCATTGTGTCGTGCAGCATAGCCCCGGTTGGAGCACCCAGGCGTGTGATATGCAGCACACCGCCCGTCCAACCGTTTTCCATCATGCCCTTGACGACGGCAAGATAGCTCCACCCGTCGCCATAATAGGCATTGGGCAGCGTGATATCGAACGCCCATAATTTCAGCACGATCGCCATCGCGGCAAAGCTGATGAGCGCGACAGCCGCATATTCGGCAAAATGTGATGGCCGGGCGAAACGGAAGAGACGGGCCATGCAAACTTTCAGCGGATGACAGACGGAATTCAACACCAACGGTGCATCGTTCTTTAGGCCGACAACGCAATATATTCAATCGATTTATCCGTGGAATATATTTTGAGAACGCAGAGCGAACAGGTTCCCTTCGGCCTGTTTGTGCGCGTTGGCTATCCTGCCTGTGCGTGCAATACATATGCGAACGGGTGGCGCGCAGGCCGCCTCCGCCTCCGGCAAGCGCCACACTTTTCGTAGAACGCGCCCGGATGTTTTCTGCCGCAAATATTCCGTGCAGGCTGGTTTCACCCCATCATCGGACGGCACGGCATCGGACGGCAGGGCATCGGGCAGGCGCGGCAAAGCCCAGGCCCGCGATCTCCTGTGATTGATTGAGCGTGTTCGCTGGTCAACGCAGAAAGCCCTGCCCTTCTACCGCAGTATGCGGTTGGGGGTCTTGTACGGCTTCCGTCCAGGCGCCCTTGTTGACGGTGCCGACTTTTTTGCCGTCTTCATCATAGAAAGTGACTTTTTTGCCTTTCAATGCACCCAGCCGGGCAAGCATTGTTTGATCCAGATCCTGGGCTGTCACCACTTGTAATTTAACTTCGGTTTTACCACGGACGGCATTGGCGATGAGGAATTCCGTGCCCCGTTCGCCGCGTTCAACCTCCGTCGTGCCTTTCCATAAGGCAGCCCGCGCCAGCATGCGGTTATACAAACCGGGGAATTTATGTTTATTGCATTCATCGACGACGATCTCGTATGCCCGTTCCATATCGCCTTTGCGAATGGCGCGGCATAATTTCGGCCCGATCAGCACCGGCGCGTTGTAGGCCATGTCGAGCAGTGCCATCTGCTGGCCCGCGGTCAGTTTGGCGTAGTGCGCCTTGCCAAGTTTACGGACGATGCCATCCTCGGCTTTCGAGGCATCGTGAAACAGCATTTCCTTGGCCTGATCATGCGTGAGCCGCTGCAAGCCACGAAACACTGAATCGAAATTGAGTTTACGATTGCAGCATTTTCCGGCCTCGCCCTGCGCATTCACTTCATAGGCAAGCTGATTTTTATACACTTCCGCAAAATCCTCTCGTGCGCCATAGCGCTGCATGTTGAAACCGATGCCCACCGTCAGCTTGCCTGCGCTGCAGCGGTAAGGCTTGGCCGAATATTTTTCGCTGGCTGTGCATAAATCATGAAATAATTCGTAGAACAGGCGCGCTCCGGCATTTTTCCGGTCGCCATATCCTCGGTCCGCTGGCATGTCGTCGAGCCGTTCCAATGCCGCAGTAATGACATGCTCGTTCATGTAGGCGTTTTTGCTCTCGCTGATGCCGAGATCGATGCGTTTCGCGCCTGGAACCACCACATGGGCATGGGCGATTTTTTTGGCAGGGTTTGTACGCACCAGGGTCGCCTGGATTCGCGTCGATGTCTGATGCGTCATACCGGGCCGCGAAGCATGTTTCTCCACATGCGCATGGTAGGCCATGGATTGCGGGTCCACGCTGTTCCGATGAATCGCACGCAATAGATCGGGCGCTTTGTGATGAAATTTTTCAAAGAAGGCGGTGCGTGTATGATAATCCGGCGCCTGCATGTTTGGATGTACGGCAATGCCTTTTTCTACCGCTGCTTCTGCGGCAAAGGCGGCGCGATGATGCAGCAATTTCGCGGCATCGAGATAGTCGATCTCTGCCGTTCCCTTGCAAATAGCGCCAAAGTTCCCAATGCCCCATTTGTAAAAAATCTTCGCGGCTTCTTTGCTTTGCAGGCTGGTGCCCATGCCGATGCGCAGCACGTCTTTTTCGTCATGGTAAGCTTTGGGCGACCAGCGATGCGCCCCTTCCTGACGGTCGTGCTTCCCGTAATGCTCTTGAAACTGGTGCTGATGGAAATAATCCGTGTAGGTTTTCTGCCAGAGCGCCGCGCCGGGATCGGCCCGCCGCCGCATCTCCGTTGCCATATCGACGGGATCGACAAAACCGACGACTGGCTCATGCGCGATGACCGAGGCCATAAGCGCGGCGCCCATGAAAGACTGACGGGATTGCTGCATTAGGTAATTGGCGACTTCGCGAATGTCGGTTCGCATTTCACCCGCAACTTCGCCCCAGGATTGCCGCTGGCGTGCCTCCGGGGTCGCTGCATCAAACGCCACCATCGCTTTGTACATGTTCTGAACGAATCCGCTGAAGTCCTTCGCGTCGGTATGGCCCAAGGACCGTGCGGTCGGGATCAGCGCCTCGCTGAATCGGTTGTACGCATCCGTTTCGGACTCCCGCCAATTCGGATATTGCTCAAACAGTTTCAGCAAACGTTTTTGGAGATTGCCATCGTTTGCGGCTTCGTAGAAATTCGCCCCTTCCGGTTCCAGACAAAGGCGTTCGACGCGCACCATTTCCACCATGAAACCGGCAGTTTCCTGGGCAGTGGGAGATTCGATCCTTCGAGGCGACGGCAAAACCACACAAAGCTCCGCAATATCGTGGCTGGAAAAAGCCACAATAGCAAAGTTATGTTAATCTTTTATGAAGGGTATTAATATCTAAGCGACTGTTTCTTCATGTGTAGCGCTTAATTCCAACCATTTCGTTTCCGCTTCATCCATCTGTGCACGGGCGCGCTCCAAGCGGCGGCTGGCTTTGTCGAAAGCCTCGGCGTCGCGCACATAAAGATCGGCATCGGCCAGAGTTGCATGCAGGGCGGCGATCTCGCGTTCGAATTCGGCGATCTGTTTGGGCAGCAGTTCCAAAGCGCGCAAATCCTTGTAGGTCATCTTCGTGCCGCTGACTTTGCGCGGGGCGGGAATGTTGCTTTGCATCGCGCTTGCCTGGGGCGCGTCTTCTTCCGCCTCGCTCGGCAGCAACTTGCCCTGTTCGCGCTGCATGCGGCGGTAGGCGTCGTAATCCTCGGTGCCGCCGACGATCTCGATCACTTCGCCGTCGCCTTCGAAAACCAGCAATTTGTGCACCATGCGGTTGAGGAAATCGCGGTCATGGCTCACCAGAATCAGGGTGCCGTCGTACTCGTCCAGGATCTCCTGCAACATGTCGAGCGTGTCCATGTCGAGGTCGTTGGTCGGCTCGTCCAGCACCAGCAGATTGCCGGGGCAGGCGAGCATTTTGGCGAGCATCAGCCGGTTGAGCTGCCCGCCGGAAAGCGTCGAAAGCTTGTCGCGCGCGCTTTTGGGGTCGAACATGAATTGCTTCAGATAGCCGCAGACATGCACCAGCTTGTCGCGCATCTCCACATGATCGCCATCCGGCGCGAGCGTGCTCCATAGGGTTTCCGTCAGGTCCAGCATCTCGCGCTTCTGGTCGAAATAGCTGATGTCGAGATGTTTGGCGCGTTTGAAGCGGCCGGAATCCTGCGTTTCCTCGCCGGTCAGCATGCGGATGAGCGTGGTCTTGCCCGCGCCGTTGCGGCCCAGAATGCCGATGCGGTCGCCGCGCATGATGCGCAGGGAAAAATCCTTGAGGATGATCTTTTCGCCGTAGGCCTTGTTGGTCTGGTCGAATTCGGCGACGATCTTGGCGCTTTGCACGGCTTCCAGCGGGGCCAGCGTGATCTTGTTGGTGTGCTTGTGTAGATGCGCCTTGCCGGATTTGAGCTGGTTGCGCAGGCGGCCCAGTTCGGCCAGGCGGCGCACATTGCGCTTGCGGCGGCCCGTCACGCCCCCTTGCGTCCAATCCACCTCGGCGGCGACATGCTTGGATAGGTTCTGCAGCTCGCGCGTTTCCTGCTCGATGATGGCTTCGGCCCAGGCGTCGTAATGCGCATAGCCCTGGCGGCTGACGCGCATCTTGCCCCGGTCCAGCCAGAACACGCGCTGGGAGGTGTTGGCGAGATAGGCCCGGTCGTGGCTCACGCTCATCACCGCGCCGGGATAATTGGCGATGAAGCGCTCCAGCCATTCGATGCCGGGCAGATCGAGATGGTTGGTGGGCTCGTCCAGCAGCAGGATATCCGGCTGGTTGACCAAGGCGCGGGCCAGGGTGGTGCGGCGCAGCTGGCCGCCGGACATATCGCAAAGCAGCGCCTCGGGCGGGATGTCGAGCGGCGCGAGCACCTGGTCGGCCAGATACTTGTATTCCTCACGCTGATCGTCCGGCAGCCCGGCGGCCACATAATCCAGCGCGGTGATGGGGTCGGGGTTGGCGAGTGCCTGAGGCAGATAGCCGATGCGCAGGCCGGGCATTTCCCAGCGTGCCCCGCCATCGAGCTCCAGCTCGCCCGCGATCAACTTGAACAGGGTCGATTTGCCCGAACCGTTGCGCCCCACCAGCGAAATCCGGTCCCGCGGCAGGATATGCAGCGTCAATTCGTCGAACAAGGGCTTGCCGCCGAAGCGAACGGTGGCTTCGCGGATGGAAAGAAGGGCTTCGCTCATGGCCTGTATGTAGGGATCGGCGCAGGCTTTGTCATCAGTTTGTCATGCGTAGGCGCTATAAAGCCGCACATATACTACCAAAGGAGCGATGCGTGCGCCTCGATAGAGACGAATATCATAATCGGATCGGCAGTCTTTTCTGGAATGTGGAAGACGCGCCGCGTCTGGCGGAAGACGCCTGGATCATTCCTGTTCATTCGCCCGAAACCTACATCGATATGCTCGATACCACGCTGGAGCGCTGCACCAGCGACGAAATGAGAAACGACACGAAGTCCGCTTACCGTTGGATACGCGACCATCTGTTCGAGCAAGTCGAAGGCGAGGGTCTGGTCGCGCGCGAATGGCTGGTGGCCAGCAAACAAGGCAGAAGCAAGCATTCCTGGGAACAGGTCGATGCTGCCAGCATCGCCCGCACGTACAATCTGCCGTCCTGGCTGGTCAAGGAGCATGGAAAACATCCCGCCCTGCAAGAGGCTGTCGACGAGATCGTTTCTGCCAAGCGTCCTTTCGACCGGTTGCAGGCGCTGGAGAAAGCCGAGGCCGCGGTGGCTTACCGCTTGGATACCAAAGGCACTGGGCGCGTGCCGGAGTTCCGTGCCCCGACCAGGTCGGGACAGGGACAGGGTCGCAACAGCCCGCATCTGCCGTTGGCGCGCTGTCTGGTGCGGCGTGCGTTGGTGGAGCGGATGATGGGCCATATCTCCCAGCAGCCCGTGATGGACCGGTTGGTTCATCTCACCGGATACCGACCCGACCGCATCGCCGCGATCGCGCTGGATTACACTCTGCAACGCCCCGAGCATCTGCCTGCGCAGATACGCTGCCCGGACGCACCGATTCTGGGCCGCTGGCATATGGGAGATCTGCGGGCGGAGCTGGAAAAGCTGCTGCACAGCCATGTGCGCGATATGGGCAAGCCGTCCTATGAAAACGCGCATAAGCGCGACTTTGACCGCATGCTTTCCTTCGCGCTTGGCACCGCAACGGTCTGCTCGATGGCCTTTCCAACCGCCCAGCCTTCGGTCGTCACCGAAGAGGGGATGTCACAGCAGCAAACCACGAAACATTCGCCACCACCGGCCATCGCGCCAGGGGAGAGCAGGGACACAACCCATCTTCGGCAACCCGTCATCCCCGTGTCCCATGGCCCCGTGTCCCATGGCCATGCCGACAGCCTTCGTAAGCAGGCGGGCAAAGCGTCCTTGGCCGGGAGCGGGCCGGGGACGCGTTAAGCCGCCACGCGGCCGCCATGCAAAGCACAGCTTGCGGACAGCAGCGGCAGAAAGGCTTCGGCAATGATTTCGGGGGCGCTGAGGGTGGCGGGGTTTTCGCCGGGGAAGGCGGCGGCGCGCATGGCGGTGGCGACCGCGCCGGGGTCGAGCAGATTGACGCGGAGGCGGGTGGTGCGTGTCTCCGCCGCATAGGTCAGCACCAGTTGTTCCAGCGCCGATTTGCTCACTGCATAGGGGCCCCAATAAGCCAGGTTCATCTGCGCCACGCCGGAGGTGACGAAGACCGCGCGCCCGGCATCCGACAGGCGCAGCAGCGGATCGAGGATGCGGATCAAACGCCAGTTGGCATCCAGATTCACCCGCATCACGCTTTCCCATTGCTTGGGGTTCTGGTGGCCCAGCGGGCTGAGTTCGCCCAAGGTGGCGGCATTGCCCACCAGCATATCCAGCTTGCCGAAGCGCTCGTACAAAGCGGGCCCGAGCGTGTCGATGCGTTCGCCGTCGCGCAGATCCATCGGCACCAATACGGGGGCCAAGCCGCCGAGCTGGCGAATGGCGTCATCCACCGCTTCCAGCCCGTCTACGCTGCGCGCCAGCAGAATGGTTTGTGCACCGAGGGCAGCGAGCCGGATGGCCAACGCCGCGCCGATGCCGCGCGATGCGCCGGTGATCAGCGCGCTGCGCCCCTCAAATCGTTCAGCCGACATGCACGAGCTTCGGCTTGCTGGGGCCTTTGATCGTATCCGGCCCCATTTTGGTTTCGTAATCGGTGAGGCGGATGGGGTAGTCGCCGGTGAAGCAGGCATCGCAGAATTGCGGGCTCGCCGCGTCGCGCCCCTCGGGCTCGCTCATGGCGCGGTACAACCCGTCGATGCTGAGGAAGGCGAGGCTGTCCACCTGCAGTGCGGCGGCCATCTCCGGCACGGTCATATTGGCCGCCATCAGCTGGTCGCGGCTGGGGGTGTCCACCCCGTAAAAGCAGGAATGCGTGGTGGGCGGAGAGGCGATGCGCATATGCACTTCCTTCGCACCCGCATCCCGCACCATCTGCACGATTTTCTTGGAGGTGGTGCCACGCACGATGGAATCATCCACCAGAATCACCCGCTTGCCGCGCACGATCGAGGCGCTGGCATTGTGCTTCAGCTTCACGCCCAGATGGCGCACCTGATCGGTCGGTTCGATGAAGGTGCGGCCCACATAATGGTTGCGGATGATGCCGAGATCGAACGGGATGCCCGCGGCTTCCGCATAGCCCAAAGCGGCGGGCACGCCGGAATCGGGCACCGGCACGATCACATCCGCATCCACGCCGGATTCGCGGGCCAATTCATGGCCGATGCGCTTGCGGGCGGTATAGACGTTGCGCGCTTCGATCGTGCTGTCGGGCCGCGCGAAATAGACATATTCGAACACGCAGAAGCGGCTTTTCTCACGCGGCAGCGGGAAGAGGGAGCGGATGCCTTCGGCGGTGATGACCACCATCTCGCCCGCCGCGATGTCGCGGATATATTTCGCGCCGATGATGTCGAGCGCGCAGGTCTCGGAGGCGAGCACCGGTGCGCCGTCCAAATCGCCCAGCACCAGCGGGCGCACGCCCAGCGGATCGCGCACGCCGATCATGCCTTCGCGGCTCAGGCACACCAGGGAATACGCCCCTTCCACCCGGCCCAGCGCATCGATCAACCGTGCTTCCACGGAAGCTTTCGCGCTGCGGGCGATGAGGTGGACGATGACTTCGGTATCGGACGTCGATTGAAACAGGCTGCCGCGTTCGATCAGTTCGGTGCGCAAGCCGGAGGCGTTGGTCAGGTTGCCGTTATGGGCGATGCCGAAACCGCCGAAGGAGAAGTCGGCATAGAGCGGTTGCGCGTTGCGCAACAAGGTTTCGCCCGTGGTGGAATAGCGCACATGCCCGATGGCGTGATCGCCCTTCAATTTGGCGATGACCTCCGCGCTGCTGAATTCCTCGCCGACGAGGCCGAGCGCGCGGTGGGGATAGAATTGCATGCCGTCCGTGCTGACGATGCCAGCCGCTTCCTGGCCGCGATGCTGCAGCGCATGCAGGCCCAGCGCCACATAGCCCGCCGCTTCCGCCCGCCCGTAAATGCCGAACACCCCGCACTCCTCGCGCAGCTTGTCGTCGTCGAACGGGGTTTCATGCGCCATGGGAACCTGCCGGGAAGGGTGCGTGCCGCTTCTAGCGCGGTCTATGCCCCAAAGATAGGGAAAATTATGCATGGGTGCAATGTCGCGCACTCGTCATTGCGAGCGCAGCGAAGCAATCCAGGGTTTCGTGCGGCGGTGGAGCTGAATTGCTTCGCTGCGCTCGCAATGACGAAAAATTTACCGATAGCGCACGGGGGCATGGTTGGTGTCGTCGATGGTGTCGGGAAGTTTGTCGTCATGGGACCCGTTCAGCAGGCGCTCCATTTGTTCGCGGGCGCTGCGGCTGTAGCCTTGGCCGTTATCGCTCTTGGTCTCGGTGGGTTTGTCGGCGGGCGGATCCTGCGGGTCTTCGGCGTTTTCCTTCTGTTCCTTGGCGAAGGACGACATTTCCTCCAGATAATGCGGCGCGAGGCGGGCCAGCAGGCGCGCGCCGGATTCGACGAAGGGTAGCGTGCGAGCCTGGGCGATCCAGTCGGGATATTGGTCCTTGTCCATCACCGCGCTGATCAGAAAGAAGCCCAGCGAAACGATGAAGCCCCCGCGCAGGAAACCGAAGACCAGCCCCAGCAGATTGTCGAGCATCCCCACTTCCGCGCCCTCTTTGGCGTAACGGATGAGCATGCTGTTGATGATCGAGAAGAACAGCAGTGTGACGATATAGGTGCCGAGGATGGCCACCAGCATGGCCACGCTTTCATTGTGCTTCACATGCGGCTTCACCCATTCCGCCACATGCGGATAGGCATAGACCGTGACCAGACCCGCCACCAGCCACGCGCCCAGCGAGAGCAATTCGCGCATGAAACCGCGGAAGAAGGAGACGAGGCAGGACAGCCCCATAATGCCGAGCACCACCAGATCGAACACATTCAAATGCGCCTCGATCGTGCCGTTCCCGACTACATTGCCGACCAGATTGCTGTCCATCGTCGTTCCCCCGTTTAATCCCTCCCCCGCAGGCGGGGGAGGTTAGGTGGGGGGTGGCTCCGCAAACACCGGACTGTGCAAGTGGTGCGATCCCCCCTCCAACTCCCCCCGCCTGCGGGGGGAGGGTTATTCTCTACCAATTCCCCGAGCGTCGCGGTTGCTTCTCGCCCGAGGCGGGGCGGGCGAAACCTTCGAGATCGAGGCGGCTGGCAAGCTCTTGTACATGAGCCAACGGTTCGCAGGCAAGCGCCTGACTGACCCCTGCCATGCTTTCGGGCAGCCAGGCGCGCGCGAAACCCAGTTTCTCGGCCTCCTTCAGCCGCGCCTCGCCCCGGCTGACCGCGCGCACCTGCCCCGAAAGCCCGATCTCACCGAACACCACCACATCCTCGGGCAGCGGCTGATCGGCCAAAGCCGAGAGCAATGCCGCGACCACGGCCAAGTCGGCGGCGGGTTCGGTGATGCGCAATCCGCCCGCCACGTTGAGATACACTTCCTTGTCATGCATGGGGATGCCGACGCGGGTTTCCAGCACGGCGAGCAGCATGGCCAAGCGCGCGCTATCCCAACCCACCACCGCGCGGCGCGGCGTGGCCATGGGCGAGGGAGCGAGGAGCGCCTGAATCTCCACCAGCATCGGCCGCGTGCCCTCCATGCCCGCAAAGACGACCGAGCCGGAGGTGGAAGCTCCGCGTTCGGAAAGGAACAGGCTGGAAGGGTTCGGCACTTCGCCCAAACCCTTATCGCTCATCTCGAACACGCCGATCTCATCGGTGCCGCCGAAGCGGTTTTTCACCGCGCGCAGAATGCGGAACTGGTGGCCGCGATCGCCTTCGAAATAAAGCACGGTATCGACCATATGTTCCAGCACACGCGGGCCCGCGATCTGGCCTTCCTTGGTCACATGTCCCACCAGGAAAATCGCGATGCCGCGCTTTTTGGCGAGCTTGATGAGTTCGTTGCTGCTGGCGCGCACCTGGGCCACCGTGCCGGGGGCGGAATCGAGATTGTCGAGAAACAACGTCTGCACCGAATCGATCACCGCCACTTGCGGCGCGTCTTTGCCGCTCAAGCTGCTCAAAATATCGCGCACATTGGTGGCCGCCGCCAGTTGCACGGGCGCGCTTTCCAAGCCCAACCGGCGCGCCCGCAGCCGCACCTGGGCCTCCGACTCCTCGCCAGAAATATAGGCCACGCGCAGGCCCTGGCTGGCGTAACTCGCCGCCGCCTGCAGCAGCAGGGTCGATTTCCCGATGCCGGGATCGCCGCCGATCAGCACCGCCGAACCCGGCACCAGCCCGCCGCCCAGCGTGCGATCCAGTTCACTGATGCCGCTACCGAAGCGCGGCGCTTCCGCCTCCTCGCCGGTGAGGGAAACGAAGCCGATGGCGCGGCCCTTGCCTGCACTCAAACCCTTGGGCGTCGCCTCGCTGCGTTCCTCGACAATGGTATTCCATTCGCCACAAGCCTCGCACCGCCCCGCCCATTTGGTATGAACGGCGCCGCAGGCTTGGCAGACATAGAGGGAGGTATTTTTGGCCATGCGCCAGATATAGGCGAAGCGAACGCCGGATGCCAGTGCGGCGGATCGGGCATGCGTCAGACGCGCGGTTTGGTATCCTGCTCATCTTCGCTATCGAGCATCCGCGCCGTATCGTCGCCGCCTTTGCGCAGGCGTTTTCGGGCCACCTCGGCCAGACGCGAATAATGCTCGTGCACTTCGTTCAATTCTTTCGCGCTCAGGTTTTCCAGATCCATCAACACGTTGTGCGCGCCGTCGGTCGCGCGCAGCAATTCGTCGATCTTCAGATGCAAGGCGGTGGTGTCGCGGTTCTGAGTGTTTTGGATGACGAAGACCATGAGGAAGGTGATGATGGTGGTGCCGGTGTTGATGACCAGTTGCCAGGTATCGGAAAAAGCGAAAAGCGGGCCGGTGAATGCCCATAATAATATGATAAGCACCGAACAGCCGAAAGCCATGGGTGAGCCGCTGGCTTTGGCGCACCATTGCGCGAATCGCGTGAACAAATCCGCTTTGGACGGATTCTGGCAGGAAGCAGGGGGGGATTCGGACATCGCACGATCTCGGTAAGGGAAATCTTACCCTAAGCCACGATCCATGCGTTTATTATACAGAAATCATACAAAAAGATTAATTTTTCGCAATGTCGATTTTTACACGTGCCCAACCAAACCAACGAAAGTGCAGAATCCAAAGAAGACCAAAATGGTCCACACTGCCCGATTGACCAATCTTTTGCGGCGCAGCTTCACGCGCCGTCTTTTCAAGCTGAACCAGAGATAAAGCCAACGATATCGTTTATAATGCGTGTCTCTATGCTGGTTACTGTAGCTGTGCGATGCTGGTAGGAGACCCAAGCAAAGAAAGAGGCCAATGATTCCAGAGTTGCGTATGTAATACGGTTGTGGAAATCCAAAAGAATGGTTGTCAGTAGATCGACTCATGCAAAGACCGATTGCAAGGTAGATCAGCGGCACGATCCAAGCCTGCCACAGCGCATGTCGATGATTCCAACGCGCTAAGGTATCTGCTTTCCGTGCCTGTCCGCCCAGCCGCTCCGAAACTGTTTTCCAGCGTTCGATGATATCTTGGGTCATCGGGCTAAGCCACTGCGCCATCCGTCACCGGCCCATGCGCACGGCCATGCACGAATTGATCCACGAAATCATTGCCGCTTTCCATGATGGTCTCCGCCGCGCCGTCCCAGATCAGTTTGCCCTGATAGAGCATGGCGATGCGGTGGGCGATGCGTTTGGCGGAATGCATGTCGTGCGTGATGGTGACCGTGGTCAGGTTCAAATCGCGCGTGCATTGGATGATCAGGTCGTTGATCACATCCGCCATGATGGGGTCGAGCCCGGTGGTGGGTTCGTCGAAGAAAATGATTTCTGGATTGGCGGCAATCGCCCGCGCAAGGGCCACGCGTTTCTGCATGCCGCCCGAAAGCTCGGCGGGGAAAGCGTCGAGCGAATCGCTTTTCAAACCCACCTGGGCCAGCTTTTCGGCGGCCAGTTCGCGGGCCTGGATCTTGTTCAGCTTCTTGGCGCGCGCCACGCGGAAGACGATGTTCTCCCACACTTTCAGCGAATCGAACAGCGCGCCGCCCTGAAACAGCATGCCGAATTTTTCCATGCAGGCTTCGCGCGCCTCGCCGCGCAGGCGGGTGGTGTCTTCACCATCCACCACGATCTTGCCGCTATCCGGCTCCATCAGCCCGAGAATGCATTTGAGCAGCACGGATTTGCCCGTGCCCGAACCGCCGATGATGACGACCGACTCGCCCTTGCCCACATCCAGATCGATCTGGTCGAGCACGATTTTGGGGCCGAAGGCCTTGCTCACGCCGCGTAGCGCGATTTTGGCATGGGCTAGGGGATGGGTGGAAACGGTGAGATCCGGCATCGCCTAGCCCTTTGCGAAAAAGAGTTCGGTAATGAAATAATTGCTCAGCAGAATGAGGATAGAGGCAGAGACCACCGCATTCGTCGTCGCCTTGCCCACGCCCTGCGCGCCGCGGTCCGAATGAAAACCGTGATAGCAGCCCATCAGCGCAATGATAAAGCCGAACACGCTCGCCTTCACCAGCCCGCTGAATACATCGCGAAATTGCAGGAAATCGAGCGTGCTTTTGAGATAGGGCATGGGCGAGAAGCCGAGCTTGTGCACGCTTACCGCATAGCCGCCGAAGACGCCGATGATATCCGCCACCACCACCAGCAGCGGCAGGGTGACGAGCCCGGCGAGCAAGCGCGGCAGTACGAGGTATTTGTAGGGGTTGGTCGAAAGCGTGGTCAACGCGTCGATCTGCTCGGTCACGCGCATGGTGCCGATTTCAGCGGCGATCGCCGCTCCGATGCGCCCGGCCACCATCAGCCCTGCGAGCACCGGCCCCAGTTCGCGCGTGATGGAAAGCACCACCACGGTGGCGATGGAGCTTTCGGCGTTGAAGCGGCTGAAGCCCGTATAGCTTTGCAACGCCAGCACCGCCCCGGTGAAAATGGCGGTAAGGCCCACCACAGGCAGCGAGTAATACCCGATATCCACCATCTGCCGCCAGATCTGCCGCCCGAAGATGGGCCCGGAGAACAACGCCCCCATGCCGCGGCCCGCAAACACAGTCAGCCGCCCGATGGCGGAAAAGAACCGCAGCAGCGTACCGCCGATGGTTTCGAAAAGATCAAGGATCAGGGTCATGAATTTCGGTCATTAAAAAGCATGGCTATTCAGTTGGCGGAAAACCAACTCTGTGTCAATGTCAGCACAATTACGAAATCCAATAAAGCAGGCACGGATGTATTTGTGTTACGTGGATGAATCCGGAAACACCGGCGGTAATCTTCAAGATATTAATCAACCCAAATTGCTGCTGGGGGCGGTCCTAGTTCCCATGCATCGGATCAAAGAGATCGAGGACGATCTGCGTGTACTCGCGTATCGTCATTTTGCTGCTGAATCGAGAAATACCGATTTTGAGTTCCATGGCGATGCTATATACAACGCGCGAGGCAGATATTTCAAAAAGCTTACTATGGAAAAGCGAATCGAAATCCTTAGTGACCTAGTAGAACTTGCAGTCAAATACGTAGATTTGAAGCTAGGATATGTTTCTATCCAAAAAGCCAAGTATTTTGCCAGACCACATATCCAGCAGACAGCATTCTCAATGGTTGTTGAGCGGCTAGAAGAGCATTTGGCGAGACAGGAAAATGCTTACTGTGTGCTTGTTGCGGACGAACAAAACGAAATCGAACAAAAATTGATCGATGATCTTGATCATTATAAGCAGCATGGCACGCGTTTTGGATACAAAAGCGTTCAGGTCGAACGCATCATCGACTCAGTTCATTTCGTTCAATCAAAAAACAACCTACTCATGCAGTTATGCGATGTAATTTGTTATATTATACGCAAAGGCAAAGAATCAGATGACGTTATGATGAAAGAGTTTCTTGATCTTCATCAAACAGGGCCAAAGCAATCCTACAAAGATTGGGTAGAGAATTACCCACATAGAGGTAGAAGATATTTTTCTTTTATATATCAACGATTAAGCTCTAAGGGTTGGATATTCACAAAAGACTGGCTTGCATGAAAGTGCTAACAGGCGTCACAAAAGTGACTGTGGCTCGCATGTGCAAACCAGCTGCCCGCTAGCACATGTATTATATGCGCTTATGGTTTTTGTGCCAGAGGAATATTAGCTGTCATGCTTAGTACATATCCTCAATCGGCACGTAGCTATCGAACTCCAGATCGCTGAACCGCGCCTGATCTGCCGTAAACTGCAGACGCACGTTGTCGATGGGGCCATGTCTATGCTTGGCGACGATGACTTCGGCGATGCCGTGAAGCTTTTCCATTTCGGCCTGCCAAGTCGTGTGCTCGGCGGTGCCTTCGCGGGGCTGTTTGCGCATGTGGTAATATTCCTCGCGGAAGACGAACATCACCACGTCCGAATCCTGCTCGATCGAGCCCGATTCGCGCAGATCCGACAATTGCGGCCGTTTGTCGTCGCGGCTTTCGACCGCGCGGGAGAGCTGGGAGAGGGCCAGCACGGGGATGTCGAGTTCTTTCGCAATCGCCTTCAAGCCCATGGTGATCTCGGAGATTTCCAGCACGCGGTTCTGCTCGCTGCGGCCGCTCGATCCGCGCATCAGCTGCAGGTAATCCACCACCAGCAGCCCGAGATTGCTCACGCGTTTGAGGCGGCGCGCGCGCGTGCGCACGGCGGAGATCGAAAGCGCCGGCGTGTCGTCGATGAACATCGGCAGGGTGGCGATATGCTGGCTGGCTTCCACCAGCTTGGCGAAATCGTCGTTGGTCAGATCGCCCTTGCGGATGGAGGAAGCGTTGAGGCCGGAGGCGGCGGAAAGCAAACGCCCCGCCAATTGTTCCGCGGCCATTTCCAGCGAGACGAAAGCCACGCATTGGGCCTTGGCCTGATCCCCTTTGGCATCGTGCAGGAAAGAGCGCGCGGCCTCGTAGGCGATGTTCAGTGCCAGCGCGGTCTTGCCCATGGAGGGACGGCCCGCGAGAATCAGCAGATCGGACTTCTGCAAACCGCCAAGTAACTTGTCGAGCTTCTTTAGATTGGTCGGCACGCCATACACCGCGCCGCTGCGTTTATAGGCCAGCTCGGTCTGGCGCAGGGATTTGGCGGTCGCGTCGCGCATCGTTTGGAAAGAACGCTCCACCGTGCCTTCGCTGGCCAGTTGGAACAGCTCGGCTTCGGCGCGTTCGATCTGTTGGGCGGCCAGTTCCTCACTGGCGGCATCATAGGCCAGATTCACCATCTCGGTGCCCACTCCGATGAGGGCGCGCTTGGTGGCGAGATCGATCAGCACCTGGCTGTAATCGCGCACATTGATGACGGCCAAAGCGCTGCTGGCGAGTTTGGCCAGATATTGCGCGCCGCCGATATCGACCAGAGCGGGATCGGCGTCGAACTGGTTTTTCAGCGTGACCGGATTGGCGATCAGGCCCTTGTCGTTGGCGCGCTGGATAGCGCCGAACAGGCGGTTATGGACGGGTTCGAAGAAATGTTCCGGGCGCAGCGAAGAATCGAGCTGATTGAGCATCTCGTTATTGACCAGAATCGCGCCCAGCAGCGCCTGCTCCGCCTCGATATTGTTCGGGGGGGAGCGGAAAGCGGGGCCGGATTCATTGGCCGCGGCGGGCGCGGCGAAAGCGGTGACGACCATGATTGCTGCATCCTGCGGGCCGCATGCTCCTAGCGAAGCGCGGCTGTTTTTCTAACGAATCCTGCCTCGCTCTTAGCGGCGAGGGAGAATCAGATTGCCGCAAAACGGAAAGACCCGCAAGCGATGCTTGCGGGTCTTTCCGTTTCGTCATCCTGCGAGCGCCTTCGGCGCTGCGCAGGATCTTTGAGTTACCCTGGCACGAGATCCTGCGCTGCCCTTCGGGCCCGCAGGATGACGGCATGGGAACTAAGCGGCGTCTTCTTCCGCATCCACGGCGTCCGGCTGGGTGTCGGCTGCGTCTTCGTCTTCTTCGGCCATCTTGCCGTTGATGTCGGATTCGTTGCGGACGACGTTCAGCTTGATCTGCACGATGACTTCGGGGTGCAGCTCGATACCGATTTTGTAAGTGCCGGTGTTTTTGATGGTGGTGGGCAGCTGGATCAGTTGGCGGCTGACGGTGAAGCCTTTCGCAGCCAGTTCCTGCTCGATGTCGCGCGCGCCGACCGAACCGTACAGCTTGCCGTCTTCCGAGGAAGCACGGACGAGCGCCAGGCTCAGGCCGTCATATTGCTTGGAAGCCACTTGCGCAGCGTCGCGGTTTTTGATGTTTTCGGCGGCCAGCGCTTCGCGCTTGGCGTCGAACTGGGCGAGGTTGTCTTTGGTGGCGCGCACGGCTTTGTTGCGCGGCAGCAGGAAATTGCGGGCATAGCCGTCTTTCACCGTGACTTTATCGCCGAGATTTCCGAGGCGGCCGACGCGCTCGAGCAAAATAACATCCATGGGGTATCTCCTTATAAGCGGTCGCCGCGCTTGCGCGGTCGGTTCGCGGTTAATCCCGCAAAGTGCTTGGCGGGGAGGGGCTTTTTAACGGATGCAACAGCCCCATGGCAATGAAAATCAACACGCCGAAGGGGAAAAACACCAAACCCAGCATCAGCGGCAATACGCAGAAAATGCGGGCCTGGCGGTTGGGCAGGCGGGCGAAGGCCGAGGCCACGCCGCTCAGGAAATAGGGCAGCAGCAACAAAAGAAACGCCGCTTTCAGCAATACGGAAGCCACCGACGAGGCGGGCAGCGCCAGTGCGCCGGCCCCGAACACCGCAAGTAGGCCCAGCAAAGCCAGCGGCACCGAGAAAGGCAGCAGGTCGAGCCGCCGCGGCGCGACGGGATAGATACCTTCTGCCAGCAAACGCGCCAGTGCGGCGCAACCATACAGCCCCAGCGCCCAGACCCAGCCCATCAATCCCAGCACCACGAAGAGATATTGGCGGATGAAAGCAAGGGCTGCCTTGCGGGCCACCGCGTCCGGCACGCGGCTGGCGAGCAGGGCGTCGATGTTGTTCCAGTCGTTCTGGCTCAGGATCGGGCCGGTTGTGGCGGGCATGAGCAGCGCGAAAACCGCCAGCATGCAAGCGCCATAGACCGCCACCGCACCCACCGCCCAGCCGGTGGAAAAAGCGGGCATCACATGCAGCGCTATCTGCCCATTTCCATCCGCACGTTGCGGCTGGCCGATGGCGAGATAGGTGAGGGCAAGCCGCACCAGCAGCAGCGCAGGCAAAGCTTCGGCGACGAGGAAAATGGAGGCTGCCCCCGGTGCGCCGATCAGGCACACGATGGTGGCGATGATGGCCGCCAGACCCAGCGGCCGCACGCCGCGCACCCAGCCCAGCCCGAACAAAAGCAGGGTGGGCACGTAATTGACCAGCAAACCGCCCAGGCGGCCCTGCGCCATCAGCACCACCAACGCCCCGCACAGCCCGCCAATATACATGGCCGCCGCCCATTCTTCGCGGCGGAAATTAAGGAAAGGCGGCGGGGTGGATTTCATGCGGTTGCGTCTCGGTAATGAGGCCTCATCCTAAAGTCTTCGCGGGCCCGGCGAAAGCGAATCTTTATCCAAACCACCGCGAACCCATATCCGGTGCGTTTCATCGCCCACGCAGTCCTCCTCCCCACAAGCACACTCTGCACTTGATGCGGAGCTTGGCCGCTTGCCATGTCAATGCATGGAGAGAACGAAGCAAGACTCCGCATCAAGTGCGGAGTGTGGAGAGAGAGTGTGGAATGTGGCGCGAGTCGAAGTACTGGAAACGACAAACCCACCTTGCGGCGGGCTTGGGTATGCTGGTGCTTGGTGCGATCCGTGCGCCTATTGGGTCACGAAAGCGAGCAGGGCCAGGTTGCGGGCGCGCTTGATGGCCTGGGAGAGCGCGCGCTGCTTTTTGGCGCATACGCTGGTGATGCGGCTGGGCATGATCTTGCCGCGTTCGGAAACGAAGCGGGCCAGCAGTTTCACGTCCTTGTAATCCACTTTCGGCGCATTCGGGCCGGAGAGGGGGCAGGATTTTTTGCGGCGGAAGAACACGCGGCGGCCGAAGGAGGAATTGCCACCGGCGGCGCGTTTGTCGGTCGAAGAGGGAGCGGGCATGATTGTCTCTGTATCTATACGGATGGATTAAGCGGCGTCGCGGTCGCGCGGGGCGGAATCGCGGTCGAAGCGCGGAGCGGGAGCGCCGCCTTCGGCATCACCGGCCGGTGCGCGCAGGATAGCGGAGGGGCCTTGCTCGATGGCGTCCACGCGCACGGTGAGCATGCGCACGACTTCTTCGTTGATGCGCATCAGGCGTTCCATTTCTTTCACCGCTTCGCTCGGGGCATCGAGCGCCAGCAGGGTGTAATGGCCCTTTTTGTTCTTGTTGATCTTGTAGGCGAGGCTGCGCAGACCCCAATATTCCTGCTTCACCATGGTTCCGCCCTGTTCGGTGACGGTGGCGATGAAGCCGTCGGTCAGGCGGGTCACATCGGCGCGAGACAAATCCTGGCGGGCGATGAAGACGCATTCGTACATGGGCATGGAGTGGGCTCCGTTTTTTGATGTTCCTGCTTTGAGAGGCGGGAACATTACACTTTTTTTATGGGTGCGCAAGAGGGTTGTTAAGGGATTTCCTATGCCCTTGCCAAGCCCGCTTCGGCTGGCTACCAACGGCTATCGCAACCCTGTCCAGACCCCGAGGCCAGCAGGCCGAGCAGCCTTGAGCTCGGCGCAGCCGTCAGGTCCATTTGATTTACAGCAGTCAATCAAGGGACGAAACATAAAAGGCATCGCAGATGCAAGCGCTTCTTTTTCCCGGCCAAGGCTCGCAGACCGTCGGCATGGGCCTGGCCCTCGCCGAAGCCTTTCCCGCCGCGCGCGAGGTGTTTCAGGAGGTGGATGACACGCTGGGGCAGAAGTTGTTCAAGCTGATGAGCGAAGGACCGGATGGCGATCTGACGCTGACCGAGAACGCCCAGCCCGCGCTCATGGCCTCCTCCATGGCCGTGTTGCGGGTGCTGGAAAAAGAATGCGGTTTCCGGCTGGCCAGCAGCGTGCATTACGTGGCGGGCCATTCCTTGGGTGAATACAGCGCGCTCTGCGCCGCCGGGGTCTTCACCTTGGCGGATACTGCGCGTTTGCTGAAAATACGCGGCCAGGCCATGCAATCCGCCACTCCGGCGGGGGTCGGCGGCATGGCGGCGATTCTGGGCCTGGAGACTGCGGTATTGCAGGAAGTGGTAAAGGAAGCCGCCGAAGGCGAAATCTGCGTGCTGGCCAATTACAACAGCCCCGGCCAGATCGTCATTTCCGGCCATGCGGACGCCATTGCCCGCGCCTGCGAACTCGCCAAGGCCCGCGGTGCCAAGCGCGCATTGCCGCTTGCGGTCAGCGCCCCCTTCCACAGCCCGCTGATGGAACCCGCCGCCCGCGCGATGGAGGACGCCCTGGCCAAGGTCGAGATGCGCAACCCCAGCGTGGCCCTGATCGCCAATGTGAATGCCGAAGAAGTGCGCGACGCCGCCACCATCCGCGCGCTTCTGGTGCAGCAGGTGACCGGCGCGGTGCTCTGGGAAGACAGCATGCGTGCGCTGAGCGCCAAGGGTGTCACCCGCACCATCGAGCTCGGCACCGGCAAGGTGCTTTCGGGCCTGATGAAGCGCATCGCCCCCGACATCGAAACCATGAACGTGGAAGGGCCGAAAGATTTCGACGCTTTCGCGAAATCTGCCGCCGCCTAAATCCCTCACCCGAAAGGCCCGCCATGAAACGCTTCCTCGCCGCCGCCCTTCTGCTGCCCTTGTTCGCCGGTCTCGCCGCCTGCGATCTGCGCCCCTCGGACAATCCGCCCAACGAGGCCACCGCGCTGCTGCGTGACACGCGCACCGGCAAGGAAGAATTCTGCCAGGCCGATTTCTGGAGCCCCGATACCACCCGCGTCGATACCTGCATCCGCGAACATCAGGCGCGCGGCTTCGCGCTCGTGCAGAAGAATTACTAAGCAACCAATATAGACGGAATCCAAGCATGTTCGATCTCACCGGAAAAACCGCTCTCGTCACCGGCGCCACGGGCGGTTTGGGCGAAGCCATCGCCCGCGCGTTGCACCAGGCGGGCGCACGCATCGCGCTCTCCGGCACGCGGGTGGAAAAACTCGAATCCCTCGCCGCCGAACTGGGGGAAGGCACTGTGCGCATCGCCGCCGATCTGGGGGATGCCGCCTCCATC
Organism: Rickettsiales bacterium; assembly: GCA_965247145.1. Lineage (GTDB taxonomy): Bacteria > Pseudomonadota > Alphaproteobacteria > Rickettsiales > JAIXRX01 > CBDFGH01. Next base: position 140,962 of record CBDFGH010000010.1, read on the forward strand.
GAACAGCTCGCGGCCGAAGCCGAAAAGCAACTCGGTCAGATCGACATCCTCGTCAACAATGCAGGCATCACGCGCGACGGGTTGGCCATGCGCATGAAAGACGAAGACTGGGAAACCGTGCTGAACGTGAATCTCACCAGCGCCTTCCGCCTCAGCCGCGCGGTAATGCGCGGGATGATGAAGCGCCGCCATGGCCGCCTCATCAACATCTCCAGCGTGGTCGGCGTCATGGGCAATCCCGGCCAGGCCAATTACTGCGCCGCCAAAGCGGGCATGATCGGCATGACCAAGAGCATGGCCGCCGAACTGGCCAGCCGCGGCATCACCGCCAATTGCATCGCCCCCGGTTTCATCGCCACGCCGATGACGCATGCGCTCACCGAAGAACAGCAGACCCGCATCCATGGCGGCATTCCCGCCGGGCGCATGGGAAGCCCCGAGGAAATCGCCGCCAGCGTGCTTTATCTCGCCAGCAACGAAGCCGCCTACGTCACGGGGCAGACTTTGCACGTGAATGGCGGCCTCTTCATGGTCTAGCCATGGATGTGGCATAAGGATGTCGCTCTCGCGCGAATGGAACCTGCGGTTGAACTGGGTGCTCAACGAGATCGTGCCGCCGGCCTTGCGCGATTGCCGCTGGTTCGGCGCGCTTATCGCTTGGGTGCTTTACCGCGATAAATACCGCCATTTCCTGAATTTCCACGACGGCTTGTACGACAAGAGCGAGACCGAAATCGAGGCGACCTACCGCGCGGTGGAAGGCGCCCGCCTGACGCGCCCGACCGATTTGAACGCGGCCTGCGAGGCGCGCATTTTGAAAGACGCCCTAGGCCCGGAAGTGCTGGATGCAGGCTGCGGCAGCGGCCATCTGGCGCGGGCGCTCGCGGTTCGCCACCGGGTTTCGGCGGTGGATTTCACCTTGCCCGCGCCGGGCGCGCACGAGGGCATCACATGGCGGCAAGCGCCGCTCACCGCGCTGCCTTTCCCCGACCGGTCGTTCGATACCGTCATCAGCACCCACACGCTGGAGCATGTGCGCGATCTGCCCAAGGCGCTGGCCGAATTGCGCCGCCTGGCCAAGCACCGCCTCCTCATCGTGGTGCCGAAAGAACGCCCGCACCGCCGCACGCCGAACCTGCATCTGCATTTCTTCCCCTATGATTTCTCCCTGCTGCTGGCACTGAACCCGAAAGCGTATGCGGGGGTGCGGGAATACAGCTTGGAAAATATGGGCGGAGACTGGTTCTACCGCGAAGATTACGCAGAAGACATGCCGATCTCCACATCGCACGGGCGATGGGCCGATCAGGATTAACCCGTTGCATGGCCAAGCATGCTCTTTCTGCATCTCGCTCTCCTTCTTGTGGCCATCGTGGGTTTTCCACAAGAGATGCGCGTATGTTGGAAATTCTAATGTTGGAAATTCTAAGTTCGAATTTGGCGGGCGCAGGCAATCTTCTCCGAAACCCAAACTTTTTCAAGGCCCGAACCAACCACATCTTGACGTCCGCCCCCGCCTCCGTCATAAGCGCCCCTAACCCTGGGGGCGTAGCTCAGTTGGTAGAGCATCTGCTTTGCAAGCAGAGGGTCATCGGTTCGAATCCGTTCGCCTCCACCATAAATCTCTGTATAATGACTATTTATTCACATAAAGTGTGTCAGTGCCGCTGTGTGCGCCCCAGTGCTTTAAAGCGACACTGGAGAGACGGGTAATCCGGGTATTTCATTGTTACTTCTCCCCGTTCTCTCTGTCGGCCATTTCCTGCGTGTCGTTTAGCGGGAAGTATCAGGCGCTGAAGCCGAGTACGCGGCGCTGCTCTTGCCAGTCGAGCGGAATGTCCAAGTGACGGACGAGCCGGTGGGTCGTGAGGTTGGCCGGTTGTTTCCCAGCTAAAATCGATTCGACAATCTCCGGTGCCAAAAATGCTAACGGCATAATTTTCTTCACATAGCTATCGCTGACCTGGTTGGTCGCTGCGATCTCCATGATCGATCGGACGCCGCCCGTAAGAAGCGCCTCACTCCAGGCGCGCGCTCGTGCAACGGCACTGACCAGCGTCGAATCGATGTTGGCGAGTGGTTCCATTCCGCCTTCCACCACCAGCCGCATCTCCTGCCCCCGCCGCCTGATCTGCATGGACGTGTCTCGAGTAATAATGAACATGCACGGGAGCGCGGTCTCTACCTGATCAGGAACGAAGGATGTCAGTGCCAAGGTAATGCGAATGCTGTCTCCCCGAAGATCGACGCGTCGGATGCATGCATCCATGACGCTATTTGGATTGGGTTCAGCACCGATTTTTATGCTCGCCTCGTGGGCAGCATCGAGGATCAACGATAATTGTTGCGGCAAGAACTCGAATGCCTGCAGTGCGTTTGTGATGGCGTGGCGATCTTTCAGCATCGATTGCATGATAGTAAGAACCGTTCGCTCCAGCTGCGATCCGGGAAGCCTCCAGCTGTTAGGGGTATGGTTGCGGACTCCCGTCGTAAGCGATTGTGAAACGTAGTAACGATAGCGCCTGCCTTTTTTCAGGGTATGCACTGGCACCAACCTTTCGCCGGATGCGGCATCGAACAGTTTGCCCGCCAAGGGGCATGGGTCAGTTTTGCGGGAGTGCTTCACGAGACCATCTCTTTTACCCGCCATGCGCTGCTGCACCTCGTCCCACAAGGGCGGGTCAATAATACCCGCATGCTGCCCGGGATGGCAGACGCCCTTGAACCGTATCTGGCCGATATAGGTTGGGCTCGATAACAGATGGTACAGTGCGCCGCGGGTGAAGGAGCAACCGCCAGGTCGGAGACTGCTTTTCCTGGTTTTGGAATGGATGCTGCATCGGTCCAGGTCTTCTTTCAGCCGACGTACACACCCAAGCTTCAAATAACGGCGATACATGTCGCGGACGATCTCTGCCTCGGTGGGGTTAATGACCAGCTTGCGATCGACGATGTCATACCCAAGCGGTGCATAACCGCCCATCCACATGCCCTTCTTTTTTGAAGCGGCAATCTTATCGCGGATCCGTTCTCCGGTGACCTCACGCTCGAACTGGGCGAACGATAGCAGCACGTTCAGCGTCAGCCGCCCCATAGAGCTGGTGGTGTTGAACTGCTGCGTCACGGATACGAATGAGACACCGCGCTTGTCGAACACCTCGACCATCTTGGCAAAGTCGTGCAAAGACCGTGACAGCCGATCGACCTTGTACACGACGATTACATCGATCCTGCCTGCCTCGATGTCCTGCATCAGCATCGTCAGCGCTGGTCGTTTCATCGTGCCGCCGCTGAAGCCGCCATCGTCGTATGCTGTTTTCACCAGCTGCCAGCCTTCGTGCTTCTGGCTTTTGATGTAGGCCTCACTTGCTTCGCGCTGTGCATGAAGGGAGTTAAAGTCTTGCTCCAGTCCCTCTTCGGAGGATTTGCGGGTGGGCAACGGCCTTCTTTTTTGGTTGGCCGAGGGCGATTTTTACCGGTGCTGCGATGGTGGTTTGTTTGGCTTTGGTCACGGAATTGCCCTTCAGGTGACGACGCTGGCGGAATGCCCGCGCCTGTACTGCCTGAAGCCCGAGATTTCGGGCGAAAAACCGCGCCTGCCTATGGCGCCCCAACAGCAATGCTTGCCGTTACAAGGAAGTCGAGAGATATAGTAAGAAGCGGAGCAAATGGACGTGGGAATGGCGAGGCGGAAGGTGCGACCGTTGATCTCAGCCCAGATCCGTGCAATCAAGTGAGAGTGAAATCTGGCAAAGTCTGGCAGCTCTGTTCTGAACATTTCGAGAAAGAGCAAGCTCATGACAAATCCTACGCTCACTTTGCCAGAGGTTGCAATTTTGTTAGAGTTTGAACAGAAGACTGCCGTCACAATGGCGCGCAAAGGTCCGGTTCCGGAATTCAAAGCTCTCGGTCACTGGCGTTTGAATCCGCGTATATTGCACACCGGGAGGATAAGCTGCGGGCATCCGTAAAACAGAATGTCGGCAAAGGGGCATTGGATGTCTGAGCAGTTTTTTGAAAAGCCAATCCTTAATTCTCCATATGCTTACCCAGCTAGACATTGGGAACTGGACCCAGATGGTCAGCCTACGAACCGAATCCTCGATAATCGGCGGCGTTCGGATTTGATCACACCCGTTCCAAAGACTAAGAAGCAGCGGCAGAATACTAAACAGAATGCGCTGTTACTTGGTGCCGATGACAATCTTTCGACAACGGATCAGGAATACAACCCTACTCCTATTATTAATGAAGTTCGGGGCTATGTTGAAGCCTGGCGCAATCTGCCGAACCCAGACCAATGGCTTGTGACGCCAGAGACGGCACGTTTGCTTCAGCACTGGAGGCACCACAAGTTTGAGGGCATCCGCCCATTCTTTTGCCAGATTGAAGCTGTTGAGACCGCCATATGGCTAACAGAGGTGGCGCCCAAGATGGGGCAGCGCGTCGCTAAGTTCTGGGCCCATATCAGAGGGGCAAATCAGCAGGCAAACCCGGAGCTGCTTCGGCTTGCGCTCAAGCTTGCAACTGGTGCAGGCAAAACGACTGTGATGGCGATGCTGATCGCTTGGCAGACTGTCAATGCTGTGCGCCACCCAAACAGCAAACAATTTTCCAGTCGTTTCTTGATCGTCTCTCCCGGCATCACCATCCGCGACCGCTTGCGCGTATTGCTGCCCAATGATCCCGAGAGCTATTACCGCAGCCGTGAGATTACCCCACCTGACATGCTCCGCGATATTCAAAGTGCGAAGATTGTCATCACTAACTACCATGCTTTCAAACTCCGCGAGAAATTGGTGATCGCCAAGGGCACCCGCCAAGCTCTTGAGGGCTGGCGCGGTGACAAGGTGCAGACGATCGAAACCGAAGGCGAAATGATCCAGCGGGTCTTGGGCGACCTGATGGGCCAGAAGAACATCGTCGTGATGAATGACGAGGCACACCACTGCTATCGCGAGAGGGTGAACGATGCTGTTGGCGATACCGAAAAAGACCTGAAGGGCGACGACAAGAGCGAAGCCAAGGAGAACAACGAAGCAGCGCGGATGTGGATTTCCGGTCTGGAAGCCGTCAAGCGCAAGCTGGGGATCAGCCTCGTATACGATCTGTCCGCCACGCCGTTCTTCCTACGTGGCTCGGGCTATATCGAGGGCACGCTGTTTCCATGGACAATGTCTGACTTCTCGTTGATGGATGCAATTGAATGCGGCATCGTGAAGTTGCCCCGCGTGCCGGTGGCCGACAATATCGAGGGCGGCGACACGCCAAAATTCCGCAACCTTTGGGAACATATCGGCAAGAAACTGCCCAAGAAAGGTAGGGTCGCTGGCAAGGCGCTCGATCCACTCAGTTTGCCTGCCGATTTGTTGACTGCACTGGAGGCGCTATATGGGCACTATGAAAAAACCTTTTACCTTTGGGAGGAGAACCAGATTACGCCAACAATGCATCCGGATTTGTCATAGAATTTCGTGCGCTTGAAAATGTTTTTCGTGGCGATGAGACGGGCAGCCTGAATGCGTTGAAGCCAGTTGTGTATTACTCAGAGTTTGAAGGGATGACGTTCGATCCAGCAACGCAAGACAACATAGTATTTTCGAAGCATAATTCGTGGTCATACGAGCAGGAATGGCGCGTTGTTGTGCCGCTCGACGAATGCAGTCAACTAACTCCGGGCTTGCACTCGAAGCAAATACCCACGACGCACATTACGAGTGTGATCTTTGGCTGGCGGTGCAGCGATGCTGACAAAACCGCCGTCATTGGGTCGGTCGCGACAGTGAACCCGAATGCATCATTCAAACAGGCTAGCGTTGTGCGCGGCAAACTGTCGCTGAATAACGTCATAGCGAACTTAAAAGGCAACTAATGGCCAAAAAACCCATTAAGGTTGAAGCCCTCGTTCACGACGCGACTCGCAAGAACATCCCCACGGCGGAGTTCGAGTCGATCATGCGGGAACAGGATAAGACCCCGATCCAGCTGGCTTATGAGCGGCGCAACAAGGATCTGGATCCACAATTGGTCTGGCGCGGCAAGGATATGGCAGATTGGTCCGATCTGATCGTGCAGGCGCCGCCGCTGTATATTCAGGAAAAGGTTCACCCCAAGGCGATCATCGACGATCTAAAACGCGGCAGTGCCACCCGTGCGAAGGCTGCCGATACTGAAAGCGGGGCTACACCGCAGTTTAACATGTTTGCTGATTTCAACGGCCTGCCCGATGCCGAGGCCGCAACCGAGTTCTACCAGCACGATCAGCACTGGTCGAACCGGATGATTTCCGGCGACAGCCTGTCGGTGATGGCCTCGCTGGCCGAGCGTGAGGGGCTGCGCGGTCAGGTCCAGTGCATCTATTTCGACCCGCCCTATGGCATCAAGTTCAACTCCAACTTTCAGTGGTCGACCACCAGTCGCGATGTGAAGGACGGCGACAAAGGCCATGTGACGCGCGAACCCGAACAGGTCCGCGCCTTTCGCGACACCTGGCGCGACGGCATCCATTCCTACCTGACCTACTTGCGCGACCGGTTGACCGTGGCGCGCGATCTGCTGAGCGACAGCGGCAGCATCTTCGTGCAGATCGGAGACGAGAACGTCCACCGTGTGCGGGCACTGATGGATGAGGTATTTGGGGATGAGAACTGTGTTAGTCAGATTGCCTTCCAGACCACGACCGGAAGGGCGAACACAAATCTGGCCTCCGCGTCAAACTACATTCTTTGGTTTGCGAAAGAGTCAAAAAGTCTAAAGTTTCGCGAGGCGCTTCAGCCCAAGGAAGCGGGAGCATCTACGGAGCAAGTTTACAGGATGGCGATGTTGCCGGATGGAGCTTCGCGACGCTTATCTGGCGGTTTGCGGGATGCGTCGTTGAGCAAAGACGAACGGGTGTTTCGTCCAGACAACATTACAAGTTCCCGTCCAGCCGGTGACGGCGACCTTCGTCAGTTTAAGCATCAAGGGCGTAACTTCCCACCTGGCCCTGTCGGGCCACCCCACCCCGTTCAGAGTGGAAACCGGCGGCCGCGCCGGCGCCAAGATCGACTTCACCGCCAGCGGTCAGGTAAACCTCCCCTCGGGCGAGGAAGCCCCGTCAAACGGGATGATGGAGTGGGAAATTCCGCGCGAGGCCCCCTCCGGCTGGCCCGCGGCCGCGCAAACCGCCCTTGCACAGTTCTGGCAGGCCCGCATCACCCGGCAGCGCGAAATCGACGCCAGCATCGCCGCCAAGGCGGAGTCCGAGTTCCTGTATGACAAACCCTTTGCCGACAACAGCAAGGTCCGCGTCGCGGGTCCTTTCACCGTAGAAAGTCTGTCCCCCCACCGCACCCTCGCCGTTGATTGGGACGAAGGCCGCACATGCCTGCCGCTCGGTGATCCCCAGTTTTTGCTGCGCGTAAATTACAGCTTCCCGTCGCCGCTCCGGACTGGTTAAAACTTTCCCGTCGAGACTTCCTTCAGGATCAGGTTATCCAGCGTCAGGTTCGCGACCGCACGTTTTAACCGCCCATTCTCCTGCTCCAGCTCTTTCAGCCGCCGAGCCTGGTCCAACCCCAAGCCCCCATATTCCTTGCGCCACCGGTAATACGTGTTCCCCGTCACATCCAGTGCACGCAATACATCTGCCATACCCTTACCTTGCCCAAGCAGCACCTCAGACTGCCGCAAATACCCGATGATCTGCTCCGCGGTGTAGCGCTTCCTCGCCATATCCGTCCTCCCTCTCATTGGTTCCGTTCCTCCCATTTATAACTCTGGAAGTGGGCCTAGTTATAGGGGGTGGGTCAGTCTGAACCTCTGCGGCTTCTGAAATCGTTTCATTACTGCTCATGCCGCGCTCTTCCTTGAGGATCGATACCATTCCGTGTTCCTCAACCTTTTTACGCCCGACAAATTAATTTTCCGTTGACCGAAACGTCTTTATTCCTTGCGTCGAGTCCATACGAATAAAAAATCCAATATATTATCGTATGCTGCTTATTTGCTGCAGTACCTTCGGCAATATTTTGGCAAACCGAAGCGTTGCCAAGGTTTTCACGCCGGATGACCATGCGTGAAAGCGAGTTTACAAAACGCCTAAGCGCATGGAATTACAAAATTTCTTCTTCTTCGAAGGGGCAATGGGGAAATCGAACCCTCGTTTTCCTTAAGCCGCTATAAGAAAAGTATAATATATTGATCGGGTGATATGAAATCTGGACAAAAAGCAAAATACGCCATGGCCACGAGGCCTGAATTGACTTCGTCTGCATTTGCGGTATGGTAAGCGCCGAGTTTAAGGAAACTCTTTGATAATTTGCGCTTGTACTTCATGGCGGTGCGTGCCCCAGGGTGCGTTGGTAGGAATCTCTCCGGTTTTTCTTTCTCTGATTGGCAAAGGGTTCGGGCGCTGCAAAGCGACTGGTCCAACTCTTTCTTGCGTGTCATTCCGGCACGCATCACCCACCGAATCAGGAGATTCATCATGGCAACCGGCACCGTAAAATGGTTCAACCCCAGCAAAGGCTTCGGCTTCATCCAAGCCGATGACGGCAGCGGCGATGTGTTCGTACACATCTCCTCCGTCGAGCGCGCAGGCCTGAACAGCCTGAACGAAAACCAACGCGTCAGCTATGAGCTCGCGATGGAAAAAGGCAAGTCTTCGGCTGCCAATCTGAAGCTGCTCGCCGCCTAGTTCTGCAAGGCTAAGCGAATCGAGGGGCCGGGTGAGCACTCATCCGGCCCTTCGTGTTCTTGGAATACGAAACTCGGCATACAAGACAATGCGCAGGCCGACACGCATGGAAGGGCAATTCTGCCGAGCTTTTGATTATGGAGACTTCAATGTCCCTTTCTTCCGTCGGCAGCAAGAAAACCTGCGATCAGTGCGAGGCGCGGTTTTATGATTTGAACCAAGACCCCGCCACCTGCCCAATGTGCCAGGCCGTGCAGAAACCCCCGAAAATCGCCACACGCCGACGTGGCCGCCGCGATTCGACCGATGCGCCGGACGCCGCGATGAACCTCGCCCCCACCCGAGCCGGGGTGAAATGGCGCTGAGCCGGATCATTTGATTCAGCGTTTCCAATCTAGCGCCGGACGTTCGACGAACCGCCAGGAAAGCCATGCGCATGCCCATGCGCCGCTCAGCGTCAGCAGCAGATACCAGGGATAATACCGCCCCCCCAGCCAGCTGCGTATGGCCTGCTGCAAGGGTGCCGAATAAAGATAGAGTCCGTAGGAAAAATCCCCATGCCGACCGATATGGCGCAAAAAGGGCACGGGCAAGTGGGCCGCGGCGATGACCGCGTAAATCAGGCCGAAATCGAACAATGCGAGACCGGGCTTGCCCAGTCGGGCACCGGCGACGATCAGCAGCGCGGCGGCAAGCGCACCCACCCAGGTCAGTCGCACACGCGTGATCCACATCACCGCCCCACCCATGAATAATCCGGCCAGTTCAAATGCGTGCGTGTCGTAATAGTCGAAAAAGCGCGGCACGCTGCCCAGTTCTATTTGCTGGCCCCAAAGAAACGCACCCCATAACAAAGCGCAGACCGCCATGCTTAGGCGCGGGCGCAGCAAGCCTGCAGCCCCCAAGGCCGCCAGCCCCAGATAACAGCGCACCTCTTGGGGAATGGTCCAAAGCGCACCGTTCACTAAGGGGTTGGAAAGATCCTTGAACACGCCCGGCAACTCGTAGCGCACATCGAACACGCTCAGCGTGTGCAGATAGGCCCAAGTTTCTGGATGCGTGAAATATTCCCCAAGCGGCAGCGTTGTAACGATCGGGCCGAGCAGGAAGGCGCAGGCCAATACCGCCACCCACAAGCCCGGTAGAATGCGCAAGGCGCGGTTGCGCAAAAAAGGCCATAATCGTCTATGGCGTTCATGGCTTTGCGCGACGAGATAGCCGCTGATGATGAAGAAGAAATCCACGCCCAATTCGCCCAATTGGACCGCCGGCACCAGCGCATGAAGCGGGTCGCCCAGGCGGTAGAACATCCGGCAGTGCGCGTACCACACTATCAGCGCTGCACCCAGCCGAAAGGCGTCGAAGAGGTTCCGGTGGGTGGGGGCTGATGGCATGGTCGGGCAGGGACAATAGGTAAAACAGGGTCAGGTGGCCTAGACCACCGATGCGCCATTGGCGGTCAGTGTTACTTCTATATTGCCACGCGTGGCCTTGGAATAAGGGCATATGTGGTGCGCTTTTTCCACGATGGTGCGTGCCGTCGCCGCGTCAATGCCTTCCAGTGTCACGTTCAGTTTCGCCGAGATCGAGAAACCGTGCGTTTCGTCCTGATGCAGCGAAACTTCCGCCTGCACCATGACCGGAGCGCCCAACGTCACTTTTTCTTTTTTGGCGATGGCATCGACCGCGCTACCGAAGCAGGCACTATAGCCGCAGGCAAAAAGCTGCTCCGGGTTGCTGCCCACACCATGGCCGCCGGGGGGCGAGAGATCGAGGTTGATTTTCCCGTCGTCCGTTTCCGTGTGCCCCGCGCGACCGGCGGAGGTGGTGGCATGGGCGGTGTAGAGCGTTTTCATAAGGGATTCCCGTGAGAGTTTGGAGGTACGGCATGGAAAGGCCTGCCGCATAAATTTCCTATCCGGCAATGGTCGGCCATGGGATGTGAGGGAGACGGCCAAAGCCTTTCGATGGTAAAAATCGGCTTACCATGCATCCCTTACATTTTTGCGCGCGCTTCGGTATCGCATGATGAGGTGCGACTCGGCAGGTTAAAGGCACAGGAACATTCCCGTTCCGACATTCAATTGGGAGACACATCATGTCTGTTAAAGGTGCACTTGAAGAAGCTGGCGGTTTTTTGAAAGAAGAAGCCGGTGAAAAAATGAACAATGATAAAATGGCCGCGGAAGGCCGCGCACTGCGCAACCAAGGCCGCGCCGAAGATGGTAAAGCGCCGAAGCTGACCAAGCCCGGCACCGGCCACCCGGAAGCATAAAAAACCTTTGAGTTTTTTCGAGGGCCGCACTGCGAAGTGCGGCCCTTGCTTATGTGTGGCTTGCTGCCGCCCGATTCGGCCTGCTCCATATCGCATTTTTATGTCCATGTCTTAGCGTACGCGTTTGTTGTTATCCGAGGTTCTCATGCGCGTGTATCGCCCTGTGCTTTTCGTCCGAAATCTGCTGCTCGGCGTGGCTTTATGTGCCGTAACCGCCTGTGCGCCCCAAAACGCCTTGCGCGCGGAACAGGGCATAGGCACGCATGGCCTCCAGCAAGTCGCGGCGTTCGATCATCAGGCCACCGGCGTGGCGGTAAGCGAAACGGGGCGTATTTTCGTCAATTTCCCGCGCTGGACCGAAGACGCGCCCCTCAGCGTGGCGGAAGTCAACAAGGACGGCAACCTGACGCCGTACCCGAACACAGAATGGAACAGCTGGCGCAATGCGGAAGGCAAAAAGAAGCATCCAGCCAATCACTGGGTCTGCGTGCAAAGCGTGGTGACGGATGGTAAAGGCGGCCTGTGAGTGCTCGATGCCGCTTCTCCCGCCATGGCCGGCACGGTTCCTGAAGGGCCGAAACTGGTACGGGTCGATCTGGCGGACGGGCGGATCGACAGGATCGTTCGCTTCGACGAGAAAATCGCGCCCAAGGCCAGTTACCTGAACGACGTGCGTTTCGCGGCAAACGGTGCGCATGCCTATATCACCGATTCGGGCAAGGGGGCGCTGATCGTGGTGGATCTTGCCACAGGAAAATCGCGCCGGGTGCTGGACGGTCATTACAGCACACAAATGGAAAAAGACGTCATTCCTCGGGCCGATGGCGCCGAGCTGCGCCGCCCGGACGGCCGTACCCTGGAGGCGCAGGCCGATGGTCTGGCGCTTTCGGCCGATGGAGAGGCATTGTATTGGCAGGCCTTGACGGGCCGCATACTCTACCGCGTGCCAACGATGCTGCTCGATCATCCGCCCACCCGTGCCGGCGCGCTGGAACGCAGCGTCGAAGCCGTGGGAGTGAACGGTGTGGCGGACGGTCTATGGATAGACCGAAAAAACCGCATGTATGTGACCGCGCCGGAGTATGACGGTATCGCCCTGCGCCGCGACCTCAATCACCGCTATGCGAACGCTGTGCCTTATATCCAAGATGATCGCCTGCGCTGGCCGGACAGTATGGCCGAAGGACCGGACGGCACGCTCTACGTTACCGCCTCCCACATCCAAGATTCACCATGGTTCAAGCCGGGTGCGGATAAAGCGGTGAAGTCGGAACTATTCAGCTTCAATCCCGCGGAATAACACCTTTTGTTTCTCTGCCTGCGTGGAAAAGACCATGCGCTACAGTTTCCAATCCGGGCGGATCCAGTGGCAGGTATAGCCGCCGGGATTCTTTTGCAAATAATCCTGATGGTAAGGTTCGCCTTCGTAAAACACGCCCAGCGGCTCCAGCGTGGTGGCCACCTTACCCGGCCATTTGCCGGACGCATCCACTGCCGCGATTACCTCTTGCGCGATGCGTTTCTGGGTTTCGTCGGCGTAGAAAATGGCTGAGCGGTATTGTGTGCCGCGGTCGTTCCCCTGCCGGTCGGGAGTAGTGGGATCATGGATCTGGAAGAGAAATTCGAGAATGGCGCGGTAGTTGGTCTTGGCGGGATCGAAGGTAATTTCGATGGCTTCGGCATGCCCGCTCTTGCTGTCATGTGTGTCGTCATAGGTCGGGTTGATTAGATGCCCGCCGGTATAGCCGACATGGGTGTCGAGCACGCCAGGACGGCGGCGGAACAACTCCTCCATGCCCCAGAAACATCCCCCCGCGATGGTCGCCTTTTCGGTCGTCATCATGCGGTGACTCCTTCGAACAACGTGGCATATTCGCCGTAGCCTTCGGCTTGCAACTGCTCGACGGGAATGAAGCGCAGGGAAGCGGAATTGATGCAGTAGCGCAGACCGCACTTGTCGCGCGGCCCGTCATTGAATACATGGCCGAGATGCGAATCGCCGTGCTTGGAGCGCACTTCCACGCGGCGCATGCCATGGCTGGCATCGCTGTGCTCGGTGACATGGTGCGATTCCAGAGGAATGGTGAAGCTCGGCCAGCCGCAGCCGCTGTCGAATTTGTCGAGCGAGGAGAAAAGTGGCTCGCCGGAGACGATATCGACATAGATGCCCGGCTGCTTCTGATCGTGAAAGCGGTTGCGGAACGGAGCCTCGGTGCCGCGTTGCTGTGTCACGTGGAATTGCTCGGCATCCAGCCGCGCGAGCGCTTCGTCGGTCTTGGCGTAGGTCTTGGTCATGGCATGCTCCTGAAATCTTTTCCGTCACCCCCGCGCCTGACGGGGGCTCGCGAACCGCATCGGGTATCTCGCGAATGACCGTCTGCACGGTCTTGACAGGAGTAGATAGGAGATAGGTACAGAATCAGGAAATTTCAAAGGGGAAAACATCCAGACTTTCCCACGGTCCGCCGAGATAACGCCAAAGCTGCAACCCCTCGGCCCGGATTGTATGCGGTATGAAGTCCCGCGTCAGTTCGGCCCATAAGGCGCGCGCGGCTTGGGGCGTGGTTTTGTTCTGCACCGTGATGTGTGGATCGAAGCGTTGGCTGTCCTGCGGTGTCAGCCATGCCTGCCACGCCTCAGCCAGTGTGCTGCGCTGCAGCGCGAGTTCCGGGCTTTGCAGATTATAGGCTACGCCTCGCCCGAGATTGCGCAGTTCGGTCGTTTGCAGTGTAAACGGGGCCGCCCATTTCAGCCGCTGCAAATCGGCGCGGATGCGTGCTTCCTGTTCTCCCGGCAGGGCGTGAAACAGCGTGAGATGCGCCGGAATAATGTTACGTTCGGGCGGGAAATGCGCCTGCCGCAGCGCATTGAAATGCGCGAAACTCTCCATATCCATGCGCAGCGTAACGAGCAGGGCTGGGACCATCAGCAATCCCACATCTTGCGCGACTGATAATTCGCGTTGAAGGGGTCGTCCACGCCTTTCTGACCACTGCTGCGGGCACAATAACTGTCTTTGTGGTCCTTTTGGTCTTTTTTGATCGTCATGTTCGGATCGCCGAAATGCACGACTTTCTCTTTTACCACATCACCGTCTTGGGTCTCGGTAACTTTACGCATGAATTTCTTGTCCTTGCGGGTGCTTGGCTTCACGGCGCTTTGTTTGATGCTCATGACCTTCTCCTTGGGTTGGGAACATACATTGCGCCAGAATCCACCTTAGAATCCGATCATTGCTTTATGCCGCAGGGTCAAAATTCCATTCTTTCCTGTATCGCGCTGAGCTATGTCTGCCGCATGCGCTTCTCCCTCAAATCGCTCGATTGGTTTCTGCCCGCCCTGGCCTTCGCCGTGTTGCTGGCATGGCGCTTTCCTGCGCCAGGGGCGGCTGGCGGCTGGCTGCATCCCGAATGGCTGACCAAGCTGGGCGTGGCGCTGATCTTTTTCCTGCACGGCCTGCTGCTGCCGCTGCAGACGATGAAAGCGGGTATGCTGCATTGGCGGCTGCATGCGCTGGTGCAATCCGCCACCTTCCTGATTTTCCCGTTGATCGGCACCGTCCTCTACAGCGTCGCCGCCCCTTGGATCGGCGGCGATCTTGCCTTGGGTTTCTTCTATCTCTGTGCGCTGCCCTCCACCGTCTCTTCCTCCGTGGCGCTGACGGCGGCAGCACGGGGCAATGTTTCGGGTGCGCTGTTCAATGCCACGCTTTCCGGGCTGCTCGGGGTGGCGCTCACGCCGCTATGGGTGGGGTGGCTGGTGGGGCAGGAAAACGGCGCGGGCATGGCGCTGGGTGCGGTGATGCTCGATCTCGCCACTTGGCTGCTGCTGCCTTTGGCCGCAGGACAGCTGCTGCGGCCCTGGCTGGGCGTTTGGGCAAGCGCGCACAAGAAGCAGCTCACCCGCATCGACCGCGCCATCATCCTGCTGCTGATCTACACTTCGTTCTGCGATTCGATGCAAAGCGGCGTGTGGGGCGCGCAAAGCCCGCTGCTGTTGCTGGGCGCGGGGTTGGTCTGTATGGTACTGTTCGGCGCGATCTTCTGGCTGACCGCGTTGGGCAGCGACGGTTTGGGCTTCCCTCCCGAAGACCGCATCGCCGCCATTTTCTGCGGTTCCAAAAAGTCCCTCGCCCAGGGCATCCCCATGGCGCATCTCATCTTCGGCGCCACGCCCAGCTTGGGGCTGATCCTGCTGCCGATTCTCTTGTACCATCCGCTGCAGCTGGTGATTTGCAGCTGGTTGGCGGGCAAGTGGGCACGGCGCGATATGGCCGCTCCATCTTCCGGCCTGGCGTAGACCAAGATTCCCCCCCCCCCTCTCGCCTGCACCCATGTTGCACACTCTGCACTGGATGCGGAGTGTGGATAGCTGAGTGTAACACGCCGCTAGGTTCCGGCCTGCACGGGGATGACGGTTCGGTATAAGCGCAAAGAAAGTCCCCCGCTTCGTTTCCAAAGCGGGGGTTTTTTGTCTTTAAGCCTTAGGCTGCGTTGCTGCGGGGCGGGCGATTGCCACCCTCGCGGCGCTCGCCACCGCCACCGTTGCGGCGCTCGCCGCCACCACGGTTTTCACCACCGGAGCGGCCTTCACCGCCCATGCGACGGCGGCGCTGCTTGTGGGCGCCATCCTTCTTCGGTGCGTTGCGCGGCAGGGCCGCATAGGCTTCGGGGTCGATCAGTTTCAGAATGGCTTTCCATTTCACGCCATCCTCCGGCGTGACGAAAGCCACGGCGGCACCCTCAGCGCCCGCCCGCGCGGTGCGACCGATGCGGTGGATGTAATCTTCCGGGCATTGCGGCAGATCGAGATTGATGACGTGCTCGATATGCGGAATGTCGAGGCCACGGCTGGCGATGTCGGTCGCCACCAGAATGCGGAAGCGTTTGTCGCGGAAGGCCTGGATGGCCCGGTCGCGCTGGCGCTGCTGCAGATCGCCGTGGATCGCATCGGCGCTGTGGCCGGCGCGGTCGAGCTTCTGGGCGAGGCGCTCCGCGCCCCATTTCGTCTTGGTGAAGACGATGATGGAACCGGTGCGGGCGTTCAGTTGATCCACCAGCTTGGTGTATTTCTCGGCTTCGGTGGTGTGGATGATTTCCTGCGTCACGCGTTCGGCGGTGGCGGTGGTGGAACCCATCGCGATGCGCTCGGGCGACTTCAGATACTTCTCCGACATCTTAATGATCTCTTTCGGCAGGGTGGCCGAAAACATTAGGGTCTGGCGGGTGGCGGGCAGGTATTTCAGGATTTTATCGAGTTGGATGCCGAAGCCCATATCGAGCATGCGATCGGTTTCATCGAGTACCAGGTAATTGGCTTCATGCAGCATCAGGCTGCCGCGCTCGAGATGGTCGATGATGCGGCCGGGGGTGCCGACGATGACGCGCGGGCGGCGACGGAGTTGCTCGAACTGCTTCGGCATGGATTCGCCACCGATGAGGAGGGCGGTCTGGATGCTCAAGGATTTCGAAAGAAACTTCTGCAGCGTGTCCATCACCTGTTGGGCGAGTTCACGGGTGGGGAGCAGCACCAGCGCGCTGCCGCGGGGGTTGGAAAGCAAACGGGCCACCAGCGGAATGCCGAACGCGCCGGTTTTGCCGGTGCCGGTCTGGGCGGAACCCAGGATATCGCGGCCATCGAGTGCGAAGGGCAGGGCGGCTTCTTGAATGGGGGTGGGGGTATCGAAGTTCATTTTGGCGAGGGCCTGCGCCAGGGGGGCCGGCAGATTGAATTGGTCGAAATGCGACATGAAAAGTCTTTCGGATAAGGTACGTCAGGTCCGCGCCGGATGGCGCAGAAGGTCGGGGAGTCCGGTGCCACTAGCGGACAGACGCGGCGCTGTTTCCCGGATATCGATCCATGCGGAAACGAAGGGCCAATCGGTCCATTCGAAAACTCTTGGGCAGCCACTGAAACAAAAACCGGCCAGCTCTGCCATTCCTGAAGGAATACGGAGCGAGAGGGGCAACTGTATGCACCCGGGCGGGTGCCGCTATGGCGAGGAAAACAAGGCCAATGCGCGTGAAGCAAAAGAGTTCAATAACTAAACTCGAGGATGTGTTTAAGCGATTTCCCCGGGAATGTCAAGGACAGGGGTGAGATATTTCTCAATGCCGTTGGATCACCGCTTCAGTTTCGGGCAGGAAGTGGCGTTATGCCTGCCGCCTCCGCCGATCGTAAAGGTTGCGCCGACTGTGCCGCTGAGAGAAACTCCATGGTGGTTCACGACGTCGATGATCCCGTCTCTCGGCAATTCGATGCCGTTGAGAGGCGTGGTGCCGGGGGCTTCCACATGACTGCCGCCCTTGCCGCCGGACCATTGCGCATCCAGACCCGCAAACACGGATACCTGCGGCGTGGCCTGATAGCTTGCCTTGCCGCCGAGACCGAAATCGAGACCCGCATTCTGCACCTGTTTGCGAACGCCGTCATCGATGCCCTTCAATGCATCCGCACTGAAATTCTGTACGTTCTGAAAATAGCGGGGATTATTTTTATCGATCAGCGGCTTGGCTATGGCTTCGGCCGCGTCGAGTCTAGAAAGGTTCCCGTCTTTGGCGACCGCCACCGCATCCGCCATAGGCCGGGCGTAATGGGAAACGAGTTCGGAGAGCCCATCGCCGGAAACAGCGCTGCCACGACTGGTCTGTGCGGTGGCAAACAAAGTGGTCTGGAAACGTTCATCGGGGGATTGATAGGTGCCACCCACGGCAATGGAAGGATTGACACTGATTTTTCCGTCCCGGTACATGTCGCCTTGCAGGCTGGCAATGCCGTAGGCCGCGAGGTTTTGGGAGAGAGGAACGCTTTGTTTGAGGCCGATGCCAGCACTGACCACGGGGGTTTGCATCTGCAATCCACCGAGTTCCGCATAATGCCCGAGCGATTTACCCGCTTCTCCAGCAAATTGCCGTTTGGCATATTCGTTGAAAGTATCGCGGTATGTGATCTGGGAGTGGAAATATTCCGCATTGTCGACCACCAGCCGGTCGCCGCCCGCGACCTGGGGGTTCTCCTGATATTGGTAACCGCCGCCGGATTGTTTGGGCTGGCTGTTTAGGCCGATGTTACCCAGCAGGTGCGTGCCCTGCGCATTCAGCCGCAGGTCGCCCGATGCTTTGAATGCCACATGGTCCTGCCGTGCATCCTGTTTCCCCATGCCGCTCAGCACATAGGCGCCGTAATAGGAACTGGTGTTGATGCCGCCTGCCTCGCTCAGATGGGTCTCGATCAAGGATTTGCCCGACAACAAGGTGCTGGTCATGGCGCTTTGGACGAATGTGCCGGTCAGGCCCGCTTCGGCGGAGAGTTTGAGCGGGCTGCCCTGTTTCCAGCCGGGTTTGGGGAAATCCGCGCCCTGCCACGCAAGCGGCATATTCTGCAGCGTCAATCTTGGTGTAATGGGGGGTATATCTTGGGGCGACATGCCGACTCCTATCTGCGCCAATCATACCCCGAAAATGTAAATTATTTGTTACAAAGCATTCACTATTATTCTGACGGTTTTTTTGATTTCAGTTTCGCCGCGATGAGATCGGCGATCAGTCTTGCCCGCCAGGCCTCGCTGACCATCTTGCCGCGCAGGATGGCGGCGGGGTGGTAGCTGATGTAGGTTGGGGTATTGCTGGGGCCGTTTTGTACTTGCCCGGGCTGGTTGGGGATGTTGCTGCCCCAGCCCAGCAGGCTGCGCGCCGCCGTTTTGCCCAGGGCCAGAATCACGTCCGGCTTCAGCGCGTCGATCTCGGCGATGAGCCAGGGTTTGCAGGCGGTGATCTCATGAATGTCCGGCGTGGAATGGCGGCGCAGGCCGCTGGGCTGTCGGTCGAATTTGAAATGCTTCACGGCGTTGGTGAGGAAAAGATCCGTCCGGTCGAGCCCGGCGGCTTCCAGCGCCTCGTTCAGCACGTTTCCGGCGGGCCCGACGAAGGGTTCGCCCGCGCGGTCTTCCTGATCGCCCGGCTGTTCGCCGACGATGAGGATGCGGGCGTTGGTCGGCCCCGTGCCGGGCACGGCCTGGGTTGCATCCTGATAGAGCGGGCAGCCCTGGCAGGTATCGAGCGCGCCGCACAGGCTTTGAATGTCGCGCTTCTCCGGCAGGTAGAAGGCGGCGGAGGTCGCTAGACCTTCGGTGTGGGCGCGCATCGCGGCCACGCGATTATCGGCTTCCGCCAATAAAGTGGGAATGATGCGGGTTTCGGGCAGGGTCTGCCAATGATGCTTCGGCATCTCGCGCATCATCGCTTTCACTTTGATGCGGGCGGGGTTGAAAATGGCGCGATAATAGGTGCGCCATAGGTCCTCCATCGTATCCTCCGGCGCGCCTTCGGGTGCACCCGGCAGCCAGGTCAGCGTGCCGTCGCGTTCGTGATGCAAGGTGGCGTCCGGCGTCAGGATCGTCCAGCGCATCGAAGTAAAACGGCGTGAGAAGAACCCCGCCACCAGCGGCAGCACGGGATGGTCCGGGCGGTGGAAGGCCACGAAGTTTTCCTCCCCGTCCTCATCGTGCGTGATGCGGAAACGCACGAAAGCTTTCGTTTTGTGCGCGTCCCGCCGCACGGCTTTTTCCATCGCTTCCAGCCGATGCACGAGATCGTCCGTATGCAGTTTCAGCAGATGCGGTTCGCCATGCGTCAGCCGCCATAAGGCACGGTAGAGCAGCGCCCAGCGATTGGGGTTGCGGAAGCAGGCGACACGCTCGGCCAGCGCGAGGAAATCGCGGGGGACGTGGTGGATGGCGGGGGCGTCGGTCGCGTCCAGCACATCCTGCGTGGCAAACAGATCGCCGCCTTCGCCCGCGCTGTTCCACAGCAGCGATTCCGGCGCAAGGTTCGAGGCCAGCGCCGCCCGCGCGAGGCGACGCCAATGGGGGAAATCGTCGACCAGGAAACGGTGCATAAGCCGCTCACCGTCATGCCCGCGCAGGCGGGCATCCACGAAATTCCTTACTTAGATACGGACTGAGCCGCCGAAGTAAGATCGTGGATGCCCGCCTGCGCGGGCATGACGGTGTATGAGGAGGCATCAGAAACTCAAGCTCAATTGCGCCGGTTCCGGCCGCAGCAGGCGCAGCAATTTGGGGCTGCCGATGAGGGCGGTGTGGGGGTTGGCGTCGGCGGTCGTCACGAAAGGCCGGGCGCGTTTGAGGGCGACGCGGAGTTTGGCCAGGTCTTCCATATGCAGATCGCGGTAGCGGCGGATCTGCAGCATGCGCTCCACGCTGCGCGCGCCGATACCGGGGATGCGCAGCAGGTCTTCGCGACCCGCGCGGTTGACATCCACCGGGAAGAATTGCGGGTTGCGCAGCGCCCAGGCGGATTTCGGGTCCATGGTGAGATCGAGATTCGGCATTTCTGCGGGAGCGATTTCTTCGACCGAGAAGCCGTAGAACCGCAGCAGCCAATCCGCTTGATACAATCGGTGTTCACGGATCAGCGGCGGTTTGAGCGCGGGCAGCCGCGCATCCGCATGCGGAATGGGGCTGTAGGCGGAATAATAGACGCGGCGCAGTTTGTGCTGGTTGTAGAGCGTGGAAGCGGTGCGCAATATATCTTGATCCGGCGTGGCGGTCGCCCCCACGATCATCTGCGTGCTTTGCCCGGCGGGTGCGAACATGGGCACGGACATGCCCTTCTTCTTGTCTTCTTTGAACACGGCGATGGCGGTGCTGACCGTATTCATGTTCTGTTCGAGTTCGTCGCGCTTTTTCTCAGGCGCGAGCGCTGCGAGATCGGCGGGGGTGGGGAGCTCGATGTTGATGCTCAATCGGTCGGCGTAAAGCCCCGCTTCCCGGATCAGCGATTCGTCCGCGCCGGGAATGGTTTTGAGGTGAATGTAGCCGCGGAAATGGTGGATGGTGCGCAGGTCTTTCGCCACCCGCACCAATTGGCCCATCGTGTAATTCGAATCCTTGGTGATGCCGGAGGAGAGGAACAGGCCTTCGATGTAGTTGCGCTTGTAGAAGTCGAGCGTGAGCTTCACCACTTCGTCCGGCGTGAAACGCGCACGCGGTACCTCGCTGCTTATGCGGTTGACGCAATATTTGCAATCGAAAATGCAATGGTTGGTAAGCAGGATTTTGAGCAGCGAAATGCACCGCCCGTCCGGTGTATAGCTATGGCAGATGCCCATGCCTTCCGTGCTGCCGATGCCCCCTTCCACCACCGCGCGCTTCGTCTTGCCCGACCCGCCGGAGGAGCAGGAGGCGTCATACTTCGCGGCATCGGCCAGAACGGCCAGCTTGTCGGCGATATCCACGCGGATTCCATGGCGAGGGGTGATCCGTGAATAGATGGGTTTCCGTGGACGGAAATCAAGATGGAAAGCGGGAATTATCTTGTTTGCGCAGGGGCAATTCCGGCTGCGTTTATGACTTTGTTTTCCAATTCTGACCGTCATTCCCGCGCAGGCGGGAATGACGAATGGGACGGCTTATGTATCCGCTACATCTTGGTCACCGGCTCCTGCCGCCGTTTTGATGGGCGGCTTGGCATACTTGCCCTATTCACGCATCCAGGAGCAGAAATCATGTCCGCCACCACCAGCAAAATCCACAACCTTCAGCCCCAGCCGCAAACCCAATCCAGCCAACCGGGCCACGAATCGGAAATGCACCCCGCGCCGCACAGCTTTATGGCGAACTACAAAGCCTCGGGCAAACTGGCGGGCAAGATTGCCATCGTCACCGGTGGGGATTCCGGCATCGGGCGCGCGGTGGCGATCGGCTTCGCGAAGGAAGGCGCGGATGTCGCGATCGTCTATCTCAACGAGCATGACGATGCCCAGACCACCGCGCAGCACATCGAAGCCGCAGGCCGCAGAGCCCTCCTCATTCCCGGCGATCTGGGCGATGCGAGCTTCTGCAAAACGGTGATCGAGCAGGTGGTGAAGGAATTCGGGCAGCTCGACATTCTGGTCAACAATGCCGCCGAGCAGCATGAGGAAACCGATTTCGCCAGCATCTCCATCGAGCAGATCGAAAACACCTTCCGCACCAACATCCTCAGCATGATGTTCCTGACGCGCGAGGCGATTCCGCATCTGAAGCGCGGTGCGGCGATCATCAACACCACCTCGGTCACCTCTTACCGGGGCTCGGGCCATCTGATCGATTACGCTGCCACCAAAGGCGCGATCACCGCCTTCACCCGCTCGCTTTCCACGCCGATGCTGGAGAAGGGCATCCGCGTGAATGCGGTGGCCCCCGGCCCGATCTGGACGCCCTTCATCCCCTCCACCTTCGCTGCGGAAACGGTGGGAGAATTCGGCAAGGACACCCCGATGAAACGCCCCGGCCAGCCGGATGAAGTGGCTCCGGCCTATATCTTCCTCGCCTGCGAACAGGATTCTTCTTACATCGCTGGGCAAGTGATCCATCCGAACGGTGGCAGCGTGGTGAATGCCTAATTGTCATCCCGGGCTTGTCCCGGGATCCGGTGGTTGTCCCGCTCGATAAGCCCCGCAGCACATCGGATCCCGGCACAAGGCCGGGATGACAAACTACGCAACGGCCATGATCTGCTTGGCATGATCCAGCGCTTGTGCGCCGCCCATAGTGTTATTGAAAAACACATATGCCTCCTTCAACGGCTGCGCCTGCAGGCGCTCGGCTAGCTTTTCGATGAACGCTTCACTGTAAGTGCCCTTATAGGCTTGTTCCGGCCCGTGCAAACGTAGATAGGCGAAGTCCGCCGTGCGTTCGCTGCCTTCCTGCCATGTGCGAAGATGCGCCCAGCAAAGCGCGGCGTTGTGATCGCGCAGTAATTCCAGCACGCGCGCATTCTGCCAGCTGGGGTGGCGGAATTCGAAGACGCATTGCCAATGCGCGGGCAGGGCGGTGAGGAATCCTTCCAGCGCCGCATCGTCGCGCTGCGAACTGGGCGGCAGTTGAAAGAGCACGGGCCCGAGATTCCCGCCGAACGCATCCAGCGCCTGGGCCAGGGCATGCAATGCATCCTCGCAATCGCGCAGATGCAATTCATGGGTGATTTTCTGCCAGGCTTTCACGGCGAAGCGGAAATCGGGCGGCACCGTTTCGCACCAGCGTGCGATCTGGCTGAGCGAGGGCAGGCGGTAGAAACTGCTGTTGAGTTCCACGGTGGGAAAACGCGCGGCGTAATATTCCAACCAGGCGTTGGATTTCGAATCCGCCGGGTAGAAATCCGGTTTCCATTGCCCATAGCTCCAGCCGCTGGTGCCCGCCCGCAATCGCATCGCGGATCCTTTCCTCTATGAAATCGCACAATCCGCATAATCCGTACACTCCGCACTCGATGCGGATTGCTGTTCTGGCGTTTCGTCTGCACTTCGCACTCGATGCGGAGGTGCATGTGTTATCAGGGTGTGCATCCTTCATAGCGCCGCATACATAAAAAAGCATGGCCGGGATTGCTCCCGGCCATGCTTTGTTCCTCCGTAAGGGAGAACGCGCTTATCGGTTGCCCGAGGTCGAACCCGTCGAGCCGCTTTGGCTGCCGGGCTTCGGCTGCTGGCTGCCGGTGCGGTTGGCATCCGGGGTTTTGTTGCCGGTCTGGCTGGTGCCGGACTTCTGATCGCTCGGCGTCTTGCCGGTTTGCTGGGAAGGGTTGTTGCCGTAATTTTGCTGGTTGGCCATGGGAATTCTCCTTGATGGTTGGTTTCCAGAAACGCCGTCCATACCGCGATCGCGAATGCGATGGTGGCTGTGTGGAGACGGCGTTGAACAGTCGTAGCGGAGACGGTGTCAAAGCATGGTCCGAGTTGTCATAGAAAACCATAAAATCAGCCTAAATCTTAACCTTACTGCTAATTAATTATGCATCCATGCTTGGATAGTGGGCAAGAAAAAGGCCCGTGCGAACACGGGCCAGAGCAGGGGAGGCTATGGGATGTCGTCGCTAAGAAGCGACCCGCAAATTGCCTTTGCCAGGAAAGACTGGCGGCGACTGGCGAATGAAAGATTGCATACCGTGCACCGGCAGCAAATGACGCGGCGCACCAAGGCGCACTTCGGAAGAAACGGAAACAGAGCGGAATGCCATGGCGGCCTCGCAATAAATAAATGGATCCGAAACCGGAATCAGGTTTCGTCCCTCGATCCACCGATCCTGTATAAAAGATTGTGCATCAATCCGCGCTAAGGAGCGCAGGGCAAATGCATAAAAATTCCATCAATCCATAATCGATCCGGTCTTAGAGCCAATGAATCACGGCAAAGAGAATCAGCCCCAGCGCCTGCAGCACAAGAATGACTCGGAACAGGCCTTGGAAAGGCTGTTTGCGCGTTTTGTGGCGTAGATAGATTTGCGCGAACAAGCTGGCCGGGCTGCCGCCGAGAAGCCCTACCAGCAATAGGCTCCGCTCCTTTACCCGCCAGCCGCCACTGCGCGCGCGGTGTTTGTCCCAGGCATAGAGCCCAAGCGCCAATGCATTGATCGCCAGCAGATAAAGCGCGATGCCCAAAGGATTGAGCGGCCAGAAAAGATGGGCGAGGGAAGTCATGATTATCCTTCGGAAAGAGCGAATGCCGCCGCGGCAGCCTGCACGCGGAGTTCGGGGATGGCGGTGCTCTCCAGCCGCGCGCCCACCCCGAGCGCGCCAAGGGCGACGATCGGCCCGGCTTGCGCAGTAGCGGCCCGCACCAATCCCAGCTTATCCATCGCCAGTCCTAAGCCATTCGGCGCACGCTGTATGGCCTGCGTTTCCAGCAGCGCGCTTAAGGGCCCGGGGCGGTGGCGCAGATCGTAGCTCGGGCCGGTGCAGTCCACCACCAGCGCGCCCTGCCTCATATATCCTACCGCATCCTGCACCGCGATGTGATCTTCCTCGCCCTGCAGACGGGCGATGGTGAAAGGCCGCAGGCGCAACGCCCCGCTGGCCATTTCCTGCGCCAGAATCTGCGCGATGCTCGGGGCCATGCGGTGGCGGTGGGTATTCCAGATGGGGCCGAGCCTCATCCAGAAACGCCGCTGATCCTGCGCCGAAAGGCGCTGCCAGAGGTGGGTGGTGTGGGGCCGCAACGCATCCATCGCCGCGCGCCAATCCTGCTGCCCGGCCAAGCTGTCGCGAAACGCTTGGATATAGGCGCTGAGGCGTGCGCCGGGGGCGGGCCATTGGGGCGCAATGGCGGCAGCCAAAGCCGACCCCCCATGTGCGGCGGGCAGGGCGGCGCGGCGGGAAAGCATTTCGATGCGCCCGCGCCAGCCCGATGCCCGCAATTGCAGCACCGCATCCACCCCCGTCAAACCGCTGCCGAGGATAAGCGCGGGCAGGGGGGAGGGCGGCAGCGTAGGAGGCGGGGCGGGTTCTGCCGCCGACCAATCCCACATCCGCCCCAGCCAACGGGGGTGCGGCGCATTTTCCCACATCGGCGTGTTCCAGGGGGGATGGGGCTGATTGCCCATCGCCAATGCCAACGCATGCGCCTGCCAAATACCTTCCGCGCTTTGCAGCAGATAGCCCTCCGGCGCGGGTTCGATGCCGGTGATCTGCGCGCGTTCTTCATGCAACGCGATGCCCAGCGAAATGGCATGCTGATGCAGCGCCTGCCGGAAGCTTTCCAGATACGCGCCGAACAATAGACGCGGCGTGTAATCGCCCGGTTGCCACGCATGCGCCAGACCATGCTTGCCCGCCGCCGCACGCCCGGTATCCGAATGCAGCCAGGTCAGAAAACCCTCGGGCGCTTCGGGCAGCGCGCCCATTTTGGCGGCGGGTACATTAAGCAGATGCTGCGGCCAGCGGGTGGCATAGGCCGGGCCATGGGCGAAGCGTCCCACCTCGTCGAGCCACAGTACATTGCGTGGCGGATGGGGCAGATGCAGGCGGTGCCACAACAGCAGCAGCCCGGCCGCGCCGCCGCCGATCACCGCTAGATCGAAGCGTTGCTTCATCTAGATATTGCTGCCGGGATCGACCGGGGGCGGTGTCATGCCGCGATGGCTCATGATGCCCCAGATGCGTTTCATCTGGCGGCTGGCCGTGCGTGTGAACAGAAAGGGAAGCAAGCCGTGGATGATGACCACCAAGCCGGTCAGCAGCAGTTTTGCGCCCATGCCGAGGGTGAAGAGCAGATGCTCAAAGTAGGTTTCGTTCGTCGCCTGCGGATGTTCGGTGAAGCGCTGATGCAGATGCGCCCGCTGGGCGGCAAGCCAGGGCGCGGTCTGGTTTTGCCATTGGGTTTGTAGGCTTTTGAGGCGTGCGTTCGGCATGGAGCATCCTGCAAGGTGGAATGCAGGAAGTGTAAAACAATCCGCCGGATTTTACCACTTTCCGCAATCGTTCCCAGCTCTGTCGTTGCTGGCGCCGTTATACCGGCGCAGTCCAGGACCCGTCTTGCCATATTCTCTCCCATTGCACACTCCGCACTTGATGCGGAGTGCTGCTCCGGCGGCACGTCAGCACTCCGCATCAAGTGTGGAGTGTAGAGAGGATTGTGCGAGCGGATGGGCTGCATCCCGACCTGCGCGGGGATGACGGGATAGAAAGGCCGAATCCGCATGAAAGCTGGACTTTTGCCGCCATTCTACCTACAAGCCCCTTCTATTCCCGAAGGATTTCGCCATGTCGCTTTCTGCCCCCAAAGTCGGCTTCGTCTCTCTAGGCTGCCCCAAGGCGCTGGTGGATTCCGAGCGTATCCTCACGCAGTTGCGCGCCGAGGGCTATGAATTCTCGCCCAGCTATGCGGGCGCGGATGTGGTGATCGTCAATACCTGCGGCTTCCTCGATAGCGCGCGCGACGAGTCGCTGAACGCCATCAACGAGGCGATGAACGAAAACGGCAAAGTGATCGTGACCGGCTGCCTGGGCGCGGAAGGCGACATGATCCGCGCCAAGTTCCCGAACCTGCTCAGTATCACCGGCCCGGCGCAATATGAGAGCGTGGTGGATGCGGTGCACCGCGCCATTCCGCCGAAACACGATCCCTTCATGGATCTGGTGCCCATGGGCGGGGTGAAGCTCACGCCGCGCCATTATGCCTACCTAAAAATCGCCGAAGGCTGCAACAACACCTGCTCCTTCTGCATCATCCCCAACATGCGCGGCAAACTTGCCAGCCGACCCGTGGGCGATGTGCTGCGCGAGGCCGAGCGCCTGGCCGAAGCGGGGGTGAAGGAACTGCTGGTGGTGAGTCAGGATACCAGCGCCTACGGGATGGATGTGAAATACGCCGCGAACGAATGGCGCGGGCGCGAAGTGAAGACGAAGTTCTTCGATCTGGCCGAAGCATTGGGCGATCTGGGCATCTGGACGCGGCTGCATTATGTCTATCCCTATCCACATGTGGATGCGGTGATTCCGCTGATGGCCGAAGGCAAAATCCTGCCCTATCTCGACATCCCCTTCCAGCATGCCAGCCCCACCGTGCTCAAAGCCATGCGCCGCCCCGGCGCGCAGGAAAAGACGCTGGCCCGCGTGCAAGCCTGGCGACGTGACTGCCCGGATATCACGCTGCGCTCCACCTTCATCGTCGGCTTCCCCGGCGAGACGGAAGCGGACTTCCAACTATTGCTCGATTGGCTGGAAGAAGCGCAGCTCGACCGCGTGGGTTGCTTCAAATACGAAGCGGTGCAAGGCGCGCCCGCGAACGATCTGCCGGGTGCCGTGCCCGAAGAAATGAAAGAAGAACGCTGGCACCGTTTCATGGCCACCCAGCAGCGCATCAGCGCCGCGCGCCTTCAACGTAAAGTGGGCAGCGTGCAGAAGGTGCTGATCGACGAGATCGAGCCCGGCATCGGCATGCGCGCCCGCTCGGCGGCGGATGCACCAGAGATCGACGGCGCGGTGCATCTGCCCTTCGTGAAGGGTGCGAAGGCGGGCGAGTTTATGAACGTGTTCGTGGAACGCGCGGACGAATACGACCTGTATGCGGTGCCTGTCTGATGCGGCATTTGTGCTGGCTACCCACAATTTTAAGCGTGGTGCGTCTGGCTTCCGATGCCGCCGTGCCGGAATGGGCGCAGCAACCGGGAGAGTTATTTTCCCTCACCCGCACGCCAAGCGAATTATCCCTCGTCTGCGCTTCGCAGCACGTGCCGCCCGGTATACGGGCCGAGCGGGATTGGTGCGCATTCGCGGTGCAGGGGCCGCTCGATTTCGCGCTGACCGGGATCCTCCATTCGCTCACCCGGCCATTGGCCGAAGCCGGCATCAGCCTGTTCGCACTTTCGACGTTCGATACAGATTACATTCTGGTGCGGATGAGCGACCAAGCGCGCACGCAGGATGCCTTGCAGGCGGCCGGGCATCGTTGGGTGTGAATACGACCCGCTGGGTTAGCCCATTGCGACTTCTGATTCCCGCGCTTTCGTGGCACCGGCGGCATAAGCCAGCGAACCGGAATGGTTCACCCAGGCGCTGAGTTGTTTCATGTTCTGGAAAGCCAGCCGTGCGGCTTTTTCCAGTTCGGCTTCGCTGACTTGATCGATGCGCCGGTGTTCGACGGGAATGGTGGGCGGCGGGGCCATCGCTTCGATGGTGGCGGCGCGAAGCGCGGGAGGCATGGCCCATTGGCTCAAACGCTTGTCGAGATCGTGGATCGTGCCCTTGAGTTTGGACATCATATTTTTCACCTCATCTGTTCTTTTTATCTTACTTCCATCATATGACCGTTTGATGAGGATTTTGGAAATTTATCCTTAATTTTCAGTAAATTTTAAATAACGGACAGTGACCGCCCACGCGGGTTACCGTGTGATGATAACATACAGCGATTCGGGGACAGGTATTCGGCAAGTGCAGCGGTATGCTGCCCGCCGCCCCGCCAGCATTCCGCAACGAGTGCGGAGCGTGCGAGGTCGGCGAGAAGCGCTAGGCGGCTTTTTTTACCGTTTTGCCCAAAGCCTGATCGATGTCGGCGATGATGTCTTCGATGTCTTCCAATCCCACCGAAAGACGAATGGTTTCTTCGCCGATGCCGATGCGTTTGCGTTCTTCCGGCGTCACCTGGCTATGGGTGGTGGAGGCCGGATGAATCACGAGGCTGCGCGTGTCGCCGATGTTGGGCAGGAAGGAGAAGAGCTTCAACCCTTCCACGAACGCCTTGCCCTCGGTATAGCCGCCCTGCACCCCGAAAGTGAAGACCGCGCTGGCGCCGAGCGGCATATATTGCTTGGCGAGCGCGTGATAGGGGCTGGAGGGCAGACCGGAATAAGACACCCAGGCCACATTCGGATGGCCTTCCAGATATTCGGCTACTTTCAATGCGTTTTCGCAATGGCGCGCCATGCGCAGATGCAGCGTTTCGATGCCCGAAAGCGTCAGGAACGCATTGAGCGGCGACTGGCAGGGGCCCAAATCGCGCAGGCCGACCACATGGCCGTAGACCGTATAGGCCATTTCGCCAAACTGCTCGAGCATGTTCAGGCCGTTGTAGGAATCGTTCGGTTTGGCGATGCTGGGATATTTATCGGCGTATTTCTTCCAGTCAAATTTCCCCGAATCGACCACCGCCCCGCCCATCGCCGTGCCGTGGCCGGAGAGGAATTTGGTGGTGGAATGGGTGACGATATCCGCGCCATGCTCGATGGGGCGGCACAGGTACGGGGAGGGCACCGTATTGTCGATCATCAGCGGCACGCCCGCGGCACGCGCGATCTTGCTCAGGCCCGCAATGTCGGCGATCACGCCGCCGGGATTCGAGCTGGATTCGGCGAAGATGACGCGGGTTTTTTCGTTCACGGCGGCCTGCACAGCGGCGAGATCGGTGATGTCGACAAATTTGGTGATCCAGCCGAAGCGCTCGCGGAAGGTCTGCGCCAGCTGGTTGTAGGTGCCACCGTAGATGCGGCTGGAAGCGACGATTTCCGTGCCCGGCTCCATCAGCGGCAGGAAAGCGACCATCTGCGCGGAAAGGCCGGAAGCGGTGCAAGTCGCGCCGACTCCGCCTTCCAGCGCGGCCAGACGCTTCTCCAGCGCATCCACCGTCGGGTTCGTCATCCGGCTGTAGCTGAAATCCAAGCTGCGCAGCGCGAACATGTCCGCGCCATGCTCGGCGTCTTGGAACACGAAGGCGGTGGCTTGGTGGATGGGGAATTGCCGCGCGCCGGTAGCGGGGTCCGGCGGAGTGCCGGCATGCAGCGCCTTGCTGTTGAATTTCAGCTTGCTGGTATCGAGGTCGGTGGCGAATTTGTTGCCGGGGGTCTGGGTCATGAAGCGCTCCTGCTGGCTGGGATGCGCCTGAGGTAGCACGAAGCGCGCATGCGCTCTAGCACAAAGGCGCAATTCCGCGTGATGACGCTGTAAATTCGGCGATGGGTTAGAAAATCGAACCGGTGCTTCGAATCCTCTAGCCGACCAGGGCGGTATGCACAGCGATGCGGCTCTGGCCGATCACCACCAATTCCTGGCTGCGATGGGCGTCGTCCCTCAATGCCCCGACCACCATCAAACGGCGGCGACCCTCCTGCGCCGCCAACACATCGCTCGCATCCACCCCGGCGGGCAGGGAAAGATGGGTGGCCAGGAAGGCGATGGGGAGCAGGTAACGAATCATGCCGCCATACTGCCGCCCCGCCGATGCGAAAGACATATGGCGCACCCCCCGAATGCGAAAAGCCCCCGTGCGGGGCGCGGGGGCTGATCTGTAGGAATTCGATAAAGGACGAATGCCGGCTTTACGCTACGCCGCTTCCTCGCCCATCCCATCGAACGCATCTTCCCAGGAGCCGGTGGTGGCGGCCTTGGTGTACTCGGTCACGCGGTTCTCGAAGAAGTTCGTGTGCTCCACGCCGTTGAGGATTTCGTCCATCCAGGGCAGGGGGTTGTCGCCCATGCGGTAGATGGGGTCGAGGCCCAGTTGCGTCAGGCGGCGGTCGGCGATGTAGCGGATGTAGCGCTTCACTTCGCTGGCGGTCAGGCCCTGGATGCCGCCCACGCCGAAGGCGAGGTCGATGAAGGCATCTTCCATGGTCACGATCTGCTCGCACATTTTGTACAGATCGCGGTTGAAATCCTCGGTCGCCACTTCGGGGTTTTCGTTGAGGAAGGTGCGGAACAGGCGGATGATGTTTTCGGTGTGCAGCGATTCGTCGCGCACCGACCAGGCGATGATCTGGCCCATGCCGCGCATCTTCCCGAAGCGGGGGAAGTTAAGCAGGATGGCGAAGGAGGCGAAGAGCTGCAGCCCTTCGGTGAAGGCGCCGAAGACGGCCAGGGTTTTCGCGATACCCTCCTTCGATTCCGTGCCGAATTGCTGCATATAGTCGTATTTATCCTTCATCTCTTTGTATTTGAGGAAGGCCTGATATTCGCTGTCCGGAATGCCCAGCGTGTCGAGCAGATGGCTGTAAGCGGCGATGTGGATGGTTTCCATATTGGAAAACGCCGCCAGCATCATCTGGATTTCGGTGGGTTTGAACACGCGGGAATAATGCCGCATGTAGCAGTTGTTCACCTCGATGTCGGATTGCGTGAAGAAGCGGAAGATCTGCATGAGCAGATGGCGCTCTTCGTTCGAAAGCGAGGTCTTCCAATCCTTGACGTCATCCGCCAACGGCACTTCCTCCGGCAGCCAGTGGATGCGCTGCTGCATCAGCCAGGCGTCGTAGGCCCAGGGGTAGTGGAAGGGCTTGTAGATCGATTCGGCGTCGAGCAGCGACATGATGGGACTCCGGAGGAAAGGCTGAGGGGGGGGACTAGATGGTCGTGGTCATGGCACCGTATTGGTTCGGGCCATCGCTTTTGGTGATGCCCTGCCAGATCAGCACACCGAGATTCACCAGGGGAACCAGATAGAGCAAGCTGAACCAGCCCACTTTGCCCATATCGTGGAAACGTTTGATGGCGATGGCGTAGGTGGCAATGGTGATCGGGATATACAGAATAAGGGAGACGATCTGTCCGAGCGTTTGTCCGAGTATCGCAACCAGAATCGAAATGAGGATCCCGAGAACAAACACAGCG
Organism: Rickettsiales bacterium; assembly: GCA_965247145.1. Lineage (GTDB taxonomy): Bacteria > Pseudomonadota > Alphaproteobacteria > Rickettsiales > JAIXRX01 > CBDFGH01. The sequence continues at coordinate 172,791 of CBDFGH010000010.1, forward strand.
ATGAAATAGGTGATGAACACCCGTTGGCTTACTCTTCCGTCGAAAGTGAAGAGAAGGTTTTTCCAGTCGATATTCTTAAAGTCCATAAAAGCTGTTCCTGATGCCAATTAATGGAAAGGAGGAGAAGAGTATAGATAACCTAGAAGGTGATCGTTTGGGGCGCGTCGCCGAAACGATTGGGGCCTTCAGTGCCTTTGACGAAACCCTGACACACGATGTTGATCAGAAATCCCAGCACGGGAATGAGCGAGATCAGAACAAACCAGCCGGATCTGTTCATGTCATGCCATCGCTTGATCTGAACGGCAAGGCTCGCCCATCCGAGTGGTACGATCGTGATCAAAATGATCGCACTTACGAAAAAAGGCGGATCTTTCGATTCCGTGTCGCCGAACATCAGGCCGAGGGTTCCAAGCAAAAGAAAGAAGACAAAGATGATTCCCAGATAAGTCCAAAATACTTTCCGACCGACCCGACCATTGAATGTGAAGAAGGTAGTCTTCCAATCGATATTTTTTAAATTCACTTAGATCTCCCTTTGATTGAACGCATCCTGGTTACTGGCAGGCCAGGCATTCTTCGTAGTTGCTGGCCGCAGGTTCGGTCTTGACCAACGACATTTCCATTTGTAGCGCGGTGGGCTGGGCTTTGCCCTTTTCGGCGCGCTGCAGGGAGACGGAGCGGCAGTAATAAAGACTTTTGCAGCCTTTTTTCCAAGCGTTGAAATGCAGCTGGTGCAGGTCGCGCTTGTGGATGTCGGCGGGCAGGAAGAGGTTCACGCTCTGGGCCTGGCAGATGAAGGGCGTGCGGTCGGCGGAATGCTCGATCACCCAGCGCTGGTCCATTTCCTGAGCGGTCTTGAAGACGTCCTTCTCGTCCTGCGTCAGAAAATCCAGATGCTGCACGGAACCTTCGGTGCTGGCGATGGAGCGCCAGACGGATTCTTCGTTCTGGCCCTTCTCGGTCAGCAGTTTATCCAGATGCTTGTTGCGCACGCTGAAGCTGCCCGAGAGGGTTTTCTGCACGAACACATTGGCCGCGTAGGGTTCGATGCCGGGGCTGGAATTGCCCGCGATGATCGAGATCGAGGCGGTGGGGGCGATGGCGAGCTTGTTGGTGAAACGCTCCATCACGCCGACTTCGGCCGCATCCGGGCAGGCGCCTTTTTCTTCGGCGAGGTGCTTGCTGGCGGCATCCGCCGCTTTGCGAATGTTTTCGAAGATCTTCTTGTTCCAGACTTTCGCCATCACGGATTCGAAGGGAATGCCCTTGATCTGCAGGTAGGAATGGAAGCCCATGACGCCGAGGCCGATCGAGCGTTCGCGCATTGCGCTGTAGCGGGCGCGCTTCATGGAATCCGGCGCGGTTTCGATGAATTGTTGCAGCACGTTGTCGAGGAAGCGCATGGCGTCTTCGATCATCTCCGGCTTGTCTTTCCACTCGTCGTAGGTTTCCAAGTTGAGGCTGGAGAGGCAGCAAACGGCGGTGCGTTCTTCGCCCAAATGGTCCATGCCCGTGGTCAGCGTGATTTCGCTGCACAGATTGGAGGTCTTCACCTTCAGGCCGAGCTGTTTGTGGTGTTCGGGGATGTGCTTGTTGACCGTGTCGATGAAGAGCAGATACGGCTCGCCGGTCTCGATGCGGGCGGTGAGGAGTTTCACCCACAGGTCGCGGGCTTTCACGGTATTCAGCGGTGCATCGTCCTTCGGGCTTTTGAAGGTCCAGTCGTCCCCCGCTTCCACCGCATGCATGAAGTCGTCCGAGATCACGACACCGTGGTGGATGTTCAGGGCTTTGCGGTTGGGATCGCCGCCGGTGGGGCGGCGGATATCGATGAATTCTTCGACTTCCGGGTGCCAGATCGGCATGTAGACGGCGCTGGAGCCACGGCGCAGCGAGCCCTGGCTGATGGCGAGCGTCAGCGAATCCTGCACGCGCATGAAGGGAATCACGCCCGAAGTCTTGCCGTTGCCGCGCACTTTTTCGCCGATGGAGCGCAGATTGCCCCAGTAGGAACCGATGCCTCCGCCGCGCGCCGCCAGCCAGACGTTTTCATTCCACAGATCGACGATGCCGGTGAGGCTGTCTTGCGTCTCGTTCAGGAAGCAGGAGATGGGCAGGCCCCGATCCGTGCCGCCGTTGGAGAGGATGGGCGTGGCGGGCATGAACCACAGGCGGCTGATATAATCGTACAGGCGCTGCGCATGGGCGGTGTCGTCCGCATAGGCCAGGGCCACGCGGGCGAACATGTCCTGGTAGGATTCGCCTTCCAGCAGATAGCGATCCTCTAAGGTGGCTTTGCCGAAGGCGGACAACAACGCATCGCGCGAACGATCGACGCGGAGCTTGCCGGTGAAATCCATATCGCTCGGGGCTTTCCCGGTTTGGATCACGGGAACGGGGCGGAGGGTTTCGGGCGTATCCATAAAATCTTCGCTGAATTCGGGCGCATGGGGACGGGCGGCGGTGGCGAGCATGTGATTTTTCCCTGTTGAAAATGGGCCGTTGAGGCCCTTATATGCTACATCTTGTGTCTGATTGCGATGGGCAACACCAGATGTGGAAGTAAGTGCATTGTCAGCGGCAAGAAGCAAACGAATTATTTTGCCCACCGAACACAATTTTTGTTGCTTCGCGCTTAAATGCCGGAAAACCGCCCACCTTGCAGTGTGTCCCGAATGCTAGGCCTTCCCACTCTTGCTGTGCAAGTCTTTTGGCCGTGCAGAAAATCGATTTTTGGGGAGAAGATTGGGGATAATTCCCAAGCCACGTTCTGGCCCTGCAGCGACTGCATGACGAAGCAAAAAAAGGCACCGGTGTGGTAACGGGGGGGATCCCTCCTCGGGCCACCGCAATGCGACGACCCGAGGAAAAGAAATGCGCCGATTATTTTGTCTCGGCGGGTGTGACGCACTTCCAAAGCTTGGCGGCACAGGTCTCGGGCGTAAGGATATTGTCCTCATCCATTCCCAAGCCCCAGGCCGAGCCGTCCTTTTCCCGTTCGGAAAGCAGGCAATAGGGGCGTTTACAGGTTTCGTTCGTCGTCGCTTCCGTGGCGGCTTTCATGGCATCCAGCACCGCGCGGGCATTGGTGGCGCCTTTGGGCAGGGTGGTAACGATGAAGGGTGTGGTGGTGCTGCTCACCTCCGGAATGCTGCCGATGCAATCATGCACGAAAGCGATCGAAGCATCCGCGCCGTGGTCGGGCTTGGTGGCTTGCGAGCGCATATGCAGACCGCTTGCATCGTAATCCCCCGGCGTACCGCTTCCAGTGACCTGGCCTGCCGCATGCGGCGCGAGTGCCGCCGTATAGGCGTCGTTGGTCGGCAAAGCGCCCACATATACGGCGAATTTCGAGCCTTCCTTGCCGTTATGATCCACATCGCCCGAATTCAACAGACGCACGCCCTGCTTGAACAGCGCACATTGGTTGCCGCGATGGCTCGGGAAGATGTCGTAACCCTTATACCCCTCGGCCAGCATCTGCAGGCGTAAGTCGAAGCTCAGCTTGTCGGCCGCAGTCATCGGTTGATTGATGAGCGAATCGTCCGAGTTACGGAAATGCACCGTTTCCTCGGCCTGCACCGGCACCGGCATGATGGTCAGCCCGGGATCGACTTCGGATCTGACGGAGCCTTCCAGCACTTTGCGTGTTCTGAAATTATCCATCCCGCGCCGGCTGCCCCGGAATTCTTCCTTGTCGTCCCCGATCGCGATGGGAGCGTTGAAGCTGTCCGCAGTCAACGAGAAGATACCGCCGTCTCCACTGTCGATGAAGCGTTCTTCGGCCTGATCGGGCGTGACGGAATCGGAACCCACCGTGCTGTTTCTCTGGCAGAAGAAGGGCGAACCGCCGATCCAGTTGCAATTGAGCGTGCCGTTATCCGCCACATAAACCTGGCTGGCGCGTTGGCCGGTGGTAGTTTCGCCTTTGTCGAGCATGCAGGTGTAGGGCGTCTGCTCGCCGTTCACCTCGATCAGGCGCCGCTCCATGGCGACCGCACCGATATTGAGATGCTCCTGGGCTTCGGCGGGCCAATTATTGACCGTGTCCGAACCTTGCAGGATATATTCCGCAATGTTCTGACAGCCGCCATTGGCGCATACAGGCTCCGTCTGTACTTTGTCGTATTGATACCCTTCGCAATAGCGCTTCCCGTCGGTGGCGGTCAGCCAGCCATTGGTGCAACTGACATTGTCGTCGCGGTTGCGGGGGCATTCCTCGCCATGGCCGCCGTTGGAAGGTACGTTGCCCAAATGCACGCCACCATCGAACGCATCCCATGCCCATAGATCACCAGCGGCGCCTGCGGGCGATTTCCAACTGGTCGCAAGTCCGCCTGCGGGGAAACGGGATTGCGGGGGCTGGCCGTTCTTTTCCAAGTGCCGCGCCCCGGGTTCCATGGTGATGGCATAAAGCCCTTCGGGAATGTCGCAGAGCGGGCCGGTGCATTTGTCGCGTTTGAAATTGAGGTCGTAGGTGGCCAGCGTGCCGCCCATCTTGCCCCCGTTGCTCGCCAAAGCGGGCAGGGTGCAACCGCCATTGCGGCCGCCATTGGCATTCTTCGCCGTATCCGTACGTACCGTGCCGCTATTGTCGAGCAGGCTGCGGTTCACGTCGCCCGTGCGCAGACCGTAGGCAGCGCTCAGGTTCCCGGCATTGTCCACTAGATTGTTCGCAGCGTCGCGCGGTCCGGAATCACAGGCCCACAGGAAGCTGCGCTCGGTATTCTTCACGTGCAGTTCCTGCAATTCATCCAGCTGGCGCAGCAGGTCCGCATCCACCGCCCGCATGGTATCGGGATGGGCTGCGGTGACCGGTGTGGCCACCACTTCGAGTGTCTGGGACTTGTAGGGTTTGTTGTAGAGATCGGCGATCAGCTTACCGCGGAAACGTACCAATTGATCCGGCGAGGTGTAGATTTGATCCGCAGTGGTGCCCAGTTGTTGCGAACGACAGGCCGGGCTCCATTCGCCCCCGAAAACGGTTTTGTCATCCGTTTTGTCTTTGATGCAATTGATGTAGAAATTGTATTTGATGCACGGGTCGCCCAGACGCGTCGCGCCGCAATTGGAATCGTCCACGACTTCGCTGGCGTTCTGATCCATGGTTGCGGGCAGCGAATTGACGAAATTGGGCTGAGAGCAAATCGCTTGAATCTGCGGCTGTTTGTTGGCGTTAAAATCGCTCACCTCCTGTGCACGGAAAGCCGTGTCGTTGTATTTCGAGCGATAGGCATATCCGTAATAGGTGCCAGTATCCGGTGTGTATTTTACGTAGGCATGTTCGACGCAATCGCCGCGATTGACGGTTTTGTATGTCCATACCGCCTGTGAGGCAGGACAATGCCGGGTGTATTGCGCGCGCATTTCACCCGTCAAAACCGTATTGTCCGCATCGCCCTTGCGGCTGCCATTGTCGATACCGGCATTCTGAACGCCGTTTTTGAAATCGAAGGTGGAGGCGTTGTCGAAGCAGCCCGCGCTGGTAACGAGGCCGGAACCGTTGCGTGTGCAAGCAGGGGCACCGCCGCCGCTGACCGGGAAGTTCCCGATGGTGACCGCGCTGGCCATAGTGCCGTCGCGATAGCCCACGCCATTGGCCAGTCCGCGCAGGGACGAGCCGAAACGGGCCGTGAAATCACCGCCCGTTTCTCCCAGCAACGCTTTCGAATCCGCATCCGTCGAGATCACGAAATTCACCAGGGAACGCACCGTCGCCAGATCGACCACGCTGGTGGCGGGGTTGGGATATTGGTCGAAATGCGGCCCGCCATGCGCGCAGGCGCTCTTGCCTGGAGCGGGCGGGGCATAGGGCGAAGCATGGGGTTGCGGCGTGACCTTCGACACATCGCAAGGGATATCCGTCAAACGCGCGACACGAACATTGATATCGCGATCATTCTTGACGAACCAGCTGTATTGATTGGCCTGAATGGTAAAGCGCAGTAAGATGCGATCATGCTGACATTCGCGCGTTACGCTCTGACCGATGATGTCCTTGAAGCGAAATCCGGCGACGTTGTCGGCGCTGTTATTGAACGAGGTTTGAATATAATGCGCCATATCCTGCATGGCCACTTCGTCGCCGCCCGTACCGTTTCCCAGCGCTCCGTATTCTACGAACGGGCGCGTGAAAACGCGACCGCTGGCATCGCCGTTCTGCAGGCAATTGGCCGACTGACCCGCTGTCTCGCATAAGGCACGGGCTTTCCACAAAGCGCCGTATTCTTTGGCGAGAAAAGTGCTGTATTCGTTGAGCTTGGAAACCTTTTCCTCGTGGCTCGCATGCGTGGCGCCCATACTGAGCTCCAACCCGAGCAAGCCGATGGCGAAAAGCGCCAGGAACATGCCGAAGGTAATGAACGCCACACCCCGCTCGTCGCGCGCGAAGGAAGAGAAGAAATGGGGCAGACGAGCATGCGGCATCGCGCGGTCTCCGAAGGCGGAATGGGATTTAATCGATCTAATTTAGCGTAATTTCAACAAAACTTCCATGGGGAATGTCGGATATGTCGGGTGGGAGGTATCTGAGTATAAAGGCATAGGATTTTTACTTTAACAATAAAGGCCCAATTAAGGTTTTTGACTATTTGCATACCCAATATCCAGGATTCGATCCTACTTTGGTATACATGCCAGTGGGACAGGAGGCATCGGAGCAATACCTTGCTTTGTTGGGGGTTTGGCCAGCAATGCTGCAGTTTCTTGTGCAAGATCCATGATCTTCGACCAATTCACCTTGACATGTTGTTTGTGTCTGTACGCAATCGGGCGGCTGCAATGCTGCATCCCATTCAAAGCCGGTGTTACAAGTTGTAACGCATTGTTTGTACGTGGTGCTCCACGTTTGGGGTGGTGTCGCGTTTGCGTTGCAAACACTATCGCAGCCACCATTCTGGTTGGCCCTGGTACCGCTTTCTGGAGGGCAGCGTTTTTCCACGCATGCTTTAATCTCCAGGGCCAGGAGAGTACTATGCATGCAATTATCCGTGCATTTGCCATTCTGCATGGTCATATTTGTGCCACATACTATAGCTTTGCAGCCACCATACCCATCTGCCTCGTACCCAATGGCGCAGGTTTGTTGATCCACGCAGTTGCCCGATTTGTCGTAAAGCTTCGGTGCCTTGCAGGTGGTATTGGCTGCTTTGCAGCCGCCATTGCCATCGGATATCAACGGGGAGACGCAGGTGACGGGCAGTATGGTATTGTCGTCGATGCTGACGCCGCCCGCTTTCTTGATCAGCGCGGTCTGATTGGTGTCGGTCAGAGGAATGAAGGCCACCTGTTTGACCATGGCGACATCGGAATTGACGTTTTTAAAATAATACGGGGTAAGGGCCGATTGAAATTTCTGGCAGGAATAGACTTGAACGTAAGCGCCATATCCTTTTTGCGTCAGTGCCGTATCCTGGCATCCGGGCCCGTCACTGCAGCCAGCGATTTGCGGCACGGTTTTGCCGAAATAAATCTGCTCGATCGCGCCATCGCTTTGGCGGCGCTGGCAGTATCGTACGGTGATGGTAGGGGCGCGGAAGGGTCTGGCCAAAGTTTGCGCTTCGCGAATGGCCGCACCGATGACGTTATTGGCGCTGGAAGAGCCAAATGGGCCCGAGGCTTGTAAATCGCTGGGGCGCAACGTGTACAATACGGCGCTGAGCTGATTGACCGTTTTGGTCATGCGCTCGGACATCATGACATATTGGCCAATCTCTGCGACACCCCAGAAGCAGATGACCAATACGGGCAATAGAATCGCCATTTCAACCACGGCCGCGCCGCGCTCGCGCAGCGTAAGACCCGATTGGGCGTAATGGTTTCCGGTGGGGGTGGACATGGGAATCTCCTGCGCGCTTGATTCGGATCTGGTGTCCGATTTTCTTCAAGGATACGGCAGAATTCCTAAAATTTTATTAAAGCTGTTTAATAACTATGAAATGAAATGACATCAGCTTCTTAAGCGGGGGCCGGTTTGGTCAGTACACAAGCGCCACCCACATAATAAAGCCCGGCAGCTTCGCATTGTTTGCGGAGAGTCATGCATCCTTGCACGGTGTTGGGGTCCTCGGGATTGAGGGGGTTGGTGGTGTTGGAATAGAGCAGGCAGGCATCGATACAGCCGCCTCCGGTCTTACGAACAGTGGGATAATCGCACTTTTCGCTGCCGTCTCCCCCGCCACCGCCGCCGCCTCCTCCACCGCCATTGCCTCCTCCGCCCCCGCCGCCGCTTTGGTCTTCAATGGCGATTTCGACGCCGTGGGCTTCTTCGAGCAATGTGGTTTGGTTGGAGGCGACCAACGGAATGATCGAGGTTTGGTGCACGGTCAGGCCCGTGGTGAGAAAGCGGGGGGCGATGGCCGGGTGGAAGGTCTGGCATGCATAGGTCTGCACGAAAGCGCCGAAGCCGTTTTGCGTGGTGCTCGTGGTTTGACAGGGAGGGCCGTCTCCGCACTCGGCGGGTACAGGGCTGGTGAGGCCTTTGTAGATCTCGCGCATGGTTCCGGCATTGGCCCCGCTGAGATCGCGCTGGCAATAACGCACGGAAAGCATGATGCCATGGAATGGACGGGCCAGGGTTTTTGCTTGTTCCATGGTGGCCGCCACCACACCGTTGGGCCCGCCGCCTGCCTGCAAATCATTCGATTGCATGGTATAGAGTACGGCTGCCAGTTGGTTGGAGGTTTTGGTCACACGCTCGGCCAGCATGAGATATTGCCCCAGTTCGACGACACCGACGAAACACAGGATCAGCACCGGCAGCAGGATCGCCATTTCCACAAGAGCGGCGCCGCGTTTGGCAGAACGAGAAACGGGTTCAGGGAGCAAAGGCATTGGCGCAATTGGGATGAGTGAGAGGGGGAAGAAGGCGATTGGAGGCATCGTCAATCGCCCCGTTTCTGATCAGAAAGTTGGCCTGAAACATCAAAAGATTCGGGAAAAATCGACGGATAATGAAAGAAAAGAATTGCCATTGATAGCGAAAATCGATGCGCACGATATCCTCGCTACCGCCAAAATCGGTGATCGCGGACGGCGGAATATTGGTCAGCTCCCCGGTGCTGCCGCGCACGATCGGGCGTGCAAAAATGCAGACCTCGGCCGGGCTGATGAGATTGCCGGCATAGGCATGGAAAATGTCGGCGAAAGTTGTATCGTGGTCTTTCAGGAATTGATTGGAACCACCCGTGCAGCGACCATTGCCGTCCCGTTCCGTCGCTTCGCATTCGGTGGCGGACCTGTAGGCTATCTCTTTGACGGCATTGTTCAGTGCGCCGTTGGCATAGATCAACAGGGCGAATTCCAGAATGCCCATGGTCAATAGAAAGCCCACGAAGGCGATGATGGCGAATTCGATCGCAACCGCACCTTCCTCGTCGCGGTGGAATCTGCGAAGGAAAGAAAAAAGGGCGGATGGGCGATTGAAACGTGGCGCTGTCATGGAAAGGATACTAGCATAAAGGAAATGATTTTGTCTGTATTTTCTGCGCTATTTCCTGTTTGCCGGTGGCAGGAGAGCGCATGTCCGGGGGCCAGGTTTTTGGCTCCCGTGTTTTTATGCATGGCGCTGGCAGGGTGCGGCTTGGTGTCCTCTCCATCGAATCCACCGCTCTTATCGGCGCTCCCGCCGCGTTTAAGCCAAGCGCTGCCTTCCGGCGCTTTGGCGCGCCTTGGCCCGGCGCCTTTGGGAGAAATGGCGCGTTTAACCTGGGTGCAGGCCCGTTTCAATGCCTTCCCCTTCCGCACGGACGAAGCATTGTGGGGGAAAGCGGATTATTGGGAAAGCCCGGAAGAGTTTCTGGCCTATGGCGGGGATTGCGAGGATTATGCACTGGCCAAAATGGCGGCCTTGCGCGCTTTGGGATGGCGAGAAGAAGACCTTGAGCTGCAGATCGTCTCCGACATGGACCGTCAGGGCGTGACCCACGCCGTGCTGCGCGCCCGACTGAACGGGAAGGATTGGCTGCTGGACAATCAAAGCCAAGGCTTGCGCCCGGCGGAAGGCGAATCGCGCTATCTGGTGTTGTATGGCGTGAATGCGCTGGGCGGGCACTGGTACTAGGCCTGTTCGCGCCCGGCGCATTCACGCCCAAAGCGGCTTTACAGTGCGCGCTGCTGGTGTATAGCTTCCGCCCAAGCGGCTTTTCAGGGTAAAGAGCAAGGAAACGTGGCACTCATCGTTCAAAAATTCGGCGGAACTTCGGTGGCCGACGTGGCGCGCATCCGCCGGGTGGCGGGGCTGGTGAAGCGCGAGATCGATCAGGGCAATCAGGTCATCGTCGCCGTCTCCGCCATGGCGGGCGTGACCGACCAACTGGTGGGGCTGGTACGCGAAATCTCGCCGCTGCAGGACATGAGCGCCTTCGCGGAATACGACACGGTGGTGGCCTCCGGCGAACAGGTGACGAGCGGCTTGCTTGCTTTGATGCTGCAGCAGATGGACATTCCCGCACGCTCTTTCCAGGGTTGGCAAGTGCCGCTGCGCACGGATGGCAGCCATTCCAAAGCCCGCATCGGCGAGATCGGGACGGAGGCGATCCGCGCGGCGTTGGCCGAGGGCAAGGTAGCGGTGGTCGCCGGGTTTCAGGGCGTGACGGACGAGGGGCGTTTGAGCACGCTGGGCCGGGGCGGATCGGATACGACCGGGGTTGCTTTGGCCGCCGCCTTCGGCGCGGATCGTTGCGACATCTATACGGATGTAGACGGGATCTACACGGCCGATCCGCGCATCGTATCGCTGGCGCGCAAGCTGAAGAAAGTGGCGTACGAAGAAATTCTGGAAATGGCCAGCCAAGGCGCCAAAGTGCTGCAGACGCGCAGCGTGGAAATGGCGATGAATCACAATGTGCGCGTGCAGGTGCTTTCCACCTTCGCGGACGTGGAAGGCACCCTGGTGGTGCAAGAGGAGGAAGTGGTGGAAAGACGCAAAATTACGGGCGTGACCCTGAGCCGCGACGATGCACGCATCACGGTGGTCGGTGTGCCGAACGTGCCGGGTGTGTCCGCCGCGATTTTCGGCCCTTTGGGCGATGCGGGGATCAATGTGGATATGATCGTGCAGAACGTGACCGAGGACGGAAAGGCGACGGACGTTACTTTCACCGTGCCGCGTGGCGATTTGACGCGGGCGACCGTCGTGGTCGAGGGTTTGAAGGATGCGTTAAAATACCACGCCGTGCAGTCGGACAAGAACGTGGCGAAAGTATCGGTCATCGGCGTCGGCATGCGCAGCCATTCGGGGATTGCGGGCCTGATGTTCAAGACGCTGGCCGAGAAGAACGTCAACATCCTCGTCATCTCCACCTCGGAAATCAAAGTCAGCGTGCTGATCGAGGAGGCCTATGCCGAACTCGCCGTGCGCTCGCTCCACACAGCCTATGAGCTCGATGCAAAGGACGCCGCTTAAATGGCTTTGACGCCCAGCCCCATGTTGCAATCCCTGTGGTCGCGCGGCACCGAATTTCTCGGCTGTCCGCTGTCGATCATGGGCGGGGCCATGTCCTGGGTGTCGGAGCGCCATCTGGTTTCGGCGCTGAGCAATCAGGGTGCCTTCGGTGTGCTGGCCGCCAGCTCGATGTCGCCCGAATTGCTCGATCGCGAAATCGCCGCGACCAAGGTGATGACGAGCAAGCCGTTCGGGGTGAATCTCATTCTCATGCACCCGCAGCTGGACGCGCTCGTCGAAGTGTGCGGCGCGCACAAGGTGGGCCATGTGGTGCTCGCAGGCGGTATCCCCAAAGCCCCGACCGTGCAGGCGCTGCATGGGCATGGCGCGCGCGTCCTCGGCTTCGCGCCATCCGCCGGCATCGGCAAGAAACTGGTAAAGATGGGCATGGATGCGCTGATCATCGAAGGCGCGGAAGCGGGCGGGCATATCGGGCCGGTGGCCACCTCTGTGCTGGCGCAGGAAGTGCTGCCGGAAATTCGCGAGGTGCCGGTGTTCGCCGCCGGCGGCATCGGTCGTGGGCGCGCTATTGCGGGTTATCTGCAGCAGGGGGCGGCGGGCGTGCAACTGGGCACGCGCTTCGTCTGCGCAGAGGAATCCATCGCGCATGCGAATTTCAAGGCCGCCTTCGTGCGCGCCAGCGCACGCAACGCCACCCCCAGCGTGCAATATGATCCCGACTTCCCGGTCATCCCCGTGCGCGCCATCGAGAACAAAGCGACCGAATCCTTCATGCGTTTCCAAAAGGAAACCGTGGAACGCCACCGCGCAGGCGAGCTGGACCGCAATGAGGCGCAGCTCGCCATCGAGCATTTCTGGGCGGGCTCGCTGCGCCGCGCGGTGGTGGATGGCGATGTGGAACATGGTTCGCTGATGGCCGGCCAAAGCGTCGGCATGGTCGAGCGCGTGCAGCCCCTGGCTGAGATTCTGGCCGAGCTGGTGGCGGATGCGGAAGCTTATCTAGCCTCTACCAAATGAATTTGGTAAAGATTCTACATGAATTTTCACTAGGCTAGTGCGGTAAATCATTGTGGGATCAAAGACAGCATCGAAATTCGACGCACCGCATGGCGGATTTACATTGGTCGAACTTGCGATTGTGCTCGTTATCGTCGGTTTGATTATCGGCGGCATTCTCGTGGGCCGTGAGATGACCATGAGTGCCGAGATCAGTGCTCAGATCAGTCAGATCGAAAAGTATAAATCGGCGGTTCAAACCTTTCGTTCCAAATACAACGCGATTCCTGGCGATATGGTAAACGCGACGCAATTCGGGCTTGGCTCGGCGAGTGGACCGGGTGCGAACGGAAATGGAAATGGATTTATCGCACCCTACTATTCGAGCAATCCGAGCCAGGATGCAGAATCGATGAACTTCTGGTATCACCTCAATCAGGCGGGCTTGATTCCGTTTTCTGCGCCCGGCTATACAAGCGGCTACGCATTTTCGACGCAGGCTTCCATGCTTGCCGTTTCGCCATCCTCTCCCATAAACCCCAGCGCAATGGTGATTGCCACAAGTTTCGTGGCCGATCTCGAGGCTGTGTGGTGCAGCGATGTTTGCGTTGCCCGTTCAGTGACTGCCGGCAATGGCTTCATGATCGTCACTGCAGATTACAGTAGCGGACAGTGGACAAGGACGGCGTTATCTTCCATCGCCGCTGGCCGTATCGATATGAAAATGGATGATGGGGTCTTGTTCGCAGGGAATATTTCCTGCGGAGGGCATGACAGAAACTGGGCGGCGTTCTTCGGCGCAGGCTCGGCTACTTGCGGATATAGCGCTTGCCAAAGCTCGTTCGGTTCCAACCAATATGGCACTTCTACAACGCCAAACTGCAACCTCGCTTTCGCCCGTCAATTTTAGGCCTGTGCTTTGTCGATTCATTTCTTTCAAAATCAAAATAGTCGGGTTTTGCACTCTGGCAAATCTGGATAGTTTCCGCTAGCATCCCGCGCCATGAGCCCCAGTTCCATTCAGTCCGCCTCCCGCACAGCGATGCAGCCTTTGATGCTGCTGCGCCAGATCCGCGATGTCATGGGCGCGGCTGCTCCCGCCCAGGCGCGGCTCGACCGGCTGGTGGCGGTGCTGGCGCAGGGCTTGGGCTGCGAAGTCTGCTCGATCTACATGTTGCGCGCGGGCGATCTGCTCGAGCTCTATGCCAACCAAGGCCTGAACCGCGAGGCGGTGCACCTTACCCGGCTGCGCGTGGGCGAAGGGTTGGTGGGCGAGATCGCCGCCACGCAAGCGCCGCTAAACCTGCCCGAAGCGCGGGATCATCCACAATTCGTCTACCGGCCCGAAACCGGTGAGGAAGCGTTCCATTCCTTCGCGGGCGTGCCCATCGTCAGCCGTGGCCAGGTGGTGGGTGTGCTGGTAGTGCAGAGCACCGCGCGGCGTGAATTCGGCGAAGAAGAGATCGAACTGCTGCAGACGGTGGCCATGGTGCTGGCCGAACTGCATGCCTCCGATCAATTGGTCTCCCTGCGCGAACTCACCCTCGGCACCGCCACCGCACAGACCACCGAACATCTGGTGGGCCAGGCGCTGAGCCCCGGCCTGGTCCATGCCCCCGCCGTGATGCATCGGCCCGTGATCGAGATCCGCCAACTGGTGGCGGACGATCCGAGCCTGGAGATGAAGCGGCTGGAGCAAGGCCTGCAGGATCTGCAGACGAGTATCGACGCGCTGATCCGCGAGGCGGAGCTGGACGACGCGGCCGAGCAGCGCGAGATCATGGAATCCTACCGCATGTTCGCGCATGACAAAGGCTGGATCCGCCAATTGTCCGAAGCCGTGCAGACGGGGCTGACCGCCGAAGGTGCGGTGAAACGCGTGCAGGAGCAATTGCAGGCGAAACTGCGCGGCATGAGCAGCGAATATCTGCAGGAACGCATGCAGGATCTCGACGATCTGGCTCAGCGTTTGCTGCAGCATCTCACCGGCCAGATCGCCGGGCGGGCAGGGCAGGAACTGCCGCCGCGCTTCGTGCTGGTGGCCCATGATCTCGGCCCGGCGGAAATGCTCGAATATGGCCGCCACCGCATCAAGGGCGTGGTGCTCGAATCCGGTGCGGCGGCCAGCCACATCGCCATCATCGCGCGCGCGATGAACATTCCCGTGGTGGGCAAGATTCCGGATGCGATGCGGCTGGTGCAGCCGGGGGATGCGATGATCGTCGACGGCGATCAGGGCGAAATCCACATCCGCCCGCAGGAATCCGTGCGCCGCGCGGTGGGCGACCGGCTGCGCCTGAAGCGCCGCCAGCGCAGCGATTATGTTGCACTGCGAAAACTCCCCGCCGAGAGCCGGGACGGGATGCGTGTTTCGCTGAACATGAATATCGGGCTTCAAGTCGAAACCCGGCATTTGGACGAAGCGGGCGTGGATGGCGTCGGGCTGTATCGCACCGAGCTTGCCTATATGGCATCCCATTCCATGCCGGATGTGGCGACCCAGAGCGCGATCTATAAAGAAGTGCTCGGCGCGGCGCACAACAAGCGCGTCGTCTTCCGCACTTTCGACATCGGCGCGGATAAGCAACTGCCTTATTTCCCGATTGATTCCGAGGCCAATCCGGCGCTGGGCTGGCGCGCCTCGCGCATCGCCATCGACCGCCCGATCATTCTGCGCCAGCAATTGCGTGCCTTGGTGCAGGCCAGCGCCGGGCGGCGGCTGGATGTGATGTTCCCCTTCATCACGCAAGTGGCCGAGATCGACACGATGCGCGGATTCCTTGAGCGCGAATTGGTGCGCGCCCGCCAGGAAGGGTTCGAGCCCCCGACCGAACTCAAAGTCGGCATCATGATCGAGGTGCCCGCCATTCTGTGGCAGATGCCGAGCCTGATGAAAAAGGTGCATTTCGTCTCCATCGGCAGCAACGACCTGCTGCAATATCTCTTCGCCTCCGACCGCACGAATCCGCGCCTGTCCAACCGCTACGACGACCTCTCCCCCGTGGTGATGCAGATCGTGACGCGGCTGGTGGAACAGACCAATGCGGCGGGCGTCGAGCTCAGCTTCTGCGGCGACATGGCGCGCAAGCCGCTGGAAGCCATGGCGCTGCTCGGCTGCGGCGTGCGCTCGCTCTCCGCGCCGCCTTCGGCCATGGGGCCGCTCAAAGCCATGGTGCGCAGCGTGCATATCGACGAATTGACCCACCTGGTCCAGACGCATCTCGGATCCTCGGACGCATCATTGCGCACGATCTTTCAGGATTACGCGCGCGACCATGCAGCGGCGGTTTAGCCGTGGAATCATCCCTGCCGCAGGCTGAAACCATCCATCTCGTCGGGTTTGCCGAAATCGGGGCTTATCTGCGCGCGGCGCGTGAGTCTCTGGGCGTGCCGCTGGAGCAGCCCGCACGCGATCTGCATCTGCGCGTGCCCTATCTGCAAGCTGTCGAATCCGGCCAGCCGGAAGGCATGCCGGGCATGGCTTACGCGCGCGGCTACACGAAGAAATACGCCGAATATCTGGGTGTGGACACCGCCATCATCATGCGTGCTTTCGATCAGGCCGTGCATTTCCGCGACCCCGTACTACCGCCCGCGCCTACCCGGCACGAGGCGCGCCCGCACCGCATGTTGCTTTTGCTCTGCGCCGTGGTGCTGCTGTTGCTGATGGGGGCATGGCGCATGCTGTGGCCGCTCGATAGAGCCGCGCCGGAAAAGATGACGGCCACATCCGCATCCATTCAACTCCCCGCAGGTTCGGCGCGTGCCTGCTGGCTGCATCTGCCGGTGGATTGGGCCGGGCCCGCTTGCTACAGCCAAGCCTCCACCAAGCCCCTGCGTCCCACGCCCACCGAGCGCTATGGCACCGAGCTGCGCCTTCCGGCGGAGGGAACGCGATGAGCCTGTGCCTGCCGCAACCCAGCGCCTTCCAGCCCCGCCATGCCACCGCGCGTGTGCGCATCGGCGCGGTCGCTTTGGGCGGGGCCGCGCCCGTGCTGGTGCAGGCCATGACGAACACCGACACGGCGGATATTGCCCGCACGGTGGAGCAGACCCGACACCTCGCCGAATCCGGCGCGGAGATGGTGCGGCTGACCGTGAACAACGAGGAAGCCGCCGCTGCCGTGCCGTATATTCGCGACCAACTGGCCGCGCTCGGCTGCTTCGTGCCGCTGATCGGGGATTTCCATTACAATGGCCACCGCTTGCTGACCGAATATCCCGCCATGGCGGAGGCTTTGGCCAAGTACCGCATCAACCCCGGCAATGTCGGTTTCGGCGCGAAGCACGACACGCAATTCGCTCAGATGATCGAAACGGCCTTGCGCTACGGCAAACCCGTGCGCATCGGCGCCAATTGGGGCAGCCTGGACCCCGCCATGCTGGCGCGGATGATGGATGCGAATGCGCAGAGCACAGCACCCCAGGCGGTGGATTTCGTGATGCGCGAAGCGCTTGTGGCCTCCGCTCTCGAAAGCGCGGCGATGGCCGAAGGCCTGGGATTGACGCGCGACCGCATCGTCATTTCCTGCAAGGTGAGCCGGGTGGCGGACCTGCTGATCGTCTATCGCATGCTGGCGGCGCGCAGCGATTATGCGCTGCATCTCGGGCTGACCGAAGCGGGCATGGGCATCAAGGGCATCGTCGCTTCCACCGCCGCGCTCGCGCCGCTGCTGGCCGAAGGCATCGGCGACACCATCCGCGTTTCCCTCACCCCCGAACCGGGTGGCGACCGTGCGCAGGAAGTGCGCGTGGCACAGGAAATTCTGCAATCCCTCGGTCTGCGCGCTTTCGCGCCGCAAGTCACCGCCTGCCCCGGTTGCGGCCGCACCACCAGCACCACCTTTCAGGAGCTCGCCTCCAGCATCGACGGCTTTTTGCGCCGTGGCATTCCCGAATGGCGGAAGGTGTATGAAGGCGTCGAGACCATGCAGGTGGCGGTGATGGGCTGCATCGTGAACGGCCCCGGCGAAAGCAAGCATGCCAATATCGGCATCAGCCTCCCCGGCACCGGCGAAAGCCCCGCCGCCCCGGTGTTTGTGGATGGCCAGAAAGTGGCCACCCTGCGCGGCGAACGCATCGCCGAGGAATTCGAGGGGATGGTGCTGGGTTATATCGAATCGCATTATCCGCGGCGCGTTCACACGGCTTGACCAATCTCCGTCATTCCCGCGCAGGCGGGAATCTTTCGCCTCTCAACGAGCCGAACGGAGCATGACTATACAATGGTAAAGATTCCCGCCTGCGCGGGAATGACGGAGCAACGAATGAGCAACCAACTGCAACCCGTGCGCGGCACGCACGACATTCTGCCGGAGGAATCACGTCAGCGGAATTTCCTGGTCGGCACGGCGCGCAGCCTGGCCGAATGCTACGGTTACGGCGAAATCAGCACGCCCGTCTTCGAATTCTCCGATGTCTTCCACCGCACCCTGGGCGACACCTCTGATGTGGTGACGAAGGAGACCTATACCTTCGACGACCGGGGCGGCGAATCGCTTACCCTGCGCCCGGAATTCACCGCCGGGGTAGCGCGCGCTTTCATCAGCGGCGGTATGCAGCAAGAACTGCCCTGCCGCTTCTTCTATCATGGCCCGGCCTTCCGTTATGAGCGCCCGCAGAAGGGCCGCATGCGCCAGTTCCACCAGATCGGTGTCGAGGCTTTGGGTTCGCCGGAGCCGCAGGCGGATGTGGAAAGCATCGCGCTCGCCTGGCAGTTTCTGGGCCGTCTCGGCCTGCAGCCGCATGTGAAGCTGGAGATCAACACGCTGGGGGACGCCGAATCCCGCGCGGCCTACCGCACCGCTCTGGTCGAATATTTCACAGCGCATAAAGACAAGCTCTCCGAGGAAAGCCTGGTGCGGCTGGAGAAAAATCCCATGCGCATTCTGGATTCGAAAAACGAGGGCGACAAGGCGCTGGCGACCGATGCACCGAAGATGGAGGCCTATCGCAGCCAAACCGCGCGTGATTTCTATCGTGCGGTGACCGAAGGTCTGGATGCTTTGGATATTCCCTATGCGCATAACATGGGTCTGGTGCGCGGCTTGGATTACTACAACCACACGGTCTTCGAATTCACCTCCGGCCTGTTGGGCGCGCAAAGCGCCGTGCTTTCCGGCGGGCGCTACGACGGCCTGATCGGCATGATGGGCGGACCCGCCACGGCGGGCGTGGGCTGGGCCGCGGGCATCGAGCGGCTGCTGATCTGTGTTGACTTTTCCACGCTGGCGGGCTACCCCCAAGCCCCGCGCCCGGTGGCTCTCATTCCGCTGGGTCAAGCCGCCGAGGCGCATTGCCTCCGTCTTGCCTTCGACCTTCGGGCTTTGGGCGTGCCCGTCGAGATGAGCCATGGCGGCAATCTCGGCAAACGGATGAAACGCGCCAATCGCGCCCGCGCCCATGCGGCGATCATTATCGGCGAGGACGAACTCGCCTCCGGCCTGTTTCAGTGGAAAGACATGGACGCCGGAACACAAGAAAATCTGCCGTTTTCGGCCATCAAACAACGCCTGATCGAACGATTCGGCGCGACCGCACAGAGAGACGAATGAGCCTGGATAACAAACTGGACGGCCTGACGGTCCGCTACAGCGAGCTACGCGACCGCCTGGCCAGCCCCGATATGGCGGGCAGCAGCGAATACGCGAAATTGTCGAAGGAAT
Source organism: Rickettsiales bacterium (assembly GCA_965247145.1). GTDB lineage: Bacteria > Pseudomonadota > Alphaproteobacteria > Rickettsiales > JAIXRX01 > CBDFGH01. The sequence continues at coordinate 191,859 of CBDFGH010000010.1, forward strand.
ATTCCGATCTCGGCCCCATCGTCGAGACCATCGAAGCGTTGCGCGCGGCCCAGCAGGGCCTGAAGGAAGCGCAGGAACTGGCGCTGGACCCGGATATGAAGGACATGGCGGAAGAGGAAGCGCGCACGCTTTCCACCCGCGTGCCGGAGCTCTTGCGCGAAGTGCAGCTGGCCCTGCTGCCGAAAGACGTGGCGGATGAGAAGAACGCGATTTTGGAAGTACGCGCCGGCACGGGGGGCGATGAGGCCGCCCTGTTCGCCGCCGACCTCTTCCGCATGTATCAGCGCTACGCCGAACTCAAAGGCTGGAAGTTCGAGATCATGAGCTTGTCCGAATCCGCCCTGGGCGGTTATAAGGAGGCCCAGGCTTCGATCAATGGCAAGGGCGTGTTTTCTCGGCTGAAATTCGAATCCGGCGTGCATCGCGTGCAGCGCGTGCCCGCCACCGAAACCCAAGGCCGCATCCATACCTCCGCCGCCACCGTGGCGGTGTTGCCGGAAGCCGAGGAGATCGATATTCAGATCAACGAAAACGACCTGCGCATCGACGTTTTCCGCTCCTCCGGCCCCGGCGGCCAGTCGGTCAACACCACCGATTCCGCCGTGCGCATCGTGCATATTCCCACCGGGGTCACCGTGCAGCAGCAGGACGAGAAATCGCAGCATAAAAACAAAGCGAAGGCGCTGAAAGTATTGCGCGCGCGTTTGTACGAAGCCCAGCGACACGAGCAGGATTCCGCCCGCTCCGCCGCCCGCAAAGGGCAGGTGGGTTCGGGGGATCGCTCCGAGCGCATTCGCACCTACAACTATCCCCAAAGCCGGGTCAGTGACCACCGCATCAACCTCACCACCCACAATCTGGATGCGGTGATGCTCGGTTCGATCGATGAATTCATCGAGGCCCTGATCGCGGACGATCAGGCGCGCATGCTGGCCGAAGAAAGCGAATTCTAGATGCTGGCCCCCATGCTCGACACCACCACCACCACCCTGCTCGCCGCCCGTCAACGCGCAGTGCGCGCGCTGCTCGAGGCCGGATGGGAGATGGGCGAAGCGCAGCGCGAAGCGCGCATGATGCTGACCATCGCCACCGGACATGCGATGGAAACCCAAGTGGGGCACCCGGATTGGCATTTGACGGATACGGAAGATGCGCGGTTCGAGCAATTGCTGCAGCGCCGTCTGCGCCGCGAACCCATGGCCTACCTCGCCGGTAGCCGCGAATTTTACGGGCGCGATTTCGAGGTGGCCCCCGCCACGCTCATCCCCCGCCCGGACAGCGAAACCCTGATCGAAGCCGTGCTGGCCGACCTGCCGGAAAACGCGGCCGCCCGCCTGCTCGATCTCGGTACCGGCACCGGTTGTTTGTTGCTGACGCTGCTGGCCGAGCGCCCGAACGCCACTGGTTTAGGAACCGATCTGCGCCCCGAAGCGGTGGCCTTGGCCGGGCGCAACGCCGAAACGCTGGGGCTCTTCGAGCGCGCCGGTTTCCGCCAGGGCAGCTGGTGGGAAGCGCTGGGCGACTTGCCCCAAACTTCGGCCATGCCCGTTTCCTTCGACGCCATCCTCAGCAATCCCCCCTATATCCCCACCGCGGACATCGCCTCCCTCATGGCGGATGTGGTGGATTACGAACCCTCCAGCGCGCTGGATGGCGGCGCGGATGGGTTGGACGCCTACCGCCTGCTGCTGGATGGCGCGGCGGATTACCTCTCGCCCACCGGGCGGATCTATTTCGAAATCGGGCAGGGACAGGGCGCGGAGATTACCGCTCTGGCCGCCGCGCGCGGTTTCGTTCTCCTGCATTCCTACCGCGACCTGGGCGGCATCGAGCGCGTCCTCGTCTTTCAATCCAACGCCTGAAGGGAAATTTCCCCATGATGAAGCGCACCAACAATTATTATAACAAAAACCGTCAGGGCGGCCAGGGTGGCGGCGGCCAAGGCGGGGGGCAGGGCGGCGGCGGCCAGGGCGGCGGCCAGCGCCAGAATTACCGCAAAGGCGGCGGCAACCACCAGCACCAGCATCAACACCACGAGTTGGGCGACGGCGACAGCGTGCATCCCCGCCAGCGCCGGCATCTGCAGGCGCAGAAAGACCGCTACGTCGCCATGGCGCGGGATGCGCTTTCGCGCGGCGACCGGATTCTCGCCGAATTCTACCATCAGCATGTCGAACATTATTCCCGCATGCTGAACCTCATCCCCGAGGAAAAGCCCCAGCAGCAACAGCGCCAGCACCGCCAGCAAGGCGATCAGCAAAACCAGCAGAACCAGGGCGAAGACGGCCAGAACGAATCGAACGATACGGGCGAAGACGACAGCGCGGACGCGCCGGACGATGCTTCCATGCGCCCCGGCATCGGCGGCAGCCCCAGCAGCTTCTACCAGCAACCCGCCCAACCCGCGGCAGCACCTGCCACGCCGGTGGATGATGCGGATAATTATTGATCGATAGCGCAGCCTACACGCTGTCACATTCCGCATTGAGTGTGGAATGTGGAGAGGGCTTCGCCCGCTTCGGCTATTGAAACGTCCGGCTTTCCACAGGTGCGACCGGTGCGGCCATCGGCAGGGTCCGCACCGCATGGATGGTGCCGAGCAGCACGCTGATCTCCATGCCCACCGGTTCCAGATCTTTCACCGGGCCGGTTTCGCCTGCGGCGAAATAGAACAACAGTTCCGGTTCTTTGCCCGCTTCCAGTGCCTGCTGTTCTTCCGGCTTGAAGCCCGCCAGCCCCGTGCGGCGGACGCGGATGAGGTGGGCGGGAATCGGCTGGCCACTCAAGCGCCAAGTCACCCGGTGGTCGTAGCTGGCTTTGAGTTCGTATAGGCGCTTGCCGTCCCACACTTTCAGGCTGCGCATGGCGCCGGGCTTCGCGACCCCCGCCCATTGACGCAGGCTCCAGAAGCCACTCAGCGGATCGATCGCGCCGGTTTTCTGCGCTTCGGCGACCAGAGGCCGAGTTTCCTGTTCCTTGCGCGGAGGCAGCAAGCGCTCTTCGGTCAGTTTCCCCGCATCGTTCCAGCGCAGATGCAGCTCCTTGCGCTTGGAACCTAGCTGGTATTTCGTATCGTACACCCGCACGGCCAGAGCTTCGTCTTTCAATAGACCGGAGGCGCTGGTGGTGGTTTTCAACTCATGGAAAATATTGCCGAAGCCGTTGGATCTCCCGTCCAATGCCGCCTCATAGGTCGCGTCCGTATCGCTGTAGGTCATACTGGCTTTGCCCAGCGGAATGCCGTTCCAGTCGAAGGTAAAGGGCACGCGCAGATTTTCAGCGCAGGCCGGGGAAGCCGCCATCGCCAGCAGCGCCATCATCGTGCCGATTGCATTTTTCCAGTTGCCGACCATATCATCCATCATTCGAAACATTCACCGCCAGGGAGCGGCGCCGCCATGCAATTTGACCAATTCACCGAACGCGCACAAGGCTTTTTGCAGGCCGCGCAAAACCTCGCCACCCGCGAAGGCCACCAGCAACTCACCGCCAGCCACCTGCTGAAAGTGCTGCTGGACGACGAGGAGGGCCTGAGCGCCCGCCTCATCACCAGCGCCGGGGGCGACGTGAAAGCCGCTTTGGCCAACGTGGAAGCCAATCTGCGCAAAGTGCCGAAAGTGGAGGGCAGCGGCGCAGGCAGCGTGTATCTGCAACCGGAACTGGCGCGCTTGCTGGATAACGCGCAAACCCTGGCAAAGAAACAGGGCGATGAATTCGTGACGGTGGAACTGATGCTGCTGGCACTCGCCACCGCCGAGAAAATCGAAGCGGGCATCGCGCTTTCGCAGGCGGGCGTGACGCCGCAGAATCTGAATCTCGCCATTCAGAAAATGCGCAAAGGCCGCAACGCCACCAGCGCCAGTTCTGAAAGCCAGATGGAAGCGTTGAAGAAATACACCAAGAATCTCACCGAGGCCGCGCGCAACGGCAAGCTCGACCCCGTCATCGGGCGCGATGAGGAAATTCGCCGCGCCATGCAGGTGCTTTCGCGCCGCACGAAGAACAATCCGGTGTTGATCGGCGAGCCCGGCGTGGGCAAGACCGCCATCGTCGAAGGCCTCGCACAGCGCATCGTGGCGGGCGACGTGCCGGAAAATCTGAAGGACCGCCAGTTGCTTTCGCTCGATCTCGGGGCCCTGGTCGCGGGCGCGAAATTCCGCGGGGAATTCGAGGAGCGGTTGAAAGGCGTGCTTTCCGAGCTCAGCCACGAAGAAGGCAATGTCATCCTGTTCATCGATGAGTTGCACACATTGGTGGGCGCGGGCAAGGCCGAGGGTTCGATGGATGCCTCGAACCTGCTGAAACCCGCACTGGCTCGGGGCGAGCTGCATTGTGTGGGCGCGACCACGCTCGACGAATATCGCAAATATATCGAGAAGGACGCGGCGCTCGCCCGCCGTTTCCAATCCGTCTTCGTCAGCCAGCCGACCGTGGAAGATACCATCTCTATCCTGCGCGGCTTGAAGGAAAAGTACGAGCTGCACCATGGTGTGCGCATCGCCGATTCCGCGCTGGTGGCCGCCGCCACGCTGTCGCAGCGCTATATCACGGACCGTTTCCTGCCGGACAAAGCCATCGATCTGATGGACGAGGCGGGCAGCCGTCTGCGCATGGAGGTGGATTCCAAGCCCGAGGAGCTGGACGAACTCGACCGCCGGGTGATTCAGTTGAAGATCGAGCAGGCCGCGCTGAAACGCGAAAGCGACCTCGCCAGCATGGACCGCCTGCAGAAGATCACCGTGCAATTGCGCGACCTGGAGGAGCAGGCCAAGAAGCTCGGCGCGCAATGGCAGCAGGAAAAGAACAAGATGGAGGAGATCAAGGCCCTGCGCGAGCAGATCGACCAGGCCAAGACCGAATATGAACGCGAACGCTCCCGCCTGGGCGGCGATCTCACGCGCGCCTCCGAACTGTTCTACGGCATCATCCCCGAGTTGCAGAAACGCCTGACCCAAGCCTCCGAAGTGCAGAAAAGCGCGCTGATCAACCCCGAAGTGACTGACCGCGATATTGCCACCGTGGTGGCGCGCTGGACGGGGATCCCGGTCGAGAAGATGCTGGAAGGCGAGCGCGACAAGCTGGTGGGCATGGAGCTTTCCCTGGGAGCCCAGGTCATCGGGCAGGCCGAAGCGGTGAGCGCGGTGAGCAATGCCGTGCGCCGTGCCCGCAGCGGGCTGCAAGACCCCGAGCGGCCCATCGGCTCCTTCCTCTTCCTCGGGCCCACGGGGGTGGGCAAGACCGAGCTGGCCGAGGCCTTGGCGCAGTTTCTGTTCGACGATCCGCACGCCTTGCTGCGCGTCGATATGTCGGAATTCATGGAAAAACACGCGGTCGCCCGCCTCGTCGGCGCGCCTCCGGGTTATGTGGGATACGAGGAAGGCGGGGTGCTGACCGAGGCCGTGCGCCGCCGCCCCTACCAGGTGATCCTGTTCGACGAAGTGGAAAAGGCGCACCCGGATGTGTTCAATATTCTGCTGCAAGTGCTGGATGATGGGCGCTTGACGGACGGACAGGGGCGCACGGTGAATTTCAGCAATACGCTGCTGATCCTCACCTCCAACCTCGGCTCCGAACATATCCTGGGCATGGATGCGGATAGCAGTGAGATCACCGGACCCGCGCGCGATGCGGTGATGGATGCCGTGCGCCGCGCCTTCCGCCCGGAGTTCCTCAACCGCCTCGACGAAATCCTCATGTTCCACCGCCTGCGCCGCATGGACATGGCGAAGATCGTGGATATTCAGGTAGCGGGCCTGCAGCGCCGCCTCGGCGAACGCCACATCGCCCTCCGCTTAGACGAATCTGCCCGCACCTGGCTCGCCGAACTCGGCTACGACCCGGCCTACGGCGCGCGTCCGTTGAAGCGGGCCATTCAGCGCCAGCTCTATGATCCGCTGGCGAATCTGCTGCTGGATGGCGGGTTGAAAGACGGTGGCAGTATTGTCGCTCGTGCGCTGCCGGGTGCGACTACGCTGACGCTAGAGCCGGAAGTGCGTCAAGAAGCGATCGCTTAAGCTGTATGTTGCCAATACCTGTCGTGCTTTCCGCCAAGCAGAGAGTGCGCCGGGTTCAATCTTTTCTTTTCAGCATGGCGCTATACGTTATGAGCGGGCCGCAGATCGGCAGTGAGGTCTCGACCGCCATATGAAAGCAGCCGTCTTGTTCCCATTCGCGGGCGATGACGTGCGGTCGAAAGAGGCGAAACAAAGGGATCGGGCCCAACATCACTTCTTCCAGATGCATGGACAATATGCCATCCGCCGCGCTTAGCTGGAAATACAGGGTAACCGGGCCGAGCTGCTCACGGATGCGCCCTTCTTTCAACCGCAGCCGGGAGCAGAGCCGATGCGCGTCGAAATATCGGATCCATCGCTCGCCATCGGGCAATGGGGCAATGGTCACGCGCACAGAAACATCGTTCCCGCTTTCTGGCAGATGAAGGAAATGGGCCAGTATACGGGCGATCCAGTGACAGCCCCTTTGCACCTGCCCACGCCCCGCATATGTCGTGGGCCGAGTATTCGCGTGCAGTGCCTGCACACTAGTCGGAAGCAGCGACCAGCTTTCGCTCAATGCCTGACGATAGAGCGGAGCCGGTGCTTTCATGTGCGCTCCTGAAGACGTCGGGCTTCAACTAAGAAGTGGCAGCGAACTAATTCGCCTTCGTCTTCACTTCCACGTCGTTCATCGCCAGCTGCTGCTTGCCTTTTTTGCCCGCTTGCGCCAGTTGAGTCTTCACGCTGTCGCGGTAGTGCTGGAATTTTTTGAGGTCGGCACCCGCCAGCATATTGCCGGTTTTCACAGTGATTTTGGCGGGGTTGATCTGGGCGTTCTGCACCAACACTTCGTAATGCAGATGTGGCCCGGTGGAGCGGCCGGTGGTGCCGACATAGCCGATCACCTGGCCCTGCTTCACTTTCATGCCGGGGCGGATGTTTTTGGCGAAGCGCGACATATGGCCATAGGCCGTGGCGTAGGTGGCATTGTGGTTGATGCGGACGTAGTTTCCGTAGCCCATATAGGGCGCGGCGCGTTCGATCGTGCCGTCGCCCGCGGCGAAAATGGGCGTGCCGGTGGGGGCGCCGAAATCCAAGCCCTTGTGCATTTTGTTGTAGCCCAGCAGGGGATGCATGCGCATACCGAAGCCCGATGTGATCTGCGCGCCGCTGATCGGGGTTTTGAGCAGGGCCTTGCGGGTGGATTCGCCCTTGGCGTTATAGAAATGCGTCTCGCCGCTGGCATCCGTGTAGGCATAGAGCTCGATCGGTTTGTTGGCCACGCGCAGCGAGGCATAAAGCAGCTTGCCGGTTTTCACGATATGGCCGTCCGGCGTCTGGAAGCTTTCGAACAAGGCGTCGAACCGGTCGCCGCGATGCAGGTCGCGCTGGAAATCGACGTCGTAGCTGAAGGCCTTCACCACGCTGGCCATTAGATTGTCCGGCAGCCCGGCGGTGGCGGCGGAGCCGTAGAAACTGCCGCGGATCTGCCCGCCCGCATGCGCCACTTCACGATGCACCGGCGTCCCGATCTTCTGGGCCACATAGCCATTCTTGGTATATTTCACGACCACGGTATCGAGGTGGTTGGCTTCCAGCTTCAAGCTGCGCACATAGGGGAAATCCTCGTCCGGATCCTGGTCGAGTTCCATGCTCACATCGCGCCCGGGGCTCAAATCCTTGGGGTTATAAACCTTTTTCACGGCAGCCACGATGGCGGCGGCATCCTCGTTCGGCACATGATGCTGGGTAATGACATCCGTCAGCGTATCGCCGCGGGCGATGGAGAATTCGAGGTTGAGCGGATAGGCGATCTGCGGCATCGGCTCGGCCGGGGCGCTGGGCGCGATGGCCACGGGTTCCGCCTCGGCGGCTTCTTCCGGTTCCACCGACGTGGGGACAGGGGCGGCGATGATGGTTGGCTTGGGCAGGGGAGCGGCGAGAATCAGCGGCGCGGCGGCTGCGGTTTGTGGCGCGCTGTGATCGAGGGGGGCGGAGGCAATGGCGGGGCGGCGCATCTCGGCGACCATCGCACCCGCATCCGGCAGGCTCAGGCGGCCCAGCTGCGAAGTGAGGGCACAGCCCGCGAGCAAGCCCAAGGTGAACCAGGAGACGCGCAAACGGCGCACACGCCCGGCGGGCACGGTGCGCGCCACCGGCATTTCGGGCGCGAAACTCATGATTGGCGGAATGCCATAAGCGGATGCTTGCATCGGCATGATTGTAGTCCTCCCGGTATTCTTGTCGTCATAGACGCCGAACCCGTGCGCCATTACAGGCGCTTATGAGGTGGATACGGCGGGATTGAGAAGGGACTATGGTTTATTTATAAAAACCCGGCAAGCAAAAACTGCACGCGCGGAGATAGCGTTGGCGCGGTATTGGTGCAATCATCCACAGGGATATGCACAGGATTTCACATATGTTGGTCATGACGCTTCCATACATCGGGCCGCATGCTGTAAACGGCGCGCAGTGGGCGATGCAGAAAAAAGCGAAGAAAGCGTAAATTGGTGCTTGACGGGTGGGGGTCGCATCTCTAGATTGCGGCCTCCTTTGGCAGAGGTGCGTGCATTTCGCGCTAAGATAATAACAAGAAAAATACGTTCATCTGCAAAGGCTTGGTTGGGCCGCACCGCCCCACCGAATCATAGAAAACACCCAGCGAGAGTTTGGCAATGCCAACGATCAATCAGCTCGTGCGCAATAAGCGCCAGCCGCAGAAAGCCCGCAACAAGGTTCCGGCCATGGAAGCGTGCCCGCAAAAACGCGGCGTCTGCACCCGTGTCTATACCACCACGCCGAAGAAGCCGAACTCGGCGCTGCGTAAGGTTGCGAAAATCCGCCTGACCAACGGCTTCGAAGTCATCGGCTACATCCCCGGTGAAGGCCACAACCTTCAGGAACATAGCGTCGTGATGATTCGCGGCGGCCGTGTGAAGGATTTGCCCGGCGTACGCTACCACATCATCCGCGGCACGCTCGACACCCAAGGCGTCAAGAACCGTAAGCAATCGCGCTCCATGTACGGCGCGAAACGCCCCAAATAAGCTAGCAGGGATTTAGATTATGTCGCGTCGTCGCGCTGCAGAAAAACGTGAAATCAACCCGGATGCCAAATACGGCGATCTGGTCGTTGCCAAATTCATGAACGTATTGATGTATTCCGGCAAAAAGTCCGCCGCCGAGAAAATCGTCTATGGCGCGTTCGAAATCATTCAGAAGCGCACCAGCCAGGAGCCCGTTCAGGTCTTCCACAATGCGCTCGATAACATCAAGCCGAGCGTCGAAGTGCGTTCGCGCCGCGTTGGTGGTGCGACCTATCAGGTGCCCACCGAAGTGCGCACCACCCGCCGCCTCGCCCTTGCGCTCCGCTGGTTGCTCAATGCCAGCCGGGCGAGAGGCGAGAAGACGATGGCCCAGCGCCTCGCCGGTGAACTCCAAGACGCCATTGCCGGTCGCGGCAGCGCGGTGAAGAAACGCGAAGACACCCACCGTATGGCGGAAGCAAACAAAGCGTTCTCGCACTATCGCTGGTAACGTTCTCTAACATATAGCCGATAACCGAATCAAAATAAGTATTATGGCACTCGATTCAATCCACCCTCAGTCCGCTGAGGCCGCTGCGTTCCTCGTGAACCAAGAGCGGTATCTTCTGAGCGGCGAAGCCGCGCAAGAGGGTTCGATTGCCATTGCGCTGGGCCGCACGGCGGCGCTTGCGATTCAGGCTGGTGATATCCCGAAGGCCGAAAAGTATTGGGCGCAGCTCAATGCGCTTGAGCCTAAAGTTGCAGGTTATCTGGATATGCCGAGTATCACCGACATCTTTTTCGGTACTGGGAACGGCGATGGCTATTTGGCGGCTCCTGAAAAGTTCGTTGAGCATTTCGGTTCTGTACAAAATTATCCAATTCCTAATACGCATTTTTCTAATGCCGTTGGTTCCTATGCCTTTGCTTTGGATTATCTGCAACGTGGAGATGCGGCGATTGTGAACGGCGGCGATCCGCAATGGATTGCGCATCATGGTGCAATTGCATTGAGCGCTGCCGGTTTCAGCAAACAAGCCGAGCATGTAACAAAAATCTACGCCGAACCCGTTCAGGGTTCAGGAGATTTGGAACAAGAACAACAGGGAAGTAAGTGGACAGACCGTGCCGGTCGTTCTGACTTCCAGATTCAATAAGGTACACAAAATGGCCCGCCAGACCCCACTTTCCCGCTACCGCAACATCGGTATCTGCGCTCACATCGATGCCGGTAAGACCACCACCACCGAGCGGATCCTGTATTACACCGGCAAATCGCACAAAATCGGCGAAGTGCACGAAGGTGCGGCCACCATGGATTGGATGGAGCAGGAGCAAGAGCGCGGCATCACCATTACCTCGGCCGCCACGACCTGCTTCTGGAAGGGCCAGGACGACAATACCTACCGCATCAACATCATCGATACGCCGGGCCACGTCGATTTCACCATCGAAGTCGAGCGCTCCATGCGCGTACTCGATGGCGCGATCGCCGTGTTCGATTCCGTCGCCGGCGTCGAGCCGCAATCCGAAACCGTATGGCGCCAGGCCGACAAATACGAAGTGCCCCGCATGTGCTTCGTCAACAAAATGGACCGCACCGGTGCGGACTTCTATCGCTGCGTCGATATGATGATCGACCGCCTGGGCGCGAATCCGCTCGTGCTGCAGCTGCCGATCGGCGCCGAAGAAACCTTCGTCGGCATCATCGACATCGTGAAAATGAACGCGGTGATCTGGAAAGACGAAAGCTTAGGCGCGAAATTCGACGTGGTCAAAATCCCCGAAGAATATCGTGAAAAAGCCGAGCAATATCGCGACAAGCTCTATGAGCAAGCCGTCGAATCCGACGATGCCGCCATGGAAGCCTACCTCAATGGCGTAATGCCGGACGAGGCGACGCTGAAGGCCTGCATCCGCAAAGGCACCATCGCCGGTACCATGATTCCCGTGCTCTGCGGTTCGGCCTTCAAAAACAAAGGCGTACAGCCGATGTTGGATGCCGTGATTGATTACCTCCCGGCCCCCACCGATATCGAAGACGTCGAAGGTACCCAGCCGGATCACGAAGAGATCATCGAAACCCGTGGCTCGACCGACGAAGCCCCGATGTCCGCGCTCGCCTTCAAAGTGATGAACGATCCCTTCGTGGGCTCGCTCACCTTCGTACGCGTCTATTCGGGCAAGCTGGAAGCCGGTTCCTACGTCCAGAACACGATCAAAGACAAGCGCGAGCGCGTCGGCCGCATGCTCATGATGCATGCGAACAACCGCGAAGACGTGAAAGAAGCCTTTGCCGGCGACATCATCGCGCTGGCCGGTCTGAAGGACACCACGACGGGTGATACGCTCTGCGATCCCGCGAAGCCCATCATCCTCGAGCGCATGATCTTCCCCGAGCCCGTCATCGAACTCGCCGTCGAGCCGAAGACCAAGGCCGACCAAGAGAAAATGGGCGTCGCACTGTCGCGTCTCGCCGCTGAAGATCCCTCGCTGCGTCTCTCCACCAACCAAGAAACGGGTCAAACCATCCTGAAAGGTATGGGCGAGCTGCATTTGGAAATCATCGTCGATCGCATGCGCCGTGAATTCAAAGTGGAAGCCAATGTCGGCGCGCCGCAGGTGGCCTACCGCGAGACCATCACGCAGAAATACCAGGTCGATTACACGCATAAGAAACAATCCGGCGGTACCGGTCAGTTTGCGCGCGTCATCATCGATTTCGAGCCGAATCCGGGCGAGGGCTATGTCTTCGAAGCCAAGGTGGTCGGCGGTTCGGTGCCCCGCGAATACATTCCCGGTGTCGAAAAAGGCATCAATGCCAGCCAAACCACCGGCGTGATCGCGGGCTATCCGATGGTCGATTTCAAAGCGACCTTGATCGACGGTGGCTACCATGACGTGGATTCCTCGGCGCTGGCCTTCGAAATCGCTTCCCGTGCCGCCTTCCGCGAAGGCATCGCCAAAGCGAAACCTGTACTGCTCGAGCCGGTGATGAAGGTTGAAGTCGTCACCCCGGAAGATTACATGGGCGATGTCATCGGCGATCTGAACAGCCGTCGTGGTCAGATCAACGGCATGGACAGCCGCGGCAACGCCCGCGTCATCGATGCCCACGTGCCGCTCGCCAACATGTTCGGCTACGTCAACACACTGCGTTCCATGAGCCAGGGCCGCGCCCAGTTCAGCATGGAATTCGATCATTACGCCCAGGTGCCCAACAACGTGGCTGAAGAAATCAAAGCCAAGGTCGCTTAACAGATTACACCGTCATCCTGCGCGAAGTCGCAGGATCCCGGAATTATAACCACCAGATCCTGCGACTACGCGCAGGATGACGAACAAAAAAGGATAGACTCATGTCGAAGGAAAAATTCAGCCGTACGAAGCCGCATTGCAACATCGGGACGATTGGTCACGTGGATCATGGGAAGACGTCGTTGACGGCGGCGATCACGATGGTGCTGGCCGAGACCGGCGGCGCGACCGCCAAGAGCTATGCGGACATCGATGCGGCGCCCGAAGAGAAGGCGCGCGGCATCACGATCAACACCGCCCACGTGGAATACGAGACCAAGGCGCGCCACTACGCCCACGTCGATTGCCCCGGACACGCCGATTACGTGAAGAACATGATCACCGGCGCGGCGCAGATGGACGGCGCGATCCTGGTGGTGAGCGCGGCCGACGGCCCGATGCCGCAGACCCGCGAGCACATCCTGCTGGCCCGTCAGGTCGGCGTACCGGCTCTGGTCGTGTTCCTCAACAAATGCGATATGGTGGATGACGAAGAACTGCTGGAACTGGTCGAGCTCGAGGTGCGCGAGCTGCTGAGCAAATACGACTTCCCGGGCGATACCATCCCCATCATCCGTGGTTCGGCTTTGTGCGCCCTCGATGGCAAGAACCCGACCCTGGGTCGTGAAGCCATCCTGAAGCTGATGGATGCGGTGGATGCGGAAATCCCCCAACCCGCCCGCGCCGTGGACAAGCCGTTCCTGATGCCGGTGGAAGACGTCTTCTCGATCTCCGGTCGTGGCACGGTGGTCACCGGCCGTATCGAGCGCGGCATCGTGAAGGTGGGCGAGGAAATCGAAGTGGTCGGCATCAAGGCGACCGCCAAGACGACCTGCACCGGCATCGAAATGTTCCGCAAGCTGCTGGACGAAGGTCAAGCGGGCGACAACGCCGGCATCCTGCTGCGCGGCATCAAGCGCGAAGACGTCGAGCGTGGTCAGGTGCTGGCCAAGCCCGGCTCCATCACGCCGCATACCGAGTTCACCGGCGAGGCCTACATCCTCACCAAGGACGAAGGAGGCCGCCATACGCCGTTCTTCAGCAACTACCGTCCCCAGTTCTACTTCCGCACGACGGACGTGACCGGGACCATCAAGCTGCCGGAAGGCGTAGAAATGGTGATGCCGGGGGATAACATCTCCATGGCCATCACCCTCATCGCCCCCATCGCCATGGATGAAGGCCTGCGCTTCGCCATCCGCGAAGGCGGCCGTACCGTCGGCGCGGGCGTCGTTGCCAAGATTACGAAGTAAGGGACAGAGATCATGCAAGGTCAAAAAATCCGTATTCGCCTTCGCGCTTTCGACAGTGCCGTTCTCGATGCCTCGACCAAGGACATCGTCAGCACCGCGAAACGCACCGGCGCGCAAGTCTGTGGCCCCGTGCCGCTGCCGCGTAAAATCAATAAATTCACTGTTCTGCGCTCGCCGCACATCGACAAAAAGAGCCGTGAGCAATTCGAGATCCGCACGCACAAGCGTCTGATCGACATCATCGACCCGACCCCCCAAACGGTGGACGCGCTGATGAAGCTCGACCTGGCCGCCGGTGTCGATGTCGAGATCAAACTGGGTGAAGGAGCCGCCTAACATGCGTACCGGAATGATTGCCAAGAAAGAGGGCATGACCCGCATTTATTCGGAAGAGGGCGTCCATATCGGCGTCACCGTCCTGAATATCAGCGGTGCCAAAGTCGTCTCCCAGAAAACCGATGCCCAGCATGGTTATAACGCCGTGCAGGTGACCGTAGGCACCGCAAAAGTCAGCCGCGTCTCCAAGCCGCAGCGTGGCCAATATGCCAAAGCGAAAATGGAACCCGGCAAGAAGCTCGCCGAATTCCGCGTGGATGCGAAGAACCTGGTGGAAGCCGGTTCCGAGCTCTCCGCCGAACATTTTGTCGTCGGTCAGTATGTCGATGTCGTCGGCGAGACCATCGGTAAAGGTTTTGCCGGGGCGATGAAGCGCTGGAACTTCCGCGGCCTCGAGGCCTCGCACGGCGTATCCGTATCGCACCGCTCGCACGGTTCGACCGGCCAACGCCAGGATCCGGGCCGCGTGTTCAAGGGCAAGAAAATGGCCGGCCATCTCGGCACCGAGCGCGTGACGATCCAGAATCTGGAAATCGTCGGCACCGATGCGGAGCGCGGTCTGATCTTCGTCCGTGGCGCAGTCCCCGGTTCCGAAGGCAGCTTCGTGCGTATCAGCGATGCTGTGAAGCGCGCCATTCCGGCCCATGCTCCGCTGCCTGCCGGTCTGAAACAAGTCGCGAAAGCAGAGAAGATCAAGGCTGAAGAGCCGACACAAGAAGCTCCGGCCGCAGAAGCGACCGAAGAAAACAAGGAGTAGAGATCGATGAAAATCTCCGTGAAAACCCTGGATAACGGCGCTGCCGGCGAGCTGGAGCTGAGCGACGCTCTGTTCGGCCTGCCTGTGCGCTCCGATATCCTTCACCGGGTGGTGAATTGGCAGCTTGCCAAACGCCGTGCCGGTACGCACAAGACCAAGACCGTCAGCGAGATCAGCGGAACCGGCAAAAAGCCCTTCAAGCAAAAAGGCACCGGTAACGCGCGTCAAGGCTCCCTGCGCTCCGCGCAGATGCGCGGCGGGGCGACCGCTTTCGGTCCCGTCGTTCGCAGCCACGCTTACGGTCTGCCGAAGAAAGTGCGTGCGCTCGGTTTGAAAACCGCGCTCTCCGCCAAGCAAGCCGAAGGCACACTGATCGTGCTGGAAGACTTCACCGCGAAGGAAGCGAAAGCCTCCGTGTTGCAGGCGAAGTTCACGGCGCTCGGTCTGACCAAGCCGCTTTTCATCGGTGGTGCGGAAATCGATCAGAACTTCGTTCTGGCCGCGCGCAACCTGAAACATGTGGACGTGCTGCCTGCACAAGGCGTGAACGTCTATGACATCCTGAACCACCGCGAACTGGTGCTCAGCAAATCGGCCATCGAGGCCTTGGAAGCGAGGTTCAAATAGTCATGGCAAAAGCTGAAAAGAAATCCAAAGTTGAGGGCAAGGCGAAAGTGGCGACTGCTGCTATGTTCGACATCATCCAGCGCCCGCTGGTGACGGAGAAAAGCACCGCCGCCGCTGAATTCAACAAAGTGGTGTTCCAGGTGCGCGAAGACGCTACCAAGACCACC
Source organism: Rickettsiales bacterium (assembly GCA_965247145.1). Taxonomy (GTDB): domain Bacteria; phylum Pseudomonadota; class Alphaproteobacteria; order Rickettsiales; family JAIXRX01; genus CBDFGH01. The sequence goes on from CBDFGH010000010.1 coordinate 207,321, forward strand.
ATCAAAGCCGCCGTCGAAGCCATTTTCGGTGTCTCGGTCGTGAAAGTGAACACGCTGAACAACCAAGGCAAGACCAAGCGGTTCCGCGGTCAATTGGGCAAGCGTTCCGATCAGAAAAAAGCGATCGTTACCTTGGCTGAAGGCCAGAGCATCGACCTCATGGCAGGGGTGAAGTAACATGGCACTGAAGCAATTTCGTCCGATCACGCCGTCGCTCCGCGAGCTGGTGCTGATCGACCGCAGCGACCTCTACAAAGGCAAGCCCGTCAAGGCGCTGACCGAAGGTTTGAGCAAGTCCGGTGGTCGTAACAATAACGGCCGCATCACCAGCTACCACATCGGCGGCGGGCACAAGCGCTCCTACCGTCTGGTCGATTTCAAACGCCGCAAGCATGATATGGCTGCCGTGGTGGAACGCATCGAATACGATCCGAACCGCACCGCCTTCATCGCGCTGATCAAATACACCGATGGCGAGCTCTCCTACATCCTGGCGCCTCAGCGTCTGGCGGTCGGTGACAGCGTCATCTCCGGTGAGCGCGTGGATATCAAGCCGGGCAATGCGATGCCGCTGAAGAACATCCCCGTCGGTACCATCATCCACAATGTGGAGATGAAGATCGGTCGCGGTGGTCAGATGGTTCGTTCCGCCGGTGGGTTCGCCCAATTGGTGGGCAAGGATGCCGGTTACGCGCAGATCAAGTTGCGCTCCGGTGAACTGCGCCTGATCCATGCCGATTGCATGGCCACTATCGGTGCCGTATCCAACCCCGATCACCAGAACGAGAACCTCGGCAAAGCCGGACGCAACGTATGGAAGGGCAAACGCCCGCATGTACGTGGCGTGGCCATGAACCCGGTCGATCACCCCCACGGTGGTGGCGAAGGCCGCACCTCGGGCGGTCGCCATCCGGTGACGCCATGGGGTAAAGGTACCAAGGGGAACAAGACGCGTTCGCGCAAAAAGGATAATTCGATGATCCTGCGCAGCCGCCATCAGACGAAGAAAAAGGGTAAATAGGTATGTCGCGTTCCGTATGGAAAGGCCCGTTCGTCGACGGGTATCTCATCAAGAAGGCCGAAGCCGCGCGTGGTTCGGGCCGCAATCAGGTAATCAAGACCTGGTCGCGCCGCAGCACCATCCTGCCGCAATTCGTCGGTCTCACCTTCGGTGTTTACAATGGTCACAAATTCATTCCCGTCTTGGTGGATGAAGACATGATCGGCCACAAATTTGGCGAATTTTCTCCCACCCGTACCTTCCACGGTCACGGTGCGGACAAAAAAGCCACCAAGAAGTAGTAGGTAGGACATGTCTGTAGCTCCGAAAAACAAAGCGCCCCGCCCGGCTGCGGATGCGAAAGTATCCCGCGCCGTGCTGCGCGCCCTGCGCACCAGCCCGATCAAGCTGAACCAGGTCGCCGCCCTCATCCGTGGCCGCAAAGCCGCCGATGCACTGAACCAGCTAGCCTTCAGCCATCGCCGCATCGCGGTCGATGTGCGCAAATGCCTGCTCTCGGCCATCGCCAATGCAGAAAACAACCATGCGATGGATGTGGATGCGCTGGTGGTATCCGAAGCCTTCGTGGGCAAGAACATCGTCATGAAGCGGATCCATGCGCGTGCCCGTGGCCGCGCCGCCCGCATCCTGAAGCCTTTCTCCAACCTGACCATCGTTCTTCGCGAACAGGCATAAGCTAGTTAAGGAAATTACGTCATGGGTCAGAAAGTCAATCCGATCGGTTTGCGCCTGGGTATCAATAAAACCTGGGATTCCCGCTGGTTCTCGAAGGACCAGTATGCGGAAAAACTGCATGAGGATATCAAAATCCGTAACTACATCAAAAAGCAGCTCAACAGCGCTGGCATCAGCCGCGTGGTGATCGAGCGCCCCTCGAAAAAGGCTATCGTGACCATACACACCGCCCGTCCGGGCGTGGTGATCGGCAAAAAAGGCGCCGATATCGATAAGATCAAGAAAGAGCTCGCGCGCTTCACCAAAGACGAAGTGCATCTGAACATCGTCGAGATCCGCAAGCCGGAAATCGATTCGACGCTGATCGCCGAGGGCATCGCCCAGCAGCTGGAGCGCCGTGTGGCCTTCCGTCGGGCGATGAAGCGTGCGGTACAATCCGCCCTGCGTCTCGGCGCCGGTGGTATCCGTATCAACGTCTCCGGCCGTCTCGGTGGCGCCGAGATCGCGCGGATGGAATGGTACCGTGAAGGCCGGGTGCCACTTCATACCTTGCGTGCGGATGTGGACTATGGTATTGCCACCGCCCTCACGACCTACGGGATCATCGGGATCAAGGTCTGGGTGTTCAAAGGCGAGATCTATGCCGATGAGCGCGACAAGCAGGAAAACCGCGTCTCTGCGACCGATTTGGCCAACGCTAGCTAGCATTGCCGGACCGGTTGAAGAAGACGATCAAGAACAACGAAAACGCAGTTTAAGGAATTTCCGGCCATGATGAGCCCGAAAAGAACCAAATACCGCAAGATGCACAAAGGTCGCATCAAGGGGAACGCGAAAGGTGGCTTCAGCCTCGATTTCGGCCAGTACGGCTTGAAAGCGATGGAACCCGAGCGCATCACCGCGCGTCAGATCGAAGCGGCCCGCCGTGCGATCGCCCGCCATGTGCGCCGTGTCGGTCGCTTGTGGATCCGTGTATTCCCGGATGTCCCCGTCACCCGCAAACCCGCCGAAGTACGGATGGGTTCCGGTAAGGGTTCGGTGGAATTCTGGGTGGCGCGCATCAAGCCGGGCCGCATCCTGTTCGAAATGGACGGGGTTCCCGAGGAAGTCGCACGCGGCGCCTTCGAGCGCGCTGCTGCCAAACTGCCGATCAAAGTGAAGTTCGTGGCCCGCGTAGGGGAGGATGCATAACATGGCGAAGAAAACCCAGACCACCGCGACCGCAAGCGATATCGCGACCAAAAGCCCGGATGAGTTGAAAGACTTGCTGGTGCAGCACAAAAAAGAACTGTTCAACCTGCGCTTCCAACGCGTGACGGGCGAACTCGAAAACACCGCCCGCTTCCGTGTCGTGCGCCGCAATATCGCGCGCATCCACACCGCGCTGACGAAATTCAACAACCTGGCGAAAAAGCAGGCCGCGTAGGTCTTAGGAGTATTCAATGCCGAAACGCATTCTCGAGGGCGTGGTCACCAGCAACGCCGCCAACAAAACCATCACCGTACAGGTGGAGCGCCGTGTGCGTCACCCGCTGTACAATAAGATCGTACGCCAATCGAACAAGTTCGCGGCCCATGATGAGAACAACATCGCCAATGTCGGCGATAAGGTGCAGATCATCGAGTCGCGGCCTTTGTCGAAAAGCAAACGCTGGATGTTAATCGAATCGGAACAAATGCTGGCCGAGCACGCCGCCAAGCCGAAATCCGTCGTCGAAACCGCCGCCCCGAAAGCCGCTGCCGCCAAACCGGCCGCGAAAAAAACGGCCAAGAAATAGCACCGCGCAAGCGGCATAGTGGAGAAGACCAATGATTCAAATGCAATCGAACCTCGATGTGGCCGACAATTCCGGCGCGCGTCGCGTGATGTGCATCAAGGTGCTCGGTGGTTCCAAGCGCAAAGTAGCCGGTGTAGGCGACATCATCGTCGTTTCCATCAAGGATGCGATTCCGCGTGGCAAAGTGAAAAAGGGTGACGTGCATCGCGCGGTCATCGTTCGCACCGCCGCCGATGTGCGCCGCCCGGATGGCAGCGTGATTCGCTTCGACAAGAACGCCGCCGTATTGATCAATAAGCAGAACGAACCCATCGGCACCCGTATCTTCGGCCCCGTGGTGCGCGAACTGCGCGCAAAGAAATTCATGAAGATCGTTTCGCTGGCCCCTGAGGTTCTGTAGTTCACAGAGTCCAGCGTTCAGAGTTCAGTCATACGTAAACAAAGAAAGAGGAGTGGAAGCAGGAAAGAAGAGCATCGAGCACAGTTATCACTGAGCTCTGAACTCCGAACTCTGACCACTAGAGCAAGATGCAAGCGAAGATGAAAATCAAAAAGGACGATGAAGTCATCGTTCTCGCCGGGAAAGACAAGGGCAAGACGGGCAAGGTCATTAAAGCCATGCCGGCTGAATCCCGCGTCGTGGTCCAAGGCCTCAACTTGGTGAAACGCCATGAGCGCGCCAGCCAGAAAAACCCGCAGGGCGGCATTATTTCCAAGGAAGCCTCGCTGCACGTCTCGAACGTGGCGCTGGTCGATCCGAAAGATGGTAAAGCCACCCGCGTGAAGTTCAAGGATGTGGACGGCAAAAAGGTTCGCGTATCGACGCGCACCAACGAACAGTTTAGCGCGTAAGGATTAGGTGCGATGAAGCCCGCGACAGCAAAAGAAAAATCCCGTCCCCGCCTGCAGGATGTGTACGAGACCAAGGTTCGTGCCGAAATGCAGAAGGAGTTCAACTACAAGAACCCGATGCAGATCCCGACCATCGTGAAGGTGGTGGTGAATATGGGCATGGGTGAGGCGACCGGCGACAGCAAGATCATCGAAGCCGGTGCGGGGGATCTCGGTCTCATCACCGGTCAGAAGCCCGTGCTGACCAAAGCACGCCTGTCCATCGCCGGTTTCAAGCTGCGCGAAGGCATGGCCATCGGTGCGAAGGTCACGCTGCGCAAGCAGACGATGTACGAATTCCTCGACCGCCTGGTGAATGTCGCCATGCCCCGCATCCGCGATTTCCGCGGCCTGCCGGTGAAGAAGGGTTTCGACGGTCGTGGCAATTATACGCTCGGCTTGAAGGAACATTTGGTCTTCCCCGAGATCAATTACGACAAAATCTACAAGACGCGCGGCATGGATATCACCGTCGTCACCACCGCGAAAACCGATGCGGAAGCCAAGGCGCTGCTGAAGCACCTCAACTTCCCGTTCCAAAATCCCGAAAGCGCGAAATAGTCATGGCAAAGAAAAGCTCTATTGAGAAAAACAATCGCCGCAAGAAAATGGCCAAGTCGGCTGCCCCCAAGCGCACTCGCTTGAAAGCCATCATCATGAACCGTGAGCTCTCCATGGAGGAGCGCTTCAACGCGCAGTTGAAGCTTTCCGAAATGCCGCGCAACTCGTCCGAAGTTCGTTACCGCAACCGTTGCGAACTGACCGGTCGTCCCCGCGGCTTCTATCGTAAATTCAAAATGTCGCGCATCGGTCTTCGTGAATTGGGCAATTTCGGCCTGATCCCGGGCGTTGTGAAGTCGAGCTGGTAAGGAAATTAGATATGTCCATGAACTCCCTGCTGGCCGATAGCCTCGCCCGCATCAAAAACGCCCAGCGCGCCAATCTGCCGAACGTGACCCTGCGTCGCTCCAAGCTCGTGAACAACGTGCTTGCCGTGATGAAGCAGGAAGGTTTTGTCGAGAGCGTTTCGGCGCAAACCGAAGGCCACGGCGATATCGTCGTCGAGCTGAAATATTTCGAGGGCCGTCCGGTCATCAGCAATCTGCGCTGCGTCTCGCGCCCCGGTCTTCGCATCTATTCGAAAGTCGGTCGCATCAGCAAAGTGCGCAACGGTCTGGGTATTTCCATCCTCACCACCTCCAAGGGTGTGATGTCGGATCACCAAGCCCGCCAGGAAAACGTCGGTGGTGAAGTACTCTGCAGCCTCTACTAGAGAGTGCGCAGAGCAACCATCCCGGGTCAAAAAAGAGTATTTAGGAGCAAGATATGTCGCGCGTAGGGAAACTTCCGGTCGCGATTCCGCAGGGAGTCAATGCGGAATTCGACGGTAAGGTGATCAAGGTGAAGGGGAAGAAGGGGGAGCTGGCGCTGCCCGTGACCACCGCCGTCGTCGTCACCATCGAAAACGGCCAGATCGTCGTCAAACCGGCGAACGACAGCAAAGTGGCGCGTTCCATGTGGGGCACCACCCGCGCGAACGTACGCAATATGGTGGTCGGCGTGACCGACGGCTTCACCAAAGTGCTCGAAGCCAAAGGCGTTGGGTACCGTATGGCCGTGAATGGCCGTGCGCTTTCCATGTCGCTGGGCTTCAGCCACGAAATTCGTTATGCGATCCCCGTCGGCATCGAAATGGTGGTCGACAAGCAGACCAACCTCACTATCACCGGCTTCAACAAGCAGTTGGTCGGCGAAGTGGCCGCGCAAATCCGCAAGCTCCGCAAGCCGGAACCCTACAAAGGCAAAGGCATTCGCTACAGCGGCGAATACGTGCCGATGAAAGAAGGAAAGAAGAAGTAGTCATGAGCACCAAACACATGTCCTCCTTCGAGCGCCGCTCCCAGCGCGTTCGCAACAGCCTGAAGCGCAAATCGCGCGGTCGCGTGCGCCTCAGCGTGCATCGCTCGGGCCAGCATATCTACGCCCAGATCATCGACGACGCGACGAGCATGACGCTTGCTTCGGCTTCGACCCTAGACAAGGATCTGCGCGCCAAGCTGAAAAGCACCGCCAGCACCGAAGCCGCCCGCGAAGTGGGCGCTTTGATCGCGCGTCGCGCTGCCGAAAAGTCCATCGCCCAGGTCGTGTTCGACCGCGGTGGTTATCTCTATCATGGCCGCGTGAAGGCACTTGCCGACGCAGCCCGCGAAGCAGGATTGGATTTCTAATATGGCTACTCCCCCCAAAGGTCCCGCTCAAGGTAAAGGCCCCGGCGGCCAAGGCGCCGGTCAAGGCCGTGGTCGTGGCGGTCAAGCCGGTCAAGGACAAAAACGCGGTGAGAACCGTGGCTCCGGCGGCAACCGTGAAAACAACCAGGCACCCGAAGCCAGCGAATTCATGGACAAACTGGTCGCGGTAAACCGCGTGGCCAAAGTGGTGAAGGGTGGTCGTCGTTTCGGCTTCGCCGCACTCGTGGTGGTCGGCGATGGCAAAGGCCGTGTCGGTTTCGGCACCGGCAAGGCGAAGGAAGTTTCCGATTCCGTGAAAAAAGCGACCGACGACGCCAAGCGTCATCTGATGCGCATTCCGCTGCGCGAGTCGCGCACCCTGCACCACGATGTATATGGCCGCTACGGCGCGGGTAAAGTCTATCTGCGCTCCGCACCGGCCGGTACCGGCATCATCGCCGGCGGCCCGATGCGCGCTGTCTTCGAAGCACTCGGCGTGCATGACGTGGTGGCGAAATCGGTGGGTACCTCCAACCCGCACAACCTGGTGAAAGCGACTTTGGCCGCTTTGCAGGATCTGCATTCTCCCCGCGTGATCGCCGCGATGCGTGGCATGAAGGTGGGTGAGCTGGTGGTGCGTCGCGATGGCGCTTCCAAAGAACCCGCTGCTGAATAGATAACCGGGCATTGCCCGACTGAGTTAAACGAGGACGTTATGGCCAAGACCATCACCATCATCCAGACCGGCAGCCCCATCGGCCGCCGCAAGGACCAGGAAGCGACGCTGATCGGCCTCGGCCTGAACAAGCTGCACCGCCAGCGCACGCTGGAGGACACCGCTTCGGTGCGCGGCATGATTGCGAAGGTGAAACACCTTCTCACCATCGTCGATGCCGACGCCGCCTAGAGATACATTTCCGGATCGTTGATTCGGGCGCATTAGAGGAACACCGACATGCAATTGAACGAAATCCAAGACAATCCCGGCGCACGCAAGCGCATGATGCGCGTAGGGCGCGGCGTGGGCAGCGGCAAGGGCAAAACCTGTGGCCGTGGCTACAAGGGTCAGAAATCCCGCACCGGCGTCAGCATCCATGGCTTCGAAGGCGGCCAGATGCCGATCCATCGCCGCCTGCCGAAACGCGGCTTCAAGCCGATCAACCGTATGGAATATGCGACCGTGAACATCGACATGCTGCAAGACGCGGTCGAATCCAAGCGCATCGACGGCAGCAAGCCCATCACCGTCGAAGCCCTGGTGGCTGCCGGCATGGTGCGCTCCAGCGCTTCCGCCGTGAAGCTGTTGGGCAATGGCGAGCTGACCAGCAAGCTGACCATCGAAGTGCACAAAGCGACCGGCACTGCCCGCAAGGCAGTAGAAGCCGCCGGTGGTTCGCTCACCGAACTGCTTGCCGCGCCTGCCGCCGCCGAGTAGAACTTTTTCGGGCGACCGAATGCAATGCACAAGGGGCCGCTACCAGATTCTTCCGGAGCGGCCCTCGCATTATCGGGCGACTGACTGAAGCCAACAGAAAAAGCCGCACAGGCTGACCATCCAGGGATCACCGCATTATGGCCTCCGCTGCCGAACGCCTCGCCTCGAACTTCGACCTTTCGGTGCTGGGCAAAGCCACCGAACTCAAAAAGCGCCTGCTCTTCGTGCTGGGCGCGCTCATCGTCGCCCGCATCGGCGCGCACATTCCGCTCCCCGGTGTCGATCCCGTGGTGCTCGATCAGATCTTCCGTAGCCATTCGCAAGGTATTCTCGGCGTGTTCAACATGTTCTCCGGCGGCGCGCTGGGACGGATGACCATTTTCGCACTGGCCGTGATGCCCTACATCACCTCCTCGATCATCATCCAGTTCCTGACCATGGCCAGCCCGCAGCTGACCGCCATGAAAAAGGAAGGCGAAGCGGGCCGCCGCAAGATCAATCAATATACGCGCTATGCCACCGTGGCCCTGGCCGCCTTGCAGGGCTACGGTCTTTCGGTCGGTGTCGAGGGCATGACGAGCCCGGGCGGTCTGGCAGCGGTCATCGATCCCGGCCTGTTCTTCCGCTTCACCGCCACCATCACCCTCGTCGGCGGCACGTTGTTTCTGATGTGGCTGGGCGAGCAGATCAACCAACGCGGTATCGGCAACGGCATTTCGCTCATCATCTTCGGCGGCATCGTCGCCGAATTCCCGCGCGCACTGGCCAATACCTTCGAGCTGGGCCGCAAGGGCGTGCTTTCCACCGAATTCATCCTGCTGATGATTATTTTCGCGCTCGCGTTGGTCGCCTTCATCGTTTTCATGGAACGCGCGCATCGACGTATTCTGGTGCAATATCCGAAACGCATGGTGGGCAACAAACTCTATGCGGGCGATTCCTCGCACATTCCGCTGAAGGTCAATACCGCCGGCGTCATCCCGCCGATTCTCGCCAGTTCGATCCTGCTCTTCCCGCTGACCATCGCCAATTTCGGCGGCGCGAACAAGCCCGAATGGCTGACCACCATCACCGCCTATCTCCAGCACGGCGAGCCGCTCTACATGCTGCTCTATGTGGCGGGCATCATCGGGTTCAGCTTTTTCTACACCGGCGTCGCCTTCAATGTGGAGGAAACCAGCGACAATCTGAAAAAAAACGGCGGCTTCATCGCGGGCGTGCGCCCGGGTAAGCAGACGGCGGATTATCTCTCCTTCATCCTCAACCGACTCACCGTCATCGGCGCAATCTATCTGGCCTTCGTCTGCGTGGTGCCGGAATTCTTGGTGGCCAAATTCTCAATTCCCTTCGTGCTCGGCGGCACCAGCCTGCTCATCGTGGTGAACGTGATGATGGATTTCGTGGCGCAGGTGCAGAGCCATCTGTTCGCGCACCAATATGAGGGCCTGATCCGCAAAGCCAACTTGAAAGGAAAGCGTCGGTGAGACTGATCCTTCTCGGACCGCCGGGCGCGGGCAAGGGCACGCAGGCCGATCTGGCCGCCGCCCAATACCACATTCCCAAACTTTCCACCGGCGACATGCTGCGCGCGGAAGTGGCTTCCGGTTCCGCGCTGGGCCAGGAATTGCAGGCGGTGATGAGCAGCGGGGCCTTGGTCTCGGACGACATCATGATCACGTTGATCCGCGCCCGCATCGTGCGCGAGGATTGCACCAAAGGCTTTATTCTCGACGGCTTCCCCCGCACCGTGGGTCAGGCCGAGGCGTTGGACGAAATGCTGACCGAAATCGGCTGCCCACTCAACGCGGTGATCGAACTCGCAGTGCAGGATGCCGCACTGGTCGCGCGCATTTCCGGCCGCTATGCCTGTGCGCAATGCGGGGCAGGGTATCATGATTCCTTCAAGAAGCCCGCCACCGCCGGCGTATGCGATGTGTGCGGCAGCACGCAATTCAGCCGCCGGACGGACGATTCGGTCGAAACCGTCACCAAGCGCCTGACCAATTACCACGCCCAGACCGCGCCGTTGCTGCCCTATTACCAGCGCACCGGCCTGCTCAAAAGCCTGGACGGCATGGCCCCCATCCATGAGGTGACCGAGCAATTGCTGGCAGCTTTGAAGGAGAGCGAAGCGGCCTAGCGCGAAAGAGTTAAGGCCGAGGACGAAGAAAATGCAGTGCGTCAAGTAAAAAACCCCGAAAGAGGATTGACGTAGCCGCAAAAAATTTTATGATGCCGCCTCCCAATTCGGAGGTGGAAATTCCATCCACCCCGCTGGTTTTGCCGGAATGGCAAAGCAAGCACTTGATACGAAACCGCTAAAACATTCCTACAGAGGAAACGAGTATGGCCCGCATCGCTGGCGTGAACATCCCAAGCAACAAGCGCCTGGTTATCGCCCTGACCTACATCCACGGCATCGGCCGCGTGAAAGCGCAGGAAATCGTGTCGAAAGCCGGTTTCCAGCAGACCACGCGCGTGAGCGAACTGGCGGAATCCGACGTGATCCGCGTGCGCGAAATCATCGACCGCGAATATCAGGTGGAAGGCGATCTGCGCCGCGAAGTGAGCATGAACATCAAGCGTCTCATGGATCTCGGCTGCTACCGTGGTCTGCGCCACCGCCGCAAGCTGCCGGTCCGTGGCCAGCGCACGCACACCAATGCCCGCACGCGCAAAGGCAAAGCCGTTGCCATCGCCGGTAAGAAAAAAGTCACCAAGTAATAATCTAGCTAGGATACGACCTCATGGCCGCTACCGAAACCGTCCGCATCAAACGCCGCGAGCGCAAGAACATCGCCGCCGGCGTTGCGCATGTGAACGCCTCGTTCAACAACACCACCGTCACCATCACCGACATGCAGGGCAACAAGATCGCCGGCAGCTCCTCGGGTGCGATGGGCTTCAAAGGCAGCCGCAAATCCACGCCGTATGCGGCGCAGATGGCCGCCGAACGCGCCGCCCAGATCGCCAAGGAAAACGGCATGAAAACTGTGGAAGTACTGGTTAAGGGGCCTGGGTCGGGCCGCGAATCCGCGCTGCGCGCGCTGCAAGCCACCGGCCTGATCGTCACCATCATCAAAGACGTGACGCCCGTGCCGCACAATGGCTGCCGCCCGCCCAAGCGTCGCCGCGTGTAATTGCTTTAAGCATTGAATTAGTCCACCCGGACGAGCGCAGCGAGGACTAGCACCATGGAGGTGCGCAGCCCTAGTGGCGCCAAGCGGCGAAAGCCGCTGAACGTAAACCAAAGAGGAATGCCGTGCTGCAGCGCAATTGGAAGCAACTGATTAAACCGAACAAGCTCGACATCAACGTCAATGGCCGCAACGCCAATGTGGCGACCGTGATCGCCGAACCGCTCGAGCGCGGCTTCGGCCACACGCTAGGCAACGCCCTGCGTCGCATCCTGCTTTCTTCGCTGCAGGGTGCCGCCATCACTTCGGTGAAGATCGAAGGCGTGCTGCATGAATTCTCCTCCATTCCCGGCGTACGCGAAGACGTGACGAACCTGATCCTCAACCTCAAGGATCTGCGTCTGAAGTCGCACAGCACCGAGCGCAAGCGCATCGTGCTTTCCGCCACCGGCCCCGGCGAAGTGACCGCCGGCCAGATCCAGACCGGGCATGACGTCGAAGTGATGAACCCCGAACTGGTCATCTGCACGCTCGACAAAAATGCCAAGCTGCACATCGAAATGACCGTGGAAACCGGCAAGGGTTACGTATCCGCCGCCAACAACCGCCCGTCCGACGCACCGATCGGTCTTATCCCGGTCGATGCCTTGTTCTCCCCCGTGCGCAAAGTGGCCTACAAGGTCGAAAACGCCCGCGTCGGCAACGTGACCGATTACGACAAGCTGATCCTGAACGTGGAGACCGATGGTTCGGTCGGCCCCGAAGATGCGGTGGCCCTGGCCGCGCGCATCCTGCAAGACCAGTTGCAGCTCTTCATCAACTTCGAAACGAAGGAAGAAGAGACCAAGCGCGAAGAAAAAGATGATCTGAAATTCAGCCCTTATCTGCTGAAAAAGGTCGAGGAACTCGAGCTTTCCGTGCGTTCTGCCAACTGCCTGAAGAACGACAACATCGTCTATATCGGCGATCTCGTTCAGAAGACCGAAGGCGAAATGCTGAAAACCCCGAACTTCGGTCGCAAATCGCTCAACGAGATCAAGGAAGTCCTTGGTGGTATGGGCCTGAAATTCGGCATGGAAGTGACCGGCTGGCCGCCCGAGAACATCGAAGATCTCGCCCGCAAATACGAAGATCCCTTCGCCTAGCGTTCCACGCTGGCGGCACGACTAGGCCCGACTTTCTCCGCTTCCGGTGCTCACGTACCAACGTACGCTCCGCTCCGGTTCTCGAAAGTCGAACCTATTCGCACCACCATCGCGAAACGCGCCCCCCCTATACTCACCCGGACGCTCCCCGCCAATTATGATCAAAAGGGATGTCGGACGGAAGGTAGGTGGTAACAATAACAAAGAACTAGCAACCAAAGGAATCATCCCATGCGCCACGGAATTGGCCACAAAAAGCTCGGTAAGAAAACGCCGCATCGCCGCGCGATGCTCGCCAACATGGCGGCTGCGCTGATCAAGCACGAACAGATCACCACCACCCTGCCCAAGGCGAAAGCCCTGCGCCCCGTGGTCGAGAAACTCGTGACCCTCGGCAAAAAAGGCACCCTGCACCACCGCCGTCAGGCGCACGCCTTCCTGCGTGACGACGTGCAACTGCAGAAACTCTTCGCCGTATTGGCCGAGCGTTATGCCGCGCGCCAGGGTGGCTATATCCGCGTGCTGAAAGCCGGTTTCCGCTATGGCGATAACGCGCCGCTGGCGATCGTGGAATTCGTGGATCGCGACGAGTCGGCCAAAGGCAAGGATTCGGGCCCAGTTTACGTGAACGAGAACGAAGAAGAGAAAGTCGCCGCTGCTGGCTAAAGCCTGGCAAAGTGAACAAGGAAAAGGTGGCCTCCGGGCCGCCTTTTTTGTGCTGCCGTCATTCCCGCGAAAGCGGAAATCTTTATCCGAGATAATACGGCATCCACCCGAGGCACAACGTCCCCGCCATTCCCGCCTGCGCGGGAATGGCGGTATGTAGTTAGGCGAGCAGTGCCAGAAATTGCTCGACGCCTAGCAGGTCGCGTCTCCAGCCATCCAGGCGGGCGCGTTGCACGGGGTCCATACCCCATTGCTCGGCTTGTATCTCCTCTTCCAGCGAGGCGAGGGCAAAGGCCTGCGCGCCGTCGATCCGCCCCTCCAGCAGCGCCAGCCCGACGATGAGTGAGCGGGTGATGCCGACAGTGAGGGAAAGTGCTGCCAGTTCCCAGGCACTCAAACCCTGCAATGCCTCTTCCAACGCGGCGAGCGCTTCGGGAAGCTGTTGCACCGGCACGATACTGCCTGTCACCTCCAGCGTCGCTTTATGGCGTTCCTGCGCCCATGCCAGCAGCGGATCGCCCAGGCGCGCTTGCGCTTCGGCGGTCGGGCCGTGCGGCTCGCGGTAGCAAAGCTGGTCCGTGGTGGCGTAATTGGCCAGTTCGGCGCGCATTTCCGGGGCGCGGCTCTGCGCCATATCCAGCGCGATGCAGGCCAGCGCGGTCAGCGGCATGGCGGCTTTGTCGATGGTTTCTTTCTGCGCGGCCCATTCCTGCGCCACCGCCAAGGCAAGCGCTTCCGTGGGCAGCGTCAAGGCGTGGCGGGCAGGGGTGCGCAGTGGCTTGGCGTCGAGCGTGACCTGGAATCCTTCCGGCGCGGCGCTAATGCCGGTGGCGGTGTAGAATCGCTTCAAAGCCCCACCTCGATCAGGCTGACCCCGAGATCGTCCTTCGGGAAACCCAGAGCCTCCCAGCTTTCGCGCATATGGTCGGGCAGCGGGGCCTTCACATCGATCGCGGCCAGGCCGGGTACGTTGTCCATGATCAAGCGACGCGCATGCAGATGCATCAGCGGCGAAAGGCCTTCGACATGCGCGCGCGGGCCGCCATATTTACCGTCTCCCACGATGGGGTGGCCGATGGAGAGGAGATGGGCGCGCAGTTGGTGCGTGCGGCCGGTGATGGGCATGAGCTCCAGCCAGGAAAGGGTCTCGCCGTTCGGCCCTTCGACGCGTTCGATCACGCGATAGTGCGTCTGCGCGGGCAGGCCGTTTTCGTGATCCACCACCATGCGCTCGCGCTCATTGCCTTCGCGGCCTTTGATCAGCGGTCGGTCGATCTCGGCGCGGGGCTGCTTGGGCGCGCCCAAGACCAGCGCCCAATAGACCTTCTGCACCTCGCGCGCGGCGAAGGCCTTGGTGAGAATGGCGGCGTTTTTTGCATCCCGCGCCAGCAGCAGCACGCCGCTGGTATCGCGGTCGAGGCGGTGCACCAGTTTGGGGCGCTCGGCATAGGGGCCTTGCAGCGCGTCGAGCATCCCGTCCAAGTGGCGTTCGGTGCCGCTGCCGCCTTGCACGGCGAGGCCGGCGGGCTTGTTCAGCACCAGCAACTGCTCGCGCTCGAGCAGAATGCGGTGGCGCAGGGCGGTGATCTGTTCGGGGGTCATCGCCAGCTTCTGGCGCTCGGCGGTGCTTTGCACGTTGGCGCCGCGCAGCTGCACCATCTGGCCGCTTTCCACCCGCGTTTCGGGCTTGGCGCGCTTGCCGTCCACCCGCAACAGGCCCTTGCGTGAGGATTTCTGCAGCAGACCGTGCGGCACATCCGGCCAGATGCGTTTGCAGAAGCGGTCGAGCCGCGCGCCGTCATCGGCATCGCTCACGCGTTGTTCGCGGTCGTTCATGGTCGGTCTCTTTCCTGGGCGGGCCTAGTCGGTATCCAGGCCTTGATGAGTGCGGGGGAAGCTGGCCTGCACGGTGATTTCCGCGTCGGGCTTGCTTCCGTCATAGTAATTCACGTCCTGCGTCTTCGCGGTGATCTCCACGCGGTAGGCCGATTCGGTCTTTTCGAGGATATGGACGCAGACGTCAAACAAAGGCTGGTGGCTGTAGTAATAAAAATTGGTGTATTCGCCGATCTCATCCTCGTCTTCGGTCAATTCCATCACATCGTCCACATCCATCGGCGCGCCGTTTTCGACCGGGAAGGTGATCTCCAGGCGGGGCGAGCGGTCGGTGCCCGAATCTTCCAATGGCGCACTCAGCAGGCCTGCTTTGCAATCCACCTGGA
Source organism: Rickettsiales bacterium (assembly GCA_965247145.1). Classification (GTDB taxonomy): domain Bacteria; phylum Pseudomonadota; class Alphaproteobacteria; order Rickettsiales; family JAIXRX01; genus CBDFGH01. Next base: position 222,519 of record CBDFGH010000010.1, read on the forward strand.
AGGAATAGCCTTCCTCGTCATGCGTAAATTCGGTGCTTTCCACGGCGAAGATTTCGGTGCCGTTGAAGCGTTTCAGTATGAGCTGGTCCATTATTTCGTTCCCTGAAGGCTGTGTTAAAAGCTGTTGCGCAGTAATACCATGCCGCCCGCAAAGGCCGCAATGCCGCCCAGCACGCTGAGCAGCACATATAGTACAGCCCCGGATTGATCGCCCCGCTGCCACAGCAACACCGCTTCCAGGGCGAAGGCGGAGAAAGTGGTGAAGCCGCCGAGCAGGCCCGCCCCGAGTAGCGGCTGATATTTCTGCGCGATCCAGCCCTGGGCGAGGCATTGGGCGAGCATGCCCATCAGTAAGCAACCCAGCAGATTGATCGCCAGCGTGCCCCAGGGGAAGGTTTGCGTGGGCCACAAAGCATGTGAAAAGCGACCGGCGGAGAAGCGCAGGGTGGCACCGAATGCGCCGCCGAGTGCGACGCAGAAATAGGTGAGTGACGGACTCATTTGCATTCCCCAGATTAAATTTCCCCCTCTCCTTAGAAGGGAGAGGGTTGGGGAGAGTGTGTGTAGCCATCAACGCCTGTGCTCGTTGCCGCTCACCCTCTCCCTCGCCGCTGCGCGTCTTTCCCTCTCCCTTCTAGGGAGAGGGTTCATTCGCTGTCCTGCCGTTTCTTCCGCAGGCCGTCCCAGTAGTCCAGCCGCTTCTTCACCTCGCGCTCGAAGCCGCGTTCCTTCGGCGCATAATAATCCCGCCGTTCCAGGCTTTTGGGGAAGTAGTTCTGGCCGCTGAAGCCGTCTTCGGCGTCATGGTCGTAGGCGTAGTTCCTGCCGTAGCCATGCTCTTTCATCATCTTGGTGGGTGCGTTCAGAATATGTTTCGGCGGCATCAGCGAGCCATGTTCCCGCGCATCCTTGCGCACGGCTTTGTAGGCCACATAGGCCGCATTCGATTTCGGCGCGGTACCGAGATAGATCACGACCTGGGCAATGGCGAGTTCGCCCTCGGGGCTGCCCAGCATCTCGTAGGCGCGCAGCCCGTCCATCGCCTGCGGCAGAGCCTGGGGGTCGGCCATGCCGATGTCTTCGCTGGCGAAACGGATGAGGCGGCGGGCGAGGTAGCGCGGGTCTTCGCCGCCCTCCAACATGCGCGCGAACCAATACAACGCTGCCTGCACGTCCGATCCGCGCAGGGATTTGTGCAGTGCGCTGATGAGGTTGTAATGTTCGTCCTGGGTCTTGTCGTAGATCAAAGGCCGCTTCTGCGCCCATTGCGCGAGGCGCGCGGGGTCGAGCGGCAGTTTCGGTTTGGGCATGGCGAGCAGGCCTTCGGCCAGGTTCAGCAGGAAGCGCGCATCCCCGTCCGCCATCGCTAGCAAGGCTTGCCGCGCCTCGGGCGTGAGCGGAATCGGGTGGCCTTCCGCCGCTTCGGCATGCGTCAGCACCTGGTCCAAGGCCTTAGCATCCAGCCGCTGCAATACGATCACCCGCCCGCGCGAAAGCAGCGCCGAATTGAGCGCGAAGGAGGGGTTTTCGGTGGTCGCGCCCACCAAAGTCACCGTGCCGTCCTCCACCACACCCAGCAGCGCATCCTGCTGCGCGCGGTTGAAGCGGTGGATCTCGTCCACGAAAAGCAAAGTGCGCTTGCCCTGGGTGCGGCGCATGCGGGCGGCTTCGAAGACGGCTTTGAGATCCGCCACGCCGGAAGAGATGGCGGAGACCGAAGCGAAGGATGCGCCGATTTCGGCGGCCAGCAAATTGGCGATGGTCGTTTTGCCGCAGCCCGGCGGGCCCCACAGAATCAGCGAAGGTAGATGGCCCGCGGAAAGCAACGCGGTCAGGCTGCCCTCCAGCCCGAGCACGCCCGGCTGGCCGATCACCTCGCTCAAAGCACGCGGACGCAGGCGGGAGGCGAGGGGTGCGTAGCCTTCGCCCACCGCTTCACGCCGCTGATCCGGCACGGGCAGGTCGTCGAGCAGGCTGGGGGCAGGCATGCTAGGTGAGGAATTGGGGCGCTTGACCATCAACGCCGCGCGATCTGCAGCACTTGGCGCTGACCGTTGCGTTCGAAATCCACCGCGTAGCCTGGCTGGGGCTTATCGAGCAGCGCCTGCAACTGCGCCGTGCTGCGCACCGGCTGGCCGTTGATGGCATGGATGCGGTCTTTCGGCTGGAAACCGCCTGCCTGCGCCGCGCCTTTGGTCACCACCACGCCGCCCTCGCCCGGCATGCCGATGCCCACACCGAGCTCTGCCGCCACGGCGGGCGAGAGATTGGCCACGGTCACACCCGCGAAGGGCTGGTTGCCTTTCAGCAATCGCGCATCCCGCGCCGGGGTTTCGGGCGGCAAGGTGAGGGTGATGTTGCGCTCCAGCGGCACCCCGTCCCGCCGCAGAAGAATCGGCATATCCTGCCCAACCTTCGCGGTGCTGACGCGGAAGTCGAAGGCCCCCGGCCCGGCGATTTCCTGGCCGTTCATCGCGGTGATGAGATCGCCGGTTTTGATGCCCGCTTTGTCTGCCGGACTGCCGGGATAAACCGCGCGCACCAGCACGCCGTTCGGCTCATCCAGCCCCAGAGCGGAGGCCATTTCGCGCGTGAGGCCTTGCGTGGCGGTGCCGATCCAGGGGCGCACCACATGCCCGCCGCGATTCTCGCCGCTCAAAATCGCACGCACCATGTTGGTAGGCACGGCGAACCCCACCCCCGCATAAGTGCCGGTTTTGGAATAGATCGCCGTATTGATGCCGATCAGCCGCCCCTGAATATCGACCAGGGCACCCCCCGAATTGCCGGGATTGATCGCCGCATCCGTCTGGATGAAGAACTGGTTTTCCGAAACGCCCACCGCCCCGCGCGCGAGCGCCGAGATGATGCCGCTGGTCACGGTCTGGCCCACGCCGAAAGGATTGCCGATGGCGAGCACGAGATCGCCCACCTCCAGCAGGTCGGAATCGACCATTTCCAGATAAGGCAGCGCTTTGCCGTCCGTCTTCAGCTTCAGCACCGCCAGATCGGCCTGCTCGTCCTGCACCAGAAGGGTGGCGGTGTATTCACGGCCATTGGCCAGCTGCACGGTGATCTGTTCCGCGCCGCGCACCACATGGTTGCTGGTCACCACCGTGCCGTCCGCCTTCACGATCACGCCGGAACCGAGCGAGCTCACCACCCGCTCGCGCGGCATGGCCTGCATCTGGCCGCCGAAGAATTGCTGCAGCAGCGGGTCGTTCATGAAGGGGGCCAGCGGGTTTTGCACCGGCACCTTGGTCTTGGTGAAAATGTTCACCACCGCAGGCGCGGCCTTCTTCACTACGGGCGAGAAGGAAAGCGTCTTTTCCGCCTGGCTGGTGGGCACCACGCGCTCTTCCGCGAAAGCAGGGGCGGCCAGGATGGAGAAGGCGAAAAGGGGCAGGAGCAAACGACGCATGCGAAACATCCGTGATGAGTGAAGCGCCTTATATAGCGTGCCCAAAGGCGGAGTCCAAGATGCAGCGTGCGGTTTTAGGAAGCGGCGCGCACGGTTTCCTTCACCTTCGGCAGAAGGCTGGAAAGCCCGCCATCCACCGCCAGAATCTGCCCGGTGATCCAATCATTCGCCGGATCGAGCAGGAAGGCGATGGCGGCGGCGATGTCTTCCGGCTTGCCCAGGCGGCCCAAGGCATGCATGGCCTCCGAAGCCTTGCGCGCCATGTCGCTGCCGGTCAGGCGGGCGGTGAGCGAGGTTTGGGTGAGGCCGGGGGCGACCACGTTGACACGGATATTGGCGCTCGCATAGGTCGCCGCCGCCGAAAGGGCCAGCGCATGCACGCCGCCCTTGGCCGCCGCGATGGCTTCATGGTTGGCGATGCCGCGCCCCGCCGCCGCCGTGCCGATCAGCACCACGCTGCCGCCCTGTTTGGCGAGGTGCGTACCTGCCGCGCGCACGGTGGCGAAAGCGGTGAGCAACGAGGCGGCGATGGTGTCGTTCAATTCGCGGGCGCTGGTCAGATGCGCGGGCTTGAGGATGAGCGAACCGGCGCAGCAAACCACGCCGCTCAAGCCGCCTAGGGCTTCGGACGCCTGCGCAAAGACATTACCCACCGCTTCGAAATCGCTCGCATCCAGCACGCTGTAGGGCGCATCCAGTTCCGCCGCCAAAGCAGAGACGCGCTCCTCGCTGCGCCCGGTCAAATACAGGCTCGCGCCCTGGGCGGCGAGCAGGCGGGCCAAAGTCTGGCCGATGCCGCTGCCAGCGGCGAGGATGAGGATGCGGGCTTGGTCAAAGGCCATGCGGGGGTGCTTTCTATGCGCAAGAATTCATGTGTGGTTTATGCAGCGGAACCAACGCCACCCCGCGATCTTATATCGGGCAGGCCATGATTGCCAATCCAACTACGAAGGAGAATCGTTATGCCCGCGACCGACAAAACCGGAAACAAGCCCGTTCAAAGCCGCCAAGAATCGGCCAAAGTGGAAAAGCAGATCCGCGACGATAAAACCGAGCGTGAGATCGACAAGACCGTGGAAGATACGTTCCCGGCCAGCGACCCCGCCGCCACTTATTAGGCCGCGATATCCTGCGTCAGTTCCAGCTGAGCCTCGATGGCGGCCACCAAGGCGCTCGCCTGGGGCTTGGTGGTGCTGGCGAACCAGTCTACGAAAGAACCATTGGGCGAAATCAGGAATTTATGGAAATTCCATTTCGGCGTACCCATGAATCCCGCCTGTGCGCTGGCCCAGGCGAAGAAGGGATGGGCGTCCGTGCCCACGGCGTGTTCCTTGCGCGTCATCGGGAAAGTGATGCCGAACTTGTCACGCGTGAAGGCGCGGATCTCCTCCGGGGTGCCGGGCTCCTGCTCGCCGAAATCGTTCGACGGCACGCCGATGATGGTCAGGCCATTCTTTTCGTAGGTTTTATACAGCTCTTGCAAACCTGCATATTGCGGGGTCAGCCCGCATTCGGATGCCGTATTCACCACCAATAGGGCGCGGCCTTTGAAATCGGCCAGCGGCAAGGCTCCCCCGTCCAGCCCGATAAAGCTGAAATCATAAGCGGAGCCCATGGGCGAGGGTTTGCGCACGGCTTTGGCCCCAAGCCATACGCCACCGGCGAATAGACCGGCCAGACGCAGAATATTCATTGGAAATCTCCTTTTTGGATTGCGGCATTACCTTCCACTTAGCCAATTCGATCATAAAGATCCCGCATGGAAATGCGGTAAGATGACCACAACAGAGGCAATTTGGTCACAGTGGGGGGATGACGGTAAAGATGCGTTAGGGAAGGAGGAAAGACTACTTGACGCTTTACGCGCCACTGCCTTAAGCCCGAAAGACGGCTTTGGCCCGCCCAAAAGAACTCCAATTCAAAAGGGGTTTTCCCGAGCGGTGTCAGGACACCCGAGACATCATTTTACTGCAATATATTGCTAACGGAGACTACTATGAAACAATTGGCTTTGTGCGCCCTGGGTGTGCTGGCGACCGCGACCGCCCCCCTGGCCGCCGCCGCGCAATCCGACAATTACAACCGTCCGATCCACGATCGTCGTGGCAACATCGTTCGCTCCACCACCGGCGGTTGCGTTGTGCATCTGCGCTGGGAAGGCGGCAAACCGGGCGAGTGCCTGGATACCGCCGCTGGTAAAAGCAAACTGGCCGGTGAAGCCACCGTCTATTTCGCTTTCAACAGCTCCAAGCTGAGCACCAATGCTCAGCACGATCTGGATAAACTGGCCGCCAGCCTGAAAGGCAAAAACGTCGACAGCGCCAGCGTCGTCGGTTTCGCCGACAAAATCGGCAATGTCGATTACAACCGCCGCCTGTCGGAAAAACGCGCGCTCCGCGTTGCGAAATACCTGCAGGCCAAAGGCCTCGTGAAAGCCAATGTTTCCGAAATCCGTGCATTGGGTGAAGCCGACGCCAACACCAAATGCTCCGCAAAACCCACCCCAGGCAGCATCAAGTGCAACGCACCGGATCGCCGCGTGGAAGTAAAAGTAACCACCAAGTAATTTGCCTGGTGCGAACGAATAAGAAAGGGCGCTTTCACGAGCGCCCTTTCTTTATGTGAAGACGCAGGCGGCTGAAGGAACTCCCATGGACTTGGAACTCGTCACGAATATCTCCGAGCATGCTTTATTGCTCGATCGCATCGAAGCCCGGCTGCGTGCTGAGGGAGAGACACGATCGGCAGAGGCGCTGCTGCGCCTGCAGGTAGATGCGGGTTTCGACTTTCAAAGCATTTTTACCGGCCATTACCCAACGCCGGGGGATGGAACGATCACGGGTGGGTTGAAAACCGACTATCGGCCCGTGGAGCACGCCCGCGCTTCGGCGCTATTCCGATCCATCAAACGATTTCTAACGCCGGAAGAAACGACATCCCTGAGTGATTCCGGGTTGCTTCCCAATCACCGCTTCAGCGTCCCAGACGGGGCGCAGAATTCATTCATGCGATAGATGCGGGCGGGATGACCGCTGGCGGGCTCAGCCGCTGATAGAGATGCACCATCAAGGCCACGCCCCAGAAGGGTGCAATAAGATTGAGAAAGGGAACGTGCGCGCAAAGAATGATCAGGAAACCGCCCGTCATGACCGAACCGCGCTTTTGCCGCGCCAGCTCGCGCGCCGCCGCTTTGCCCACATGCCGTCCCCCCGCCATCATGAAGAATTGCGTGCCGAGCAGATAGGCGTTCAAGGCGTAATAGGCGGGGATATAGAGCGGCGCGATCAGCAGCAGGGGCAGCGAAGCGAGATTAAGCGCCAGTGCTTTCAGCGTGAAGGCTACATCCGCCCGCAGATCGTTCCAGAAAGGCTGCGGCGTACCGATGGCCAAAGCGGGATAGGCCGCGCGCTCGATCCGCCCGGCGATCTGTTCGTCGAAGAAGCTGACGATGATCGGCATCAAGAGCGGAAAGAACAAGGTCAGCAGCAGCCAAGAGCCGAAAGTGCCGCCCAGCAGCCATAGCCAGAAACCGCCCTCGATCTGGTAATGCGCAAGCAGCGCCCCGATTCCCCAGGTGAAACCGAAACCTGCCGCCACCAGGGTGGCGAGGCTGGCCAGAAAGCAGCCCAGAAAAATCAATCCCATCCCCGGCGCGGCAAGGCCACGGAAAGCGTTATAAGCACTGGCGAGAACGGGATGCATGGCTTCTCTCTTCCGATGAAATTTAGTCGATGATCTGCAAATCGAGAATCGGTTCCAGCGCGGTGAGCGCGTTCATCACCTCTACAGCCAACGCCGGATCACCGAGATCCGTGGGGCTCAGGCGGTCGCGGTAATGCTTCTCCACCCAGTTGGTAAGCGCCGCATACCGTGCCTCCGTAAGCCAGATGCCGGGATGGGTGGCTTCGCGTTCCGCTTCCGTCAGCACCACGCGCAAACGCAGACAGGCCGGGCCGCCGCCATTGCGCATGCTTTCGCGCAGATCGATGAATTGCACGGATTGGATGGGGTTGGTGTTGGCTGCGCGGATGCGCTCCAGCGCCTGGCGCGCGCTTTCGGTTTCTTCGCACTCACCAGGCGCGAGGATCATCATGCCGCCTTCCGGCAATGTCACGATCTGTGTGTTGAACAGATAACTTTTCACCGCATCCGCCAGCGGCACTTCGTCCTCGCCGATGACGATCAGCTTCAGCCAATCCCCGCCGAGTTCGCGCAATTGCCGGAAAGCCTGCCCGCCTTCGGCGAAAGCCAAAGCATGGGTCAGCAGAATGGATTCATTGGCCACGCCGATGACATCGTTGTGAAACACTCCAGCATCGATCGCGGCGGGATGCTGGCGCAGGTTTAGCGTCCGGCGCACGCCATGGCCGCGAAACACCGCCTCGCAGGCCTGCCGCGTATGTCGGGCGGGATAGCGTTGAGGGGCGAGGTTCGGGGCGAGTGCGTCGCGTCCATACACCAACACTTCCAGCCCTTCCGCGCCATGTTCCGGCGTCAGCCGCAGCATATTCGCCGCCCCTTCATCGGCATAATCCTGATGCGCGGGCAGAGGGGCGTGCACCGCGAAATACACTGGATTGGCGAATATCTGCGCAAGTATGTTCCGCGTCTGTTCCGCCTCGATGCTGCGGTGCAGCGAAGTGAGCAGATTGGCAGGGGTGAAATGCACGCGGCCATCCGCCGTATCCGCGCTCGGGCTGACCGTCGCCGCATTCGCCACCCACATGCCGGAAGCGGAATAGACCTGCGCCAGCAGATGCGGCGCGGCGCGGTGCGCGGCTTCGATGATCGCGGCGTCTTTCCCGGTGAATCCCAAACTACGCAGCACATCCAAACGCGGGCGCGGCTGCGGCGGCAGTACGGCCTGGGGAATACCGAGATCGGCCAGGAATTTCATTTTCCGCAAGCCCTGCAACGCCGCCGCGCGCGGATTGGCGACGCTTCCGCGATTGGCGGCGGAGGCGACGTTGCCGAAAGCGAGGCCCGCGTAATTATGCGTCGGCCCCACCAAGCCGTCGAAATTCGCCTCCATCACACGCGCTTCGCCCATATTACAAGCCCATTCCCGGGCTGGGTGTATTGGCTTCGGGCAGCTTCGACGCTTCCATGCCCGCCACCGGATAGGCGCAATAATCCGCCGCGTAATAAGCGCTGGGGCGATGGTTGCCGGAGCGGCCCACACCGCCGAAGGGCAGGGCCGAACTTGCGCCGGTGGTCTGGCGGTTCCAGTTCAGCACGCCCGCGCGCAAGCGGGGGGACAAATGCTGCCACAAGGCAGCATCCTCGGTGAAGAGCGCGGCGCTCAATCCGTAGTCCGTGCGGTTCGCTTCTTCCACCGCCGCTTCGATGCCATGCACGCGGACCACCTGCAGCAGCGGACCGAAATGCTCCGCATCCGGGCGGTTCGGCAGACCGCTCACATCGAGGATGCCGGGGCTGAGGAAAGGCAGGTTTTCGTGCAAACGTTTCATGCGCAGCAAAGGCGTGGCGCCACTGGCCAGCATGGTTTCCTGCGCATGCAGCAATTGCTCCGCCGCCGCATTCCCGATGACCGGCCCGAGGAACGGCTCGGGCGTGTCGTTCCATGCGCCCACATGCAGCTGGCGCGTGAGCTGCAGCACGGCTTCCAGCACTGCGTCCCCCTCCGCATCCCGCTGCAGAATCAAGCGCCGCGCACAGGTGCAGCGCTGGCCGCTGCTCAGAAAAGCGGATTGCACGATATGGTAGGCGACCGTTTCCGGCGCGCCGCTGCGATGGACGATGAGCGGATTGTTGCCGCCCATTTCCAGCGCCAGAATCTTCTGCGGCTGGCCTGCCAGCTGCCGATGCAGCGCCGCGCCGGTATTGGCACTGCCGGTGAAAAATATCCCGTCGATGCCAGGATGCGCGGCCAGCGCCATGCCCGTCTCGCGCCCGCCTTGCAGCACGGTCAGTGCCCCATTCGGCAATCCCGCCTCGCGCCAGCAATCTAGCATCGCCTCCGCCACCCAAGGTGTCAATTCGCTGGGCTTGAACAGCACCGCATTGCCCGCCAGCAAAGCGGGTACGATATGCCCGTTGGGCAAATGGCCGGGGAAATTGTACGGCCCGAACACGGCGACCAGCCCATGTGGCCGGTGGTGTAAAGTGGGAGTGGCGCCCGCGATGGCGGCAAGCGTTTTGCTGCCGGTACGTTCGCGGTAAGCGGCGATGGATATGGCGATCTTGCCGATCATCGCCGTCACCTCGGTCGCCGAATCCCAGCGCGGCTTGCCGGTTTCCTGGGCGATGATGTCGGTCAATATCTCGCGTTTGGTTTCCAATATCGCACGGTAACGCTCGACGATTTCGACGCGCGCTTCGAAAGAAATGCGCGCCCAGGACTCGAACGCACCCCGCGCATGCTGCACCGCAGCATCAACGGCCGTTTCATCGGCAGCAACGCCTTCCCAAAGCACTTCGCCATTGGCGGGATTCAGCGATTGAAACATCATCTTTCCTTCTTGTCGTTGCCGCGCAGACGGGAATCCAGAAATCGGAACACCGTACTTGCAGGGCTTACTGGATTCCCGTCTGTGCGGGAATGACATTCATTCCATCGCCGCGAAACGCAGGCCCATCCCCGGCTCCAGCCCAAGATGCAGCGCCGTGCGGCGCGGCAGGCCGATGGTGCCGTCGTCGAACAGATGCAAACGGCTAAGGCCCATGCGCACATCGTGCAACTCGGTGCTGCACAGCATCCATACCGGCCCTTCGCCTTCCAGATCGGTGATCTGCGAAATGACCGCATGGCGACTTTCGATCACGGTGCGGATGCGGTCGCGCTTGGCCTCGAGGGTCGGGCCGCCGTCGAAAATATCGATATAGCCCGCGCATTGAAATCCCTCGCGCTCCAGAATCCGCATGGCGGGCACCGAAGCCGGATGCGCCTGGGCGATGCTATCCTGCGCTTCCTGGCTGAGCAGCGAAATATAGATCGGGTATTTCGGCATGAGATCGGCCACGAACTGCCCGCCCTTGGTCGCATGCGTGTAATCCGCCTGCCAGAAGGGCATCTCCAGAAAGTGACGGGCGATCTGGTCGTAGAAGGGCGTTTCGCCCTGCTCGTCATGCATGCCGCGCATTTCGGCGATCACGGTCTTGTCGAATAGATCGGGAAATTCGGCCAGCATCAGAAAGCGGCAGCGCGAGAGAAAGCGGCCCGTGCCACCATGGCGCGCGGCGGCTTTGAGATACAGCGAGCCGATTTCGGTGGCGCCGGTGTAATCGTTCACCTTGGTCAGCACCTGCTGCAGGTTATTCACCCCAAGATCGCGGGAATGCGCGGTGAGTGTGCTGATGCGATAGGAATAAAACGGATGGCTGAGGCCCACATGCGCCTTGATGCCCGTGCAGCCCACCACATGGCCGCTGGCCGAATCCTCCAGCACGAAAAGAAACAATTCCTCGCGCGGATGTTTCGGGCGGCCCTGGAAACTGCTCACCGCCGAGGCGATCTTCGCCTCCAGCACATCCGTATGCCGGGGCAGGGAGGTCATACCATAGCCCGCCTCATAGGCCATTTCCATCAAAGCGGGGTGATCGGATTCGCGTACTTGGCGCAGGCGCAGCATATCGTCTCCTGTTACATCGGCGGCAGGGTGAGCTCCCCACTCGCGAGGCGCAACAGCAGCAGGGCGGAAAGCTGCGCGCGCTCCTTCAAAGACGATACTACCATGAATTCCTGGTCGCTGTGAAGGTTGCCGCCGACCACGCCGAGCGTGTCTACATTGGGCAGACCTGCGGCAGCAAGGTTATTTCCATCGCAAACTCCGCCGCTTGGGCGATGGCTGATGGGGATATCGAGCTGTTGGCCGCAGTCTTTCAGCAGATCGAACAGATGCAGAATGCCAGGGGTAAGTGGTTTCGGTGGGCGGGTGAAGCGGCCATGGCGCTCCAGCGCGAAGCCCTCCCGGCTTTCCAGCGTGGCCGCGATCTCCGCCATCATGCCTTCCGCCCATGCCATGTCCTCGGGGCGCTGCATGCGGATGTTGAAGCTCAGCTGCGCCAGATCCGGCACCGTATTCACCACCGTGCCGCCATAGATGACGCCGGGATTGATCGTCAGTTCCGGCCGCGCCCCATGCTGCGCCGCAAGCTTGCCGGTGAGTTCGGCCAAGGCGACGATGGCATTGCGCCCCGCCGCGACATCCCGCCCCGCATGCGCCGCGCGCCCGCGCACCACCCAGGTGAAATTTCCGCTTCCTTTGCGCGCCCCTGCCAGCACGCCATCCGCCATCGCGGGTTCGTAGACGAGGCCGAGATGATGGTGTTTGGCGGCTTCCATCAGCAGCGGGCCGGAGCCGGGCGAGCCGATTTCTTCATCGGGGTTCAGCAGTACTTCCCAGCCGAGATGGTCTTTCCAGGGCGAGGCTTCAAGCGCGCGCAGCGCTTCGAGCATGACAACCAATCCGCCCTTGAGATCGGCCGCCCCCGGCCCGATGATCGTATCGCCTTCGATGCGCGGCGTTTGAAACGCGTGCTCCGCCCCGAACACCGTATCGTAATGCCCGACCAGCAGCACTTGGATGGGGGCGTTCGGGCGGGTGCGGAAGCGCAATATATCGTTCAGCGGAACGGATTCGAGATGGCCTTGTTGGGTGACGCGCTGCATGGGCGCGAGGGGAATGCGCTCGGATGTTTCCGCCAATGCCCCGAATTCCGCTTCCAGCAACTGCGCCATGCGCGCGAGACCCGCGCCATTAAAACTGCCGGAATTGATTGCACTCCAAGTCATCACGCGCTCGACCATAGCGGGCTGGGCGGCGGCAATCTGGCCAAGGGAAGGCTGGTATTGATTCATGGGCTTATCGTATCAGCCACACTCCGTTCTGTCATCCCGGCACAAGGCCGGGATGACGAGGGGAATGACAACGACCTATTCACACTCCGCACTTGATGCGGAGTCTCGCGGCTTGGCGCGAATGGTGGGGATGAGAGGGCGGAGGGAGACTCCGCATCAAATGCGGAGTGTGGAGAAGGCGCGACTAGACGCTGAGATACTCCGCCAGCGCGGCATCCAATCGCTTCAACCCTTCGCTCGCTTCCGCTTCCGTGATCGTCAGCGGGGGCAGGAAGCGCAGCACGTTCGGGCCGGCTTGCAGAATCAGCACCCCGTGTTTGCGCGCCGCTTCGCCGATATCGCCTGCTTTATTGTGCCATTGCTCTTTCAGCACCGCGCCGATCATCAGGCCGCGGCCGCGGATGAGTTCAAAGATGCCGTGTTTGTCGCCGAGCTGCTGCAGTGCCGCGAAGAATTGCTTCGAGCGGGCTTCGACGTTCGCCTGCACCTCCGCCGAATTGATCTTGCGCAACGCGACGCGCGCCACCGCGCAGGCCATCGGGTTGCCGCCGAAAGTGCTGCCGTGGCTGCCGAACTGCAGCGTGTTTTCCGCCTTCGGACCGACCAGCATGGCGCCGATCGGGAAGCCGCCGCCGAGGGCCTTCGCGGTGGTCAACACGTCGGGGACGATGTCGGAATATTGGTGGCCCCAGAGTTTGCCGGTGCGGCCCATGCCGCATTGCACGGCGTCCATGATGAGCAATGCGCCGGTGCGGTCGCAGGCTTCGCGCAGGTAATGCATGAATTCCACCGTGGCGGGCAGGATGCCGCCTTCGCCCTGCACGGTTTCCATCATGATGGCGCAGGTGCGGTCCGACAGTAGTGCCTCAACCGCCTCTGGGCTGTTGAACGGATCGCAATAGACGAAACCGCCGGGCAGGGGTTCGAAGCCATGCTGGTATTTCGGCTGCGCGGTGGCGGTGACGGTGGTCAGCGTGCGGCCGTGGAAGGAGCCGGTGAAGGTGATGATCTCGCGCTGTTCGGGCGTCTTGCCCTTGTCGGCGGCGAATTTGCGCGCCAGCTTGATCGCCGCTTCGTTCGCTTCCGCGCCGGAATTGCAGAAGAAGGCGCGCGTGGCGAAGCCGCTGGTTTCGACCAGTTCCTTCGACAACTGCACGGGCGGTTCGGTGAAGAAGATGTTCGAGGTGTGCCAGAGCTTATGCGCCTGTTCTTCCAGCGCCGCCACCAGATCGGGGTCCTGATGCCCCAGCGAATTCACCGCGATGCCCGCGCCAAGGTCGATATACTCGTTCCCGTCCAGATCCCACAGCACCGAGCCCTTGCCATGGCTCAGGATCATCTCGCGCGGTTTGTAATTCGGCAGATAATAGCGCTGGCCCTGGGCCACGAGGTCTTTGGTGGCTTGGGAGGTTTCGTTGTGTTTGGGGTCGGTCATGGCGGACAATCGTCGGAGGTTAGACTGTGATTATAAAAACCACTGCTGACAATACAACCGCATCCTCAAACAAAAACAGGCTCCCGAAGGAACCTGTCTTGGTCATGTTGAAATGGGTATGACAAACCGTACTCTTGATTACACGCTCAAAAGAGGCGTCCTTCTCCAAATGCTGGTGAAGGTCAATTGTTCTACTAGCCACAAGGGCTTTAGCGATAGGGTCAGATGTTTGCTACAAACATTTGACCATCATCTCTTTGAACCATAACAGTAAAGGGATAACATCAGTTGAACAAGTTTGGCTTCTACTATTTTACTCTGAAGCGTTTAAGCCCTTACACAACAGAAAGTTATTATTATTGTTCTAGCGAACTAGGATAAAAGTAACTAGGCGACCATAGGGCACGGCGCGGTGAATGAAAGTGAAGGTTTTGTGACAATGATCGTGATTGAAATGTTGGTTTTATACGCCCGGTAATTTTTCCTGATTCAACGGATTGCCCTGCTTGTCGGTCTCGAAACCGTACATGGCGTGGAAGCAGCGGCGGTAGAGTTGGAGATGCTGATCGACCGTGAGGTCGGGCGAGGCACCCTGGTTGCTTTCCTGCGCGTGCTCGGTCAGTGCCGTGGAAACGAGGTTGCGGTACAGATCGAGCGCGACGCGCTGTGGGGTGTCGTGAATGGTGGTCTCGGCCATGACGGCTCCAAAGAAAAAGGCGGTGAACGAACCATCCACCGCCTTTCGCATCGGAAGTCGAGACGTTATTTCCCCAATACATACCCAAAAACCAGCGGCGCGACGATCGTCGCGTCCGAATGGATCACGAATTTCGGGGTGTCGATGGCGAGTTTGCCCCAGGTGATCTTTTCGTTCGGCAGGGCGCCGGAATAGCCGCCGTAGCTTTCCTGGAATGAGTGAATCGCACTACGTTGTACCAGGGCTTGCGATTCGCCCGGTGGTACAACGGCCCGTTGTCGGGGCTTAAGGCTTGACACGGCGGAGCCGCGAAGCAGACTTGGATATATTCACGCATCTTCGGCATTTTGTCAAGGTGTCAGGCCGAGGAACCGACCTACAGCGCGACGGATGCGCGTCATTTCTGCCGCATCGAACCGGCCCTGATAATATTGTCTGCGACCCTCTCTATCCTTGCCGAGCGCATAGTAATCCAGCCGCGCGAAACGCATGCGATAGATCATATCGCCCTTGAGCCAAGCCTCTCGCTCCATCCAACCGGGCAACTCGCCAGGCAGGCGCAGCAGAATCTGATGCGGTTCGGGACGGGCTGGCGCGGTGGTGGAAAGCGCTACGACGGTGCAAAGGCCGCCATGGGCGCGTTGGGGGCGCGGAGACACGACGATAACGGGACGAATCTTCACCATCTCCGGCACAACCAGACCCTCGAAATTGCAGCGGATAATCGCGCCGTTGGGAGGATGGAAGCGAAGTGGCATGCCGTTTCTTATTTTCCTAGAACGTAGGCAAACACCAGCGGCGCCACGATCGTCGCGTCCGAATGGATGACGAATTTCGGGGTGTCGATGGCGAGTTTGCCCCAGGTGATCTTTTCGTTGGGCAGGGCGCCGGAATAGCCGCCATAGCTTTCCTGCGCGTCGGTGATCTGCGCGAAATAGCTCCAGAATTTAGCGGGCTCCTCCAGATCCTGCTGGATGAGCGGCACGACGCAGATGGGAAAATCGCCCGCGATGCCGCCGCCGATCTGGAAGAAACCAAGTTCCTGGTCCGCGGCCGTCATCTCCTTGTACCATTCCACCATGCGCTGCATGTAATGCAGGCCGGTCTTCACCGAACCCAGCACGGCGGGGTTGAGGATCGATTCGGCGCAGGTGATGTTGCCGGTGGTGGAATCTTCCCAGCCCGGCACGAAGATCGGCAGATTGCGCTCGGCCGCGGCCAGCATCCAGCTGTTCTCGCGGGGGATTTGGAACTGAGCCTGGAATTCGGGGTCCAGGATCACTTTGTACATGTATTCGTGCGGGAAGTAGGCCTCGCCGGATTCCACGGCGGCGTCCAGGTTCTTCTTGAAGAAATGGAAGAGTTTGCGGATGGCTTCGTCTTCGGGGATGCAGGTGTCGGTCACGCGGTTGAGGTGGCGGCTGACGAGGTCCCATTCATCCTGCGGGGTAAGGTCGCGGTAATTCGGGATGCGGACGTAGGAATCGTGCGCCACCGCGTTGTAGAGGTCTTCTTCCAGGTTCGCGCCGGTGCAGCAGATGCCGTGGATTTTGCCTTCGCGGATCATCTCGGCGAGGCTGATGCCGAGCTCGGCGGTGGACATCGCGCCTGCGAGGGTGACGAACATTTTGCCGCCATTGTCGATATGCGTTTTGAAACCGCGCGCGGCATCGCGGAGGGCACCGGCGTTGAAGTGGCGGAACTGGTCTTCGATGAAGTTGGTGATCGTGGTCATGGTGTGCTTCTGGCTGAGGTGTTGGGTTCTCCCTCTCCCTCCGGGAGAGGGGCGGGGTAAGGGGACGCTTGCGCTGGTCTATCGAGGGGGCGGGGAGGCTTAGCGGATAAGCCCTCGCCAGCTCCCCCTCACCCAGCCCTCTCCCAGAGGGAGAGGGCTTTTCTCGTCTACTTCGCAATCCGCAGGCGCTTGCTGTCGGGCTGCATCGCAGCCACCGTCGCGGCATCCATTTCGGGATAGAGGCTCATCATCGGGGCATCGGCCACGGCCACCAGACGACTCAATGAGAACTCGTTGGACACCAACTCGCGTGTGTTGCTGCATCAGAATGACGATGAGCTTCGGGTGGCCTGTGCAACGACAACTCCGAAATTGAGCGGTCTCGGAAACAGTAAAAAAAACGTCTGTTTTGATCTGGACGACGAGCAGGCATCACTAGGCAATTTCACAGGCATGAACAATCGCAGCATGTTCTGGGATGAGGAGTTTAGTCTGCCGATAAATCGTTGTCACAACTTCAGAGAGAATACATCACAGACAGTATGTACATAGACCTGAGGTGTCTCATAAAAATTCTCGGCGTTTTTGCCAATAAACGACTGTGAAAATTCTAACAATATATTCACTTTATTCTTGCAAGAATACACAGAAACCGAATTTTGCAATCAATGCCACACCATGCGCCGTGACCGTTTCCCAGGCCGGCAGCGAGAAGCAGTTGTTCACCAGCGAGACTTTGGAGAAAACTTTCAAGAGCGACTTCTACGTCATGTGCTACAATAGCCACGTTGACATGAGCTTTCAAGTGACCACGCGAAACGTTAGTAAGCTGAAAGACATACTGGAGCGGGCCAGGCAGAAAGCAACCAACAACGAGAACGATAACGCGACGACGAGCAGTGAATCGACGAAAAACTCTGAACAGGACTATGTAGTGGTCAGTGGCGAAGAACCGTCAGCGGCGTTAACTTATGACGACAACTGGTCAAGTGTCACCACCTCGATCAGCCTGGACTCGACGCACTCTCGTCTCAGCGAAACTGTTGTATTCAATATCCGTGAGCCGTTTAATTTCGAGTTCAAGAATCGACTGCTCAACCGCGGCCCGCTGCAGCAGCTCAAGCGAAACGCCAGCTTCGCCGCCGTGCATGTCGACTTGCCCGAGGTTAAAGCGCACACGTTCATTGCGCTGCAAAACGCGAACTACAGCGTTTTAAAGGAGATCGGACGCGGATCGTATGCCAAGATCTATACGATTCAGGCCAGCGACAAGTCGCTAAAGGCGCTCAAAGTGAGTTTTCAAAAGTATGTTTCTGATTTTTTAATAAGTTGTACTCGAATTCTCACAATCAGAATTTGATTTAAAAGATCGACAAGCAACCCACCGCCTGGGAGTTTTACATAACAGAGACCATACACGAGCGATTGGGTAGAATTATGGCGGCCGAGGGAGGCAAGAACGTCAACCCGACCGCCTCGTTCGTCCGCATGAGCAATTTTGTGACCTACCGAAACGGCTGTCTTTCAACCATGAATTATTACCCGAACGGGACATTATTAGTATGGACATTTAAGCAGTTTCTTTCCTGATTCAAACTCGATATTTTCATGATTATTGTATTCACATAAACAAGAATTTGATCAATTATCACATCACACGCGACGAGCCGTTCCCGTACTGGTTCGTGCTCTACTTAACATTGGAGATGCTGCACGTGCTCAACTACCTGCACAAGTGTCAGATAATCCACGCGGACATTAAAGTGGACAACTTGCTCATCGACACGCTGCCCACCGGCGACATGAGCTACTTTGACGACACGCGCACCAAGTGTCTCGTTCTCATCGACTACAACCGGAGCATTGACCTCGGCCTCCTGCCCGCCAGCACAGAGTTCGTGGCCAAGAATGAGCGCAAGTCCCTGCAGTGCAGCGAGATGAGAGCGAATCGTCCGTGGACCTTTCAAATCGACTACTACGGCATCGTGTCGTCCATCTACTGTATCATCTTCCGCAAGTACATGACCACGTACACAGCGAACGGCCGAAATAGGATTCCGAGCTCGGTACCGCGGCAGTACGATGAGCTTTACGACCGACTCTTCGACTCGTTCTTGAATATTGCTTCGTGTCAGGAGTTACCTCGCCTCAAGGAGGATTTCATTAAGTACTTTTCGATTTTGTTCAAGGCCGAGTTGGATTTTTGCGGATCTTTTCGCACGTCAGCAGGCTATCTAGCCTCTCTGAGTGAGAAGTATTCGGCTTTTAGAAATAATCAATCTTCGAATTAACTTAAAATAATATGTATTTTTCATTATTCCAAGAGTTTAAATTTTTTTACTCTAATTATTTCTCTTATTTGTATAAAATTTATTAACAAATCGCGATTCCGAAAATATAATTTTTTCTCAATTTTGATAAATTAATTTCTCAATATCGTTGAATTTCGATTAAAATGTCAAATTTTCTATTTTATCGAATTTATTTTTACACTTGAATTAAAATTTCAAAACAAACTTAACAATTATCCGGGCCTTGTGTCAGCGTCCAAACAGACTTGCGGCCTCTGTTACACCCTTCTGTAGCCCGGGCGATTCCCCTCCCAAAACCAGAGTTTTCCGAAAAAGAACTCGCCCAAGCCGACACTCCGCTACTGTTGCAGTCGGGAACTTTTATGCTAGGTCAGGGTGGTGCAGTGCCGATCGAATCTTTGCTACAAGACGAGTGGAAGCCCTTACAAACAGGCAAAACCGAAAAAACGTCGAAACGTTCCTCCATGTTTCACCGCGTTTCTCTAGAGCGTCTGCGCCTGCTTTTAGATACTATGGTACAGGAGTTGCGCGAATTGGGAGGAGTTTTGGTCATCGGAAGTGCGATCGCCGCCATCATTCAAGTTGCCGCACCCCGCGAACTAATTCTCAACCTCGGGCAAGGCCCCGTTTCCTCGATTCTCGCCATGCTGTTATTAGCCGCAGTCGTATCGATTTGTTCTACAGTAGATGCCTTTTTTGCCCTCTCTTTTGCTTCCACATTTACCAGCGGTTCGCTGTTAGCATTTCTCGTCTTCGGCCCGATGATTGACCTCAAAGGCATCGGTTTAATGCTATCTATTTTTAAAGGTAGAGCCGTAATTTACTTAGTAGTCTTGGCAGCTCAGTTAACCTTTTTAATGACCCTCGCTGTCAACTTGTATCTAGGTTAATAAATGAGCCTAGACGGAAAAATAACTATAGATTCCCAATGACCAATAACCAATGACCAATAACCAATACTAATGACCAATAACCAATGACCAATGACCAATAACTAATGACCAATGACCAATGACCAATAACCAATAACTAATGACCAATGACCAATGACCAATGACCAATGACCAATGACCAATGACTAATGACCAATGACCAATGACTAATGACTCTTAAAAAATGAATTTAAAGAAAATTAGCCCCTGGCTGGATGCCCTAGCTATCCTAGCGTGGGGAATATTGCTCCTCAAATATTGGATCACCGGCAAACTAAGCATTCTCATTCACCCCAATTACTTTGGGTTGACTGTGGCGGCAGGAATCGGCTTAATGGTGATTGGCGGGTTAAAAACTTGGGAAATCTTAAAAGCCGATCGCACCAACAAGCAATCGCGGACATCCCCAGCAAATAAATCTCTCAGAAGCACAGAAGTTGAACACGTTACTTTATTTCCCCCCAGTATCGGCAGCACCTTAATGTTGAGCGTCGCATTAATCGGCTTAGCAACCACGCCCCGCACATTTACCAGCCAGACAGCACTCGAACGAGGCCTCACCGAATCCCTGCCCATCACGAGACTGCAACCCCAAGAATTTCGCAATACTACAAAGCCCGAAAGCCGATCGCTCGTCGAATGGGTGCGGCTGTTAAATTTCAATCCGGAACCCGATACATACACAGGTCAAAAAGTCAAGGTTCAAGGATTTGTGATTCACCCGCCCAACGTAGCAGAACAATATCTGTGGCTGGGGCGTTTTATCATTACCTGCTGCGCGGCGGACGCCTATCCGATCGGGTTGCCGGTAAAATTACTGATCGGTCAAAGCCGCACCGCCTTTGCCCCAGACAGTTGGCTAGAAATAGAAGGAGAAACGATCGTAGAAGAACTGCAAGGCAAGCGCAAATTAATCATTCAAGCATCCTCCCTCAAACCAATTCCCGAACCGAAAAACCCTTATGATTATTAGATATCCAGCAAGTTGGAGATTAAATTTTACCTTTGTGATTGTGGGATGGGCGTCCCGCCCGAAAAACCCTTATGATTATTAGATATCCAGCAAGTTGGAGATTAAATTTTACCTTTGTGATTGTGGGATGGGCGTCCCGCCCGTCCTCCGCAAAGAAATTAATACACGGTAAAGTCAGCTATAAAAGTGGCAGCAGCATCCTGTAGGAGTTGCCAATAACAGATTCACCAACTAGACTCATAATTAGGAAATAAGTTTAGAGTATATGTCATCCGAAAAAAAATTAGCTATCAAAGGTGCTGCGTGGACGATCGCCAGCTATGGAAGCAGTCAAATTATCCGATTCGGCAGCAACCTAATCCTGACGCACCTGCTGTTGCCAGAACTATTTGGTCTAATGGGTCTAGCCTACGTTTTCATCACAGGTGTCCACCTATTCACAGACATAGGTCTGGGTCCAAGCATCATTCAAAACAAGCGTGGAGAAGATCCGGAATTTCTCAACACCGCTTGGACAATGCAAGTTATTCGCAGTTGTTTTATTTGGTTTTGTTTAATTTTAATCACTTGGCCCGTTGCTAATTTCTATCGAGAACCCCGTCTCCTGTGGTTGATTCCAATCATAAGTATAAATACTCTAATAGGAGGGTTTAAATCCACTTCCGTATCCAGTCTCGAACGCAAAATGACTGTCAAGAAAGTAGTAATTTTTGAGCTGGTCATACAGCTCATTTCTACTACAGTGATGATTGTGTGGGCATGGTTCGATCGCAGTATCTGGGCTATCCTCGCAGGCGGTTTGACTTCCTGTTTAGTGGAGTTAGTATGGAGCCATTTTTTGATTCCCGGCAAGTCAAACCGCTTTGCTTGGGAGCGAGAAGCAGCTAAAGAAATATTTTCGTATGGAAAATGGATATTTTTGTCTACAGTTTTATATTTTCTGTGTTCTCAAGCCGATCGCCTAGTTCTCGGGAAAATATTTAGTTTAACACTGTTGGGCATTTACGGCATCGCTTTTACCCTCGGCGATATGCCTCGGCAAGTAATCATCGCCCTCGCCGGTCGGGTAATTTTTCCCTCTATTTCGATGCTGGCAGAATTGCCGCGCCATGAATTGCGGGCTAAAGTCATCAAAAACCGCAACTTGATTCTGATCCCTTTAGCCCTAGGCTTAGCAATTTTTGTGAGCTTTGGAGATCAGCTAATTTTAACACTGTACAGAAAAGAGTATATGGCAGCATCGTGGATGATGCCAATCTTGGCTTTAGGTATCTGGCACACGACTCTCCACAATTTGATGGGTTCTTGTTTGTTAGCTATCGGAAAATCTCAGTACGCAGCTATGGGCAATCTCGCAACTTTCTTGAGTATCGCTATTGGCATCCCAGTAGGATATCATTTTATGGGTAATTTAGGTGCTGTGATTGCTGTAGCTGTCGGTGACATTCCTACTTATTTAGTAGTTACCTACGGTCTTAGGAAAGAAGGACTAAGTTGTTTTTGGGAGGATATGAAGTTGACAGCACTATTTTTAGGGGCACTAGCAATCATACTTTTTGTGAGAATGTCTCTGGGTGGCGGGCTACCGATAGATCACCTTTCACCTGAAGATCTAAGACGGAGCCATGAAATATTTGCCAATACAGTTCAGAGGGGAATAATCTGACCTCTAAAATATGCCTGTATTTCCCATAAAATCCTGAGAAGCAGTTCGTTGGATATCCATAACCCAAGCGTATTGATATTTAAGTAAATTCTCAGGAGGTCAGTTTAATTGAGTTATGGACGCACGACAAATTTCAAAAACCAGTTTTTTGGCAAAAAAAGAGGTGGCAGCCATTTATCCTGTAAAAAAAACTGGTTTCTCAGGGTCGGGAGTGCGTCCGGGACTGTAAAATTAGATAGGGAAAATTTGGCAGTTAATTGTCAGCAGGAAGAGGAGAGAAAGATTTGTGAGTATTTTTAACAAAAAAATTAATCCTTCACCCTTCACTATTGGGCCATTCAAACAGCCGATCGACCGCACGGCGATCTTCCTCATGCTACTGCTGAGCGTCTTAATGGGAGTGTTGCTGCTGACTGGCGATCGCACAGCACCGAGAGTGCGAGAATTTACCTGGGAAAACAAACAAATCGGCGCCGCAGATACCGGCTTTATTCTCAACTTCTTTCGGCCGATGAACCACTCCACCGTCGAGGAAAACTTAAAACTAGAACCGCCCCTCCCCGGTAAATTTAGCTGGGCGGGAAGGCGCATGGCTTACACCCTCAAAGATCCAGCACCCTACGGCGTTACCTACACAGTAAAACTCGCCGGCGCAACCGACAAGTATTTCGGCGAAAACAACCAAAATAAAGGCACGCCAATTCAACCGTTTAGCAGTTCCTTTCGCAGTCGCGATCGAGCTTTTGTTTACATCGGCGTCCAAGGCGAAACAGAAAGCAGATTAATGCTAGTCAATCTCTCAAGCAGCGAATCGAAACCGATACCGCTGACTCCCAAAGATTTAGTTGTCACCGACTTTAAACCGTATCCCGACAGCGATCGCATTTTATTCTCAGCCACAGATCGATCGCTCGCCCGTACAGGCGGCACCCTAAATCAAGAACTATTTACAGTCACCACCGGCCTCAATCCCCAATCCCCCGGATCGGAAGCCCAACCAGCACAACCAGCAGGTAGAATCGACAAACTCTTAGACTCCAAAGACTACCAAAACCTCAAATTCGACCTCTCAGCCGACGGAAAAATCATCATTATCCAGCGCGTCAACCGGCGCAATCCCGGCGATTTCAGTCCTTGGATTTTGGAAGAAAAAGTGGCGCCCAAACCCTTGGAGAACCAACAAGGCGGAGATTTTATGATTCGCCCCGACAGCAAATCGATGGTAATATCTCAAAAACAAGGATTAGCGATCGTCCCCCTCAAACCAGAAGCAGACCCCGTAGAATTTTTGCCAAAATACGAACAAGTATTAGGGATGGCCCGCGACAACTCCGCCGCCGCCTACGTTAAATACAACAGCTGACTACACTCGATCGCTCTTTATCTTAGACAACCAAGGCGTCGAACAAGAAATATTGCGCATTCCCGGCAGCATAATCGCCGTTTATTTCGACCCGCGCAAAAACAAAGACAACCAATTCCAGCGTCTCTACTGCTTGCTAGCCGAACGCCTCAAAACAGAAAGCTACAAAGAACAGCCTTTCATCGCCGCCATCGACCTCAAAAAAGATGGCACTCGCGTGGTAGGAACCATCAAACCGCTGCTGGTTTTGCCCAACCAATTAGATACCCAAATCAGTTTATCTCCCGACGGACTCGCATTAATTTTCGACCAATCAGTCACTACGGCAACACCCACAGCAGCAGACAGTCCCCGCAACTCGGGCGGACAGTCGATCGCCACCAGCCGCCTCTGGCTGCTACCCTTATTAGAAATACCCGCAGACAGTTCTCCCGCAAAAGTACAGCCAGAAGAACTTCCCTTTGCCGGCTATCACCCCCGCTGGCTTCCCTAAATCGATTTTAGATTTTAGATGTTAGATTTTAGATTTACCGATATCGGTGAATATCAATGGTTAAGGTTCGCCATCAGCACCCCGCGTTGAAAAGTGCTCAGTGCGCACCGTACTTTTACAGTCCTGGACGCACTATGCCTCAGAAACCCGGTTGACTCGTAGATTTTTCCTTGCCAAACCTCTTATTGTCGTAGAAACCGGGTTTTTGAGGGTAAGTCCTATTTTAAATCCCCAAGCATCCGTCCTAAGATGGTGGATTTTAGATTTTAGATTGAGCGATACTGAATCAATATCAAAAACTTTGAAACCAAATCGCCAACCTGCCATCTCAAATCTCAAACCTCAAACCTAAAATCTCAAATTCCCATGACTCCCGAAGAAATTAGCAATACCCTTAAAGACTTATTTGGCGAAAGCGTGGAGATGCCACTCCCAACTTCTTGGCAAGTACAAACCCCCAAATTTCGCCTCTTAATCCTCCTTTCCGAAGACGGGAGTTGGCTGCGGATTTTGCTGCCGATCGCCGATGCCGAGGAAGCTCAACCGTTTTTCGCTAAACTGCTAGAAGCTAACTTTGACACCACCCTCGAAACTCGCTACGCCATACATCAAAACGTTTTGTGGGGAGTATTTCAGCACAGTTCCGCTACACTCGCCGCCGCCGATTTCTCGGCCGCCGTCGCCAGACTGCTGGCTTTGCAAGAGCGAGGTTTGTCCGACTTTTTCGGCGGTTTGATCGAAAGCCGCATCCGTCAAATCATCAAAGCTGCCAAGATGCAGGGACAGTCCATAGAAACTACCCTTCAGACTTTAGACCGTTTCTACGCAGAGGGATTGATGGGCGAAATGGAACTCGGGCGAGAGTCTCGCGAACAGACTCTCGGCGCTTGGCGGTATCAGCTAGAACGCCTTTGGCCGGAGGTGGAACCCTGAGACGATTTGAGATTTTAGATTAAAGATTAAAGAATTAAAGAATTAAAGAATTGCAGATTGCCAAAAACTGACGACCATCGGGGGTTGGAAACTTGCCTGCATTTGCGTTCTTGCTTAAATGCGGTACAATCTGCCGATTTTTGCCTCCAGCCAAGTCTTGACGCCGTTAGGCCCTTAAGTTCCTTGGACGATCCATCGCCAATCCGGGCCCTCGATCCCTCAATCCCTCCAAGGATGCCCGTACATTCACCGATCGCCCGCTATCGCTGTTCTCCAATTCCCTACCAGCACTGAAAAATGGGTATAACATATCACAAAAATCTCTTTATAATTTTTTAAGCTTTTCGGAAAACACGCGATCGCATGGTATATCATGGTAAAAAGTTGACAGCAAAGCTCCCTAAGTTGCACAAAAGCTTCGATCGTTTAATATTGATTTAGAAAGAGAATCTTTAGCAGACAATGCCAGGGCGATCGGGTTTTCCCATCGGATGCTGTTGTCATCAGACAAATTAACCATTACCCGCCACCAATTACCGTTTACCAATTAATAGCAACTTAAGTTGTCCATCATACAAAATTTAATAAGGGTTTCATCTATGTTTGCTGTGCATGAGATTAGCTCGGAGTTATCAGTGTTGCATATACCTGAGATTTGTACTTGGAATATCTCTTTAGAATCAACTCTCCTAGACCTGCCGCTCTACAATTGTCAAATTGAATTAACTCAACAGGCAAAAGAAGTAGCCCGGGCTTTTGAAGAAAATTCCATGCTTCCCGGCGTCATTTTGACCGATATGGGTAACTTTGTCGGCATAATATCTAGGCGTCTATTTTTTGAAAGAGTTAACCGCCGCTACGGGTTAGAAATGTTTTTCAAGCGACCGATAGAGGTATTGTACAGGTTTTCCAAGCAAGAGCTGCTCGTGCTTCCCGGCAGTAAATTAATAGTAGAAGCAGCCCAGGAATCGCTTTACAGGTCAGCAGAATTAGTTTACGAACCCGTAGTAGTGGAAGTAGCACCCCAGACCTACAAACTGTTAGACGCACACCAATTAATGGTCGCTCAAGGTAGAATTCACCAATTAACAAATAAGTTACTCCAAAAACAAACAGAAGCAAAACTGATCCAAACAGAAAAAATGGCGAGTTTGGGGAGGATTGTAGCGGGAGTAGCCCACGAAATTAGAAATCCGCTAAACTGTATTTGGGGAAATTTGACTTTTCTGCTGTCCTATTTTGAAAACTTGCTTCAGCTCATGTCGGTTTATGAAGAAGAATATTCCGAACCCTGTCCCCGAATTGATGCCCTAAAAGAAGAAATTGAATTTGATTTTTTACAAGAAGATTTGCCAGTCACTTTAGAAGGGATGAAGTGGGGAGCCTCGCAATTGCTAAAAATAGTCAACGGGCTGCACCACTTCTCTCACATGGACGAGACAAAGCCAGTAGATACAGACATTCATGAATGCGTGGAGATTACGCTGTTAATTCTGAAAAACCGCTTTAAAAATGGCATAGAAGTGGTAAAAAAATACGGCGAACTCCCCCTAGTTAGGGGCTACTCCGGTCAGTTGAGTCAGGTGTTTTTGAATTTGTTAGTTAACGCTCTAGACGCCCTGACAGAGTACGCAGCCGATCGCGAACTAGATAGCCAGTGCCCGGACAACTGGCAGCCCCAAATCGAAATTACCACTAAAGTGGTAGAAACCGCAGACGGCAAGTGGGCAGCAATTGGGATAGCCGATAACGGCCCTGGAATTTCTCCAGAAAATCAACAGCACATATTTGACACATTTTTTACCACTAAACCAGCAGGCAAAGGCAGCGGTATGGGGCTGGCGATCAGCCATCAAATCGTTACAGAAAAGCACGGCGGCCAACTAAAATTGCGATCGCAGCCCGGCCAGAAAACCGAATTTGAGATTCTCCTGCCGATCGTTCGCAAAACATGATTAACTCAAGAACAGTCTTCAGATTCGCTCATCCAAGTGAAACGATCAGCTAGTTTAGTAGTAGGTTATTATTTCACTTTCCCCCAGTGTTTCGGCAACGCAAAGTTCTAGTGGCAAATACATTCAGTTCCAAACTACAAGACCCTTCACTCTCCGAAGGCAGACATCAAGACCTTTCCCTAGAGTCTACCCTCCAAGATTTGCCCCTGTATGACTTTCAGGTTAAATCGACCTGCTTGGCCTCCGCAGTTGCCGAAATCTTTGAACAGCATCCCCAGGTGCCCGGAGCCGTCTTGGTGGAAGCAGGAAAGTTGGCTGGCATGATATCCCGCAGGCAACTGCTGGAATATTTGCTCAAACCCCAAGGCCCAGAGCTATTTTTGCACCTGCCGCTGAAAATTCTCTACAGTTATGCTCGCGTCGAAATATTATTGCTCGCAGAGAGCACAACCATTTTGACAGCAGCTCAACAAGCTCTGCGCCGAGCGCCCGAATTGCAGTCAGAACCAATCGTAGTCCAAATCGACGACCAATCTTACCGGCTCTTAGACCCTCACGCACTAAACATCGCCTACTGGCAAATTCGCGGCATAGAAACTCAAGTCCGCTACGAAAGAGCCCAAACTCAAATGATTCAAAGCGAAAAAATGGCCAGTTTAGGCCGTTTAGTCACCGGAGTAGCCCACGAAATTTTAGATCCGGTAGGCTTTATTTGGGGTAATTTAACCTACGTCAGCGACTACAGCAAAAACTTGATGCAGTTGCTATCAGTTTACGACGCGCACTGTACCGAACCCCCGCCGGAAATAGCACGGCTCAAAGAAGAAATAGACTATGACTTTTTGCAAAACGATTTCCTCCGAACTGTTGCCAGCATCAAAGCCGGAGCCGAACGTTTGAGCAAGTTGGCAAGCAGTTTGCAAAACTTCTGCCACATCGACGATGTTTATCCCAAACCAGCCGACTTGCACGCCAACATAGACAGCATACTGTTGCTGCTAAAAAGTCGTTTGACCGGGGAAATCCGAGTAGTGAAAAACTACGGCTACCTGCCGCCAGTGCCGTGCTATGCAGGACAGCTCAACCAAGTATTTATGAATATCTTGACCAATGCTATTAATACATTAATTAACGAAGCAGTCGGTCAAGAATTAGCGAAAGAGTTCAAAATAGGAGCACTAAAAGACTTCGAGCGCCAGCCTCAAATTGAAATCACAACTCAAGTCTGCTGTCCCGAACCTGCGAGCGATTTGGATAAACTTCACGTGCGCTGGGTTTCGATTCGCATAGTAGATAACGGCCCAGGAATGTCACCTAGCAAGTACAAAAAAATATTAGAATCATTCTCTACCGAAAAACGCGCCCTCAAAGAAACCAGTTTAGCCGTTAGCTATCAAATCGTGACGGGCAAACACGGCGGCGCATTCAGAGTGCGATCGGAATTAGGAATTGGCACCGAATTTGAAATTTTGTTACCCTTAGCATAATCAATTTGAGATTTTCCATTTTTAGATTTGAGAATTTAAAAATTGGCACCGATCCAAAAACGGGTACCGTGCCACCTACGCTTGTCCGGGTGCATACTAAAATTTTAGACTCCTGTTCAAGCAGCCCCATTAAATAGACAAGATTGCAAAAATAATTAGGACGCTGCTGGGAGCAGCGTCATTTAATTTGATTAAAAAGACTTTTGCAATCTTGTCTAATGTGAGAGTAATATCGTGTCCGATCGATTAACCGCAATCAGATGAGTTCGTAGTGCGGACTTAAGTCCGCAGCTTTTTGCGGACTTAAGTCCGCACTACAAACAGTTTTTGTTATGGTAATCGACCGGACATGATATAAATCTCAAATCGAAAAATGGAAAATCTAAAATTGACTGAATGAGGTCATTTATCTAACTGAGTGCCGCACATCTTACAAAATTTAGCATTAGCATCGTGTACAGACCAACCGCAACCCGTACAAACAGTTTCGACCTGATTAGCAGTTTTAACTAATTGTTTAATCAAATCCCCCAATTGCCAAGGAATTAAAGCAATTCCCGTCAAAATCATCAAAATAGTCAGAAAACGGCCCGATTGCGAAATCGGAGTAACATCGCCAAATCCCACCGTCGTCATCGTGACAACCGAGAAATAAACAGCATCCAAAAAAGTCCTAAAACCTTCGGGATTTGCCGGATGTTCGACTTGATAAATCAAACCAGAATAAACAAAAATTATCGCTAGCAAAGTAAATAAAATTCTGGAAAAAATCACCCCATCTTCGGTGCTGATGCGAAAAACAGAATTTTTTAATTCCAGAAAGCGGATGAGTCGGAGAATTCTAAACCAGCGAAAAATCCGAATAAAACTGACATTGACAAATCCCAGGAAAAATGGTATTATCGCCAGCAAATCGACGATCGAGAAAAAACTAAAAATAAACTTAAATTTATTGTCAGCGCACCACAGTCGCACTAAATACTCAACAGCAAAAACGACTAAAAGGGCTGTATCTAGAGTTTGCAATCTAATTCTAACAGGTTCGGAAATCGGGTAAGTTTCGGCGACAAAGCTGGCAGTAGATAGGAGTATAAGTGCGGTAATAATTAAACTGACGGTTCTCCCTGTGGGCGTTTCAATGTCTTCTAGATAAAAGGCAATTTGTTTGCGGTTTAACATAAATAATCTGTATTGTAGCAGGACTCGGCGATTGAAATCGCGTCTACACAAACGAAGGACTCGGCGATTGAAATCGCGTCTACACAAACGAAGGACTCGGCGATTGAAATCGCGTCTACACAAACGAAGGACTCGGCGATTGAAATCGCGTCTACACAAACAAAGTCCGCCTCCGCGGACTGAAGAATAAAGAATGTATTAAATAAAGACATATTTAGTATAATTCCCGTAGGGGCGGGTTAACGCCTTGTCTGTAATACAAATGAGAAATTCTGTAAACCCGCCCCGCCCCAACCTGCCGCCCCAACCCACCCCGCCCGCTATGGGCTAGACATTGCTTTAACTAATCGCTTAAAATATCGAAAGCGCTAATTTAAAATATCAGGTAATTATCAAGATGAGCATCGAATTAACAAAGGGTGACAGATTTAATCTTTCTAAAGAAGCTCCTAATTTCAATAAAGTTGCGATCGCCCTGGGGTGGCAAGTCAGCCAAACAGCACAAAACTACGACATTGACGCATCTGTTTTCATGTTAGGCGCTGATGGTCGAATTCCCGACGAAAAGTATTTTGTATTTTACAACAATTTGACATCGCCAGACGGTGCGGTGCGGCATTCGGGAGACAACACAACCGGGCAAATTGAAGGCGATGACGAGACGGTGTATGTGGATTTGAGTCATATCAATGCTGCTGTTGAGGAAATTGTGTTTGTTGTTACTGTTCACGAGGGACAGGCAAAGAATCAAAATTTTAGTCAAGTCAAAAATGCTTTTATCCGGCTTTACAATTTGGAGACTGGGAGCGAACTTGTTCGGTATAATTTAAAAGAGGTTTTTTCGCAAGAGACTGCGTTAGAATTTGGACGTTTGTACAGAAAGAGTGGTGAATGGAGATTTCAGGCTGTAGGACAAGGATATAATGCTGGGTTGCAAAGTTTTGTGGACAAGTATCATGTTGAAAATGCGGTTGAGAAGGGCACCGAGAATGCTGGCTCAGAAGCTTGATGATGCTGAGGTTTTGAGGCGATTTAGCGATCGGGTTGACAAGCAATTGCAAGCAGAAGCGGTATCTAGCGAAGCGGTAGAACAGCCGGTGGCTACTCCTGTGAATGGGGATATTGTGGAATCTGAGGAAGAGGAAAAAATAGATGATTCTGCACTAGAAAATCTGGAAGCAGCTATTAGTGCTGAGGAATTTTTGAAACGGTATAATCAGGGAGAACGAGATTTTACAGGGATTAACTTATCGGGAGTGGATCTGAGCGGAAAAACCCTGCATTCTGTCAATCTGAGTAACGCTAATCTAAGCCGTGCAGAACTTTCTGAAACAGACTTATCTTATGCTAACCTGGCTGGAGCAAATTTATGTCATACAAACCTTCACACAGCTAATCTAACCTCAGTCAACTTAGGGAAAACAAAATTCATAAATGCAAATTTAAGTGAAGTAAATCTGCATTGTGCAAACTTAAATGAAGCTAATTTAAGTGGAGTAAACCTCAGTAGTGTTCATTTGTTCTCGAAGACAAACTTCAGCAAGGCAAACCTCAGTAAAGCGAACTTAACTGGGTTGAATTTGAGGGAATCACAATTAATGAAGGCTGATTTGAGTAATGCAAACCTAAGTAATACTAACCTATTAAAGGCAAACCTTAAAGGGGCAAATCTTGAAGGAGCAGAATTGCAACAAGCGCTTTACAACGCAGATACGATCTTCCCCACAGGCTTTGACCCTGTTAAAGCAGGTGCTTGCTTAATCGCTCCTAATGCTTCATTCCAAAAAGCAAACCTAGCGAGTCGTAATTTGAGTCATGTCAACCTGAGTGAAGCTAACTTGAGTGGTAAAAATCTAACTAAGGCAAGTTTGGAGTGTGCAAACCTCGTGCAAGCTAATTTGAGTAACACCAACTTAAGTGGAGCATATCTAAATGGTGCCAACCTAATTGCAGCAGACTTAAGTGGAGCGAATCTGAAAAATGCAGAAACACGTGGAGCAAATTTTAGTGGTGCTAATCTAACAAAAGTTAATCTGGTTGGTGTAACTCTTCAATGTAATCTAAGCGGAGCAATATTAAGTGAAGGAAATCTCTGTGGAGCTAACCTTAGTTATGGAAATTTTAGTGGAGCAGACTTAACTTCGGCAGACTTGCGTGGGGCAAATTTGGATTGTACAAACCTAGAAAAAGCCAACCTAAAGGGAGCGAACCTAAGTGGGGTGGTAAATCTGGAAAAGGCAAAACTCGCAGGCGCAATTATGCCAGATGGCACAACTCACGAGTGAATTAATGTTTGTAGTGAGGACTTTAGTCCTTATATTTCTGGACTGACACATTGCGACTAAAGAAACCGGGTTTTTGGCCGAATCTGTCGCCCCAAACCCATTTTTTCGCGAAAAAACCCGGTTTCTGGCCCCTGTACTGGATTTAAGCACTGCGACTCTGAGAAACCGGGTTTTTGGCCGAATCTGCCGGCTGAAACGACATATCTCGAAAAAACCCGGTTTCTGGCCGATCGCGAAAATACGATCGCACTCTAAAGAAGCCCTTCCCCCTTTCCCCCTCTTCCCCTCTCTCTTCCTGCGCGCATGAAAGCGTCTTCGCGGTTCAATCCTCCTCATCCCCTGTTCCCCGCGCATCTCCCAGCCATTACAATAAGTTGAGGAAAAAATCTTTACAAATAAGAACTCATGCAGCTCAAGTCAACAACCCGCCATATTCGCATATACACCGCCATCCTCGAAGACAACGAACTCGTACCCAGCAACGACCTTTTGACGATCGACATTGACCCAGATAACGAACTCAACTGGAACGACGAGTCAGTCAAACAGGTATATGCCAAATTTGACCAACTCGTAGACTCCTACGAGGGTGAAGACTTGACTGAATACAACCTCCGCCGCATTGGTTCGGAATTGGAACACTTGGTGCGATCGTTCTTACAAAAAGGCCAAATCAGCTACAACCTCAACAGCCGCGCTGTCAACTACAGCATGGGACTTCCCCAAGTTGATGCCAAAATTCACCTGTAAGGGGAGAGGGGGAGAGGGGGAGAGGGGGAGAGGGGGAGAGTGGCCCAGAGGGAGAAAAAATCTTCCTTCATAGTTCATCCTTCTTCCTTTTTGCCTCATCCTTCTTGCTTCTTGCTTCTTGCTTCTTGCTTCTTGCTTCTTCCTCACTCCCCCTCGTTGGTGCGTCTTTCGGGCCATCCTGGGGATCGAGCCCATAATTGGGATCGCGATCGCGCTGCAAAAACTGTTTTACCGCAACTTGGCGGTTGGTCATAAACTGACCCCAAGCGCCCGGAAACAGCCCATCCAAGGTTTCCACCAGCGCCCAAATCTCAATATTCATCACTTTGTAATAAAAACCGTGAGAATGCTTAATCTTAGTCAGCATTTCGTCTACCTCCACTGGAGCCAGCAGCTTCGGAGCGGGCAAATTCTCGGGAAAGGCGCTTGATTCATGTGGGGGCATGGTTAAAAACTCAACAGCTTGCAGATGCCGATCGGTTGATTTGAGATTTTAGACTTTAGATTTGAGATTTTAGATTGATTCGACAGATGCATCTGGGGGCTGGAACTAATATCTAATTTTTGGGCGGCTCAGGACTCCTGTCGGGCGCTTGTATCCGTAGGCGGGTAAGGTTAAATTTAACTTTACTTGCCTTGCCTCAGGCGCGAGGCACGGATCGCCCGATCGACCAAACTGAGAATTGATATTTATTTATACCTGCCGGCTCAGGTGATTTCTACGTACCTGGATCGTAACATCACAGTCAGTCTAAAATCTCAATTCGCGCTCGGGGCTGCGATTGCTTGGGAAATTGGCACTCTCAGGAATGCGATCGAAACAGCCTGCTTTCAAGCCTCCTGACGATAGACCCCGCAAGAGAAATCGTCCATCCCTGAAAGCTGAGAGCAAAATTTATCGGGACGCCAACAAAATGGTAGACTGTTTTTGTCAGTACAAGACATGAAAACCTACCCCTGGACAGGGGGAAAGTCACGCTTAAAACATTGTCAGGAGATATGACTGCGCACATAAAAAGTGCAAACGTGGTGAGCCTGGAAACCTGAAAAATCAGGATATTAGGACTGTAAAGTCTTATGAATCCCCGCGTGCTGAGAAAGCGGGGGTGTAAAATAATCGCTACGTATCAACCCGTCGAGGTTCAAGCGCTAAAATAGTTCAGATCAGCACGGCCCAAAGGCGTCAGGAACCAAACATGCAAAACTCTGTGCCAAAACACTACTTGTGGGCTGTAGGTGAAGGGATCAAAGCGTGTAAACCGGGCGATCTGATTGCGGGTCGCTATTTGGTCAAGCGCGATCGACTTCTTGTCGATACTCAACCAGAACAGTTGCCGGAAATGCCCGAAGAGATTCCGAGTGCGATCGTTCCTTATCTGAGACTGTTTGCCTATCAGTTGCACGTACCTCAAGTATACGGGCTGGTATCGTCCCAGATGAGCAAGCTCTCGGGAGATATCTGGCTCCTGGAAAACGCGCCTATTTTGAAGGTGACGGAATCTTTAATGCCGGAATTGGCGGACTCCTGGAAAGGGGCCGCCGCGATGCGACAGCTCAATTGGCTGTGGCAAATTGCCCAAATTTGGCAGCCGTTTATCGCTCAGGGCGTGGCTTCGACGCTGCTGACTCCGGAACTGCTGCGGGTGGAGGGCCAATTGGTGCGCTTTCTGGAATTGCAGCCCGATCGCAAACCGCCTAGTTTGTCCCAGTTGGGCAAATTGTGGCAGCAGTGGATCGATGATGCTCACCCGGCGATTGCCAATTTTTTGCGGCAACTTTGCCAGCAAATGGTGGCCGGTCAAGTGCGCCACGGCGAACAACTAATGGGCCAGTTGGATAAAGCTCTGGCAAAATGCGGCCGATTTTACGATCGTCATGTTGAAATTGCCACGGGCACGGATGTCGGTAGAGCACGCGCTCACAACGAAGATGCTTGCTATCCGCCGGGGGGTACGGTGTTCACCGGACTGCCGGGATCGTCCGCGATGCGCGATCGTCTGCGACGGTATCGGCGGACAAGACGGCGGCGAAGTCGCTTCGGAATTGGCGATTGAGGTGCTGCGGGAAAAGTTGCAGCAAATGGTGCTGCACAGGGATATTTACGAGCCGCTGAGCCTGACTTCCAAGTTGGGAACGGGCGGCTTGTGCTGCTAACGACAAAATAGCCGGTCGCAACGACACGGAACACCGCCAAGGCCGCCAGCGCATGGGAACTACCCTAGTGATGGCTTTAGCGCACATTCACGAGCTCTATGTCGCCCACGTCGGAGACAGTCGCGCTTACTGGATTACCCGCACCGGCTGCTATCAAGTTACTCTCGATGACGATGTGGCTTGCCGCGAGGTGCGTTTGGGCTATTCCCTCTACCGGGATGCTTTGGAACAAGTGGCCGCTGGAGCTCTGATTCAAGCTTTGGGCATTACTTCTTCCAACACTCTGCACCCGACTGTGCAGCGTTTTCCGGTGGATGAGGATTGCGTTTTTGCTGCTGTGTTCCGATGGTTTGAGCGATAAAAGACCGGGTTGAGGAATGTTGGGAAGCGGAGATTTTGCCGATTCTCGACGGTAGCATTAGTGTCGCGAAGGCGCGCGATCGGCTGATCGAGATTGCTAATACTAGAAACGGTCACGATAACGTCACTGTTGGTTTAATTCACTGTCAAGCACATTTGAGGGAAGATGGCAATACTTTGACAGAATTGTCGATCGCACCTTTAGAGGTGCCGATCGAAGTAATTGCCGACAGCGAGGATATGCCAACCGATTTGACGGATAGCACCAGCCCTCATAATTCTCAAGTGAGAACGCAGTTGGTATGGCTGCCGGACAAAAGCAAAAGTCTATTTTCGCTGCTGGTGAAAATTGTATTTTTGTTGGGTTTGGGAGGTGTATTTGCTTATTTTTTCATTCCTCCGGTGGGTCGGGCGATCGATACTGCCGGGGAGTCGATTTTCGGGAAACGCGGTTTAATTAATCCTAGAAACGGGCCGGAGAAAACTGTTGAATCGGTACCTTCTCCGGTCAAGTCTTTAGAAAAAGGCTCGTTTATAGAGATTAAAAGTTCTGCGGCTGGGGAATTGGGCAGCTTGGGCGATCGCTTGGATTTGCGATCCGCAATCGGTGAGTCGCCTGTCAAAGGAACAGTCCCTGCCGGCAGCGTTTTGCAGGTGACAAACAAACAGCTTACGCCTCAAGGCAATTGGCTGGAATTGAAAGTTTGTTCGATTCCTGAAATAACGCGGTCGAACTCTCCAAAACCCAAGTCAAATAAAGATTTTTTGACTGTTTCAAAACCAGCAGTCAGTCCATCTCCGGCCTCTGCAAGTCCCTCGCCTTCTGGCGCCTCTGCAAGTCCCTCGCCTTCTCCCCCTGTTAAGCCAACAGTGGCAGTAGAAAGCGCCAAGCTGCAAGCCGGGGAAATCGGATGGATTCAAGAACAGGATGCTGTTTCTAAGGTAGCTTCCAACCCGACTCCTAGCCCTTATCAACAAGGGAAATGCGCTGTTGGTTCTAACTCAAATCCCAATGCTAATTAATTGTCATTATTCATCGATCATTAGTCCTTAGTTATACCAAGTCCGGTTAATTACTCGCAATCAACGGTGCTGGTACTGAGGAGTGAAGTCTGAGGGAGTTTTATGAGCACTTGCATTCCTCACTACAAACTAATAACAATTATGAAAAGTAGTGATACATATAGATTGTACGCCAGCATTTGTAGGGAAACGGCATTGCCGTGTCCTGCCCCAGGATCTGCGACTTTTAATAATTGGTATAAAAATCAGTAGTTATATCATGTCCGGTCGATTACCATAACAAAAACGGTTCGTTCGCGCGTGCGCCCGAAAGTCCTCAGCCGGAGTGGGGACTCTTCGGAAGCACTACAAACCAATCTTATTGTGGTCAATCCACCGGACATGATATTATAGGGTGCGTGAGACTGACAAATCTTTAAATCATATTATCAGACTATTTACACTCACGCACTCCTGTTAGCGATCGCATAATACCGACGCAAAGGAAAATGATATCAGCCCTTTAAGACGAGAGAGGAATGAAGTCCTCACTACAAACTTAACTAGAAATTTTTAACCGGACTTGATATCTTTATCTTAGGGCAATTTCTTAGATACTTCTGCAAGTTTAGTCACCATTTGGGATACGGCTTTGTCAACTGCTGCGCTCAAAAGTCCATCTTCATTGCTACTGCCGGAATTGCCGCCAATACCTCTAACAGAAAAATTGGAATCGCTTTGATCGGCTTCTCCTACTGCTTTGGCGGTGGCAAGAATGTCTCCGGAAGCTGTTCCGATTAACCGCACGTCTATTTGCACGGTTGCTTTGGTTTTTTGGGAACCGCCGCCGATGCCCATGAAACTGCCGCCGCCGGATTGTTTGTCGATATTAAATTTGGTAATGGTGCCGATGAGTACGGCGTCAACTCCTAGTTTTTTGCCAATTTCGGCTGCGGTGCCGGCATCCATTGAACCGCTGCGATTTTCTTGTTTGAGCACTTGTTCGAGTTTGCTGCGATCGACTACTGTATAAGTGCCGTTGTTGACGAGTTCGTTGATTAGGAGTTCGCTGATGCCTTTGGCTGCGCCGACTCCTCTGTAGGAAGTGTAATAGCTGTTGGTGGTGCTGTAGTCGAAGTCCATGACTACGAGGCGCTTTTTGGCGGTAGCTTGGGCGAGTTGGGTTGCGGGTTTGATGGTGGCTGGTGTGGCGATCGCATTTACTGAAACGCCGACTAGCATTAGCGTAGCTAGGGAAATGCTGGTTAAGCGAGATATGGTGGTTGTTTTCATAAAGCTTTCCTCACAATGGTTTTGTTCCGACTCTAGAATACTTCAAGGAACCGCCGGATGTCAGGGTTGGGGATGGGGATGTCGGAATGTGGGAATGGGTTTTGGTATTTTTCGGCTTTCTAAAGGCTTAATTGTTGTTGATTAAACGCAGAGTACGCTTTTGATACAGAGAAAGAGAGGTAGAGGGGTAGAGAGGTAGAGTGCGATCGAGATTTTCATCCCTAATAGGGATTTAGATTTATTCTTGTGTCGATTTGTGCAACGTTTACACTAGATGGGGAAATAGGTTTTTTCCGGCTTTGTGCAAAAATTACCAGTTTCAAGCCCTAGATGGGGAAATAGGTTTTTTCCGGCCGCCGGTGTGTGAAACGGTTGCTGTATTTGGTTTTCAAGGTTCATTTTGGGGAATTCGAGCTAAAAGTACCATTCCAGCCTTCGGTCTGTCAATACCCGATTTTTAATATAGCCTTCAAACTCTTATCTAGCATGGCTTTTAGCGTTTGGGGGAATCGTTTTTTAGGTCTGTTAGCATGAAACCCTTCCAGCATCTACGTTACAGCCTCAAAATTCAACACCCCAAATTTTACACCTACTGATTCTGAAACAAAAAATATAGTTCCCTCTACGCCCCAGCCTCCAAAAAACCCATCAACCAATTAGCCATCGTCGCCCTGCGAGTCTGTCTCGGTCCGAATTCCCCGATTTTATAGCCCTTAAATCCCAATTTTTCCTTCAGCAACTGCTTGTTTTCTGGAAGAGTCGATCGCGTCAATTTCACCGTCGCAGGCCTAGAATCAATAAAATCCGGCGGTTCTGGATAATCTTCGCGCCACTCGCTAGCAACATCAGCGCTGTTCCACTTACCAGTCTCCGCATCAGGGCGGTAGCCCAGATACAGCCAAACTAAGCGGTTGACAGCAGCATCGTCCATTTCTTCATTGAGGATAGCCCAAATAGTTTCGTTGTTGAGCGGTGGCAGTTCAGACATAATTCGAGTTGGAGTGCGATCGACAATAACAACAATTTAACCCATGGCGGTCTACCCAAAGCGTAGGTTCGGCGCGGGAAAATCTCGATTTATTCGTGTTCGCATTCGATCGCCCCGCCGAACCACCTTACAATACTACTTACCCAAAATTCCGTCCTTCTCGGCCATCGAGATCATCAAATCGATCACGCGGTTAGAATAACCCCACTCGTTGTCATACCAGGAAACAACCTTAAAAAACTTAGAATTCAGTTCAATACCCGCACCTGCATCGAAAATGCTCGATCGCGCATCGCCCTGAAAATCCGTCGAAACCACCGCATCCTCAGTATATCCAAGAATACCTTTCAGTTCGCCCTCAGACGCTTTCTTCATAGCTTCGCAAATTTCTTTGTAGCTAGTTTCCTTCCCCGTTTTGAAAGTAAGGTCAACCACAGACACATCAGGAGTCGGCACGCGCAAAGCCATACCTGTCAACTTTCCTTTCAATTCCGGCAACACCAAACTAACAGCTTTCGCCGCACCAGTCGAAGATGGAATAATATTTTGAGCCGCACCGCGTCCTCCCCGCCAATCTTTTTGGCTGGGCCCGTCTACAGTTGGCTGAGTAGAAGTCATCGCGTGAACAGTCGTCATCAAACCTTCTTCCAAACCGAAATTATCATTGATAACTTTGGCAATTGGTGCTAAACAATTAGTGGTGCAGCTAGCATTAGAAACAACAGTATCTGTTGCGGCGTTAAATTTGTGGTGGTTGACGCCTACTAGAAAAGTTGGAACTTTTTCTGGATCTTTAGTCGGCGCGGAAAGTATTACTCGTTTTGCTCCCGCCGTCAAGTGTTTTGAACCGCCGTCAAAATCGGTAAACAATCCGGTAGATTCTACAACATAATCCGCACCGGCTTTACCCCAAGGCAATTCTGTCGGATTTCTAATCGAAGTACAGGGGATAAAATGTCCGTCAACGACAATCCCATCTGGTTTTCCTTCCACTTCGCCGTCGTAGATGCCGTGGGTAGAGTCGTATTTGAAAAGATAAGCCAGGTTTTCTGGCGAAACTAAGTCGTTAATCCCGACAAATTCGATGTTGGGGTTTTTGATGCCGGCACGCATGACTAGCCGTCCAATGCGACCAAATCCGTTGATGCCTACTTTTAATGCAGCCATGTTTAAACTCCTATTGAAAATATCCCTAGTCGATCGCGCGATCGTTTGTTGTCGCTTAGAATTTACCACGCTAACTTATTTGGGCAACTAATTCTTTTCTATATCTTAATAATTCTGAATTTTGTCCGGGCGGTTAAGGGCAATTAATCCTGAAATGACCGCTGGCTAATGACCGAGCGCTGATGATTTTAAACTTGTAAAATTGCTATAATAAACACAGATTTTTTCTCAAATTATCGTTAATTAAATTACTCTAAATTAATCAAAGAAAACTTATGTAAAAGCTCAATCCGCTTTTATGTAGGAGCAATGGCTGATTTTGATAATGTGAAATAGCTAGATATTCAGAAACCCGATTTATCAAATAAACCGGGTTTCTAATGACAGTTGGCAGTTGGCAGTTGGCAGTTGTTATTTGTTATTTGTTATTTGTTA
Organism: Rickettsiales bacterium; assembly: GCA_965247145.1. GTDB lineage: Bacteria > Pseudomonadota > Alphaproteobacteria > Rickettsiales > JAIXRX01 > CBDFGH01. The sequence goes on from CBDFGH010000010.1 coordinate 262,355, forward strand.
TTTGTTATTTTTGAATATCTCCCAATAATCAGTAACTACTGACTAAGAACGTTCGTTCGCGGGGACAGCACTAATAACTACTGACTAATAACTACTGACTAATAACTACTGTCAACTGTCAACTGTCAACTGTCAACTGTCAACTGTCAACTGTCAACTGACTACTGACTACCCAACGCACTTAGTAGTGAGAAATTCCACTGCATCCGAAATAAAACACGCTCCGCCAAACTTATTTAGCACTGGTCTAATATTTTCTGCAACTGCCGATATTTGATCGGGCTGGCAGAAAGCCAGCACATAAATATTATCCAGCATACTCATTGCTAAATCGTGGGATTTACGTCCTCTCGTGCTTTTGCCGGCGACACCGCGAATCACCGAATAACCGGGGACGCCAGCTTTGTCTAAACCTTCTAAAATCTTTGGGAGCTCCACCGAATTCGCAAAAATTTCTATCCTTTTAACTGTCTCCATAAGTTCACCTCCAAAACATATTAATTGCGTATAGATACATGGGAATGCCTACAACGATGTTAAACGGAAACGTCACTGCTAAGGCCGTTGAAATGTAAAGGCTGGGGTTAGCTTCGGGAACCGTCAGCCGCATTGCTGCCGGTACAGCTATATAAGAAGCACTCGCACACAATACCGAAAACAGCAGGCTATCTCCCTGCGGCATTCCGATTAATTTCGCTATCAGTAAACCAATGACTGCGTTAACTATCGGAATTAGGATTGCAAAGCCGATCAGGAATATTCCTGTTTCTTGCAAATCTTTAATTCTGCTAGCAGCAACCAGCCCCATATCTAGCAAGAAAAAAGTCAGAACTCCGTAAAACAAATCTTGAGTAAACGGACTCATAACTTGCCAACCGTGTTCTCCTGTCAGTATGCCCATAATTAGGCTGCCGATTAGC
>CBDFGH010000011.1:0-153557 GCA_965247145.1 Rickettsiales bacterium
GCGGCTGCTGGCGTTTCTGCGTCAGGCTGCGTTTGGTCAGCTTGGCGGGACGCGGCAGGCGCGGTGCGCTGGAGCGGAGGAGGGGGCTTTGGCCCTGGGCAGCGGAATTGGGGGTGAAGTGCTGAATGGTCATCGCATCCAAACCCTTTCAACTTGTACGCATCCGGGCCCAATAGAATGGAGGGAAGGGCCCATCGGCGGATCTTAAAATAGAACAAGTGGGGTTTGCGCCTTGGGGTGGGCATGCCGGGCGCGCGGCGGGGATGCGGCTATTGCAACCGCTTCGGAATATACAGCCAGAATTCGCCCATATCGGTGCGCTGGATGGATTCGAGGTTCCAATGATAGCGCTGCGCACGGTCGCCGCGCGCCAGGCGCTTCAGCAACGTCTGCACGATGCGGAACAGGCGGCGCGAAGGGCGGCCCTGTGCTGCACGGCTGAGGGCGGCATGGCCCAAAGTGGGGCGCTGGAAATGCTGGATATTGGGGGAAACGCTACCGGTAGCCATCATGTACCCCGCGCGACACACCGAAGCCCGCAGCGCAAGCCACGGAAACAGCGGAGAAGAAGCAATCAAAGAACGGGGTCACGGTCGTTTCGATCCTTGGAAACAAGCGATGGGATACCTGCAATGATATGGGGCAAACACCCCCCGATTGCAAGAGTTTTTTTGGTCCAGCAAGCTACGAAAGCTAAAGGGAAAAGATGGAAATTTTCACGATAGCGGCGCGAGGCCTTGCCCTGCACTTATTCATCTGGCCTAAGAAGAGCAGCTGACGCAGATGCTTCCGGCCCAGGCGGGCGAGGCTGCGGCATAGGGATGCGCATCGGCCCCGGCACCGAAGGGGTTGGCCAGCAACGCGCCCAAAGCCTCGATGGCGGCGAAATCTTCCCGCTGCTCGGCGGCTTCGATGACTTGCTGAGCCATGTAATTGCGCAAAACCAAGGCAGGGTTCACCGCATCCATGGCGGCCCGGCGGGTGGTGTCATCGACGGATTCGCGGGCCAGACGGGCGGCGTAGGCGGCGTGCCATTCCTTCCAAAGCAGCGGCTGCGCGGCGAAGAAATCGTCCAATGCACAGTTCTCCCCCTCCGGCTCGAAGTGGCCGAGCAGGCGGAAAGCGCGGGTATAATCCGCTTCCGCCCGTTGCAGCAGGTTGAGCCAGCCTTGCAGCAACGCACCGTCCTCCGCCTCGCACGTCGCCAGCCCCAGCTTTGCGCGCATGTGGGCAGTATAGGCATCCGTGAAATCTTGGGGGAAGGCGTTCAGCGCTTCCTCCACGCGTTCCTTGGCGATGAGCGGCAGCAGCGCCACGCCCAGTTGCATCAGGTTCCATTGCACCACGCGGGGCTGTTCGGCATAGGCATAGCGGCCCGCATTATCCGAATGGTTGCAGATATAATGGGGATCGTAGGTTTCCATGAAACCGTAAGGCCCGTAATCGATGGTGAGGCCGAGGATGGACATATTGTCCGTATTCATCACGCCATGGCAGAAACCCACCGCCATCCAGGCGGCGACCATTCGCGCGGTGCGGCGCACGGTTTCGCGGTAGAGCAGCAAAGCGCGCTCGGAATCGTTCGTCCAGTCGGGGAAGTGCTGCGCGACGACCGCATCCACCAGTTCCGCCAGCTGCGCATGGTGGCCGTGATGCGAGAGATATTCGAAATGCCCGAAGCGGATGAAGCTGGGCGCGGTGCGTGTCAGTACCGCTGCGCGTTCCCAGGTTTCGCGTTGCACCGGATCGTCGCCCGCCACCAAAGCCAAGGCGCGGGTGGTGGGGATGCCGAGTGCATGCATCGCCTCGCTGGCGAGATATTCGCGAATGGAAGAACGCCACACGGCACGGCCATCGGCGAAGCGGGAATAGGGCGTCTGGCCGGAGCCTTTGAGTTGCAGCTCCGTCCCCTCCGGCAACCGCCCGAGGCTCATCGCGCGGCCATCCCCCAGCTGCTGCACCCAATGCCCGAACTGATGCCCGGCATAGACGCTGGCGAAAGGCTGGCTGCCGGGGAAAAGTTCGGCGCCGCTGAACAGGGAAGCGCGGCGTTGGGCGTCCATCCCACCCAGCCCGAGCGTTTCCGCCAGTGCCGCATTCCACGCCATCATGCGGGGATGGGTCAGCGTTTGCGGCGTGACGGATGCGCCCATGCCTTCGGGCAGAAAAGCGGCGGGTGGCGTGAGGGTGGGAAGTGCGTTCATGCAAGAGAGATAGGGCGTGGCGGCCCGCAGGGCAATGGCCCTATTGACCGGGGCATACAGGCTTTCTAGAGTGCGGTGCTCAGCCGAAGGACCTCACGCATGCTGCACACCCCGCTTTACGAGGCGCATCGCCGCGCCAGCGCCAAAATGGTTGAATTCGCGGGCTATGCGATGCCCGTACAATATGCCGACGGCCTGGCCAAAGAGCATCTCTGGACGCGTGCCTCGGCCGGGCTGTTCGATGTCTCGCATATGGGCCAGCTCTGGGTGCATGGCGAAGGCGCGGCGGATTTCCTGGGCAGGCTCACCCCGAGCAACATCGCGGCGCTGAAGGAAACCAAAGCGCGCTACACGGTGCTCACCAACGAGGCGGGCGGGATCATCGACGATCTGATCATCACCCATGCGGGCGGCGATCATTATTTCGTGGTGGTGAATGCGGGCCGCAAAGCGGTCGATCTCGCCTGGATGCAGCAACATTGCCCGGCGAACGTGACGATCAGCCCCTGGGAAGACCGGGCGCTGCTGGCGCTGCAAGGCCCGCAGGCGGAAGCCGCGCTGCAACCGCTGGTGGATTTCAATCTGGCCGACCAGACTTATATGAGCATGCACCATGCCAAGCTGAAATCCGTGCATGGCCTGAACGGCGAAGACATCGCCCTCAGCCGCCTGGGCTATACGGGGGAGGACGGTTTCGAAATCAGCGTGCCTTCCGGTGTGGCCGAAACTTTCTGGAACGCCCTGCTGGCCGACCCCCGCGTGAAACCCGTGGGCCTGGGCGCGCGCGATACGTTGCGGCTGGAGATGGGCTACCCGCTTTACGGCCATGATCTGGACGAGACGACCTCGCCCATCGAGGCCAATCTCGCCTGGGTGGTCAGCCCGAACCATGGCGGCTATTTCGGCGAAGGCCGCATCGTGCGCGAAAAAGCCGAAGGGCCGAGCCGCCTGCGCGTCGGCGTCCAACTCACCGAACGCGGCATCGCCCGCGAGCACTCGCTCATTCGGCGCGGCGGCAAAGAAATCGGCGTGCTCAGCAGCGGTGGCATGTCCCCCAGCCTGCACGCACCCATCGGCCAGGGCTACCTGCCCATCGCAGACACAATGCTCGGCACGGAAGTGGAAGTATTGGTGCGCAACACGCCCATTAAAGCGAAAGTTACCCCGCTCGGATTTGTCGAAGCCAAAACGAAGTCGCAGAAGAAAGCGCAGTAGCGCGAAACAGCAAGGATATTCCCATGAGCCACAACATCCCCTCTGAATTGAAATACGCCAAAACCCACGAATGGGTGAAGCGCGAAGGTGATATTGCCATTATCGGGATCGATGATTACGCGCAGGCGGCACTGGGCGATCTGGTGTTTGTGGAGCTCCCCGCCATCGGCAAAGTGGTGGCGGCAGGGGCCGATCTCGCCGTGGTCGAAAGCTTCAAAACCGCCAGCGACGTGTATGCACCGCTGGCGGGGGAAGTGGTGGAAGTGAACGAAGCACTGCGCGACACGCCCGAAATCGTCAATCAATCCCCCTATGGCGATGGCTGGCTGGTGAAATTGAGAATTGCCGATGTAGGCGAACTGAACGCCTTGCTGAATGCCGACACCTACGCCGAAACGATCAAAGAATAATATGGGCTTGTTCGATTTTTTTCGACCGGAGGATGTCTGGGCGGCCAAGCGCGTAGCGACGGCCCGTCTTTTGCATGACGGCGTGGAGAGCGAGCAGCTATATCGGGATCGTTTTTCTATTCCGCTGAGCAACGGCGCGGTGCTGAGCGAATCCATCAACACGCTGGCGCAAGTTAATTTCGATGACGCTAAGCTGCGCATGCCGCCGGATCTGCGCGCGTCCCTCATCACCCAATGCGGTTTCGAACGCAGCCGGTTTCACCCCGATTATTGGATGGATCGTACAGTAGGGATAGGCCCAAAAATCTGTCTGCGCCCTGCGACCGATGGGCAGCAATATCTCATTCTCAGCGCGTATGGCGAGACGCAACCCAGCCGTTACATGCTTGTTTTGTGCGGCGTCTGGCTGTTTGATCCCGCCACTGTTTCCATTCTGGAGTAAAGAGCGATATGCGCTACCTTCCCCACACCAAATCCGAACGCGCCGAAATGCTGGCCGCCATCGGCGCGTCCAGCGTCGACGATCTGTTCGTACATGTGCCCGCCGAATCGCGGTTGAAATCGTTGCTCGATCTGCCCCCGCATGCGGGCGAACGCGAGGTGGAGGCCGATCTTTCGGCGTTGGCGGCGAAGAACCGGGCCGCAGGGGCGGGGCCGTTCTTCCTCGGGGCCGGGTGCTATTATCACCATATTCCGGCCAGCGCCGATCACCTCATTCAGCGCTCGGAATTCCTGACTTCCTATACGCCGTATCAACCCGAAATCTCCCAGGGCACGCTGGGCGTGATCTTCGAATTCCAGAGCATGATCGCGGATCTCACGGGCCAGGAAATCGCCAATGCCTCGATGTATGACGGCGCGACCGCCGCCGCCGAAGCCGCCCTCATGGCGCGCCGCATCAACGGTCGCCTGGAAGTGGCGATCCACGGCGCGCTGCACCCGCATTACCGCGACACGATCTTCACCGCGCTCGACACCATCGGCAGCACATTGCGCAACGGCGCACCAACGGAAGCCAGCTCCTGCCTGATCGTCCAATATCCAGCCTTCGACGGCAGCATCCCCGATCTGCACGCTGCCCGCGAGATATGCGACGCCACCGGCGCGCTACTCATCGTGGTGGTGACCGAAATCGTGGCGCTCGGTTTGCTGCCCGCGCCTTCCATGGCGGATATGGTGGTGGGGGAGGGGCAGTCTCTCGGTGCGGGCCTGCAGTTCGGCGGGCCGCATGTGGGCTTCTTCGCCTGCAAACAGAAAGACGTGCGCCAGATGCCGGGGCGCTTGTGCGGACTGACCACGGATGTGGAAGGCCGCCGCAGCTTCATCCTCACGCTCAACACGCGCGAGCAGCACATCCGTCGCGAGAAGGCGACCTCCAACATCTGCACCAATGTCGGGCTGATGGCGACCGCCTTCACCGTACATCTTTCCCTGCTGGGCGAGGTCGGCTTCAAGCAACTCGCGCGCCTGAACCACGAAGCGGCTTGTGCATTGGCGGACGCGCTGGCGGCGGCGGGGGCGACGGTGGAGAACGCGACCTTCTTCAACGAATTCGTCATCACCGTGCCGGACGCGAAAAAGCTGGCTGAAGCCGCGCGCGCGCAAGGCATCGTCCCCGGTCTGGTGCTGAACGCGACGCGCCTGCTGGTCTGCGCCACGGAAATGACGAGCGAGGCGGACATCGCGGCGTTTGCGGCTGTGGTGAAAGCCAATGTGTAAAGCTCCCTCCCACGCGGTCATCCTGCGCGCAGTCGCAGGATCCCTCTCCGCATAACATTGAGATCCTGCGACTTCGCGCAGGATGACGAAGTAGGTAGAAAAGAAGATGACCATGACCACCCGCATCCGCCCCGAAGACCGTGCCGAAGAATCGCTGCTGATCGAGCAGAGCGTGGTGGGGCGTTGCGGCGTCGATCTGCCGCGCGTTAGAAACACCCGGCTGCGCACCGGCCTGCCGCCGCGCGCCGAATGCGGCCTGCCGCAGGTCAGCGAGCCGCAGGTGGTGCGGCATTTCGTGCGGCTGAGCCAGATGAATTACAGCATCGATGCCGGGTTCTACCCGCTCGGTTCCTGCACCATGAAGCACAATCCACGCCTCAACGAAAAGCTCGCCCGCCTGCCGGGCTTCGCCGCGTTGCATCCGTTACAGGATGCCAGTGAAACGCAAGGCGCGCTGGAATTGATGTGGGAGCTTTCCGAATGGCTGAAAGCCGTCACCGGCCTGCCGGGCGTTTCCCTCGCCCCCGCCGCGGGGGCGCATGGCGAGATGGCGGGGATGCTCTGCATCAAGCAAGCGCATGCGAAAAAAGGCCGTCAGCGCACGATCGTGCTTGTGCCGGATTCGGCGCACGGCACCAACCCCGCCACCGCCGCCATGTGCGGCTACACCATCCAATCCATCCCCTCGAACGCGCAAGGTTTCGTCGATCTCGAAGCTTTCAAAGCCGCGCTGAACGAGGATGTGGCGGCTTTCATGCTGACCAACCCGAACACCTGCGGTTTGTTCGACCCCAACGTGAAGATCATCGCCGATCTGCTGCATGAGGCGGGCGCGTATTTCTATTGCGACGGCGCGAATTTCAACGCCATCGTCGGCCGTGTGCGCCCGGCGGATTTCGGGGTGGATGTCATGCATATCAACCTGCACAAAACCTTCTCGACCCCCCATGGCGGCGGCGGTCCCGGCAGCGGCCCGATCGCGGTGAGCGAAGAACTTGCGCCGTATCTGCCGGTGCCGCGCGTCGTGAAGAACGGCGATACATTCGCGCTGGAGAACGACGCGCCGGACAGCATCGGCCGCATGAAAGCCTTCCACGGCCATATGGGCATGTTCGTGCGGGCTTTGGCATACATGAAAAGCCATGGTGGCGACGGGCTGCGCCAAGCCAGCGAAGACGCGGTGCTCAATGCCAACTACATCCGCGCCCGCCTGAGCGACGTCTACCATGTGCCGTTTGACGGCATGTGCATGCATGAATGCCTGCTGACCGATAAAGTGCAAAAAGGGCAGGGCGTGGGCACGATGGACATCGCCAAGGCGCTGATCGAATACGGCATCCACCCGATGACGGTGTTCTTCCCGCTCGTCCTCCCCGGCACCATGCTGATCGAGCCGACCGAATCGGAGACCAAGGAAGCGCTTGATCGCTTCATCCAGATCATGCGCCAGATCGCGGAAGACGTGGCGGCGGGCAAGGGCGAAGATTTCAAACAGATGCCCACCTGGAGCCCGCGCCGCCGCCTGGATGAATTGACCGCCGCCAAAAAACCGCGCCTGACCTGGCATGCGCTGGAGCCCGTAAGCGCCAGCGTTTCGCACACGGCGGGCGCGATGGCGGAGCAGGGTGGGGCATAACGCGCATACCTGTACCGCTTCCCCGTGCAATCCTGCTGACAAGGGCGGGAGCGGATGCTAAGGCAAAGGCCATGGCACCCCCGTTTCCTCAATTCGACGCCCATTCCGCTTCCGCCCGCACCGGGCTCGGGCCTGTTTTTGCGGCCTTGGACCTGGGCACCAATAATTGCCGCCTACTGATTGCACGCGCCGAGCCTTCCAGCGGCAATGGCGGCCTGCGGGTGCTTGACAGTTTCTCTCGCATCGTGCGCCTGGGCGAAGGCGTGCATGGCGATGAGAGCGAACTCTCCGAAGCCGCGATGGAACGCACGTTGAAAGCGCTCGGCGTCTGCCGCCGCAAGATCGAGAAGTTCGATCTGGCCGGCGCGCGCTACGTGACCACCGAAGCCTGCCGCCGCGCTGCCAACACACCCGAATTCCTGAAACGCGCCGAGCGCGAAACCGGCCTCGCCATCGAGGTCATCAGCACCGAGGAAGAAGCCAAGCTCGCCTTCCGCGGCTGCGCCAGCCTGCTGGAAAAAGCTCCCTCCCACGCCGTGATCTTCGACATCGGCGGCGGCAGTACGGAAGTGCTGTGGGTAGAAGTGGGTGCGGGCCCCACCGAACACCGCATCCTCGACTGGCAGTCCCTGGGCCGGGGCGTGATGAATCTGGCCGAGGATTTCGGCGGCCATGCGCTGGCCGAAGGTTATTACGACGAAATGGCCGCGCAGATTCGCGGCAAGCTGGCCGCGTTCGATGCGCGCAACGGCATCGCAGCCCAGGTCGCTTCCGGCGCGGCGCAGATGCTTTCCACCTCCGGCACCGTCACCACCCTGGCCGCCATCCATCTCGACCTGCCGCGCTACGACCGGGGCAGGGTGGACGGTTTAAGCCTCAGCCGAGTCGAACTCGCCGAAGCCGCCGCCCGCATCCGCCGCATGCGCGCCTCGGAACGCTTCCTGCATCCATGCATCGGGGCGGATCGCTCGGACTATATCGTCTCCGGCTGCGCGCTCTTCGAAGCCGTCGTCGGCCTCTGGCCGGTCGACCGCATCACCATCGCCGACCGCGGCGTGCGCGAGGGCATTGTGCTGGGGTTGATGAGCGAAAGTTAAGAATTCGGTCGATTTCGACAGCGATTCTTTTAAGGTGGTTGGAGCTATTGCCAGCCTCGCGCTTCAACCGGACTCTTGCCGCTCATGCTTCGTTTCTCTGCCAATCCCCATCCCAAAGTGATGGATGCGTATAAAAGCTTGGTGCGCGGCCCGCTCGATGCATTGCTGTTGCACAGCGCCAGATTGGACCTGCCGTCTTCTTCCGGCAAGCCGGGCGGATTGAATCCGTTTCGCCAGGCAGTGCGCGAATATATGCGCCTGGATGGAGAGACCGACCCGAACCGAATCCATGAAAAGCAGCAAAGCCAGGAAGTCGAATTCTGGCAGCAGCAGGCAATTCGGTCTTTGGTGGGGCAGCCGTTGGAGGCAACGCTTGCCTCCGGCGAGCACCATCGCAGGATTGCCACAGAGCAGGAAGCGGAACACTTTTTTCTAGCCAGCCTGTTATTGGAAAAACACCCCGAAATATGCCGCGAATATGAGATGCAGAAATTGACCGGTGAGATCAGTCTAGCCGCGCGTGTCATCGTGACCAATCTGTTGCAGGACGAAAAGATCAAACACCACGCCCAGCGCGTGGCTGCCGAATATACGGATTACAACAAACATCATTTCATGGAAGCCTATGACTGGATGGCACATGAGCAGACATTGATGTTGAACAGGCTCGATACGATTCTTGGAGAGCGCAAAATAGAACTACCACAACGGGTAAGGGAGCGATTCTGCCTGATCGCGCTGATCGATGGTTGCGCGCAACTCAAAGATGCCAAGCATGAAATTCACGATGGATATGTACGCGCTTAAGTAAGCGCATCTAGAGAAAATTGATTGCGAAGCCATCATTGTATTCGCGCAATTTTATGCGCATTGGCCGAGGTTGGCGGGGTACAAACCACCCACATTTCGGAGTTCATCATGCGCGGAATTTATTACACGGCCCTCGTTCTTCTCATCGTCGGCGGCATTAATTGGGGTCTGGTCGGTCTGGCCAATATCGATCTCGTCGCTGCCATCTTCGGCGAAATGACCGCGCTGTCGCGCGCGGTCTATGCGCTGGTCGGCCTGTCGGCCCTCATCGTGGCGGCATATGCCTTCAGCCGCGACCGCATCGCCATGACCAACGGCTCGCTGCGGTCGGCCATCTAATCACGCCGATCGCCAAAAGCCGCTCCCGTGCATCGCTGCGGGGGCGGTTTTTGCGCGTGGTTGTGTCAAAGCGGCGGATTTGCTATGGTTGCGCCTTCATTCGAGTAGGAAATCACCCATGGCCAACCCCGGCGGCGGCAGACGCGATCTGACCGTGCATGTCAAAACCGCGAAAAAGCGCAAGATCGGCTCGACCCGCTGGTTGCAGCGGCAGCTGAACGACCCATACGTCACCCGCGCCAAGCGCGACGGGTATCGTTCCCGCGCCGCCTACAAACTGACCGAACTCGATGAGAAGTTTCAGTTTCTTAAGCCTGGCAAGCGGGTCCTCGACCTCGGGGCCGCGCCGGGCGGATGGACCCAGGTCGCCATGCTGCGTTGCGGCGTGGGCAAGGTGCTGGGCGTCGACCTCAAGGAAGTCGCTCCCATCACGGGCGCGATGCTGATGGTAAAGGATTTTCTGGAGGACGACGCGCCGGAAATGATTCGCAAAGCGCTGGGCGGCAGCGTCGATATCGTGCTCTCGGATATGGCCCCGAACGCCTCCGGCCAGACCTCGACCGACCATTTGCGCATCATGGGCCTGTGCGAAGCCGCCGCCGAATTCGCCTTCGAAGTGCTGGCGCCGGGCGGAGTGTTCATCGCCAAGGTGCTGAAGGGCGGAACGGAATCGCAGTTGCTGATGCAACTGAAGAGAAACTTCGAAACCGTCAAACACGCCAAGCCGGACGCCAGCCGCAAGGATTCCGCGGAATCCTATGTGGTGGCGATGGGCTATCGCGGGGCGTTGAAGGCGTAAGCTTTATTTACCACGACCAAACAGACCATCCGTATGATCCGTTCCCCGGTTTTTGTAGCGTGAACTGACTTTTTCCGAAGCTTCGTTGATGGCTTCGATGACATGCATGACATCGGGTATCAGCGCTGCCCTGGCCGCTTTCATCTCTTCGGGATTCTTTCTTTGGTCGGCGTTGGGAAATTTGGCTAGGAGAGTCGAATCAGCCAACTGCGACATCGCCGCCTGAGACGCCGCCTTGGCATCTACCGTTTGACTAACTTTCCAAGGCGTCACGCCGAAGAGATATCCGTCTGCACGCAACTGCAACTGAGACTGCGCATAGTTTTTGACAAACGTTCCAAACTTTTTGAAAATAGTGAGAGCCTCCGGATTGAGCGTTGCCCCTGCCTCCTCGATAATGGCAGCGCAGGCTTCCTCACGCCACTGGCCGAGGCTTTTCAGCTTATCGGTTTGGGCGCGGTCTACGTGTTCTGCAAAGCTCAATGACGGCATAAAAATCTCTTGTTAAGGTTTCGTTCACTCGTGCTTAATCTTTTCGCGCCATGCTCGGTGTGAAATATTCGTGACAAAACAGGACGTGCCCATGCCCAAAGTCGCCACCAGTAACCACCCCTTGCTGCGTCAGTTGCTGCGCCCGCGCCAGCGTGCAGGCACCAAGGAAAAGGCGCGCGCCCGTTTGCAGCATATCGGCAAGCTCTTCATCCAATCGAAGGACGGTCGCAGCGATGACGGTTTCCGCCTCTGGGTGCGCGGCTACGGTCTGACCAAGCAGGAACGCGAAGCGGGCTATACGGGTAATTTCGTTATCTTCCACATCGTCGAAGACCCGGATGGCCACCGCATCGTGGCATGCAAGGAGCAGGTGGAGCTCGCCCAGCACCCCGAACGCGTGCGCACCCCCACCGGCACCATGCCCAACTGGGGTTTTCCCGTGCTGCGCAGCGTGAAGAAAGAGCGGCTTTTCTACAGCAAGGAAGAGGCCGAAGCGCATCTGCAGGAACTGGTGGATGCCTACCCGAAGAGCGTGAAGCAGAAGGGCCAGACGACCAAGGCCGCGATCTACATCCGCCATCCTGAGATCGGGCCGATGGTGGAGAAGATTCTGCTGCGCATCGAAGAGATCGTGGTGCCCGAGGTGAGCGAAGACGAACCGTTCGACCCCTGGGCCCCCATCGGCGGCTGGCAGATCACCTACATCCCCGACCCCTCAAGCCCCGCCGCCAAGGTGATGGCGCGGCTGGACGCCGCCGAAGAAGCCGACGAGCCCATGGGCGAATTCGCCAAAAAGGCGCTGGCTGGCAAAAAGCGCAAAGTCTCCATCCCCGGCGTGAGTACCAAACAGGAACGCCAGGCGAAGCTGGACGCGCTGGGCGTGGTGGCGAACAAAGCGGACACGAAAGAAAAACTGGCCGACATGCTGACCAAGCGAAAGGCGCGGGAAGCGGAGGACAAAGCCTAAAAAAAACCTCCCCGAATTTTCGTGGAGGTTTCATACGGGAGGCTTGGTTGTGCCTAATTCTACCGAGGATGGTTGATCCGGTAGAAGGCGAACACGAAGAAACTCGTGCTCATTAGGTAACCCGTCATGGCGTAAAACCACGGTAGGTTGCGGTCCAGATCACTGGAAACCAGGCCGAGAATCCCCGCACTGCCTGCGATGATACCGAGCACTCCAAAAGGAATGATGACATACGCCTCTTTTTTAGAGAGTGGGACATGCCGCAATTGCGCCGAAGATTTGGCTTTTCCAGCCAAAGATAGAGCGGCACGCATACCGATGATAACACTCGCAATGATGGAAAGTTTCCACCCGAAAGAGAGTAGCGATCTTTCCGGCATGGGTATCCAGGGACACAGAAACAGTACGAAGACACAGATAATCAGTATGTATAATGATTTTCTTGTAAACGCGGTGCGTTTCCAGGTTTTACGGATTTTCTGCAAAGCAGAGGTCTTGGTCTCCATTTTGGGAGGGGTTTTAAGAGTGAATTACTTCATTGAACCACGCAGCCCTAGCATTCCGCCGCGTGGGACGCATGTGAACATTCCATGACATTGCGAACCTTGCCATCCGCCCCCCGATGCGCTAAAGCGTGGCCATGACAGCCCCCCGCACCTCCCCCCCGATTCACGCGTCCCAGAACTCCCTCTCTCTGGCGCATCCCGAAATCCCGCTCGCGCTCACGTTCGACGATGTGCTGCTGCAGCCGGCGGCGTCCGACATTCTGCCCAGCGAGGTGGAAACCACCACACAGCTGACCGAAGAGATCACGCTGCGCGTGCCGCTCATCTCGGCGGCGATGGATACGGTGACCGAGTCGCGCCTCGCCATCGCCATGGCGCAGCAGGGCGGCATCGGCACCATTCACAAGAATCTGACCATCGAGGAACAGGCGCAGGAAGTGCGCGCGGTGAAGAAGTTCGAATCCGGCATGGTGGTCAACCCGCTGACCATCGCCCCGCAGGCGGATTTGCAGGATGCGCTGAACCTCATGAAGCACCACCGCATCTCCGGCATTCCCGTGGTGGAGCCGGACAGCGGCAAGCTCGTCGGCATCCTCACCCACCGGGATGTGCGCTTCGCCGAAGACCCCCGCCAGAAAATCGCCGAACTGATGACGCGCGAGCTCATCACCGTGCCCGAAGGCGTCAACCGCGACGAAGCGCAGAAGCTGCTGCACCGCCACCGCATCGAGAAATTACTGGTGGTGGATGACGCCTATCGCTGCATCGGGCTGATCACGGTGAAGGATATCGAGAAGGCGCAAGCCCACCCGCATGCTGCGAAAGACAGCCAGGGCCGACTGCGCGTGGCCGCCGCCGTGGGCACCGGCCCAAGCGGCATCGAACGCGCCGAAGCGCTGATCGAATCCGGCGTGGATGTGGTGGTGGTCGATACCGCCCACGGCCATTCCAAAGGCGTGATCGACACGGTGAAAGCGCTGCGCGCCGCGCACAAAACCATCCAGATCATCGCGGGCAACATCGCGACCGCCGAGGCGGCGGAGGCGCTGATTCTGGCGGGAGCGAATGCGGTGAAGGTCGGCATCGGGCCCGGTTCGATCTGCACCACGCGCATCGTCGCAGGGGTCGGCGTGCCGCAGCTTTCGGCCATCATGGGCGTGGCCGAAGTGGCGCGCCGCATGGGCGCGCGGTTGATCGCGGATGGCGGCGTGAAGTTCTCGGGCGATCTGGCGAAAGCCATCGCGGCGGGGGCGGATTGCGTGATGCTGGGCAGCCTGTTCGCGGGCACGGAAGAATCGCCCGGGGATGTGATTCTGTATCAAGGCCGCTCCTACAAAGGCTATCGCGGCATGGGCAGCGTTGGCGCCATGGCGCGCGGCAGTGCGGACCGTTATTTCCAGCAGGATATCGAAAAGATGAAACTGGTGCCCGAAGGCGTCGAAGGCCGCGTGCCGTTCAAAGGTCCGGTCTCCGGCGTGGTGCATCAATTGGTAGGCGGCCTGCGCGCCGCCATGGGCTACACCGGCAACCGCACGATCGCCGAGATGCAGACGAATTGCCGCATAGTGCGGATTACGGGGGCGGGTCTGCGAGAGAGCCATGCGCACGACATCATCATCACGCAGGAAGCGCCGAATTATCGGATGGAAGGGTAGGTTTTGTCATTCCCGCGCAGGCGGGAATCCAGAATGATATTCACAGTCCAAACAAAATTTTTGGATTCCCGCCTGCGCGGGAATGACAATCAGGTTGACCATGCATCCCGCCGCCCGCCTTTCCGCCATCATCGAAATGATCGACTCCCTCCTACCCGAATGGGCGCGGGGGCGGCAGATTCCCGCGGATCTGACTTTTCAGCGCTACACCAAGGCCCGCCGCTTCATCGGCGCGAAAGACCGGCGTGCGCTGGCGGATGATTATTACTGCCTGTGGCGCGGCTTCGGGCTGGCCCAATGGGCGGCCCAGGCGGCGGGACAGACGCCGGATGGCCGCGCGTTGCTGCTCGCCCATCTGGCCCGTCTCGACCGGTTGGAAACCGAAAGCGGTGCCTACGGCCAGGTGCCCCACGCCCCGGAGCCATTGAGCGACACCGAGCGCCAGTGGCTCGCCGCCATCGATTGGCCCGCCGCGCCGCCCGCCGCCCGCGCCAACATGCCCGCCTGGCTCCATGCGAAATTCGTCGAGCGCTTCGGCGCGGAGACGGAAGCCGAACTCGCCGCTTTCAACCAGCCTGCACCCTTCACCCTGCGCACCAACACACTGCAAACCGACCAGGCCTCCCTGCTCGCCGAATTGCACTCCCTGGGCCATGACGCCATGCCCGCGCGCTTCAGCCCGCATGCCATTCATCTCGCAGGCCGGGTGGCGGCGGGGAATCTGGCTGCGCTGGTCGAAGGCCGCGCCGAGATTCAGGATGAAAGCTCGCAACTCGCGGTGCTCGCTGCCGCCGCCCGGCCCGGCATGCGCGTGATCGATTGGTGCGCCGGTGGCGGCGGCAAGTCGCTCGCGCTGGCAGCGGTCATGCAGAACGAAGGCCGCATCCTCGCGCTGGACATCAATGCCCGCCGCCTCTCGGAACTCCCCCCGCGCGCCGAGCGGGCAGGGGCCACCATCATCGAGCCGCACTTACTGGCCGGGCCGGATGCGCCGCTGCCGCGCGGCTGGCAGCAGGCGGACATCGTGCTGATCGACGCGCCCTGCACGGGCTTGGGCACGCTGCGCCGCAACCCGGATGCGGCATGGCGCACCACGCCGGCGCAACTGCAGGAATTGCAGCAATTGCAAAGCGCGCTGCTTCAACGCGCCATAAGTGCGCTCAAGCCCGGCGGGCGCTTGCTCTACGCCACTTGCTCGGTGCTTGAAGAGGAGAATCAAGCGCTGATAAATCCGCTGCTTGATGGAAATTTTACGCTTTCGGTTGTGCCCGCGGAAAAACTATGGGATAAGGCTTCACCGCTTCGTGAAGACCCCTTACGTGCCCAAGATTCGCACGGCAGAAACGGCCCCGGCATGACACTCACGCCGCTGCGCCACGGAACCGACGGTTTCACTTTCGCCGCGCTGCACAAAAAAGAGGGTTGATTCGTTTCCAAAGCAGCCTCACCCCGGGGTCGCGCACAACGAAGAAAAGGGAAAGCATGCGCCGTAAGTCATCGTCCACCGGACGCCCCTTCGCCGGACGCAATCTGGCCGGAAGCAAGAAACGCCTGCCTAAGCTGTTTCGTGCCCGCAACATCATCATCGTCTCCGAACAGGGCGTCGATCACATTCCCCTCAGTCCCAAGCTGCAATGGCTGGGTGGCATCGCGCTCCTCGCCTTCATCTGCTGGATCTCCTATTCCACCGGCAGCTACATGGCCGCCGAATCGGTGATCGCCGAAAAAGATCGCAAGATTCTCGCCGCCGCGCA
This sequence comes from Rickettsiales bacterium, assembly GCA_965247145.1. Classification (GTDB taxonomy): domain Bacteria; phylum Pseudomonadota; class Alphaproteobacteria; order Rickettsiales; family JAIXRX01; genus CBDFGH01. Next base: position 15,604 of record CBDFGH010000011.1, read on the forward strand.
GGAAAAGAAACGCCTGGGCGAAGCGATGCTGCTGATGAAGCGCGACCTGTTCAAGCTGCACCAGACCGCCGACGATATGAGCGAATACGACAAGTTCGTGCTCGATCAATACAGCGCCCAAGGCAAAACCGGCGGCGCGGACGCGCAATACCAGGTGCCCGGTGCGCTCTTCTCCTCGAACCTGATGCCTTCCAGCGGTGCGAACGGCGATATGATGGCCCAGCGCGTGGCCTTCCTCGAAAAACAGGTCGGCAAGCTGAAAGAGGAAAACCTCGATATCGTCATGGCGGTCTACGACAAGACCAAGGACAAGATCGAAGGTTACGAAGAAGTCATCGCCATGACCGGCCTGCTGCCGGATGGGCTGATGAAGCAAGCCGCCGCCAGCCAGGCGAAAAGCAACCAGCAGCATGCCAGCCTGCGTCCCGAAGACGTGGCTCCCATCCGCATGTCGCCTTCGCTTTCCGCCAAAGGCCGCAACCAGGGCGGCCCGTTCGTGGCCGAGGATGATGGCAAGCCGGTGGCGATCGATAATTTCAAGCTGGATAAATTCACCCCGAAGGATTGGAGCCAGGGCCTCGATCATCTGCTGATCATGCAGAAGGTGATGGATTCGCTGCCGCTCGCCACGCCGATCCACGGCGCGGAAGTGACCAGTACTTTCGGTCGCCGCATCGATCCCTTCCGCATCCGCTTCGCCATGCATACCGGCACGGATTTCTCCGGGCCCCACGGCTCGAAAGTGCTCGCTTCGAATGATGGCGTGGTGATGGACGCCGGACCCTTTTCGGCCTATGGTAACGCCATCGATCTCGATCACGGTCTGGGCATCTCCACCCGCTACGGGCATCTCAGCCGCATTCTCGTGGCCCCCGGCCAACATGTGAAAAAGGGTCAGGCGATCGGTATCCAAGGCTCTACCGGCCGCTCCACGGGCGAACATCTCCATTACGAGGTGCGCTACAAGGATCAGCCGCTCAACCCCATCAAATTCGTCGAGGCAGGCCGCTATGTTCTTTCGCAAAACCGCTAGGGACGGTTCCACCGTTCCCAGCCAGAGCGGGCTTCCCGCTTTCACCTCCCGCCGCACCCCGCCCACCGTCATTGCGGGCGACGTCAACATCCTGGGCAACCTGTTCAGCGACGGCGTGGTGGATGTGGATGGCCGCATCGAGGGCAATGTGCGCGGCACCAGCGTCACCATCCGCGCCCATGGCCGCGTGATGGGGGATGTCTATGCCGAATCCGTGCAGATCTACGGCGAGGTGAAGGGCATCGTGAAAGCCAAAAACGTCGAGCTTTATGCCAGCTGCCGCGTCGAAGGCATCATCATGCACGAATCCCTGCAGGTCGAAGACGGAGCTTATATCGACGGCAAATTCAAGCGGATGGATAAGGTCGCTACCGGCGAAGCCGCGCTGGCCGAAACCGCGCTTTCCTTCGCCGAAGCCCCGGCCGAAGAAGGCAACGTGACGCCCTACAATATTCTCGAGAATTTGCGCCTTTTGCATGGCTAAGGCTATAAAGATATAAAGCAAAAAAGCCGCCGATATTTCTGGCGGCTTTTTTACCGCCCATTGAACGGATATTGCGTTTTGGGCATGGCGCGGCGTTTCATTTCTTCGTCCAGGTGATTGCGCAATTGCTTGGCGTCTTCGCCGTAATGCGCGGGCGGGTTGGGGACAGAAAGCTTGGCCACCGGGCCCTGGGCCATGGCCGGCACGGCGGGCGCGTTTTTGGGAATATCCAGCGGGCTGGGTTGGCGGGTTTCGGGTACGATCTCGCCCTGGTCGCGGGCTTGAACATATTCCGCCTGCATGCGGCGTTCATAGGCACCCGCGCCCAGCAGCGCCCCGCTGCCGATGGCGAGCAGCGGGGCGATGGCCGCAGCCGCCATTCCCACTGCCTTCGCTGCGCCGAAAAACATGCCGATGCCGCTTCCCGCCAAGCCGAACACCGGCACCAACAGCATCGCTGCCACCAGCCCCGCCGTCACTCCCAGCACGAGCCCGAAATTCCAGAAAGTCGGCGGGCGCACGACCACACCGGTTTCGGATTCGCGCTTCATGCGCTGACGACCGGCGATCGCACCCACACCCGCGCCCACTGCCGCCAGCGGCACGGCCAACGGCGGAGCGATGATTCCGGCGAACAGCAGGCCAAAGCCCGCCACCACACCCAAAACCGCTTCGCGATTGAAGAGGCTGGGCGCGCGCGCAGGCGCAGTGCGATACGAGGGTAGCTGGTGCATGAATGCCGGTAGAATGAACGGAAAATTCGACGCTACCAGTATACGCGCATGCCGATAGGCAGAATGTTAAGTTTTTATGACGGTTTAACGGGAATAATCGGCACTCAACATGGCATTTACCCTAGACTTTTTATGGCCTGAAATTTACACACACGGGTGTCATATTCATGGAAATCGAGGTCCATCATGCAATTCCAACGCCGTACCGTCTTAAATCTGTCTGCCGCGCTGCTGGCAACTGCTCTCAGCGCCTGCAACACCACACCCGCCAGCGGCCCCACCACCCAGCCCGTCCCCGGCCAGCAGGCCGCGATGACGCTGGAACAGCGCATTGCCAACGCCAAAAGCGAATGCCAGAAAACCGCCATGACCAAAGCGCAGTGGTACCGTTGCTGGATTCCGCAATCCGAAGCCGCCTACCGCGATTCGGGCTATCCTTACATGGATCTGGTGCAAGCCCAGGACACCGAGATGATGCTGGTGGTCCGCTCGCTCGAGCAAGGCGCCTTCACCCCGGAACAGGCGGATGCGATGATGGCCCAAAGCCAATTGCGCTTCAACAATGCCGTCCGCCAGCGCCAGTCCCAGGTGCGCGACCAGGAAATGGAAAGCTGGCGCCAGTTCCGCAGCTTCGTTCAAAATCCCTACTAGGGATTTCTGAAGGAAGCGGATTGCGTTTCGCTCCGCGACTGCCCCCTGACAATCGCGTAAGCCAGCCTTGATCTGCGCGCAGCCGTTCGGTCCATCGTGCGCCCGTAAGCCGCATGGGGACAAATGTAATCACGCCATTGGGGGATTTATTCCCCCAATGGCTGTGCAATGATCTCCAGCCGAGGCCGCAGGCTGTAGTGCCGCGTCAGGCTAAAGGCAACGACTTGGTACGTTTCGTGGATGACCAAGCCGCTTAAGGCTTTGAGCAGCGCTCCGCCGAGAATGGCCGCATCCGGCTCCGGCAACGGGCGGGTGGTGCCCAGCAGCGCCGCCTGGCGGCGGTCATGGTCCCATTCGGCGGGTACGGGCAGGTGCAGGTGCAACGTCAACCGGCACGGACCGCCGACCGGCAGCGGCACTTCGTCGCAGCTGGTAGGGTGCAGGCAAAGATGCCCGCCCTGCAAATGCCAGCTGAAAAGATAACGGCGCGGTACGAGATCGGCGAGGCTGGGCGGCAAGGGTTTTTCTGCTACGGCGGGCATGGGCGTGGCTTCCATCGGCGCAGCCACCGGCCGCATCGAAAGCACGCTGGAGGTCGGCCACAAGGAACCCGAAGGCCATTGGACAGGGAAAGTGGGCAGGGCTTCGGCGGCGATGGGCATATTCTGGGCCTCCTTCGGTAATAAAACCTTTGACATGCCCCTAGAATGGGATATATTTACCGAAATTGTCAACGGTAAAAACACCGAATCGGTAAATTACCCATCACGGAGCCCTTCATGGAAAAATCGGATTTCGCCCGTTGGATCGAACGGCAACAAAGCGAACTGAGCCTCAGCCAATCGGAGATCGACCGCGGCGCGGGGCTGGCGGCGGGCACGGTGCGCAACATTCTGCGTGGCCAATCGCGCCGCCCCCGTATCGACACCTACATCGCCATCGTCGATTTTCTGAACACCCAGCGCAGCGAGCACGGCCTGAGCCCTGAATCCCCCGAACATTCGGTGGGCGCGGCAAACGGTAACGCGGCCCATATGAGCGCCTATCAAGCGGGCGATCGCATGGTGATGGAGGACTACGCCCGCGTGCCGGTGCTGGATGTGCGGGTTTCCGCCGGGCCGGGTGCCGCGGCGCTCGAATCCCCCGCCGTGCTGCACCACCTCGCCTTTCGGCGCGATTGGTTAAGCCGCATCACCCCCACGCCGGAAGAGCAATTGTGTGTGGTGGATGTGGACGGCGACAGTATGGAGCCCACCCTGCACCATGGCGATCACGTGCTGGCGGATACGCGGCAGAAAGAGCCGAAGCGCGACGGCATCTATGTCATTTTCTATGACGATCACCTGATGGTGAAGCGGCTGCAGTACAATCCAATCGAGCGCCGCGTCAGCATCATCAGCGACAATGCGAATTACCCCACCATCCCCGGCCTCGCGCCCGAATCCGTGCAGGTGCTGGGCCGCGTAGTCTGGCTGGGCCGTAAGGTCTAGCGCCCACGATTCCCCGAATTCTTTTCCCTCAATTGCTTCCTGGGAAAGAACCCGAAGGCTGCAGTGGTCCCCTCCCGCCCTTCGCGACTTGAACCCCCGCTCCGAAAGGAGCGGGTTTTTTTGCGTTTCGCTCCGCGAAGGTCTGCTGACCTTCGCATGAGCCTGACGGCTGCGCCGAGCGCAAGGCTGGTTCGGGCCTACTGCCCTCTCACTACCGGGAGGCTCATGCAGTAGTGGCTCTATCATTGCGAGCGTGAGCGAAGCAATCCAATGGTGCCGCAAGTGGAAAACCTGGATTGTCGTGCTGCGCTCGCAATGGGTGTGACTCAGGCGGCCCAGCCGTATTCTTCGCGCATCTGCGCGAGGATAGGGGCGGGGACTTCTTCGCCATAGCCGCTGGCGAGAATGTCGCCGAACTCACGCAGATCAACGGATTCGGCGTGTTTCAGCGTGTGGCGCAAGGCCGGAGCGCGCAGGGGCGGCACATCCAGGAAGTAGAAAGCGCGGTGCCCGGTTGCGTCGGTCATGCGCACCAGATGCAGCCGCGTGCTGGTGCTGCCGCGCTTGAAGACAAGTTTGGGGAGTGCCGAGGGAGCCACGGATGCAGGGGATCGGAGGGCGGATGTCTGGGCCATGATTATGCTCCCCGTTGCTGGGATGGTTTGGGTTGTTCAAGCTGCGCGCCTGGCCCGGCCTGGCCTTGCGGGCTGGGTGGTGATTGCGTGATCGCCTTCACATGAATCGTCACCGAATGGCCGGGCTGCAGTAGGAAAGGTTTCTCCGGCGGGTGCTCCGGGTCGTTGAACAGGCCTTGGGCATGCTTGCCGCGAATGAACAATTCCGCCGCCGGGCCCGGCTCCTGGCCTTCCTTGTGCAAAGTGCTGCTGCCGCTGGAAAGCGCGAGCTGCCCGGATCCCAGATCGAAGCTGCCATTGGTGATGGTCGCTTCAAAGGGCACACCGTTGGCCGTCACCTCCAAAGTCACGCGCGCACCCGCCGCCAGCGGCCATTGAACCTGTGCATTTTCCGTCTGCAGCAGCGCGGCGATTTCTTTTTGCGTCAGTACCAGCTTCACATTGCCGTAGGTATCGACATAGCCGGGCGTCAGCGTGTCGGGCAGTGGGGCGAGTTGGTCCAGTTGAGCTTTTCGAATGTGGATATATTGATCGGGCTCAGCAAGAACCAACACTTTGCCGTCGGGGATGCGGCTTTTGGCGAAGGCCAAGGCGCGAATATCGTCGGTGATGATCTTCGCCCCATTATCCAGCACCGCTTCGTAGAGGTCGCAGTTTTTAGGCCGACTTTCGGATTTGGTGAAGGCATAGATGGTGCGCGCCGGTGTGCCTTTGGCATGCATGGCCAATTGGGCTGCGGCAAAGCCCGCCTCGATCCAGCGCCCGTCGCCATATCGGCCTTTACCGGTCGCATCCGTTTTCAACAGTAGCGCGTCCAGCTCGGATTCATGGTGCAGTTCTTGCACGGCGGTGAAAGATGCAGCGGGGTTCTCTTTCGGCGCGATGATCGTCACATATTCGCGGCTATGGCTTCTGTGCGCTTCCAGCGCGTCGGTGGGCAAGCGGTCGAACACTTGTGCGCGCAGTTCGTTCAAAGGCGCGTTTGTGGGCGGAATTTGCTGCGGCTTGCCTTTCAGCCGGATCTTATCCTCCAGCGCGTCCAGCGCCGGCTCGACATAGATATCGCGCGAACGGAACTGGGTGCCGGAATTGGCACAATCTACTTGGTGAATATGCTCGCGCGCTTCTTCCGGCAGCAGCGCAAAGGTATTCAACGCCCCATGATTCCCAGAGAACACGCCCACCACCGCCACCTGCTTACCGCCTTCGCTTTGGGCCACGGTATGGGCCAGGAACTCGCCCGCATTGTTCACCTGCTCGCTATCCTTGTCGAAGCGCGGCGCGGTGTTGTGATAGACAAGATCGTAGTTTCCGCTTCGCACGCCTTGCGCCACACGCAGCGCGGTCTGTTCGGTGTTAAAAGAATCGACCGACACATAATCGATGGCGATGGAAAGCCCGCGCTCGGCGGCCTGTTCGTACAATCGCTGCTTGACCTCGATGGCGGCGAGGTCGTTCGGCCCGTAATCGGCCACCAGTAAAATGCGCTTCACGTCCGTCATGACTATCCCCTGATGAATGAGTGTGCTGCTGGGAATGGTACAAACTGGAATAGGGGCGTGTCATTGCCCTTCCTCTTTAGCCGCTTGTTTACCGTGCCCGCAATTTGGAAAATCAGCACAGCCCCCACCCAAGCACCACAAGGATCATGGGTCAAATGACAAGATTGTTACAATCCGAACGAATCGAATAAAACCAGGCCATAGGCTGTTTTTGAAAGAAAAAACGCCTTCAGTTGCGCTTAAGCGATCTATGCGAGAAACAGGTTGCCGGAAAAAAGAAAGCATCATCGCTTCAAGGGCGAAGAGATTTCGCTTTCCGCGCGTAGCAAGATCGAGCCCGCTTGCTTCTGTTCTTTTCCGTGATGGGCTACATAAGAAAGGATTTCGCCATGCGTACCCGCTTCTTTGCTCCATTGCTTGGGGCGATCGGCATCATTGGTCTGGCCGGTGCCGCTCAAGCGCAAATGGTCACCCGTACCGTCACTACCACAGTGACCGATTACGACGAGCCGGTCTATGCCGCGCCGGTCTATGCGGCCCCCGTTTATGTCGCTCCCGCGCCGATTTATTATGGTCCGCGGTATTATGGTCCCAATGCGCGCTATTACGCGCCGCGGCGCATCGTGCATGAACCGGCTTTGTTCAACTTCAACATCGGCGGGCTTGGATTTTATGACGGATACGGCCGCCGGGGCTATGACCATGACTGGCATGAGCGCGACCGCCGCGACCACGACCGCCGATAATTCCGATGCCGTTCTACGGCGCTTTTCTCTACCAGAGAGTGGCGCGCAGGCTGAACTGCATACGCCAGTCTTCTTGTTTGTCGAGCGCGCGGGAGGCCACGTGGTTGGTCAGCGGCACGGCGAAGAAAACATCGCCGGCCAAACGGTCCAGCAGCGTGAATCGGCTGCCGACACCGGTGGAGGTCAATGTGTTATGCGCGGGTTGGCCTATGGCAGGCTCAATGCTCCATACCATTCCCCCGTCATAGAAAGCATAAAGCTGCAGGTCGGATAGCAGTTCGGCGCCACCCGGCGCGGGTAGGGGGCCGAAATATTGCGCTAAGGGCGGCTGCCAGATCAATTCCGCCTTGGCGGCGAATCCACGATCGCCCGTGATTTCCGAGCTATCGAAACCACGCCCGTAACGCGAGCCCCCAACACCGAATTGTTCAGAGGCCAGAAGTGAATTTTCCGTCCATTGGCCCTGGGTCGCGCCCAACAAGCTAAAAGGACCGAAAAGCGCTTGATAGCGCGAAGCCTCGCCGACAAGCTTGAAGAATTGCGGATCGCCAGTGGGGCGGCTCAGAGCCGCATCGCCTTTCTGCGATGCATCGGCGATGTCCAGCCCCTTGCGAAAGCCGAGCTGTAATTGATTGAATCCGTGCCAGGCATCAGCCAGGCTGGCGGTAGTCCCGCCGCCGATGACACGCTGGTCGTCCCGCGTTTCCAAGCTGCCCAAGCCGGGCGCGTAATCGGTTGCGTTGCGTGAAGCTTCCAGCGCGCCATCGAGTGAAATGCTGAGGCGACGCGAGCGCAGAATGGGGTATTGCGCGGTCAGATTCACATCCGTCGCGTCTCCCACTGGTACCAGCAGCCCGCCCAAAGCGGGGGGCAGAGAAGGTTTGGTGCGCGCTTTGCTGGCACTGAACCCAAGCACCGTGCCTTCCGCCCCCAATGCCCGGCTATAGGCGATTGCGCCATAGGCCAGCTCCGTATGATCGGGCGCGACCAAGGTAGATAAAGCCAGTGAATCTCTCGCATCGATCACCCCGTTGACGAGAAGGTTGGCGTTGATGCGCTCGGGCCCGAGATAAGCGTTGCCGTACGTATCGACACCCACCGCTCCGCCAGTGCGTTTTCGGCTCGCCATCAGGGTAATGACGGCGGCACCGGGCTGATCCGGCGCCGGGGCCAATACGCTTTTCACGGTCAGTCCCGGCAGGTCGTTCATCAACAGCAAGTAGCGCTCAATGGCGGCGGATGTCAGGGGTTTGGTCGCAACCAACTTTTCCGCCAAAGGTATCAAAGCTTGGCGGACGGATTCCGAATCGGTCTCGATAATATATTGGGAAATCTCGCCTTCGATGACCTGCAAATGCAGCGCACCGTCCGTTACGTCCTGCGGAGGAACGACGACGCGTGTGAGTAAATAACCGTTCTCGCGATAACGCTGCGTGATGGCTTGCGTCAAATCGTACACTTCGCCGAGGCTTATTTCCTTATCCCGTATGGGAGCAATCAAATCGTCGAAATCTGCCGCCGTATAGACGCTTAGTCCTTCCAGCGAAACTCCATGCAATCGGAAACGCATTTTTTCGGCATGGGAAGGCCGCGTTTTTTCTTCCGGTAAAACCACGCGAAGCGCACCCAAGTCGGGATCACGCAAAGAAGGGAGTGGCGCAGGCGCGGCGATTCGACTCGGATCAACGGTGGGCGGGGGTGTTTGCGCCAAGGCCAACGGCGCCGCAAACGCCATCGGCACGCATAAAATCATCAATGAAGGCAGGTGAAGCGTAAGACGCATGAAGCTTGTGGAACCCGCGCGAGAAAAGAAAAAATCTTATTTGATGGACAATGACTTGTCATACTAGCATTGCCAATACCGATATATCAAGCAGCCATAAATACAATCGCCCAGCATCGCGTATATCGAACGACCGATCTGTTTTGATGTCGGTATAAGGGGCAATTGCAGACCCATCGGGCCATTATTTTTTCGCTGTCGGACCCCTTGATGAACCCGGCTAATCGCAACCAATGAATCCGCGCCAACGACCTGCGCGGATACACATCTGCTGGCTCCTCTTTTGCAAGCGAGTGCCTAATAATCACTATTGTTCAGATCGGAAGTTCTTTTTCCAAGTTTTTACAGGCTTGGGTTTTCGCCCAAAGCACTGAATTCTTGTTCTCGCGCATGGTCTTCTCCATACATGACCTTTCGTTTTCTCTACTCGTCTTACACTTTTTTGCTTGATCGACTGTGGCCTGAAGAAGTGCACGACCATCAGCTTTACCAGACTCCTTCGCTAGCATCAAAGGTGTCACATCGCGTTCCCCTGAGAACCATCCTCTTAGTAGCAGGTATGATTCAAAACGTGTCTTAGTTGATGCGGAGTAAGCGATTTCTCGAAGCCTGGATTTCGTTTCACCATCGAACGTTGGAGAAGCAGATATCTGCTCACCAATTTCAGTCTTGAACCCTGTACAATAAGCAGTGCGCAGTTCCAAATCAGTCGGACGCTCTTCGGCGTGAGCACCCGTGCTGTATGTGACTTTAATAACTATTGTGCAGAGAATAACAGCTATATAGCTTAATGGCTTCGACATTCTAATTCTCCCAACTGGTGGTCATATTTCTTTTTTCCACTAGCTGGCTGCAGCGACTTAGGAACGAAGAGACGGCAGTAGTAAATTCCGTCCCGTCGGACGAGGTTTGTAGGTTTCGCCATCTTAGCACACTTTCGTAGCAAAGCGCGTATGACATCATTCTAGTCGAGGGAAAAATCTTTATCTCTCATGCGCTTGGCATAGAAATGGTGACCCCTACGGGAATCGAACCCGTGTCCCTACCGTGAAAGGGTAGTGTCCTAACCGCTAGACGAAGGGGTCGCGGCGGGCGCTTGTGGTGACTGCGGCCCGAAACAGGGCGCTACTTTCACCATGGGTACGGTGTGGCGTCAAGCGGGAATTGCTGATGATTCGTTGTTTCGATGCTTTGCATAGGGCCGAGAGATCGAAATTGGATGCGGTATGGCTCATCGCTCAGGGTATGCGCCATATGTGGATGCTATTGATTGGTGAGATTTGGGGTTGGTGAATTTGAGTTTTGTCATGATCTATGACCGATCGTGGTTCATGCCTCCGCCGCATCTTCGACAATCAGTTCGGCACTGGTGCGGCCTTGCCAATGATTAAGCTGAAGCGTGGCGGCGCACTGGATGGACTGTCCACGCTTGGAGAGCAGCCATTGGCCCAGCGGTTCCTCGGCGATGCGGAAGGCCATGGCCTTGACGCGGACATTGCTGCCGCCGAGGCTGCCATCGCCCAGGGTGAGGCGGATGTGCTGGCCGTTGAGCGGTTCGGCGTGCAGCACGCGGGCATTGTCGATCCACCAGCGCGGGGCGGGGTGGCCTTGGCCGTAGGGCGCGAGTCGGGCAATTTCTTCGCCCAAAGCTTGGGTGATGCCGGAAAGCGCGATGCGCCCGTCCAGCCATAGGCAACTGCCTGCGCGCGCGGCGGCGACGGGTTCGCGCAGGCGGTGGTGCAGGAAGGCTTCCAGCGCAGGTAAGGCATGGTCGTATGCGCTGAAACCGGCGGCCATGGAGTGCCCGCCGCCGCCGATGAGATGGCCCGCGCCTTTGGCGGCGGCGATGGCCGCGCCGAGATCGACGCCGCCGATGGAGCGGCAGGAGGCTTTGCCGATGCCGCCCTCGCGCGCGACGATCATGGTGGGCACGCCGAAACGCTCTTTCAAACGGCCCGCGACGATGCCGATCACGCCGGGGTGCCAGCCTTCGGCATGCAGCAGCAACAGGGGCAGATCGGGGTCGGCCATCATTTTCGCTTCGGCCTGGGCCATGGCTTCGGCCAAGGCCTCCGCTTCCAGCGATTTGCGTTCGGCGTTGTGGCGGTTGAGTGCCTGGGCGAGGTGCAGGGCTTCGCTCTCATCCGTGGCGGTGAGCAGGCGCACGCCGAGATCGGAACGGCCGACCCGGCCCCCGGCATTGATGCGCGGGCCGAAGATGAAGCCGAGATGATAGGCGGTGGGGGTGTCGGATAATCCCGCCACATCGCCCAGCACGCGCAGGCCCAGTCGGCTGCGGGTGCCCAACTGCTTCAGGCCTTGCGATACGAGGGCGCGGTTGAGGCCGGTCAGCGGCATCACGTCGCACACTGTGCCGAGGGCGACGATGTCGAGCCAGGCGAGGAGGTTGGGTTCGGCGCGCTGGGCGAAATGGCCCGCGCGGCGCAACTCGCCGATGATGGCGATGAGCAGCAGGAAGGCAACGCCGACGGCGGCGAGTTGCTGGCAGGGATTGGCCGCTTCGTCCGCCCGGTTGGGGTTCACTACCGCATAGGCGCGGGGCAGGGCTGGCTCGCCTTGGTGGTGATCGACGACAATGACTTCGATGCCCGCCTCGGCGGCGGCTTCGAGCGGCGCGTAGGCCACCGTGCCGCAATCGACCGTGACGATCAGACGCGCGCCCTCGGCGCCGAGTTTGAGGAGGGCGGGAGCGTTGGGGCCATACCCTTCCTGCATGCGATCGGGGATGTAGACGCGTGGCTGCGCGCCGAGCATGCGGAGGACTTCGAAAAGGAGGGCGGCCGAGGTGGCGCCATCCACATCGTAATCGCCGAAAATGGCCAAGGTTTCGCCCTCTATGCAGGCACGGGCCAAGCGGGAGCTTGCTTTGTCCATATCCTTGAGGCTGCGCGGGTCAGGCAATGCGTCGCGCAGGCGGGGGGTAAGAAAACCTTCCGCGTCTTCGACGCCAATGCCGCGGGCCACCAGGAGCCGCGCCACGAGGTCGGATACATCGAGGCGTTGTCGGATCAGTGCCGTCTCACTGTCGCAGGCTGGCCGCAAACGCCACAAGGTGCCGCGGTGGGAACGGGTTTCCGTTATAGAAGATTCCAAAGGAAAGGCAGCGCGCATGCGGTCAGCTTAATCCAGTTCCACCAAGGAATATACCGCCATTCAACGCGCGCAAAAAACGTTTGAAAATTCGTACCCGGTTTCTTGAATCCCAGATTTCAGAGTCGCGTTTTGTAAATGAGCAAAATGATGGAGTCGTTTTACCATGCCCATCGCCCATAATTGCTGGTCGAATACACACAAAAATAAATGGCGCACCCAAAGAGATTCGAACTCCTAACCTCCTGATCCGTAGTCAGGTGCTCTATCCAATTGAGCTATGGGTGCGCAGCAGCCGATCTGGTTTTTGCCAGCGGGCAGGGCCGGATATATACGCGGCGATTATAAGGCTGGCAAGTTTTTCCTTCCATAGCCCCGCCACGCGCATTTTCCCGGCCTCGCACGATCGCTTTTGCTTTCTGGATGGGTGCTGCGACCTATACACAATGTGTGGGATAACGCACGGTATCGGGTGCGTCGCGTGGTTGAAGCTTGCGTCGGGGCAGGAGGATGCCGTATCGTCCCCACTGTCTCACTCTTCGATCAGGACGATCCATGCCGCGCATCCGCTTCCGCTTCTTCCTCTCCTTCATGTTCGGGGCATGCCTGCTGGGATGCATATCCGCCGTCACCTTGCGGCCCGTTGAGGCGCAAGCGCAGGCTTACCGCTCCAAGCCATTGATCATCATTCGCTTCAACCAACCCGTGGTGCATTACGAAAAAGCCCTGCAATCGGCGGTATTGCGCGCCATGCAGGCAAAGCCGGATATACGGTTCACGCTGATTTCCTTCGCCCCCGCATACGGCAACACAGCAACCCAGGCCCAGTTGGCCGAGCGCGCGGCGACATTGGTCAATCAGATAGCGGCACAGATCGCCGCTTCCGGAGTATCGTCCGACCGTATCGAGATCGTCACGCGCGGCAGCGCGGCGATTACCCACAGCGAAGTACATATCCTGGTGCAATAAGACATTCACAGGAAATGCTCGGGCACAGGAAATGCTCGGGGAACCGGGCAAGGCAAAAGGCCCGGAGCGATCCGGGCCTTGGTGTATGCGTTCGAAGCGACCGCGTATTCTTAGCCTTGGCGGGCTTTGTAGCGGGGGTTCTTTTTGTTGATGACGTAGATACGGCCCTTGCGGCGCACCACTTGGCAGTTCTTATCGCGCTTCTTGGCGGATTTCAGCGAGCTGAGGACTTTCATGACCGATCCCTTTCGGGGCAAATGACAGGCGTGGTAAATTTTTGAGAGGGAGCCTTATAAGCTTTTTGCGCGCGGCCTGTCAAGCCTCCCCCGCTCCGGATGCGTTGGTGGAATATAAGGCATGCCATGGGGCAGGATATGGGCGAGGGAAGCCAAGCCGTGGGGGGATTTCTCCCAATGATGCGGCTTGCGGCACAAATGCAGGAACGCCCGCACCGCCGCATAGGAATGCAGATACCAGTAGAATGGAAAAATGAGGCAAGCCAGCTGCATGCGCCCGCGCAGGCGGGGGGCGTGGCAGTTCGGGCAGCCGCGCCAGCACCAGCAGCCCCGCCGCCCAATGCACGCAGGCAGCCGCCACTACCAAACCCAGCGAAATCCAGCCCGTGGCTTTGGGCATGGGCCAGTGCAACAGGAAAGCGGCCAAGCTGCCCGCCAACAATACCGGCGTGGCGAGATGGAACAGGCACGGCCCGCCGATGAATAGATGAAAACCCAGCGCATGGCGCAGGCCCAACCGCCGCCATTCCCGCACCGGCAACCGCAGATGCACGCACCAGGTTTGCATGTAGCCCTTGATCCAGCGCGTGCGCTGGCGCACCCATACGCCTAAACTCACCGGCGCTTCTTCGAGCGTGGCCGAGGGGAGCAGGCAGGTGCGGTAGCCGTGGCGCAGCAGGCGCAACCCGAGATCGGCGTCCTCGGTCACATTGTAGGCGTCCCACGCCCCGACTTCTTCCAGCACGGCGCGGCGCAGATGATTGCTGGTGCCGCCCAGGGGAATAGGGAATCCACCGCGCTCCAGCCCCGGCAGCATCGCCTCGAACCACAACCCGTACTCGAGTGCGAAACACCGCGTGAGCCAATTCTGATGGCGGTTGTAATAATGCAGACTGGCCTGCAGGCAGGCCACTTCCGGCGGCAGATGCGCGAAGGCCCAGGCACTGTGGCGCAACTGGTCGGGTTTGGGGGCGTCCTCGGCGTCGTAGATCGTCAGCAGTTCGCCGCGCGCATAGGGCAGCGCGTAATTGCAGGCCCGCGGCTTGGTACGGGGCGAACCGGGCGGGACCACGATGATTTCCATGCAGGGCGGAGGCTCGGCCAGTTTCAATGCGGCATGGGTCGCTGCATCGTCCGTCTCGACGATCAGCTTGATATCGAGTTTGTCACGCGGGTAATCGAGTGCGCTCAGGCGGCGGATGAGGGCGGGGATGATTGCCGTTTCTCGATAAAGCGGCACCAGCACGGTATAGATCGGCAGCGTATCCGCCGGCGAGGCACGCCAGGGCGCGGTTTCCCAGTCCGGTAGCCGCCTGACTACACAGCGGCGTTTCAAGCCCTGCGAAAGCAGCCAGGCTTTGAAAGCGAGCGTACTGGCGAAGGCTGCATGCAGCACCCACCACAAAGTCCATGCCAGGGCGCGCGGCCACAGGAGCGCGGCCAGCAATAGAGCGCCTGCCATCAATAGCGCAGTGCGCCGCTGACCATCCAGCAGCGTAAGGCGCGCGGTTTCATGCCAGCCGTGTTTCCACCCCAAACGGCTGCGGGAGGCTTCGGTGAGATGGGAACCGAAATGGCGCTCCATTTCCATGCGCAGATCGCGGCGGGTGGCAAGTTGCCAGTGGATGGTTTCTGTGGGATAGGCGGCCCGCGCCCAGGCTCGGGCGGCGGCATGCGGTTCTGTGGTGGCAAGGTGTAACCCCGTATCTTCCCTCCGCAACGGCAGCAGGGCATGGGCGAGATAATGCGGCAGATGGGTCTCTTGCAGCAGCGCGCCGTCTGCGCGCCATTCGCCCAGTGGCAGCAGCGCGAGATTCGCCTGCTCGGCCAGCGCTGCCTGCAATTGAATCTCGCGCACCGCGCCGTAATGCAGCAGCAGATTGCCCAATCGGCCGCCGCGATTGCTTTGCATCTCCAGCAGGGAATGTAATTTTTCGGGACTCAATACACCGCGCGCCACCAATCGCTCGCCGATGCGGGCGGGAGTGGGCATGCGGGAAGGAACGCTCTGCGCTATGTTCAGAAGCGCCGCCATGCACCCAGGGTGATGCCATTGGAAAGTCCCAGATTACGCCCGGCCATGTCGCGATACAGGCCCGCCTGCAGCGACCATACGGACGAGATATCCCATACGACGCTGGCTTGTATTCGCAGCTGGTCGTAATCGTCCGCGCCGCTTTGGGTGAAGGCCGCGGCATTCGTACGGTCGCTGCGTAACGTGGCGAAAGCTTGCAACAAGGCCAGCCAGTCCGGCAAAGGCCGTGTGCCGAGCGCCAGCTGCCCGCGCCATTGATCGCCGGGGGCACCCAGGCGCGCGCGATATCCCAGGCGCGCATCCAGAAAACTGTCCCATCCGAAGACAGTCTGGCTTTCGCCATAATCGAGGGCGACTTCGAATTCGCTGCGTGGATTGCCTATTGTGATGCCGTCGAACCGGGAAAGCTGGCGCGGGGCCTGCCATACGGGCTCGATGCTGAGGCGCTGGGTGGTGGATGCCCATACAGGCAAGCGCGCAAAAAGAGTGGGTTCGGTCAGCGCATGGGCGCTGTTGCGCTGCTGTTCGGCGTCATTGGCGTTTGCCGCGAAACCGATTGTCAACCAATCGGTGACGCCCGTTTCCCCGTAAAACGACCCGGTGAATTGCCGGTATTCGGGTTGGGAAATGTGGTTACCGTCCGGCCGGACAATGGTGCAGCTTTGGCTGGCGCTGATCTGCCCGATGACAAGCGACTCGCCCTTGGGTTGCAGCCAGGCGCCGGCATATGCGCCGTGGGGGAGAATCAGGATAAAGAGCCAGAAGATGCACCGGAGGGTGATAAGGCGCATCTGGTGCTCCAAGGCCTAGTGCAGCTTACGCTGGAGTTCGGCGGTGGCGAGGCGTACGGCCTCGTCGCTCGCGGTGCTTTGCATGCGTGTGGCGATGATCTCGCGCGCGGCGTCGATCGCGACATTGACGATGTGCTGGCGTACATCCTGCATCGCTTTGGCTTCGGCCTGGGCGATTTTCGCTTCGGCCAGCTGACGGCGTTTTTCCATGCCAGCTTTCAGTTCTTCTTCCATGCGGGCGGCGGTGGCTTCCGCATCCGCCTGCGCGCGCTGCACGATCTGGGCGGAGGAGGCAACGGCTTCCTCATATTGCGCGCGGTAGTCGCGCAGCATGGTCTCGGCTTCCTCGCGCAACTGGCGGGCGCGGTCGAGTTCCTTTTGAATCTGCAGGCTGCGCGCATCCAGCATACCCAGCACGAATTGCTTGGCTTGCTTGAACACCAGCGCCACGAAAATCAACGTGCCGACGGCAACCCAGAAGGCGGGGTCGGTCAGCAGATGTTCGAGGAAGGAGGGATGCTCTTGCATGGGATGTCTCTTAGGCCGCGCGCTTGGGGTGGGCGGATTGCAGTTCGGTTTCGCTGACCGGAGCGTGTGTGATTTTTTCCACGATGGAAGCGGCCAGCGATAGTGCGGATTGTTCGGCGGAAGCGAAAGCGCGGATGCGTGCCTCGGTTAGCTTTTCATCCACTTCGCGGGCTTTGGCATGGAGTGCCGCATCCATTTCCGCGTTCGCGATGGCGGCGCGCTTTTTCATGCTTTCCTGCACGCCGCTCATCACGGTCTGGGCGTGCTGGCGGGCTTCGGCCAAGGCCTGCTCGTAAGTGGCGCGCGCGTCGTTCGCCTGAATCTGCGCATGTTCGGCCTGATCAAGATCGGCGGCGATTTTTTTCTGACGCGTTTCCAGCACGGATTGAATGCGCGGCAGCGTCTTGCGGGAGAGCACGACGTAGAGCACCACGAAAACCACCGCCAGCCAGAAAACCTGGGAGGGGAAGGTCTCAAAGCGCAATTGCGGCAGGCCTTTTGGTTGATCGTGTTCAACCGCAGCTGTCATATCCTTGTCCACATCGCGCGCGGACGAAGCGCCCGAGGATTCATCCCGCATGGGGAAAAGATCGCTCGAGCGTTCGTGGTGTTGGGCGAGTAGAAGGGTCTTTTGCATGGAAGCCTAGCTATAGATCAGCAGAATACCGATCACGGCGGACAAAATGCCCAGGCCCTCGACGAGCGCGGCACCGACGATGGCGCGGCCAAACAGTTCGCGACCGGCAGCGGGATTGCGGGCGATGCCGTTCAGCAGCGCGGCAAACACCATGCCGACGCCGATGGCGGCGCCGAGTACGCCGATGGTGGCGAGACCTGCGCCAATGAATTTGAGAGCGGTGAGTTCCATGGGAGATTCCTTATGGGTGAAGTCGAGGGGAGCGAGATGGTTTCGCGTTGCCGGGTTTGTAGAAAACTTGGTCCCGCAACGCAAATAAAATGTTTGGTCCGGTGCGATGATTGATTTAGTGCAGATTCACCGCATCGTTCAGGTAGATGCACAGCAACAGCGCGAAGATATAGGCCTGCAGCACCGCCACCAGCAATTCCAGACCGGTAAGCGCCACCACTCCGAGCAGCGGTAGCACCGAAAGCACTGCCATGCCGCTGAAAGGAATCAGCAGCGCGGCGACGAAACCCGCGATCACTTTCATCGCGGTGTGGCCCGCCATCATGTTGGCGGCGAGGCGGATCGAGAGGGTAAAGGGGCGCATGAGATAGGTAAACATCTCGATCACCACCATCAGCGGCGCCAGCACCAGCGGCACGCCTTCCGGCAGGAAAAGATGGAAGAAATGCAGTCCGTGACGCGCGAAGCCGATGAGCGTGACAATGAGGAACAGCGAGATCGCCAGCGCGAAGGTGACCGCGATGTGGCTGGTGACGGTGAAGCTGTAGGGCAGCATGCCGAACAAATTGCAGAACAGCACGAACATGAAGGCGGCAAAGATCATCGGGAAATATTTGCGGCCTTCGGGGCCGACATTTTCATCCACCATATCCGCCACCGCGACGTAGCTCATTTCGGCCATGCTCTGCATGCGACCGGGCACGATGCTGGCGCGGCGCATGGCGAAGGTGAGGAAGACCAGCACGGCAAGGCCTGCGGCCACCATCCAGGCGGATGCATTGGTGAAGCTGATGTCGTATCCCATCAAATGCAACGGGTGCAGAACCTTGATTTCGAACTGGGCGAGTGGGCTGTGCGGCTGGGCCATGTCTGTCTCTTTACGAATCGAACGATCAGCGAAATTCAATCAACGGAATTTATCGGCGGTGCGCAGCATGGAGATCATGCCCGCGGCGAGCCCAAAAAACAGGCAGACCAGCAGCAGCCAGGGCCGGGTGCCGAGCCATTGATCCAGCCCGTATCCGATAAAGCCGCCCACGGCGCAACCCGAAAACAATTCCATCACCATCCGGAATCCAAGCTCGCTGCCGCTTTGCACTTTCGGCTTGTCGGGGTTGGCCTCGGCGCGCGCGGCTTCAATGCGGGCGGTGAGGTCGGCTTGATTCTCGGTGGAACGGGGTGTTTCGGGCGTTTCGGCCAAGGCATACTCTCCTTCCGCGTCATCGCGGCGCGCACCTTAGGCAGGGGGTGGGTTGGTGTCAAGCGGACGCGAAGCTTTTCCTGCGGTTCGCGGCCAGGAGGATGATCAAACGGCCCGCTATCCGCCGGCGAGGGGGATAGCGGGCACCTTCATGGCTATTTCTTTTCGGGTACTTTCTGCTCCGGCACTTTTTGCTCGGACGCTTTCGGATCTTTGGGCAGCTTGCCACCGCCTGCGACCAGTTCAACGGCTTTGCCCAGCGGCTCGGCTTCGGGTGCGCCGCTGTATTTCTGGCCATTGATAAAGAAGGTGGGGGTGCCCTGAATGTCGTGGGTTTCGCTGATATGCTGCAGGCCTTTCATCAGCTCCGTCTCATAGGCCGTGTCTTTCACGCAGGCCTGGAATTTTTCCGGCGCGATGCCGCCGACTTTCGCGATGTCGCCCAAAGCGCCGGTGACGTTTTCGGCGTAGGCCCATTGTTCCTGCATGTCGAACAGCACGCCGGCGAATTGCTGGCGCTGCTCTTCATTGTCCAGGCAATGCAGCAGCATGGTGCCGCGCAGATCCGGTTCGTTGCGGATGTAGGAATAAGTGACAAGGAGTGCTTTGCCGCCATCGAGCAGGGATTTTTTCAATTTGGGCAGCACGTCTTTGTGGAAATGCGCGCAGTGGCTGCAGGAAAGCGAGGCGAATTCCTCGATGAGCACGGGCGCATTATCTTTGCCGTAATGCAGCGCCACTATGGCGGGCGCTTCTTTGCCTTTCGCGGCCTCCCCACCTTTGCTTTCCGGCTTGGCGGATTTGGCAACCGGTGTTGTTTTGGCAGGGGTTTCTTTGGCCAGCGCAGGCACGCCGAAAGCGAGCAGGCCAGCGAGGCAGAGGGAGGATAGACGCATCATGGGCGGAAAACTCCGAAGGTTTCATCGAAAGATCGGGTGGCACCGTTCATTCGGAACGGGCACGGATCCACGCGCCGTTTTACCGCATCCGCCGCCGCTCCTGCAAGGCCTTTGCCAGTGCGGCCAGCGCGCCTTCCAGCGCATCCTGCGTTTCGATCGCGTCTGCGGCAGGCTCAGTGGGGGTTTGCATGAGAACGGGGAAGGACGGAATGACGCCGCCGCGCGCGGGCAAAGGCTGCTGGATCATCTGCAGGCTGGCCACCGCGCGAAACCCGACGAAGGTGGCAATGCGTTCGAGAATGGTCGGGTGGGCATAATGCAGTTGCGTGGCGAAAGCGGGAGCCACCATCACCTGCAGCGCGCGCGCGCCGGTGGCTCCGCGGATGGCCACGGGGCGGGTTTGGGCGGCCAGTTGCGGCCCGACGATCTGTGCCCAATGGGTGAGTATGCGCGCTTCGGCAAAGCCGCGTTCTTTGATCGCAGGTGCGATCAACGGCTCGAGGCAGGCCTGCACCGCCAGCGGAAACAGGCGGCTGCGGCGACGCTGACTTTTGGGGGTGCCGCTCACGCTGCCCGCTCGAGCCACTGCCGGATGGGCGTGAAGGAGCGACGGTGATGGGGCGTGACACCGTGGGAAGCGATACCCGATTGATGGGCTGCCGTGCCGTAGCCCGCATTGCCTGCCCAGCCGTAATACGGAAATTCCGCATGCAGGGCAACCATCTGCCGATCGCGCCAGGTTTTGGCGAGGATGGACGCGGCGGCAATGGAGAGACAGCGCGCATCGCCCCCCACCAGCGTTTCGCTGCGGCAGGGCAGGGCCGGGGCGCGGTTACCGTCGATCAGTGCCACCTCCGTGCAGCAATCATGGGCCAGATGTAGGGCGTCCAGTGCGCGCTGCATGGCGAGCATGGTGGCCTGCAGAATGTTCAGTCGGTCGATCTCTTCCACGCTTGCCTGACCGATGCCGCAGCGCGCCCGGGCGACTATCTGATCATAGAGTGCTTCCCGTGCCGCGGGTTTCATTTTCTTGGAATCATTCATGCCCACAGGGATATTTCCGAGATCGAGAATGACGGCGGCGGCTACCACCGGCCCGGCCCAGGGCCCGCGCCCCGCTTCGTCGATACCCGCGATCAGGCGGCCCAGATGCGCGCCATGGGCGCGCTCGTGCGTATCGTCAGGAAAAAGGGGCATCGGCGGGGCGGGTTTGCGCATATGCGCAGGCTATACCAGAAGAGTGCATGCGATCAACGGAAGTCGCAGCATGGTGGAAATCGGAGTGTTAATTGACCTTGCGCGCATTATCGCCCGCGCGTTCGGCCATCCGCCACGGCGTGCCTGCTTTCAGCAGCGGCCACTGGCCATGGGCCAGGGCTTGCAACGAATCCGAAGGGGTGCCGAGCAAGGTATGATAGGTCCAGCTATTGGCCAGCACTTTCTGCACATAAGTGCGGGTTTCCGAATAGCTGATGCGCTCCATGAACGCCAAAGGATCGCGCGCTTCGGCCGCACGATCAGCCCAAGTGATAGCGGCTTTGGGCCCGGCATTGTAGGCGGCGAGCAGCAGGATCAGGTTGTTCTCCACATACGGCTTGGCTGCGAGATATTGCAGGTAGCGCTGACCCAGCGAGAGATTGGTGACCGGATCGCGCAGCGAAACCGGGCCTCCGGCGCGGCCGTTGCTGGCGAAGGGCTGCATGGCGGCCATCGCATTGGCGGTTTGCGGCATCAGCTGCATCAGCCCGCTGGCGCCCGCGGGGCTGGTGGCAGCCGGGTTGAAGCCGGATTCCTGCCGCGCAATGCCAAGCAGCAGAGCGCGATCGAGTTCGAAGCCGGATTTGGGCGACCAGGCGGGAATGGGATAGCTGGCCGCCACCGCGAGATTTTTGGGCAGGGACTGCGCCATGGCCAGTTGCAGATCGGTGAAATTCAGCGCACCGGCGAGATGGGCGAGTAAAGCGCGGTCATTGGGGCTGGCGGTTTCATAAGCTTCGGCCAATTCCCATTGCGCCATTTTGTCCTGATTCAGCGCGTGCCACGCCAGGGCACGCTTTGCGCCTGGCTGAGCCTCCAGCCAGGCCCGGTCTGCCTGATGGCGTGAAAAAAGCTGGGTATGCGCATTGAGCGCGGTGTCTTTCTGCGCGTTCTGGCCCAGCGCGTTGCGGGCAAGATGGGCGTAGAAAGCGTTGTCTTGGCGCGCGGCAAGGCGCAGCCAGAGCACGGCATTGTCGCGTTCGCCCAGCGCCTGAGCGGCACGGGCAGCCCAGAAGGCGGAAGCGGCGGCGTCCGCGCTAGTGAGTTTGTCGTATTGGCGCGCCATGCTGCCGAAATGGTGCAGGGCGGCGGTGTAATTGCGTGTTTCCCAGGCGGCCATGCCCGCTACCCAATGCAGATGCGGAGCCGTTTCGGTCGTGCGATCGGCGGGTGCGGCGGCCATGCGCAGGGCTTCTTCCATCTGGCCATAGGCGAAAAGCAGGTTGGCCTGCTCCCATCGTGCGAAATACTGGCCCAGTGGGGAAAGGTCGTTCCCGATAGCGGGAAGGTTTTGGCCCGCTTCCATGCGTGCTTCGGCCTTTTCGGTGAGCGCCGATACATGGCTGCGGTCGGTGGCCGAAAGGGCGGCGTAAGTGTGCGCGCCACCGTAACGGTGGGTAGTCTCGTTGGCGGGTAACGCAGCATTACGCGCACGGTTTGCCTTGCCCTCGGCAGGCGCCTCGATCAAGGCGGCAAAGGATTCGGGATAGAGCTTGGCCGCGCGCGCCAGCACGGCGTCGTATTTCGGATGGGTGGGGTATTCGCTGAGCCAAGCGTTGAGCGCGCGTTCGGTGGGGCGTGCGCGCCCGTCCAGAAAACGCTGTGCGAGCAGAGAGGGTTCCAGCACGGGGGCCTTGACCTGCATGAGCAGGGCGTTGGCTTCCTGCCAGTCGCCTTTCTTCTGCGCGTCCTGGGCGGCGAGATAGGCGGCGCAGTCTTCGGGGGTAATCACGTCAGAGAAAGCGACCGGATCGAGTTTCGGCGCGGCAGGCGCTGCCATGCGTGCCACTTCGAGTGGCGCGATCAGGGTCTTGGGATGGTGCGAAACGGACGCGGCGAAAAGCAGCAAGCTGCAACCGAGAAAGACTCGGTAATGGGTCCGGCCTCGCAATGCGCGGGGGCGCACGCCGAAAGAAATCGCCTTGGATTGTGGCATCGCCGCAACATAGGGAGCGCGCGCCCGTTTGGCAAGGGGTAAAAGTATAAGCTTTTGTATTATCTGTATATGCAGAAAAAGGGCAAAAATCGCCTATGAAGCGTCCAAACTTTCCATTTCGGCCTGCAAGGCCAGCATATCTGACCATGCGGTGGATTTCTGCATGGGGTTTCGCAGCAAATAAGAAGGATGATAGATGACCCGCACCGACACCGGCTTGGGCATCCCCGCCACCGCATGCGGCCAGGTTTTCTGGCGCAGCTTGCCCAGCGAGGTATCCTGCTGCAGCACGGATTTCACCGCGACCCCGCCAACGAGAACCACCATGGCGGGGCGCATGATCTGGATCAAACGCTCCACGAAGGGACGGCACATGGCGAGCTCTTCGGCGTTGGGCGTGCGATTGCCGGGCGGGCGCCAGAAAACGCTGTTGGAGATATAATAGTCTTCGGCGCGCTTCAAGCCGATGCCTTCGATCATTTTGGTCAGCAATTGTCCGCTGCGGCCCACGAAAGGCACGCCCTGGCGGTCTTCCTCCTCGCCCGGCGCTTCGCCGATAAAGAGCAGTTTCGCTTTCGGGTTCCCGTCGCCGAACACGGTGCGCTGGGCGGTGCGCTTCAAGGCGCAGCCCTCGAAGGAATCCACGGCCTGGGCAAGAGCCGCCACCTCTTCCGCTTCGGCGGCAAGCTGCTGCGCCTGGGCGATGGCGGCGGCCAGGGAATCCGGCACGGCCCGCGTGCCCGCAGCGTGCACTGCCTTGGCGGCGGCAGGTTTCTCCAAGCTTTCCATGGCGGTCTGTAAATGCTCTTCGGCCCACTTTTTGGGCTTGTGCATCGGATGGGGAGCGCTGGGCACCAACTCGTCCACGCCCATATCCGCCTGCCATTGCAGGGCGGCGTGGGCTTCACGGTGGGGGTGCGTATCGTGCGATTTTGCCATGGGGCCAACCTAACGGGGCGGGATGGGGCTGTCCATGCGGCGCAAGCATGCCGGGCATAAAAAAGCGATGGGGCCGGGCTGGGGATAAATAATCCCCGCCCGGCCCGTATCTTCGTCGCATGCATCCACCGCTTGCGCGGCGTCTGTCCCGCTGGGACAGCTAGATGTTGCCGTGGGGGATCGGGTCGCCGTTGGCGTCCTCGACCAGCGCGCCGCCATCTTCATAGGCGGCGGCGATGTAGCGGCGGTTGCCGTTGATGTAGAGAATGGGCTTCACTTTCTTGCCGTTATACACGCGCAGTTCGGTGACGGTGCCGCGGTTCTCGGGGTTGTTCTTACTGGCCATGGCGTTCCTCGCCTTTCTTCTGGGAGAGCTGTCGCTCGGATGGGTGTGCTGGATAGCGGGTCGATACTCATAAATAATCGCGTTGAAACTGCAAGCGAAAACATTCATGCTCTTCCGGCTTTGGCCTGCGCAAGCGGCCAAAGGCCAAATTTTCGCACGACTCAGCCGGACTGTTCGATGACTTCTCATGACGCGCCTGCCCGCCGCCCCAAGGGTGCCGGATTCTGGATTCTGATTGCGCTGGTATGCGCGGTGGCTTTCGGTTTCGGCCTCAAAATCTCGGGCTGGGTGGCCCGCCACCGGGGAGTGGAATACGCGATGCCTGCCCGCGAAACCCAGACCGGCCGCTATCTCGCCGCCCGTCTGGCCAGCAATAGCGGCGCGCTGGACGACGCATTGCGGATGAATCTGGCGGCGCTGAAGGCGGACCCCAAGAACAAGCGCCTGATGGCGGAAGTGTACCGCAATGCTTTGTTTGCGGGGGATGCGGCGGTGCTGCAGCGTCTGGCTGCGCAACTTCCGGCGGAAGCCGAGCCCGCCTTGCCGCCGCCCTTCGTACTGGCGATGGGCGATGTGCAAAAAGGGGATTACGTTGCAGCGCAAACCCATCTGCGCGCTTTGCCGCCCAAGGGTTTCAGCGTGGCTTTCCAATCGCTTTTCATGGCCTGGGCGCAGGCCGGGGCCAAAACGCTCGACAAACCCGCCCCCATTCCCGTCTTCGCGCAATCCTCGCCCGAACTGGCGGCTTTGCTCGCCTATCATGCCGCATTAATAGATGAATATGCCGGTTACAAAGACGCCGCCGCCACGGAATATGCCAAGCTGCAAGCGCTGGCAGGCACCTTGCCCAACCGCCCGATGCAGGGATTGTTGAATTATCTTCAGCGTATGGGACGCGTGCAGGAGGCCGAAGCCGCGCTGGCCGCACATCGCGTGCATCACCCCGAAAGCGTGCTGAAGCTCGAGACGCCTGTACCCAAGCCTTTGGTCGCCACCCCGGCGGAAGGGGCGGCGGAATTGCTCTATAGCATGGCCAGCATCTTCACCAGCATGCAGGCCCAGGCCGAAGCGAACGCCCATCTGCATCTGGCGCTGATGCTGCGCACGGATTTCGGCGCGGCGCACACCATGCTGGGCATGCTCTATGAGCAAAGCCGCCAGTTTGCGGCCGCGCGCCGCGAATATGCCGCCGTGGCACAGAGCGATGTGCTGTATCGCACCGCGCAGCTGCGGCTGGCCATGGTCGAGAATGCTGGGGGCGATAAGAAAAGCGCCTTCGCCATTCTCGACCAATTGCAGAAATCCGACGCGAACGACATCATCGCGTTAACCACCAAGGGCGATGTGTTGCGCGAATCGCAGGATTATTCCGGCGCGGTCAGCGCTTACACCCAAGCCTTGGCGCGGGTGAAAACACTCGGGCCCGCGCAATGGCCGCTGCTCTATGCGCGCGGCATTTCCTATGAACGCCTGCATCAATGGCCGAAGGCGGAAGCGGATTTCCTGAAGGCGCTGGAACTGCAGCCGCGCAACCCCGAAGTGCAGAACTATCTGGGCTACAGCTGGCTGGTGCAAAACACGAACCAGACGCGCGCCAAGGCGATGATCGCCGACGCGCTGCGTCAGCAACCCGCCAATCCCGCCATCATCGACAGCATGGCCTGGGCTTTGCAGGTGGAGGGCAAATCTGCCGAAGCTTTGGCTTTTGCCGAACAGGCACTGGACATGATGCCGAAGGATGCGACGATCAACGAGCATCTGGGTGATATCTACTGGGCCCTCGGGCGACAGGCGGAAGCGCAATATCAATGGCAGCGCGCATTGCTGTTCAAGCCCACCGAACCGGGCCAGAAACAAGCGATCGAGCGCAAGCTGGACCATGGACCCGAAGCGCCGAAAAGCACGAAGCGCTAGGCGCATGATCAAAGCCACGGCCCCCGCGAAGGTGAATCTGGCCCTGCATGTGCTGGGCCGAAGGAAATCCGACGGCTATCATCTCCTCGATAGCCTCGTCGCATTCGCCGAATGTGAAGATGGCCTGGGCTATGCCGCGCAAGCCGCACAAGCGGGATGGAGCATGGATGTTTTCGGACCGTATGCGATGGGTGTGCCGGAAGACGGAAGCAATCTGGTGACACAAGTCGCGCAGTTCATGGCCATGCATTTCGAGCGGCATGCGATCGGAACCATGCATTTACTGAAAGATCTGCCGCATGGCGCAGGCCTGGGCGGCGGTAGTATGGACGCCGCGGCCACCGCGTGGATATTGGCTGCCGCTTGGAAGCTCGATCAACAACAACGCGCACAATTGCCCGCTCTGCTCCTTCCCCTCGGGGCGGAGCTGCCGCTTGCTTTGGCTGCGTGGCACAGCGGCTGGCAGCGCATGGAAGGGGTGGGGGAGAGTATCACCCCGCTTTCGCCGCTTTCTGCCGAAGTGCATGCGGTGCTGACCCATGCCGGGGAAACTCTAAGCACGCTTGCGGTCTATGCCGCTTGCAGGCCGGAAGATTACCGCGAAGCCATGCCCGATACTCTGCCGCAATGCAACGACACCACGGCTTTGGCCGAATGGTTGCGGGAGAATACGCATAACGGTCTGGAGGCCGCCGCCTGCCGGATTGGCACCAGTGTGCCGCAACAGCTGGAGGCGCTGCGCGACACGGCGGAATGTCTGCTTGCGCGTATGAGCGGCTCGGGCAGTGCGTGTTTTGCCTTGTATCCCAGCGGAAATGCGGCGCAGAATGCGGCAGAATGGCTGCGCGAGCGGCAACCCGCTTGGTGGGTGCAGCCCACCCGGCTGGGCTGCATGCCCGCCATACCCATCGAATCCTAGGAAAGCATCATGGGCACCAAAGCCAACAAAACCACGCCGCGCCTGAAGCGCTATCGCACCGAAGGCAACACCTTCCCGCGTCTTCCCCTCAGCGGGCGTGTGCTGCTGCGGGATCGTGACGAGGAGACCGGCCTCGAGCCCGGTGATTTGCGTTTTTACGTGCACGACGTTTTAAGCGGCGGCCCGCCACTGGCGCGGGGCGATTACGAAAGCCTGGGCCGCAGCGGCTACATCAAGGCAGAAGTCTATGACGGACGCGAATGGCGTTTGCTGGTGATGGATGATTTTTTCGAAGACCGCCTGCACCATTTCAACAAACGCGAGCGCCCGATCGACACCTACACCCTATGCAAAGAACGTATGGAACAACAGGCGGGCGTGGCGCTGCAACGCATCTACCGCGAACATTACGAGCGCGCCCCCATCGAAGATTGACGCGCTGCAGCAAAATACGCGGTGCAAACAGATAGTATTTTCATCAAAACTTAAGGCAGATTCCTTTAGATTGAATCGGGGGGAGGCTTCAATTTTTGCCTTCGAGATGAGACCGCTGCATGTTTCAAGACACAAAAGAATTGTATTCCATCGCCATGAATAATGCGGCGCATCCGTTGCTTTCGACCGAGCCGCAGATCGTCGCCCATTATCTGGTCGAATGTATGGCACGGCAATTCGACGCAAAACACGCTTCGCCCCAAGACCTCGAACACGGCATGGGCAACAAATTATTGAAGTTGCGTAATGCCATTTGGCAAAACGCAGCCACGGACTATGATCCACAGCGCAAGCGTGCGCAGCGCGCGGTATATAGCGAAATCATCGTCGATCTGCAGAATGACGAAGTGCGTGGCGCTTTCATGAAGCTGGTCGCGCAGATGAGCCATCTGCGCCAACTGGCCAATATGGTGGCGAGGGACAATTTCTTTGCCGCGTATTATGCAAAGGAAGCGGGTGCGTTGATACCCGGCAGTCCAGCATTTTTTATCGAGCAATCGGGCAGCGGCGCGCAGCTGATATTGCATGCAGTGAACGCCGCTGTCTTCAACCCTGTTTTTACCGCGCACCCAACCAACAACAGTGCGCTTGCCTCCATGCAGGCAATGGGCGAAATCAGCAAAGCCATTGCGGCGCTGCAAAAACTACGTGCAGGGTTGGACCCGGATGCACTGAATATACAGCTGCAGGCGGTAGAGCGGGGCATCGCCGACTATCTGGATACCTCATTGACGCCCCAGAATGCCCGAGGAGAAGATGAGAATCTTAATGCCGTGGACGAGACGCGGAACGTGTTGCATTTCATGGGCGAGATTTACCGTGAACTACCCAATACGCTGGCTGAGTTCGATGCGGCATTTGAAAAAAAGTTTCGCCTGGACCCAGCATCCCCGCCGTATGATCCACTGACGCTGCATCCCCGGTATCGCTTCGATTCCTGGGGCTCATCCGGAGACAAGGATGGCAACGCGAAAATCAACGCAACGACCACGTTGCAGGCCTTGATTCAGCACCGGAGATGCGGATTGGCGCTGTATTTCCAAGACGCAAAAAATATCGAATTGGGTTGTGTGGATGGTATCGATTGGGCAGCTTCGTTAGGGAAGGCGCTGCATGATGTTGAGGCGCTGGATGCACAATTGACCACGGCCATCGCCGATCAGGAAGACGCCAACGCCTGCGAGCTTGGATTGTTGCCGGATGCGGCTTTCGACCGAATCAGCGCCCGATTGCAGGCAAATTTCCGTGCCATGGATTTTAATGCTTTCGAGCAGGCGCTGGTGGGGCGCTGCCGGAACTTGAGCGATCACGCCGCCGGTATGACGCAGTTGGGCAAGATCACGCTGGATCTTTTGCGCAATGTACGGATTTTTGGGGCTTCGTTCGGGCGGATCGAATATCGCGAAACGGCGGTGGAATTTACCCACGCGGTGGCCTACCTGCTGCGGCACGCCGCGCCCAGTATCGACTATCCTGGCACCCTGCCCGAAGAACGCATCAGAGACGCGGATGATGCTACCACGCGTGCCAGCAAACGAGCCGTGTTACAAGCGAAGGAAAAACGCCGTATCGAAATACTCGGCGATTTGTTGCGCCGCGAGAACGCATCGCATCTGCGCGCATTGTTGCACGGGCAATGGCAGGCGCTCATCCGGGCAGGTGCCGGTAAAGCCTATGCGCAAAGCGAAGCCGCCATCGTTTATCAATCCATCAAACGCATGCAGCTGGCGCGCGATTTTCCCCAATCGATCGCCATGCAGGTGCTGGCGGAATGCGAAACGCCCAGCCATGTATTGGAAGCCAAGCTGCTGATGGAGATAGTGGGGGAGGAAAAAGGTGCGCCGCACCCCGCAGGCGATAGGCAGGAAAGCCGTGTGCGGCGTCCGGTGATGGGTATCGTGCCGTTGTTCGAAGACCCACGCATTTTGCGCGAGGTGGGTGCGAGAATGTGCGCCATTCTCACAAACCCCGCCTATGTTCAGCATCTAGAGGATTTTCTCGATGCTCATCCCGAAGCGCGCGTGATCGATCCCGCTACGGGCCACGAGGCGCGTGATACGGTTAATCCCGCGCGTAAGCACCGTCCGCCTTTGGTGCAAGAAGTGCAGTTGGCGCATAGCGACAACAGCCGACGCGGCGGGCTGGCGGCGGCCCGTGCCTATTTGTATGACGCCCACCGTATTCTCGACGCTCTGGGCAATGAACTTGGCATGACCATCCATAAATTCGAAGGCGGCAGTTTTTCCGACCCCTTCCGCAACGGCGTGCGTGCCGTAGTGGGCATGATCAAAGAATATGGGCTTTCGGATTACTTCAAAGCCACGATGCAGGGCGGCGACCTGCCGAATTATTTCACCCATGCGGCCAACATCACTCGGTTTCTAGGCGGAGTACTGGCCTTCTGCGCGCGCGGGCTTCTACGCAACGAACGTCGTCTCCGCCATGGAGACGACGCATCAGCGCGCAACAGCGACGATCTTACTTTGCCCGCGCTGAAAGGTACTTATCGCGACCACCGTCCTTCCTTCACCCAACCCGAAAAGATCGGCGCGATGACCGCCGTGTTGCAAGGGCCCGATCCCGCCGCTTTATTCAAACGCTCCATCGCCACCCGCGCCAACCGCCAAGGCGTCGTGTTCAAACACAGCGAGAGTCAAACATTCGGAGACGTGCTGTGGCTCGATCCAGACGAAGTGCGCACCATCGTATATAGCGAAATACCGCAGCACAACCAGATCAGCCCAAGTTTGTTCGGCAGTTACAATCTGGCCAAGCGCCTAAGCGCTATCTACGCGATTCCCAATGTTGTCGCGGACTTGGAAAATGGAACCCACGCGGTGCGCTCTGAAGCATTACGCCGGATCGATATGGCGATGCGCGGTATGGCCGCCACGCCGAATGGCAATTGTCTCATACCTCTCGGGGGCAAGCCGCCCAACGATTTCGAAAATCACACCATCGCCTCGTTCGACCGGATTTTCGAGGGTTGCCAATCCATTGAAAACGTCGATTGGCGATATTATCTGGAAGCCAACAACCTTTCGGCGAAAGATATCCGGCATCTCTACGAAAGCTCCACTCCCTTCCGCGACGAAATGGATAAAATGGCTTACGGGCTTCTGATGACCGACATGGAAGCCGCAATGTTCCACCACCCCGAATTCCGCAACCGTCACCATGCCGCCGGCCATTATTTCCAGACCGAAAAACTGCCGGAATATATGATCGCGGCCTGCATGGTGCACGCAGCTCTTACAGGGAAAAACCTCGATTTGCCCAGCCTGGCTAAGGAAACCGCAGAGGACGACACGCATTCGCTGCTTATGCAAGAGGGATTACTCGAACATACCCGCCATGCCATGCTGCGCATCGAGAAATTGCGCCCCGTTCAACAAGGGGTAGAGGGAAATATGGCGTTGCTGGACTTCCAAAACAGCATGCAGTCGGATCTGCGTGCACGCGACCTTGTCGCGCAGCACGCTTTGCTGCACAAGCTGCGCGTGAAAGGGAGGCTGCTCTTCGTGGATGAGGATGGACAGAAAAACGTCGATGTGCCTGGCATCGATCTCGGGCCACGGGCCGCTGATTTGGCCCAATCGTTAAAGCTGAATTCCCTGCGGCATGTCGAAACCTACATCGACGCCGAAACCCGTCGCACCATGCTGCGCATTAAGGCGCAGGCCGGGGCGGCGAAGGCGCAATATGACGAACATTATGCAATTTCCCATGCTGCATGGGTGGCGCTGGACGACAGGTTACGTCCACCGTTTCGCGCCACACGGCACGACGAGCAGGCCCGCGAGCATTTGATCAGCGTGATGGTCGATCTCGCCCGCGGTGCCACGCATGCGCCCGACCCCATGCTCAGCGACAGGCCGTATTACCGTGCGCGCCTCGCGGCGGATGCGCGCCTGCGAAAATCCGCCGCCTCGGCAGACGCGCATTCCGGCGCATGACGCTTGGCTGCGGCACATAAGCGCATTACATTGTGCGGATGAATGCCCGCATCGAACCAAAAATCCACATGCCGCATTGGCCTGTGCCGCTATGGCGGGAACCTGCAGGAACGCCCCTCGGGCGAATGGCGGAGATACTCGCGCGTATGGGAAATCCA
The DNA here is from genome assembly GCA_965247145.1 of Rickettsiales bacterium. Classification (GTDB taxonomy): domain Bacteria; phylum Pseudomonadota; class Alphaproteobacteria; order Rickettsiales; family JAIXRX01; genus CBDFGH01. Next base: position 47,220 of record CBDFGH010000011.1, read on the forward strand.
CAAATGCGCCTTCCGCCGGTGGTGCAGGTGGCGGGCACCAATGGCAAAGGCTCCACCATCGCCTTTCTGCGCGCCATGCTGGAAGCGGCGGGTTACCGGGTACACGCCTACACCTCTCCACACCTGCACCGCTTCGAAGAGCGCATTCGTCTGGCAGGGGAATTGATCGCTGAACGGGCATTGTTCCGGGCCCTGGAATCCGCCCGCGCCGCCTGCGGCGACGATCTGGCCGTCACTTTCTTCGAAGGAACCACCGCGGCGGCCTACCTAGCCATGGCATCCACGCCGGCGGATATTGCGCTGATCGAAACGGGTATGGGTGGACGCATGGATCCAACCAATCTTCTGCCCACCGCCATCGCCTCGATCATCACTCCCGTCGGTCTCGACCATACTGAATTTTTGGGGCCTACCCTGGCCGACATCGCGCATCACAAAGCGGGCATCGTTCATCGGGGCGTGCCACTGATCCTTGGCCCGCAAGCGGTGCAGGTGCAGGAGATCATGATTGCCGCCGCCGATGCAGCGGGCGCGCCTGTGTTGCAACACGGCCGCGACTGGGCATGCGAATGCCATCCGGAAGGTCTGGTTTTCGAAGATACCCACGGGCAGGCGCTCTTGCCGTTTCCGGCTTTGAGCGGTGCGCACCAGGCGATCAATGCGGGTATGGCCATTGCCACCCTGACCGCCTTGGCCGATTTTACGGTCAACGAAGAAGCGGTATGCCAGGGGTTGGTGCGCGTGGAATGGCCGGGCAGGCTGGAGCGTTTGCATGAGGGTCCGCTTGCGGCGCAGCTTCCTTTGGGATGGGAAGTCTGGATGGATGGCGGCCACAATGCGCAGGGAGCGCACGCCATCGCCGCGCATATCGCCACCGCCTGGAAAGACCGGCCGGTGCATCTGATCTTCGGTACGACGCAGGGCAAGGATCTAGAATCAATGCTGGCGCCTTTGCTGCCACTGGTGGAGAGCGCCTGGGCGGTTCCGGTGCGTGCCGAGCCCAAGAGCTACGCACCCGAGTCGATCGTTCAGGATGCATTTTTGCCCATGAAATGCGCAACCAGCGCGCAAGAGGCCGTATCGCGCTGTGTTGCCGCCCACACCGCCCCGGCGCGTATCCTTATTTTCGGCTCGCTGTATCTTCGCGTGGAATGCCGGTGAGCCAAAAATTTATTGGCATGCGACACGCGCGGAGCTTAAGGTAGCCTTTCCCACCATCTATGCCGATGGCGGATTGTTGAAACGATTGGTGCGTTCTGAATGCCGAACCATCTGTTCTTGGATTCCGGCCTGCCAGTGGCGGGCGTTGCCGGAACCTACGACCTGAGGCTGGTCGCGCTTTCCTATGCCATCGCCGTGGTTTCTTCCTATGTCGCGCTCGACATAGCCTCCCAGCTCGGGCGAGAACGTTCGCCGGGTTTCGTGCGCTTCTGGCATGTCGCGGGCGCCCTGGTTATGGGGGCGGGCATATGGGCCATGCATTTCACCGGCATGCTCGCCTATCATTCCGGCATCGAACACCAGTACCGGCTCGACCTTACGTTGATATCGCTCACTTTACCCATTCTATTCTCTTATCTCGTGCTGGTCATCGTGCGCGACCGTGCATTACGTTTTTCCACCATACTGTTAGCGGCGCCGTTTCTCGGGGCAGCCATCGCTACCATGCATTACACCGGCATGGCGGCCATGGAGATGCAGGCGGACCTGCGTTATCGCCCCGATTGGTTCACCGCTTCGATCCTGATTGCGATATTGGCTTCCGCCGGGGCTATCTGGCTCGGTTTCGTATCTTCTAAAAAACCGCAGGAGCACCAGTTTCCATTGCGTTTTCTGGGGGCATTGGTCATGGGCGCGGCGGTTGCAGGCATGCATTATGCGGGCATGCGGGCGGTCGTTTTTCTACCCTTTCCAGATTGCCGACCCGATCCCTTCGGCGCGCCGCGCAATACCATACTCGCCTTCGGTATCGGCGGCGTGACCTTGCTCATACTCGGCGTTGCCGTGACGGCGTTGACGGTGAATCGCCGCATAGCGCAACACCTCAACGGCGAGGTCGCCAAACGCACGGAAGAAATCACCCTTCAGAGCGAAGCGCTGCACCTTGTCAACGAAGAACTCAACGCAGCCAAGGAGTTAGCCGAAGGCGCCAGCATCGCCAAATCCGAATTTCTCGCCAATATGAGCCATGAAATCCGTACGCCGATGAATGCGGTCATCGGTATCACGAGTATTCTGCAAAACGAGAATCTGCCAAGCGCCAAGCGCAAGGAATTGCTCAATACGCTGCAGCTGAGCGCCAATGCCCTGCTTGATCTTATCGACGAGCTGCTGGATATTTCCAAGATCGAAACCAACCGCCTGGAAATCGAGAGCATTAGTTTCGATCTACGTGAATTGCTGGAAGAAGTGATTGCGCTGCTTTCCATTCGCGCCAATGAAAAAGGCATCGGCATTCGTTTGCATTATCCGAAAGAGCAGCTGCAACGTTTTGTGGGCGATCCTGTTCGGATTCGTCAAATCTGCGCCAATCTGCTTTCCAATGCGGTGAAATTCACCGGTGCAGGCGGTATTTCGGTGGATGTATCGGTGGCCGGGCCGAAGATGGGCGAAGGAGAGCGGCAAGTTGCGATTCAAGTGTCGGATACGGGCATCGGCATACCCGAAAACAAGCAACGCATGATCTTCGAAAAATTCACGCAGGCGGATTCCTCGACCACACGCAAATACGGCGGATCGGGGCTTGGGCTCGCCATCTGCAAAGGCCTGGCGGAACGCATGGGTGGCACCATCACGCTGCTGAGTCGACCCGGCGAAGGCGCGCAATTCACCGTGGATCTGCCGCTGGAGGAAGATATGGGGCAGTCAGCCCCGCTGTATCGCGCTCCCATCGCGCCCGTTCCCGTGCCCGCACCTGCTGGATCGCACCGCCCGCGCGTCCTGCTGGCAGAGGATCACCCGGCCAACATCCTGGTTGCTACCACGTTTTTAGAGCAATATGGCTATCGCTACTTGGTGGCATATAATGGCAAAGAAGCAGTGGAATATGCACAAAATCATCCCTTTCAATTGATTTTGATGGATCTGCAAATGCCGCAAATGGACGGTTACGAGGCCACGCGGCTGATCCGTGCCCGCGAAGACCGCGACGGGCTACCGCATACGCCCATCGTCGCCATGACCTCACATGTGCGAGTGGAAGACCGTGCGAAATGCCTTGAAATGGGAATGGACGATTATATTTCCAAACCCTTCAAGCCCGAGGAATTGCGCCGCAAACTGGAAGCATTGCTGACAGGAAAGGTGTAGAGAAGCTGAATCCGGTACTTCCGGCATCTCTGCCAGCTTCGTTTCGTATCAAGGGGCAGACGCAGTATTTCCGTAATCGAATCCTTACTCATGCCCGCCTAGGTTGCCCGATCCATTTCCTAACCAATGATAGATCGCCGAAATCATTCCCATGATCGCGCATAAAGTGACTCCTCTGGCCGCTGCAGCGGAATTTCTTTCAGTTCGCGCCTTATCGTTGCGGATAGCCGAAGGTATGACTGCGGAAGACGCGCAAATGCAGTCCATGCCCGATGCCAGCCCGATGAAGTGGCATTTGGCGCATACTACCTGGTTCTTCGAGACTTTCGTGCTTGCCCGCCACGCACCGGGTTACTGCGTCTTTCATGCCGCTTATGCCGATCTCTTCAATTCCTATTACAATGCCGTGGGCGCGCAATTTCCGCGGGCGATGCGGGGCACGCTTTCCCGTCCTTCCCTGGCCGAGGTACGGCACTGGAGGATGCATGTGGAAAATGGGATCGAATCGTTACTTGCGGCAGATAACCTGACGGAAGAAGCGGCGTTCATGCTGCAACTGGGTTTGCAGCATGAACAGCAACACCAGGAATTGATGTTGACCGACATTAAACACGCCTTGTTTCAAAACCCGCTGCGGCCGGCCTATCGTTACACACAGACCAGGCTCGCCCCCTCAGCGCCCCAGCGGTGGTATGGTTATGAAGGTGGATTAAGCGAGATGGGCAGCGATCATGCGGGATTCTCTTTCGATCATGAAGGTCCGCGCCACCGCGTTTTTCTGCAGCCGTTCGAGTTTGCCGCGCGTCTGGTGAGCAATGGGGAATATGCAGAATTCATTGAGGCGGGCGGGTATGCCGCACCGGAATTCTGGCTGGCCGACGCTTGGGCGGAACTTCAGGCCGAGTGCCGCCGCGCGCCGCTTTACTGGCATAAAATCGAAGACCGATGGTGGCACTATACCCACAGCGGCGATCAGCCGATCGACCCAGAGGCGCCCGTGGCATATCTCAGCTATTATGAAGCGGATGCGTATGCCCACTGGGCAGGCGCGCGCCTGCCGAGCGAGGCCGAATGGGAACATGCGGCGCAGCATGCCAATCTTGCGAAGGCGCATTTGCTTGATCTGGATATTCTCTCGCCGCGTGCTGCCACGGCCGAGGAAAGTGGGCCGCTGCAGATGTTCGGCGATGCATGGGAATGGACGCGCAGCGCCTACGCACCGCACCCGGGCTTCCGGCCTTTTCAAGGTTTGGCAGCGGAATATAATGGCAAGTTCATGTCGGGGCAGATGGTGCTGAAAGGCGGTTCCTGCCTTACTCCACCGGGGCATATGCGGGCAGGGTACCGCAACTTTTTTTCGCCTGATGCGCGGTGGCAGTGTAGTGGCATCCGACTCGCACGCGATGTCGCGTAACCCATGTCCCGCATATCCGAAAGATCCTCCATGCACCTATCCGACCCTCGGCCCGATCCTGTCTTCCTGAGCGATGCGCTGGATGGCTTGGGTCAACCGCAAAAAACTTTGCCGTGCAAATATTTCTACGACGAAATCGGCTCGCGTTTGTTCGAAGAAATATGCGAAACACCGGAATATTATGTGACTCGCACCGAAACCGAATTACTGAAAAAAGTGGCCGGCGAAGTGAGCGAAGCCTGCGGGCCCGGCACGCAGGTGATGGAATTCGGTTCCGGCGCGGGGGAAAAGATCCGCCTGTTGTTACATGCGCTGAAAAATCCGACGGAATATATTCCGATCGATATTTCGAGCGAAATATTGATGGCCTCCGCCGTCAGGCTGCGCGAAGAGTTTCCCGGTCTACGGGTCTCGCCTTTCGAAATGGATTACACCCGTACGGCCGACTGGGCACAATTGCCAAAGGTGGGTGCGGCGCGGCGTATCGTATTCTTTCCAGGCTCCACCTTGGGCAATTTTCTGCCCGGTGAAGCGCTCGCATTCATGCATCGCTTACATGAGACGGCACGACCTGGCGGCGCGCTTCTGGTGGGCGTGGATCTACGCAAAAGCCCCGAGGTGCTGGAAGCCGCATATAACGATGCGGAGGGTGTAACCGCCGCTTTCAATCTCCATTTGCTGGAGCGCATCCGTGAAGAATTGGGGGCAGACGTGCCGCTCGATGCTTTCGTCCATCGCGCGCTGTGGAACGAAACGCAGAGTCGCATCGAAATGCATCTGCTTTGCTTGCGCGAACATACGTGGCGCTTGGGTGGCCAAAGCATCCATTTTCGCCAGGGCGAGACGATCCACACGGAGAATTCCTATAAATATACCGTCGAAGGATTTCAGGATCTGGCACGGCAAGCGGGGCTTAATCCCCGTCATGTATGGACGGATGCGCATGCTTATTTCAGCCTTCACCTGCTGGAGGCATCATGCCTATGGAACAAATGACACGTTGCCCGGTTTCATACATAGGCATTGACGCACAAGGCGGCTTGCTGAAAGCTATGCCGCATTCCACTTGCGCATAATCCCGTGAACCAGCCAGATATTTTGCAGTTCGAAGCCGATGAGCAAAGCCTGCATGTGCGCGGGCCGCTTACCTTGCCGCAACTGGATGCCGCCCGAAAAGGCTTCGAAGATCACCGCAAAGCCAAAATCCTCGATCTGTCCGGCCTGACCGCGTTGGATACGGCAGGCGCGCTGTTGCTGCGTGGCTGGGAGGCGCATGGGGCGAAACTTGGCGGATTTCAACCCGGCCATGAAGATCTCTATCGCTTGGTTTCGAACGCGGATATCGGGGTCGCGCCGGAAAAAGTAACCGTTTCGCTGATCCGGCGTTTGGTCGAGCGGGTGGGTCGCGCCAGTCGGGAGGTCGTCGGTGCGACTGTGGAAATCGTCGCGTTCCTTGGGCAATTCTTTGTAGAACTGATAGGCGTGATTTTTCATCCGCGCCGGTTGCGCCTTGGCTCCATCGTGCATCACATCGAAGCGGCAGGCATCAACGCGGTGCCCATCGTGGGGTTGATCGCTTTCCTTATCAGCATCGTCCTCGCCTATCAGGGCGTAGAGCAATTGCGCCGCTTCGGCGGAGAAAGCTTCACGGTCAATCTGGTGGCCATTTCCGTGCTTCGCGAGATGGGGGTGCTGCTCACCGCCATCATGGTCGCGGGTCGCTCCGGCAGTGCTTTCACGGCGGAAATCGGCGTGATGAAAGTGCGTGAGGAAGTGGACGCGCTTCAGGTGTTGGGGGTGAATCCATTCGAGATGCTGGTCATGCCGCGTCTTATCGCGCTGATCATAACGCTACCGTTGCTGGCATTTGTCGCTGATATTTGCGGCTTGTTGGGGGGCATGGCGATCTCCTATAGCCTCATCGGTATCGATCCCGGCCAATATATCGACCGTGTGCATACGGCCGTGGCCAATCGCAGCGACCTTCTTGCCGGTCTGATCAAAGCGCCGGTTTTCGCTCTTCTCATCGGCGCGGTCGGGTGTCTGCATGGCATGAAGGTTTCCGGATCGGCCGAAAGCGTGGGCCGCGAAACCACTGCCAGCGTGGTGAAATCCATTTTCCTGGTATTGATGGCGGATGCGATGTTTTCCATATTGTTCCAGAAAATCGGCATATGAGCGCGCCTGTCCTTTCGGTCGAAGGCATTGTCAATCGTTTCGGCAAGCAGATTGTGCATGACGGCGTTTCCTTCGAATTGCAGCAGGGTGAAATCGTCGGCATCGTCGGGGGTTCTGGCTCGGGCAAATCGGTGATGCTGCGCACCATCGTGGGACTACGCAAACCCGATGAAGGCACGGTGACCATAGCGGGCAAAAAATTGCAGGACATCAAACCCGCAGAACTGGCTGGGTTGTTTGGCGTGCTGTTTCAGCAGGGAGCGCTTTTTTCTTCCCTTACAGTGGCCGAAAACATCATGATGCCGTTGCGCGAGCATACTAAATTGCGTGCCGCCGAACGGCAGGAAATCGCGCAACTTAAACTCGCTTTGGTCGGCTTACCGGCAGATGCGGGGGCGAAATACCCGTCCGAGCTTTCGGGGGGCATGATCAAACGTGCCAGTCTCGCCCGTGCGCTCGCGCTCGATCCGCCCATTTTATTTCTCGACGAGCCCACAGCGGGGCTTGATCCCCTCGCTGCGGACGAGTTCGATCAGTTGATCCGCCGTTTGAGCGATAGCTTGAAGGTGACGGTGGTCATCATCACCCACGATCTGGACACGTTGTTCGGCATCTGCCGGCGCGTGGCGGTGCTGGTGGATAAGAAAGTCACTATCGATACCTTACCCAAGCTGCTAGAAAACCAGCATCCATGGATTCATGCCTATTTCCACGGTCCACGTGCGCGCGCCGCGCAAAGTGTGGAGCACGAAGACGCAGAACAAAAAGACCGGGGCGCGGCTGGGAAGGGCCAAGATGGAAACGAATAATAATTATTTTCTGGTCGGATTGTTCGTGCTGGTCACGCTGTTGGCGGGTGCGGGGTTTTCGATCTGGATGGCCGGACGCGGTGATAAGGCGGACTACACCACCTACCGCATCCGCTTCGCCGAATCGGTGAGCGGGTTGCCCGTGGGCGGCGCCGTGAAGTTTCGTGGCGTCGATGTAGGCAAGGTAGATGAAATTCTCATCGATCCGGTGGATACCCGCCTTATACGCGTGCGCATCCGCGTATTGAAAACCACGCCGATCAAGACCGACACCAAAGCCAGTTTAAAGCTGCAAGGCATTACCGGTGCCGTCTACATCGAACTCACCGGCGGCGGGCCGAATGCGCAACCGCTTGCAGCCAATGAAGACGGCCCTCCGGAAATTCCCGCAGAAGCAAGCAGCATCAATGCCATCGTCAATCGCGCACCGGAAGTGCTGGAGAAGGCCTCCCGCGTGGCGGACCAGATCAATAAACTCGTGAGCGACGAGAACATCGGCAGCCTGCAGCGCACGGTGGCCCAGCTCGAAATCATCTCCACCGCCTTTGCCGCACAATCCCAGCAAACCGCCAAATTGCTGGAAACCAGCAATCAAGTGGCAAGCGATGTGCATGCCATCACGCAGGATTCACGTCGGGAAATCCAAGAACTCACCCGCAATCTCAACCATGCTGCCGGTCAAGTGGATGCGTTGGTGACGCAGATCAAAGGCGGCACGGCGGGACAGATGGAAGAAGTGACCCAGCTCGTGGTCGAACTGAAGAAAACTTCGCGCGAGTTTCGCGGGCTGGCGGAAAACATCAACCGCGAACCCACCCGCCTGATCCGCCCCACCCAGGACGGAGGAGTACCCGCGCCATGATGCATAGAGAAAAAAATATCCCCCATGGCCGGATGGCATTGGCCGCACATGCTCCGCTGCGCGCCTGCAACCGTCCGCAGGAATCTGACGCCTGTACGGAGCACGGGAATGGCTCGGCCTTCTGGCTTCGCATTACGGGGTGCGGCGCGCTTCTTCTCTTGGCCGCCTGCAACCCGCTGGGGGCACCGAAGGCGCCGGATGCAGTGTATGTATTGCGTGCGGCAGAGGGACCTGCAGAGGTCGCCTCCGCGCCCATCGCGCAGACCGTCAAGATTGCACTACCCGAAGCGGCTCCGGGGCTGGAGTCGGCACAGATGATGCTGCTCGAAGGGCATCGCTTGAACCATTACACGGGTGCGGCTTGGGCCGCACCGCTGCCGCAGAGCATACAAAACCTGCTCGCGGACGCTTTTCAAAGATCCGGGCGTTTCCGTGCAGTGGGGACAGATGCCGAAGGGATCACGAGCGACATAACGCTATTGACCGACATACGCGACTGGCAAGTCGAAGGAGGGGTGGTCCATGTGCGCGCTGTGCTGAAAGTGACTCAATCCGCAAGCCGCATCCCCATCGGCACCACGCCATTCGAAGTAACCATTCCGACCGAAAACCGCACGGAGGCGATCGTCGACGCATTCAATCGCGCCGCCGACCAGTTTTCTCGTATGGCGATCACTGCAGTCGCGGCCGCTGCCCCGACGCCGCCATTGAGCGCCCCTGTACACAAGAAATAATACAAGAATAATTAACGAATTTTCGGAAAGGTTCCAAAGCTCCTTTCCGCTTTGGAATAAATATTTTTCTGCTATAAGCAGTTACCGCATGCGACATGCGTTCCTTTTTCCCGCTATTGGCGTGTTATGTGCACGTGAATCGTTTGGACTTTCCATGCCCGCAATTCTAGCGGCCTCCGCAGCCGCCTTATCCAATGCCTTCTCGATCGTGCCCAATACACGGCCGGTTCTGGTCGGCCAGATCGGGCCCGACCACCGCTATCTTTCTGCCAATGCAGCCTATGAAGTTTGGTTCGATCTGAAGCCACAAGATGTGGTGGGCCGTAGTGTGGCCGAAGTGACCAGCGATGAAGTCTATGCACTGATCCGCCCCTACCTGGAAAATGCGCTTGCCGGGGAAACCATCACTTATCAGGCATTTCTGCCCTATCACGGCACAGCCGGCGTGTTTGTCGAAACTACATTCGCGCCCCATATGTTCGACGGCAGGGTGCAATCCGTCTTCGTAGTGGCACGAGACGTGACGCATGTGAAGGAAACCGAACGGCAATTGCGCGAAAGCGAAGCGCGATTCGCGCTGGCCTTGCATGGGATGAACGACGGCATATGGGATCTCGATCCGCGCACTGGTGCATTGTATCTCAGCCCGCGCTACAAAGAGATGCTCGGATACGATGACGAAGAATTACCCAACGACCTAGAAACCCCGCGCCAATTGGCGCATCCCGAAGATTGGGAGCGGCATTGTATCCTCGTCAACCGTTACCTCACGCGCGAAACAAAAGATTACCGCGACGTTTTTCGCATGCGCCATAAAAACGGCGATTGGCGTTGGATCATGTGCCGGGGCGCGGCGGTGTTCGACGAGGAGGGCCAGCCGCTGCGTTTTTGCGGTAGCCATACCGACATTACCGAAACCAAATTGCTCGAGGACGAACTGCGTCAGGCGCGCGATCATGCCGAGGCGGCCAATATCGCGAAGACCGATTTCCTGGCCAATATGAGTCACGAAATCCGCACGCCGATGAATGCCATCATCGGGTTGTCCAATATTTTGGAGGACACCCAGCCACTGACCGAAGCACAGCGTAAATTCATCACCACCCTGCAATTAAGCGCCGAATCCCTGCTCAACCTTATCAACGACATGCTCGACATCGCGAAGATCGAGGACGGTATGATCGAGTTCGAGCGCATCCCGTTCAATCCGCGCGAAATGGTAGAGCGCGTAGTGGGCATGATGGCGGTAAAAGCGGCCAAGAAGCAGATCGACCTGCGTGTGCAATATGCGCCGGAAATGCATGAACGCCTATTGGGTGATTCCGGCCGAATTCAGCAGATTCTGGTGAATCTGGTCGATAATGCGATCAAATTCACCCATGAAGGTGCGGTAACGATAGAGCTTAACGAAAAGACCGCCGAAGACGGCGTGCGACTCGTCATGCGTGTGATCGATACCGGTGTAGGCGTACCGGAAGACAAACTTTACGCCATCTTCGAAAAATTCACCCAGGCAGATGCTTCGATCACGCGGCAATATGGCGGCACGGGGCTGGGATTGACCATTTGCAAAACCATGGCAGAGCGTATGGGCGGTCATATTCATGTAAGCAGCACGCGCAACCAAGGTTCCGTATTTACGGTCAGCTTGCCGCTGAATGTCGATCATGCCGCGTTGCAGCCCTCGTCGCCTTATGCCGAAGCGCCCGCTGCGCAGCCGGGAAAGACCATTCTTCTGGTGGAAGATTACGAGCCGAATATTCTGGTGGCGACGACCTTGCTCGAAACCTACGGCTATGAATTCTCGGTCGCCAAAAACGGGCTGGAGGCATTGGAGCTTCTGGCCGAACGTCGGTTCGATCTGATTCTCATGGATGTGCAGATGCAGGGCATGGACGGGCTGGAAACGACGCGCCGTTTTCGTCAGCGCGAAGCGGAACAGGGCCTGCCACGCACGCCCGTTTTTGCCATGACCGCGCATGCTCTGACTGGTGACCGCGAAAAATGCATCGAGGCGGGCATGGACGATTATATCTCCAAACCCTTCAACCCCAGCTCGTTCGAGTCTAAACTCGCCGAAGCTTTGGGTACGTGAAATCTTCCGAATGGGCAGGCCCCGATCTTGTTTGGACGAACGGCGTACCGCGTTCGGCTGAATATGATGACGTCTATTATTCCGCCGAAGATGGACTTGAAGAAACACGCCATGTCTTTCTTCGGGGCAATGCGCTGTCCGAGCGATTATGTGCACATGCCGCGCCATGGTTCCGGGTGGGGGAGACGGGGTTCGGTACCGGGCTGAACCTGCTGGCATTATGGCAGATGTGGGATGGGCTTCCCGAACCCAAACCCAACCTGCATTTCGTTACCCTCGACCGCCATCCGTTGCCACCTGCAGAGATGGGGCGCGCGCATGTGGCATGGCCGGAATTGACCGCGCACTCCGAAGATTTGTGCGCGGCGATGCCGCCGCCCTATCCCGGCGTGCATCGCCGCCTGTTGGCGGGCGGGCGGATCATGATAGATTTTCTGTGGGGCGAAGCGGCGGCGATGCTTGGCGGCTATGCCTGGGCGGAAGGCGAAGCACGGCTGGACGCATGGTTCCTCGATGGGTTTTCCCCCGCCAAGAATCCGGAAATGTGGCGGGCGGAATTGTATGAAGCCATGGCCCGTTTGAGCGGCCCAGGCACCAGTGTCGCCACTTTTACCTCCGCCGGCCATGTGCGCCGGGGGCTGATTGCCGCAGGCTTTGCCATGCGGCGCGCGCCGGGTTACGGGCGCAAGCACGAGATGTTGGTAGGGATGATGCCGGAGGCCATACAAACCATCCGTGCGCCTGTTCTTCCTGCCCGGACCTTGCCCGCCATTGTATTGGGGGCGGGTATCGCGGGCATAGGTGCGGCGTATCGTCTGGCGCAGCAGGGCAGGGAAGTATGGTTGCTGGAGGCGGCGGACCATATCTGTGCGGGCGCAAGCGGCAACCCTGCCGCCGCGTGCCTACCCTATTTCACCGCCGATTGGAGCCGACGCGGAAGGCTTTACGCCAGTGGATTCGCCCATATGCAATATATATGGGACGGCCTGGAGGCGCGCGGCCACCGTATCGGCCAACGCTGTGGGGCATTGGCGCTGGCATTGGATGAGACCACACGCGAACGTCAACTGAAACGCTTGGCATTACTCGATCTGCCGCCCTCCGTTGCGCGTGCGCTGGATCGCGCGGAAGCGGAAGAGATCGCCGGGGTGACGCTGCCGAGTGGCGGCTTGTTTCACCCGCAGGCGGGCTGGATCGACATGCGCGCATTGTGCACGGCGCTGCTCGCGGAAGCGGGCGATCGAGTGCAGTTGCACACGCGGCAGCGGGCCGAGTCCTTGTACCGTGAAAATAACATCTGGCATCTGCGCATGCAAAATGGCGAAACCCTGCGCAGCGACCTGATCGTGCTCGCCGCCGGGGCGCAAGCGCGCGAATTGTTGCCGTCGCTGGGGTTGGAGCCGGTGCGTGGACAATTGCTGCGCTTCGCGCCGCCTCCATCCCTGATGCATCTTCAAACCTTGCTGAATTTCAAACAGACCTTGATGCCCGCTATGCAGGGCCGCATGTTACTGGGCTCGACCTATGCGCACAACGACGCGGATGTTGCACCGCGCACCGAAGATACGATCCGCTTGACGAACGGATTGCGGCATATATTCCCCGACATCGGCCCGATCGAAGCCGAGCCGTGGGTGGGATTGCGCGCAGCCCATGCGCACCGCCAACCTTTGGTAGGCCCTGTCATGGGCATGCCCGGTCTGTATCTCCATCTCGCCCATGGCTCGCGCGGGACTTTAAGCGGTCTTCAGCCCTTGGCCAGCGACGCGTTTTAGGCTAAAAAATTCTCATGGCCCATGATCACGACCACAGCAAACATGCCCACACTGCCGACGGCGAGCGCCGGATGCGGTGGAACCTGCTCATCACCGCCGCCTTTTTTCTGGTGGAACTGATTGCCGGATTCTTGACCGGTAGCTTGGCCTTATTGTCGGATGCCGCGCATATGGCGACGGACGTGATGGCGCTGGGGATTGCACTCGCCGCGATCCATCTGGGTCGCCGCCCGGCGGATGCCCGGCGCACTTACGGCTACCGCCGTTTCGAAATTCTCGCGGCGGCTGTAAATGCGGCAGGGCTGCTGGTAATTTCGGTGTTCATTCTGCTGGAAGCATGGCGGCGTTTTCAAAACCCTGAAACGGTGGATACGAGCGGGATGCTGCTGGTGGCCTTTCTCGGGCTGGTGGTCAACCTCATCGCCGTGCAGCTGCTGCATGCGGGCGCGGCGCACAGCTTGAACATGCGCGGGGCCTATCTCGAAGTGCTGTCCGATCTCGTTGGCTCGGCGCTGGTCATCGTCGCTGCTCTTGTCATCCGCTACACGGGCTGGGAAGGGATCGATCCGCTGGTAGCGGTGGCCATCGGGTTGTGGGTGCTGCCGCGCGGCTGGGCCCTGCTTTCGGAGAGCGTCAACATTCTGCTCGAAGGGGTGCCCAGGGGGGTCGCGCTGAACGAATTGCGATCCGACCTCGCAGCCCTGCCGAATGTGGCGGAAGTGCACGATCTGCACCTCTGGGCCATTACCAGCGGACAAGCGAGTTTGACGGCACATCTGCGCGTGGCCGACTGGCCGAGGGACGGTGCATTGCTGGAGGCGGCGCGTGCAGTGGCGCGCAAGCACGGAGTAGACCACACCAACTTCCAGATCGAGCGCGATGCATGCAGCGAAAACGGCGCGGATTGCGTATTGCACCTGCCCCAAGACGCACACGACTCTACCCATTCGGCGCATCGCCATTGATAATAAACAATGGTTTGGAAATCATTCGCATGATCTGGTCAAAAAATGCGAAGGTTTTTTCGTATCGCTGCGTAAGAACCAACAAGCGCCCATTCATTCCATGTAAAAACACTTCTTTCCATACGGAGCATCCGATGAAATTCCACTTACCTTTGGCCGCTTTGCTTTTAACGGTCAGCGCCGGCGCGCTGCATGCCGAACCTCCCGCCGCCGGTGGCCGTGCGCCCGCCGGTTGGGAAGAACAGCGCGAAGAGCGGCATGCCGCCTTCGAAGCCGCATTGGCCAAATTGCCTGCCGATAAAGCGACTTTGGTCAAAGATTCGATGCAGAAAAACCGCGAAAACGGCAAAGCGATGCATGAGAAAATCCGCGCGCTGCACGATCAGGAAAAATCCCTGCTGCTGGCCCCAAGCTTTGACAAATCCGCCTACCTCGCCAAATCTGCCGAGATCAGCAAGTTGCATGACCAGCAACAAGCCGCTCGCAGCGCTTCGATGGCGGATGTGGCATCGAAACTGAGCGCCGCCGAACGCAAGGTGCTGGTGGATGCGATGGAGCAGAACCGCCCGCAACGCGAACGCGGCGGCCCGGGCGGCAAATAAACGGAGCCAGCGGTGGCTGCCTTCACGGAAGCGACGGACGAGTTCCTGCTTCGTCATATTCAGGAGGGCAGCCACCCGGCTTTCGCCGCATTGCTGCAGCGGCACACCCGCCGTTTCTACGGTCTGGCCTGGAGCATTCTGCGCCAGAAGGAAGCGGCGGAAGATGTAGTGCAGCATGCTTTTCTGACTTTGTGGGAAAAGCCCGATCTGTGGAAAGAAGAGCGCGGCGCGAAATTCACCACCTGGTTCTACCGTCTGGTGTTCAACCGCTGTCTCGATCAGAAGCGCCGCCCCGGTTTTCTGCCTCTGCCCGAAAAGCCTACCTATGCCGACCCCGATCCATTGGCCGAAGACATGCTGCTCAAACGCGAAGAAGCGCAGCGCGTGGCGGATGCATTGCTGCAACTGCCCGAGCGCCAGCGGGCCGCCCTGCATCTATGCTTTTCCGAAGGCATGAGCAACCAGCAGGCGGCGGATTTGATGGGGCTGCATTTGAAGGCGCTGCAATCGCTGTTGATGCGCGCCAAGACCACCTTGAAATCGCGCCTGCGCGCGCCGGAGGATGTATGAACGACCCTGACGACAGACAGCTGGACGCCGGATTGGAAACCTGTCTTGCCCGCATGCAGCCGCCCTCTGCGCCGGATCTGGCGGCGCGTATCCTGTTCGCCGCGCGCCACACACCGCAACGCCGCCTGCTCAGTTTGGGAGATTGGTTGCGCGCATTGTTCGCCGATTGCCATCTGCCTGCGCCTTCCTATGCCTTGGCCGCGATGCTCACCCTCGGGCTTGGAATGGGTATGCTTGCGCCTGCGATGGATGCGGACAATGCCGAAACACTTCTGTGGAGCGCCGCGGATCAGGAGATATTGCCGTGACCCACTTCCCTCGCATCGGTCCCGTGCGCTGGCTCATCGTCGGCTCGCTGTTGCTCAATCTGTTGCTGGCGGGCGCGTTGCTTGGGCATTGGCTGTATCCCCGCCATGCGCCGCCCAAGCCGAATGCGGCCATGCAGGCACTGCCCGAAGTCCAGCGCGAAAGCCTGGAAAAGCGCCTGCGCACATTGCGCATGGGGTTTGAGTCAGAGCGGGAACAGATGCGCATGGCACGCGAACGATCCCTCGCGCTGCTCGCCGCCGAACCGTTCGATGCGGCGGCGTATCGCGCGCAGCTTCAGGAAGGCATGAATCTGCGCCTTGAGCGTCAGCGCCAGATGACAGACGATCTGGTGGCGCTGGCGCAGGATCTGAACCCCGCCGAACGCGCAGCGATGGCCGAGGCCCTCCGGCGCAGCCCGCACCATCGCACGGAGAAGGGACCGGCAAGGCCTTAAAATTCAATCTTTGGTCGCATGGGTAAATATAAAACACATTGGCAACCCGCCGCCACTGCCCTACGCTTACCCCAACTGCCCCCGAACCATTTGCGAACCATGACTTTCCTGACCGACCCCACCTTACTGGTTGGCCTGCTTACCCTGATCGTGCTCGAGATCGTGCTCGGCATCGACAATCTCATCTTCGTCGCCATCCTTTCGGAAAAATTGCCGCCCGCGCAGCGGGACCGTGCCCGGCTCATCGGCCTCGGGCTGGCGCTCGTAATGCGCTTGATCCTGTTGGCCAGCATGTCGTGGCTCATCAAGCTTACCGAACCGCTTTTCATCATCGCCGACCACGGCCTTTCCGGGCACGATCTCATTTTGCTGGGCGGCGGGTTCTTCCTGCTGTGGAAGGCTACCAGCGAGATTCACGAACGCCTGGAAGGCGAGCCGGAGGAAGTGGAAAACGGCAAGCATTTCACCCTCGGCTTCTGGACGGTGGTCACGCAGATCGTGGTGCTGGATGCGGTGTTCTCCATCGATTCCGTGATTACCGCCGTGGGCATGGTCAAGGAACTGGCCATCATGATGACGGCCGTCATCATCGCCATGGGCTGCATGATGGTGGCGAGCAAACCGCTGACCAGATTCGTCAACGCCCATCCCACCATCATCATGCTGTGCCTCGGATTTCTGCTCATGGTAGGCTTCAGCCTGGTGGCGGAAGGTTTGGGCTTCCACATTCCCAAAGCCTATCTCTATGCCGCCATCGGATTTTCCGTGCTCATCGAATCCTTCAACCAGATCGGCACGTTCAATCGCCAGCGTTGGCTCGCGCGCCGCATGCCGCGCCGCCAGCGCACGGCAGATGCGGTGTTGCGGCTGATGGGCGGGCGCACTTCGCTTTCCCATGCCCCGGTCGGTACGGCGATGGAGGCTTTGGCTTCCGGCGTGAAGGGCGACGGGGGGCCGCTGTTCAGCCCGGCGGAGACCGAGATGATCCGCGGTGTGCTGGTGCTGACCGACCGCCCGGTGCGCAGCATCATGACCCCCAGGCCGGATGTGGAATGGATCGATTTGAACGATGACGAGGCCAGCCTGCGCCGCGAGATTGCCGCCAGCAAACATGGCCGCCTGCTGGTCAGCCGCGGCAGCATCGACGAGGCGCAGGGCGTGCTGCATAAGCGCGATCTGATGGATTGGCGTGCCGATGGCATGGTCTGTAACGACGAGAGGTTGTTCGGCGCAACCTTGCGGCCATTTCTCGCCATTCCGGGCAATACTTCCATTCTGCGCGCGCTGGAGCGTTTCAAAGCCGCTCCGGCCGAATTAGTGACGGTGATCGACGAATACGGCAATCTCGAAGGCATCATCACGCAGGCGGATTTCCTGCGCGCCATCATCGGCGAACTCGCGCCATTGAACGATGGTGAATTGCCCGCTATCCGTACACAGCCGGACGGCTCGCTGCTGTTGAGCGGGCGTTTGTCGCTGTACGAAACGCAGGACGCGCTGCAATGGCTGGAAGTGCCGGGGGGCGATTACAGTACCCTGGCCGGGCTGCTGGTCGATTGCCTGGGGCGACTGCCGAAAGTGGGCGATCGAGTGGATTGGAATGGCTGGAACTTCCGCGTGGAAGCGATGGACGGCAACCGCATCATGGAAATTCTCGCGGTGCGTGTGGCGGAAACATAGCCACCCGTCATCCCGGCCCGAGGCCGGGATGACATATCATCGTATCTAGGCCGCTTTCTTTTTTCCGGCTTTGGCGCGGCGGGTGGCCCAGCCTTTTTTCGCCGCTTCGCTGCGCGCGTCGTTTGATTGACTCTTGCCGCCGAGATGGCCGCCTTTGCGGCTGGGCGCGTGGTTTTCCGGCTTGCCTCGCCCGGAGCCGGATTTTTTGCCGCCTCCGCTTTCTTCGTTCACCGTGGCCCAGGCGCGGGCTTCGGCGGTTTTCTTGGAAACGCCGCGATCCTCATATCCCTCTTCGATATGTTCGGCCTGACGTTTCTGTTTGTCGGTGTAGCTGCTTTTGTCTCCGCGTGGCATGGCAGGCTCCTTTGCGTGGAATGGATGATGCACCCCCGCATTCTCGCGCTCCATCGCATAAAGAGACAAGTGGCGGAAGCGGGGCGAAATATGAAGAATGCATCCGGTAAAGCCATATGGATAAGCGCGGTTTTCCCATGGGTTCTTGATGCATGGGCAGCTAATTCTGCCACGGGGCGACTGCCTCAACCCGCTTCGGGAAGCAACCAAACAGGAGATTGTATGAACAAGACCATGGCACTGATGTGCACCGCGATGATGGCCGTATCGATGCCCGCATGGGCGCAAATATCGGGAAGTGGAACCCAGAAGACCTCGACTGCCAAACAGCAGGGAGAACGCATGGCGCCGATGAACCGGGGCGATGAAGACATGATGATCGGCAAAATGGCCGAATGGAAATTCCATGCCAAAGACACCAACGGGGACGGCATGGTGAGCAAGGCCGAATATAAGGCCAATGCGGATAAATGGATGATGATGGCCGACACCAACCATGACGGCAAAAAGTCGGTGGACGAAGCCAATGCCATTCTCATGAAAGAACATGACATGTTCATGAAGGATAGCGGCATGCCGGACAAAATGACGGCCGCCGACAAAAAGACCATGATGAGCAAGAAGGTCGAATATATGTTCAGCAAAGCCGACAAGAACGGCGATCATTACATCGACAAGGAAGAACACGATAAAGCGACGGACCAGATGTTCGAGGATGCCGACACCAACCACGACGGCAATCTCTCCCTGGAAGAAGCCAAAGCCTTCAAAATGAAGGAACACGAAGAATTCAAAACCTGGACCGGCGCGGGCAAGTAACTTTCCTGCCTTTGGGATGCTTGGAAAGGGGAGCCTTTTGGCTCCCCTTTCTGTGGCCGCCTTTTTCTAGGTCGTCTTTCGTTCCAGAAAAATCTTTCGCCTAACCCAACGCCTTGCCCACAATTTCCGATGTATCCGTAGAAAGGCCCGGATGGCGATGGATGTGAGCGAGTTCATCCCGCATTTGCATCGCGCGGATAGGCATATATTTTTCCCAGTCTGTCAGCCCGGCGACCAGGCGTGCGGCCAGGCGCGGGTTGGCGGCGTCGATGACGAGCACCTGGGCAGCCAGGAAACGGTAGCCCGCGCCGTCTTCCCGATGGAACTGGACGGGGTTGCCCATGAAACCGCCGAGCACGGCATTCACCTTGTTGGGCTTTAGCTTGGCGGCATTCTGCGCGTCGCGCACATGCGGGCCGGCCATCAGGCCTTGGGCCATCTCCAGCGCCTCCGCACGGTCGATGACGGTATGCAGGCGTAGCCATTGGTCGATCACGATGGGGTCGCGCGCCCATTTGTCGTGGAAATTCATCAGTCCAGTATCGCGCGCCGCTGCATCCGCCCCATAAGCCAATGCGTTCAAGGCACCCTGCTCGTCGGTCATGTTGCGCGCATCCCGCAGCTGGCGAGAGGCAAGCGCCACATGGCGCGGAATCTGCGCCAGATAGAACAGGACGATATTTTTCAAGGCCCGTTCGCCGATATCGGCGCATTCGAAGCGGTAGGGGCGGGATTCGCTACCGCGGTTCGCCTCATAGGTCGCGCGCAGTGGCGCTTCCAGTTCCACCGCCAATGCACGCTCCAGACCGCGCCGCGCGACCTCGATCCATATCGGCTCGACTTGGCCTTTCTCGTACAATTCGCACAGATAGCTGTGGCTTGGTAAGCTCAACCATTCCGCCACCATCGCCTTGTCGCGCCCATGATCCGCCAGCACGCGGCGCAAGGCTTCCACCAGGCTGGGATCGAGACGCGGCGCATGCCCTGTGCGTAGATCTTCCACCCGGTCTTTGATCGCCGCCACCATCAGCCGCTGGCCCGCTTCCCATGCGTTGAACCCGTCCGCGTCATGCGCCAGCAGGAAGGCCAGTTGCGGGCGATCATATGCGTAGTCAAGCGTGACGGGAGCGGAAAACCCGCGCAGCAGGGAAGGCAGCGGGCGTGCGTGCAGGCCGGTGAAGACGAAGCGCTGTTCGGGCGTGCGCAGATGCAGGATGTCGTTCTGCACATGCCTCGTCGTTTCTGCATCCGGATGCAGCGCCAGATCGTGCCCCTGCGCGTCGAGCAGCCCGAAACGGACGGGGATGTGGTACGGTTCCTTCGGCACGGCGGGGAAAGGGCAGGACTGGCGCAGGGTGAGGCTGTAGCTGCCGCTTGCGGCATCGTAATCGTCATCAGCGGTAAGAATCGGTGTGCCTGCCTGATGATACCAACCGCGCTCGAACTGCGTGAGGTCCGCGCCGTTCGCATCCGCCATCGCCGCCACGAAATCCTCGGTCGTCACCGCCTGCCCGTCATGCCGCGCGAAATAGAGATCCATGCCTTTGCGGAAGCCTTCCGCCCCCAGCAAAGTATGGATCATACGGATGACCTCGGCGCCTTTTTCATACACGGTGGCGGTGTAGAAATTTTCCACCGTAAGGAATGCTTCCGGGCGGATGGGGTGGGCATTCGGGCCCGCATCCTCTGGGAACTGACGCGCGCGCAGGGCGTTTACATCCTGAATCCGCTGCACGGTGCGGCTGTGCATGTCGGAGGAAAATTCCTGGTCGCGGAAGACGGTGAGGCCTTCCTTCAGGCATAGCTGGAACCAGTCGCGGCAGGTGATGCGGTTGCCGGTCCAGTTGTGAAAATATTCATGCGCCACGATGCTTTCGACGCTGTGATGCCGCGCATCGGTCGCGGTTTCAGGGCTGGCCAGCAGCACCTTGCTGTTGAAGATGTTGAGGCCTTTATTCTCCATCGCCCCGAAATTGAAATCCTCGACCGCCACCACCATGAAGAGATCGAGATCGTATTCCAGGCCGAAGACGCGCTCGTCCCACGCCATGGATTTCTGCAGGCTCGTCATCGCATGGCGCAGATTTGCCTCCGCATCCATGCTCTTATCCGTATACATGCGCAGCGTGACGGTGCGGCCGGACGCGGTGACATGGTGGTCTTCCAATATTTCCAGATCGGCGGCCACCAGCGCGAAGAGGTAGCTGGGCTTGGGGAAGGGGTCGTGCCACATGGCGGTGCGCAAACCCGATTCGGCGCGTTCCTCCAGCAGATTCCCGTTCGACAGTAATTGCGGATAGCGCGTCGCATCCGCTGTGATGGTGGTGGTGAAGACGGAGAGCACGTCCGGCCGGTCGGGGAAGAAGGTGATGTTGCGAAAACCGTCCGATTCGCATTGCGTGCAGAATTTTCCACCCGAAGTATAGAGCCCGCTCAACGCGGTATTCGCCGCAGGATCGATGCGAACGGTGCTTTCCAGTGTGAAAGGCGCCTGCGGGGCCTGTGCCAGCGTCAGTTCCTCGCCCAGGCGCGTCCATCCTTCGCGGGGAATTTCCACCCCGTCGATCGCCAGCAGTTCCAGCCCCACTTCCGGCCCGCCATTCAGCACCAGCGTGCCCGGTTTGGCGGCGGGATTGGGCATGAAATGCAGCTTCGCATGCACCCGCACCTCGCTTTCGCCCAGCAGCTCGAATCGCAGTTCCGTTTTGGGGAGCAGGTAGGGATAGGGCTGGTAGTCTTTGAGGAGGGTTTCTGTGAGGCTTTCGGACATGGCATACTCCTGCATGATTCTGGTGCATGATTCTGGTCAATGTAGGTGCATCCCGCACGCTTGTCACCCCGCGTAGCAGATGGGATGCCGATATGCATGGCGGCATTGGGCATGGAGATTTTATCGGTGAAATGCTCCGCTCTGTTTCCCGTTCACCGAGAAACAAGGAGGCTTCTCATGGCCACTCCCGCAACGCCGAACCAGGGCGCATCCAATCAGGAAAAAGATATTCATGCCGTCGTGCCGATTCCCGAGCGTTTGATGAAAAACAAAAAGGTCGCGATTCTGACCGCCGACCAGACGGAAGATACGGAATTCTTCTATCCGTATTACCGCCTCACTGAAGCAGGTTATACCGTCGATGTGGTTACCGCCAAGGGCGGCGCATTCGCGGGCAAACATGGCCTGGGTTTGAAAAAATCCAAAGCGGTGAGCGAAGTGAAAGCCACGGATTACGAGTTGCTCTACATTCCCGGCGGCAAAGCGCCCGAGTCTCTGCGCCAGGATCAGAGCGTATTGAAATTCGTGAAGGAATACGCCGCCACCGGCAAGCCCATCGCCGCCATCTGCCATGGCCCGCAAGTGCTGTGCGCGGCGGATCTGGTAAAGGGCAAGCAATTGGCAGGCTATCCCGGCATCCGTCAGGAGCTCGAACAGGCGGGCGCCACTTTTGTGGATGAGGCGCTGGTGGAAGACGGCCAATTCATCACCGGTCGTCTGCCGGGCGATCTGCACCGCCATCTCTATGGCGTGCTGCAGGTGTTGGAAGGCAAGCAGGGCGAAAAGCCCAGTGCCGAAAAGCGCAACGCGGCCTAGCGTGCCGATTGGAAAAACCCCCGCCGAAGGAATTCGGCGGGGGTTTTTTTATTCTTTTCCTTTGGTCTCCACCGCGATGCGCCGCAGTTTCGGGGTGAAGCCCGCCGCGCCTGCCACCACCAGCAGGGTCGCAAAACCACCCAGCACCACCGAGGGCACCAAGCCCAGAAGCCGCGCCGCCAGGCCGGATTCGAAGGCGCCCAACTCGTTCGAGGAAATGATGAACATCGCATTCACCGAGGAGACGCGCCCGCGCACATGATCCGGGGTCAGCAATTGCATCAGCGTGCCGCGCACCACCATGCTCACACTGTCAAACGCGCCGCTGAGCGCCAGAAACAACATCGACAACCAAAAAATCTGGCTGATGCCGAAGCCGATCATGCACAGCCCGAAGCCGATAATGACAAGCAGCAGCGTCTGGCCGCGGATGATTTCCATGGGCCGTACCGCCAACGCCAGCGCGGTAATGACCGCACCGAGCGCAGGCGCCGCGCGCAACGCGCCCAGACCCTGCGAGCCGACATGGAGCACTTCGTTAGCATAGGCGGGCAGCATCGCCACCGCGCCACCGAAAAGTACGGCGAACATATCCAGCGCCATCACCGAAAGCAGCACGGGGCTGGAGAGGATGAAGGCCCAGCCCGCCTTGATGCTTTTGACCGCCGGTTCGCGCTTCTCAGCGCTGCGGTAGCGGCGCGGGGTTTCGCTCAAGGAAGCGAGCATGAGGAAAGCGAGCGACACCAGCACCACCGGCATCAGCCACGCCGCGCGCGCGCCATAGCCGCCATAGAGCAAACCGGCGATGGCGGGGCTGGTGACGGCGGCGATCTGAAACCCGCTGGAAAGCCATGCGCTTGCCGCCGGAATTTCCGCCCGCGTGACGATCTGCGGCAGCAGCGAGAAGGAAGCGGGCATCACGAAACTGCGCGCCAGCCCGGAGACGAACACACCGGCGAAAATCCACAGCAGCACGCCGCCGGGCACGGCCATATAGCCGCCACCCACCAGGCACAGTATCAGCGCATTGAGCGCCAGCACGCCCAGGCAGGTAAGAAATACCCGGTGCGGGCGGCTGTTATCGACGATGTGACCCGCCACCAGCGCGCAAAGAATCGCGGGCACCGCCTCGGCCAGACCCACCAGCCCGAGGGTGAGGTAGTCATGCGTGAGCGAATAGACCTGCCAGCCCACCACCACCGCCTGGGCCTGCAGCGCCATCATCCCCAGCATGCGGGTAAACAGCAGCAGCCTAAAATCGCGTTGCCGAAGGACGGAGAATGAGAGAGCCATGGCGACGCACCGAAAAAGATGGAATAGCCAAGGTTTCGCATTCCACGGCAGCGGGTACAAGTCGCAATCGCGCAATGGCGCGGGATGATGTAGATTGCGCATATGGTGCAGAATCCACCCCTCAACCAACCCGCGCTGTGGGCCAACCGCTTTCCCTGGCCGCAGCCGGAAGGACATAAATACGACCGCGGGCATGTCGTGGTGCTGGGCGGCCCCGTGCACAGCGCAGGCGCGGCCAGGCTGGCGGCGCGTGCGGCATTGCGCAGCGGCGCGGGTTTGGTCAGCGTCGCTTGTCCGGCGGCGGCTTTAACGATCTATGCCACAAGCCTGCAATCCGTCATGACCAAAAAATTGCAGGACGCCGAGTCTTTCGCTGCGCTCATCGCCGATCCGCGCATCTGTGCGGTGCTGATCGGGCCGGGGGCGGGGGTGACGGATTTCACGCGCGCCTGCGTGCTGTCCGCGCTGCAAGCCCGGAAACCCTGCGTGTTGGATGCCGATGCGCTGAGTGTGTGGGCGGATGCGCCGGAATCTTTATTCGTCGCGCTTCATCCTTCCTGCATACTCACCCCGCATGCGGGTGAATTCGCCCGATTGTTCGGCCCCGCCGAAAACCGCCTGAGCGCCGTGCGCGCTGCCGCCCGCCGTGCCGGTTGCGTGGTGCTGCTGAAGGGGGCCGAGACATGGATCGCCGATGCGCTGGGGCGGGTGGTCGCGCATCGTCATGCCACGCCTTTTCTCGCCACCGCCGGGGCGGGGGATGTGCTGGCGGGCTTGTGTGCAGGACTTATGGCCCAAGGCATGCCGGTTTTCGATGCTGCCTGCGCCGCCGCCTGGATGCAGGGAGATGCGGCACTACGCTTTGGCCCGGGCCTGATCGCCGAAGATCTAATCGAGGGTATACCCGCCGTGCTGAAAGCGCTGTGGGAAGCGAAGCCGCTTGCATCCTTCGGCGCAAGCGGCTAGCTCGGCGGAATGCAGCCCGCACCCGATGCCTTTTTCGCCACATCCCCTCCCGTGCTTTCCGTGCAATCGCTCGGCAAGAAATTCAAGCATACGCGGGCGGTGAAAGACGTGTCCTTCGAAGTGCGGCGCGGGGAGATTCTTGGTTTGCTCGGGCCGAACGGGGCGGGGAAAACGACCACCATCAACATGATTCTCGGCGTGTTGCAGCCTAGCTCGGGCCACATCCACATCGAAGGCCACGATCTGGCGCGTGCGCGCACCAAGGCTTTGGCCCGCACCAATTTCGCCGCCGTCTATGCGCCCTTGCCGGGTAATCTCACCGTGGTGCAGAACCTGCGTATTTTCGGGCTGATCTATGGCGTGCGCCATCTTGCCCGGCGCATCGAGGAAGTGATCGCCGAATTCGATCTGGCGCGTTTCCGCCACACCAAATGCGGCGTGCTTTCCTCGGGGGAACAAACCCGGGTGGCCTTGGCCAAAGCGGTGCTGAACGCGCCCAGCCTGCTGCTGCTGGACGAACCCACCGCCAGCCTCGATCCTTCCACCGCGCGCGATATTCGCGCCCGCATTCGCGCCTTTGCGGATGCGGGCAAGAGCGGCGTGCTTTGGACCTCGCATAATATGGGCGAGGTGGAGGAAATGTGCGACCGCGTGCTGTTTCTTTCGCAGGGAAAAATTCTGCTGGAAGGCGACCCGAAAACCCTGCCGCAACTGCATGGCCACGAGAATCTGGAAGCGCTGTTTGTCGCGGTTGCGCGGCAGCCACTTTCACTCGAGCCACTTTCACAGGAAGCCTCATGAATCCGGGCCGCACCTATGCCGTTTTCCTGCGCCAGATCTATCTGCTGCGCGGCAGCGCCACGCGGCTGGTGCCGCTTGTGGTATGGGTGGCGATCGACATCGTGCTGTGGGGATTCATCTCGAAATATCTCAGCACGGTTTCCGAGCCGGGTTTCCATTTCGTGCCGACCTTGCTGGGTGCGGTGCTGCTGTGGGATTTCCTCACGCGGGTGATGCAGGGCGTGACCATGGCTTTTTTCGAGGATGTCTGGTCGCGCAATTTCCTGAATATGTTCGCCACGCCCATGCGCTTAAGCGAATATCTAAGCGGGCTGGTGCTTTCCAGTATTGCCACCAGCGCCATCGGCTTGCTGGCCATGCTGCTGCTGGCCGGGGCGGCTTTCGGGCTTTCGGTCTTTTCCTATGGAGCGCTGCTGGTGCCTTTTCTACTGGTACTTTTTTTCTTCGGCATCGCGCTCGGCATTCTGGGTACGGCGCTGGTGCTGCGCCTGGGTCCGGCGGCGGAATGGTTCGTATGGCCGATCCCCGCCTTGATTTCGCCCTTCGCCTGCGTGTTCTACCCGATGGGTGTGCTGCCGGAATGGATGCAATGGATCGCCTATGCGCTGCCGCCCAGCTATGTATTCGAAAGCGTACGGGCCGTGGTGGGCGGGCAGGCGGTGGAGATGCGGAACCTGTGGATCGGCGGCGGTCTGGCTTTGGCCTACATCCTTTTGGCCTATGTGATTTTTGCCAGCACCTATCGCTATGCCGTGCGCAGTGGGTTGATCGCGCGATACAGCGCCGAAAACGCAGGTTGATCAGGCGTACCATTTTCAAAGGAAGCGGATATTAATTATTGAATTACAGATTGTTGGTATTCTTAAGGTTGGTTTAAGGCAGTGAGAATAATGTTGGCTCTCCACCCACCAGGAGATCGCATTTCCCATGCAAATCAATAATAAGCGCGAAATCAACTTTGCCCGCATAACATTCGCTGCGACAATCCTGCTGATTGTGGGGGTCATGTATTTCCTCGGCGCACAAGCGGTACACGCCTTCCAGCAAGGTGAGTTGCGTATTTTTGGCGAGAACTTGTTGCTCATCCTTTGCATTGGCATGATCAGCTGCAGCAATGTGCTCTATCAGATATGTCTGATCGGACATTACAAGCAGATGGATAAATTCGTGCCCGCTACTCGTGATGCGTTGGAAGCGCTGTATGAGGGCGAGGCTCCCGCACTCTCCGTAATCATTCCTTCCTATAAAGAAGAGCGCCTCGTCAACTGGCAGACCATGATGTCCGCCGCTTTGTCGGAATACCCCAAAAAAAACGTGGTGCTGCTGATCGACGATCCGTATCAACCCAAAGTGCTAGAAGACATCATCAAGCTGGAAGATACCCGCAAACTGCCGGGCGAAATGCAACGCCAGTTCGATGCACAGGTTGGACGTTTTCAAACCGAACGGCACGATTTCCTGGCACGTCAGATCAGTGGAGACCTCAACACCGAATTCGAACGCGCGCATCTGGCTTCGCAATACGATGCGGTGGCCGCATGGCTGGATCAATTGGTGATCGAATCCACCGGCAATCGTCCGCTGGAAGCACTCACCCATGGCGAGCGCTTTTTCACCCAGAAGATTTTGCAGACTCCGGCTGCGGCGCACCGCGCGCTGGCTGAAACTTTGCGTGCAGAAAATCATCCGCTCAGCGAAGCCTATCTGGCGCGTCAATATGCGCGTCTGGTCGGTTTGTTCACGGTGCATTTCTCCAGTTTCGAGCGCAAGAAATACACCAACCTGTCGCATGAAGCGAACAAAGCGATGAATCTGAACAGCTACATCGATCTCATCGGCAAATCCTGGCGCGAGGTTGAGGCGAAAGACGGCGTGCATTTGGTCGAATGCTCACCGCAGCATGCCAGCTTCAGCGTGTCGCACGCTGATTACATCAACACCATCGACTCGGACACGCTGATGCTGGGCGAATACGGCCTGCGCATCGTGCATCTCATGGAGCAGCCGGAAAATGCGCGCATCGCCGTATGCCAGTCTCCGTGCTCGACCATTCCCGGCGCGCCCGGCCCGCTGGAACGGCTCGGTGGCGCGATGATCGACGTGCAGTTCCATAGCCATCAGGGCTACACCCATTGGGGCGCCAGCTTCTGGGTGGGGGCCAATGCCATGCTCCGTCACAGAGCGATGCTCGACATCAAAGAAGTGCATCAGGAAAAAGGCTACGATGTGCCGGTCTATATTCAGGACCGCACGGTGATCGAGGATACCGAATCCACCATCGATCTCGTCGATAAAGGCTGGAAGCTGCACAATTATCCCGAACGCATGACCTTCAGCGCCATGCCGCAGGATTTCGGTTCGCTACTGATTCAGCGTCGTCGCTGGGCCAATGGTGGCCTCATCATTCTCCCCAAACTGATTCGCTATGCTTTCCGCGCCAAGAAAAATAAAGCTTTGGCCAAAGAATTTTTCATGCGCTTCAATTATCTGGCAGGCACGACCATGGGTTGCGCGGTGGGGTTGGTGTTTTATTTCTACCCCTTTGCAAACGAGGTCGGTTCTTCCTGGCTCGCCGTTTCCTCGCTGCCGGTATTGGTTCTCTTTGCACGCGACTTGAAAAACGCCGGCTATCGTTATCGAGATGCGCCTGGCTGCATCGCTTTCAACCTGATGATCATTCCGGTGACGGCTGGCGGTGTATTCAAACAATTCCAACAAATGATCACGGGCAAGAAAATCCCCTTCGGCCGTACGCCGAAGATTACGGGCCGCACTGCGGCGCCGGCGATTTATTGCTTCGTCGAAGTTGCGTTGCTGGTTCTCTTCAGCTTCTCCGCCATCCATAAGTTGATGCAGGGAGAATCGGCCAAAGCCGTACTTTCCATGGTGAATGTCGCTATTTTCGCTTATGCGCTCATCCATCTCATTGGTGTGAAGGCAATTTGGGAGGATATGACCGTCGGTATTCGCAGGCGTTTGCGCGTGCGCACGCATCAGGCGCAGATCATACAGCTGCCCACCGCGGCGCCGGTCACGCCAATCCCCGCCGCCATGGCCTTGCAAAGCCGCCGCGCTTAATTCCAGCCACAAAGAGCAAAAAGGCTTCACATCCAATGTGGGGCCTTTTTTCTACGTGCCGCGCGCCGATAAAATGCAGGCCGTCGGAATCTCCAATGAAACCCACCGAACCGGTACTTAACGATTTTCGGCTTTTTTCGGGGCTATCGCTTCAGCCATATCTGGGATAGAAAATCCGTCTGATCCATTTCCAGAAAGCGCTTCCATGACCAACACCGTCATTCTCTATTTCAGCGGCTACGGCCATACCCGGAAACAGGCCGAGGCGGTGTATGAAGGCGCGGCAAAGGCTGGAGATGCCGAGCTCATTGCCATCGACAAAGAGGGCAATCTGCCCGAAGACGCATGGGAAAAGCTGGCGGCGTCGGATGCGATTCTGTTCGGTTCCCCCACCTATATGGGCGGACCTGCCTGGCAATTCAAAAAGTTTGCGGACGCATCCTCCAAACCTTGGGGAACGCTGGCTTGGAAAGACAAAATCGCCGGTGGCTTCACCAATTCCGCCACGATCAATGGCGATAAGTTCAGCACGATTACTTATTTCGTCACGCTCGCCATGCAACATGGCATGATCTGGGTCGGTACTGCGCTGATGCCTGCCAATAAAAAAGCCAATACGCGCAACGACGTGAATTATTTGGGCGGTTTCACAGGCGCATTGGCCCAATCCCCCGGCGATGCTTCGCCGGAAGAAGGCCCATTGCCGGGCGATCTCGAAACCGCGCGCCTGTATGGCCAGCGCGTGGCGGAATATGCCAAAAAAACACGCGGCTGATGATGGGACATTAGTATGGAGCAGGGCGCGCTGCTCAACATCTTCGTTTTTCTGGTGGCGGCTTGCGCCGTGGTGCCGCTGGCGGGCAAGTTCCGCCTGGGATCGGTGCTTGGCTATCTGGTGGCGGGCATTGCCATCGGACCCTTCGGCATCGGTTTGATTCACAACCCCGAACGCATCATGCATTTTGCCGAATTCGGCGTAGTGATGATGCTGTTCCTCATCGGGCTGGAGCTTGAACCGCCCACTTTGTGGAAACTGCGCAAGCTGATTGTGGGTTTGGGTGGAGTGCAGGTACTGGCGACTACCGCCACTTTCTGTGCTCTGGGCATGATGCTCGGCTTCGAGTGGCAGGTGGCGCTTTCGGGCGGTATGGCCCTGTCGCTTTCTTCCACTGCCTTGGTGTTGCAGATGCTGGAGGAGAAAGGCCTGATGAATACTTCGGCGGGCGAGTCCTCCTTCGCGGTGCTGTTATTTCAAGATATTGCGGTCATACCCGTGCTCATTTTATTGCCGCTGATGGCGGGTAGCACGGTGGCAGAAGGCCCGGGAAATCTACTTTCCGGTATGCCGGGCTGGCTGCATGCACTGGTGGTGGCGGGCATCATCGCGCTTATCGTGCTGGGCGGACGCACCGTTTCGCGTCATCTGTTCCGCTTCATCGCCAAGACCAACCTGCGTGAAATTTTCACCGCCACTTCGCTGGCGCTCGTCATCGGGATCACGCTGCTTATGCAGGCGGTGGGTGTTTCGCCTGCTTTGGGTGCGTTTGTGGCGGGCGTGGTGCTGGCCAACTCCGAATATCGCCGCACGCTGGAGACCGATATACAGCCTTTCAAAGGATTATTGCTGGGCCTGTTTTTTATCAGTGTGGGCATGGGCATGGATTTCGGGTTGCTGGCCGCCCAGCCTGTGTCGCTGTTGAGCGCGGTGCTTGTTTTGGTGGCGGTCAAAGCCATATTGCTTTTTGCCGCAGGAAGATGGTTTGGGCTGCGCGGCGCGCAAAATACCTTATTCGCCCTGGCGCTGGCCCAGGGCGGTGAGTTCGCTTTCGTATTATTTCAATACACGCTGGGGCTGGCCATTCTCAGCGCACCGCAAGCTGCGTTTCTTACGCTGACGGTAGCGTTATCGATGGCGGTCACGCCCTTTTTGATGATCTTCAATGACCGTTTTATCGTGCCGCGTTTCATGAGCGCTTTACCGCCAAGGGATTATGACGCGATCGACGGGCGTGGCAGCACCGTCATCATCGCAGGATACGGCCGTTTCGGCCAGATCATCGGCCGGTTTCTCTCCGGCCAGGGTGTTCGGGTAACGGTGCTAGAAAAAGACCCCGATCAGATAGAACTGCTACGCAAATTCACCGGCGGCGCTTTTTTCGGGGATGCGTCGCGGCTGGATCTGCTGGCCAACGCAGGCGCGGCCGGTGCGCGCCTATTGGTAGTGGCGGTGGACGATGCGGATAAATGCCTGGAGATCGTGAAATTGGCGCGTCAGCATTTTCCGAAACTACATATTCTTGCCCGCGCCCGCAACCGACGACACGCGTATGAACTCGACCGCGCAGGGGTAGATTATTTTCGCCGCGAGACCTTCGATTCCGCGCTCGCCATGGCGCAGGAGGCGATGGTGCGCCTGGGCGCGGACAAACGCGATATGCGCATCAAAGCGCAGCGCTTCCTGCGGCATGACGAGAAAACCCTGCGCGCCTCTTTCGCTTTCTTCGAGCGCGAGCCGGAATTGATCGATTTTGCGCGCCAAGCTTCCGGCGAGTTGGAGCGGATTTTACAGGCCGATGCGCATGTGCCACTTCGGCGCACGCACACGACCGACCCCGCTACATTGTCTCAAATTGATTAGAATGTTTCGCATTCCGCGCGTATGGTTGTGCCTTGTTGAAACAGGTGCCATGCAATGGAACATACAAGCCCGACCGATGTGGCGGACGACCGGCATTTTTCCCGCCGGGTAATGCGCTGGTTTATTCTGGCTGTAGTGTTGTTGCTCGGCATCGCCGCGGCCTGCTATCAGACCATGGGCGAAATGCTCAGCCGCAACCAATGGGTCAGCCATACCTATGATGTACTGGGGACATTGGACGACACCCTTTCGCAATTGAAAGATGTACAAGCCGCTTCCCGCGGATATGCCATCACGGGGGAAGAGCCATACCTCATTCCGCTCGATAATGCCCTGCCGCAGATCCGTCAAAACATGACCCATCTGCAGCAATTGACCACCGACAACCCATCGCAGCAAGCAAGGTTGGTGCGATTGCACGGCCCGATCGAGGATCGCATCGCGCGTGCGCAAGATGTCGTCAAATCCATGCGGGATGAGGGACAAGCCAAGGCATTTGCTCTCATCCGTGACGGGAAGGGCACCCGTGCCATGGGTGAAGTGCGCAATATCGTGCAGGAAATGCAACAGGCCGAACGTCTGCTGCTCGTTGCCCGTCAGCAAAGCAGCCTGCGCGCGGCGGAAAGTTTGTTGCTGGTGGGCGGCGTTGCATTGGTCGCCTGCTTACTGATTCTCAGCTTAGTGTTCTGGATGATTCGCAATGAAGGGCGGCGGCGCGCGGAAAGCGAACGCTCATTGAAGCACGCGGTGCGCGAGATGCATGAGATTACCGAAGAGACCAAACTGGTCGGGCGCATCGGCGATTTTCTGCAAAGCTGTCACACGACCGAAGAAGCGTTCGCAGTGCTGGCAGAAAATCTTCCACGCCTGCTGCCGGGCATGGGCGGCGATATCGGGCTGCTCAACAATTCACGCAACCTCATCGAGGTCGCACATTGCTGGAGTGCCACGGGCGCGCAGGAGAGCTCGGCATGCCAGCTGGATTTTGTTTCCGAAGAATGCTGGGCGCTGCGTCGGGGCCGGTCGCATTTCGTGCTGCCGGAAGCGCCCGCGCCGCATTGCCAGCATCTGCGCGCACCCCTGCCTACCACTTTATGTTTCCCACTGGTTGCGCATGGGGAAACGCTCGGCTTGCTCAGCCTCACCAGCCCCGAGCCGCATTCGTTCAGCGAGAACAAATTGAATGCCGCCAAATCCATTGCCGAACAAGCCTCGCTGACCCTGGCCAATCTTCGTTTGCAGCAGGTGTTGCGAACGCAATCCACGCAGGATTCGCTCACGGGCCTGTTCAACCGCCGCTACATGGAGGCCACGCTCGAGCGCGAGACCGCGCGCGCCATGCGCCAGAGCCAGCCATTGAGTGTGGTGATGTTCGATGTGGATCATTTCAAACACTTCAACGATCTCTACGGCCATGAAGCGGGGGATGCGGTGCTGGCCGAAATCGGTCGCATGATGCGTCGCCTTTCGCGCACCGAAGATATCGCCTGCCGCTATGGCGGGGAGGAATTCGTGCTGATCCTGCCGGGCGCGAGCCTGGAGATCGCCGCCGGGCGCGCCCAGGCCCTTGGCAAAGCCTGCCGGGAATTGCAGTTGCAGCATCACAACCAGCATTTGGGCCAGATCACCCTGTCGCTCGGCGTGGCGAGTTTCCCCGAACATGGCGAGCGTTACGACGCCGTGATATCGACGGCGGACGGGGCGTTGTATGAAGCCAAGCTGCAAGGCCGCGACCGGGTGGTGATCGCCAACCGCAATTATCTGCCGCGCACCAACCGCCAATCCGCCAGCTGAAGCCGGTGAACTATTTGATCTCCGGTTTGCCGGGTGCGGTGCCGTTCCAACTTATCGGCGCGACCACGGAGAGCGAGGTGGCAGGCGACCCTTCGATGACGCGGGTGGTGCGTGCCACATAAACCAGCGTGCCGTTGGCACGGTCGTACAGCCGGTTGATGTTGAGCGATTTAAAGATCAACGAGCGGCTTTCGTCGAACACTTCCTCGCCTTTTTCCCCCGCATCGATGCGGGAGGTGAAGACCACTGGCCCGGTCTGGGCGCAGGAGACGCTGGCGAGCGAGGGATCTTCGGCCAGCCCCAGCCCGCCTTTGATGCCGCCCGTTTTCGGGCGCGCGACATAGCAGGTCACGCCGGAAACTTTCGGGTCTTCGAAAGCGGAGACCACGATCTTGTGATTCGGCCCGATGAGTTTGAATGCGGTGCTGATCGCCCCGATCTCGCGTGTTTCGGCGGAAGCGTGGGGGGCGAAAGCCAGAGCGGCCAGAGAGAGAAGCAAGGCGGTGCGCATGAGGAAACCCGAACAAGAAATGAAGGCGTGAGCCTAGCCGGTTCGCGGCGGGAAATCCGGTAATAGAACGCGATCAATCGATGACGGCGGCGCATCCGTCGGTCGGGGCGGCGGCCAGGCCACCGATGAGCGGGATCATTTCGAGCCCGGCGGATGCCACGCGGCAGGGTGCCGCCGCCACGCCGCAGCCGGAAAGCAGAAGCGGTGCCATAAGCCAGATCCATCGTTTCATGACGCCGCCTTTTTAGGGAAAAACCGTTCCCATCATACTCGATTCGCCACCGGAAGCGAAGATGGCAATCAGCCGCGCGCGAGCCGTTACCATATATTCCGTTCCTTCGACCATTCGATTTTATCTTTCGCTCGCTCTTGTGGTGTTGACTTCCGATGGACAATAAAAGCGCAAATATTGATAAGTACGATTACCAAAACAATGAAAACATATGCCATTTGAACCCCATCCTGGTGGACGGGGAGTTCAGAAAACCTACAATCGGAAGGTCTGCATACGCCTTTAGGCCGGAGCCCTGGACAAACGTATGCCTCCCCGGCCAAACGGTCGAGGAGTGCTCATGACGACAGCACTTAAGCCGCCGATTGTATGGAGTTCTGACACCCCGAGGCAGACGAGGTCTGCCCTAGTTATAAGTTAGTGGATTGCGGCAGCAGGAGCAAGAGGCCTAAATTTTTAACCGGGCCACGATCAATCAGTCGTTCGGAGAAAGACCGAATCTTAGGAATCTTTTTACCTGCGCTCCGCTAAGCAGGAGGCTGCTCATTCGTTGCTGAAAGAAATTCCATGGCCACCAAAGCGCTTTCCCTGCTCGGCACCAAACGGTTCGGCCCCTTGTTCTGGACGCAATTCTTCGGCGCGTTCAATGACAATCTGTTTAAAAATGCGCTGGTGATGCTCATCACCTACCGCATGGAAAGCGCCGAACCGGGCCATGCGCAGATGCTGGTGACTTTGGCCGGTGGCTTGTTCATCCTCCCCTATTTCCTCTTCTCCGCCACCGCCGGCCAATGGGCGGACCGGATGGATCGGGCAAAGATGGCGCGGCTGGTGAAGATCGTCGAGATCGTGATCATGGGTATCGCGGTGGCGGGGCTGCTGCTGAACCAGATCTATTTCCTGCTCTTCGTCTTATTCATGCTGGGCGTACAGGCCACCTTCTTCGGCCCGATCAAATACGCCTTGCTGCCACAGCATCTGGCCGAGGACGAATTGGTGGCGGGCAACGGCTTGATCGAGGCGGGCACCTTCCTCGCCATTCTACTCGGCACCATCGCCGGGTTGCTGGCGCTCACGGATATCGGGCTGTGGATCGCTTCCGCCACGCTGATGGTGGTGGCGGGCGTGGGGTATGTCGCCTCACGCGGTATTCCCAGTGCGCCTGCCGCGCAGCCGGGCCTGGTGCTTGATCGTAACATCGCCCGCGCCACCTGGAATCTCGTCAGCCAAACCCGCCAGCCGCGCGAAATCTGGCTGTCCATCCTCGGCATTTCCTGGTTCTGGCTGGTGGGCGCGGTGTTCCTCGCGCAATTCCCGACCATGGCGAAGGACGTGCTGCATGCGGAAGGCAGCGTGGTGACTTTGTTCCTCACCGTCTTCTCCCTCGGCATCGGCATCGGCTCTGCCCTATGCAACAAATTGCTACGCGGGCGCGTGGCGGCGACTTACGTGCCGCTTGGGGCTTTGGGCATCACGCTCTTCACGCTCGATATGGTCTTCACCATGCGCGGCGTGGCGCTGCCCGCCGAAGAAGCACTCGTCGGATTCTGGGCGTTCCTCGGGGTATGGCAGCATTGGCATATTCTGTTCGATCTGCTGGGTGTTTCGATCTGCGCGGGCCTCTACATCGTACCACTCTATGCGTTGCTGCAGGCGCGCAGCGACCCGACACGCACCGCCCGCGTCATCGCCTCCAACAATGTGATGAACGCGCTTTTCATGGTCGCCTCCTCGCTCGCCACGCTCGGCATGCTCAGCCTCGGCTTCTCCATCCCCAGCGTGTTTCTGGTGATGGCGCTGGCCAATGGCGTGGTGGCGATCTGGATCTGCCGCCTTCTGCCGGACGCACTGGTGAAAAGCCTGCTGCGCGGGCTGCTGCGCTTGCTCTACCGCGTTGAGCTGCGCGGTATCGAGCATTATCCGCAGAAGAGCGAGCGCCTGATGGTGGTGGCCAACCATACTTCCTTCCTCGATGCATTGCTGATCGCCGCCTTTTTGCCGGAGCGGCTGACCTTCGCGATCAATACTCACATTGCGCGCGCCTGGTGGCTGAAACCGATGCTGAGCCTGGTCGATACCTATCCGCTCGATCCCACCAATCCGCTGGCCGCCAAGGCGCTGGTCGAAGCCGTGCGCGCGGGCAAGCGCGTGATGATCTTTCCTGAAGGGCGCATCACCGTCACCGGCGCGTTGATGAAGGTTTATGAAGGCCCCGGCATGATCGCCGACAAAGCGGGCGCGCCGCTGCTGCCCGTGCGCATCGACGGCGCGCAATATACGCCGATGTCGCGCATGCGCGGCCGCGTGCGGCTGCGTTGGTTCCCGAAAGTCACACTGACCGTGCTGCCGCCCATTCAATTCGATCTGCCGGAAGATGCGCGCGGGCGCGCCCGCCGCCGCATGGCCGCCGGGAAATTGTACGACGTGATGGCCGAGATGATGCTGGAATCCAGCGATTACCGCCGCGGTTTGGTGGAAGGATTGCTGGATGCGATGGCGGTGCATGGCGCGAACCGCTTAATCGCCGAAGATGTGGAGCGTCATCCCATCAGCTACCGCACCTTGCTGCAACGGGCCGAGGCTTTCGGTGCGTTGTTGCCGCCGGGAAAAGATGCGGTGGGATTGCTGCTGCCCAATGCGGTCGGCACGCTTGCGGCCATGGTCGCGCTGCTGCTGCGCCACCGCCCCATCGCCATGCTGAATTTCAGCGCGGGTCCGGCGGCGCTGGCGGCTTCGGCCCAGGCCGTTCCGCTGCGCCACATCGTCACCAGCCGCCGTTTCGTGGGTTTGGCGAAACTGGAAGCGGGCATCGCCGCGCTGGAGAAGACGGGTGCGGCGATCCATTACACGGAAGACATGCTGAAGCGGGTGAATCTGCTGACCAAGCTGGGGGCCGCATTGCGCGCGCAATTCCCGTCAATCGTGCAGGCCCTGCGCGGCGCGGTCGATCCGGACAGCACGGCCTTCATCCTTTTCACCTCGGGTTCGGAAGGTTTGCCCAAAGGCGTGGCCTTGAGCCATACGAATCTGCAGGCGAACCGCTACCAGCTGGCCGCGCGCGTCGATTTCGGGGCGCAGGACATCGCCTTCACCTGCCTGCCGATGTTCCATGCTTTCGGCTTGACGGGCGGCACGCTGCTGCCGCTGCTCTCCGGCATCCGCGCCTTCTTCTATCCCTCGCCGCTGCATTACCGCATCGTGCCCGAGCTGATCTACGATACGAATGCGACGATTCTTTTCGGCACGGATACCTTTCTTTCCGGCTATGCCCGCTTCGCCAACGCCTATGATTTCCACACCTTGCGCTATGTTTTCGCGGGCGCGGAAAAGCTGAAGGACGAGACGCGCAAATTGTGGCAGGAGCGCTTCGGCATTCGCCCCATGGAAGGCTACGGCTCCACCGAATGCGCGCCCGCCTTGGCGGTGAATACGCTGATGCAGCACCGGGCGGGTAGCGTGGGGCGGTTGCTTCCCGGCATGGTCGCTGAGTTCGATCCCGTGCCCGGCATCGAAGCGGCGGGTGAGGGTCGGCAGGGCCGTCTGCGCGTGCGTGGGCCGAATGTGATGCTGGGCTATCTCCGCTCCGAACGCCCCGGTCAGTTGGAGGTTCCCACGGATGGTTGGTACGATACGGGCGACGTGGTGCGCGAGGATGCGGAGGGCTACCTGTTCATCCTGGGCCGCGTGAAACGCTTCGCCAAGATCGGCGGCGAAATGGTCTCGCTCGCCGCCATCGAAGCGGTATTGAGCGCACTGTGGCCCGAGCAGCCCAGCGCGGTGGCCAGCATCCCCGATGCCAAGAAGGGCGAGGCGCTGGTGCTGGTGACCGAGCGGGCAAATGCGCGTATCGAAGAGTTCCTACCCGCCATGAAAGCCGCAGGCCTCACTGAACTGGCCGTGCCCAAAAAGGTGCTGGTAGCGGCGAAACTACCGCTGCTCGGCACTGGCAAGCTTGACCACAACGCCATTCGCCAATTGGCCTTACAAATGGCGGCGGAAGTCGAATAAGAGCACTACGCGACCGAGCCTTCGGCGCTGTAACGTTCGAGCAGGCGTTGCAGCGTGTCCGGGTTGAAAGGCTTGGCGATGTAGTCGTCCATGCCCACGCCCAGGCAACGCTCGCGATCGCCCGCCAAAGCATGCGCGGTCATGCCGATGATGGGCAGGCGCGGGGTGCCGTTTTGCGCCTCCAGGCCGCGAATCAGGCGGGTAGCCTCCAGCCCGTTCATACCATGCATCTGCACATCCATCAGTGCCAGCGCATATTTGCCGGGGTTGCCTTTGATGCGGTCCAGCGCTTCCAGGCCGTTTTCCGCCACATCCACATTGTAGCCATATTGTTCCAGAAAGGTGGTGGCGACCAGGATGTTGGCCGCGTAATCCTCCACCAGAAGCACATTCGGGCGGGTGGGTATGGGAATACTGGTTTCCATGACATGTTCCAGTGACAGATCGCGTTCTGCGACTTCTTCATCCGTCGCGAAAGGTAGGCTGAGGCGCAGGACGAAGGTTGAACCCACACCGGGCGCGCTCTCCACTTCGATGGTCCCGCCCATGATTTCGGCCAGGGTTTTGGTGATGGCGAGGCCAAGCCCGGTACCACCGTATTTACGATTGATCGAAGTATCTGCCTGCACGAATTTATGGAAAATGGTGGCCAATTTGTCGGGCGCGATGCCGATACCCGTATCCTTCACCGCCACACAGATTTCCTCATGGCTGGGATCGGATGCGGGACGGCATACAATCTCGATATGCACGCCCCCGCTTTCGGTGAATTTGATGGCGTTGCTGCAGAGATTGAGAATGATCTGACGCAACCGCGTGGGATCGCCGACATAAAGGCGCGGTGTGCCGCAGTCGCGCTCAAAGGTGAAGGATAAGCCTTTCTCGCGTACCCGCACTGACATCATGCTGATGATTTCCTGCACGATTTGTGTGATGTTGAAAGTGACTTGCTCCAACTCCACCGTACGCGCTTCTATCTTGGCGATATCCAACAGGTCATTGATCAGCGCGAGCAAAGAATCAGCGCTCATCTGCAGGGTTCGGATGTAGTCGGTTTGTTTCTGGGTCAGCGGCTGGCTCGTGGCCAGAATGTTGGACAGACCGATCACGGCATTCATCGGCGTGCGAATTTCATGACTCATGTTCGCCAGAAATTCGGTTTTGGCGATATTGGCCGCTTCCGCAGCATTGCGTGCATCGATCAGCGCTTCCTGCGCTTCCTGCTGGCGCGTCATGTCGCGGGCGATCTTGATGAAGCCTTTGACGTTGTGACCATCGTCTCGCATGGCGGCCAGAATGCCGCTGGCGTAGAAACGCTCGCCGTTTTTCCGTATGTGCCAGCGCTCGTCGTTGGCGCGGCCGTTCAGCGTGGCTTGGCCCAATTCATAAGCGGGGGCACCCGCAGCGCGGTCTTCGGGTGTGAAGATGACGGAAATATGCTGGCCCAGCACTTCCGGTGGCGTGTAGCCGAAGATATGCTCCGCACCGGTGTTCCAGCTAACGATCGACCCTGACGGGTCGGCGGAAATGATGGCGTAATCCTGCGCACTTTCCAGCATAAGGCTAAGGTGGGCCTGGCTTTCCTGCAAATTGAGCTCGGCTTGCTTGCGGTCGGTGATGTCATGCACCACGCCCATCATACGCACGGGTTTTCCGTTCGCATCCGGCACAAATTCAGCACGGCGTGCAATCCAGCGCACCATACCGTCGCTGGCGCGGCGGATGCGATATTCGACATTGAGGCTGGCGGTAGCCGTACGTCGGGATTCTCGGGTCGATTTTATTTCCGCATCTTCGGCCAAGCCGCAGGCATCTGCATGATCTGCGGGAATGAGGGGGGATTCGGGGAGGCCGAAAATCCGGCAGAATTCTGCCGATACCTGCATCATGTCACTCTCGATATCGAGATTAAACACTCCGATGCCGCCCGCTTTTTGCGCCAAGCGCAGCGCATCCGCATTCTGACGGCTTTCGCGTAGCAGCCGGGCATTTTCTTCCGCCGAGAATTTTAGCTCGTCGCGTTGACGCGCCAATTGTTGCTGCTGGCGGAAAAGATCGAAAAACACATCCGATTTACTGCGCAGGATATCCGGCTCGATGGGTTTTTGCAGGAAATCCACCGCGCCGGTTTCATAGCCGCGGAAGCGGCGTTGGCGATCCGCCTGGCCTGCGGTGACGAACATGATCGGCACGCGCCGCGTGCGTTCGGTGCTGCGCATCAGCTCAGCCAGCTCGAAACCGTCCATTCCCGGCATCTGCACATCCAGAAAGGCGAGGGCCACTTCATGAGTCAGTAATAACTCCAGCGCCTCGGACCCCGATCGTGCTTTCAGCAGCACCAACCCATCCCGGCGCAGGAGTGCTTCCAGCGCCAGAAGATTTTCCTGTAGATCGTCGACCAGCAGAAAGTAGATGGGATCGTGCGCTTGCGTATTCATGACGGGTGTATTTCCTGAAGGTAGGCCGCGATTTGTTCAAGGCTTAAAACCTGCGCATCCGGGCAGGATCGAATGGCCGCTTCTGGCATCGCACGAGCATAGGCGGTTTCCGGGTGTTGGACCAGCACCGTGCCACCCGCAGCGGCGATGGCGGCCAAACCTTGGGCTCCGTCATGATTCGCGCCGGTGAGTACGATCCCGATCGCCCGGCTGCCGTAAGCATCCGCCGCCGTTTCGAACAACAGGTCGATCGATGGGCGAGAATAAAGAATCGGCTCTTCGGCGGAAAGCGAAAGAGAGGCGTTCGGCTCGGCCAGCAGGTGATAGTCGGGCGGCGCGATGTAGACGGTCCCCGGTAGCACGGGCTCTTTGTCCTCGGCCTCGATCACGCGCATGGAACATTTGCTTTGCAGCAAAGGGGCCATCAGGCTTTTTTTATCGGGCGGAAGATGCACAACCACTATAATGGCACGGGGGTAGTTTTTCGGCAATCTGGGCAGAATGGTCGAGAGTGCTTCCAGCGCCCCGGCGGAAACGCCGACGACCACCACATCGCCTATAGAAACA
This sequence comes from Rickettsiales bacterium, assembly GCA_965247145.1. Taxonomy (GTDB): domain Bacteria; phylum Pseudomonadota; class Alphaproteobacteria; order Rickettsiales; family JAIXRX01; genus CBDFGH01. The sequence goes on from CBDFGH010000011.1 coordinate 88,061, forward strand.
TTCGAAGCGTGGGCGCTCATGCTTCGCTCCGTTTTTGGTAAATGCGTTCCTCGCGCGAGAAATCGGCGAAAGCGTCCCCATGTACGGAGAAACGCAGGCTTTCTTTCGCCCCCAGGCCCAAAAAGCCTTTTCGACCCAGCGATTCCTTGAAAAGCCCGATTGCACGATCCTGCAGATCCCGGTCGAAATAGATGAGCACGTTGCGGCAGGAAATGACCTGCATTTCGGCAAACACCGCATCGCTGACCAAGCTATGGTCAGAAAAGACCACGTGCCTGCGCAGCGATTTGTCGAAGGTGGCGGCCCCATAAGCGGCGCTGTAGTAATCGGAGAGAGACGATTTCCCACCCGAGCGGCGATGATTCTCGGTAAAGAGTTGGATACGGTCGAGATCGTATAAGCCAGCTTCCGCCTTTTTCAGCGCCTCGCCGTTGATGTCGGTCGCGTAAAAAATGGTGCGTTCTTCCAGTCCCTCTTCGCGGAAGAGAATGGCGAAGGAATAGAGCTCTTCGCCGCTGCTGCACCCGGCGATCCATACTTTGAGCGAGGGATAGGTGCGCAGATGCGGCACCACCTTTTCACGCAGCATCTGGAAATAACTGGGGTCGCGGAACATTTCGCTGACCTGCACGGTGAGAAAGGCGAGCAGGCTGGGCACGATTGCAGGTTCGTGCAGAAGACGGTGCTGCAATTGCGAATAAGTGCGGCAATCGAAATGGTCGCGCGCCAATTTGGCTCGCCGTTTCACCGACGCCATGGAGTAACTGCGGAAATCGTAATGGTACTTGCAGAACAGCGCCTCGAGAAACAATCGCAGCTCGATATCTTCCGTCTTATCCGCAAGTAAAGGTGCTATCACCGTGGCATCCATACACGCACGAGGGAGAGCAGTTTTTCCACATCCAGTGGCTTGGCCATGTAATCGTTGGCCCCGGCTTCCAGGCAACGTTCCTGATCGTCTTTCATCGCTTTCGCGGTAAGCATGATGACTGGCAGCTTCTTCCATTCCGGATTCTGGCGGATGGCGCGAGTGGCGGTCATGCCGTCCATTTCCGGCATCATCACATCCATCAACACCAGGTCGATATGTTTGCTTGCGTCCTTCTGGCTGACTTTCAATGCTTCCAGCGCTTCGCGGCCGTTGCGCGCGATTTGCACCAGCGCACCCAAAGGCTCGAAAATGCTGGTGACGGCATAGACGTTGCGCACATCGTCCTCCACCACCAGGATGCGGCGGCCTTCGAGCACGGCGTCGCGATTGCGTGCGCGTTCCAGCATACGCTGCTGCTCGGGCGGCAGGTCGGAGACCACTTGGTGCAGGAAAAGCGTTACTTCGTCCAGTAGGCGTTCGGGCGATTTGGCACCTTTGATGATGATGGATTTGGAATAGCGGCGCAGGCGCTGTTCTTCATCCGCCGAAAGCTCGCGGCCGGTATAGACGATGACTGGAGGGAAGGAATAGGCGTCTTCCAGGCTCAGCGTTTCGAGCAGCGAATAGCCCGAAGCGTCCGGCAGCGAAAGATCGAGCACCATGCAATCGAAAGTGGATTCGCGCAAATGTTCCAAGCATTCCGCCGCCGTGCCCACGCCTACGGTTTCCACATCCTGTGAGCCCAGCAGCTTGCGCACGCTGTCTTGTTGCACGGGGTCGTCTTCTACGATCAAGACACGACGCAGACGTTGGGCCAGCTTGGTTTCCAACTTTTTCAACGTGTCCATCAGCTCTTCGCGCTGCACCGGTTTGAGCATATAGCCCATGGCCCCGAGCGACAGTGCCGTCTGTGCATGATCGCCGCCGGAAACGACATGCACGGGGATGTGACGCGTGCGCGCGTCGCGCTTCAGCCGGTCGAGCACCGAAAGGCCAGAATGATCCGGCAATCCTACATCGAGAATCACCGCGCTGGGCATATATTGCATGGCCACCGCCAATGCTTCTTCCGCCGTGGTGGCGATCAAACAGCGGAAATCGAGTTCCTGCACCAGATCGTAAAGAATGCGTGCAAAAGAGGGATCATCCTCTACTACCAGAATCACCCGGCTGTCGCCGGTCAGTTCCTGGCGGTCATCCTCCATCCTGCGTGTGCGGGGTGGCGATGCGGGGGACGGATTCTGCGGCGGTGCGGCGAAAGATTCCGGCCCGCGGAAGGTACGCCTGGCCACATGCTGCGCATTGTAGATTTCGGGCAGGGTGATGGTGAAGGCGCTACCCACCCCCGCCTCGCTGCTGAGCGTGATGCTGCCACCCAACAGACGCGCCAGTTCGCGCGAAATGGAAAGACCCAGACCGGTGCCGCCATATTTTCGGCTGATGGTACTGTCTGCCTGCCGGAAAGCGTCGAAGATCGCACGCTGCTGCTCCTCGGCGATGCCGATGCCGGTGTCGGTCACCGTAAAAGCGAGGCGTCCCGTTTCGGCAGGAGACACGCTCAACGTAATGTTTCCCGACTCGGTGAATTTGACGGCGTTGGAAAGCAGGTTCTTCAACACCTGTTCCAGGCGCTGTCGGTCGGTTTCCACCAATTGCGGACATGACGCGTCGATTGTCGTGTAGAATTCCAGCCCTTTTTGTTGGATGACCGGCGCTATGCTGCGCTGCATATCCTTCAACAGGCGTTCCAGCATTACCGGTTCCGGGTGCATTTCCATGTGCCCGGCTTCGATCTTGGAGAGATCGAGAATATCATTGATGAGCATCAGCAGATCGTTGCCCGCTGAACGGATGGTTTCCGCGAAGGTCACCTGCTCTTCGGTCAGATTGCCCTGCAGATTGTCGGCCAGTAGTTTGGCGAGGATGAGCGAAGAATTGAGCGGCGTGCGTAATTCGTGGCTCATATTGGCCAGAAAATCGGATTTATAACGGCTGGCTTGCTCAAGCTCCTGTGCTTTGTTTTGTACGCTTTCCTTGGCGCGCATGAGATCGTCGCGCTGGTTTTCCAGGGTCTGCGCCTGCTCTTCCAACTGGGCATTGGTCTGTTCCAGTTCAGCCTGCTGCTGCTCCAGCCGCGATTGCGATTCGCGCAAAGCCCGGCTTTGTTCTTCGAGTTCTTCGTTATTCACCCGCAATTCTTCGCCCTGGGCTTGTAATTCTTCGGCCTGGCGCTGCGTTTCCTCGAGAAAATCCTGTAGATTCGCGCGGTAATGCGCCGAACGAACGGCCGTACCGATGGATTCCGACACTTGTTCCAGCAATTCGACGGCCCAAGGGTTGATCGGATAGAGGAACCCGAGTTCAAGCACCGTGTTCACTTCGCCGTCCGATCCCGCCGGCGAAATCAGCAGGTGGCGCGGTGTGCTTTCGCCCAAGGCGGAGCCGATGGAAAGATAGCCCGCCGGCACATCTGGCAACTGAAAGGTTTTGCGCTCCTTGGCGGCTTGACCCAGCAGCCCGTCGCCCATTTGAAAACGCAGGGGAAGGCTGCTTTCGGCAGGCACGCCATACATTGCGCTGCGATGGAAACCATCGCGTTCCTTGACGAACATCGCCCCGGCTTGTGCCCCGAAATATCCCGCCAAAAAGGTGAGAACGCTTTCGCCGAGCTTGTTCACACGCTGATCGCCGAACATCGCAGCACTCAAACCTACCTGGCCGGATTGCAGCCATTCCTGTTTTCGCCGTCCGGCCGCTGCCCGTCGCACCAAACGCGCAATCACGATCGAGAGCAGAACGCCCAAAGCGCCCGTCATCAATCCGCTGACGATGGAAATCCCGTAGGCTTTTTCCATCTCCGCCAGGCGCTGGCGGCGCAACAGGCGTTCTTGTTGTTGCATGGTGCCAATGATGGTGCGGATGGAATCCATCTCTCCTTTTCCGCGATCGGTTACGACCAGCGCACGCGCGGCGTCGAAGCCTTTGCTGCGGCGCAGGAAAATCGTTTCCCGCAATTCCGCCATCTTGACCCTGATATGTTCTCGCAGATTCGGAATGCGCCCTTGCTGTGCTTCGTTGTCCATGGTCAGCCGCTGGGCGTTGGACAATCCTTCTTCGATGGCCGTGAGGGATGCGGTGTAGGGCGCCAGGTATTTTTCGTCTCCGGTCAGTAAAAATCCGCGCTGTCCGGTTTCCGCGTCCTTGACGAGCGACTGCAGATTTTCCAGGCTCAGTATGACCTCATGCGTATGGGCGACACGTTGGGCGTCGTCGTACAGAATATGAATATTCCAATAGGAGATACCGCCGCTGGCCGCGAAAAACAGGATGATCGCCACCAAACCGAACATGATGGAAGGATCGTGTTTCGCCGTTTGGGAAGCAGTATTGGGCAAGTCGTTTTTCATCGAATGCAATCATCATTGGATGGGTTGTGAAGAGACCGCGAATCGCAGCATCAAAAAACAACTATCCCATGCCGCTTGCGATGTAAAAAGTTAGCACGTTGTTGAATATTGTACGGCAGATGCCCGAGATAATTCAAGCCTGTAGCTTTTGAAATAGATAAGCTTTTTTGTGCTATAAAACTTGACTGGATTTGACCGGAGTATGATTTTCGCGGTCTGCGGGTGATCAGGCGTGCATATTCGATTAATGTTAATGTATTGAGTTAAAAATTATCGTGGTTTCGAATTGAGTGTATGTCAGGCGGCCGGTTTTTTTCTCGGTCGGGCCGTTGTGCGGTCTTGGCCGCTCTTTTTTCTGCCATGGCCGGAACTCATCAAGCGATGGGCCTATGGATGAATGATGACGGATCCGCGTCCTTGACCGAAATCGGGACGTAATCGGAACCGAACGAGACATCCCCGAATCGCCATCCCGCCGCATGACGGAAAGCGCCCCAGAAACGGCGCAAAGTTCCCCATTGCATGGCGACCAAGCCGCGCTCATTGTCCACATCCACCATCGGATCGCCGACACCGGTGGGGCGAAGCGGCTCGCCGAACAAAGCGGTTTTGAAAAGACTATCCCAGATCGAAAGCACCTGGCCGTAATTGCAGTGATGCAAATGAAGCCGGTTCGGGTCCATGCGCATGTGATGCAGACGGTGAAAGCGCGGATCGACGAACAACTTCTCGATCCGACGCCCGAATCCCAGCCGCGTATTGGTATGGGATAGATTCTGCATGAGTTCGCTGATCAAGACGAAGAGCGCAAATTGCGATGCATCGACCCCCAACGCCATTCCCACTGCGGCAAGCACGAAAGATTGCAACATGCCGTCGAGATAGCTGCCCCGGTCGTTGGTCCAGCAACTCATCTGCCGTTGGCTGTGATGCATGCTGTGCAGCGCCCACCACCAGGGAATCAGATGCTGGATCCGATGCATCCAGTAGTAAGCCAGATCGTAGACGAGGTAATAGAAAGCGAATGCCAGATAGGGGTGGTGATTCATTCCCGGCACGTAATGCAAAAGCCCGCCGACTGTCTGCGTGGTTGTCCCCATGTCCGCACCGCCCACAACATGGGCCAGCGGCGTCATTACCAAGAATGCGAACAAGGGATTCAAACCCAGCAGCATCAGCAGGGTATAATGCCGGTCGATGCGTGTCAGGGCGCGGTCGGGCCAGATTTCCGCAGGTGCCAGCGTTTCCAATGGTCGAAAAATAAAACCGATGATTGCGATTTGCAGGCAAGTTATCAGCAATGCTTCAGCGATGTCGCGGGGATTGCCTGCAATCGATTGCATATGCAGCCGAGAGAGGAGCGGCTCGACCCCATGGACGCTTATCCAGGCAATGAGGTGATGATACGATTCGCGCATAAGCCCATCTGCCAAGGTGCAACATCCTGCGGCATCCTCGAAAAAATCGCGACCGATCTATAATAACGTCAGGAAACCGGGCCGCGTCCGGCAGGGTTGCAACAGAAGCAGGATTTGACTTACCGTGCTAAACTGAAGGCAAACTGATAGGGTCCTTCCGTCGCATGCCACAGAACCGCTCGGCCGCATCCACTCAATCATTCACCGAGAGCACCATAATCGGATCGGCGATCTTGTTGGGGGCGATTTCCTGATCCAGCGGCAATACAGCGGTGCCGATGGCGAAAAACTCGATCACGTGGGTTTTCCATCCATGGCTTCCTTCATGAATATCCAATCCCACCACACCTTCGGCTTTGGCCGCCGCCGCTTCTGCCTGCATGCGTTCGATGGCGATTTCGCGGGCTTCGTACATGGCGGCGGTGAAGTTCTCAAGCTCGACGTTGCTGATGGCAGTCATCGCCGTGGCGAAAAGCCCGCGATGAGCCACATGATAAACGCAGGAGCCCATCACCATTTCGACCGGTCGATAGCCGGCATGCAGCAGAGACCAAAAATCCTGGCCCGACAGGTCGGATGTGAACGGACCGCCATCATGCGCGCGAAATCCTTTGTGGCCTTCGGCATGTACCACGCCGGTGCCAATGGCGATAAATTCAAGCAGATTGTCGTCCCATTCCATCCGTTTGATGGTGAGCTTGACACCGACGATGCCGTCCGCCCCCATGGCGCTGGCTTCGGCACGCATACGCGACATGGCCAGTTCGCGTGCATGGTACATGGCTTTGGAGAGCACCTCCATTTCCTGGTTTTTGCCCCAGGAGCCGTATTGCACGCCGACGTGGTACACGCAGCTGCCCACGCACAATCCAATGGGCTCAAAGCCGGATTTGCGCACCAGCAGGAATTCGTTAACGCTGAAATCCGAAGTGAATACGCCGGAGGAATGAGCGGAGGTGCGCAGGCCCTTTAGACGTTCGCGAGCATGAACTGGAATATCGTTGGTCATAGTCAGATGGCTCCTTCGGCCTCGTTCATGGAATAGGATTGGTGGTGGGGGAGGGTGCCCGTCAGCGGCGTATCTCCCGCATGCATATCGACGACCATCTGAAAGTCGTGCGACACCGTCCGCATGGCCGAAGTATCGACCGTGGTGGCGATGATGATGTGGCGGGCGAGATACTGATCAGGCTGCTTCTCGACTTCGCGGCGAAACATCTGGCTGAAATTAACGTGCGCCAGCACGCCATTGCCCTGGTTGCGTGCGCTCAAACGTAAGCGATTGTGGGCCTGGGTGCGCACGTTGTACCAAAGCTGCGATAACTGGGTGATCTCGGCGTTGTTGCCCGGCCAGATGAAGCGCATGAAAGATGTATCCGTCATCCACTGAAAATCCGCGCCGATGGCGATGCCGGTAGGCACGATGTCCGCTTCCAGCAGCTTCACAAATTCCAGTGCCGGTACGGTGGCGACGATCGGGTCGCTGCTTGGCGGCAGGCCGTCGATTTTGACCGCCGTACCCACCAGGGTGAAATCCATGCTGTTGTCCACATCCAGCGGTACAGTGCGTAATTTGACATCCAGCACCGCATTGGCCCCGGCGGCCTTCGCTTCTTCGCGCAATCGCACCAGGGCGGTCTCCCATCCCTGGGCATGCCCGCGCGTCCAGGAATAACCGTAATGCATCCAGCAAGTGGCGGAGACGGAGGCTATGGGACGAATGCCATGGGAGCGGGTGATGAGCAACTCCGCCGGGCTGAAAGTCGCGATCCAGGGCGAAGTGCCGCCGCGAATCGCCTGGAGACGCTCGCGGGTAGCGGCGGTAACGCCGTTCGCTTGAATTGCGCGCAATACATCGGCCTTGCGGGCGGCGTCCGCGGCTTTTTCGCAACCCCAGGGGAAAATCTCGCATTTCAAACTTTCTTCGCCGAGCGCGGCGTGGATTGGACCCCGCTTTCCAAAGCGGTTAGTGCAGCACTCGGGGAGGAAATTACCCTGGAACCAACATTGGAACCCGCCCATTTCGCACGCTGATGCTGCGGTAACCCATGTATCGTGAATCTGATGATGCTGGCCCGGAGATCATCTCTGGCATTCTCACCGGCACCCAACCGGCGACGATGCATTTGCAAGACCTCACCGCGAAGCTACCGATTGAATGGCATTTCCAGAAACGCATTCTGCGGTTCCCTGATCGCGCGATTTAAATTCCCCGTTCCAATGCGCGACCTCATGCGGACGATGGACATCCACGCCCGCGTTTCCAGTCATTTGGATTGCGTTGGGCAGATTCCTCACCCGCGAATTTTTGAATATTCGCTGTAAATTCCCTGTTGATCAGGGAATCGAGTGATTGGCTGAAATAGGAAACGTCACCTCGAAAACTACGCGAGTGAGACAATTCGGGAATAAGGCTGCGATTTTTGGGGAAAAAAGGGAAATCAGCGATTTCGGTAGTGGCGGTGAACGCCGAAAAAACGGCGGAAAGCCACGTTATTTTGAGCTCTCAGGCTCAAGGAATATTCGAACTGGGAAATATTGGCTGGGGCGCCAGGATTCGAACCTGGGATGCCGGTACCAAAAACCGGTGCCTTACCGCTTGGCGACGCCCCAGCACGGGCGATAGCGCTACGATTCGCGCTAAGCGGAGGCTTTCTCTACTGCAACTCTTGCGGGGATGCAACGGTTTTGGCCGTGTCGGTGTTCGGTGTCTGCATGGCCCATTCGAGATAGCGTTGATTGGACCGAACATGAAATGTCATTATACAAGGTATATCATAGGGGTGCCGTGCTTCCAGCAATCGTGCCGCCTGGTCCGATTTGTGGTGCAAGATCTTCAACAGTAGCGTGCATTCCGTCGTTTCTTGCATGGCGTTTTGCCACATGTAAAGGCTGCGGTGCGGGGGCATGATATGCGCACAAACCGCCAAGGACTCGCGGATCATTCTGCGTGCCAAATCGTTTGCACAATTTTCATCCGGGCAGGGAACCAGCAAGAGCGTAAGAGAATCGGCGACCGTGTCGGCGACCGCTTTTGGTAGTGTCGTCATCAATTGAAGCCGACGCGCAGCGCGCAGGATGGATCGTTGGAGGTGGCGATGCTGGTCGTGAGGTAGATCGATCCCGCCGCATCGATGCATTGATTGGCGATAAGCGTCGCCGAAGTCGTATTATTGAACACCGTTCCGTTGCCGACCACCGCAACGGTATTTCCGGTCGCCGGCCTGCCGTCATCGAGCTTTTGATCGATGTTGTAGGCTTGAAGCGGGGAGACGGCGTTGAACAGGGTCAGGGTATTGGAAATGACATTGAGTCCTCCCAGCTGATAATAGTGATGACCGGTGGCGTAATACGCATTGATATAGACCCCTTGCGCCAAGCGGGCGCTGGGGATGAAGAGGCTGATGTTGTTTGTGGTCCAGGTGGGCAGGGCGTTGGCCACGGGCTGGTTGAACGTGCTTTCGAGCAGCCCCGCCCAGTTCAGGTCTTCCCAGAAGGTCACCGTTTCGCAACCGATATCGACGGCCCCAACCGCACAGCTCTCGAGCACGCCGTTACCATCGTGCTGACCGCGGCCGCCGCTGCCCGCAGGGCGGACGGGCATGGAGAATTGCGCGGCCACCGTCAGGGTCGCGTCTCCCGCCAGTTGGCGGTATTTGTCGCGGAACGTATTGACCGCCGCATTGTATTTCTCGAATTGTCCGGCCGTGGCGCGGATGGCCGCACCGCGGATCATGTCCTGGCCGACAAGTACGCCGCCGATGATCAAACCGATGATGACCAACACGATGGCGAGTTCTACCAGCGTGAAGCCGCGCTGGTGCATGGGGGTGGTATGACGAAGCATAGCGTCCTCGATATGACGAGACGTCAGAAAGAAATCTGGCCCCAGCCATGTAGAAAGACTGGGGCCAAATTGTAATGGTGGGCAATGCTTTGTATTCGGCTTAGTTCATGCGTACGCGCAGCGAGCAGGAAGGCGAACCGGCGTTGGCCAGAACGGTGGTATCGTAGTTACCGCCGGTCACGACGCAAATGGTCGGGCCTGCGGCTGCCGCGGTGGAGAGCGCGCCCGCCAGGGCTGTGGTAACCACGGCGACGGTGCTGCCGGTCAAAGGCATGCCGTCATCCAGTTTGCTGTCCATGTTGTAGGCTTCCTGGGGGGTGATGGCGGCCGAGGTGGTGGGTACGCCAGCCGTGGCGCTGATGACGCTCATACCAATGATCTGGTAGAAGTTATAGCCAGCGTTGGCATAGGCGGTGATCATATTCCCACGACCCATACGAGCGACGGGAAGGTAGGGTGACAGAGCGAGGCCGGTTGCAATGGCTGCGGTGGTGGGGGTGGTGAAGCTACCATCCACCAAGCTGGCGGTGCTGAGATTCACCCAGATGTTGGTGGTTTCGCCCCCGAGCAACACGGAGGTACCGGCAGGATCCTGGATCAGGCCGTTGCCATTGCCGCCAGTGGTGGTGAAGCCGAACTGGGTAGCGGCCGCATCCGGCATATCACCTGGGATCTGGCGGTATTTATCTTTGAATGTGTTGACGGCGGCCGAGTATTTTTCGAACTGGCCGGCGGTGGCGCGGATTTCGGCACCTTTGATCATATCCTGGCCGACGAGTACGCCGCCGATGATCAGGCCGATGATGACGAGCACGATCGCAAGTTCCACCAGGGTGAAACCGGCTTCGGCCCGGCGTTGGTTTTTGGAAATAGTCATATTGTTCTCCCTGTGAATACAAACTTCAGTGCGTCTTTAAGCGGGCACCTGCCATCTGGTGTAACAAAATCGTCTTAAAAAAGGGTAAACGGAATGGATTCTCTGGAAGATTTTCGTCTGTGTTGCGAAAAAACCCCTTATCTTGCAATCGTTTTAAATGCTTTGGATGGGACGAAAACAGAAATAGCCATGGCTCAGCCATGGCTATTTCTCCGTCTGCCCAATGCTAGGCGCTTTGCTTATCCGCTGTTTTACCGCCGGATTTCCGGGCCTTTTCAATGGCCATATCCAGGTGCGTCTGGCTGCACAGCCCCAAAAGCACGGGATCTTTCGGTTTGATGTTGGTGCTGTTCCAGTGCGTTTTGTCGCGCACGGCGTCGATCGTGTTCTTGGTGGTGCCGATCAGTTTGATGATCTGCGCATCGGACAATTCCGGATGGTATTTCAGAATCCAGTTTACAGCATCCGGTTTGTCCGCCCGCCGGGCAACGGGTGTATAGCGTGCTCCTTTGGTCTTGGTCTGCACATATTGGCGGGCAGTGTCGGAAAGAGTGAGGGATTTATCCGGGTCGGCTTCGGCAGCTTCCAGCACGGCGCGGTCGAGCTGCCCGGTGGCGGTGGGGTCTTCGCCCATGATGCTGACCGCCACTTCGCCATCCGCGATGCCTTGCACCTCAAGGGGGTGCATGCCGCAGAATTCGGCGATCTGTTCGAAGGTGAGGGTGGTGTTTTCTACCAGCCACACGGCGGTGGCTTTGGGCATCAACGGCAAGGCCATGATCGGTCTCCACAATAGCGCGCCGGGGCGGCGGCGCTTGTAGGAAGCGGGCCACCCCGGCGGCAGGGTTCATTCAGTATTCCCAACCTTTAGAAGAATTTTCCCCAAGTGCAAGCGTTCTTCCATGCGTTTCTGGGCAATTTCCGCCTCTTCCAGCGGAAATACGGCATCGATTACCGGTCGCCAGTCGTGGGTGGCGAGCAAAGGCCATAGTTTCGCTTGTAGCGCATCTGCCATTTCTGCTTTGCGCGCGGCGCTTTGGCTACGCAAGGTTACGCCGTGCCAATGCAGATTGCGGGTGAGCAGCGTGCCCAGCGGCAACGGGTCTTTGACGCCGTTGAGGAAGGCAATGCTGACCAGATGGCCGCCCGGAGCCAAACTTTTCAGCGCGGTGGCCAGATGCGGCCCGCCCAGCATATCGAGCGCAGCCTGCACACCGCCACCGCTGCTTGCGAGAATCTTCTCGAACAGATCCCGCGTATCCGTGGGAAAAGCGGCTTCGGCGCCTTGACTCCAGCAATAATCGCATTTCGCCCGGTCGCGCGCGGTGGCGATGACGCGAATTCCGAGCAGGGCCAGCATGGGTATGCCGACGCTGCCGATACCGCTGCTGCCGCCTTGAATCAGCACCCAGTCTCCCGTCTTCACGCCTGCCGTCTCGATCAGCGTCAGCCACACGGTAAGCAGCGCTTCGGGCAGAGCGGCGGCGTCCGCCATGCTCCAGCTTTCGGGTATGGGCCATAGCTGCCCGGCGGGAATGCACACCGCGTCCGCGTATCCTCCGCCATGGGTCAGGGCGCATATTTTCTTGCCCAGGGGCCAGACGCTTTTATCCACGCCTGCGCCATGCGCCTCCACCATGCCGCTCACCTCCAGGCCGGGGAAGGGGGATGCGCCAACGGGGGCGGGATATTGGCCCAGGCGTTGAAAGATATCCGCCCGGTTCAGCCCCGCATACGCCACCCGCACGCGCACTTCGCCGGGGCCTGGGACGGGCGGCGCGGTTTCGACCAGCTTCAATCGCCCCAAGGGACCGGGATATTCTATGGAGACGGCGCGCATGAGAGATTTTTTCCTCGCGTGGGCATGGCAGGGTTTCGGTTGCGTGAGCACAGGCTACGGCTAGGATAGGCTGCTGTCAAAGCACCGACAGTTTTTTTGGTAAGGATCAAGCATGGCCCGCACCCCGGCCCCAATCGCCAAACCCGCCACCCGCAAAACGGGATTGGAAAAGAAAATCTCAAACAAAAAAACCATCGGCAAAAAAACACTCGATAAAAAAACACGGGACAAAAGCAATCCAGAAAAGCAACTGAGTCGCGATAAATTACCACTGCCCAAAAAAGCCAAGCCTGCGGTTAAAGCCCGCGCCACTGCCCAGGCCCGTGCGACGTTGGACGCGCATCCACAGGCATTGCCGATCAACATCGCGCTGCAGGGCGGGGGTGCGCATGGCGCTTATACCTGGGGGGTCTTGGACCGCTTACTGGAAGATGGCCGTCTTGCCATCGAAGGAATATCCGGCACAAGCGCAGGGGCGATGAATGCGGTGCTGCTTGCCCAGGGATTGATGGAAGGCGGCGCGGAAGGCGCGCGCGCAAAATTAAACGAGTTTTGGGGGGATTTGGCCTGCGTGGGCGCGTTGTTTCCTGCACAATCGCACCAGCAGCTGCAGCAATGGTTCGGGCCCGGTGTGGCGAATATGGCCTCGCAATTCATGAATTTCGATTGGACGCATTATTTCTCGCCTGCCCAGTTCAATCCGTTCGATATCAATCCGCTGCGCGATATCATCAGCGAACTGGTGGATTTCGCATCGCTGCGTAAACAGAAACAACTCAAATTGTTCATCAATGCCACTTCGGTGAAAAGCGGCAAGATCCGGGTGTTCGACACGAAAGAAATTTCGCTGGATGCGGTGATGGCGAGCGCCTGTCTGCCCATGCTGTTCCGCGCGGTCGAGATTGAGGGCGATGCGTACTGGGACGGCGGCTACAGCGGGAATCCCGCCATCTTCCCGCTGATTTACGATTGTGCGGCGGAAGACGTGCTGCTGATCCAGATCAACCCGCTTTCTACCGATACCATTCCCGAAAGCGCGCCGGAAATCCTCGACCGCTTGAATGAAATCAGCTTCAACTCCACCTTGATGCGTGAAATGCGCGCCATCGCCTTCGTGCACAAGCTGATCAAAAAAGGTAAGGTACAGGACGACGAATACAAGGATATGCGCCTGCACCGCATCGCCAGCGAAGGCGAAATGCGCCAATTCGACGCCGCCAGCAAAATGGTCGCCGAACCCGCCATGCTCAAAGCGCTTTTCAAACTGGGACGCGAAGCGGCAGAAGATTGGCTGAAGAAAGATTTCGCGAAGGTGGGCAAGAAAAGCTCGATGGATATCGACAAGCTATTTCTTTAGTTTTCTTCATCAACTCGTAACATGCACTTGTTAAGCTGCGGTCTAATCAACTTTTCGCGGCCGTATCATGTCCCACAATCATTCCCCCATTCTTCTGCAAAAGCGCCAGGAATATTTCGACTTGATTCAACAAGAGTCCGGCAAGGTGCACGATGTGTTGCATTTCACACCGAATAATGTGAACATGCCCCCGAAAAAATCGGAGTATGCTGAAGCGGTTGAGGATCACCGCTCCCCGCGGTCGGCGGAGGAAGCCTACCTCATTGGGATCCATGCCAACGATTTTCCGCTGCAGATCATCGGTGTGCCGCTGGAACAAGCGAGCGCCGAGCAGAGATCCGAACTGGAAACCTATGAATCCTGGCAGCAGGGAATCCACAGCTCTCTTAAGGAGGACGGCTATACCCGATTGGTGGATGCGTACGGCAAGTTCCCGGCGGATCAACCGGCCACGAAAGACAATAGCCGCCTCGACGCCTTCCTCGCCTCGGAGATCTACGAGATCACGCCGCAGGTGCAGCGCATTCTCGATGAGCATCCCGAAATACGCGCGACCTATGAGAATGCGGAGGGTAAAGAAAAAGAGTTCGTCTATTTCGTCAACTACGCCTTGAGCGGTGTCGAAGCCGAGGGCAAGCCCTCCGAGAAGATCGAGACCAAACTCAACAGCAAGACCGACGCACGCAGATATGTGGAATACGCCGTGCTCGATCAGGCTGCCCGCGCCATGCAGATGGCCACGGAAAATGGCGGAAAGATCGTCGCCAGCTTCTTCGAATGCGAGAACCCGGAAAAAGTGCACGAGATGGGTGCCGAAGTGACCCGCGAGATGCATCTGCGGCCACGCTTGTTCGGCGCGCTCGCACAACAGTTCCTGGGCAAAGATCTCGAAGTTATCACCAACTACATCCAGCCCTATCTTGACAACGAAATCCAGCTGACGGACGAAGACAAGCCGTATTGCCGTCACCTCAATTCCTATTTCGTGCCGATGCCCGGCCAGTCCTCCGTGCCCGCCGTACAGAAACTGGCGTTCCTCGACCGCTTCTTCGAAACCTTCACGGACCACAGCATCCGCGACCATATGCAGGATAGCGGCATTCGCGCGATGGTGGAAGGCCTGCAAGCGCAAATGGTGAAGGAACATGAAGAAGCGCAGAAGCAAGGCACTTCCGTTCAATTCCTTAGCCAGAAGGGTCGGGAAACAGCGGGGGTCAATGCGCGCAGAGGCGCTCCCTTCAACTATCTGCCCCAGCAGGTGCACGCGTTGCAAGATGTAACCGTAGCTACGGAAAGTGGCGCGCGTAAGGTGGCTGACGAGCGTGCAAGGCGCTTGCAGTCAGGCGATGTCGGCGGTGGCGGCTTTTCTGCACTGTAAAATAAAAAACACCGGTCGAAATGACCGGTGTTTTTTTGATGGCTTTGGCGGGGAAGACTAAGCCGCTTCGCCGTCTTTCTTGCTGTCGGCTTTCTTCGCATCCGCCGCAGCGTTTTTCGCGTCGGTTGCGGCAGAGCCGAGGAAGCTGAATTTGTTGCTGAACTTTTCCATCTGGCCGGTTTTGCGCAGGTTCACGCCGCCGACCCAGGCGGGGTGGGTCAGGCTGTCCACGTCGAGGATCAGCGTGTCGCCTTCTTTGCCCCAGCTCGAGCGGCTGGCATATTCCGTGCCGTCCGTCATGCGGATGGTGATGGCGTGGTAATCGGGGTGGATGCCTTGCTTGGCCATGTGCCTGCTCCGTCGATGCATTCAGCGTAGGTCGCCTGAAATGCGGGTAAGGTGAATTTGCGAAGGGGCTTGGTACGCCAGCCAGGGCAGGAAATCAAGCGATTTTCTCATTCTCTGACGCCTTACACGGCATCGCCCCAGCGCCAGCCATGCCCGATGGGCCCGTGGCCGCCACCCAGATGCGGCGCATGGGCGATGGCGCCCTGCAGCCAGTTGCGCGCGGCTTCCACCGCTTGGGGCAAAGGCAGACCCTGACCGAGGTGGCAGGCGATAGCGGAGGCGAGGCTGCAGCCGGTGCCATGGGTGCGTTTTGTTTTTAAGCGATTGCTTTCAAATCGTTCTATGTTTCCTGGCGTGACCAGCAGATCGATGCAGGTGTCCCCGTCCAGATGCCCGCCTTTCATCAGCACCGCCTGCGGCCCTTCGGCCAGCAGCCTGCGGCCTGCGGCGACCATATCCTCCGGTGTGGCAATGGATAGTCCGGTCAGTAATTCGGCCTCGGGGATATTGGGGGTGAGCAGCATGGCGCGGGGGAGGAGGCGGTGGCGCAAAGCGGCGATGGCGTCCGGCTTCAGCAAGGCCGCGCCGCCTTTGGCGACCATCACGGGATCCAGCACCAGAGGAATGTCGGGGTAATCCGCCAGCACATCCGCCGCCGCTTCGATGATTTCGGCGGAAAAGAGCATACCGGTCTTGATCGCATCCGCCCCGATATCTTCCAGCACGGCACGCATCTGCTGCGCCACGAAGGCGGGGGAGACGGCCTCGATAGCCTGCACGCCGTACGTATTCTGCGCGGTCAGCGCAGTGATGGCGGTGGCGGCATAGCCGCCCAACACCGTCACCGTCTTGATATCCGCCTGAATGCCCGCGCCCCCACCGGAGTCGGAACCGGCGACAATGAGGATGCGGGCGGGGGTATGTTGCATGGAGATACTTTCGCCTCTCTCTGTGAGGGGAGAGGTCGGATTGGGTTGGCGAATGCAATGAGCTTAGCAAATCCGGGTGGGGGTGAAAGGCGGGAATTGCTGGTTCGAGCGCGGGTCCCATCCTCTCCCGGTTGTCTAAATTCGCGATGCTCATTAAGACAACCGGCCTCTCCCCTCAAGGGAGAGGCTGAGAAAGGAGATTTAAGCTGCCATGAGCGCGGCGAGTTCGCTGGTGATTTTGTCCACCATGGCAGCATCCTCACCCTCGGCCATAATGCGGATGAGCGGTTCGGTGCCGGATTTGCGGATGAAAAGGCGGCCCTGGCCGTTCAGCTTGGCGCGGGCCTCTTCGATGGCGGCTTTCACCGGGGCGGCATCCAACGGTGAGGCGCCGGTGAAACGCACGTTTTTCAATAATTGCGGCATGGGGGTGTAAAGCCCGGCGGCGGCGCTGAGCGGAATCTGTTGCTCGATCAGCAGCGCCAGTACTTGCAGAGCAGCGAGCAACCCGTCCCCCGTCGTCGCGTAATCGGTGAGGATCAGATGCCCGGATTGTTCGCCCCCGAGGTTGCAGCCGCGCGCGCGCATGGCTTCCATCACGTAGCGGTCGCCCACCGCGGTGCGGATCAAACCGAGGCCCAAGCCCTGCACATAGCGTTCCATACCGAGATTGGTCATTTCGGTCGCCACCACCGCACCGCCTTTGAGCAAGCCGTGGCGGGTCCAGTGGGTGGCGATGATGGCCATCAGCTGGTCGCCGTCGAGCAACTGGCCGTGCTCGTCCACCATCAGCACACGGTCCGCGTCGCCGTCCAGCGCGATGCCCAAATGCGCGCCTTCGGCCTTCACGCGCGCGATCATCGCAGCGGGGTGGGTGGAGCCGCATTCCTGGTTGATGTTGCGTCCGTTGGGTTCGATGCCCATGGCGATGACGTCCGCGCCCAGTTCCCACAACACGGTGGGCCCAACCTGATAGGCTGCGCCATGGGCGCAATCGAGCACGATTTTCAACCCGTCCAGGCGCAGATGTTTGGGGAAGCTGTGTTTCAGCGTTTCGATGTAGCGCCCGCGTGCATCTTCCAGGCGCGTGGCGCGGCCGAGATGTTCGGAATCCGCCATCTCGCCTTCGCTGGGCCCGGCGATGATGCGGCCTTCGATCTCCAACTCCGCTTCGTCCGAAAGTTTGTAGCCGTCCGGCCCGAAGAGCTTGATGCCGTTATCCTGATAAGGGTTGTGCGAGGCCGAAATCATCACGCCGAGATCGGCTCGCAGGGAGCGGGTGAGGGAGGCAACTGCGGGGGTGGGGAGCGGCCCGACCAGCACCACATCCATGCCGGAAGCGATGAAACCGGCGGTGAGCGCAGGCTCCAGCAGATAGCCGGACAATCGCGTATCTTTGGCGATGACCACGCGGTGCTTGTGCTCGCCGCGCAGGCAATAGGCGCCCGCCGCCATGCCGAGCTTGAGTGCGAATTCGGCCGTCATCGGGTGGATGTTCGCCTTGCCGCGCACGCCGTCCGTGCCGAAGAATTGGCGATGATTCGATGATGGGACCATTCGATGATTCGCAAGAATAAGGTGAGGAAGGACAAATCAGACTAGCACCGAATCATCGATTCATCCAACTTTCGAATCCTCGCACCGCCACTCATCGCACCGCCTCGGTCTAGCGTGCGAAGCTGAAGCGCCGCTTAAGCTGGATGCGGCGTAGCCGTATGCTTGCGGTAGGTGGCGCGTGCCATCTCCCGCACCTCCACGGTCAATTGATCGACATGCGGCATTTTTTCGGCCAGCGCGTCGCACAGAGTCTGGCTCAGCGCCTCGCGCGCTTCCAGCGGCCTGCCTTCGAGGATAGAGACAGTGACATGCACGAAACTGCCCTGGCCGCATTTGAGCCCGACCGAGAAATTGCTGGAAGCATGGGCGCGGGTTTTGATGTCGGGCGTGGAAAACAATCCGCTATCCACCATCACCTTATGCGCCATGGCGGCGATATGGCCGCGCACGATCTCGCTTTTCACATTATCGGAATATTCGATGACGACATGCGGCATGGCGGAACCTTTCAAGGGAAGGCGTTTGCTTACCTTACCACATTACTCCACTCTCTCACACTCCGCTTTCTCCGCTACCTCACACTCCGCACTTGATGCGGAGTGCCGCTCCGGCGTCTCGTCAGCACTCCGCATGAAGTGCGGAGTGTGAGAGAGCGGGGTGTGCAGAGGGTGTGGAGTGTGCGGGGGTTGGGGCAGTTACGCCGGAACCGGGTCCGCGCCGCTGGCCTCTTCCGCCTTGCGGCGGGAGGAGGGCACGGAGGAGCGGATGCGTGCGATGGCCGCCCCGCCGCCGCCCTTGCGGATGTCTTCCCCGCGCAGAATGGCGTTGATCTCTTCGCCGGTCAGCGTTTCATATTCCAGCATGGCGCCCGCCAGGCGGTGCAGCTTGTCGATTTCGGTTTCCAGAATATGCTTGGCGCGATCGTAAGCCGCCTGCACGATGCCGCGCACTTCCTCGTCGATCTCGCCCGCAATCTGGTCGCTGATGGCATTTTTCAGCGCCATCGGGTTCGCACTGGTTTCGTCTTCGCCATGATAAATGGGCCCGATCTTGTCGCTCATGCCCCATTCGGTGACCATCGCGCGGGCCATTTTGGTGGCGTAGCGAATGTCTGAACTCGCGCCGCTGGTCACTTTGTCGTAGCCGAAGATCAGCTCTTCCGCCACGCGCCCGCCCATGGAAACGGCCAGATCCGAATGCATTTTCTCGCGGGTGATGCTGTATTTATCGCGCTCCGGCAGGCGCATGACCATGCCCAAAGCGCGGCCGCGGGGGATGATGGTGGCTTTGTGGATGGGGTCGGTGCCGGGGCATTGGACGGAGACGATGGCGTGGCCCGCTTCGTGATAGGCGGTCAGCGTCTTTTCCTCGTCGTTCATCACCATGGTCTTGCGTTCCGCGCCCATCATCACCTTGTCCTTCGCCGCTTCGAGCTCGGCCATGGTGATGACTTTTTTGTTTTTGCGCGCGGCGAGCAAAGCCGCTTCGTTAACGAGATTCGCCAGATCCGCGCCAGAAAAACCGGGCGTGCCGCGCGCGATCACCGCCGCGTCCACATCCGGTGCCATCGGCACTTTTTTCAAATGCACATTGAGGATTTCGGTGCGGCCTAGAATATCCGGGTTCGGCACGGTCACCTGACGGTCGAAACGACCCGGGCGCAGCAGCGCCTGATCCAGCACGTCCGGCCGGTTGGTGGCGGCGATGATGATAACGGATTCGTTCGGCTCGAAACCGTCCATTTCCACCAGCAACTGGTTCAGCGTTTGCTCGCGCTCATCGTTCCCTCCGCCCATGCCAGCACCACGGTGCCGTCCTACAGCGTCGATCTCGTCGATGAAGATGATGCAGGGCGAATTCTTTTTGCCTTGTTCGAACATGTCGCGCACGCGGCTGGCGCCGACACCCACGAACATTTCCACGAAATCCGAACCGGAAATGGTGAAGAACGGCACACCCGCTTCGCCCGCAATGGCGCGGGCCAGTAAGGTTTTCCCGGTGCCGGGAGGGCCCACCAGCAGACAGCCGCGCGGAATACGTCCGCCGAGTTTCTGGAATTTCGCAGGTTCTTTCAGGAAATCGACGATCTCCTCCAGTTCCACTTTCGCTTCTTCGATGCCCGCCACGTCCGCGAACGTCACGCGGGTGGATTTCTCAGTGAGCAAACGCGCGCGGCTACGCCCGAAACCCATCGCCCCGCCACGCCCGCCGCCCGCCTGCATCTGTTTCATCATGAACAGATAGACGCCGATCAGCAGTAGGAAGGGCAACCAGCCGAGCAGCGCGCCCCAGAAGGAATCCATGCCCGAAGTAGGGGCGGCGGCGGTGATACGCACGCCGTTCTTGGTCAGCACATCGACCAGGCCTGGATAGCTCGGGGCCTGGGTCACGAACGGCGTGCTGTCTTTGAAAGTGCCGGTGATGATGGTGCCTTTTTCGGGCGATTCCTTGATCGTCACGCTGCTCACCGAACCGTTTTGCGCGGCGATAAGGAAATCGGAAAAGCTGGAATGCTGGAAAGCGCGTTGCTCGGAACCGCTTTGAAACAGGCTGATGCCAATGAAAGCGACGAGCACGATCAGCGCCCAGATCATCATATTGCGGGAAAGTTGCGGCACGAAGAATGCTCCTGAGTGGCCCGAGATGCGGGCCTTTGACCATAACCGCAAACGAAAGTTGCGGCAAACGAAGACTATATGGGGCGCGTTTTGTGCGGCTGCAAGGCGGTGGCGGCGGAATCCGCCTGCACGGACAGCGAACCTTCCCGCCAAACCCACCGGAGATGATGCAGGCTTTGCGCGCCTTGAGCCTGTTGCATCAGCACTTCCGCCAGCCGTGCCAGCGCTTCGAAACGCGGCGGTTCTGCATCGCCCATGCGTGTGGCCAATTGGCGCAATGCGCGCAGGCGGATTTCTTCCGGGGCCTGCCGCCACGCATCCAAAGGCAATAGAAAACCTTCATTCTGTGCGAGGCCCTGATTTTGTGCGGTGCCTTGGGCAAGCAACGCTTCCGTCATCCATTCCAATGCCGCCCGCGCGCGCGCCATATGCGCGGCCGTTTCCGAAAGGCGTGCCGCACTCAATCCGCTCCCCGAAAATTCTGCCAGCAAACGGCGCAGCAAGGTGCGCGCGAAACGCGGATCGTCGTTGCTCGGGTCTTCGAACCAAGCCCCGCCCCGTGCGGCGCAATAATCCTGCAGGGCGGATTTGGGGAAGGAGAGCAGCGGGCGCAGAAGCGCGATGCCTTCCTGCATGCGCGCGCGCGGCATGGCGCTGAGCCCGTCCACCCCGCTGCCGCGCAGCAATTGATGCAGCAGGGTTTCCGCCTGATCGTCCCCATGGTGACCGAGCAGAAGGATTGGGATACGCTCGGCGCGACAGGCTTCGGTGAGCAATGCATAGCGCGCTTGTCGGGCGGCGGCGGGCAGATTGCCTTCCACGGCTGCATGCACCCAAACGAGCGTGCGGTGCGGGATGCCCAGCGATTGCATGCGCGCCTGCAACGCAGCGGCTTCGGCGCCGGATTCCGGGCGCAGGCGATGATCGACGGTGAAGGCGTGCAGCGCGATATTTTCCTGCTGGGCCACATCATGGGCCAGCAGGATCAGCGCCAGGCTATCCGGCCCTCCGGAGAGGGCGACCGCCATTTTGCGCGGCGGCCAAACGAGTTCGGCTTCGGTATGACAAAGGCGCAGTGCGGCGCGCAGATCGTCGGGCGTGAGGGCTGCGTTACTTGCAGCCAATGCGCGCCATTTCGTTGTTCGCCTTGCCGACCACGGCGCCGGATTTATTGGCATATTCCTTGGCCACCTGGCGCAGCACGGTGCAGGCTTCACTGTTGCGGTTCAACGCGGAAAGCGACATGGCGAGCTTCAGCAGATTGTCGCCCGCTTTCGGGCCTTTCGGCGCGGTCTCGAAGCCTTGGCGGAACTGGTCGGCGGCTTTTACGTAATCGCGGCGCACATAGAAAGTTTCGCCCATCCAGTAATAAGCGTTGCCCACCAGCGGGTCTTTCGGGTGCTGGGTCACGAATTGTTTGAAGGCGGTATAGGCCTCGTCGTATTTGCTTTGATTCAGCAGGCGGAAGGCCTGGTTGTACTGGTCGTTCGAATTGCTGGCCTCGCCACCTTCGACGGCGGCGGCAGGGGGGCTGACAGCGGCAGGGGGGCTGACAGCGGCAGGTGCGGCTGCGGCGGCGGCCGGAGCGGCGCTGCCTTTCTGTTCCAGATCGCGCAGGCGCATATCCACATCCTGCTGTTGCTGCTTCATCTGGGATTCGATCTGCTGGCTGCGGTAGTTGGATTCTTCCACGCGGCCCTGAATCTGGCGCAATTGTTCCTCTAAGCCCGCGATGCGATTGCCCAAGGCCGCCGTGCCCGCGCCGCCCACCGGCGCGCCGCTGTCCGAAGCGCTACCACCTTCGCGCTGCAAATCACCGATCTGGCGCTCGAGATTGTCGATGCGCGATTGCAGAATGCGTTCGTTGGCCATCTGCGCGCTGGCGGGGATGGCCGCGCCGAGCAGCAGAAAAGCGGCCAGCGAAGCGATGGAAAGGCGAACGGAAACCGGCATTGCGTGATCCGAAAAAGAAGAGGTGAAGCGCCGCGGAGTATGCCCGAATGCGTAAGCCGCGCAAGGGGGCTTTTACGGGACGGGGGGCACCAACATACTGCCTCCCCACCGTCACACTCCGCACTCGATGCGAAGTCCGCCACTTGTGCAGTAGAGAGGATGGGGCGGGACTCCGCATCCAGTGCGGAGTGTGGAGAGAGGGGGTGTGTTGCTAGTGATGCGAGGGCAGTAGGCCGAGCCAGCCCTGAGCTCGCCGAAGGCGTCAGGCTCATGCGAAGGTCAGCAGACCTTCGCGGAGCGAAATATAACTCAGCCCTGAGCTCGCGAAGCGTCAGGCTCATGTGAGGGCCGGCAGGCCCGATACGGAGCAAACGCAATACCCCTCCAACAAAAAAGGCCCGCTTTTCAGCGGGCCTTTGCTTGTGCTTCGTTGCTTACTTTACAACGGTCACGGAGCGGCGGTTTTGCGACCAAGCGGCTTCGTTCGAACCAACAACAGCCGGGCGCTCTTTGCCGTAGGAGGTGGTTTCGATGCGGCTGGCGGGCACGCCGTTGTTCACGAGGTACTCTTTCGCGGCGTTCGCACGGCGCTCACCAAGGGCCAAGTTGAACTCACGGGTGCCGCGCTCATCGGCGTGGCCTTCGACGGTCACGTTGACCGAACCGTTGCTTTTCAGCCAGGCGGCTTGGCGGTTCAGGGTAGCCTGACCTTCGCTGCTGATGACCGAGCTGTTGAGGGCGAAGAAGACGCGGTCGCCAACATTGGCTTCCAGGTCACCTTGGGTGCCGGGGCCGGTGTTTTCGCCGTTTGCGGAACCGTTGCCACCGTTTTTGCTGGAATCGGAACCGGCGGTTTCGCAGGCGGCGAGCAGCATAACGGCGGACAGGGCGCCGAGCAGTTTCAGAGTGGTGTTCATAGCGTGTATCTCCCAACGCCAAATTGTTAAGTCATTCGAATGGTTTAACTTCGTATTCGAAGTGGTGGTACTGATTAAACCTGCGGGATTATTTATAGAATGCAGCGCGGAAAGCAAGCGGGCTTTGCCCCCAAGTTCAGGAATAAAGCCCCCTGTGCTCTAAGCGCAACAAAAGGCCCAGCGCTGGTTATGGCTCGTTGATGGTTTAGGAGAACAGGTTGATGAAAAGCTTACGCAACAAAGGGGTTAATCGTCGGCTGCGCCGGTCTTTGCGCCGGGATGACATGGAGGGGACGGAGCGGGACTCCGCATCCAGTGCGGAGTGTGGATAGGCCCGGGACAAGCGGCCAGTGATACAATTGCCAGGAGGCAAACGCGGAGCGAAACGCAATAAGTCATGCGAGGGCAGGAAGCCGAGCCAGCCGTGAGCTCGCGAAGCGTCAGGCTCATGCAATTGCCAGGAGGCAAACGCGGAGCGAAACGCAATAAGTCATGCGAGGGCAGGAAGCCGAGCCAGCCGTGAGCTCGCGAAGCGTCAGGCTCATGCAATTGCCAGGAGGCAAACGCGGAGCGAAACGCAATAAGTCATGCGAGGGTCAGCAGACCCTCGCAGGGCGAACGCACATACCAGCCTTTGCTACCCCTTATTGGGGTAGCAAAGGCGACCAGGCGGGGTCGGAGGCGTCTCCGGGGGTGAGGACTTCGCGGAGGTTGTAGCCGGTGATGTCCACCGAATAGAGGCGGTTGCGGCCACCGCGCTCGCCGCGGGTGAAGATGATGACGCGGCCGTTGGGCGACCATGTGGGTCCTTCGTCGATGTAGCTCTGGCTGAGCATGCGCTCGCCCGAACCGTCCGGCCGCATCAGGCCGATGCCGAAACCGCCGCTTTGCTTGGTGAAAGCGATCCAGTCGCCGCGCGGGCTCCAGACCGGGGTGGTGTAATTGCCCGAACCGAAGGAGATACGCTGCACGCCCGAGCCGTCCGCCCGCATCACGTAGATCTGCTGGCTGCCGCCGCGGTCGGAGGTGAAGGTGATGAAGCGACCGTCCGGCGAATAGGAAGGCGAAGTATTGATCGCCGCCCCGTCCGTCAGTTTGCGCATGGCACGGCTGGCGAGGTTCATGTCGTAGATGTCGGTATGGCCGCCCTTGGCGATGGACATGACCATAATCTTGCCGGAGGCGGCAAAACGCGGCGCGAAGCTCATCCCGTCGAACTTGCCGAGCATCTCCTCACGCCCGCTCTGCAGATCGCGCAGGAAGACGCGGGGCTGGCGGCCGTAATAGGCCATGTAGAGAATTTCCTGGCTGTCCGGCGAGAAGCGCGGGGTGAGCACGAGGTTGTCGCCGTCGCTCAGGAATCGGTGGTTCTCGCCGTCCTGATCCATGATGGCGAGACGCTTGATGCGTTTTTTCATCGAGCCGGATTCGGAGACATAGACGATGCGGCTGTCGAAATAGCCGTCCTCGCCCGTCAGTCGTTTGTAGATTTCATCCGCGACCAGATGGCCGACCCGACGCCAGTTGGCGCGCAGCGTGCTGAGTTCCTTGCCCACCACCTGGGTTTCGCCATACGTATCCCACAGACGGAAAGCGATGACGACGCTATCGCCGCGCAGTTCGACCGAGCTGGTGACGAGGGCCTGGGCATTAATCTGGCGCCAGTCGGGGAAGCGGGGGATGGCGTTGGCGGAGCTGATCTGTTCGATGAACGCACCGCGATCCACCGGGCGGAACAGGCCCGAACGCTCCAGATCCGCCGAAACCACGCGCATGATGTCGCGCCCCAAGCCCGCATTCGCGCCCGAGCCGATGGGATCGGTGATCGCGATCGGCACAGGCTCGACATGGCCCTTGGTGATGTCGATGCGCAGCACGGCGGAAGCGGCGGTGGGCAGCAGGGCGGCCAAGCCCAGGGCCAGCGCGGCGGTGAGGCGGAGGAGGGGGTGTTTCATGGTGCTATCCCTGTTAGGAAATGTCTGTGCCGTTTGCACGGCTTGGATAGCGTTTAAGCAGTTTTTTGGGGCGTGGGCAATGCGAAGTCGATCTGATTCTTCATGCAACTTTCACAATTGCTAATAGTGTTGCGTTATATAATGTACGCTTAACCATTTGGTTATTCATGTACCGAGATTTCGTATCTCAACTACCGAGATTTCGTATCTCAACTACCGAGATTTCGTATCTCAACGCATGATTCTATAAAAAAAATTCTTAGTACTATGGGAGCTTTAGCTAACCAGTTGCCCTTTCCCTACAGTAAAGGGGATGCATTGCCTGAATTTGGTATGGGCAAGTTCACTGTCAATATCCATACAGTGGATTCCTTCAGCGCAAAACTGCAACTAAATGCAGCGGAAGCTATGAGGGAATTAGATACTGCGATTAATCAAGCAGAAACGGACTTGATAAACGCCGATCTACCTCCCCAAGCGCGAAATGGGGTTGCCGTATATATCCAAGTCAAAAGACCATGGTTTTTTGGTTTGTTTAAATGGTGGGTATGGGAAGAGGTTATCAATTTCGATGATCTCTATGCTTCGAAAGAAAACATTCCATATGTGATCGCTGAAGCTCACTATGAATGTTTTTCTAATGGAATTTGAGTTTCAAATTCCTTGTAGTCTTGCCTGAAATTTAAAATCCTCAGCCATTGGTTGAGGACTTTTTTAATACAGCGCATCCTTCGGATCGAAGTTCAGTTCGAAATCTTTCCACGCCTCGTATTTACCGACAGGCAATCCCTGCAGCGGTAAACACTTGCGGACGGATTGTTCGGCTGCGGTAAGGGAGGATGCGGTTGAGACGCTGGATACTGGAGAAACCAGCCGCATCGATTCCAATGAGCCATCTGGATGAACACGTATTTCCATGACCACGGAATGAAGCGTTGGACCAATCGGCAACGCTTTGATGGCTCGACCCCAACAAGGAGCGATTTGATGCCGGATGCTCTGCACTTCGTCAAAAGTTAATGAGCGAGTGTCTAAGCCATTGGCTTGCTGCCAACGCTGTTCGGCCCGTTCGTGATCGCGTTCCGAACGCACCCAATGGGAAAATGCGATACCGATAACGATTGCCAAGATGCCGGCTAAAACATTAGCCCATGAACGTTTCAATACAACGCATCCTTCGGATCGAAGTTCAGTTCGAAATCTTTCCACGTTCCATACTTATCCACGGGCAACCCCTGCAGCGGTGAGCAGCGGCGGACGGCGCGCATGGCGCTGTCGGCGGCGGCGCGGAAGAAAGTGTCGCTGTTGTAGCGGGCTTGGTTTTCAGCCAATTGCGCGTTGATCAGCGAGCCGTCCTGGTTCAGTTGCACGCGGAGCACGACCACCAGGGTGTGCGCATCTTTCGCGCCTGCAGGGATGTTCCAGCATTTGATGATCTGGCTCTGGATGGCGCTGAGTTCACTCATCGAAAGCGGCATGTCGGGGTTGTAGTTTTTGCTGTTGTTGTGCGCGTCGCTCACCTCCTTGGCCGGAGCGGCGGCTTCGGTGGGTTTGGGCGTTTTGGTGGGGTTGGTTTTTTCCTCGGTCTTCGCCGCTTTGGCCACGCTTTTCAGAATGGCGTCGAGGTCGTCTTCCTTGGGCTTTTCTTTTTCCTTCGGTTTTTCCGGGGTGGGTTTGGGCTTGGCCTCTTCCTTCGGCTTTTCCTTTTCCTTCGGCGCGTCTTCCTTCACCACTTCCTTCGCGGGCGTGGGTGGCACCAAAGCGGCGCTGCTGGCGGGGGCGGGTTTCTGCGCTTCGGGCTTGGGCTGTTCCTTCGGCTGCTCCACGGGTTTGGGCTGCTCTTTGGGGGTCTCCAATTGCGGCGCGGGTTTGCTGGCGGCGGGCTTGATGTTATCGACCCCCGTGACCGGCAATAACTCGACCGAGATCACCACTTCCTGTTCTTCGCGCTTCATGTCGAAGAAAGCGGGCAGGCCGAAAATCACCAGCACCAGCAGCACGATGTGCATGCCGATGGAGATTTTCGAACCGCGGGAGAGTTGCATGGAGGAGATCGCCTTACTTCTTGCGGCTGCCGACTTCGGTGACCAGCGCGACCTTGGTGAAGCCCGCGCGGGAGAGCTCGCCCACCGCTTTCATCACCTGCCCGTAATCCACCGCCCGATCGCCGCGCACGAAGATGCGCACGTCTTTGTTCTCGCCCGCGATGGCCCGGATCTTGGTGCCGAGGTCGTCGATGTTCACCTTGGTGTCCTGCACATAGACATGCCCCTGGGCGTCGACCGTGACCGAGAGCGGTTCGTCGTTGCCGGGCAGGGATTTGGCATTCGAATCCGGAAGATCGACCGCGACGCCGGTGGTCAGCATCGGCGCGGTGACCATGAAGATGATGAGCAGCACCAGCATGACATCCACCATCGGCGTCACGTTGATGTCGGAGAATCCGTTTCGGCGGCTGCCGCGCCCGCGGCTGCGTCCGCCATTGGAAGAAAGATTTGCGCCCATGTTCTTATCTCGTTTTTAGTCTGTGATACGAGGGCAGGAAGCCCGAATCATCGTTGCACGACGCGCCTTGAACTCGGCGAAGCCGTCAGGCCCACCGGGATCGCAGGAGCGACCCTGGGGACAAACGTATTATGCCTCGACCTGACGGGACAAAAGCGTGTGGAACTCGGTGCTGAAATCTTCCAGCTTGCCCGCAAAACGATCCGCCTCGCTGCTGAAGCGGTTGTAGGCCACGACCGCCGGGATGGCGGCGAAGAGACCGATGGCGGTGGCGAAGAGCGCCTCCGCAATCCCCGGCGCGACGACGGCGAGCGAGGTGTTCTGGCTGCCCGCAATGGCAGCGAAGCTGTTCATGATGCCCCACACGGTGCCGAACAGGCCGACGAAAGGTGCGGTGGAACCCACGGTGGCGAGGAAGCCGAGGCCTTTTTCCAGATGATCCAGCTCGCGGTTGCGTGCGACCGCCATCACTTTCACGATACGGTCCGTGACGCTGGCGGCCAAGGCGGGCTTGGCGCCCATGCGGTTGCCGCCGCGCTCGCGCGAGCGGTGCCATTCATCCATCGCGGCCAGGAATACTTTCGCCATCGGGTGCGGGGTGCGCAGCTTGGTGACGCGGGCGTGGAATTCGTCGAGCGCATCGGCCGACCAGAAATCATTCTCGAATTTGTCCGCCTTACTTTTGGCCGCTTTGTAGGTCATCCATTTGTCGAAGATGATCGACCAGCAGATCATCGAGCAGATGATAAGGCCGAGCATGACCGCCTTCACCACCAGATCCGCCTGCAGAAAGAGGCCGAAGAGCGACATGTTGTGGGCGGCGACCGAACCGGCGAGCTGGGTGGCGGAAACCGGATCCACGGCAGAGGCGATGGGCATGGGAATTCCTCGAAAAACTGGGAGAATTAAGTGGCGGCCAAGGGACGTTCAGACCTGCGCAGGAAGCAGGGGCGCAAACGCCGCCAGTAGCGGTTCGGGCCAGGGGGCAGGCCGCAGGTTTTCGCCCACGCAGACCAGTTCCACCACCACTTCCGCCAGCATTTCCTCCGCACGCATCACGCGCTGGCGTAAGGTCATACGGGTTCCCACCAGACTTTGCAACGCGCATTCCACGGCCAAAGCATCGTCCAATCGCGCCGGGCGCTTGTATTCCACCCAAGCGCGGCGGACCACGATGAAACAGCCGGTTTCCGCGCGAATGTGGGTTTGATTATGCCCCAATGCCCGCAGCCATTCCGTCCGCGCCCGCTCGGCAAAATTGAGGTAATTCGCATGATACACAATGCCCCCGGCATCGGTGTCTTCGTAATAGACGCGGAGGTTGTAACGAAACGGTAATTGGACGGTCATGACGGAAGCCCGGTAAGATGCTGCTGCAACTTAGCCAAGGAAACAAGCGATGACGACCCCCAAAATCGTTGCTAGTTAGGCCCTGATATACGATGCCAACGGCAATCCCATCCAGTCGCATGCGCAGAATGGAAAAATTCAAGCGGGAAAAATTGCAGCGGATAGTGGAAAAGCCAAGCCTACGCCGGAAATTTTTGTGGATGCACAATGGAAAGAGGATATGCGCCGTGCATTTCCAAAAGACTGGCAAGAGCGTGTAGAAGAGATCATGAGTATCGCCCCCGAATCACGGCGGTCGCATATCGCTATCAGCATGGCGCGTTTGGAAGTCGGAGAAGATTGGATGTCGACCGTGAATACCAGACGGGAAGCTGAGAAATCAGGATTGGCGCTAGAATAGCCAGAACGATTAATATTCAAAATCAGGAGTCATTGAACATGGCAACCAAAAATTCCAAGGTTTTAAGCCGGGAATTAGTCGATGAGGCGGCGTATGTATTGGCTCGGGCTAAAGATCGTGATCATCTTCGTGCAGACTGGCAGAAAGTCATTGCTGATCTTTACATCAACAACGAAACCGATGGGATCGCGGCTATCTGCGCCATCGAAAATAAATTTCCAAACGATCCCGAAGCACAACAGGAAGCGGCTCGGCTTTTCCACGCGCAGAAAACCAAATTACCCGATATGGATGCAGCCACCAGATCTGACCGACAAAGTGAAGCTTATAAGCGAGTTACCGATGCACGGGCACGCAGTGTGCATGCTCATCCTAAGCCCCCGAAGCGCACATACAATGAGATCCTCAGCGGTGCGATAGTGAATAAAGAAAGTCGTGGTCGTTAAGTTTATTCTTCCAACGCCAGCGCCCCCTGCGGCATGCCCGCCTGCTGCGTCAGGCTGAGCGGCGGCGTCATGCCCAAATGGCGGAAGGCGCTGGCGCTGAGCATGCGACCGCGGGGGGTGCGCTGGATCAGGCCGATCTGCAGTAGGTAAGGCTCGATGGTCTCCTCCACCGCGTCGCGCTGCTCGCTTAAGGAAGCGGCCACCGTTTCCACGCCCACCGGGCCGCCATTGTAATGTTCGGCGATGGTGCGCAGATAGCGGCGGTCGGCGGCGTCCAGGCCCAGCTCGTCCACTTCCAATTTGCGCAATGCATGGTCCGCGCCCGCGCGGTCGATCACATCCTTATCCATGCTTTCGGCGAAGTCGCGCACACGGCGCAACAGGCGCACGGCGATGCGCGGGGTGCCACGCGCGCGTTTGGCGATTTCCATCGCCCCGTCCGGCGCGATGGGGCAGTGCAGCAATTTCGCCCCGCGCGTGACGACCTTGGCGAGGTCTTCCGCGCTGTAGAATTCAAGTTTCAGCGGAATGCCGAACCGGTCGCGAAGCGGGTTGGAGATCAGGCCCAGCCGCGTGGTAGCGCCCACCAGGGTGAAGGGCGGCAGATCGATGCGCACGGTGCGCGCGGCGGGCCCTTCGCCGATGATGAGGTCGAGCTTGTAATCCTCCATCGCTGGATAGAGCACTTCTTCCACCGTGGAGGGCATGCGGTGGATTTCATCGACGAACAATACGTCGTTCGGCTGCAGGCTGGTGAGCACGGCGGCGAGATCGCCCGCTTTGGTAAGGATGGGGCCGGAAGTGGCGCGGAAGCCCACCCCCATTTCCTTGGCCACGATCTGCGCCAGCGTGGTTTTGCCCAGGCCCGGCGGGCCGTAGAACAAGGTGTGATCCAGCGGTTCGCTGCGTTTGCGCGCGGCTTGGATGAAGACGGAAAGATTCTCGCAGGCCTGCGGCTGCCCGGTGAAATCGGCCAAAGTCTGCGGGCGCAGCGCGCGCTCCGTGGCGTCTTCTTCGCGAATGGTGGCGGTGATGGGGCTGTCGGTCGGTTTCATAGAGGTGTCCCACACGCTTTCTCCCTTTGGGAGAAGGAGGAGCGAAGCGGAGGATGAGGGTCTATCGGTTGGGCCAAGGCAAGCGGAGATACCCTCACCCAACCCTCTCCCAGAGGGAGAGGGCTTTTATAACGGCACTTACGCACTTTTCGCCAGTCGTTTCAGGCTGGCGGGGATGAGTTTCTGCAAGTCGCTGATCTGCTCCTCCCGGCTGGTTTCGGCCACGGCGGCAAAAGCCTCGCTGCGCCCGTAACCGAGATTGACCAGGGCGCTGATTGCTTCTTCCATCAATTGCGCGGGCATGGGTTCGGCGTGGAATTCGCTTTCGGCGGGGCCGACGGATTTGCTTTTGCGCGCGGCGGGTTTGGCGGTGGGGGCGGGCACGAAATCGCGGTTGTCGGCATCGCTCATCAGGGTGATCGCCTTGTCTTTGAGTTCGGTGAGGAGGCGCTCGGCCAGCTTGGGCCCGACGCCGGCGGTGGAGGTGAGCGCGCCGCGATCCTTCGCGGCGATGGCGCGGGCGAGGCTGGAAGGCGTATGCACGTTGAGCAGCGCCAGCGCCATTTTCATGCCTACGCCCTGTACGCCCAAAAGCGTGCGGCAGGCCGCGCGCTCGGCGGCGGAAGCGAAGCCGTAGAGATGAATATGGTCCTCGCGCACATGGGTTTCGATGAAGAGCTGTGCGGCCTCCCCCTCGCGCAGATGCATCAGCGTGCGCGGCGCGGCAAAGACCTGATAGCCCACCCCGGCCACATCCAGAATCACATGATCCTCCTCGATACTATCCACGATGCCTTTGAGTTTCCCGATCATACCAATCCATTCTGCCGAATATATGGGGCCGAGCATGCGCAATCGGCAAGCAAAGCTCAAACGAAATCATGGATTACCGGTGATTTTTACTTGTCATTAAGACCTCCGGCTTTATCATCTGCAATCTATGGCACTTTCCGCGCTTTCCTCCACCGTTGCTTCCGTCCCGCTCGATCTGCGGGCGGTGCGGGCGTCTTCGGCATCCAGCCTGCTGAAAAGCCCGGCGGGCGTGAACAACCCCGTGTCGATTCCATCCGTATCTTCCGACGCCGTCAGCGCTGCGGCAGGAACCGAGGTTTCCACACAAGGAAACGGATCGCCCGGCGGCAAGGAAGGCGGAAGCCCCAAAGGCGGAGGCGGCGCCGGTGGCGCGGGCCAGAGCGAAAGTAGCCTCGATGATTTGATCGCCGCCGCCAAGCGCAAGGTGCAGCCGCAGGTGGGCACCGCGGGCGCGGATAAAGTGGTCGGGAAAGATGGCAGCATCGATTACAAAAAGCTCGCCGAACTGATCGCCGCGCAGGAAGCGCAGAAGGCCGCGAGCCAGCAAACATCTTCCAGCACGCAAACCACCCCCGGCGCATTGCTCGACCTCGTTTCATGACATTGGTGATCGGCGGCATCTACCGCCATTACAAAGGCCCGCTGTACCGCGTGCTCGGTATGGTTCGGCATAGCGAAACGCTGGAGGAAATGGTGCATTACGCATGCCTGTATGACAATCCGGGCGGGCAGTTCTGGGTGCGGCCATTGGCGATGTGGGACGAGCAGGTGATGGTCGATGGGCAGGCTGTAAGCCGGTTTACGCTTCAGCAATAACGCGTTGTTCCCGCGCGGGAATGACGGTTAGGAGAGTTTTTTGCTCAGCATCGCCGCCAGCGGCGCATGTTGTGCGTGGGTAATCGCGATGGCCAAGGCGTCCGCCGCATCTGCGCCCGAAGTTGTTAGAGCGGCGCTGCTGGCGGGCAGCAGGGTTTTGACCATCATGGCGATCTGATCTTTGTGCGCGGCACCCGAACCGGTGATGGTTTTTTTGACGAGGCGGGCGGCATATTCATGCACGGGCAGGCCTGCCAGCGCCAAAGTGAGAATCAGCGCACCGCGCGCCTGGCCAAGCTTCAGCGTGCTCTGGCCGTTGGCAGTGACGAAGGTTTCCTCGATGGCCGCGACATCCGGCGCGAAGCGCGCGAGCAGTGCCGCCACCCCCTCGTGCAACTGCCGCAGACGGATTTCCAGCGGCTGGTTGGCTTTCGGCGAAATGGTTTCGCAATGAATGAATTTCAGCGTATTGCCGCGCACCTCGATCAGGCCGAGGCCGGTATGCTGCAGGCCGGGATCGATGCCGAGGATGATCATGCCGGGTTCCATTCGTCATCCTGCGCGAAGTCGCAGGATCTTTTCATTGTGCGGATAGGGATCCTGCGACTTCGCGCAGGATGACGAATTTGGCTAGGCGCTGAGTTTCGCCAGCGTCGCTTCGTCGAATTCCGCATTCGCCGTCACGTCCTGCACGTCGTCGTTATCGTCTAGGGCATCGAGCAGTTTCATCACGGCGGGGGCGGTTTCGGCGTCCACCGCGCTGTGCAGGTTGGGCACCCATTGCAGTTTGGCGCTGCTGGGCTCACCCAGCGCCTTCGTCAATGCGTCCGCCACTGCATGGAGCGATTCCATCGGGCAGTCGATCGTATGGCCATCCTCGTGGGTTTCGCAATTATCCGCGCCCGCCTCGATCGCCGCTTCCAGCACCTGATCCTCGCTGCCCGCTTTGAGCGGATAGGTGATGATGCCGCGGCGGTCGAACATGAAACCCACACTGCCGGATTCGCCCATATTACCGCCATTCTTGGCGAAGATGGAGCGCAGGTCCGCCGCCGTGCGGTTGCGGTTGTTGGTCATGGTTTCGACGAGAATGGCGACGCCGCCGGGGCCGTAGCCTTCGTAGCGGATCTCCTCGTAATTCTCGGTATCCCCCTGGCCGGACCCGCGTTTGATCGCACCATCGATGCGGTCTTTGGGCATGTTTTCGGCGCGGGCGGCGATGATGGCGCTGCGCAGGCGGGGGTTGAAGGCGGGATCGGCCATGCCGGATTTGGCGGCGACCAGAATTTCGCGGCCCAGGCGCGCGAAGATCTTGGCGCGTTTGGCGTCTTCCTTGCCCTTGCGGTGCATGATGTTCTTGAATTGTGAATGGCCGGCCATGGGAATTTCCGTCGTGTGAAATGCGGGATGCCTACGTTCCTACAAAAGCCCGGCTTCCTTGACAAGCCGCGCCAGCGCATCGCGATGCTGGATGGGGCGGTCGAAGCCGGGATCGATGTCGTGGGCCTGGCGGTATTCGTCGCGCGCCAGCCAGATGTCGCCCATCGCCTCCAGCACCCGCCCGCGTTGCAGGCGGTGAATGCTGGCCTGGCGGTGGTAATGCTTGTGCCATTGCTCGGCGAGCGGAACGGCTTGCTCCAGCAGGCTGTGCGCTTCTGGCAGATCGCCCTGCGCATGAAGGGCCAAAGCATCGCGCACGTCGCGGCGCAAGGGTGCGGCATCGCGGCACAGCCATGCGCCGCTGTTCCATGCAATGTCAGTGATTGCGCCCTGCGGCGCGCGAAATTTGCCGGGCCACTCATCGTCATGCCACAAGGCGAAGGGATAATCCGGCAGTGGCGCACCTGTTTGCAGCGCCAGGGCGCGGACGTTGGTGTGGTCTTGGAACAGGGCGGCCTTGATCGCAGCTTCGCGCGCAGCATCGTCCTGCGCCCATTCGGCGCGGAGAATGTGCAGGGCGGAGCAATGGTAATGGATGTAGTGGTGGTATTGGTTGGTGAGCATCACGGCGGCATCGAATGCGGCCAAGGCCTCGGGCCATTGCTGGCGCAATGCGTGGGTGACGCCGAGCGCGTTGTAGGCGTCGCTGCTGGCGGGGTGGTGGGTCAGGTAATCTCTTAAGGCTTGTTCCGATAGATGTTGCAGTGCTTCGTCCCACGGCTCCCAGGCCGTGGGACGCCAGCCATCCGGCCATTCCACTTCGTAGCGTGGGATCATGCGGCGGTGGTGGCGGCGAGCACGCCGCCCATGCGCAGGGGCAGGGCGGTTTTGGCCAGCCCGGTGCGGTCGTCCGTCTCCACGATCAGGCCGCTGAGGGTGGCGGTGCCGTCCGCCGGTTGATAGCGGCCGGTGCGCATTTTGGTGGTGAAGCTGGCGATGGGGCCAGCTTTGGTAAAGCCGATCACCGAATCGTAATCCCCGCACATGCCCGCATCCGTCTGATACGCCGTGCCGCCGGGCAGCACGCGGGTGTCTGAAGTGGGGATGTGGGTATGGGTGCCGACGACCAGACTGACACGCCCGTCCAGGTAATGCCCCATGGCGCATTTTTCGCTGGTCGCTTCCGCATGCAGATCGACGAGGATGGCGGCGGCGTCCTTGCCCAGCTTGTAAGGCTTCAGCGCCTCGTCCATCGCATGGAACGGATTGTCCAAGGCCTCCCGCATGAAGACCTGGCCCATCACATGGATGACGACGACTTCCTGCCCGCCGCGCGATTCATAGACCCCGAGGCCGCGGCCCGGCGTGCTGGGCGGGAAGTTGATGGCGCGCAGCAGGCGCTTTTCCTGCGCCAAAGTGGGGATGAGTTCCTTCTGGTCCCACACATGGTCGCCCGAGGTCACCACATCCGCGCCTGCTTCCAGCAATTCGCGCACGATGGCGGGGGTCATGCCGAAACCGGCGGCAGCGTTTTCGCCATTCACTACGCAGAAATCGATACGCTGGCCGCTGATGAGCGCGGGCAGCCAGCTGCGCACCGCATCGCGTCCGGCACGGCCCACCACATCGCCTAGGAAAAGTATTCGCACATCACGCTCGCAGCCATCATCGGGGAGGAAAAATAATATCGAGAAAGGCGGCAGCTTACCGCGCCGTGGAAGGCGGCGCTAGATCCATTGCGGCGCCGCCTGCGATTCGGTGCCGATCGCCGCGTGGCTGCGCAGGCGGTCCTGCCATTGGGTGGAAGAAGGGGCTTCCGGCGCGGCGACAGGCGCTATGCGGT
Organism: Rickettsiales bacterium; assembly: GCA_965247145.1. Taxonomy (GTDB): domain Bacteria; phylum Pseudomonadota; class Alphaproteobacteria; order Rickettsiales; family JAIXRX01; genus CBDFGH01. The sequence goes on from CBDFGH010000011.1 coordinate 123,941, forward strand.
CCTGCCAGTCGGTCTTGTCCATTTCCGCCGCGCGCAGCACGGAAAGGGAAGGCGTGCGCAGTGGACCGGGCTGGCTGGCGATTGAGGCGGCGGGCGCTTGGATTTGCTGTTTGAGGATTTCCTGCTTGGGCGTGATGCCCAGGCTGTGGCTGATTTCGCTGCGCAAGTAATCCCATCTGCCCTTCCATGGCAGTTCCATGAACAACTGGAAAGAGGAAAGCTCTTTGCGGGCCATTTCCGCTTCGCCGATGGTGCGCTTCACCCCCGACACACCCTGCGCCAGGAAATACGGTGTGTTCACGTCGATCCCCATATGCGCCATGGCGGTGGGGAAATGCAGGCCGTTGCCTGCCCCCATCACCTCCGCCCAGGCCTGCGCGATGACCGGGCGTTGCGCGCCCTTTGCGCCTTCCCAGCGTTCATGCAGCGCGGTGGCGGCCATAATGGCGACGCGGTAGGCGTCGTTGTAATAGGCATCCTGCGAGAAATAATGGTGGCTGTTGGCCCAGCGGGTGGCGGAATTGGGATCGGATTTCAGCGATGCCGGTTCGGCATCGCGCCCATACTGGTTATACAATGCGGTCAGTTCCTGCGCACTGAGTTCACGCAGGGAACCGTCCGGCTGTCTGGCCGCCTCGAAAGTGGCGTGCTGGAAACGGCAGCGGGCGGTGGATTCGCAAAGGTTGACCAGATCGTCTTTCGCGGCGACACGCTGGATGGTGGCTTGGTGCACCGGGCTTTCCGCATGCGCCAGCATGGCATCGATCACCAGTTTCTGTGCGAAGATGGCGAAAGTTTCGTGCAGCGCGATATCAGCATTGTGGTCGAGCGTGCCGCGCTCATTGGCCATATGGGCGGCAAGGCAGTGCCCGCCCAACTCATGGGCCAGACGGATGATGTCCACTTCGCTGTAATGATATTCCGAATGCACGAAGGGGTGGGCGGCGCTTGAGCCTTCGGGCATCAGCACGGCGGCCACGTTCATATAGGTGGTGCCGCCTTTGGTGTAGGGGCCGGTCGGTCGCGCCTGAATCCAGCCTTCGTCGAAAGCGCGGTCGAGGATCGGGCGGAAGGCGGGGTTGAAATCCGACAGCGCTTCCGTCACCAGCGCCCGCGCCTCGCTCCATTCATAGCGGTGCGGCGGGTGCGTTTCGCGGCGGCGCTTCAGCAGGCGCTCCTTCGCATCCTCCTGCGTGTTCAGCGCATCGAGACGTTCAACGATGCCTGCGGTGGATTGCGGGGCGATGGACCACCAGCGCAGCATGGAATCCGGCTGCTGGCGCGATGCGTAGGCGGCGACTTCCACCGGGTCGCCGAAACCGTTGGCTTTGGCATTGAGGAAGGCATAGCGGATGGATTCATTGTAGGCGCGGGCACAGGCATCCAGGCGCACCGCATCGTCCCCGCGCACGAATCCGTCGGCATGGTTGGCGTCGTAGGTTGCATTGGCCGAGATCTGCAGCTTGATCGCTTCCTGTTTCAGCTTGGCGATTTCGGCGCGCGGCAGATGAACGCGGTGGGCGCCCGATTCTTCCGGCAGCAACGCCCGCAGATGGTCGTGCAGGGCCGGCAGGCTTTGCGCCAGCATCTTCCGCTGCGCCTGCGGTACTTCCATCAACGGGCCATGTTCGATTTCCCCCCGGCGGGTCAGTTCATTCGAGCGCTGTGCGACATGCGCGCTGAGTTTGGCGATGCCCGCATCCTGCGGGTGCTGCACATGCAGCAAATCGCAATAAACCTCCGCGCGGTCGAGATCGCCCTGGATCAGGCTCGATTCGTCCAGACCGCGCAGCAGCGCCACCGCATCCCCCGCTTTGGCCGCATCGCGGATACGGGTGCCAAGGCCGTCCAGCATTTTCGCGCGTGCATCGAAGAATGCATCCACTTTCGGCCCGAGCGCCGCCGCATCCGTCGCATGGTCCCCTTCGGGGAACAGATGCGACAAATCCCACGCCGGAAGACGCTGGTTTGGATCGGTGGATGGATTTTGCGCGTCGTTCATGCCGTCCGTGATCGAGAGAATGCCACCATGCATTCTACCCGAGCGCGGGTTCGGGGGATGTTAAGATTGTGTGACGGAAGGGAGGATCTGGATCAGCCGGGTGGGGGTGACGACGTAATCGAGCGGCATATCATGCGCTTCATTGGGAATACGATCAACTTCTTGAAAATCATATGCAATACCAATGCGCAGGCAGTGCGCATCCTGGCCCATCAGATCGGCCAGTGTCGTGTCGTAATAGCCTTTCCCATACCCCAGACGCCCGCCGCGGCGATCAAACGCCACCAGCGGCACGAGCACGATGCTCGGCGGCAGCGGGATTTGGGTGGCGGGTTCGCGAATGCCGAAACGGTTCGCATGCGTCGGTGCGCCGGGGATCCATCTGCAGAATCGCATGCAACGGTCGGCCGCATTTTCGGGAATGCAGGGCAAAGCGGTCTGCCATCCTTCGACCATGTGAAGCATTTTCATCAGCGGCAACAGGGTCAACTCGCCCGGCATGGGATAATAGGCTGCCAGATTCTGCGGCCCCATGGGGCGCAGAAAGCTGCGCAGTCGCGTATTGAGCCTGCGCACTTGCCAACAATAGCGCAGGCGCACATAGCAACCAAAGAGATTGGCTTTCTCTATATCGGATATCTGCGCGTCCAGTCGCGCGCGCATCTGGGCGCGTAGGGCGGCTTTGCTCTGCATCAGCGCGGTGTAACGGGGTTTTGGTTTGTGTCGTCCCGCGGGCGATCGTTGCGGGTGGGCACGTTCTGCGGGCAATTTTCCACGCAGACGGGGCGACCTTGCGCATCCGTTTCGAAAATCGGCACGGCGTACCAGCGCAGATTGCCACCGGCATTGGCCGTGCTGCGGCCTTGATTGATCGGCACACGCATATTGCCGGGTCCGGGCAGCGTTTGCGCTTGGACGAAAAATGGGAATGAAACGCTGAAAAGCAACAACCCAAGGGATATTTTCCGTATCGACAGGGCTATAATGTTCATACAGAGACACGCGGAATGGAAGGGAGGAGGTGGATGAAAACCGCCATGGCCGTGGGTCATGTGATCCGCTAGCGACCCTAAAAAAATAGGTGGGTGCCATAAGTAACCGCTTGCCCCGGAATCCTATCAACGACCCGGTCGGGCGAACCCGAGGGGAGGCATCATGGGAGGCGAAACGGACAGAGACGGCTCCCGTCGCAATACGCATAGGTCCAAGGGAAATGCTGCCGCACGCACCGGGCAGAATTCATCCAAGAGCAGAATAGTCCTACTCGGCTCCGATAGCAAGCCGGTCGCCTAAAGCGAGCATGCGGTTTTCCAGCGCTTCCAGCCGCGCGAGCAGCAACGCCTGGGCTTCGGCGTCTGCCCCTGCGGGCGGCTGCAGCACTTCCTGCATGCGGCCCAAAGCCTCACGCGCATCCTGAAATTCATCGGCGAAAGTGATGGCTGCCAGCAATAACAACTGCATCTGCGCCTGAGTGGTACGATTGGTGGCGGGCGCGGCATCGCTCAAAGCCTCCACGCGCTCCTTCACACGGGCGACCAGCCATTCCAGCCGTACTTCCTGACCGGCATCGCAGGAAAGCGAAAATTCCCGGCCCAACAGCCAAAAACGCAGTGCAGTCATAGCTTCTCCGCCCCTGTTATCCTATCTTCCAATAGCGGTTCCAGCACGCTGAGCACGCCGTCTAGCCGTACCAATGCCGCCTGCGTCACCTCATTCTGACGCATCTGCCATTGCACCACACCGTATTCAAGCCGGGTGAAGCTGTCTTCCAGGCGGCTAAGCGTATTTTCCAACGCAGGGGAATGAGAAAGGGCCATGAGCAAAAACCAAAAAAGAATGCGCGCAGCCTAATGGATTTCCAGTTTTTGCCAAGCAACATAAACGGATCAAGGCAGCAGCCGACAAGATCCCGAAAAAACCCGCCAAAGATCGCATCCGTTCCCGTTGTCGCATTGCTGAGAGAGATGGATGTCTTCCAAAAAACGCGCTGTGTAGGGATAGCGCGCGTCGCTCAACGCAAAAATAAAAAATTAGATTTTTCAAACCTTTGATGTATCGCAATACGATCAAAGCATATTGATCGGTGGTTTATGAGGCCACAGAGCGTTTTTGAACGCGTGCGGGCCGCTGCCAGGCGTTTTCTGCCATGGGGATAGGGTTCACACAAGTTTGGGGGGTGAGGGTAATCAGGCGTTCCTGCAAATGCTGCAGCTGGGCCAGTTGGGATTTGCTGATCGTCAAGGGAGTCGGTAAATGAATGGCGTGGACACCCTGGTAGAAAATATCGCTGCTGCCCTTTTTCAAATCAACAGTGCCCCCAGGAAGGCGTTCGATGCTGCCGAGCGTGGCGCTCATGAATGGGCATTCGGGCAAATCGTCCAGTTGGTGTGTATCGATGCCATGCGGGAAAAACATAGCCATGGGATCGAACGCCAGCGGGTCGAGGGGTAATTGATCGGGGCGTATCACGGTATTGCCTATCTCATGGCCGTCCAGCGCCTTCTGGAGATAGTCGAGATAGCGTCCCACCTCAGCATGATCGCGGTCCTGCGGATCGAGGGTGACATGCGTGCAGATCGCCAGGGCCCGACGATACCCCGTGGTAATATCCTTCTTCATGAAAATACCATGAATTTCAAGCTGGCCGTCGTGGTTGGGATTGCGTACATAACCCCGATCGATGGCGACATGCGTGTCGTGATTCGTATATATTTCGAATTCGCGCTTGTTCTCACGCTTGTTGCGATTGGTGCGAATGAAGCGGCCATCCGTATCCTTCACGCGATGGATGTGGATCTGCATGGGGAAAAACGTCTCGCCCTGGAATTCGATGTTCAGCCCCGAAGGGCGGGATTCCCAGCTTAAATCGCCCGGCCCGTTGAGTTCGAATTCGATCGCGCGCTTATTGTCGTCGATACGCTTCACCCAAAGCCGCTCTCCGCCTTGGCTGACATCGTCGCGCACGACGAGACGGTTGATATCGGGATTTGCCAGGGGTGTCAGGAAGGTGCGGTCGGTATGCGTACGATGCATCGCGGCCAGCATGTCGAGCATGACATGCTTACGATCCGCATCGTTCAGTCCGGCAATCAGCATCGGGAAAATGATGCTCACAATTTCTGCGGCGATCGTGGCGGAAAATGGAACGATGGGAGTGGCGGATTGCGTGGATGGCGGAATCTGCCTGTTCCAAAGCACCGCCTCTTCCAACGGCAGATTTTCCTGCGGCTCTATTATGGTAAGCGGTTGCGCTTTGGCCATGTCTGCGGCGATCCGGTCTTTGTCCGGGTGTGGCAGGGGACGTGGAGTAATGGCGTAGTTGCGTGCGTTCGTTTCAGCGCTAACCTCTATAGGCGAGGTAAGATGAGGATAACTTTCATTTAACTGATTGAAATAGAAAGCCACATTCCAGATATCCTTATCCGCGAAAGCACCCGCGCTGGGCCTCGCGCGCGCGATATTCTGGCGCAAAGCGAGCGGTAAGCGTGCAAGATTCTCTTCCGAAAACAGCAATGTACGAGTGCTGGATTTTAAATGCGGGAAAATCGTCGAGATCAAATCGTGACGGGTAAGCTGATCCTGATGCATCAATCGGTTATGCATTGCCCAACCGAAATCCGCCGAGGCAAAAAGGCGGCTGTTGCGCGGAAGCGCAATGGCGCGCGGATCTTTCAACCAGCGTGTCAAGGCCGCGCGCGATGCATCGTCGAGCAGCGGGCCAGTGCGCTGTCCGCCTTCGACATAAGCGGGGATTGTAGCCAAACCGAAGCCAAGTCCGAAACTGCGGCTGTGCTCAACGGAAGGTTTCGCAGCGCTTGCGAGGTTTATTTTCGATGCAGGATCGGGTCTGTAGCTGGCTTGCGGATCACGGCTGTATGAACTCGTTGCAGCGATGGGCAGGCCACGCGCATAGGCAAACATGCCGCCGTTCAGTTCGTCATCCGCATCCAATAGCCGCTTGGGAAGCGTATATTCGCCGCTCATGGCGGCTTCGAGTGGTGCACGATGGGTATCTGCAATCATTTCCATGACCGTGATGGCCTCCACCAACCCAAAACCGAGCTTGGTGGTGGAAAGATGGAACAAATTCGATTTCAGTTCTTCGGGTTCCTGGTAACGGCGTTTTTCCAATGCGTCGTCGTAAGTCAGGGCAATTCGCTGAATGAAGGCACCAAACTTGCCTTTGCGCAGGAACGAGAAAAGCCCGGTTTCGATGGTGTGTCCTTGCTCATCGACGATGGACACGCCGGTCATCGTCATCTTTTCGTGGAAACGTTTAAGGCGCGCTTTGTAATTGCTCGGTCCTTGAAGACGAATGGCCCCCAGCCATTTGGTGGGCACATGCGGGTCCTCTTTGGAAAGCTGCTTCTCCCCGTCATAGGAATTATCTTCGCCCGGGAGGAATCCGTAGGAGATGTTTTTCGTGGCATTGCCAAGCATCATGGCATTCTTGCCGCCCTGCGGGCTCATGCTGAACGTATCGGGCATCTTGATGCCGAGGCGGTTGACGATGCGAGTATCGATCACCGACATCAAGCGCAGCAAGATCTTCGGATAGGATCGGTACGGCACCCCTTTGATGGCGAAAGCGCCCTCGGCGGCGGCAACCACTAGTTTGTCGGCCTGTAGAACGCTTTGATCGGCCATGTGCACGGCATGCTTCAACTCGGCCGAGCCTTTGCGAACCGGTCGGGAGGCGACCGAATCGACCGCCACGCCGGTGCGAATGGTAAGTCTTCCCGCTTCGACCTGCTTCTGCAATTCCTGCTCGAGATAGCCGAGATAGAGAGGAATATCCAAGCCCGGCTCCTGGCTTTGGTAGCCACCTGTAGCGCCGCCGCTATACACTTCCAGCTCTTTGTCTTTCAAGAGACGGATGAATTTTCCTTGATCCGCAGGTCCGAAAAAGTTTTTTTCCGCCGTTTTCCGATCCCAGCCGCGCATGGTGCCGAATTCGTCGAGCAGGCGGTCATATTCCTGGCGCAACCATTCATAATAACCGCCGAATTCCTCTGCCGTCAGCGCGTTGGCGCCGGTCGGAATAACGAATCGCATGGGATCTTCATGGGTGTAGATGTTATCCGGCATAATCATTTTCCAGATCATGGCGGCTTTCAGGCAATCGAGCCCGGTAGGAAGATCTTTGCAATATTCACCACCCAGATGCAGGCGGGATGCGATCAAGCTCGCGCCGTCCAGAATCTTGTCGCGCGATTCGAGCAAGGTCACATCGTAGCCACGCCATGCAGCGAACAACGCCGTCAGGCAGCCGGTAATTCCGGCACCGGCGACGACCAAGCGTTTTGGGGCGGGCAAGGCCATAACCACTCATAAACATTGACAATCAGATGCGTGTGAATTGAATACCTATTCGTGGGTTACAATTCAATTTGAGAAATGTGAAGATATCAAGACGATGAAAAAAATATTAATTTGTTTTCATGCGGTTAATCACCAACACTGGTAGGGCGAGATGGGGTCAGGTCAAGTGGATAGCCGGCGAGCGAGAAACTCCCTGGCCTCCAACTATCTATTGTTTTCCGTAGCAATCTTCAGCTTTCTTATGGTCATCGCCGTGGGCTTCGCACTCATGGCCTACAAAGACAAGATGCAGCAGAAGCATCGGGAATTGCCGGCGGAAGCGATGCGCATCGACTCTGTTTTCACCGACACGCTGGACTATATCGCCAAATACACCGAATTCGTCGGTGCCCGGATTTCCGAGACCCCGGAAAACCATTATTCTACCATTGCCGCTTTGTTCGGCGGCCGACTCAATCGTCCGCAGGAATACAACTTTTTCATCACCACCTTCGATTGGGTGACCCCCGACGGACAGATGCGTGTTAGCAGCAATCTCGGCGTATTGCCCAAGCCGATCGACATGTCGGACCGCGATTACATACACCGCGCCAAGGCCAGTCCCTGGACTTTGCAGGTTTCCGACCCGCGTTTCGGCGGCCTGAGCAAGCAATGGATCATTCCCGCCGGAATGGGCGTTGCTTCGCGTGAGGGGAAATTTCTGGGCACCATCACCATGGGTTTTACCCTTACCCGCATGGCCGAGCGCATTGGACAGATGCTCGGCAGCTCGGATGCGCGCTATCTGATCGTCAACGAAAAGATGCAACTCGTGCTTGATCCGCATGGAGAGAATAATCATCCCATTTCCAATTTTGCACTTCCGGGGATACGGCCCGCCGAACTTACGGAGCGGAGCGGGTTTCTGCCAAAATCAGTTTCGACCAACGGCGTGGATTATGCGTATTACAAGCGCATGAACCACTATCCCTACTTGGTTTTGGTCGGCTATGAGCATGGCTTTGGTACTACGGTATTAAGCAACATCGTGCTTTCCCGCACATTGGGCGTCGGTTTGATCGGTATGATCGCGCTGGTCATGCTGGGCATGATGAAGCGGCGATTGATCAAGCCGGTGATGCAGTTGGCACGTAAGGCAAGCGCCATCGCTCAGGGTGAAGCGGCCACGATCAACGAAAGTGGCATCGTCGAAATCGATCTGCTAGGGGAGCAGCTGTGCAAGATCGGCCAGTTTCTACAGAACGAACGCCACATGGTCGAGGAACTCGCGCATAAGACGGAGTTACTCGAATTGAAGACCAACCAGCTCGAATCTGCGCATCAGGAAGCGCTGAACGCACGCGACGCCGCCATTCGCGCAGATCGCGCGAAGTCCGATTTCCTGGCCAATATGAGTCATGAAATCCGTACTCCGATGAATGCCATTGTCGGTCTGACAAATATCCTACTGATGAAGGAACACGCCCCCGAGGCTGCGCGCCGTTATTTGAACACCATGCAAATCAGCGCCCACCAGTTGCTTGAACTCATCAACGATCTACTCGACATCGCCAAACTAGAAACCCAAAGCATGGAACTTGAAACTCGCCCGGTGGATTTGCGCGAAGTGCTGGAAGAGGTCGTACGTATCGGCGAGGTGAAAGCAAGCGAGAAGGGGCTTCCGCTACGTGTTGAATACCCCACCGGCGAGCGTCCGCTGGTGATGACCGATGTGCTGCGCCTGCGCCAGGTGCTGATGAATCTAGTAAGCAACGCCATCAAATTTACCGAATGCGGTGCGGTGACTGTAAGCCTGGAAGAACGCATCGAAGACATGCTCGTACATGTGCGTATCACGGTAACGGACACCGGCATCGGCATTCCTGCTGAAAAACTTTCCAGCATTTTCGATAAATTCTCGCAGGCGGACGCATCGATCACCCGCCGATATGGCGGAACCGGTCTAGGCCTTTCCATCAGTCGGAATTTGATCGAATTGATGGGTGGCACGCTCAGCGTCGAAAGTACCTTTGGTCAAGGGGCGCGTTTCCATTGCGATATCAGTCTTCCAAAAGCCCGTCGCGAACCTACCCACGTCATTGAAACGGTCGTCAATCTTCCGGCACCACCTCTCGATCTGTCGCCCCCGGCCCCTCATTGTCGCGTTCTGCTGGTAGAGGACAATCCTGCCAACATACTTGTCGCCACTTCCGTTCTTGAAAGCCTGGGCTACAGCTACGTCGTTGCAAAAAACGGACAGGATGCCGTCAACCGGCGGTTCACCGAGTCGTTCGACATCGTGTTGATGGATGTTCAGATGCCGCAAATGGACGGGCTCAATGCCACGCGGCGTATTCGTGCAGAGGAAAGGCGTCGTGCCCTGCCGCGCATTCCTATCATCGGCATTACGGCATATGCACTGATCGGCGATCGGGAACGTTGTCTGGATGCGGGTATGGACGATCATCTGCCCAAACCTTTCGGCCTCCGCGAAATCACCGCCATGCTTCTACGCTTCAACGCCGCCCATTCGGATCGGAAAGAAGCTTTGTAACCGCCTCTCTCACCGATGCCCGGTTGCCAAGCCCGTTTCAATGCCAAGTCACGAAATTAAATGTATTTCTGGCAAATGCGTTTCCGGCGCAATCAAACCACGGCATACCCAGGTTATGCAGGACATCTTCGTTCATCTTCACAAAGGCATGCAAAATAACGAACAAAGCAGCGGATCGAAAAATGCAAAACGATACGCGCATTTTTGCAACCGTGACAAAGCCGATGCTTACCAAACCGCCCCACCATCTTTTTGCCCGGAGACGAGGGCGCGTTTCTCGCATCAAACACGCTCTGACCTTTATCCCTGGTACGCAATGGCACCCACAGAAGCGCGGTTGTGGCTGAATTAATTGTTGTTATATATCAGCATGTAGAAGGTGGTGGTGGAAGCAGTCTGTCGCAATACGGCTCTGAGCCTTATCTCTGGTGCGCAATGTCACCCGCAGACGCGCAGTTGGCGGGGAAGTAGTCAAAATAGAATATTGTTATATTACAACAGGAAGAAGGTGGTGGAGGGAGTTGGATTTGAACCAACGTAGGTGTACACCGTCAGATTTACAGTTTTATCAGCCACTTAGCTTGTCTGTACGTCACGTTCAATTTAGTTTCATCAGATTTATAAATCAAATGCTTATTAGGTTTTTTCTGATCAGAATGATTTAGGTTCCTACCCCAAAATGCTTTAAAATTGTTCTTTAAAGTTAGAACAAAGTTGAAAGCACAAATGGGACATCCTAGTACAAAAAGACTAAATTTTACAAAAACTTCACTTGAAACGTTGCCTTGGCCAACAATTAAGAAGTTTGAAGTCTATTACGATATTCAAATTCCAAAGCTAGCCATCCATGTTTATCCGTCAGGTAACAAGGTCTTTTACTTGATTTTGAAGCACAACAACCGGACGGAAAAACTAAAGGTTGGGGCTTACAGCGAATTATTCGTTGAAAACGCACGAAAAAAAGCAGCCGAAATGCTTGGAACCCTTGCTCAAGGTGTAAACCCACAAAATGCGCGTCGCGTTTTACGGCAAGAAATGACGTTTGGCGAAGCTTGCACATGGTTCACGAACCATTATTCGCGTTCACGTAAAAAGCACAGCTCGATTGAAGAAGATGAGGGGTTGTTCAGGCGTTATTTGCAAGATTGGAGCAATCGCAAATTGTCTTCGATTACACGTGAAAACATAAGCAGCAAACACATCAAAATTGGAAAAGAAAATGGCATTTATGCTGCTAATCGAATGCTTGCCTTGGTCAGCACCATTTACAACAAGGCACTCATCGGGGACAAATTCGACGGAAAAAATCCGTGCATCGGCATAGAAAAGTTTAAGGAAAAACCACGAGACCGCGTTTTTTTGCCCAAAGAACGCGAGCGTTTTTTTGGCGCGTTGGAACAGTACGGAGAACAGACTGCAAAGGATTGCCTCATGATGGTGGCTTTGACGGGCCAGCGAAAAATGAATGTGATGACGATGCAATGGAAAGACATTAAGTTAGACGACAGAATTTGGTGCATTCCTGAAACCAAAACTGGCCGCAATGTGGCCGTTCCATTAACTACGCGAGCTTTAAATCTGCTTGAGAGAAGGAAAGCGGAAGCGAAGGGAAAATATGTGTTCCCTGGTAAGTCTAAAGCAGGACACATGACAAGGTTGGAACCTGTTTTCCATTTCTGTGTCAAGAAGGCCGAAATTGACAATCTGCGCATTCACGATTTGCGACGCAGCTTGGGTACGTCGATCAGCGAATGTGGTGGCAACACGTTCATTGTGATGAAAGCCATGGGGCATAAAACCGTCAAATCAGCCAGTGTTTACAACCATCCAGGAATGAACACGATTCGGCATTTTTTCGAGGAGGCAGAAAAAGCTGCGTTTCCAGAATCACTAACCACAGTAGAAAGCACATTTTCCTAAAAATTTAATTTTGAATTATAATTGGTTGTAAAAAGGTGTGTCTGAAAAATGCAATTTATTGCTCAAACTACATTTGAGCAATCGGTCCTATTTCTTGACTCTACTGGTTTTTGCTCAAAAGCTTCTTGATGCGCTTCATATTCGCTGTAACTGCGGCTTGTTGCATGATAGCAGCCTCAGACTTTGAAATACCAAGTTTGGCGTTGGCTTCTTCTGCTTCCAACTCTGCCAACGCATCCGTAAGGGCATTGATTTTTAAATCGCGTATTTTGCTCTTTTGCAGTGTGCCAAGGTTGTCGAGAGAGCGGGATGTGACCACACGTAGAAAGTCAATGATTGACAGACAAGGGGCTGCCTCTGGTTTGCCAAGGTCAACTTCTCTGTCTAGCCAAATCCTTAATAGGGGATCAGCGCTAAGCAACTCACTTAACCGCTCCCAGGCTATTTCCAATACGGTCTCAGCCTGGTTACGCAAATTAAGGGCCGACTTCTTAATTTTTGGATCTTGTTTACTGGAATAACCGCCCGCCCTGTTATCGAGGAGGATTGCCCGCTTTAGAAGCGCTTCATATTCTTTGATTGCAGCGGGTTTTTCTTTAAACTCATCGCGTCGTACTTTTTCATTCGCCCATGCGTTTTGAAGTGAATGAAACTGTTCTGCGCTGAGCGCATTTTTTAAGTCACGCTGCGCTGCATCTTCACCGCTATTCATGCGTTTCAGCAATCGGCTTATCCGCGTTTTCTGGTTTTTGACCTTCACAAATCCTGCTGCGTTAAATAGGCGTTGTAATTTCGTGCATGAATACGACAATCAGTGTGAAATATCGATTGATTAAAGAAGCGTTGGTCTTTAAAGCTTGATGCGGCGCAGCTTTTGGCGCTGGGGCTTAGAAACCTCTTACTATTCGCGGTTTGTGTGACCGTGATTCGCACTCCTCGACCTGGTCGGGGAGGTGTTGGCGTATGTTCAGGGCGCAAGCTCAAAGGCCAATGCGAACCTTTCGAATAGTAGGTTTTTCTAACTCCCCGTCCACCACGAGGGGGTTAACAATGAACAAGGCATTCATAAAACTTTTAATGTTATCATCGATTACGTCCTTTTCAGGGCCGGGTTTTGCGCAATCCGTTTCGGCCCCAGATCACGAGCAGATTGTTCAAAGCATAAAAGGAACCAGGGGCTATTATTGCTTGGCATACGAAGGCATTCTAAAATCTGATTTAGATCCCAACCTACGATTTTCACCCGCCGCACGTGATCTTGCTTATAGAGGTGCCATGAGTAATATAGAGAGCGCACGCGGCATCGATTCGAAGCTTTATGGATTCTTAAATGGCAGTGTCCAAATTGGTATGATTAGCCCAGGCCTCGTTAGGCAGATCAATAGTGGCGAATGGCTTCAAAAGTGTGCTGACGTTGTTAACGGTAAAAGCAGTTCACAATAGACTTTCTTAAAGCAGGCAAAAGCTACGGGAAGCAGCCAGGTGATTACAAGCCTAGCAAGATTACTGAAATGGAAAGTAATCATTAAAAAATAGAAAGAAAAAACTCGCTGTGAAGCGAGTTTTTAGTACAGAATCAACAAAATTTAACCGAGGTAGTGTGAGTAAAACCCAATCATTTTCTCGGTAACTCTGATTTCGCTACGATCATCGAAAAATGTAATGAAGCCTTCCGACTCAAATTTGAAGACCGCATTAATTACGCTTTTACCGGACATGATCATTAATGTGTGGAGGATACCACTCATTGGGCCTATGTCGATGGTTTCGAGAGAGTTAACAAACTCTTCCGTCGTAATCGGTGTTTCCCAATCATCGCGTTTGTTCGTGATGAGAGTGACAAGAACCGCAGCAACCAATTCTTTCTCTGCGTTTTGAAATACTGTGTTGATCCAACCTTTCTTAGTTACAGCCGATGGCTTGAACTCGATAGTTTCCATGTTTGATTATTGTTATTATTAGTGAAACAAGAGATTAACGCTATGAGCTTATCACTTTTGCGTTACAAATTGATGAACAGGAACGCTTCACAGCCGCCCAAGAGCTAGATCATTTTGTATTACACAAGCACTTTGTATGTAATGGGATTCAGGAGAACTACATGCTTAGAGCGGAGGGGATTAGTAGCAAGCATGAAACTGAAGCTAATCAATTTGCTGCTGATTTGCTAATGCCACTGAAACTCGTCAATCAGTTGATTGCAGAGGAGCTCAATACCTTGCCCGCTTTTCCTGAAAAGCTTGTCTTATCTAAAGTTACGCTCTCGATTAAAATGGGCGTTCCCGCCTAATTCATAAAATCTCGACAGCAGCTTTCAGCATTTCCTCATTTACGTCGATGTATCGTTGAGTCGTTGAAAGATGTTTGTGGCCAGCTAGAGTCATAATAACTTTTGCAGATATACCGTTGTGCGCAAGTTTCGTGATGAACCAGCGTCTGCCACTGTGGCTTGTTGCGCCATCGATTCCTGCTTTTCTGTATAGCTCACCGAAAAGCTGACATAGCGTGTTGGCAGAGAATGCACGATTTTTCTGCGTTTGCAAAAGCGGCTTTTCGGGCTTGGGCATGACAGAAAAAGACGTACAATATTTCTCGATTTCTTTTGCCAGTTTTGCGTTGACGTACACATACCGGGCTTCATTGCCCTTCGTATTTTCAGCGCGTAACAGGATTTGAAGTTTCACAATCCCATTCGCATCAAATACGTCTGCGGCGGTAAGCGATGCAATTTCGCCGACTCGCATGCCAGCAAGATAAGAAAGCATCAGCGCAAACCTGTTTCGAGCGGCGTATCGTCCGTTGCCTGTGACAGCCAAGAGACGTTTCATTTCGGTCTCCGAAAGCACACGAGCCTGTTTCATAAACCTCATTTTAAGCTGTGATTATCACTTAAAATTATATTTGTTTACAGCAACGTGTGCTACCGAAGAAAAGAATCCAAGCAAAACAAGCAATTCCGCCAATACCTAATGAAATGTAGATTCTGTTAGGTTTAAGCGATGAAGCGAAAGGTTGCAGCAATGACGGAAGTGAATGCAAGTATCGAAGGTGAGTGGATAGGGGATACTTACGGGACTCATCGTGCTCATATTTTCATTAAAATCGAGCAATCGGCTGTTGGATACAAAGCGCAAATTAATTCTCGCATAATGGGTGAGGAGCCGTGTGTATTCATAGGGGAAACTGCTCTGGCTCATTCGGTGCCAATAAACTTTCCAATTTCTCAAAAGCTAGATGATGGTTCTTTTTCAACGCCCATAGGTCATTTCCAAATTACGAAATTAGCTGCAGGCAAGTTTTCAGGTGATTGGGAAATAGGGAACGCAAAAGGCGTTTTCACGGTCAACCAATTTGTGCCAGTCGTTGAAACAGATTCAACTAAGCCATATCAACTCAGCACGAAAGATGAGAGCTTTGGAACTTTAAGGATCGAACGAGCTGATGTTGAGGGGCTTATAAAGCTTGTTGAAGAATTAGTGGGTAATACCGCTATCGTCACGGAAGTTTCAAAGAACAGCAGTATCAAGCTCGGCTCCGTAGACTATTTGGCCCATAAAAAGCACGCCAATGATATCGAGACACTTAACATATTCGCATCTCAGAATTTGGCTGTTCCCCACAACGCCATAGGCGTTAATTTCTACAACAGAATCGAAAGCCGTGTTGTCATTGAATCGCCCGATGAAAGATGGGCGAGGAACACGTTGCATGAAATTTCTGGGGTTATCAGAGAACGCTCAAATAAGGTGCTTGATTTTTACAGGCGTCATGGACTCCGTATTAACGCAACTATCTTTCTCGGTCTTCTCGTTATACTTCCTGGCTATGCAATCCAAGAACGCGCAATTTGGGTTGTTTCAGTCTATCTATTTTTAATTCTGCATTTATTCATTCATCGACAAGCTTCGATGACGATTATTAATGTTAATGAGGTTGCCAAAAAGTCTTTCAGAGAACGTAATCCAACGACGTTTTATCTCATCTCAACAGCATTAAGTGCACTTGCTTCTGCCTCTGCTGGTCTTATAGCGAAGAACCTACTTTCATATGGAGCAAAAGTACTCCATCCGTTGCTACAAGGGTAAGCTTCCAAGCTGACTAATGCGTGTTTCAAAGCACGCATGTTTGTTTGAAGCAGCGTTCGCAATATCAGTGAGTGCATAGGTATCGCGCTTTGCTGCGTGATTATTTATCGGTTCAAATTTACCTGCTAGGAAAAAGGTACATAACACTCGCTGTTAGTACGATTCTTTAGTTCCTTAGTTATGTAAATGGCGATTTTTCGTGCATCTGTTTTGAGAAAAGGGCCGGATTCTATGTGGAGGCTTCCTGCTTCTACAAGCTTTGTCCAAATTGCTGCCGCGTACTTATCAAACCCTTCACATTCGCTGGTTGTTAAAACGGCGTGGAAGTGAAGGTTTGAATCGATGTGTTCAATAAAAGCGATGAAGCTTGTGTGCTGGTTTCGCGGCTTTTTATGAAAGTTCTGTCCGTGCAGTTTTCGATTAATCATCACACCAAATGCCATGAGCTTGCCTGTGGCGGAATCAATGCTCATTTCATCATGCGGGTGGTCAACCCCCATTTATAGGTCCAGAGATTAAGTGACAGGATTGGGGCTTTGGAGGCATGAAGGAAGGGGCCGGAGCGTAAGCGCAGGCCCCTTCCTTCATGCGGGCCAGCGGCGCGGGCGGCTTGTATCCGAGACTGGTATGGGGACGGATGTGGTTGTAGTGATGCCGCCACTGCTCGAGGATCACCTGCGCTTCTTTCAACGTATGGAACGTCTCCGCGTTGAGGCACTCATCGCGCAACCGACCATTGAAGCTCTCGTTATAGCCGTTCTCCCACGGACTGCCGGGTTCGATATACAAGGTCTTGATCCCAAGCCTGGCAAGCCATGACCGGATCGACTTGGCGGTAAACTCGGAGCCGTTATCGGAACGGATGTGATCGGGAATGCCATGTGTTGTAAATAACTCCGTCAGCACCGCCATCACGTCATCAGATTTTAAACAGTAGCCGGTTCGTAACGACAGGCACTCCCGGGTGTATTCATCCACCACCGTTAATGTCCGGATCTTGGTGCCATCCGTCAGACGCTCCGCCACGAAGTCATACGCCCACACATGGTTCGGCCAGCATGGCCGCAGGCGGATGCAGGAGCCATCATTCAGATATAGGCGACCCTTCTTCTTATGCCGCGCTGGAACCTTCAGCCCCTCCTGCCGCCAGATCCGTTCCACCCGCTTGTGATTGACTATCCAGCCTTGCGTGCGTAACAGCGCCGTAATCCGCTTATACCCGTAACGGCCATACTGTCTGGCTAAAGCAATGATATCCCCAGTCAGTGCCGCCTCATCATCCGCACGCCGTGACTCGCGCCGCTGCAGCGAACGGCTTTGACCCAAGGCCGCACATGCCTGCCGCTCGGTGATCCCCAGTTTTTGCTGCGCGTAAATTACAGCTTCCCGTCGCCGCTCCGGACTGGTTAAAACTTTCCCGTCGAGACTTCCTTCAGGATCAGGTTATCCAGCGTCAGGTTCGCGACCGCACGTTTTAACCGCCCATTCTCCTGCTCCAGCTCTTTCAGCCGCCGAGCCTGGTCCAACCCCAAGCCCCCATATTCCTTGCGCCACCGGTAATACGTGTTCCCCGTCACATCCAGTGCACGCAATACATCTGCCATACCCTTACCTTGCCCAAGCAGCACCTCAGACTGCCGCAAATACCCGATGATCTGCTCCGCGGTGTAGCGCTTCCTCGCCATATCCGTCCTCCCTCTCATTGGTTCCGTTCCTCCCATTTATAACTCTGGAAGTGGGCCTAGTTATAGGGGGTGGGTCATTCGATAATTTACAACAAAAAAAATGAGAAAAAATGTCCATAAACATCAGCATTTTGACTGATATTTTTCGAGCGGAAAAAGTTACAAATAAGTTGAAACCGCTGCGCTATACGCCGTGTATTACTTAGTGGCCTGCGGTAGAATAGGTATAAGAAAGAAGGTGGTGGAGGGAGTTGGATTTGAACCAACGTAGGTGTACACCGTCAGATTTACAGTCTGATGCCTTTGACCGCTCGGCCATCCCTCCACAGGATGTGCTCCACTAATTTTTCGTGCAGAAAGTTGCGGACAACCCCCATCCAATGCATGCGCACTTGCGTGGCATGGCGCCTGGTCAAGGCGCGTCGACCCTTAGGCCGGACTGGAAAGCGACCCTTGTTTAATGCTATACCGCAGGCATTGCAACCCAAAGATTGTGTGATTTTGTGCCCCCCAAACGCCCCACTTCGACTCCGGCTCACTTTGCGGGCAAACGCTTGCCCCAAGACCGCTCAGCAAACCCACGCACCGGCACCCACTCGCCCTCCCGTGCCGCAGGCGCGGCGGGTTCTGGAGCACGCCGGGAAGGCCCGCGCACGCATGCGGACCGACGCCCTTCCGATGGAAGATACTGGCTGTATGGCAGGCATGCAGTCGCCGCCGCATTGGTAAATCCCGCACGCCGGATCCATCGCATGTGGCTTACCGTCTCCGGGGAAGAGCGTTTCGGGACTGTGCGCAAGGATATTCCCGTTCAGCGGGTGGAATCCGAACAACTTGCCCGATTACTCGGCGAAGAGGCGGTGCATCAGGGCATCGCCGCCGAAGTCGCGCCGCTGGATGGCTGGGCGATGGAGGATGCATTGCGCGACGCGCCGACGGAATGCGTGTTGATGGTGCTGGATCAGGTAACCGACCCGCACAACATCGGCGCCATTTTGCGCTCGGCTGCTGCTTTCGGCGTGCGCGCGCTCATTCTGGCGCGCGACCATGCACCGAGCGAAGGGGCGACGATGGCGAAAATCGCCTGTGGCGCGCTGGAAATCGTGCCGCTGGTCTATGTCGCCAATCTGGCGCGCGCCATGGAACAAATCAAACAAGCCGGCTTCTGGATCGTAGGATTGGAAGGAGAGGCAAAGCAGACCCTGCATGCCCATGGCCTCAGCGGTCGTTTGGCGGTAGTGCTCGGGGCCGAGGGTAAAGGATTGCGGCGTCTGACCTTGGAGGCCTGCGACCTTCTGGCGCGGCTGCCGATCCGCGCCCAGATGGAAAGCCTCAATGTCTCCAACGCCGCCGCCATCGCCTTATACGAGTTGTGCGGCAGGGGCAGCGAATAGCGATATGCTGCCAAGTTTCGTGCGGTGCGCAAGCCCACCTCGGCCGTAGGCTCTGGCGTCCGCCGAAGAAATTCCAGGATTCGCTTTACCGGCGCCCATGCGAAAGCACTATCTGCGTCACAATGGCGGCACTCCCATACTGCCCGCATTGGCATATGCTCCCGATGCGTTTTCATGATTTCCTGCTTTCACCCCTGCATCATCCGCATGCGTTTGATACCGAAACGATTTTCCCATCTCGCTTTATCCCACATTGGAAGGCATCTATCGCGAACATGGGCAGGACAGCGTATTACCTGCTCGGTGCGTCCCTTTCACTCACGTTCCGGGCGGCAATAATTTCTGCTGGGACCGCCAAACCGACCGCATCGTCTTCTACCCCATGGAAACCGATCCGCCCCCTGTAGTGCTTTGCCCGAATTTTGAAGATTTTCTTCAGGACTTTGGAGATGAAGCAATGTAATTCTATCCCATGTTTCGCGCGACAACGGCGAAACCTGTTTGCGTGCATGGGCAAGTCTGATATTCAGCCCTTCGCCGCCGCCTATCGGTTGCGCAACAACCCACCACGCACCCGTAGCTCAGCTGGATAGAGCGTTGCCCTCCGAAGGCAAAGGTCGAAGGTTCGAATCCTTTCGGGTGCGCCATATTTTTCAATATGATGCCATGCCATGATCCAGGTCGGAATATCCGTGGGCAGCACCAGGGTAGCGCGTTTTTGTTCGGCAGTGCGATGTACAGAATATGCATCTTAGAGGCGGGCGCTGGAAAAGCCGAACCCTAGGGCATTGGACAAAGGTATGGGTCAAACTCGAAATCGGATTCGTCTTGAGTATCTAAATTAGACTTTTTCGTTGAGAGAGCATGATCCATATTGCTTCTGCGTTATGGCTTGGATCGTGTGCAGGCAGGGATCCTCAAACCGATGGTTATAGACATATCCTTTGTCTTGCCATGCGCTGTTGGCATTTTCCAGCAAACGAACATGTGCATTTCCTGTTCCCTGTTCTGCATAAAAATCGGGATAGGATTTCTGGAGTAGCTTTTTTGCCAAAAGGCGGTTGGAGATTTCATGGCCAAGAACGATAAGGCTCTCCACGCCACGCGCTTCAGCGTCTTTGATCACCGATACGAAATCTTCCAATCGCTGCTCGACTTGGGCATAATTCTCCCCTCCCGGTACGACAACATCCTGAAACGTTTTTGTTTGCCAGGCATGCTCAATCGCGGCATCGATTTCTGGGTAGGCGATGGCGCGTTGTTCTCTCGTGAAGCCGCCGATGATTCCTTTGCGTCGTTCATGCAACGCGGGGTGAGTCTCATAGCGGGATAGTATTCCACCTTCCTCTGCCATGCCGAGGCTTTTGGAGAAATATTGCCCTGTTTCCTGCGCGCGCTTGTACGGGCTGATCCACATTTCGGTTGGGCCGCCATGCGATACTTCGGCTAGATGCGACCGAAATGCTTTAGCGCTACGCGCCGCTTGAATTCTACCCAAATGTGTGATGGACGCATCGCGATCATCGATCGTTTTCAACAATTCTTCGTTGATCTGGGCTTCGGATTCGCCGTGTCGGATCAGGTAAAGGCGCATGGGAGATTTTTCTCTGGTGGCATTCTCTTCCATATTGTATAAGCAATATTAATATTTAATGACCATGAAATGAGTTTCTATGAAAAAGAATCCCCAAGAGAAAACTGGTGGATCCGCCGAAGAAAGAACGCCGGATTTGGACCTTGAGCAGTATGATTTGGCCATGGGTGGTTCCGGTGTTGATGAGGAATCCCCGGCGACAAAAGGGGATCAGCCTAATATCAAGAAGCTGATTGAAAAGGGTAATGATCGTAAAACTCCTGTTAAGCGCGGCTTTATAGAACGAAAAGATGGAAGCTTTGGATTCGAAAAATAATATTAATCCTTCAGTCACAAAATATTAACAGGCATTCATTATAATCCTTGGAAGACCAGGGAGCAAGAATGCCGAACCCCACACCCAAACCAGGGCCTTATACCATTCCCGCTGTCAGCCGAGACAGTGGGTTGCCCTTTTCTATTCTCGCGGATGGGGCCGCGTTGCGTTCGTTGGATGAACGACGCGTATTGCTCTCACTTTTCAATGCCACCTATCGCGACATTACCGCCTTTTCCCCCGAGCGCATGGCGCTGCAGGAATCGGCAGTCTCTATCGCGACTCAAATACAGATCACCAATCATGGTGGGTACGATGCACAGTTGGAGAAGCTGACGCACGACTTGGTTCATCGCCTAGAATCCTCCCCAGATTACGTGAAGAAGATGGAAGAGCTGCGTGGTCGCCACCAGCAGATCGAAGCGCGCATGGCGCAATTGACAGCCGACGGCAAAGAATTCGATCCCTCGAAAGCCCACACACCCGAAGAAATGGCGTTAGCCAAAGCCTTTGCCGATATGAAGCAGGCGGAGAAAGAACTCACTGCCAAAGGCAAGCTGCACGAGATCGAACGAATGATTCCCGAGGGGATGACGAAAAAAGACATGATCGTGCAGCGCGCGAGCGACATTCTGTATGAGCAAGTCGCTCGTCGCGAAATGGGTGCCTATATTCAACCCAAGCTTGATGCTCTTGTGCATGAGCAGCATCTCAGCCGGATCACTTACCATGAGCCTGGGAAGGCTCATATGGCCTTTATTCTTGGCGGCCCTGCCTCCGGCAAAGGCACGACAGTGGGAGATTTGGAAGCCAAGGTTACAGTGCAATACGGGGCGGCTGAATCGGACCGCATTTTGTTAAATGGCGATGCCTTCAAACCATTATTTGCCACTCAAGAGCACCTGACCACACACAAATATGCGCAATCTCAACTGTTGATGGACGATGCCGCAATCGTCAAAACGCGGGTTCTCGCCACGGTACAGGCTTCTCACAATAGACCGCATATGGTGCTCGACCAAGTGTTCGTCGGACCGAACGATCCGACCATGCACCTGACCCAAGGGGGGCCCAAATACGTTTCCGTCGTTGCAACGGATACTGATGTGGCATTGCAACGATCTTTTGGGCGCGGGGAACAAACTGGCCGCTATGAGCATACGGAAGGTACATTGAGCATTCATCGAAACGTTTCGCGCGATTTGGTGGATCGACTCAATAGTTTTGCCGGTCAAGACATCGAATTTACCATCGTGGACGGCAATAATCGCCCACCCGCTACGATTATGGAGGCCAATCTCAAAACCGGGAAAATTGTCATCCAGGACATTGATAAACTTGCCCTGTTCTCTGGCAAGAAAGATATCAATATTAAGGCGCAGAGTGCCACAGAGCTCTTCCAGACGGGAACAGGGAAGCCCACTCGGAATCTCGAATTTCTTCAATCGTTGCACGAGCATTATTCGGATATCGAAATTCAGCATCAGGGCAAGCCTGCCTTGCGTATACAACCCAATGGGCAATGGCATGTAGCGGATGCGACCGCGTATGATGCATTGAAAATGGCTCATCCAGAAGCGGCAGCGCTAAGCCATTCTGACGCTCATCCGGTATCTTCCGTTGCCACCTCCCGCGGCGCTAAAATCGTGAATGCTGCCAACGCTCCGATTGGGTTGGCGATGGGTGCCAAAGGATTGTGGGATAAACTGGGGGATGAAAACAGCCTGTATCATCAGGATGTGAAGGCTGGTGGCGTTCGCAGCGTAGCAGCTCAGGCCGGGTTGGTGGGGGATGGGGCGAATTTCACAGTCGGTGCCGTGGATTCGGTCAACGGAATACGCTCTGTTACCAAAAGCGCTAGTGCCGCCGCAGAGACCTTAGAAGCTGCCAGCGGCGCCTCGAAGGCACTCGGTGTTGCGGGTAAAATCGCAGGGCGGGCTGCGATTCCCATCGCGCTCGCTGTCGGCGTTGCTGAAACGACCGCCGCCATCTCCGCCAAAGATGGCCACCGCGCGACGAAAGCCGTGGGTAGTACGGTGGGCGGCATTCTTGGTGGTATTGCGGCCGGCATGGCCACCGGTGCGGTGATTGGCAGCGTGATTCCCGGGGCCGGTACGCTGGTCGGTGCAGGGGTTGGCCTGGTGATGGGTATCGGCGGCGCACTGGCTGGGGCGCATTATGGTGGAGAATGGCTTGATCAATGGAAAGGCGATTGGGCAGATGCGAAACTGAAAGAGCCGCCCAAGGCTCCGCAGACTCATGCGAACAAAGGCAAAAAAACCACCCTGGAATTCGGTAGTGGAGATTTTGGCGGTGCGGGGGCTGGCCATACTCTGCTGGCGCCCGCACCGCCAAACCATGTCGTTCCTTCCCATGATTTCGCCAGTCTGCTCGATGACAAGACAAAGAACCAGTTGGCGATGGCGATGAAAGGACAAGGTACTTATGCCGGTGTCAAAAAATCGAACGCGGCACATGGTCACGAAATGCATTAGGTCTGAAGGCCATCAAACTTTGCTATGCATGAGAACTTTCGCATATCCATCCAATTTATTCCCATCAATGCGGCCCGTAGTCGAATGATTGGCTGGCGATGGAGCGTATTTGAGTGATGGCGGGTAGTGATGGAAGATCATTACTCGCCGACCATTCTTGTGTTTCCGTGGATGAGGTATCAGGCTTTGTATTGTCGACCGGTTTCGGGGTGGCCTTCCACTGCTTGGGCGGTGTCAGTGTTGCGCCACGCTGTTCCGCATCCTGCAAGCTGTAGGGTGTTTTCATGGTCGCCACGGCGGCTTGGCCCACGTAGCCGATATGTTTGGAAACCATTTGTTGGATGATTGGGTGCATCTGCTTCGCTTTGTAAAGCGAAAGCAACATCTCGCCCATCTGTTCCTTGCCTAGATAGGTGCCGCTGTCATTCATGGAAAGCAACGTACGTTCTACACGGAGCAGATGTACGGGCACTTCGCCGCCGCGTGCACGCCGAATTTCGTCCATGCTGTCCGAAATCACCTCGGCTATGGGTTTCGGACTATCGCTGCGTAACGCATCCAATGCCGCGCAAATAGTCTTGCCGAGTTGTTGAAGGTCGTCCTCGCTGGGAACGGTAATGATCACTTTGTTCTTCGCATCACGCGTGGCGTGAATCATGCCGTCATCGAAGCTGTTGATGCTATGAGTGCCAGGGTCAATCTTGAAATTTCCGCCATGAATATCCTGATCCAGCGGCCCACCGCGCAGAATATTGGCGGCACCCAGCATCCAATGCGCGGCTGCGTATTGACGCTTTTCATCCAGTCGTTGTCTCAAATCCTCGGGCAATGCGTCTTCCGTGGCATAAACTTGCTTGCCATGGACCTTGTCGGTCACTTCCAAGCTACCATTCTCGTTCCGGCGGAAATGCTGGATACCCAATGCCTCGTTGAAATTATTGCCCTGCATCTTGTTCATCAGGCGGAATCCTTCGCCGTAATCGGTCCAGGTCGCGTGATTGAATTGGATGGTCTGCTCTCCATCCCGATGCTTGATGCGCACTGTTTTTCCTGCTTTTAGCTGCTCGGCAGCCATGACTTGCGTGGCACCGATCTCGGCGTCTGTCTCAATTGCGACCATCTCCTGGGCTTGGCGTGCCATTTCGTGCAGGTTTTTGGCGAATTCTGGCGTGATCTGTTCTTCCTGCTCTGCCAACACCTTCACAAATTCATCCAGCATCGAGAATCCCTGCTGCGCTTGCGCCTTGGCATGGGGTCGTTGCAAAGAGAGCACCATGTCCGAATCGGCATCTCGTGCTGCTTCGCCGGGTTTCATCTCCACATCCAGCGTTATATACATGGAGGCCGAACCGAGCACTTTGCCGACATGGCCAAAGCGCGACTGCAATGCGGGCGGCACCGATTCGTCGATCATGTCCCACATCTCCCACCGCGTCGGTTCGGCCGCGCGATCCTTCAGGCGTTGCAAGCCCTCGGCGATATCTTTGGGCGTGTTATTGTTGCTCCCGGCCATCTGACCAGTCTTGATCTCGGCCGTACCCATCATCTCTAACACCAGTGCCAAGCGTTCACCCACGCTCACGGCCCGCTGTTGTTGCGATTGCTGGCTGGCTGACATCATGACCGCCAGCAAAACGGGGCGAACATGGATGCGTCCCGTGCGCTCCAGCATCGTGTCATAAGCTTGCAGCAGAATTTTTGCCTCATCGCTATGGGGCGTGCCGGTGGGGAACAAAGTATCGGATACGGTCTCGAACGCATCGGCGAATTGTCGTTTAGCCAGAGGATTAAGTATTTTGTTCGGTAACGGCGCCGAATTCTCTTCCGGTAGGGCTTCGCGTGCGGTACTCAATTGCTCGAAATCACGTTCATGGCCGGGAAGTAACAACTGGCTCATGATCAATGCCCGGGTGGGAAGGGCCATATTCCAGAAATTGTCGTGATAGCGCAATAATGAGGTTTTCAGCTTATCGTCGCTGATGCGGGAGCTTGGACCATAGACTGAACGCCCGACCTGATTGGCTTGAATCATATAAAGCCGCGTGGCCTTGGCGGTTTCGTTGGTCAGTTCCGGCTCGGGTTCACGCGAGAGAAATTTCACGATGGCACGGCGTAAAGGAGGATTCGCATCCGTGATCGAGATAGCACCTTCGCCAAAATTGATGGTGTTCTCTGTTTCCTCGATATTGCGCGCATCACTCGAATAAAGAACATCTTTTACCAAGCGGCTTGCCTCGCGCTGGGTTTCCAGGCGCACTGACAGTTCGTTGAGAATCTCGTAACGCGAGGTCGAACTGCCGAGCAGACGCACACCGGCAATCGCCTCTTTCATGCCCTCGGCAAATTCTGGACTGCTATCGTCGATCGCAGGCAACCCTTTTTTCGTCAGATCCTCCTGCAGCAATTCCACCCAGCCGGAGATGAACTTCTTCCGCAGCCCGAAGTCTTTGAGGTTGCAGTGGATCAAAATGTGATCGATGGCTTGGCGTCTTTTTTCGAGATTGGGTTCTTCGGAGATGGCTTCCAGCGTGCGTTGCTTGAATAGCTGCAGTTTTTCGTAAGATGAAATGAGTTCATAGCGATCCACGATGGTGAGCATGCGGGCTAAATCAAGGCTGTCTCCCGTGTAATCATCGGCCTTTGTCAGTGTTTTATCAATTTCGCGAAGCGCTTTGAGCGACAGTGCACCCCCTTTGGAGAAAGCCATGCTGTTCTTCAATAGGAAATCGCTGCTGGTGATTCCCTCGCGAACATTGAGGACGACAGGTGGACCATCTTCCAAACTGTATGGCTCGTCAGCCTCGAGATCGTCATCATCGTCGTAATCCACGGCTTCTGGACCGCCATATTTTTCTTCCTCCGCTTCTTCTTCCTGGCGCTGGCGAATGCTGGCTGCATCTTCAATTGATTTTTCCGATGCATCTTTCTCAGCGAAATCATGCGTTGGATCGATGGTGCCAATTCCAAGCAGGTTTTCAGCCCCTGTAGTTTGGTCGGTTGCTTCAAGCCCGCCCCCTGCATTTGGAGCCGACTGACCGAATTCAATGTAGTTTCTATTCAGCTTTTCATAACCTGGATGTTCCAATTTGGTGTCGTATAGTTGACTGATGATTTCACGGTGTCCGGTAAATCCTTTGGCCGTCGCTGCTTCACACGCGCTCTCCATATCCAGAAGTTCTGAGACACTAAGAAGGTTCCAATCAACCCGTGAATTAAAAAAAATATACTCCCAGAATTCTATATTGTCCGTCGGATAAGCTTGGTTCTCTGAATGTCGCATCACGGAATCGGGTTTA
Source organism: Rickettsiales bacterium (assembly GCA_965247145.1). Classification (GTDB taxonomy): domain Bacteria; phylum Pseudomonadota; class Alphaproteobacteria; order Rickettsiales; family JAIXRX01; genus CBDFGH01. The sequence goes on from CBDFGH010000011.1 coordinate 150,583, forward strand.
ATAATGTTCTCTCGCAACATGAAATCCATCTGCTGCTCATAAGAAAACACTTTCTTAAGCGCATGCTTCTTTTCATAAGATGTCGAATTAACATCATCTTCTTGTACTTCGATCGGCGTCCAAAAGGGCGAACCAAGCTTTTCTTTCGGACTGTTCAATAATCCCTTTACGAAGATATGCTCGTAGTCGCATCCATCTTCCCGTCCTAGGTAGAAGCTCCGCATCAGTTCAGCCGCGCCCGGTGTATCTTTTTGAACAGCATTCAAAAGGCGATCGGCTAAGCGATCGCGATGTGCTTCGCACGGGTAGATTTGCTGCTCGATGATATCGATCGCCTCGTCGATCTCAAACGCCGTTTTCTGACTTTTACCAAGCATGCGCTTCGCATCTTCGCGTAGATAAGTGCGTACCGCTTCCGGCAGTACACCATTCGTGCGTTCATAATCATCAGGAATGAGGTATTCGTACGCATCCATGAGAATAGTTCGCACCAGCGCTGCCTGGGGATGGCGCAATGGATTGACCGTCAAGATTTCCGGCGTTTTCATCGATGCTTCATATTCTTTGAAGCGAGTGGCAAAAGTGGCAACAAACTCTTCGTCCCTACCTGGCCATAGTGAAATGAGAATAGGTCGCGACATGTCACCTGCGGCATTGATCGCATTGTTCTGTGCGTTTGCTGTTTTGCCCTTTCCGGGCTCGAATCCCGGAGTATCGAAAAATTTCTCTGCAACATCTCTTCCACTACGCGACGCGCTATACCAGCGGTAATGTTCCGTCTCCAAGTAGCGTTCGGCCATGGTGGTGTGAGGGCTGGGATTAAAACCGTCGAAAACTTGGCTCGTGCCGGTTTCGTCCGTGTACGATTCGTATTTCAACCGGCCGCTTTTATAGCCTTCGGGCATACCGAAATGGCTGCCGGCGCTCATGGTTTCCCCAAGTTCGGCATACATTTGGGCGCTGCCTTTTTTGAACAATCGCTCGTCATGAATTCCCATCCGCGTCAACATGGCCACCGGGCCGTCATCGCCCGTCCGTTCGATATGGGCCAGTGCCCAGCGAATCTGATTCTCCCAAGGTACAGGCGTCAGATATTCCGCCGTCTCGCGTACGGCTTCCGAATCATTCAACCCGGTTTTGAACTGTGGCCATTCTAGATTGGCGAGGGGTAAGGCATTGTATCGTTCCAGCAAAGGTTTGATACGCTGATAATTTTCTTCGAATGTTCGCGCATCCTTGGCAGTGATGATCTCCTGCAACCCGACGGCCAGATCCTTGAGCGGACCCTGCGGTTTCTTAGCATCGCGCTCCTGCAGGAGTTCCCTACTAATGGTCGGATAGAGCACATCGAAGGCTTCCGGCATTTCGGCGAGGTCTTCGATAAACGCCACGCCAGTTTCCGCGAGTTTCTCATCTACTTCATCGATATCCTGACCGATGGCGTCCCAATCATAATTCTGGATTTCCTCGACCGCGTCTCCCAAAGCTTCCTGCATCTCTACGGCTCGCCAGGGGAATTCTGGCTGCAGGTCGCCAAGATGCAAACGCAACCGCTCTATCTGCTCCAGCGGATTGGCACTTGCATAATCAGGTTTCGCGCGTAGGTGATCGATGTAGCGGGTATGCTCAGCGCCTTTCACCAATTTTCGGATATTTGCAGGGATCGGCACCCGTTTCATGGCCGCCGAATTGCGGCCTTCGCGCACATCGCTGCCGCCAATTGTATCCGCCAGCACCGCCACACGATGATCGTCGCGGAAATGCGGATCTTGCAACGTATGCATAAGTGTCGTCGCATCGGCGGAGGTTATGCGCTGCTTTTCGACTGCGGCTTTCGACAGCGGCCCGTTTTTCAGATAGAGCCGCGCGATAAATTCCACCCCGCCCATCGGCGAATAACCTGCCGCTTCCATCCAGCGCAGCGGTACGAAATCGGCGCTGGCCTCCTCCAGCTTACGTCCGTGTCCACCTTGCCGTTCCAGTTGAGAAAGCAGATGCGTGTATTCATGGCCGATGACCCAGGCCAACGGCGTTTCATCACCTTTACAGAACTCGATGAGACTTTTGCTTAAAGCGATGACAGCTGGCTCACCGTTCGGAAGAATATAACCTTCCATATCTTCGCTATTGAGTAACACAAACCGCACGGGGTGATCGCGCTCAGTACGCGCGGGCTGCAGCTTTTGCAAAATGCCTTGGCAATATGTTTCAAATGCCACGCCATCGACAGAGTTGGGATCCACAACCCGTTCGGATTCCAGATATTGTTCCGGGAACTGGCCGGTCTGTAATAGCGACCCATTAGTGCAGGCCTCTGCCAAGCTGCTGATGGCATTTTGCCTTGTGTCTGCGCTCATTGAATATCCTGTTGGTTCTACGACTCCATAAGGATATTAAAGCTAATTTCTGTTAACATTTTATGACCGCGCTACTATTTATAATAAGCTTTTGATTACATAGTTTTATTTCTTATTATCGTAGCTGGATGGTTAGGGCGCTGACGCTGCCCAAATCAAAATCACCCTGCAAGGTAAAACGCGCAATTATGAAGAGCGCGAAAAAACCGACTGCGTTGCCTGGGGATGCAATGGGTGTTTATGCCTCCCGTCCCGAAGCGCGGCACGAGATGCAACTGCCGTACTGGCGCATGTTTTATGCGCGTGTGGTGGGGATTCCGGTCGGCATCTGGCAGAAGATTCGGCGCGGTTATTTGCCGGTGGATAAGGAAACCGGCACTTGGCGCGTCAACCACGATTTTAAACTGCTCGATGCCGTCACGCATCCGCAGCACTTTATCTCGAAACAGAATTTCATGTCGGAGCTGTTTCAGGCTTTCGCTTATCCCCTGATGCAGGGCCTGGGTGCAATCTTCGTGCGAGAGCTTGTTTCAGTGCCGGAGCAGGCGGCCATCGAGCAGGAGGAAAAGGCGAGCCATCTCATAACGAATCTCCTCCACCGTATCTCCGCCGACCCGG